>NZ_JAKKCV010000004.1:14692-586637 GCF_021728035.1 Pseudoalteromonas sp. L21 | reverse complement strand
ACATCCTACTGCGTAGCGCACCATGGCTCCTAATTAGAGAAACCCGATTCGAAAGAGTCGGGTTTTTTGTTGCCTGTAGAAAAATAAAACACCCAACCAAGACCCTACTACTTCTATCCTTGTAGGCGTAGTGTGGAATTCGCCATGTGAAAGTAGGACATCCTACTGCGTAGCGCACCATGGCTCCAATTAGAGAAACCCGTTGCAGCAATGCAACGGGTTTTTTCGTATGTGGTCGCGATTTTACATCGTGCGCGCTATTTTCTCTGACTCTTAAGGCACACTCGCAACAACTTCTCTAAGCGTGGCGACGAACTTGTCAGCTGGCGTTCATTAAATTAACTTTGCTTTGTTTATGGCTTTGATTTAGGATCAAAACAGTTTAAAAGCAAGAACTAATGGCCTGTGTCTAGATTACTTATTTGTTTATTATTATTTTTTTCGAGTGCTTCAACTTTTGCTGTTGAGGTGACTAATCTATATCAAGATACCCTTAAAGTTGCAGATAAATCACGTGATGCTCGCTTAGCTGCCAGTCGTGAAGCACTGCTCAATGTGTTGGTAAAGGTCAGTGGTGATACAACTGCAGATCAAAATCCTGTTGCTAAACAGCGTACTCGTGACATATCAGATTACATGCTCAAGTTCGAATACGACGAAAAAGCAGATGGTAGTTTAAATCTGGTCGTTAAGTTTGAAGC
Source organism: Pseudoalteromonas sp. L21 (assembly GCF_021728035.1). Taxonomy (NCBI): domain Bacteria; kingdom Pseudomonadati; phylum Pseudomonadota; class Gammaproteobacteria; order Alteromonadales; family Pseudoalteromonadaceae; genus Pseudoalteromonas; species Pseudoalteromonas sp. L21. The sequence continues at coordinate 585,936 of NZ_JAKKCV010000004.1, read as the reverse complement.
GAACAAAATTAATGCGCTGATTAAGGAGCTTGGCTTGCCATTATGGGGCACGCGTCGTCCTTTAGTCGCTATTTGGCTTGCAATAGAAGATAACTGGCGTCGGGAGCTGGTAACACAGGAATCCTACCCGCAACTTGAACAGCTAATTTACGATAAAGCAGGTGAGCGTGGTTTAGCAGTCGTTGTCCCTTTACTTGATCTACAAGACCGCTCAATTGTTGGTATTCCTGAGGTATGGGGTAACTTTTCTGAGCCAGTAGAGCGTGCGTCGAGTCGTTATAGTGCAGAGCGAAGTATTACTGCAAGAATGTATCAACAACAAGATTCAGAAACGTGGATCCTTGATTGGCGTTTTACAAATGACGATCTTTTCGAAACTAATCGTCTGGTAGGTGATAAGCAACAGATTGTTGCTGATATGGTTGATAGTTTAGCCTCAGGCTTAGCATTAGAGTATGCGATAGACCCAACTACGATTGGCCAACTTGCATCAGCAAAATTTTATTTAAAGGGTATTAATAATTTTGTTGATATTGAACTTGCAAAACGTCGATTAGCAACTTTGAGTGTTGTTACCCGTGTAGAAATTTTGCTACGTACACCTGATATGGTGCAATTCCATGTTAATCACACAGGCAGTATGAACGATTTTAGAAAAGCATTAGAACTTGATAGTGCCTTTAAAGCCTATCAGGACCCTCGAGATTTCTATCAAATCATTAATCAAGATGAACTTGAATATCAGTGGCAGGGGCTTTAATTCTAGTGCAAGATCCTATGCAAATGGCACTGCCGGTTACGTTACCTGATGATGAAACGTTTACGTCTTATTTTGGTGGCGAAAATTCTCTTGAGGTTAGTCATCTTAAAGATGCATTTACAAAACTAAGCAGTAAATTCCAATATACTTATTTATGTGGTTTAGGTGATTCTGGAAAGTCTCACTTGTTGTACGCAACCTGTATTGACGCCCAAGAACGTGGTTTGTCAACGATGTTACTGTCTATGAGAGAGGTGATTGATTACGGGCCTATGGTTCTTGATGGCTTGGAGACTCTTGATGTTTTATGTATCGATGACGTTCATTTAGTGGCTGGTAATGATGCGTGGGAAAAAGGCTTATTTAACTTTTTCAATCGCTTTAACGAGCCAGGTAAATACTTGGTTGTCACTGCCGATCTATTACCTGATATGCTGCATATCAATCTACCTGATCTTGTATCGCGTTTGAAATGGGGCACGACATTGCAAATACGCTCAATGAGTGACGATGACAAAGCTGAAGCACTTGTACGCCGTGCTCACATGCGTGGTCTTGAACTGACCGACGAATGTGCGCGCTTTTTATTAACGCGACTAAGCCGCGATATGCGCGCACTACTCGATGTTTTAGATAAACTTGACCATGCCTCTATGGCTGCGCAAAGAAAATTAACAATTCCTTTTATAAAATCAACGTTAAAGCTTTAGTAGGGCTAGAATCTAGTCCTTGCTTTCAGTTATCATTAGCTATTACAAAATCCTTCTGTGAAAGACCAGGTACTCAATGAACTTAGAAAATATTTTAGCGCAAGCACTCGAGGCTGTAGCCAGTGCGAATGAAATCGCGCAATTAGAAGATATCAGGGTTAATTACCTTGGTAAAAAAGGTGAAATCACCAACTTACTTAAAACGCTAGGCAAGATTGCTCCTGAAGAGCGTAAAGAAGCGGGTCAAGTGATTAACCAAGCAAAACAAGAAGTACAAACAGCCATTAACGAAAAGCGTGAGTTACTAGCAAGTAAGGCTCTTGAAGAGAAACTAGCGGCAGAAACAATCGACGTAACTTTACCAGGTCGTGTTATGCCAACAGGTGGCTTACACCCAGTAACTCGTACTATTGAACGTATTGAAAGCTTTTTTGGTGAGCTAGGTTTTGCGGTTAAATCAGGTCCTGAAGTTGAAGATGATTTTCATAACTTCGATGCGCTAAATATTCCTGAGCATCACCCAGCACGTGCTGATCACGATACTTTCTATTTCAACCCTAAGCTTGTGTTACGTACACAAACCAGTGGTGTACAAATCCGTACCATGGAAACTGAGCAGCCACCACTGCGTATCATCTCTCCAGGTCGTGTTTATCGTAACGATTACGACCAAACACACACGCCAATGTTCCACCAAGTGGAAGGTTTAATGGTTGATACAGATGTAAGCTTCACTGAGTTAAAAGGTATTCTGCACGACTTCTTACGTAACTTCTTTGAAGAAGACATGGAAATTCGTTTCCGTCCTTCTTACTTCCCATTTACCGAGCCATCAGCTGAGGTTGATGTTATGGGTAAAAACGGCAAGTGGTTAGAGGTATTAGGCTGTGGCATGGTTCACCCTAACGTTCTTAAATCAGTGGGTATTGATCCAGAAAAATACACAGGCTTTGCATTCGGTATGGGTGTTGAGCGCTTGACTATGTTGCGTTACGGCGTAAACGACTTACGTGCATTTTTCGAAAACGATTTAAAATTCCTAAACCAGTTCCGTTAAGAGTGAAGATATAAAATGAAATTTAGTGAAAAGTGGTTAAGAGAGTGGGTTAACCCAGCAATCGACACACAGGCTCTTTCGGAACAGTTATCAATGGCTGGTCTTGAAGTTGACGGTGTTGAGCCTGCAGCGGCTGAGTTCACAGGCGTTGTTGTTGGTGAAGTGGTTGAATGTGGTCAACACCCTGACGCTGATAAATTACGTGTAACGAAAATAAACGTAGGTGGTGATGAGCTACTTGATATCGTGTGTGGTGCACCTAACTGTCGCCAAGGTTTAAAAGTAGCGGTTGCGACTGTTGGCGCTGTATTACCTGGCGACTTCAAAATCAAAAAAGCCAAACTTCGTGGTCAACCTTCACACGGTATGCTGTGCGCATTCGTTGAATTAGGTATCAGCGAAGAAGGCGATGGCATCATGGAATTACCAAGTGATGCACCAGTCGGCACAGACTTACGTGAATACTTAAGCCTTGATGACAACATTATTGATGTTGACTTAACACCAAACCGTGGTGATTGTCTAGGTATTAAAGGTCTAGCGCGTGAAGTGGGCGTACTTAACAGTGTTGATGTGAATACACTTGAAATTGCACCAGTTGCTGCAACGATTGATGACAAAGTATCAATTGAGCTTGTCAATGATGAAGCGTGCCCTCGTTATTTAGGCCGTGTAATCAAAGGTATTAACCTTGAGGCAGAAACACCGCTTTGGATGGTAGAAAAGCTTCGTCGCAGTGGAATTCGTTCAATTGACCCTGTTGTTGATGTAACAAACTACGTGTTATTAGAGCTAGGTCACCCAATGCACGCATTTGATTTAAATGCGATTGAAGGTGGTATTAAAGTACGTAGCGCAAACGCGGGTGAAGAGTTAGTTCTGCTTGACGGCAACACAGCTAAACTAAACGAGTCTACGCTTGTGATTGCTGATCACAACAAAGCGCTTGCTATCGCGGGTATTTTTGGTGGTGAAAAGTCTGGTGTAACTGAAGCAACATCAGACATTTTATTAGAAAGTGCATTCTTCAACCCTGTCGCTATTGCGGGTCAAGCACGTAGCTACGGTTTACACACAGATGCATCACATCGCTACGAGCGTGGTGTAGATTTTGCGCTGCAAAAAGATGCAATGGAACGTGCGACAGCATTACTTCTTGAGATTGTTGGCGGTGAAGCAGGCCCTGTTGTTGAAGCCGTCGCAACTGACAAATTACCAAAAGTGACAGAGGTACGTTTACGTCGTGAGCGTTTAGACCGCGTAATTGGCCACCATATTGATGATGCAAAAGTCACTGACATCCTAACGCGTTTAGGTTTAGACGTAAAAATTGTTGATGGCGTATGGAGCGCTGACGTACCTAGCTATCGCTTTGATATTCGTATTGAAGAAGATTTAATTGAAGAAGTTGCGCGTGTTTACGGCTATAACAGCATTCCTAACGTTGCACCAACTGCTAAGTTAAAAATGACTAACCATGATGAGTCGCATGTTGCGGTCACTAAATTCCGTAATACGCTTGTTACACGTGGTTACCAAGAAGCAATTACCTACAGCTTCGTTGATCCAAAAGCACAAGCAATTTTACACCCGCAAAGTGATGCACTTGTATTGCCACACCCAATTTCAGTTGAAATGTCAGCTATGCGTGTCAGCTTAATGCCGGGTTTATTAGCATCATTAGTGTATAACCAAAACCGTCAGCAACCCCGTGTACGTTTATTTGAGCATGGTTTAAAATTCTTACGCGACGAGAATGCTGAGAATGGTGTAAACCAAGTTGCTGTGATCGGAGGTGTTATCTCTGGTCTTGCTCACGGTGAACATTGGGTTCAAGAAAAACGTAGCGTTGATTTTTATGATTTAAAAGGTGATGTTGAAGCACTTTTAGCGATTAGCAACGATTCATCACGTTTTGAGATAAAAGCAGAGCAGTCTGATGGCTTACACCCAGGCCAATCAGCGGTTATTTATGTTAATGGTAAAAAAGTAGGCTTCTTTGGTGCAGTGCACCCACAAGTGCAAAAGTCACTAGATATCAATAACACAGCATTTGTGTTTGAAATCGAAATGTCTGCATTAGAAAAAAGAAAATTACCAGAAGCTGTGGCTGTGTCGAAATTCCCGTCAAACCGCCGTGATATCGCGATTTTAGTGGAAGATCACGTAAAATCTGGCGATATTTTAAATGTCATAGAAAAAGTTGGCGGAAATCAATTGGTTGACCTAAACTTATTCGATGTGTATAAGGGCAAAGGTATTGAGCCAAATTATAAGAGTTTGGCGATTGCTCTAACACTACAAGCGGTTGATAGAACGCTCGAAGAGAAAGATATCAATCAGGTAGTTGATAATGTGGTGGCCGCACTGGCCGAACAATTTAACGCATCGTTGAGGGACTAGATATGGCGCTTACTAAAGCCGACATAGCTGAACACCTATTTGAAAAACTCGGGATTAATAAGAAAGATGCCAAAGATTTAGTTGAAGCGTTTTTTGAAGAAATCCGCTCAGCGCTAGAAAAAGGTGAGCAGGTTAAGCTCTCTGGATTTGGTAACTTTGATCTTCGAGATAAGAAAGAACGTCCAGGCCGTAATCCGAAAACAGGCGAAGATATCCCTATTTCGGCACGCCGAGTAGTAACTTTTAGACCCGGTCAGAAGTTAAAAACTCGCGTTGAAGTTGGCACAAGCAAATCAAAATGAAAAAAGGCAGCGTTAGCTGCCTTTTTTATTTCTTTTTGCAGTTTAAAAGTCACGAGGGGACACAAACTTACCTGCTTGGATACTGTCGTAGGTTTGTTGTGCTAAATCATCTAAGCTATCTAGGCTCTTACCTGAGGCTGTTAACTTATGTTCGATTGGTAAAATATCAACATTTTCGTAGCCAGATAACTGTGCAACCCGTGCGAAAGTATATGCGTGTTTGTATTTCTCATGTTTATAAAACAAGCTGACTAAAGTTGGGTAGATCTCAGAATTTGGGGTTTCGTCTGCTTTATTGAGTTCTAGTGTTTTGTAAAGCAAGTCGATGGTTTTTTCATCATCAAACTTTACATAATAACTGGCAAGGAAAAATTGCATTTCAGCATTTTCAGTGACACTTTTATCATTTTCTAAAGCAAGCAACTTGGTTAACGCCGATTGGTCATTATTGCGTGACCAGTGATAGTAAAGAAGGCCTGGGTGTTTGGTATCTTTAGTATCCTGGAAGATACGGGTCATTTCCTTAATGCTCGTCAAGTGGCCTTCAACGCGTGAGGTTGTTTTTTCTTTAAGTTTTATATGCTCAATCTTTGCGGCTAACGACACGCATTGGTCATACTTTTCAAAGCCTTTTAAAAGCTGATACTTATTTTCATCGGTAGGCGACTTATATTCAATATAACGTTGCATGATGACGTCTTTGCGTTGCTCTTTACAGTGGCTATCTTTATTTAGATCACTACAAAAGCCAGGGGTTTCTTCACACACTTTGGCCAGTGTTAGCGGATCTTCACACCCAGTTAATGCCAATAAACCAAGCAGCAGGCTTGCTCTTAATAACATTCCTTAACCTCAAGTTAATAAATACTACTTTATTCTAGCGCAATGAATTGATCTGTAACAGTGGAGAATCATCTGAGTTTAAATTAGAATACTCCTGCCAGAGATGTGCTGCTCTCAAATCACAGTGCATTTTTATGGCTATCCGTTCAAAATTGTTTAATTAGGTAAAAAAAATGACCTCATCTCACGAGTTAGAATACACAAGCAGCTGGCAAGAACGTCAAGACTACGCAGAAAGCATGCAACCAATTATTGGTAAGCTTTACCGTAGTCGTGGTATCGAAATTGCTGTATATGGCCGTCCTCTCGTTAATGCCAGTACAATCGATATCATCAAAGCACATAAGACCGTTGCTCAGTTTGAAGGTACAAAACTACGTTTACGTGAAAGCTTCCCATTTCTTGAAGCGATTAGCAAAATGGACTTAAACTCAGCACGTATCGATATTGGTAAACTAGCGTATGGTTATTTATTTAATGATGCAGCTAAAGGTCGTTCAGTTGAAGAGTACCTAACTGACGAGTTGGCAGAAATCGCTAATGCAGAGCGTAAAGAGCCGCGTGATGTTGTGTTATATGGCTTCGGTCGTATCGGTCGTTTATTAGCGCGTCTATTAATTGAGAAATCAGGCCCTTATGCTGATTTACGTTTACGTGCGATCGTCGTACGTGGCGGTAAAGACGGCGACCTAGAAAAGCGCGCAAGCTTACTGCGTCGTGACTCTATTCACGGTCCATTCAATGGCTCTATCACCATTGATAAAGAGCGTAATGCAATTAAAGCTAACGGTAGTTACATCCAAGTTATCTACGCTAACTCACCAAGCGAAGTTGATTACACAGCTTACGGCATCGACAATGCACTTGTTGTTGATAACACAGGTATCTGGAAAGACGAAGCCGGCCTTGGTCAGCATTTAGAAGCGAAAGGCGCTGCAAAAGTATTATTAACTGCACCTGCTAAAGGCAATATTAAAAACATCGTATACGGTGTAAACAACCAAGATATCAAACCTGAAGATAAAATTGTGTGTGCAGCAAGTTGTACTACCAATGCTATTACACCGACATTAAAAGCGCTTAACGATAAGTTTGGTATCAAGAACGGTCACGTTGAAACTGTTCACTCATACACAAATGACCAAAACTTAATTGATAACTACCACAAAGCTGAGCGTCGAGGTCGTGCTGCTGCACTTAACATGGTTATCACGTCAACGGGTGCTGCAAAAGCGGTTTCTAAAGCGTTACCTGAGCTTGAAGGTAAACTAACTGGTAATGCAATCCGTGTTCCTACACCAAACGTATCAATGGCTATCTTGAACTTAAACCTTGAAAAAGGTACAACTGTTGAAGAACTCAATGCGTTCTTACGTGAAACAGCACTTTACTCTGATCTTCGTGACCAAATCGATTACACAGCCTCAACTGAAATCGTCTCTACAGACTTAGTGGGTAGCCGTTACGCAGGTGTTGTTGACTCACAAGCAACAATCGTAGATGACAATCGTGTTGTGCTTTACGTTTGGTACGATAATGAGTTTGGTTATAGCTGTCAGGTTGTACGTTGTATGCGTGACATGGCTGAAGTAACTTTCCCAAGCTTACCTCGCTAATAGCTAAATATTAAAGAATCTAGAAGCCAGCATTATGCTGGCTTTTTTAGTCGTGAAAGTGTTTGCAAATTTTCTGCATGTGATAGGCTGTGCTACGTCTACATCATATTACTAACAAAACGTTCTACACAAGAGCGTTGACTTAATTCTTAACTAACAAGCGAATAGCTAAGAATTATTTTTAACCAATAGGTTTATAGAATGAAAATCACCAGCAATTTTGACAGTGGTAATATCAAGGTTATTGAAGCCGTTGATCCACTGAATATTCAATTAGAAATTAATAAAGACAATCAGTCTGATTTTTTCCAGTGGTTTCACTTTCGTCTTGAAACAACACCGTTTCAAAACCATAAATTACACATAAATAACCTAAAAAACTCAGCGTATCCTGATGGCTGGGAAGGTTATCACGCTGTTGCATCATACGACCGTCAAACGTGGTTCCGTGTTCCTTCTGAGTATGCCGATGGCACGCTATCTTTTGAAGTTGAACCTGAATGTGGCAGCATGTACTTTGCTTACTTTGCCCCATATAGCTATGACCGTCACTTAGATTTACTTGCATGGGCACAAAGCCAGCATGCATGTGAACTAGAAACGTTAGGTGAAACACTTGATGGTCGCGACATGAGTGTATTGCGTGTGGGTATCCCAAGTGATGATAAAAAGATCATTTGGGTCACTGCACGCCAACACCCAGGTGAAACAATGGCTGAGTGGTATGTTGAAGGTTTACTTCATAAACTACTTGACGATGAAGACCCACATGCTGCAGCACTCTTGTCTAAAGCAGTATTTTATATCGTGCCGAACATGAACCCTGATGGCAGTGTGCGTGGTCACCTTCGTACAAACGCGAAAGGCGTTAACTTAAACCGTGAGTGGCAAACACCGAGCATGGAAAATAGCCCAGAAGTATTCTTGGTGCTCAACAAGATGCGCGAAACGGGCCTTGATATGCACTTGGATATTCATGGTGACGAAGCGATCCCTTATAACTTTGTTGCCGGTAGTGAAGGTATCCCAGGCTACGATGATCGCTTAAAAGAGTTAGAAGATAGCTTTAAAGCCGCGCTTTTAACTGTGACGCCAGAGTTCCAAGACGAGCATGGTTATCCAAAAGATGAGCCGGGCCAGGCTAACTTAACGGTAGGTTCTTCGGCTGTTGCCCATGAATTTAATGCATTAGCGTATACGGTAGAGATGCCATTTAAAGATAACGATGATTTACCAGATCCTGATTACGGTTGGTCAGACCGCCGTTCGTATCAATTTGGTCAAGATACGTTAGCGGCCATCGTGAACGTGGTCGATAAACTAAGATAACGCACATTACGGGCATCAGCAAAACTGATGCCCGTAATTGTATCTAGTGATAAGAGTTTCAGCGATGCTTACGAATGGCACAATGAATGTTAATTAATGTCACGTACACGTCATTTTGAAAATTAACTGTTAACAAAGATGGGGTGTTTAAGTTAATATTCAATACGTTTCGCTGAGACGTTATTAAGTTTTATTAATATTTCTCACACATATATGTCGCGTATTCTCACAAGCTCACGCAGAGTATCGTAACTAACAATAAAAAATATCATCATAGAGGATATCCATGGAAGCTCTTGTAAGTGCCGTCAATGACATAATCTGGAGTAATGCACTCATTTATTTATGTCTAGGTGCAGGTCTATTTTATTCCGTTTTAACCCGTTTCGCTCAAGTTAGACATTTCAAAGAAATGTGTAAGTTATTGCTAAGCTCCAATAACTCAGATACCGGTATTTCATCATTCCAGGCGCTAGCTGTTTCATTATCTGGCCGTGTTGGTGTGGGTAATATTGCTGGGGTTGCTGCGGCAATTGGCTTTGGTGGACCTGGTGCTATTTTCTGGATGTGGGTGGTGGCATTTTTAGGAGCAAGTACAGCCTATGCAGAGTCTACCCTTGGGCAAATTTATAAATCTGAAGAAGATGGTCAATATCGAGGCGGTCCAGCGTATTATTTTGACCGTTGCTTAAAGCAAAAATGGTTAGCTGTATTATTTGCTGTATCAGCCATTGTTGCCTGTGGCGTATTTTTACCTGGCGTACAAGCAAATGCGGTAGGTAATGCATTTACGCAAGTATTTGGTGAAGGTACACTGGTTAGCACCAGCTTTGGCGAAGTGGGTAGCTTCAAATTAGTGGCGCTGGCTATCATCCTAATCGTGCTTGCGTTTATTATCTTCGGCGGTATTAAGCGTATTGCTAACTTCACACAAATTGTAGTGCCATTTATGGCATTAGGTTACATCGTACTAGCCCTAATCGTAGTATTTATAAATTTGGATAAAGTACCGGGTATTTTTTCAATGATTTTATCTGATGCATTCACAGCTCAAGCTGGCTTTGGTGCGGCAATTGGTTGGGGTGTAAAGCGTGGGATTTACTCAAACGAAGCAGGTCAAGGTACAGGCCCTCATGCAGCATCTGCCGCAGAAGTTGATCACCCAGCTCAACAGGGCTTAGTGCAAGCATTTTCTGTTTACGTGGACACAATCTTTGTGTGTACTGCAACAGCGTTAATGATCCTTATCACGAAGCAGTATAATATTGTGGGTGAGTTACCTGCAGGTCAATTCATAGTGCAAAACGTTGATGCAGCAACGGAAGTAGGTTCAGCAGCCTTTACCCAAATGGCACTATTTAGCGTATTTGGCGGCTTTGGTGAAGCATTTGTTGGTATTGCGTTGTTCTTCTTCGCGTTTACTACAATCCTTGCTTATTACTATATTGCAGAAACCAATGTAGCGTATTTAAATCGTTACTTTAAAGGTAGCATTCCGTTAGTTGTTGTTAAAGTGGTTATCATGTTCATGGTTGCTTACGGTATGGTAAATAACTCTGGCTATATTTGGGCTATTGGTGATATTGGTGTTGGCTTAATGGCTTGGATTAATATTGTTGGTATTTTAGCTATCTTCTTTGTCGCAAAACCTGCACTTAACTGTTTACGTGATTATGAAGATCAAAAGAAAGCGGGTGGTGAAATTACCTTTGATCCAGTTAAGTTAGGCATCAAAAATGCGATCTTCTGGGAAAAGCGTTTAGCACAAAAGGCTAAAGAAAAAGAATAAAATGTATTTTTAGACGAGTTTGATGATTGTAGTTTTCGAATCTTCATAATTGAATGAAATTCAAATAAGACATCGGCTCATAAAACGAGTACAATAAAGGGCGCCTAAAGGCGCCTTTTTTATGCGTAGTATGGAGAAAGATATGGCGATTATTAGTTGCCCGCAGTGTGCAAAATCAATATCTGATAAACATAAGCAATGTCCGCATTGTGAATGCCAAGTTACCGATCTTAGCAATGAACAAATGCAACAAATGCAAAAAGAAACGCGCATTCGTAAACAACAAAAGTTTATGAATCACTCTTTCCTCGCGCTGATTTTATTTTTAGGGGGCTTTTTTTGTTATTACTTTATGCACCCCGAAGCAAAGTCTCTTGAGTGGTATGCCTATGCAGCGGCAATGGCTGTAGGTTTTGTTTGGTATATCGTAAGCCGCATCTATTTAGTAGTTTTGAAAAAGAAAAAGTAACATGAATATTGATCAGATAGTTAAAAATATCACCCCAGACGTATTTGAGCGTCTCCAGTACGGCGCCTCAACAGGCAAGTGGCCTGATGGCACGCCATTAACTGAAGAGCAAAAACAACAAACCGTTCAGCTCGTGATGCTTTACCAAGCTAAAGTTTCGCAAACCAATGAGCAATTTACCATTGGTGAAAATGGTGAAATGGTGCAAAAGAGCAAAGCTCAATTGCAAAAAGAATTCGCATCAGAAAATGAAATAGCTAGGTTTAGTGAAAATGATCTTTAAACACCTGTTTACTCCAAAATGGAAGCACCCTAAAAACCAAATTCGTTTGGCAGCCGTTGAGCGCCTTGATAGAGAACGTGATGCTAATATCTTAAACAGTATTGCACTTGAAGACAGTTCTGCTGAAATCCGTAAAAAAGCCTTGAATAAAGTGAATGATATTGTTTTATGGTGGCAGGTTTATAAGCAAGATCAAGCTCTGAAAGAGCTAGCAGAGCACCATATCAATCAAGCTGTTTTAAGCACAGATGGCCAATTAGATGCCAATATTAAAAATGAATTTATCGAGCGTTATGCACCAGTTAAAACACTTGAGAAGTTAGCATTTGCAGAAAAAGAAATTCAGGTTCGGGTTAAATTATTAAAGCGTTTAGCCAATGCTAACTTGATTGATAAAGCATTTAAAGAAGGCAGCGAAGAATTACAAGCTCAGCTTGTTGAGTTGGTAATCAATCATCAATTGGCTAAACCATTATTAAAGCATGCCAAAGGACAAGCTCAGCAGCAGCTAAACACCCATCTTGAAAATGAGCGTTTAGCTGTTGAAATGCCGGCTAAGGTGGAGGCAGACACACGTGTTGTGTTGGCGAAACTGAATGCATTACGTGATAAAACTGATTTTCAACTGGTATCTCAACAACATGCTGATTTGTTACAGCAATGGCAAGCGATTGAACTTAAGTGGTTGAATGAAGAACAAGTTAAAGCGCTTGATAAAAAATACATAGCGATCACTCAAAAGTTAGATGTTCACCTGGCTTCGCTTCGTAATGAATATGAAATTGCTCAACAATTATTATTGGAGCAGCAACGTCAAGTACTTGCACTGGCAACACTTGAAGCGTTATCAGAAGAAATTGAGAATGCTCTACAGCTTGGGATGGAAGAGCCTGAACAAATCCAACAAGATTGGCTAGAGGCGAAAGTTGCACAAGCAAAAGAGGCACTTACTGAGACAAAACTAACTGATAACCAAAATGTTCGAGATGTTAAAAAACGCTTAGAGAATTTGTTTGAGCAGGTAGAGCAATTACCAACACTTGTTACTTCGATAGCTGAATACAAACAAGCGTTTGAAACCTTATCTGCGATTGAACCAAGTGGTGATGAAGCACTGTTTGATGAGCTGCAGCGAGAGTTTAAAACAGAGCAAAAAAATGCTCGTCAAAAATTGTCTAAGATCCCTACGCGATTACAAGGTAGTTTAAATGCGGCACTAACAGAACGTGTCAACATGTGGCAAGAAGCGATGGCGCCACTTGCGACTAAACTTGCTAAAAACCAGCAAGCAGCTAAGAGAAAAGCACGAGATGTTAAACGTTTGATTGAACAAGGCCGTTTTAATATTGCGTTTGGTGTTTTTAAAGGCTTTGAAGAGCTATATGACACACTCAGCGAGTCATATAGGCAACCACTTGATTCACTTAAATCTGACCTTGAATCACAATTAGCGGAAGCGAAAGATTGGCAAAAATACGCATCTGCGCCAAAGCGTGAAGCACTACTTAAAGAAGTAAGTGAATTAGCGGCAACAGAATGTACTGACCCTAAACAGCGTGCAGAGCAAGTTAAACAGTTACGTCGACGTTGGAATGAGTTAGGGCGTCTTGATACAGAAGAAGAGAAACGCCAAGGTGAACAATTTGATCAGCTAGTAGAGTTACTGTTTGCGCCGTGTCGTGAATATTTCGCTGAGCAAGAGCAACAACGTGAGCAAGCTAAATCACAGCGTGTTGATATTATCACGCAAATGCAACAGCTAAATGAGCAGGATACTCAGTCTGATGAGTTTGATTGGAAGCAGTTTGAAAGTAAATTTAATCGGATTGCTAAAGCATGGCGTTCTGCTGGTAATGTTGACCCTAAAACGTATCGTGAGTTGCAAGCACAATTCAAAGCGGCGCAGTCACAAGTGCAAGCTCAGCTAGTGGCGTTTCATAAAGTAAATGCTGAGCAAAAAGCAGCGCTGGTAGAGCAAGCAACACAGTTATCTCAAAGCGATGATTTAGCATCAGCGTGCCAAGAGCTCAAAGCACTTCAACAAACTTGGCAAACGATTGGCTTTGCAGGAATGAAAGCAGAAAACACTTTATGGCAGCAATTTAGACGTGTTAATGACGAAACATTTGCCAAGCGCAGTGCTGAGTTTGAACAGCAAAAGCAAGTGCAGCAACAAAATGACGAAGTTGTCGCAGAGCTGTTAACTGAGCTTGAATCTGCACTTGAAACAGTGGTACATCTTGCTCAGCTTAAAGACTTAGCTGCTAAGCTTGCAGGGCTTGATTATTCGAAAGCGTTATCAACTCGTGTTACTCGGTTAGAGGCGGCAATTAATGCAAAAACAGCGCAAATGAGTAAACAAGCAGAGCAATCTAAGCTCGATGCTTTATTTACAGCGCTTGAGGACGATACTGATATCCCTACTCAGTTCCAAACGCCATTGACAACAGTATTAAACGCGCAGCAATTGCTAACACGTATTGAAATTTTAGCTGGTGTAGAATCTGCCGATAGTCAGCTACGCATGACAGAGCAAGTAGCAATGCTTGATGATAAGCACCGTGGAGAGCAAGCAGATATTTATTACTATTTAAAACAGCTTTTAGCGGTCAGTGGAGGTTCAGTTTCACCTGACACACTAGCAAGGCTTAAAGCAATATTTGCACAATAACGACTATTTATGAAGCCGCTTACTAGCGGCTTTTTTCGGGGAAGACTATGAGAATTTTACTATTTTTAACTTGCTTATTGTTAGGGGCATGTAAAAGCACAGAGCAAGGCATTTCGGTTTATTCATTCACGAATTCAGAAATTGAAGCGGCTTTATCAAACCAACTACCAAAATTTAAAGAACAAATAAAATTAATGGGCTTACCTGTAGAATTTGCAGTTAACGATTTAAGTGTCAATGTCGGTCCCGAAAAACGTGATGTTATTGTGTTAGGTGCCGATTCAAGCGCTGTTGTTAATGCGTTTGCACTTAAATACCCAGTACGGCTAAAGCTGCAAATAGAAGGTAGCCCTTTTTATGACAGTGAGAAAAAAGCCGTGTTTTTACGTAATGTAAAATTGTTAGATACCCATGTAGATACCGCTGGCTTTAAAGGGAACTTAAGTTTACTTGATGATCAAGCCATGCAAGTAATTAATGGGTTTTTAGCGGTCAATCCTGTTTACAAGCTTAATACGAGTGACCCGAAAATAGCTTTACTAAGTAAGTTGCCACTCGATCTGCAAGTAGCACAAGGGGAAATCCGCTTAGTTCCTGCGATGTAACTTTTTAATTAGTAAGAGCATTTTTATAGTGCTCTTTTGGCTTTTTTCATAGCTTGTTTAAATGATTATTCGTTGCGATAATGTCTCGTGATATTTCGCGAATAGACGTTTTGCTATGATTAAAGAATTTTTAAATGATCCAACTCTTTTATTAAATGCTGTAGGTGAAGGCATCTACGGCTTTGATTTATCGGGTAATGCAGTATTCGTCAATCCAGCTGCTGAGCGTATGACTGGCTGGAAAGCAGAAGAACTTCTAGGTAAAAAAATTCACCAATATCATCACCATACTCGTAAAGATGGCTCACCATACCCTGCAGATGAATGCCAAATATACTGTACCATGTTTGATGGTAAACACCGCCATGTAAATGATGAGGTATTCTGGCGTAAAGATGGTAGCTATTTTGCCGTTGAATATACTTCAACACCTGTTTACAAAAATGGCGCCTTGATTGGTGCTGTCGCGATTTTTCGCGATGTCTCAAAACAGCAACAAACTGAAGTTGCATTGCGCGATGCTCTAGCCCAAGTTCAGCACTTATCTGAGCAATTACAAGCTGAGAATGCCTATCTTATTTCTGAATTAAATGAAGACTGGCAGGGGTCGGGTTTAGTCGGGCAAAGTCATTCGTTTCAAAGTATGCTTGAGCAAATAACCCTAGTGAGTCAAACGAACAGTACGGTTTTGATTTTAGGTGAAAATGGCACCGGTAAAGAGCTGGTGGCAAGAAACCTACACCGTTTAAGTAGCCGCGCTGAGCAGCCATTTATTAAAGTAAATTGCGCAGCGTTTTCTGCAAATTTAATAGAATCAGAGTTATTCGGTCATGAGAAAGGGGCGTTTACAGGTGCTAATGAGCGCAGAAAAGGGCGTTTTGAACTGGCTGATAAAGGCACGCTATTTTTAGATGAAGTGGCAGAGCTGCCATTAGAAGCGCAAAGTAAGTTACTGCGCGTGCTACAAGAGCAAGAGTTTGAGCGCGTGGGTGGTAGCCAAACCTTAAAAGTCGATATCCGAGTATTAGCCGCAACTAATCGAAACTTATGGCAAATGGTTGAGCAGGGCAGCTTTCGAATGGACTTGTATTATCGCTTAAATGTGTTTCCTATTCGTGTTCCTGCGCTGCGTGAGCGCAAGGAAGACATTCCACTTCTCGCGGCAAACATAATCACTCAGCTTAACAAGCGCTTAGGTAAACAGCTAAAGGGGCTTAGCAAAGCAACGCTCACTAAGTTGGCTAATTATGATTGGCCTGGCAATATTCGTGAGCTACAAAATATCCTCGAGCGTGAAGCTATTTTATCAAAACAAGCTTTGCTACAACTCTCTGCACCTCTGAATAACGAGCAAACAAATGAGCAAGTTGTCTCGCTTGCTGCTGTACAAAAGCAGCATATTTGCGAGGTACTAAAGCGGTGTAACGGCCAAATATCAGGTGAAAATGGCGCTGCTACTTTGCTTGGTTTACCCGAAAGTACTCTTAGATCAAAAATGAAAAAGCTGGCTATAAAACGTAATTTCGCGAAATAACGCGGTTGTTCGTGATATTTCGCGGTTTTAAATGCCCTAAATGTAAAAATATTCTTTAATATCAATTATTTAATTTTATTTTTAGTTGGCCTGATAGTTGCTCTGTAAGGTTATTACCGACATAGAAGTAAGTAGCAAAATGAAATTTGATATTAAAGAGCAAGACTTAATCATCAAGCCCTACAACCAAGAAGGGCCGATTTATATCCGAGAGCAAAAAGGGCACTTCCAACGTATCCGCCGTTACTTAGGCTGGGTGCTGATGTTGACGTTTATCGCCATTCCGTGGATTCAGTATGATGGGCGTCAAGCCGTCTTACTCGACGTAGCAACACAAAAATTTAGCTTGTTTGGGTTAACACTGTTGCCTCAAGATTTTATGATTTTAGCCATGTTATTTATGACAGGTGCTTTTGCATTGTTTTTTGTGACGAACTGGTTAGGCCGAGTTTGGTGTGGCTATACCTGCCCGCAAACAATTTGGATGCTTATGTTCACTTGGGTTGAACATAAAGTCGAAGGCAACCGTAACCAACGAATCAAACTTGATAAATCCCCTTGGTCAGCAAGTAAGTGGCAAAAGAAAATAACCAAGCATGCTGTTTGGCTTGTCATCTCTTTACTCACTTCTATGTCATTTATGGCTTATTTTATACCTGCTAAGTCTTTATACATGAGTTTATTCACTCTTGATATGTCAGGGCTTGTTAGCTTTTGGGTTTTCTTATTCGCATTTTGCACCTATGGCAATGCCGGTTTTCTGCGCGAAAAAATGTGTACGGTAGCATGTCCATATTCACGTTTTCAGTCTGTGATGTTTGATAAAGACACGCTGGTAGTCACCTATGATCAAGAGCGAGGAGAATCTCGTGGTGCGCGTAAACGTAAAGCTGATCCAAGGGAATTAGGCTTAGGTGATTGTGTTGACTGTAACCTGTGTGTAGAAGTATGTCCAGCCGGTATTGATATACGCAACGGCTTGCAATATGAATGCATAAACTGCGGCTTATGTATCGATGCGTGTGACAGTACCATGGAAAAATTTAATTATCCAAAGGGGCTAATAAAGTACGCTTCAGAAAAGCAAATGGAAGGAAAAACAACAAACCCATTTAGATTAAAACTACTTGGATATGGCGGTTTAACGGCCTTATTTGTGGTTGCTATGATTGTTTGGGTCGCTATGCGCACGCCCATTGAAGCATCAGTTATTCGTGACCGTAATGCTTTGTATCGTGTTAACTTTGAAGGGCTGGTTGAAAACCCATACACTTTGTCAATCATCAATAAAACTCAGCATAGTTTGAGCTATTCAATTGGTATTACTGGTATAGAAGAAGCAAACCTACAGGTGCCAGAAGCGATAACGATTGATGCAGGTCAAATGAAGAGGGTGCCTGTTACCGTGGTTGCTGATGGGTATGAATTAAAGTCAAAGGTAACGCCAATTAGCTTTCATATTCAAGCACTAGAAGATGCAAGTATAGCGATAACCAAAGAGACAAAGTTCTATAAAAATTAATACAAATTAGACGACGAAATGGCTTGTTAACAAGCCATTTCAGCGAATTCAAGTTGTTTTAAAACATAGGCTTTGGCGCTTTGCAAATCATCAAATAAACAATCAAGAATTTGTATTGGAGCTTCAGCTTCTGCAATGATACGTTTCATTTGATTAAGTACAATTGAAGAACTGAACATATATGCTGTGGCAATACAGTTTGTACCCTGTAAAGCGCGAAATAAATTGGCAAAACTTCGTTCTGCATCAGGAGTCGTTGCAAGTAGGTGTGTAGAATGACTAATGTAAGCCCACGGACGCCCAGCTAAAGCACTGACATGCTTTTTTAAACCCGTAGCGAAGTTGTTGACTAAACGTGCGTTTATATTACCAGAAAATTGTCCAATAATAATTGAACCTTCAGTGATGATACTGACACTGCCATAGTGATTCTTAAATTCCAATTTGCTTCCCTTTCGAATTAAAAAGAGCGCGAATTTTATACAATTCACAGAACCTGTCTAGCTATTTATTGTACAATTCAAAAAAAGCATAAAAATTCTATTTTTATGCTTTTTTCTGGGTTTTTGTTTTGCTTTTTTGTTTTAAATGAATAATTTAATTGTTTGGTATTTAAAGGTTGGATAACTTTTTGTTAACAATGTAGTCAAGAGCACCTGTAATTGCCGCTACTTGAGCATCGACACAAATTTCGCTACTTGCTTGAGGGCTATCAGGGTAAACCTCAGTTGTTGTAACAAATTTTGCATCAGTTAAGCCCATACATAAGCCGAGCTTTTTTGCTTCGTAATTAATCACACCAAACTGAGTTTGCGGCACACCAATCAACTGATTATTCTCATCACTTGGGGCGATGTGGGTAACTTTTTCAACTGATTTGATAATTGCCGTTTGGAATGCATGTTCAGGACGTTCGCTGTCAGCTACAAGATAAAATCCATCTGGTATATTCCAATTGTCATGTGTTTTGGCATCGCGGGCTGCAAGCGCTGGACGAAACTCGCTATTATCAGTGTCGGTTGTTTCATGGAGATCAATATGTGCGTAAGGTGCAATTGAATTATCAGCTAGGTACTGCATGATTGCTGCTGATTCTTGCGCAGGACTATTTTGATAAAAAGAGCGGTTTGGATCAGTTGCAGTCGGATTCCAACGGTTAATAGTTTCGTAACCCCAAGGGCTAATACAAGGTGCAATCAAAATATTAAAGTGTGAAAGGTAATCGGTAGCTGCTTTTTTGGCAAATGCTAATGCGCCGTGCACGCCACTCGTTTCATAACCGTGTACGCCACCTGTTACTAACACGCATGGTTTGTTATTTAGCCAATTTTTGCTTTTTAAAATGAAAAGTGGATAGCTATTAATGTCATAGTCAAGCGTACCATAGCGTTCAACATCGAACTTTTCTGTTAAAGAATCTAGCTGTGATACAACATCATCTGAGTAGCTACGCTTTACTGATTGAAGCGCAAGCCATGCTTTTTTGTCTTCATCATTCCAAGGTGTACCAGGGGTTCCGATAGGATAACTCATAAAATACCTTATTTGGATTTGCTGCAAAAAAGCGAGCTTATCGAAGCGCAGCATGTCATGCAACTAGATGAGTTCAGTCGTTATATTTCCTTGTTCATATAACTTTGCGTGATGATGTTTGTGAATGTCGAATAAGTATTGACGCATTGCATCTTGGCCTTCACATACTTTAATAATTTTAGCGGCAATGCCTTTGCTGGTTGCTCTAACTGGTTTAGCTCTAATCATCACATGTTCTTGGTTGGGTAAGTTAAAAGCAAGTGTAATTTCTTGCTCTAAGACAGCCTCTGCATGTTTTGGTTGTAATAGTAGCCCAGTACTCGATAGTGATAAAATAACATACTTTTCTGTTTGCAGGTCAAGGTCGGGTGTCCGCCAACTCCTTTCAACTCCTTTTGTATCAATTACTTCGGGAGCGCTAAGAACCGGCGTTAATTGGCCTCTTTCATCTGTCGTGAACTCTAATGGAAACCACAATTGGTATATACCTACTTCTGCCAATAGTGTTAGCTTGGCATTTTTCAGCAATCCACTCAGTTTATCTGGTAGGTTGAGATTTAATGACATTTTAGTGTTGATAGGGTCATCAATACTTTGTTCAGCCTCAAACAGGCTATTAAAAAAAGACAACTCTTGCTCTGATAAATGCGTCATCCCTAGCTCCTTTTAAGTACGACTGCTCAATGGTAACTTAAGGTCATAGTTTGTTCAAATAATGTGTACAAAGTAGGCATTAACTGTGCCAGTTCTGTAGAGATTTCTTTTAGAGTCTATTTGACTTACACTGGAGAAAATAATTCACAAGGATTTTATTTTGTCGAGTTTGACTGGTGTAAATAAAAGTTTAGTTATCTTTGCTGCTTTAGTTGTTGTTTTAGCAGGTATTAAAGCTGCAAGTGTAATTGTAATCCCTTTTGTTTTGGCAGCTTTTATTGCCATTATATGTAATCCTCTGATCCGTTTTTTTGCCAAATATGGTATTCCCAAGGTTATTGCCGTGATTTTCGTCATGATGATGATTGTAGGTGTGGGGATAAGCCTTGCCGGATTAGTCGGCCAATCTATGACAGATTTCTCAGAGAACCTACCTGAATACAAAGCTCAGTTAAAAGAAAAGTTTGTGTGGGTTGTTAATGTGGCTGCCAGCTATAACATCCTGATTGATAAAGAGCAGATTATTTCTTTATTTGACCCCGGTAAAATGATTGATGTGGCTACAAATATGCTCACTGGCCTTGGTGGGGTAATGGCAAATATGTTTCTCATTATTCTCACGGTAGTATTTATGCTGTTTGAAGGGCCCATGCTAAGCAAAAAAGTACATATGGCATTAGATGACCCTGAAATGAAAATGAAGCAAGTTGATCGTTTTTTAGATTCAATTAATTCTTATCTAGCGATAAAAACGTTAGTAAGTTTGGGTACCGGCCTGCTTGCTGGTTCTATGTTGTGGGCACTTGGTGTTGATTACTTTGTGTTATGGGGGGTTGTGGCATTCATGCTCAATTATATCCCTAATATTGGGTCGATTATTGCGGCCGTACCGGCGGTATTATTAGCTTTAATAACACAAGGCCCGCTTGTTGCTGGGGTTATTGCGGGTGGATACCTAGTAATAAATACGGTTATGGGTAACATCGTTGAGCCTAAATTTATGGGTAAAGGTTTGGGTTTATCAACGTTAGTTGTATTCTTGTCTTTAATCTTTTGGGGTTGGTTGATGGGAACAGTTGGAATGCTGTTATCCGTACCATTAACTATGATAGTTAAAATAGCCCTCGAAACAAGCCAAGAAGGGCGTTGGCTCGCAACTTTACTAGGAAACGGTGAAGAGCTTAAATTAGATGACTAAAAGGCGCTGATGCGCCTTCTTACTTTAATGGGCGCTTTAACACACTTAGGTGCTGATTAAGTATGTTGATTTCACATTGTTTGTAGGTGATAGCTGCCTTAGTTGCATTTGGCATTTTCTGTAAGTAACGCCAACGGCAACTATCCTCTTGGTAGCTGGCTTGGTTTTTTACACTGCGTAAAAATATAGGTAATAGTTGGCTATTACCTGTATCTTCTTTTATCTTTTCCAGATCTAGAGTCAGTTTATTCACCCACATTTTTTGTTCGCGTTCCAAATCCGCAATGACTTTATCTAAGCAACGAATATATTGCTTTGTTTGAGCAGGTGTATTGCCGTGTAACGTGCATTGCTCTTGAGCATCGATAGAGAATGCTTGAAATGATATAAATCCTAAAAAAACTGTCAATATCGGGTGTTTCATATTATTTTTTATCACGATAGTTAAACTCTAAAATAAACTCAGCACCACCAAGCTTTTCGGAGTCACCAATTGTTAAGTGGCCATTATAAGAGTTTACTAAGTCCGACACGATAGCCATACCAACACCATGACCACTTTCATAAGTGTCCAATCGGGTGCCTCTTGTTAATAATGATTCACGCTTGTCAACGGGCACGCCAGGTCCATCATCACTGATACTGATTGTCAAAGATTTACTTTGCAAAACTTTGATGTCGACTTGTGAGCGGCATGCTTTACAGGCATTATCAATTAGGTTTCCTAACAATTCCATTAAGTCAGTTTTGTCACCTAAGAAGTAATCTTTCTCTGTTACTTCACAAGTAAAAATAATATCTTTGTCACGATAAACCTTCGACATGGCACTCAAAATTGAATCAATAATGGGCTTCACGAGAGTCTGTTTTTTCCATGTGTCAGACGCACCAGTGGCGGCTCGCTTTAATTGATGTTCGATCATCACATTGATGCGATCTAACTGCTCTTGAGCGTCAGCATCATTAGCAAGTGGGCTGGACTTCAGTACAGCCAATGGGGTTTTTAACGCGTGTGCTAAATCGCTTAACGAGGCACGATAGCGCTCCTTTTGACGTTGTTGCGACTCAAGTAATAAATTTAAATCTGCCTTAATTGTTTGTAGCTCAACTGGGTAAAGGCCTTTAATTTGCTGATTATCGCCAGACTCAATAGATTTGATCTCTTTGTCTAAACGTTGCAAGGGTCTTGCGCTCCAAACAAAACCGATGGCCATTAATGCGGCGATTGCCACGCCCATAACATACATCCAGTTAACCAATGTTTGTTTAAATCCATCCATTAGCCTTAGTAGCGCATCATTACGTTTTAGCAAAATAAACCGTGCATGTTCGGATTGATCTATGTTTTCTAGAATAACGGTCAGGGTAAGCTGCCAATAAACCACATTATTATATTCAACACGGCGAAAATCTGCTGAACCAGCTGGGGCTTCGAATTCGTCTGGAATAAAATTAATATTCGTTGCTGATTCAGAGTACCAAACAGGTAAATCCCCACGATAAATCATGGCGTAAGTATCTGAGTTTAGTCTGTTGAGTTCTGGTGTGAGAATGGTGCTTGGCATCACTATGCCGCGCTCTGTAAAGTCGACTTCAGAAATAAGTGAGTATAAATGGGCTTCGAGCGTTTTTTCGGTCGCTTCGACCAAGGAGGCGTAATAAGCCTTACCAATTGAGAAAAACAAAATCGGTAAGGCAACTAATAAAACAAAGACAAGGATAAATCCTTGTCTTACTTTAAGCGGTATTTGCGATGCTACCACTGACTTTTAAGCCTGTAACCACGACCACGTAATGTTTCTACAGGATTTAGTGTACCGTCGGGGTCAAGCTTTTTACGTAAACGAAGTACGAATACTTCAATTACGTTTGAGTCAAGATCAAAGTCTTGGTCGTAAATATGCTCAGTTAGCTCTGACTTAGAGATCACTTTTTGTGGGTTAACCATTAAGTACTCAAGTACTTTGTATTCATATGCTGTAAGGCTAAGCTCTCTGTCATCTACCCATACTTGCTGAGAGCGAGTATGAATTTTGATTGGACCAGCGGTCATTTCTGGGTTTGCTTTACCCGCACTACGGCGAATAAGTGCGTTACAGCGTGCAATTAACTCTTCAACATGAAACGGTTTAGTAAGATAATCATCAGCGCCCGCATCTAAACCTTCTACTTTATCTTGCCAACGGTCACGCGCCGTTAAAATTAAGATAGGAATAGTAATACCTTGTGCACGTGCTTTTGTGATCAGTTCAATGCCATCTACTTTTGGTAAGCCTAAATCGACTACTGCCATATCAAGAGGGTATTCTGTAATATGAAATAAACCAGCTTCGCCATCGTGACAAAGATCTACACTGTAGCGCTCTTTCTCAAGGGCATTACGTAAATTGTCTGCCAAGTGTAAATCATCTTCAATTACTAAAATTCGCATTTTTAATCCTTTTTCACTTCGCCAGTCTTTTTGTTCACATGGATATCGACCACGTGTCCGTTCGTTTTTAATATTCTAACGGTATATACTTTTTCTTGCTCTGTGATTTTGAGGGTTCTACCGTCTTCCGCTTTTTTTGCAATCAACACTGCTTGCTTTTTACTGACCTCATCAGCTTGCTTGTTACTTGCAGCTGCTTGAAAGCTCGAAAGTGCAAATAGTAGGCTAAAACTGAAGGCTAATAATACGCGCATGACGGGAAACTCCTAAACCAGACCCATTTAGTTTAATTAACCAAGTAACTAAAACTCAAGTAAAAACGTTAAATTATGTGATTTAACGAGATGATCTTAGTTAACAAGCAGTGAACAAACACTGAATTATTGCAGCAGGAAAGTTCACTCTAGTTAAAAATTAACCAAAGACCTTTTTAAATGGCTTTACAACTGAATTATCGTAAACGCCAGCTGCAATATAAGGGTCGTTTGCTGCCCATTCCCTTGCTGCTTCTAATGAATCAAACTCAGCAACCACTAATGAACCTGTAAAACCTGCTTCAGCAGGGTCTTCGCTATCAATGGCTGGTAGTGGGCCTGCTGTAAATAAACGATTTTGATCGTCTAACTCTTGAAGGCGAGCTAAGTGAGCAGGGCGAGCAGATTTACGTGCTTCCAAACTATTTTCAACGTCTGTTGAATAAATCATATACAGCATAATGTGTTCTCAATGTTATTTTGAAAAAATAGTAGCATATTCTGCTGAGTAGACGAGAGATTATTTGCGTAATAATCTTTACACAAACCCATATAACTTTAACTTATAAAGCTTGAAATACGCGGTATAACACTGGTAGAGTCGCTTGATTGAGAAAATAATAATAAGGTTTTTAAATGAGCGAAAAACGCGAGCATTTTAGCTCCCGCCTCGGTTTTATTTTAGCGGCAGCCGGTTCTGCTGTAGGTATCGGAAACTTAGTAGGTTTTCCTGTTTCAGCTACAAAAAACGGCGGTGGTGCTTTCCTGTTAGTCTATGCACTGTTTGTCATTTTTATCTGTTTACCTGTAATGATGGCTGAAATGGCAATGGGTCGTAAAGCGCAAAAAGATCCGCTTGGTTCATATAAATTATTAGCGGGCAATGATCCTAAATGGAACTTTGCGGGCTTCTTAGCGGTATTAACGCCATTTATGATTGCTGTGTTTTATATGGTGATTACTGTGTGGATTTTTGGTTATTTATCACAAACTGCATTCGGTAATCTAGATGCCTTGGCCCAACCAGATAACTTTGGCACCTTTATTAATAGCTATACCGTATTTGGTTATATGGCAGTGGTTGCTATCATTGTTAATCTGATTTTAGTTGGTGGTGTAAAAGAAGGCATTGAGAAAGCGGCTAAGTTTATGATGCCAGCTTTATTTGTGTTACTTACAGCACTTGTCGTGTATGTGTTAACGCTTGATAACGCGATGGCGGGTGTAAAGTACTATATCGTACCCGATTTTAGCAAAATGAATGCCAGTGTACTAAATGGTGCCTTAGCCCAAGCATTTTTCTCATTGTCGTTAGGTATGGGTATTTTAATGACTTATGCATCTTATATTTCTAAGAAAGACGACATTGTTGGTAGTGCTAAAATGGTTGCGGTAACTGATTCGCTTGTTGCATTTATTGCCGGACTAATGGTGCTTCCAGCTATTTTTAGTTTCAATCCAAATACCGACCCAAGTACGTTATCAGACTCATCAGTATCAATGATTTTTGTATACCTACCAAAAATCTTATTAGCATTACAAGCTGATATTGGCTACCTGGGTGCATCAATTGTTGCGTTTATATTCTTTTTATTGGTCTTTTTTGCGGCAATTACGTCACTTGTATCGATTGTCGAAGTACCTACAGCAACCTTAAGTGATCGTAAAGGCATTAGTCGTAAAAAAGCGTTGGCTATCCTAACCCTATCAACAGGCGTATTAACTGTGCTGTGTACTATGTCATTTGGTATGGTTGAGTCATTAACCAAATTTGTTAATTATGGCGGCGCAGATAAGAGTTTATTTGATATTGTATATGATGTGTTTTACGACACAATTTTACCGCTTAATGGCTTAATGGTGTGTTTATTCGTAATGTACCGCTGGAAAAAAGCAAACCTATCAGCAGAGCTAAGCCAAGGCTGTGACGGCTATATCGGTAGCTTTACAGAGAAGTATGTGAACTTTTCGCTATCAACGTTTATCCCTGCAATTTTATTACTCATTTTTGTAAATACCGTCGCAACGAAGTTTTTTGCATTTAGTATTTTCGGATTTTAAAAGCCAGCTCAATATTTAGCCGCGCACTTAGCCGCGGCTTTTTTATATTCGCTAAATAGCCCCTGCATCTAAAACATCACCTAGCCCCAAAGTAAACATCCAAAGCCCCCATAAGCTGTGTTCAATAACGCACGCAAAGGTCGAGCGGCTTTGCGCATAAGTGTAAGAAAATAATAGCCCACCTAAAAATGCCAGCAGTACGGCCAATACATTCGCATAGACAATGTGAGCTAACGCAAACACCGATGCACTGACAATGATACGCACGGTTTTACTTGGCATAATGCGTTTGTAGCGGTGGAAAAAGTAGGTTCTGAAAATAAGCTCTTGTGGCATCACCGATAAAATTGGGTAGAGTAATAGCAACATTAGCCAATCATAAAAAGAATTTCTGGGCATCGAAAACCAGTTTTCTTGATTCATGATGCCGTAAAACATGCCTGAGAATAGTGCTCCTAAAAAGAAGAAGCTAAACAAGCGACGTTTGACTGCACTAAATTCACCTAAGCTGGTTAACCTTAAGCGTTTGAAATGAGGATCAGACAAAAGCAACATGCTGCACACGGCCATTAAAATAATAAGGGCAGGTATAAGCCAGTTAGCCAGGTAGGCGCGTAGCAAGAAGCCTAAAAGCGGCAAAGAAACAAATATGAGGGTAAATTCAAACCAGCGGTAATGGTTAGCGTTCAATGTCGTCTCAGCGTGTTTTTTGTATACGCTAACAAGCTAAGACGACAGATTTATGACATTAAGATTGCTTTGAATCTTTCTCTTCATCATCTTCAGGTAAGTATTTGAAGAGCGTGATGATAGTGGCTAGTACGCACACAAAGGTAATCCCCATTAAGCCAAATACTTTAAAATTAACCCAAAAATCGAGTGAGAAATTATAAGCAATATAAATGTTTAGAGCTGATATACCACCGGTTACTGCAACCCAAAAGAGATTAAGTTTGTTCCACAGTGTTTCCGGTACCTTGATTTCTTGTTTACTCTCAGAGACATTTTCTAAAATCGAGCTAAGTGCCTTTTTTACCAAGTTTTTACCAAGCACATAGCGGCTGACTAACAAGGTAGCACTTAAGATGGCATACACAATGGTGGCCTTCCATTTCACAAACTGTTCATCATGAAAAACTAAGGTGAGAGTACCTAATACCACCGCGATGGCAAAAAACACCCAGTGACGGGTTGGCACTTTGCCGTCTTTAAAATAACAATAAGCAACCTGAATTAAGGTAGTTAGCATCAGCAATGCTGTTGCCCAATAAATATCAACTAATTTGAAAACCGCAAAAAACAAAATCAGCGGGATGTATTCAATAATCGCATGCATAGATTTATAAATGCTCTAATTTAAAAAGATACTGGGTTGTATCAAGTTATTGCTCAAGATACAAGGTTGACTTAGCTGCCCTGAAAGCTTAGCCTCCCGAGCAAATCTGGTCTAAACCGGTGTTTGGGTTATTTTACCTTATCTTTTTCCGCTTAACCTCAGATGATTAAGCGGCGTATTTTGGAGCATTTTATGAATAAAGCCGCGTTAGTGTCACAAATGGCTGCCCATAGTGAATTAACAAAAAAAGACACACAAGCTGCACTCAGCAGCCTGTTAAATGTCATCGAAAAGTCACTCTCTGAAGGTGACCAAGTACAAATCAATGGTTTTGGTACGTTTGCCCTAAGTTATTACCCAGCACGTAAAGGGCGCAACCCACAAACAGGGGAAGAAATCGAAATCGAAGGCGCTAACAAACCTGTGTTTAAGCCTGCAAAGGCATTAAAGGATGTGTTGTAAGCAGTATTTGCAAGGGTGTTGTATATTTTACAGAGCTAATAATCAAAACTTTTAAATTAGCTCTTTAATTTCATGAGGTTAACTCTGGCATATTGTCTGCTGTAATTAACTTAGGTTTACCTAAATAAGGAGATAACATGTCAGATTTAAACAGCCAACTTAATGGTAAAAAAATTGCCATCCTCGCAACTAATGGGTTTGAGCAAAGTGAGCTATTGTCACCGCGTAGTGCTTTACTCGAAGCAGGCGCTTTGGTAGAGGTTGTGTCACTTGAACGTGGTGATATTACAGGCTGGGATGAAAACCAATGGGGTGAACGAGTCAGTGTGGACCGTGTAGTCAGCGAAGCAGACTCTGCTGAATATGACGCGTTATTATTACCCGGCGGCTTATTTAACCCAGACACACTTCGCCAGAATAGCGATGCGAAAGCGTTTGTTGATGGTTTTTTCAGTGCCGGAAAAAACAAACCCATTGCCGCGATTTGCCACGGCCCATGGTTACTAGCTGAAGTTAACAAATTACGCGACCGTACAGTAACGTCATACCCAAGTATTAAAACCGACTTAATTAATGCTGGCGCTAATTGGGTTGATCAAGAGGTGTGTGTTGATGAGGGTATAGTTACAAGCCGAAGCCCTGCTGATTTAGAGGCTTTTAACCGTAAGTTTATCGAAGAAATTAAAGAAGGCATCCACCGTCATCATTAATTACTTCTCATAATCAGTTAAACACAAAAAAGGGCCTTTAAGGCCCTTTTTTATATGATAAATTACTTAGTAGCTGCTTTCATACTGGCTACAAACTCTTTTAAACCAGTAAGCATCGCTGCTTGGTCATCCAGGTTTGCCTCGATGATTTTAACAACGGCCGAGCCTGAAATCGCACCAGCGGCCCCTGACTCGAGTGCTGATTTAACATCTTCAGGTGTTGATACACCAAAGCCTAATAAAGCCGGTGCAGCATGGTAATCTTTTAGCTTTTTAACTAATGAATCTGCTGGCATTTGCGCCTTGGTTTCTGTGCCTGTTACACCTGCGCGTGAAAGAAGGTATGTGTAACCACGACCGTATGACGCACACTCTCGTAAAGTGTCATCATCAGCATTAGGCGTTGCAATAAAAATTGGGTCGATGCCATTTTTCATTGCTGTTTGGCGAAATAGCTTTGACTCATGTAGTGGTACGTCAGCCACTAAAATTGAATCGACACCCGCTTCTTTAGCATCTTGATAAAACTTTTCGATGCCACGCTTAAACACCAGGTTTGAATACAATAATAGGCCAATTGGAATATCAGCATTGTACTCACGCACTTGTTTAATGATATCAAAGCAATCTTGGGTATTGATGTTTTCATCAAGTGCACGAATGTTGGCCGCTTGGATCACCGGGCCATCAGCAATCGGATCTGAAAATGGAATACCTAGCTCAAGGGCATCGGCACCGCCATCAATTAAGCTTTTGATAATATCTACACTCAGTGCTTTATTAGGATCGCCAATAGTAACAAACGGTACAAAGGCACCTTGGTTAGTTTCGCTTAATGTGGCGAACAGTTGTCCGTAACGGTTAGTCTGGCTCATAGTGCGCCTCCTTCTGATAATACACTGTGTACGTGAGCTAAATCTTTATCGCCTCGGCCGCTTAGGTTAACCACTAAAATAGTGTCTTCGGTTTGTTGCTCGGCATATTTAAGGGCATATGCGAGGGCATGGCTTGATTCAAGCGCTGGAATAATCCCTTCGTTCTTGGCCAGTAGTTGAAATGCTTCAAGTGCCTCAGTATCAGTAATACCAACGTACTCTGCACGGCCTGTTTCATGCAAGTGAGCATGCTGTGGGCCAACAGCAGGGTAATCAAGACCAGCTGATACAGAGTAAGACTCTTCAATTTGGCCATCATCATCTTGCATAATGTAGGTATAAGTACCGTGTAAAATGCCTTTTGTGCCTTTACATAAGGTGGCACCATGCTGGTGGGTATCTAAGCCTTTACCAGCTGGCTCTACACCAATTAGTTTTACGCTTGGCTCATCAATAAAGTCTGTGAACATACCAATGGCGTTAGAGCCTCCGCCCACACAAGCAAGCACCGCATCCGGTAAGCGACCTTCAGCTTTAAGCACTTGTTGTTTTGCTTCTTCACCAATCATTTTTTGGAACTCACGCACCATGGTTGGGAATGGGTGAGGGCCTGCTGCAGTGCCTAGTAAGTAGTGAGCGTCTTTATAATTTGCTGACCAGTCACGCAGTGCTTCGTTGACTGCATCTTTTAAGGTGCCAGAGCCCGCTGTGACAGGAATAACCTCTGCGCCCATTAGTTTCATGCGAAATACGTTTGGTTGCTGACGTTCAACGTCTTTTGCACCCATGTAAACACGGCATTTTAAGCCAAGTAGGGCACAGGCTAGGGCCGTTGCAACACCATGTTGGCCGGCACCTGTTTCTGCAATCACTTCTTTTTTACCCATGCGCTTGGTTAGTAGTGCTTGACCAAGTACTTGGTTGGTTTTGTGCGCACCACCATGCAGTAAATCTTCACGCTTTAAATACAGTTTTACCTTAGGATTTTTAACTAAGTTACGTGTCAGTGTTAATGGCGTAGGGCGACCTGCGTATTCATTTAAAAGTTTTTCGAACTCAGCCTGAAAAGCTGGATCGTTTTGTGATTTATTAAACTCTGCTTCCAGTTGCTTGAGTGCTGGCACAAGCAGCTGTGGTACAAACATACCACCGAATTCACCGAAATAAGCTGGATTTTGCATTCTAACCTCAATAATTTCTGATATGCGAAAACGCATTTTGTAATTTTGTTTGACACTTTTTACCCGCTGACGCTTCAACGCCAGAATTTAGGTCAAGGCCATTGGCACCGCGATAAAGCGCTGCATGAATATTATCTGGATTTAAACCACCGGCTAACATAAACGGCACGGTTGCCGTCTCAAGCACAGACCAATCAAATGCTTCGCCTGTGCCGCCTTTTTGGCTTTTGCTGTAAGTGTCGTATAAATGGCGATCAACCCCTTCAAGCGGCTCAGGTAACTCGCCTTTAACAGCTTGGGCTTTCCAAATTTCACAGCCAAGTGGTAATTGCTTTCTGAGACTTTGAATATACTCGCTATTCTCGTCACCATGTAATTGCACCGCAGCTAATTTTAAGCTTTGTGCATAATCAACCACTTGTTCAACAGGCGCATTGACAAAAACACCCACATACGCGAGCGGGGCACTTTGCGTTACTTGTTTAGCGCAGTCGATATCGACATAACGTGGCGACTTAGGATAAAAAATTAAGCCACCATACACAGCACCACTTGTGTAGGCTGCCATCGCGTCTTGTGAGCGGGTTAAACCACACACTTTATTTTCACCTAAAATCACTTTACGACACGCGGCTTCTAGGTCACGCTCAGCCATCAGTGAGCTACCGATTAAAAAGCCATCGCACAATGGTGCAAGGCGTTTTACATCATTATGGGTATAAATGCCCGACTCAGAAATAACCACTTTGTCATTTGGGATAAGCTGACGTAAGCGCTCTGTCGTTGCAAGATCAGTACTTAAATCACGAAGGTCGCGGTTGTTAATACCGATAAGGCTTGCATTAAGTGCAAGTGCACGACTTACTTCATGCTCATTACTGACTTCAGTAAGCACCGACATATTTAACGAATCAGCCACTTTATGAAGCGCTAAATAGTGTTCGTCATCAAGGACGGAGAGCATTAATAAAATAGCATCACCACCCGATAAACGTGCTAAGTAAACTTGGTACTCATCAATAAAGAAGTCTTTACAGATAAGCGGCTGTTCTACTTGGCTGCGCACGTACTCAAGGTACTGATAGCTACCTTGGAAGTATTTTTCGTCGGTAAGCACGCTCATACAGGTTGCGTACTTTTTATAAACCGATGTAATTTCGTCTAAATTAAATGGTTCGCGAATAAGCCCTTTTGACGGAGATGCCTTTTTACATTCTAAAATAAATTGCGTGCCTGTTGCTGCTAACGCCGCTTCAAAGTCTCGCTTGGTTGGCACAACATCTCCGATGAAAGACTCAAGCGGGCGCTGTGCTTTTCTTTGTTCTAATTCAATACGTTTGTCGGCAACAATTTTGTCTAACACGTTAGCCATGACTTACCTCAATAATTGCGTTCAATGTGTCCATCGCTTTGCCTGATGCTAATAATTCACTTACCTGATCTGCGGCTAGTTTTAAATCGCTTGCTTTACCGGTTAAATAAAGAAGTGCCGCAACGTTGGCTATAATGGCTGCGTTATGCGCCTCGTCACCGTGACCTTGTAAAATCGCTAAGCTTGCTTTTGCATTATATTCTGGGCCTTGGCCCGCTAGTTGTTCAAGTGAATAGTTTGCAAGACCAAAATCGCTTGCTGTTAGCGTGTATTCGCTCAGCTCACCGTTATTTAACTCAACCACTTTGGTTGTTCCGTGTAAGGCAATTTCGTCAGTGCCTGCACCGTGAACCACCATAGCGCGTTTTGTACCAAGGGTTTTTAAGGTTTCGGCCATTGGTAAACACAGCGAAGCATCATAAACGCCAAGCAATTGCACCTCAGGGGCAGCAGGGTTGGCTAGTGGCCCTAAAATATTAAAAATAGTGCGGGTTTTAAGAGCCGTACGCACGCCCATCGCATGGCGTACACCGCTGTGATAATGCGGTGCAAATAAAAATGCAAACCCTGTATTTTCTAAACAATAGGCAGCTTGCTCTGGGCTCATATCAATATTAATACCCAAGGCTTTTAGTAAATCCGCTGATCCCGAATTACTCGACACACTGCGATTACCATGTTTGACCATGTTAATACCCGCAGCGGCGGCAACAATAGCAGCAGTGGTACTTATGTTAATGGTGTTTGAACCATCACCACCAGTACCACAGCTGTCGGCAAGTAAGGTTTTGCTGGTTTGAAATGGCACCGCATTGGCGCGCATTGATGCCGCCGCACCGGCGATTTCATCGCTCGTTTCACCTTTTAGTTTTAGGGCGATAAGTGCAGCAGTTAATTCAATATCATTAAGCTGGCCATTCATGATGGCATCAAACAATGCAGTTGCTTGCGAAAACGATAAATCTTGCTTTGCTAATAATTGGTTTAACTGGGTTTGAGTTGTTGCTTCCATGTTATTCCTCTACTGCACGCGTGCGGTTAAAAATTCAATGCTTTGCTGTAATAGCAATGCGCCATTTGGCGTTAAAATTGACTCAGGATGAAACTGATAGCCAAGGGCATTATCTTGTTGATGGTAAATTGCCATTGGAATAGTCTCATAAGAGGCAATAACTTCCACCTCATCAGGGACTTTGGTTGCCATTAAAGAATGGTAACGAGCAACCGGCATTTTATCGCCCATACCCGCGAATACTGGGTGCTCAGTCAACGTAATAATTGATGACTTGCCATGCACAGTTTCGCCTGCATGACCAATAACCCCACCGTAGCTTTGTGTTAGTGCTTGCTGCCCTAAACAGATACCCAGCATCGGGAAGCGGCCTTTACACAGTTCAATGAGTTCCATTAAACAACCTGCATCAGATGGTGCGCTAGGGCCAGGTGAAAGCACTAATAATACAGGTACTGTCTCTTGGCACATTTTGTCAAAGATGCTTTGTGCACTGATGTTATTACGGTATACCACTAACTGGCACCCTAACATAGAAAGTTCATCGACTAAGTTATAACTAAATGAATCAAAGTTATCTAAAAAGTAAATTTTATAGGCTGATGTTATCGTCATTATTGTGCCTCGTAAGTCGATTGAATCGCAGTGATCACAGCTTGTGCTTTAGCGCGGGTTTCATTAGCTTCTGATTGTGGATCTGAATCAAACACCACACCTGCACCTGCTTGCACGTAGGCTGTGCCGTTTTTAACAAAGGCAGAGCGAATAACAATACAGCTATCCATGGCACCATCACCGGTTAAATAACCCACTGCACCCCCATAACTGCCGCGGCGTTTTTGTTCGGTTTGACGAACTAATTCAGCAGCGCGTACTTTAGGCGCACCCACTAAGGTGCCCATGTTCATGCAAGCTTGGTAAGCATGTAGCGCATCGAGTTCAGGTTTTAAAGTACCCACAACGCGTGAAACTAAATGCATCACTTGTGAGTAGCGGTCTACTTTTAATAACTCTTTAGCGTGGCGTGTGCCTGGTACGCTAATACGGGCAACATCATTTCGCGCTAAATCAACTAACATCAGGTGCTCAGCACGCTCTTTTTGGTCGTTGCGAAGTTCAAGTTCAATACGGCTGTCTAAGTCTGGGTTAATTTGCCCATTAGCAAACTTACCACGAGGGCGAGTGCCGGCAATGGGGTATACCTCGACTTGTTTACTCTGTACACAATATTTGAGGGCTGATTCGGGTGATGCACCAAATAACACAAATTCTTCATCGCGCATGTAAAACATATATGGGCTTGGGTTTTGAAGTTTTAGTTGGCTGTAAGCATGAAGTGAGTCAGGGCAGGCAAGAGAGAAAGTACGTGATGGAACAACTTGGAAAATATCGCCATCAACGATGTTCTTTTTTAATTTGATGACATGTTCGCAGTATTGCTCGTCGTTAACATCAACAGAAATTGGGTTTGAGCCTGTTTGCTTTTGCCCCTGGTAGCTTTTGGCTTTGTCACATACAGCATTTAAACGCTCTAGCTGTTGGCCGACTTCAAAGCAGTTTGCATGTACATCTGGGCCATTAAACACATTGCCAATCAGCTCAGTTGTCTTCGCTTGGTGGTCAATGACAACGAGCGTTTCAGCTAAGTAGAAAACGTAATCTGGGCAGCTGTTTTCACCGTCAGGCACATCAGAAAGGGATTCGAAATTAGCAACCATGTCGTAGGCAAATACACCGCCTAAAAACACAGAAAACGGATTGTCTGTGGTGCTTTTAATACTATTAATGCAGCTGCGTAGGGCACTAAAAGCGTTATCAGCCACTAATTTACTGGCTTCATCGGTATCACTGGCAATCTCATCGTAGGTTAACCTTAATGTGTCTTCTACAAGCTCTACCGAGCAATTTTGCACATGACTTTGTAAGTAAGGCAGTAATTGTTTGCCGTTATTTGACTGTGCTGTGAGTGTGACCTGTTTGCCTTGGCAAACAAGTCGTAGCGCTGAGTCAACCAAAATTAGACTTTTTACACTGTCTTTAGAATCAATTTCAGCAGACTCTAACAGCAGTGAATTAGGCTTATCGAGTAAACTGTATAACGCAAGTGGGCTACTTATGTAGTCACGCACTTGAGTGATACTGGTTACTTCACCCGGTGTCGTTGTTATATGACTAAAAATCAAACCTCATTCTCCCTCATTCCCAAAAACTCTTTAAAAAACAAAACCCCGCGAAGCGATGCTTGGCGGGGTTCGTATAAAGATGCCTATAAATTAGATAGACCCTTACCGTCCCGCTAAGCCAGGCGCCACCACCAGTGATGTGTAAGAGTTGCTATGTAATTCATTATAAAACCTTAAAATTTAGATATAAAAAAACCCACTACATGAGCGGGTTTAGAAATCGTTAGACACGACAATTCGTCACCCGCTAGTTACGAGTGCCACCACCAAATTGTGATTTGAATTGTTTTGTTCATTTTTGTTGCTTATTTAACGTGTCTGAAAGTGCATACAGTAAAGCGTACCTGTGCCGATACTGTCAAGTATTAATTTACCACAATTACTATAAAAATTTTGTTATACTCACATCATTGATTCAAGAACTTACGTTAAGCAGTCTTTCCCTTTGATAAAATACGATTTACATAGCCACACCACATACTCAGATGGTCAGCTATCAGTCGAGCAATTGTTACACCGCGCGGTTGAAAAAAACATTGATGTGTTTGCAATTACCGATCACGACACGTTAAGTGCGATAAAACCTGCGCGCCAAGTCATTGCAGATGATAATTTACCGCTTACATTGATTGCTGGTGTAGAAGTATCAACAAAGTGGGAAAGCTTTGAAATTCATATAGTTGGTTTAAATGTTGACGATGACAATGAATCACTGCTGTCACTATTACACGCGCAACAAGCCAAGCGTGAAGAGCGAGCAACAGAGATAGGTCGTCGTCTTGCCAAAAATGGTTTTGATGGCATTTATGAGCAAGCTAAAACATTTGCCGAGAATGCACAAATCACACGGGCGCATTTTGCCCGTGCACTAATTGAACGTGGTGTAGCTAAAAACTTCCCGGGGGTATTTAAAAAATACTTAGGGCGAGGCAAAACAGGCTATGTACCAAGTAGTTGGTGCGATATGCAAACGGCAATTGCTGCAATTCACCAAGCCGGCGGGGTTGCCGTACTTGCACACCCTGGGCGTTATCAAATGTCGAATAAGTGGCTGCGTAAGTTAATTATTGAATTTAAAGGCGCAGGTGGCGATGCCATGGAAGTGGCACAACCACAACAAGCACCCAGTGAGCGCCAGTTTTTAGGAGAGCTTAGTCGTGAATATGGCTTACTCGCGTCGCAAGGTTCAGATTTTCATTTTCCGACCAGCTGGTTGGAGTTAGGTAAAAACTTATACTTACCAAAAGATTGCCAAGGGGTTTGGCAAGCATGGGAAGGGCAATAGGAGCGTGTAATGAGTCAGTTTTTTCATATTCATCCAGATAATCCGCAACCACGCTTAATTAGCCAAGCGGTTGATATTATTAAGCAAGGCGGCGTTATAGTATACCCAACCGATTCGGGTTATGCACTTGGCTGCAACATTGGTAATAAACAAGCGAAAGAGCGCATCGAACGTATTCGTGGTATTGAAAAACACCATAACTTTACTTTGGTCTGCCGCGATTTATCGGAGCTATCAACTTATGCTCGTGTCGATAATCAGCTGTTTCGATTAATTAAAAATAACACCCCAGGGCCATATACGTTCATCTTTAAAGGCACTAAAGAAGTACCAAAGCGCTTATTAAACGAAAAGAAAAAAACCATTGGTATTCGTGTTATCGAACATCCAATTACCTGTGCTTTACTGGCTGAATTAGGTGAACCGTTAATGTCGTGTTCTTTAATTTTACCAGGGGAGCAATATACCGAAGCTGATCCTGATGAAATTCGCGAGCGTATTGAAAAGCAAGTTGATTTAATTATTCATGGTGGGTATCTTCCTGAGCAAGCAACCACAGTGATTGATTTGTCGGATGATGATATCGAAATTCTACGTGTCGGTTGTGGTGATACTAAACCATTTGAGTAGAGACTTCATTGACTAGCCAACCGCTTGATGCGACAGATAATTTACAAGAGCCAGTACAGCAAAAGCTGCCACTGGCTTTTTTGCATGGCAAAGCGGTGGTCGATAAGCCTGAAGACTTATACATTCCACCCGACGCGCTTGAAATCATTTTAGAGACCTTTGAAGGGCCACTTGATTTACTTCTGTATTTAATCAAAAAACATAAATTGGATGTGCTAGAGCTCTCTATTTTTAGTATTACTGAGCAATACGTTAGTTATGTTGAAATGATGAGCGAGTTTCAGCTTGAACTAGCAGGTGAATACCTCGTAATGGCGGCGCTATTAGCACAAATAAAATCACGATTATTACTACCAAAACATGAAGAGCTTGAAGAGGAAGAAGACCCACGAGCTGAGCTTGTAAGACGTTTACAAGAATACGAGCAATTTAAAAAAGCCGCCGAAAATCTTGATGAAATCCCTCGCGAAGGCCGCGATATCTTTGTTGCCGAAGCGCTGGTGCCAGAATTTGCTGAGCAGAATGCCTTGCTACCTGATGTTGATATGAAGGACTTGTTAGTTGCGTTAAGTGACGTTATGGCACGGGCGAAAACATTTGAGCATCACCATATTACCGCAGAGGCCTTGTCAACCCG
The DNA here is from genome assembly GCF_021728035.1 of Pseudoalteromonas sp. L21. Classification (NCBI taxonomy): domain Bacteria; kingdom Pseudomonadati; phylum Pseudomonadota; class Gammaproteobacteria; order Alteromonadales; family Pseudoalteromonadaceae; genus Pseudoalteromonas; species Pseudoalteromonas sp. L21. The sequence continues at coordinate 548,229 of NZ_JAKKCV010000004.1, read as the reverse complement.
TGAACGCATGAGTCTTATATTAGATAAACTTTCAGAAGCTCAATCACAATTACCTTTTCACACTCTTTTTACCATTGAAGAGGGGCGAAGCGGTGTTGTGGTAAGCTTTATCGCCATGTTAGAGCTGGTGAAAGAAAACCTGATCAGCTGCTTTCAGGTAGATGCCAGTAGCCAGATTTATGTTGGTTTGGTGGAAGAAAGCGAATAGCTGTAAGCTTTAAGTCAAACAAGTGGCTTGAAATAGAGTTCAAGGTTAGCCCCATAGGAAGCAATTCTGAATCTATCTTTAGTCTTTTACTAAGCTTTTTTAGCTAGTTCTTGTGTTTGAAATCTATAGTTCATGTGAGTCCTTAAATGATGTTAATTTAGAATTTGGTACGTACGAGATACACTACAATGAAGCTAAGAGATTTAAATGAAAGCCATTGAAAAAGTTACAGTAGTAAAAGAGATATTTCTTATGCTAGCAGCTATCTGTGTTGCTGCTTGGGCTGTTTATGGTACGTGGATTAAACGAGAAGAAAGTATTGCTGAACTTCAGGTTGTTGAGCTCCGACAAAAAACTAACCTAGCGTCTAGCGCACTAACTAATATTAATGTACAACAATTTATGACAGAGGGAGGAGTTGTTTTAGCAATAGGCATCACTCTGGAAAACATTGGCAATGAGGATGTTCGAGTTTTGCTTGATAATAATTCTATTTTAGTTGCAAAAATGGACTTTAAAGATGGACACGTTACCTACAACGAACCCGTGTATTTAGGGCATTCGAGATATCAAGGTAAAAATAAAATTGCTTTGCCTTTTATTGATATAGGACCTCGTGAAAAATATGATATCTCTTATGCTTATAAGGTAAGCAAGCCAGGAATATATTTGGTTAGATTTCTTTCTACGATGCATAGCAAGAGTATTGACGTGAAGATTGCAGAAAATTTTGGTGAAGATGATTTCGTAAAATATAGTACAGGTATAGAGCGGATTGTAAACGTGCAAGAGTGATCTGTCTTATAGCTGAAAGTGAATTATCCGAGTATTAAAGAGTAATTCATAGTGATTGGTTTTATCGGCTTAAGTTCTAGACTATAAAGTAAACTCTTTTTCGCCCAGATTATGCTGCCGCAAAGAGATTAATTAATATAAAAAATGATGAATGATTTTAAAAAAGGCGATTTTTAAAAGTATCGCCTTTTGAACTTTCGCTACAAGTAAAGTTTGATTAGATTTTTGTCATTAGCTTTACTGTTTCTTTGGTATTTCGAACTGAATTTGCAATCATCCGAAAATTAATTAAAGAAGCTTCATAAGCATTCATGCCTGGCAGAATTGCACCTGCGGTTGCATCTGAAACAACTTGTACTTCAAAGCCTTGCTCCATAAGTTCTCTTAAGTGAGATTCTGTACATAAATTAGATGACATACCTGCAAGTATTACTTTACCGATCCCTCTTTTTCTGAGCTGTAAGACAAGATCGTTAGAATCAGGGCCGTACATTTTATGAGGGCTGGTAACTATCGTTTCACCATCATTTATGTATTTTTTATATTTTGGTAGCCAATCAGCCCCTGAATTTTTAAATCCATCAAGTGATAATGCATCTTTACGATCAAACATGTTGATATTGTGCATAAGCACTTCTAATGAACCTTGATGTTGCCATTTATGATCATGTGGGTAGTAGTAGTGAGGAGAGATAAACAGAGGAATATCTTTCTTTTTAGCGGTCTTCATTAAAGATTCGAGGTTTTCAACAGTGTTATTTTTCGTGACACTTTCACCCACCACACCCCAAGTAACACCTTTAGGGCTTAAAAAATCCACTTGTGGATCAGTAATAACGACAGCCGTATTACCTCGAGAATACTCCATACCAGGGTTTGGTAATCCATCAGCATAAGCTGTTGAGATACTCAATACGCTCATTGTGATAGCGACACTTAACTGTTTAATACTAAATTTCATAATTACACCTTTTTGTTTACTTGTTTTAGCGCATTTATTATCACTACTAAACGAGAAATTCTTAATGTCTTAGCGTCCACAATTAGTGCTATAGCGCTTTAAGTTGTTTCACTTGCGTATTCAAAAGCTTACTATTTGAATATCGAGTGTAATGACAGGCAAATGTTGATGGATGCATTAAGTGTAGTTTTAAGAGATATTCATTTACGCGGAAGTGTTTATTTTAAAGAGTGCTTTCAATCACCTTGGGGATTGAGCGTAGCCTCAAGTAAAAAAGCTGCTTTTCATATAATTGATAAAGGGAGTTGCTGGTTAAATATTAAAGGCCGTGATGAGCAGATAAAGTTGCTGGCAGGGGATGCTGTTATTTTACCTCATGGTACTGAACATCAGTTATTAGATAATCCTAGTTCTGATTGCCTACCAGCGGCGCAGGTCGTTGAAAAAATTCACAAGGGTGAAAATCCATTCTTAGGGAGTGATGGTCAATTTAATATTGTTTGCGGTTATTTTGAGTTTGATCGTGACTCTAATCATGCATTTGTTGACTCATTGCCAGAGTTGATTCACATCACGCAGGAATATCGGCATAGCTATAGTTGGTTGAACGCCGCAATTAAAATGTTAACAAGTGAAAGTGCTAATAATAACCTCGGAAAAGAGGTGCTTATTGACCGATTGACAGATGTTTTGTTTATTCAAATTATTCGTTGTTATATAGAACATAATAAAGAACAAGAGAATTTTATCGCAGCGCTCAACAGTGGCAGTCTAAATAAAGTTTTGTGTTTACTTCATGAAAGCCCAGAACTAAATTGGACATTAGCTTCTTTAGCTGAGGTATGTAATATGTCTCGTTCAAAATTTACAGCGCGCTTTAAAGAGTCGGTAGGCGTTACACCAATGAAGTACTTGCTGGCGAGACGGATGTTCAAAGCAAAGCAGTTAATTAGTCAAACACAGTATTCTTTAACATCGATTTCAGAGATGGTGGGCTATCAATCTGAAAGCTCCTTTAAAAGTGCCTTTAAACAGTTTTTTGGAAAAACGCCCTCTAATTATCGTTCTAAGTTGTGATGATAAAAGCGGTCAGTCTTTTATAATAAATCATTAGGAATAGTTTTTGTGTTTTAAAGGTCATTTAATGAGTCTTTAAACTCACAAGAGCATATCGTGATCAAATCAATTCTATTTTTAAAGGTCGCATTTAACAAAAGAACCTTAGTTACCGGTTTTAAGACTGCCCTTATTGTGGGGATTTTCTTAAACATAATTAATCAAGGCGATCTCATTCTAAGTATGAAATTAGCCGATGTTCATTGGCTCAAACTAGGACTGACCTTTTGTGTACCATTTTTCGTGTCTGTGTATTCTGCAACAATAGCACGTTTAAGGTTTGACCCAGGAACAAGAGCATGGGTTGAAGCGCAGTTAAGCTGTGGCAAATGTAATAAAGTGTCGTTGCATGTACTCAAAAATCACTTAGTTGGTGAATGTAGTAAATGCAGAGACAAAACGCTTTGGTACAAAAACCATTAACACTTTCTATTCAAGGGAAGTTATATCGCTGTATAAATATGTGCGTAAATGCACAGATGATGTTTGTTTAACGCTATTTTAATTGCAAATAAGCTAGGCTATTCTATCAGTAGGAATAGCGATTTTCGGAAAAGAGTATGTTAAGCAACACTAAAACCAGCTACGGATGGGTAGCAATTGCACTTCATTGGTTAATGGCTCTTGGGGTGTTTGGCCTGTTTGGCTTGGGTGTCTATATGGTTGAGCTAACTTATTATGATGCTTGGTATAAAGGCTCCCTTGATTTACATAAAAGTGTAGGGATTACCTTAGCTGCTGTTTTACTTTTTCGTTTTGGTTGGCGGTTACTCGGTACACAACCTGAACCGGTATCTAATACTAAAACCATGAACTTTATTGCTCACTCAGTACATAAAATAATTTATCTATTACTTATCGTCATTGTTATAACGGGTTATTTAATCTCGACAGCAGATGGACGTGCTATTGACGTATTTAATTTATTTGCTGTACCCGCGTTGCCAGGTTCAATTGCTAATCAAGAAGATATTGCAGGTGAAATTCACTTTTATGCCACATACGGGCTAATAGGTGTTGTTGTTTTACATGCATTAGGGGCACTAAAACATCATTTTATCGATAAAGATAAAACCTTAACTAGAATGATCAAACCACTAAAGGATGATTAATATGAAAAAGTTACTTTTAAGCACGGCATTAAGTGCGGCGTTATTTTCTACTGCAAATGCGAATGCAGCAGACTATGTGATTGATACAGACGGTGCCCATGCATTCGTTACTTTTAAGATTAAACACTTAGGCTATAGCTGGCTGCATGGCCGCTTTAACACTTTTTCAGGTGATTTTAGCTACGATGATAAAAAGCCTGATGCCTCTAAAATCAATGTAACGATTGAAACAAAGAGTATTGATTCTAACCACGCTGAACGTGATAAGCACCTACGTGGTAAAGACTTTTTAAATGTAGATAAGCACCCAACAGCGACGTTTAAAAGTACTTCAATTAAATTTGACGAAGAGGGTGATGAAGCTGATGTAACGGGTGAATTCACTTTAAATGGCGTCACTAAAACGATTACCTTTGAAATTGATAAAATAGGTGAAGGTAAAGATCCATGGGGGGGTTACCGTGTTGGTTTTGAAGGTGAAACAAGCCTAAAACTTGCTGACTACGGCATTGATTACAACCTTGGACCTGCATCTACACATGTGGATATTGGTTTATTTATTGAAGGTGTTCGTAAGTAACATTGTTTTAAAAGTGCCGCTTAATGAGCGGCACTTTCATTTCTATCCTTGAGCCTTTTCTCTAAAATTGGTTTTAAATTATCAGGTAACCAGCGCACTAAAATATCGTGATATTCTTGTGTATGTGCGATTTTTTCTAATGCAACATCTAATTGGCTAATAATGTGCCGGCCTTGTTCATTATTGGTGCAACCAATAAACCCCTCACTTAACTTGGGTGCCTCCGTAAGAGTGAGTTGTGTTAGTTTGTCTTCGAAGCCCATTGAATGAGCTAGATAATAGTGCTCGCTTGGATAACCCAATAGAATATCAATGCGTTTTTTACTTAGCATGTAAGTAAGGCTCGCTAAAGTATCACTGCCTGGGCGAAATATTATATTGGCATCATGATTGGTGTTTATCACGTCATCAATACTTTTACCAAACGAGCGGCTCATAGATACCCCAAGTGCAAGGTGGTTATCATTTAGCAGAGCTTTTAAAGAAATTGCTTTACTGGGGTCTAAATCGAGCGCTTTAATTAGCTCTTTTCGTATGGCTATTGATGGGGATAATCCAATTGTTGAGGTATGAGAGCTAAAAGCAATGTGCTGTTTACGATGCTCATTTTGATACAACGACAACATACAGTAATTGTTTTGTGGATTCGAAAGTTCGTGTATCACACGACTCGACGGATAAAGGGTATGTGTGAATCGATAATCGGGTAACGCTTTTTCTATCATTTTCATAACACTTTCGTCCCGTCCAGTACCTTCATAACGGTCATTCATGATGTAATAGGGTGCGAAATCAACGACTACCCATTGAATGGTTTTTGTTTGTTTTTCGGCGAATGAAGCTGCACAAAAAAAGAATAGTAAAAGAACACAGGCACGGCGCATCTTACTACCTATTAATAGTTAAAAATATAAGTGTAGCAGGGTTTTAGCTCAATGCAGAGAAGTAAAAACTAAAACGCCAGCAGAGCTGGCGTTTTTCGGTTTAGTTGGCTTTTAGCCATTTCACAAATTGGCGGGCATCACTGGCCTTTTGGAAAATGGCGTTTTTCAAGCCTTGCGTGTCACTAAAAATTACACGCTGTTTGTTAACCGATATTGACTGCACAGGATGTGCAATTTGGATCAGGGATCCATTGTATTTATATGACATAATAAAACTCACTCTTTCTGTTTGTCAGATTCTGTAGAGCTTTAAAGGCAGTTAAAAAATACAGTCTGACATTTGTTGTCTTGCGTACAGTGTTGACTAAGTTTGTGACAGTTTGGTGATAATTTTGAAATTCATCAAATTGTCATTTGGTAACACGACGTCGCAAGTATTTATACGAATATGCGGGAATTACTGGATCAAGGTAAGGGGTTAACCGCGAGGTTTCTAAAAACCAGACAACTAGACTACTTCACGAATGTTTTTTATGCAAGCTTTATTTTTAAAAAATCTACTTTAAATAGTGGCTTTTAATGTAGTGCTATAACTGCGTTATTTTTAAGGGAAGTGCTCGTTTACTCAAGCTATACAAAGACAAGCAAATAGACGTATTTACTTGTCTTTTAAATGTTTGCTGTTAATTAAGTACTTTAATTTGCTCAACTGAGGATACGTCTACATGAGTTTGGTAATAGTATTTATTTGTAGCTCGTCCTTGTGAGATGAAGTCTATTGTCACGCGTTTTGCTTCTCCCGTGACTTCTATTTCTTTATCAATAAAAAATGTCTCCGGAGATTCACCATATTTTTTAGTGAGTTCAGGTACAACTTTATAGTTTAAGACAACTGTAATTGACCTTCTATCACGGTAATCTTCTTCAGTATTTAAAAAAACGTCACCGCTGTGTTTTCCGGCGGCTTTAATATGAAATTTAAATATGCCTTTAACACTGTCTGGCGCACTCGCTTCACTTAAAGCAATCACGTCCATGGTATTACTCGTATCTATACGTGATGGTGATGAACTGCATGCAGCCAATGCTAATGTAGAGAGTAAAAGTAAGTATTTCATATTTAACTTCCTTGTAAGTGTTTAAATGATGTTTATTGGGTACAAATCGGCAGTTAGAGTAATTATTCAATATGTCAAAAGCAACAGGATTATCTTTATTTATTAATTAGTTTTATGCAGTAGTCAGCAAAGGTCTCTACAGTCTTTCAAGTTAATCCATATCAATTTGAAGGGGATAGCTTGCCCAGGCTTAATATAGCTGGATGTTTTTTTGAAACAGGCGTATTCTAATCGGGACAACAAAAATAATATTTAATAATAGAAGTAGATTCATGAATTACCTCTTGGTAACAGATATTTTTGGTAAAACAGCTCATTTAACACAGCTTGCCTTGCAGCTTAGAAATCGAGTTAGAATGTGCGACCCATATATGGGGCAAATACAATTGCCAACAAATGAATCAGCCCAATATCAGCACTTTTTGAATGAGTGTGGGCATGACACCTATTTCGAGCGTGTCCACTTTACATTAACAACGATAAAACGTCCTACAACGATTATTGCTTTTAGCGCGGGAGCATCAGCAGCGTGGCGAGCACAAGCAGAACTACATAACCCTTTTATAAAGCAGCTCATTGCTTTTTATCCTTCGCAAGTGAGACACCACCTTTCGTTGAATGCGAATATACCTTGTCGATTTATTTTTCCACACAGCGAAGCGCATTTTGATATTGCGCCTGTGGTGGCAGCTTTAAATGAAAAGGACAGGGTAGAGTGCAGTATAACTGAATATGCGCATGGCTTTATGAATGCTTTATCTGAAAATTTTGATTTAAATGCTTATAAGTATTTTACCTCGCACTTACTTGCAAATGAGACAAGCTCAGCGCAATCAATACCTAATTAGAAAATCTGGTCTATAGTCATTACTAAATAATAATTAAAGTAATTACTATGTCTACAAATCAAACATACAGCCACTTTTTATCTAACCCTGTAGCTAAACCTCCATGCAGGATGCTCAATGCGAACATGTATGGCTTTTTTGTTTCCGCTTCTGAGCAAAAAATGCAGCATTATGTCGATCTTACGCTTAATAAACTTGCCAATGACTCGACAACGTTTAATGTTTTAGGGGAAACCTGCTTACTCACATTCACCGATATTGAAAAAATATCGTCACTTGCAGCACCTTTTTCTGAACATGGCTGGATGCAGGAAACGGATATTATCATTTGGTTGCCTGTCGCTAAAATGTTACATGGCGATATTAGCTATCTGTATTGGTACCCTGCATTTATTAGTGTGAATAATGTTTATGCGCTGATCAATGGTCGTGAAACATGGGGATACAATAAATATCTGTGTGACTATGAAATGCCCAGTAACATTGATGATAGCGGGCGATTCTCAGTGTCCTTGCAGTGTTTTGATAAGTTTTCGCCTGACTCCATGTTAGCTCAGCATGAGTTGCTCACTATAACGCGAGTGATAAAGCAAAAGCCCGAGAGTTTGTTAGATAATGTGGGGCAATTTGCAGAGCGTGTCGCCTCGGTTTTAAGTGATGACTACACAGGGATTGATTTATCATTGTTAAAGCAATTACTTGATGGTTTCATTCATCCTCAAATGGACCAAATTTTATATAAACAATTTCCTGATGGTGAGGGGGAAAATTCTGTTTATAAAGCTGTTGTCCACTCACCCTCAGTGATAAAAAAAATTCATCAGCTAACGCTTTTAAAAAATGATTACAGCCTTAATGTTAATTTTTTAGCGAGCTTTCCGCTAAACGATATGTTTGGTATTGCTCTTGGTAAGCAAGCTGTACACCTACCGTTTTATGTCAGCATGGACTTTGATCAACTTGGCGCAACTGAAATTTTATCTGCGTAAGGGAAGAGTATGCAAAAAGAAAAAATTACCATAGTGGGTGGAGGAGTAGCTGCAATGACAGCTGCAGTTTACTTAACTGAACAGGCTGATTGGCAACAAAAGCGTGAAATTACAGTTTATCAACAAGGTTGGCGATTAGGTGGCAAGGGCGCGAGTGGGCGCAATAGCCATTTTGCAGAGCGTATTGAAGAGCATGGATTGCATGTTTGGTTTGGTGCATATGTAAATAGTTTTCGTACTTTGCAAGGAGTGTATAACTCATTAAACAGGCCAGCTACACGTCCACTTGCTACATGGCAAGAAGCATTTAAACCCCATAGCTTTATTGCCCTGCAGGAGTACATTGATAACGAGTGGCAAACGTGGCCAATTGATTTTCCGACAGTTGCAGGCAACCCAGCAGATGGAAGTTTAGACATCACTGTTTGGGATTTTGTAACCATGACTTTGGCTTGGTTAAAAAAGTGGACTGAAGACATCGAAGAAATATGCGAACAACATCACGCTGAAACAAGATTGGTGACAAAAAAATCGCGGGATCAATCATTACTTAAATACATGTATCAGAAAATTAAAACTGATATTGATCATACCCTAAGTAGTACTAAGCAATTTATTAATGATATTGAGTCAGATGCTGGTGAGATTATCTCAAGTCCTCGTTCACTATTGACGCATTTACTGCAATTTTCTTCGCAACAAACAACGCACACCGACACACAAGCCGATCGTTTAGTTATCTGGTATATCGTACGAAAACTGAAACGTTGGTTTAAAGCCCAAGTGATTGACTTATTGGATGACAGCCCAGAACTACGTCGACTTTTTATTAGTGCAGATTTAGCGATTGCAATGCTAACAGGGCTTATAAAAGACAAAGTTTATCGTGATGGTTTCGCCGTTATTAATTGTTACGACTTTCGACAATGGCTTGAGAAAAATGGCGCGAATAAAGCCTATAGTGTGAACTCTGCGCCAATCAGAGGCTTTTACGATTTGGTTTTTGCTTATCCAGATGGTGATTTTAATAAACCCGATGTTGAAGCAGGTGTGGCTGCACTTGCCATGTTGCGTATAGGTCTTTGTTATAAAGGCGGGGTAATGTGGAAAATGCAAGCAGGTATGGGAGATGTGATATTTGCACCAGTTTACGAGCTTTTGAAAAAACGGGGTGTGAAATTTAAATTTTTCCATCAACTCACCAACCTTGAAGCCGGTCAGGACACACAGGGTAAGGCGGTCGTTTCAAAGGTTGAGCTATGCCAACAAGTTAAGCTGGCAGTAGGAGAGTATGAACCTTTAGTCGACGTTAAAGGTTTACCGTGCTGGCCAAGTGAACCTATTTTTTCACAGATTGAGCCAAGCCAGGCTCATTTACTTCAGGAATACCAAATAAACCTAGAGTCTTTCTGGACTTCTTGGCCTGAGGTGTATGAAGAGCAGTTTAAGAAACCTCTCCCTAGTATTAAATTAACTCATGGGGTCGATTTCGATATACTTATTTTAGGCGTATCAGTTGCGTCACTTGAGCACCTTGCCAGTGAGTTAATTGAGTTAGATAGCAATTTAGCAAAGCAATCGCAGCAGGTAAAAAGTGTTGCTACGCAAGCTTGTCAGGTATGGCTAAATAAAACTGATCAGCAGTTAGGGTTTGATTACAGCGTACTGAGTAAAGAGAAGCCAATTCTTAGTGGTTTTGTTGAGCCATTTGATACATGGGCAGCGATGGCTAATTTAATCGATAAAGAAGACTGGCCAAAACATAATGCCCCTGTAAATATCGCTTACTTTTGTAGTGCACTGAGCTGCAATAGCTACCCAGCAGCAACAAATCATCAGTTTCCAATTAAAATGAAAGAAGCTGTTAAAGCGAATATGAAAAATTTATTTAACCTTGATATGTCAGCCTTATGGCCAAACGCTTACGACAGTAATAATCAGTTTGATTGGCAAGTTTTTTTTAATGACCCAAGCAGCATTTTACCTGTATTCGAGCAACAGTACTGGCGGGCAAATATTGACCCGAGTGAGCGTTATGTTTTGTCGGTGACAGGGTCTAGCCAATACCGCTTAGCCACGGATGGTACCATGTTTAATAATTTAAGAATTACAGGAGATTGGATTAAAACAGGTGTTAATGCGGGCTGTGTTGAAGCGGCTGTGATGGCCGGAATGCAAACCTCAAGGTCGTTATGCGGTTATCCAGAAATTATTAGTGGTGAGTATGCATTTGAAAAAACAGATAAGAGCATTAAATGAGGGCTAAATAGTTTGATATTTCACAAATTATGTGTGAATTATGCGACTTTAGTCTTTTATATGGTCTATACTTACGTTAATTACAAGAATTTAACAAGTTTCCCTCTTTTAAGGTCTGACCAATATGAAGCGTCACTATCTTATTGGCCCAACATTACTCGTATTATTGCTTGGTAATGGAGTAACTAGCGAAGTTGCTCATGGGTCTGAGACTGAAAAAGACATGGAAGTTATCAGTGTTTATGCGCAAAAGCGTCCTCAAGCAATTGAAGATGTGGGCGTTGCTGTCAGCCAAGTGAGTGGCCAAAAATTAAAGAATCAACATTTTAAAGATTCGACTGAAATCGCCTTATTTGCGCCCAATGTAAAAATAACTCAAAACGCTGCTGAGGGGACGCCACCGGCTGTAAGTATACGTGGGGTCGGTTTGCTTGATTATAATACGGCCAACACCTCACCTGTGGGTATGTATTTAGATGGCGTTGCAGTTGGCTCTGCCAATAACCAAATTATTAATTTATATGACATAGACCAGCTCGATATACTGCGAGGTCCACAAGGCACACTATTTGGACGTAACTCCACCGGTGGGGCAATTCTGATCCGTACTAATCGCCCAGAGTTTGATAGCTATGGCGCACTAACGCTTGGCATAGCCAATAATAATGCGACCAGTATTGATGGTATTTGGAATCAGCAAGTCAGTGATACAAGTGCGCTACGCTTTGCTGTTAATTATCAAGATTATGACTATTCCACAGAAAACATTTTCAGTGATTCACCCGAAGCGGGAATGGAGCAAAAAAATGCCCGTGTGTCATTTTTAACGCAATGGGACAAGGTTGATGTGTACTTACAAGCACACATCGAAGATTGGGATGGAATTGTGCAACCTGTTGGTAATATTGGTATTGTAGCTAACCCACTCACTGGTGAATTATGTTCCCCTAGCGAAGCAGGCTCAACGCGTTGTTTTGATAGTTTTGGTTTTAATGATGGCAGTGACGACTTCTTTACTGTGAGTGTAAATAACGATTCACCACACAGCTCGGATGGTTATGGCTTTATTGGGGAAGTGAATTGGCATCTTAGTGAGCAAAGTACGTTTACTTCACTGTCAAGTTTTAACGATTTAGAACGCAGCCATGCATTTAACTGTGATGGCTCCCCAGCTCGTTTATGCGAAGGGGTGTTAGGTTTAGATACTCAGCTATTTAGCCAAGAGTTTAGGCTACTAAATGAATTTGAAAACTACACGCTCACCAGTGGTGTCTATTTTGCAGATGAAAACATAGAACAGGACAATCTTAACGATATTTTACGCGATCTGCGCGGCATTTTACCTAGCAACTTAACGGCAACGTTTATCTACGACAATGAAATTAGTATGCAAAACCTTGCGCTTTTTAGCCAGATAGAAGTACCGTTTGCTACACGCTGGATAATAAGTGCAGGACTGAGGTACGACTACGAATCACTCGATTATAACTCCGTGGCAACCTTAAATACTGTGATAGACCCTACCAATCTAGAGGGAGTTAATGTGCCTTTTTATGAGGTTGTAGACTCTCAATCTGATAACGGTGTAACAGGGCAACTTACCATTAACTATGCGCTCAGCGATGCAACTAATATGTATTATCGGTTTGCCAATGGGAGTAAAAGTGGTGGCTATAATGGCGGGTTTTTATCGTCAGAAGAACAAGCTATTTTAGCTAATTATGGCAAAGAGCGACTGAATGCGCATGAAGTGGGTTTAAAATCATGGTGGCCGAAGCAGAACTTGAGAATGAACTGGGCTGGTTTTTATTATGATTACAATGATCAGCAAGTATTTATGAATCAGCCGTCAGAAACACCGCAAATGCCACCCGTACAATTGCTTGAAAATGTCGGTAACTCAATTATTTATGGTCTTGAAAGCGAAGTTTATTACCAGCCATACAATGATTTAGCCTTGGTTTTAACTGTAGGCTATATTCCGCATGCTGAATTTGAAGAGTATGTTGATCCACTCGGAAACAGTATTACTGATAACCGCTTGCCTTTTACATCTAAATGGAATGTTGCCGCAAGCCTGCAATATGATACTTATATAGCCAACAACCCACTTACGGCTTCTCTAAGTTACGATTATCAGTCTGATTTTTACTTTGATCAGAATATGAATCCTTATGCGCACCAAGAAGGTTTTAGTATCGTAAATGCCAACGTGAAATATGGTGTCGATAATTGGTCATTTATCTTGTGGGGGAAAAACCTATTTGATACTGAGCATAGCCAACTGAAGTTCGATTTAAGCTCGTTCTTGGGCATGTTAGAAGATTTCAAAGGTGAGGGGCGTCGTTATGGTTTCGATGTTGCCTATCATTTTTAATCGAGTTGTTCTTGCTTAATTGAGATAGATGAATGAGATTTAAGTTCTATGTAGGCAGTCTGCTTTTTCTTCTTAGCATGATGTTTTCGGCCAATGCTGCGCAAACTTATGTTTATACAGATGACTCAGCTGAGCAGAATTTACATGATGTTGGGCAAGTACTCATGGCAAAGGATAATATGTTTCCTCAGTCAGCGGCTAACATTAACCAGTGGCAGGCAAGTAAAACACCTCAATCTCGCATTAGTTCGGTGGGCGGGAGTTATTGGCTGATCGTTAAGATAGATAACCAAAGTAATAGAGAAGATTTGGTGCTCTATCCTTACAATACGCTTGTATCGAAAATTGAAAGTCGTGTCTATGACCTAACAGATCCTAGCAAACCTGTTCAGCACTATCTTACAGGAGGTGTCGAGAGAAACCAGTTTGCATTCCATTATGGTAATCGGCTAACCCTAGAAAAGGGAAAGCAGTATGTATTGATTACTTACTTTGAAAGTGATTATTTTTATACGCCTGCAAAACTTGTGTTAACGCCGTACCAGAGTTATTTTGATACTATCACTGTAGAGAATATGGTGATGATGCTGTGCTTTGGAGTTGGCATTGCGCTTGGTTTATATAATTTGTTAATTTACCTTGTTTCCAGAGATGTCACTCACCTTTATTATGCGCTCTTTACTGCTTCATGGGTGTTCGCGTGGAGTCATTTTTTTCATATATCTGACCAATTATTTGGCTATTACAATCCTCATTTGCATTGGCTCGGTTTCGCACTAACGCCACTCACAAATATATTATTTTATAATAACCTACTGAAATTAAAAGAGACTTTTCCAAAGCTTGCACAGCTGTCAATGACTGTGGGTGTTATTGCGACACTCGGTATTCCTTTTTGTATTTTATGGCCAAGTTTTGGTTTCTACTGGTCTACGGTGGTCACGGGTATTGCACTGTGTTTGGGTTTATACATTGGTGTGCGCTGTATGCTTAAAGGGTTTAAACCCGCGCGTTACTTTGTGTTGGCTTACCTTGCGATGATGCTACCAAATATGGTTGGTAATTTAACTAACCTTGGCTTGTTGCCTGCTACAACGGTTAACTTATATTTGCTCGGTCTAATCGGCACGGCGATGGATGCTATGTTACTGGCTTTTGCTGTTGCTGATAAATTTAGGCTACTGCACGATGATAATGTTGAACTGACCAAAAACTTAGAAGAAAAAGTACATTCTCGAACATTAGAGCTTGAACAACTTGCTGATGAATTACGCGATGCTAACCAAGCGAAAAGCCGTTTTCTTGCTAATATTAGCCACGAAATTCGCACGCCCATGACCTCTATAATTGGTTATGCGGACGGTATAATGCTCGGTGATATAAAACCCCATGAACGTAACCATGGTATTGGGGTTATTTTACAAAATAGTCGGCATGTGCTTGGTTTAATTAATGATATTTTAGATATGTCAAAAATTGAGGCTAACAAGCTTGAGATTGAACTGATAGAAACGGACTTATTTGCCACAATTGCCAATATTGAATCCCTAATAGGTAAACAAATTCGTGATAAAGGCCTTAAATTTAGTGTTGATTATCAATTTCCTTTACCTGATTACATTGTCACTGATCCAAGTCGATTAAGACAGATCTTGTTGAACCTAACAACTAATGCGCTCAAATTTACGCAAGTGGGGCGCATTACACTGTCGGTAAGTTGTGATAACGATATTCTTACAATCAGTGTTAAAGACACAGGTATTGGTATGACAGATGCTGAGCAAGCATCGCTGTTTAGTGCGTTTTACCAAGCTGACTCGTCTATCTCACGTCAGTATGGTGGGACAGGGCTGGGTTTAAATATTTCGAAAAGTTTAGCAGCAAAACTCGATGGCGACATTAGTGTTAAGAGTCATGTAGGCTCAGGCAGTGAATTTATATTGTCGATGGCAGTCTACAAAACAGAAAAAACACGTTGGCTAAATAACATTAGTGAAGTCAGGCTGGTAGAAACATCGCCATTTTGTAAATTAGATGAACCAGAAAATTTAAAAGGTCATGTACTTCTCGCTGAAGATCATCCAGATAACAGGCGTTTAATTGCACGAATTCTAGAACGGATGGGCTTGACAGTAACCACGGTAGAAAATGGTAAAGATGCTGTCCAACAAACGTTAGAAAATACCTTCGATTTGATTTTATTGGATATACAAATGCCGATAATGGACGGTCAAGAAGCATTAAAAATGATGCAAGCAACAGGGGTGACAGCACCTATTATTGCGCTGACTGCAAATACTATGAAACATGAAATTGAGCGTTACATGAAGCAAGGATTTGTCGATTTAATCGCAAAGCCGATAGATCGAAATGCTTTTAGCCATCAAATTTCCAGCTATTTGGACTGCGACGAATTAAGCGATATCAAATTACCAGATAAAGAGTTTCAAGTTTTAAAAGATGATTATATAAAAGGGCTTGAGGATCAGTATCGAGAAATGCGTGAGCAGTACAAAGTTATGGATATTGATGGCTTGAGTAAAAATGTTCACATGCTAAAAGGCGCTGCTAATATGTTTGAATGTGAGCAACTATATGTGAAAGCCGTTGCGGTGGATACGGCACTTAAAAATGACACGGTGACTTTAGATGCGCAGCTCTTTACCTCTTTGTTTTGCGCCATGCAAGATGAAATCACTAAAGTGAATTATTAATGCCTTGAATAGTGACTATTCGCGCACAGGCGCAGACAGTGAGGTAAATCGTTGCTATTAATAGCTTTAAATAATAATCAATAAGAAGCGAATATGTCGTATCAACACATTTCCATCCCCGAGCAGGGAGAGCAAATCACGATTGACTCATCTGGCGTATGGCATATCCCTTCACATCCTATCGTTGCTTACATAGAAGGTGATGGAGTCGGGCAGGATATTACCCCTGTGATGCGCAGTGTTGTCGATTCTGCGGTGTACCATGCTTATCACGATGAAAAGAAAATTCATTGGATGGAAGTATTTAATGGTGAAAAAGCGGCTGTACTGTATGATGGTGATTGGTTTCCCCAAGAAACCTTGCACGCCGTTAGACAATACAAAATAGCGATTAAAGGCCCTTTAACAACACCCCTTGGAGGAGGTTTTCGCTCTTTGAATGTGGCCCTTCGCCATGAAATGGATTTGTTCGTTAATATGCGGCCAATTCGCAGCTATTCACGCCTTCCTTCGCCCTTAAAAGAGCCTGAGAAAACCAACATAACAGTCATCCGTGATAGTTCTGAAGATGTGTATTCGGGAATTGAATGGCAGGCAGGAAGCGTTGATAACGAACGCATGCTTGATTTTTTGTGTCAAGAAATGGGAGTAACCCGACTGAGGTTTGACACACAGTGTGGCATTGGTATTAAGAATAGTTCAAAAGACGGGGCTGAGCGTTTGATGCGTTATGCTGTTAATTATGCACTTCAACAAAAAAGCGACTCACTGACGGTGGTGCACAAAGGTAATGTGCTTAAATTTACCGATGGTGCCTTTAAACGATGGGCGTTTGCCCTTGCAGAGCAAGAATTTAATGCGCTTCCTCACGAAAATGGTCGTTGGTTAGTTATCAAACGCGACGGCTTAAGTGATTTAACTATTAAAGAAGTGATTGCTGATAATATGTTGCAACAAGCCCTACTGACCCCAGAGCAATTTGATGTGGTTGTTACAACGAATCAAAACGGCGATTACTTAGCAGATATGTTAACAGCGCAAGTAGGTGGAGTTGGCATTATGCCTGCGGCAAATTTAAACAATGACGTGGCATTTTTTGAACCTACTCATGGCACATTTAATCGTATTGCTGGCGAGAATACTGCAAACCCAACAAGTAGCATTTTAAGTGCAGTGATGATGCTACGGTTTATGAAATGGCATGAAGCGGCAGATAAAATAGAGCTGGCATTAGAATCAACTTTGGCTGCGAATGAAATGACTTTTGATTTGGCGACTCATTCGGCCGGTGCGACGATGCTTAGTTGCAGTGACTTTGCAAAAAGCATCATCGCTCGAATAAGGAATTCAAGTAAATAGACATATTAAGCTGCATTGGCGCTTTTAACTGCGTAGACACAAGGCTTTCCTGTGAGTTCAGCTGCACGTTGATAAATACGCTCAGCACCTGGCTCATTGCTTGTTATGCCTGTTAGTGTATCCATTAAAGCAACAACTAAAATAGCAGGCACTTGGCAGCAATATTCGTCAAGAACCGCCGTCGTTGTTTGTGCATCAACATGGCAATGTGGATGTGTACGCACTGTGCTATACGCTGTTAATAATGTGTCTGCTTGTAAAACATCATCTTCTTGATGTTTAGTTTTACGGCATTGACAACCAAACTCATCAACCATAGTGGCAAGTGTTTGATAAATATCTTCACAAGCGAGGTCACTTTTTTTACAAAGCTGCTGCTCGATGAATGCGTGTAATTGACCATTAATGTAAAGGCCGTCCTGTTGAGTGAATTGCGCTGAAGTTTCCATAATTATCTTCTCTTTGTTTATGTGCTTAACTTCACTCTAGCGCCTCAATCATTATTTATGAAATTGTTGTTTTCAATAACTGATATTGATTTTATCAATATTGTGGTGGTTTTACCGATCTGCCACTGTGCTTGCAAAAGCAATAAGTTCTCTGCGCAGCCATTGATGTGGGTTTGAATGATGCAATAACGGACTCCACAGCATTTTCACTTCAATCGGTACGATTTGAAATGGCACAGGGCTTATGACTAAATCAGTATGCTTTACTAATAACATGGCTTGTCGGCGAGGCAGGGTTGCGATGAGGTTTTTTGATTGGCACAGTAAACTTGCAACCATGTAATGGCGGGTAAACACACGAATATTGCGAGTTTGTTCTAATTGCCATAACGCTTCATCAACCCAACCTAACTTTTGACTGCCAGATTTATTTGTTAGCGCCGTTTCTGCACCCCAGCCTGCACGGTTTACCCATATATGCTCTTGTTTTAGGTAGCTCTCAAGTGATTGTGCTTGTAGATAAGGGTTGTCGGGATGGCTTAAGCAGCAATAATTATCACGCCAAACACTGGCCTGATGAAAAGAGCGAGGAAGGCCGTTGAAGCGGTTAATCGCCAAATCGATCGTACCTTTTTCCATGTCTTGTAGGGTTACGTCACTGGGGCTCAAAATATCAAAATTAAGACCAGGATTTTTTTCTAGCTGCTGTGTGATAAATGGCGCAATAAGTGTTGATTCAAGGTAGTCGTTTGCCATGATCCGAAAAGTAACACTAGCCGTGCTAGGGTCGAATAGTTCACTTGGCTGAGTAATTTCTTCTGCCATTTTTAACAGCGATTCTATTTCAGGCTTAAGACTTAAGGCTTTCGCTGTAGGAGTCATTGCGCCCGCGGCTCTTACTAATAGTGGGTCATCAAATAAATCACGCAGTCGCTTCAGTGCGTTACTCATCGCCGGTTGTGTTAGGGCAAGTTTATTTGCAGCCTTAGACACACTTTGCTCGTCGATGAGCACATTTAGATACACTAAAAGGTTGAGGTCAACATGCCTAATATTCATCTGATCAATCTTATTTATTCTTGCTATTAATTATCTAAATTTAAGCGTGCTTGCTATGGTGTGTAAACAGCACCATTAAAATAATCAGTATAAGCGACATTAATAATGCCAAATGAAGTTATACAACAAAAAACGCAATCAGAGCAATTAACACAGGTTATAGCCACTAAGCTTGCACGTGCAGTCTTCGCAGGCTTTGAAGCTATGTTTGCGGAGTTTTTAAATATTACTTTAGGTGCACAAAGTCGTTTTGAGCAGTGCCAATGGCAGCAAGTTCAACAGATGATGAAGTTACGCTTACAAGTCTACGAAGGGCAAGTGAGTAAAGTTAGCAACGCTGTAAAAATCATTGCATATAGTGAAGTGGATGACCCTGCACTTTGGCTTTTAGCGAAACAGATTTATGGTGAGATGGTACAAAACCATGAAAATCAGCCTATTGCTCACACATTTTTTAATTCGACATTTGGCGCTATTTGGGACTCTCGAAAGATCCGTAATGTTCATTTATTTGTTTTAAAGGCACGTTATCGATTAGGGCCTAGACCATTTGATTCTTTAGTGAGTCGCATCTCACTCAAAGATGGTTTCGATGAGGCAGTCTCGTCATTAATTAAGCGCCATGTATTTCGGGTCGGTTATGCAAACTTTGACGATGATGTAGTGCTTTTGCAGCGCACACTGATTGCAGGTGCCAAACATCAATGCCCACAAGTATATCAATTACTTACACTTAACGATGGTTACATTGAGTATGCCAACTCCTTATTTTTTAGAAATAAAGCGTGCTACATAATAGGTCGATGCATTGCAAAAAATGGCGATAACATGCCATTTGCCATTGCATTATTAAATACAGAGCGAGGCCTCGAGATTGATGCTGTGATGATGGGAGCTGACCAACTGAGCTTACTTTTCGGTTTTGCACGCACTTATTTTATGGTGGATACGGACCAGCCAGCTCGTTACATTGATTACTTAAGTGTGTTAATGCCTCACAAGCAACGTTTTGAACTGTTCAATGCGATAGGATTTATTAAACATGCAAAAACAGAGTTCTATCGTTACAAAGTAGATACGACTCGCAGCAGTCCTAGTGATGATAAATATGTAATTGCCCCTGGTACACCGGGGATGGTGATGTTAGTGTTCACAACACCTTGCTCAGATTATGTTTACAAAGTAATAAAAGATAGGTTCAACGCACCAAAAACAGCCACTAAAAAGCAAGTCATGGCGAAATACGATTATGTAAAACAAGCAGATCGTGTGGGCCGCTTGGTTGATACACATGAATTTCGTTATCTTGCTTTTGACTTGAGCCGTTTTAGTGATGAGTTATTACAAACGATGCAGCAGCAAATCGGTGATAGTTTAGTCATATCTGGCAATGCAATCATCCTTCGTCATGTTTACGTAGAGCGCAAAATGACACCACTAAATTTGTATATTAAGCAATGCGATGAACGAAAGCTCGAACAGGTGATGAACGATTACGGAAAAGCAATTAAGGAGCTTGCCGGTGCGAATATCTTCCCAGGAGATATGTTAATGAAGAACTTTGGTGTGACGCGATGGGGGAGAGTGGTGTTTTATGATTATGACGAAATTTGCCCATTGACTGATTGCAACTTTAGAGAATTACCGCAAACAGATGATGCGTTAGACGAGCTCAATAGTGATAGTTATTTTGATATTGCTGATAACGACATTTTTCCTAGTCAATTCAATGTATTCTTTAGTGCTAATGAAGCCGCATTTGCGTTCTTTAATCATCACCACCATGATATTTTTACCGCAACCATGTGGCAAGATATTCAAAGGGCAATAAATAATGGTCAACTATTTGATGTATATCCTTATAAACAGTCTTGGCGTTTTTCACAGATGAGAAAATCTCAACCTTAAATCCTTAATTGGAACAAAGAACTAACGTAAGCTAAGCAGTTCATAAAACAAGGACAGAGATAATGAAAAAAATAACGCTTATTGCAAGTTTGCTACTTAGTATCAATGTGAATGCCAATCCATTACTTGGCAGCTGGCAGTTTATTGAAGGAAAGTATGCTGTTGAAGATGGTTATGTGACAGCGAAAGCCCCCGAATTGAGCTCGGTAAAATTAATCACTGACTCTCATTTTAGTTACATAACACAAAAAAATGGCCAGTTTCACTATGCTGGTGGTGGTGAATATATTCTTAAAGAGCAACAATTTATCGAAACATTTTCCTATGGTAATGTACCTTCATTATTAGGAAAAACGATGGCATTTGATTACAAAGTTGAAGACGATGTTTGGCACCATACTTTGTACGAAAATGGCAAATTGATTGAAGCCGAAACATGGCGACGCATTACAAAATAGGGGCTGCTATGCGCTACATTAAGCACGAAGATTCAAACTTACACTTTGCACACATCAACCCTCCAGAGATAAAACCACACGAGGTGTTAGTTAAGGTCGCCGCTATTGGGGTTAATCGTGCTGACTGCATGCAGCGACAGGGAAAGTATCCTGCCCCTGCAGGAGATAGCCCTATATTAGGACTTGAATGTGCAGGAGTGGTTGTTGAACAAGGTAGCAAAGTGACTAAAGATTGGCTAAATCAGCGGATTTTTACTTTGTGTGCAGGGGGGGCTTATAGCGAATATGTAGCGGTAGATGCGGCTCAAATAATGCCCTTAGCTGAGTCAATGACCATGGCACAAGGGGCTGCGATAAGTGAGGTCTATTTGACGGCTTATTCTGCCTTGTTTCAATTTGGTGGTCTTAAAGAAGGACACACTGCACTTATTCATGCAGGAGCCAGTGGGGTAGGCGGTGCAGCAATTCAAATGGCGAAAAGCATCGGTGCGAATGTCGTGGTGACAGCAGGAAGTGAAGAAAAGTGTCATCATGCAAAAGCAATGGGGGCTGATCATGCTATCAATTATAAAACAACCGATTTTGTCGAGTATATGAAAAACAATGAGCTCACAGCGAATACCATTGTTGATCCAGTCTCTGGTAGCTACTTAAACAAAAACGCCCATGTTGCAGCCATGGATTGCCAAATAGTTATGCTGGCATTTTTGGATAACCGCTTTGCAGAGGTTGATTTCGCTCGATTGCTTAGTAAACGAATTTCTTTTCATGCTTCTACGCTAAGGAATCGCAGCAATGAATTTAAGCGTACTTTGCGCGACCAGTTTATTTCACGTTTTTATGACACATTAGCTGCTGGTGGCTTTGATTATAATATTTATAAAACGCTCAATTGGGCACAGGCAAGTGAAGCGCATCGAATTTTGGATAACAACGAAAACGCAGGCAAAGTAGTGTTATTAGTTGAATAACACCAAAACGCCCATATAATTTCTTTACATTCAAAGTCTAAGTAAAGGTTAGTATGAACCCGATTATAGAAACTCTAAAAGAACATAATGTTAGTGACGAACAAGTGCATGCCTTATTCAGTGCTTTCTTAGAAAATCCAATGTTGGCGATGGCGCAAATACAACAACTAGGTATCCCGCCAGAAAAACTGCAGCAGTTAATGGCTTTAGTAATGACACAGCCGAATCTAATTAAAGAGGCGGCTGAGTCACTCGGTATTAATGCTGAGCAAGTTGAGCAGGCTAAGCAACAGTTTAAAAATCAATAAATTAGTTTAATCTATATCAATTGCATAAGCTTCCAGTAGCTTGTGCAATTTATATTGCTCATCTTCGGCAAACTCAATACCAACATTTAATCGATCGCCTTTCATTTGATTGTTTCTAATGTATGCCCTAATAACTTGCGTAGAGCTATCTTGCGGCGAAAGGATATGTACAAAGACTTGGCGACGTTTTAGAGCTAAAAAGCCGGTTTTGACATGGATAGCAAAGCGACAACCTGTCGGCGAAATATCAATAATCAGCCCATGCAACAATGTTTTATCATCATCTGATGGGTTTTCGGTTACGCTAATTTTTGCAGGGATATGAGTTTGTAACCTGCTTGCTTCACGTAGTTGGCGACTTTCAATATTTTTTGGGTAAGCTAAATACATCAAACGTTCAGGGCGAACGGTTAATGCAATGATATTGGTTGTGAAAGCAACACACTCACCGCGTTGATCTTCAACGATGTAGCGCACAATAGCACCATTGCCTTCAACTAGCACATCTTTGAAATCATTTTTACCAACTTGTGCAGGGCACTTCAAAATTAAGTACTTTCCGGTTTCATAGCCAACAAGTGTTAACTTAAATCGAATAGAAATAGGGTTACTAAACTGTAAATCAATTAGCTTGCCAGGCAAGAGGTCTAAGAAAAAGGGTGACTTGTTTGCTAACTGAGGTGCTGTTTTTTCTTTTGTAACATCCATTTACGGGTATTTTGTGATTATTATTTTCTTTAGTATCTGTTATTCGGAACATAAAATCACTACTACAAAATGGTGAAATTAATTTTTGACTTTAATACTTATTGTTTTGTTACATTTTATACTGAACTTGCAGTTGGCCAGCGACGTCTTAATTGACGAATCAAATTTAAATTAACGGGTTCTAGGAGGGAAGATGAGAAGATTATATAAACTTTGGAAAAATAACCGCTCGCTCATTATCTTTATTTGTTTAATGAGCGTATTCAGAAGTGCTGTGGCTGATTGGTATGAAGTACCTACTGCTTCAATGAACCCAACAATTGTTGAAGGTGATCGGATTCTAACAAATAAAATGGCTTATGATTTGCGGCTTCCTTTTACTCATACTTCCTTAATGAGAACAGCTGAACCTGAAGTGGGAGATATCATTGTTTTTGACTCTAAAGCAGCTAATAATCGTCTAATTAAGCGAGTAATTGGTTTACCGGGTGATACCGTCAGTATGATTAATAATGAGCTGATCATTAATGACCAAGCAATCAGCTACACAAAGTTAAAAGAGAATGATATTGAGCAAACTTTAATAGAGAACTTGCCTAGCGCGGCACATGTTATTCAGGTTTCAAAAACGCCTTCTTTGGTACAGCACTTTTCTAAAGTGACTATTCCTAAGGATATGTATTTAGTAATGGGCGATAATCGTGACAACAGTGCAGATTCCAGAGTAATAGGTTTTGTGCCTCGAGATGAGCTACTTGGTAAAGCGAATAAAGTCATCGTGTCACTTGATTATGATAATAATTATTTTCCACGCAAAGAACGTGTTTTAAAGGATTTGTACTCAGCTCCTTAATTTCAGCCAAAATTTTCAGACAAAATAAAACCGTTGTGTCTAAAAACACAACGGTTCTTTTAAGAGCGATAAGATTACATTACGCGCATGCCAGGCTCTGAGCCTTCGTCAGGGTTAAGAATATAAATTTCTTTACCGCCAGGGCCTGCTGCCAATACCATGCCCTCAGACATACCAAAACGCATCTTACGAGGCTTAAGGTTTGCTACCATTACCGTTAGCTTTCCTTCAATGTCTTCTGGTGCATACGCAGATTTAATACCTGCGAATACTTGGCGAGTTTCGCCACCTAAATCTAACGTCAGTTTTAATAACTTATCTGCGCCTTCAACGTGTTCTGCTTTGGCAATTTTCGCTACGCGTAAATCAACTTTCGCAAAGTCATCAAACTCAATCTCTGGGCTAATTGGCTCTTTTGCCAATGGGCTGTTTGGGTCGATTTTATCTTTTTCAGCCACAAGGCTTTCTTTAGATTCTTCAATCATTTTGTTTACTTTATCCATTTCTACACGTTGCATTAACGGTTTGAATTTATTGATTGCGTGACCTTTAAGTGCCGTTTTAGCGCCTTGCCATGCTAAATCGTCATTTAAGAAGGTTTCAACATTAGCTGCCATGCCTGGCAGAACAGGTTTTAAGTAAGTGATAAGTACACGGAACATATTTAAACCAAGTGAGCACACATCATGCGCTTCTTGTTGTTTAGTTTCGTCTTTAATTAACACCCATGGAGCTTTAGCATCAATAAACTGGTTGGCTTTATCTGCAAGCGCCATAATCTCACGAATAGCACGGCTGTATTCACGATTTTCGTAGTGATTAGCGATACTGTCTGCGGCATTTTGGAATTCACCTAGTAATGCTTCGTCCATAACTGTGTCGCTTAATTTTCCGTCAAACTTTTTAGTGATAAAGCTGGCACAACGGCTCGCGATATTAACAACTTTACCTACTAAATCTGAGTTTACACGCAGTGCGAAGTCTTCAAGGTTTAAATCAAGATCAGTAATGCCACCGTTAAGCTTTGCAGCATAGTAGTAACGTAAGTACTCTGGATCTAGGTTATCAAGGTAAGTGCGAGCTTTAACAAAAGTGCCTTTAGATTTTGACATCTTGGCGCCATTTACAGTCACAAAACCATGGGCGAAAACGTTTGTAGGTTTTCTAAATTTTGCGCCATCAAGCATTGCAGGCCAGAATAAGCTATGGAAATAAATGATGTCTTTGCCAATAAAGTGGTAAAGCTCAGCATCGGAATCTTCAGCCCAAAATGCATCAAAATCGATGCCTTTTTTATCACATAGATTTTTGAAACTCGCCATGTAACCGATTGGTGCATCTAACCAAACATAAAAGTACTTGCCAGGCGCACCCGGAATTTCAAAACCGAAGTAAGGCGCATCACGGCTAATGTCCCATTGTTGAAGGCCATCAGCAAACCATTCATCCAATTTATTGGCCATTTCTTGTTGGATAGAACCTGAATGCAACCATTCTTTTAACATGCCTTCAAATGCCGGTAGGTCAAAGAAGTAGTGTTCAGAGTCTTTTAATACAGGCTCTGCGCCCGACATCACTGAACGCGGATTAATAAGCTCTGTCGGACTATAGGTTGCGCCACATGCATCACAGCTGTCGCCATTTTGGTCTTCAGATTTACACGTAGGGCATGTGCCTGTTACAAATCGGTCAGGTAAGAAAATACCTTTCTCTTGGTCAAAAAGTTGCGAAATAGTGTGCTTTTTGATGTGACCAGCGTCATTTAAGCGGTTATAGATAAGTTCACTAAGCGCTTTATTCTCGTCACTGTGGGTACTGTGATAATTATCAAATTCGATATTAAAATCAGCAAAGTCGCGTTGACGTTCAATGCTGACATTTTTAACCATCTCTTCAGGCGTGATCCCTTGCTTCTGCGCATTAAGCATAATTGGAGTGCCGTGAGCATCGTCTGCACAAACATAGTAGGTCTCATGACCTTGTTGCTTCTGAAAACGTGCCCAAATATCAGTTTGTATATATTCTAATAAATGACCTAAGTGAGTCGGGCCATTGGCATAAGGTAATGCGCTAGTTATGAGGATCTTTCGCTGTGCCATAATCATTCCGAATTGAGGATAACCGCCTTTAAAATACGCGATTATCATATTTTAACCACCTACTTGTCAGTCTATGCTTAACAAGCAGGTGATATTTATTAATTGTCTGGTTTTAATGCTTTGAATGTTACATAATTCCGTGGCACTTTTCATCAAAGAAACGCTATTTTATTGCTATGTTTGGACTGTCAAAAATATTCTCTGGAAAATCGACTGAAAAAGCATCGATGCTTGAGGCATTGGCTGCTTATCGAAGTAGTGCTTTTGCGATAGGCATAGAACAAAGCTGGGTGAAAGATATTCAGCAAACTGATGGCAAAAGTTGGCATGTTAAGCTTGTTCTGCCTTTTGCAGGGCTGGGTGAAATTCATGATATTGAAGCATTCATCAACCAAAAGTTGGCTTGTAAAGTAACGATTGAAGCCCAGGTGAAACTGTCAGAAGCTAGTAAGTTTAAGCAGATTAAACATATTATACTCGTAGCTTCCGGTAAAGGTGGAGTTGGTAAATCGACTACGGCAGTCAATTTAGCAGCGGCACTTCAACAAGAAGGCGCTAAAGTGGGGATATTGGATGCTGATATATATGGCCCATCTATTCCACTGTTGCTTGGCTTGCAGGGCGCTGAGCCAAAAACAGCAGACAATAAACATCTACTGCCTTTTGAAGCACATAACCTCAAAGCGCAATCAATAGGTTTTTTAGTTCCGAGTGATGATGCGACTGTGTGGCGTGGCCCCATGGCTTCGGGGGCGCTTAATCAGCTGTTAAATGAAACCGATTGGGGGAAGCTAGATTATTTGATTGTCGATATGCCCCCAGGCACTGGCGATATTCAATTGACTATGAGCCAAAAAGTGCCAGCCAGCGGCACTGTGATCATCACAACACCTCAAGATTTAGCATTAGCAGATGCACAAAAAGGTATCGCAATGTTTAATAAAGTAAATGTGCCTGTATTGGGTCTTATCGAAAACATGAGTTACTTTTTGTGTGGTCACTGTGGAGAGCCAAACCATGTGTTTGGGAAAGATGGTGCAGTTACTTTAGCTCATCGTCATGGTGTGCCTGTACTTGCGACAATTCCACTAGCAACAGAGATTCGTGAAAGTTCTGAACAAGGTCACTTAATTGCGCAAAATAACGCAGAAAGTATTAGTGAAACATACAAGACAGCAGCACGCGTACTTGCGAGCAGTTTATATTACCAACAAGCGCAAAGCGCTGTTGAGATTGTTATAACGGATGATTAATAAATGAGATTATCAGATACCCATATTCAACAATACATTAATGATGGCCGTATTGTTATTGAGCCCTCGCCAAGTAAGGCAATGATTTCAGGAGTCACAGTCGATTTACGCTTGGGTAATAAGTTTCGTGTTTTTCAGGATCACACCGCCGCCTATGTCGATTTGAGTGGACCAAAAGATCAGCTAAATAAAGCGATGGAATCAATAATGAGTGATGAAATCGTGTTAAATGAAGATGAGGCTTTTTTCCTACACCCAGGTGAACTAGCACTCGCAATTACTTACGAAAAAGTGACTCTACCAGCTGATATAGTGGGTTGGCTTGATGGGCGTTCATCTCTGGCGCGACTTGGCTTGATGGTGCACGTAACAGCACACCGTATTGACCCTGGTTGGTCTGGCAACATTGTACTGGAGTTTTATAACTCTGGAAAATTGCCACTTGCACTGCGTCCAATGATGAAGATAGGGGCAATGAGTTTTGAAACAATGACGAGTCCTTCTGAGAACCCATATAACACACGTAAAGATGCAAAATATAAAGATCAAAACTCCGCTGTAGCAAGTCGTATTAGTGACGATAGCAAGTAAAGTCTAATGCGGTGGTTTATTTGACCGCCGCAAATCCCTCCTTATTTATATAATTAGTTCCTATAAAATTGGCAATTTAAGCGCTTAGATCCCATACTTTTATCTATGTTTGGTGGCACGGAGCTAAGATGCATTCATATAACATGCGCGTAGTAAGGTTTTATAAACAACTCGCTTGTGCGATATGTGCTATCTTGCTGTGTGTTTTATCCTCCTCAAGTTTTTCCTCTCAACTGCCTATTTGGTTGTTTCAGTCAAATGAGCCACTGAGTGTTTTGGCAGATAAACTTGATGAAAAACTGATTACACAAAGAAAATTACCCGCGAACAATACCGATACTCTTCGTATTAAAGCCAACCAATCATATTGGATGGTTATCGATTTACATCAACTGCCACATGCGCAAACTTATGTCGCCTATCTAGCTGAACCTAATTTAATGTGGAAGAAGTTTTATATTTTAGACAGTGCCTCAACAGCGAAAAATGATGCGCGGTTAATACCCTTACCAAGTTTATCAAATGTAAGGCCTCACTGGCTTATTGAGCATAGGTCTGAAAACCGTTGGGCATTGGTTAATTTTCAGCACGACAGGGATATCAACTTGCAATTAGGGGTCGTAAATTCCGAACGGTTTGAAATTAATTTACATAAAACAATACTGAGTTACGGTGCAATTATTGGTGTATTACTTATTTGTATATTTGTTTGCCTTGTCTACTATGCTGTTTCTAAAAGAGTAAAGTATTTATTTTTAAGTACGTACTTTGCTTTGGTAGGTATGAGCTTTTTAATTGATAACGGCTTAAGTGGTTATTTAGTTTCGGGTCTTGGCTGGTCGACCAAATGGCCTTTTTATGAATTTTCCCTTGGTTTTGTAAGTTACTTTTTATACGAGTTTTTAAATATTAAAAATAGCCGAAGCGGTTTAAATCAAACATGGTTAGTGGCAATAGTCATGTTTTTTGCTATTGCCTTGATGACATCATTCTTACCTGCATTTAATTTAAGCTGGGTTTATATCGTCAGCTGTAGCTGCTTTATTGTGTTGTCGGTTACGACGGCAGTTATATTAAACAAGCAGAAAAATCATCCAAGCTTGCTGCGTCAATGTATGCTGATAATTCTCTCATGTCAGTTTGCGAGTTTGCTTATTTGGAATGGTTTTGGTTTTGGAAAGCATGTAATACAAGATATTGTGCTATTGATAGGTTCATTGGCAATTTGTACGGTTTTATTGCTCAAAGACAGGCATCGCATAGCGTCATTTAACTATAGCCTCACCCATGATGCTGATACTCAATTACCTAACAAGCAATTGTTACTCGATGAAATGGTAAAAAAAGTCTCACAGAAGCAGCATTTTGCAATTATGCTGTTTAGGCCGCATGTGTTAACCAATGCACGGGCAACATTTGGTTATGACCATGCTAATCAGTGTATAAATACGACGCTTAATGCCCTCACTCAACAGCTTCAGTCAATTAATGCCCTAAAGTTAGAAACGCGTTCGGAGCAAGGGGTGTGGATTGCACGAATTGACGACAGCATTTTCGCGTGTGTCATTTTAGGGGAGCTTGAGCTTAGTCATATTGAACAGTTTGCTTGTGTTATACATGGGGTGTTTGAAGAGGGGATTTCGCATAATAATATCAAGTTAGTGGATTCGGTTGATATTGGTGTAGCGTACTACCCAATGCATGGCAATACCGCGAAACAAATTTTGCAATGTGCTATTCAAGCTATGAGTGAAAAGCAGGTTCAAGGTGAGCGCTGGCGAATGTTTGACTTAGAAAATGCGCGCTTGTCTGAGCAGCGTTTACTTATTGCAGCCTCACTAAAGAGTGCAATTGAAGAAGACCAACTAGCACTGTATTTTCAACCACAAGTTTGCTTAAAAACAGGGAATGTTGTCGGTTGTGAAGCCTTGCTGCGTTGGCAGCATCCCGCCTTAGGAGCGATTAGTCCAGAAGTGTTTATTCCTATTGCTGAATCATCAGGCGTTATTAATCAGTTAACAGAGTGGGTGGTAACGCGGGGAATTGAGTGGCAAGCAATATTTACTAAGCACATCCCAAATCATGTTATCTCTATTAATATATCAGCTAAAGACTTACTCAATAAAGATTTACCAGTGCTATTTATCACTAAGTTGAATGAGCAAGGTGTTGAGCCAAGCAGTGTGATGCTCGAGCTGACTGAATCAGCTACGTTGGAAGAGAGTAAAAAAATTAAAGTATTACTCAATGACTACAGACTCATCGGTGTTAAATTGGCTATTGATGATTTTGGCACTGGTTATTCTTCTTTGGCTTATTTAAGCCAACTGGGCTTTGATGAAGTAAAAA
Source organism: Pseudoalteromonas sp. L21 (assembly GCF_021728035.1). Classification (NCBI taxonomy): domain Bacteria; kingdom Pseudomonadati; phylum Pseudomonadota; class Gammaproteobacteria; order Alteromonadales; family Pseudoalteromonadaceae; genus Pseudoalteromonas; species Pseudoalteromonas sp. L21. The sequence continues at coordinate 517,903 of NZ_JAKKCV010000004.1, read as the reverse complement.
TAGATAAGCAGTTTGTACTTAATTTGCAGTTTTCTAACAACGATAAAAGTATCTGTAAAGCAACCTGCGATATTGCAACGACACTAGGTGCGGAGGTGGTTGCCGAAGGGATTGAGGATGAGCAGAGTTTGGCTATTTTAAAAAGCTATGGCTGCCAAGTTGGTCAGGGATACTATTTTGCAAAGCCAATGTCTGCAGATGACTATGTGAGTTGGATCCAAAATTTCAAATCAATTGATATCAGCCTCGATGTAAAAGCGCACCTAGTTGATTAAAGTACAAGTGCATCATCTCAGTACATTGTAATGCATGGGTATCACTTGGGTATATTAAACCACTATCATTTAAGCCACTGACTAAGAAGGTATTAGTAATTGTTGTGTGTGTTGAAATACATTTTTCAAAACAACGTGCTGCTAGCTCTTCAGGCATGCTCATATACAGTTGCTGCATCGCTTTATCAAATTTAATGGATTGGTTTACATAGTCATTTGGATTTTTTCCATCAATATCTAAAAAAATATGCTGGAAAAATTGATCTAAGTAGCGATTTAACTGATGAGATAAGTTGGGGGTTTGTTGCAACCATAGAGCAGAGCAAAACTGCATGCTTTGCCGTTGTGGAAACATGTGCTGACAAATATGGTGGTCAAATGCATGAAACCACTCATGGGCAAGTGCTCCACCGCCTGCATTTTTAGCAAGAGCGAGAGTTTGACTATGCGCATTATAGTGAGCTTGTACGCCTTTTTGGCCACCATGACCAAATGCAAAATTTAGTTTTTTGCGCAGCCCAATCGCTTCAGGCGGTAATTGCAGAATTTGCGCAAGGTCTGCAAGTGCGTCATAGATGAGATTAGCTGCCAACAATCGCTCTTGTTTGTTAACCCAGTTACCCACAATCATGGTTCTAAAACCAAACGTATCACGAATTTCATCAAAGTCGACTTGATCATCAAATCGATAATTAGGGCCTTGACGGTTAAACCCTGCACTCAATCGTTTAGACACTCGCATTACAAGTAACGTGCCTTTACATGTTCTGGCATATGTTGAGTTTGTTTATCTATAAGTGCGTTAAGTAATTGATATAGAGGAGATACATCACAGTTTTCAATTAAGGCCAAGCTATGTGCCACGGCCTCTAAAGTCGATAAGCTATCAGCACGAGGTGCTTTACGTATTGTGTACTTGTTAGCAGGTAAGTGGTTGAAGCTGACGGCCTTAAATGACTCTAGGGTTGGGGTGAGTTTTAATATTTTAAATGCTTTTTTCCATGTCCCGTCAATCACGATTAAATGGGTCAATGAGCTTTTAAAGTCGTGCATAGCTTGACCTGAATCATCAAGCTTTAAAGAGTCATCACTTGGGTATAAAACGGCTGTTGTTGTTTTAGGGAGACTGGCTAGCACAGAGAAATCATTCTCAGACTCACCTTGAATAATTTCACAGTTCTTCAGCCCTAGTTGTAAAAGTCTTGCTGTGTTTTTAGCGACTTTTTCTTCACTTGGATGACGTAATATAATGATTTTTAGTTTATTATTAATTATGTTTATCGCATCGCATAGACATGTTCTTATCGAAAAGCCACAATGTGGGCAGAGTTCTCTAGCCATATAAACTTAGGTAAATTACTAATTTTTGCCTAGTATACATCAGTAAGAAGTAGTTTGCTTTTTTGATGTAAGCAACTAAAGTTGCGACTAGAGGGGATTATGTTTTTAATTAAGGGAAAAAGATGACGACGATCACAATAGACGAAAGTGCACTTGAAGGTATGGAATCGCTTTTAGGTGATCAATTTGCCGACACCTTGACCTTTTGCTGCAGTGAGTTTCAACGACTGAGCAATGAGGCACTCACTTGTATTGATGTTGATAATGAATCAGCGGCACGTCATGCACATAGCTTAAAATCTAATGCTGCTCAATTTGGCGCTATGAGTTTATCAGAACTTGCCCGTGAAATAGAGCAGGATCTCAATGAAGGGCAAGTGAGCAAAGCAAAAGCAAATTCACAAAACTTACAAGCGCAAGTTGAAGGCTCGCAAGAAAAATTGCAAGCATGGCTTGCTGCTCGCTAAAAACTTGAATTTATTTCAGTTATAACCTCAAAAATCCACTAGCGTGGTTGCCCTTTACTAGGTTAGTCTAAAGATTAATTAGTAGAGGTAACCATGTCACAAATAAAAAAGAGTCACAAACTAAACGGTGTCTGTTATGACATCCGTGGGCCTGTGCTTGCACAAGCTCGAAAAATGGAAGAAGAAGGGCAAAAAGTATTAAAACTTAACATTGGCAACCCTGCTGCCTTTGGCTTTGATATGCCTGAAGATATGCATAAAGATATCATCCGTAACTTGTATTCGGCCCAAGGCTACTGTGACTCTAAAGGCCTCTACTCAGCCCGTGTGGCTGTTTATCAACACTACCAGCAACGCGGTTTGTTTAATCTTGATGTCGATAATATCTATATCGGCAATGGGGTCAGCGAATTAATTCAAATGACCACACAAGCATTACTTGATAATGACGACGAAGTGCTTATTCCGGCACCGGATTATCCGCTATGGACGGCATCAGTTAAGTTAGCAGGGGGCAACCCTGTGCATTATCTTTGTGATGAAGAGCAAGATTGGTTTCCTGATATTGCGGATATAAAAAGTAAGATTACGTCAAAAACAAAGGCATTGGTGCTTATTAACCCGAATAACCCTACTGGGGCGGTGTACAGTGATGATCTTTTGATGGAGCTTATCAATATCGCCCGTGAGCATAAGCTATTATTATTAAGCGACGAAATTTACGAGAAAATTTTATACGATGGGGTTACCCATAGCTCCATTGGAGCACTGTGTGATGATGTACCCATTATTACTTTTAATGGTTTGGCTAAAACATACCGTGCTGCGGGTCTTCGTATGGGCTGGATGGTATTAAGTGGCCGCACCAGTATGATGGAAGATTTAAGTCGTGGTCTTGATATGTTGGCATCTATGCGCTTATGTGCAAACGTGCCTGCACAATATGCCATTCAACAGGCGTTAGGGGGTGTGCAGTCGATTGATAATCTGATTAACCCAGGTGGGCGATTGTATGTGCAACGTGATATAGCATGGCGTGGTTTAAATGCTATTGATGGCATTAGCTGTAAAAAACCCAAAGGGGCACTCTATGCATTTGCGAAAGTGGATACGGCGCACTTTAATATCAAAAACGATGAACGTATGATTTTAGATTTACTCAAAGCTGAGAAAATCTTGCTTGTGCATGGGCGCGCCTTTAATTGGCCAGATCCTGATCATTTCAGATTGGTATTTTTACCAAACAAAGATGATTTAACCGAAGCGATGAGTAAAATGCAGCGTTTTTTTGCTGACTACAGGCAAAGTTAAAAAAGCGAGCTTCGGCTCGCTTTTTAATTTCATTACAGATCAATAAGCTTTATCAACACGTACAGTATTGTCAGTTAGGTAGACTAAGCGGACCTTATCTCCTTGATTAAAGAGCATTTGGTTGTCTTTGTCTTGTACAACCATGTACTGTTCGCCATTTTCGACTTTGATCATTAACTCAACTAGCTGATATTGCACAACACGACTTGTTTGTTGACGGTTGTGAGCAACAGAGCCTCCAATCATTGAGCCCAAAATAGTCGCTACTGTACGGCCACTGCCGCCGCCAAATTGATTACCAATGACACCGCCAATAAGCGCACCGCCAAAGGTTTCCCAGCCGTTAGTTTTGTCTTTGACCAGTTCTTGTTCTGTTATCATTCTCACTGACTCTACAGAACCAAACAACACTTGCTGCACAGGAACAGCTTTGTTGCGTTGATAGTCGGCGTAACTTGGCGCGCTTAGTAATACACACGCAGTCAATAAACTAATCAGGTATTTCATATGTCCTCCTGACTACCAGCCAAAAGTTGATTTCTCACGTGTTTTACGAATTTCAGTTTCATCTGCCCATTCAACTAGGCCGCTTTTTAAGTCCATTAAGCGCATTGTAAATTTGTAATAGACATCAGACTTATCAGCATTTGATTTTACGATGCTCGATAGGTTGCCATATAGCATGTATTGTGCGCCCACTTGCTGCCCAAACGCGATTGCTGTATTTGGGTTGACTAGCGGGTCAACGTTCTGAAAGTTGAGTTGCTCACGAACAGCTTCAACGCGGGTCATATCAACAAAACGGAACTTACCACTGCGAAGTAATTGTGTAGAGATGGAATCGGTAATGGATTCTGTATCAATATGTTCACTGGTTTTGTTTTTAATACGTTCTACAAACACGATAGGGCGGCTATTCGCTGTAAGCGTACCAACCACAGGCGAGGCAAGCAATGAATCAGTCATTTGGCTCGCTACTTTTTGTAAGTCTGTTGAACCAAAATTGACATCAACTGTTTCAACCGCCTGAGCGTCACCATAGCTAACGACCGCTTTATTAGCACAACCAGAAAGCATCAGAGTGCTTGTTATTGCGATGGCCGCAGCCGACTTAACAGAAATTAATTTCATGGTAGTATCCTTAATCTTCAAATTCTTGTGCTTCTGTTGACACTTCACGCACAGCAAGCGAGAAGGTAACAGCATTTGCTGTCGGGGCTAAGCCCGGTAATTGAGTTTTTGCAAAACCAAATAGCTTGATAGCTTGCCAAGGGGAGTGGTTGCCTCTAATCATAAACCCATCAGCGTCGTACCAAGTGAATTGGTATTGCAGATACTGTGACTTTTTGTACTGACTAGCCAGTGTTACCACAACATCAGTTAGGCCGTTGGTTTGTCTGGTTTTAACGTCTGTTATGGCAAGTTTCTTAGCTAATTCAGGGTTATCGATAATTAATTGCTGGTTATACTGTTGACCTGTTTGCTCAACACCGATACCAGATGTGGTTGGGCGTGAGGAGCATGCCGTAACAAGCAAAATCATTAAAAGTGGCAGTATGTGTTTCATTATTGCTCCTAGAGTTGGACTATATGAGAGTCAAAATAGTTATTAATAGACGTTAGAAAGATAAAGGTTAACCCTTGCTTACTAACAGTAAAATCAAGGTCGTTATGTCCTTTGATTTTCAAAGTATGTGAACCTGAAGCTAAACGTGTTCGAGCGATACTTAGTTGGCTTGGAAGAGTTGACCAACTGCGCGTATCCGCTTGCTCGGAGGCAAGGTTGTAAATATTTGCTAAAATATTGCCCACATCTCCGCCACTTCTTGCAAGTTCAGCGCGCATTTTTTCTTTCGCAATAAGTCGCAATACCTGGCGTGATATACGACCAGCGCTTTGATCTTCAAGTGTTTTGGCTGCTAACGCTTCAAGACGAACTATCGGTTTCAGCTCCAAGCTTTTGTCTTCTAGTTGCACTGTGTTTTCAGTTACCGAGAAGGGCGTATCTGCATAAATAGGCAGTGCTAAACTATAAAATCGGGCATCACCTCGGGAGGTGTAAATAGGCAGCCTTAAATTGAAAGCATGTTTTTGGGCAATGAGGCCTTGCTCTGCAATAATAATGACCTGTCCGTGATTCTTATCCGTAACACTTAGCTCACCATATTGTTGGCTGAAACGCTCATACTCTTGGGCAAACCCTTGCTTTTTAGCGAGTCGCAAAACATCTTGTTGAAGATATTGATTATCTGGATTTATTTCTAATGCCTTTTTGTAATCAATATAAGCATCATCAAATTGTTTATTTGCCTCATAAAGCACTGCTGATAAGTAGAAAGTAAAGGCATTTTGAAAACCATTTTTTACATTACCAATTAATGCATCCATACTTGGATAACCTTGCGCTGCTTTTTTTGCTTGTTCATCAACAATGGCTTGGTTTTCTTTTAGTGCGTCCTCTTGTACTTTATTTGCTCGTCTTACTTCTACAAGTGCCGATTCCAATTGCGAATTAAACACATAGCTGAGTGCTTTATAGCTATGCAGCATAGTCATCTCATAGGCTGCGGGCTGATAGCTTATAACAGTATCATTTGTTAAAAGCGAGTTGCTTTGTTCTAACCCTGCGCTAAGTTGTAATTTAGCAGCTTGGCGCTTATCTTCTACACGTTTGTAAATTGTCTCGAATGTTTCATTCGATGCGTCGTTTTGCTGGGCTAAAAAATCCAGTCGCGCACTTTCTAACTGATTCAGTAAGTAATTGCTGTGCGATGAACTCGTACTAGGTAATAATTGCTTAGCATTGCTAATATTATTTTGCCTGACAGCTTGTCGTACAGGCTTAAGCTGCGTTGCATAATCTTGGAATAGATCAGTAATACCTATGGTGCTGCAACCTGATAAAAAGCTAACCGCTCCTATAAACAAACATCGACGCACTGAGCACTCCTTTTAAACACTTTGATTAGATTAGCATATGCGCCTTAACCTTCTATGATAAATTATGTAAAAAATCGTAAGTTATTGACGATAAAACGGGTCTCTTATACGAATAAATAGAATAAGGATAACTGAATTTTGTTTGCCACTATCTTATATACATTTTTAGCGCTCAGTGCCTTTGCTGCAAACTCACTATTATGTCGAATGGCATTGCACAGCGGGGACATTGACCCTTGGAGCTTTACAGCAATTAGGCTATTTAGTGGTGCCATCATGCTACTCTTACTTTTTAGCTGGCAAGTAAAAAGAGTGGCAAGCGACGAGCCTGTCGATAAAGGAAATAATATAAGTGCTGTAAGTTTGTTCATCTATGCCGTTTGTTTTTCAGTCGCTTACGTAGAACTTGATACTGGAACGGGGGCACTAATTTTGTTCTCGGCAGTACAGTTGACGATGATAGGCTACAGTATTTTCAATAAAGAGCGCTTATCGTTATTGCAGTGGGTTGCTTTAATTGTTGCATTCGCTGGATTCATTTACTTAATGTTACCTTCAGCAGCTGTCCCTTCTTTATTACCTGCCATCCTTATGACATTAAGTGGTGCGGCATGGGGAGTATATAGTATTCGCGGTAAACAATGTCGCGCTCCTTTACAAGCCACAACGTTTAACTTTTTAAGAAGCCTTATTTTTGTACCCGCGCTTATTTTTGCCGCTTTTTTTCAATGGCCTTCTATCTCTTTCAGCGGTATCGCGCTTGCAGTTGCGTCTGGGGCGCTTGCATCTGGTGTGGGTTATAGTATTTGGTATTTGGCCCTACCAAAGCTAAAAAGTAGTCAAGCTGCTGTTGTGCAATTGACAGTGCCTGTACTTGCCATTGTTGCAGGAATGTTTTTTTTAAACGAACAAATTACATTGCAATTAATGGTAGCAAGCGCCCTTATTTTAGGCGCTGTATTAGTGTTTTTACTTACTAAAAAGCACGTTTAGGTTGGTTAATATTTGTTACGAAGCGCTCATACAGGCTGCTGAGGTTTTCTAGCACCGCATGTTTACCTGCAATTTCGCTGTTTGTAATTCTGTCTTTTAATGTGTTTAAGGATAAGTACTGCATCATCACTTGGGATTGTGTAATATGACTAATATGCCAAGGTTCTGGTGCAACACCTCCTTTATATTCTTGATAAGGGCGATAAAAACCATAGCGCTCGAGATTCTGCTCAAGCCAGTCGTTAAGCTCAGCAAATGGGCCATCACACGCGTATTCATCAGGTGTAAGCTGAAGCTGGTAGTCATCATTAATCGCATTTGCGTCGTAAATATCGAGATCGGTGCCAAAATGGTGTCTGCTTGCTCCTGGTAGAGCTGAATAAAGCATGATTGCATGGCACTTTTGTGTATCACTAAGACTCTGTAAGTCCAAAATTTTTTGATCAAGAGTATAAACAGGACGCAAAGCTTGAAATTTCGCATTCCAAATAGCGCTTTGACGCTGAAAATCGCGAAAGCTTGAGGCAATCGCAAGTTCAATACCTGCTTTTTTAGCTGCCTGTTGTAGCGCCAAAAAATCATCAACAATATCAACATGCAAACGATGTTTTTGTAGCTCGACTAAATGCGAACTACTTAACCCAGTTGCGCAAAGTGCTAATTCAGCCTGGTTCATGTTAGTAGTTGCTCTAAAATCGCTTCGTAGATATCTGCAAGTTGAATTAAATCATCTGTACTGACACACTCATCTACTTTATGAATCGTTTCGTTACGCGGGCCAAGCTCAATGACTTTGGCACCTGTTTGGGCGATAAAGCGGCCGTCAGATGTTCCACCTGTGGTTTCAAGCGCTGTGTCGCGCCCAGTTACCTGCTTAATAGCGCTTACTGTTGCATCAACCAGTGGACCATGATCGGTTAAAAACGGTAGTCCATTTACTATCCAATTGAGTTCGTAATTAAGGTCATGCTTTTCAACAATATCAACTACTCGTTGCTGAAGTTGCTGATGGGTAACTTCAGTGCTAAAGCGGAAGTTAAATTGAATTTCAAGCTCACCAGGGATCACATTACCAGCACCTGTGCCGCCATTAATATTTGAAACCTGAAAGCTTGTTGCAGGGAAAAACTCATTCCCCTGATCCCACTCGGTTTGACTCAACTCAGTTAAAGCAGGGGCGGCTAGGTGAATTGGGTTTTGCGCTAGGTGCGGGTAAGCAACATGGCCTTGCACACCTTTAACGGTTAAAAAGCCAGTTAAAGAACCACGACGACCATTTTTAACCACATCACCCAGCTCATCTCGTGACGATGGCTCGCCAACAAGGCACATATCAATTTTTTCTCCACGTGCTTCTAGGGTGTCGATCACACGCGTCGTGCCGTTGATAAATGGGCCTTCTTCATCAGAGGTAATTAAAAACGAAATTGAGCCTTTATGGTCTGGGTGCTTAGCCACAAAGCGTTCAGTAGCAATAACCATAGCGGCTAAAGAGCCTTTCATGTCGGCGGCACCACGACCATGTAGTATGCCGTCTTTTACCAGTGCTGAAAAAGGCGGGTGCTGCCAATTTTTTGCAGGGCCTGTGGGGACAACATCTGTGTGACCTGCAAAACAAAAGTGTGGTGATTCTTTACCTTTACGTGCCCATGTATTTAATGTGTCAGTGAAAAACAGCGACTCAATATTAAAGCCCAGCTTTTCAAGGCGCTCATTCATTAACGCTTGGCAACCGGCATCTTCAGGCGTCACTGATTCACGCTGAATAAGTGCTTGAGCAAGTTTAATAACAGGGTGAGTCATCAGGCAAAAATCTCATCGTATTGAGCTGCTTTAAAACCTAAATGGTATTGGCCGTTATGAACCAGTACAGGTCGCTTGATCATCGCAGGTTGTTCCACAAGCAATGCTAATGCAGATTCTTTATCTAAATTTTGTTTTTGTTCATCAGATAATTGACGGTATGTTGTACCACGTTTATTTACTAAATCTTGCCAATCAATATGCTGTGCAAATTCATTAATAAGCTCAGCAGTGATACCGTCTTTACGGTAGTCATGGAAAGTGAACTCTTGATTGTTATCAGATAAAAATTTTTTCGCTTTTTTAATTGTATCGCAATTGCTGATACCGTACATGATAGTCATAAAATCTACTTTTTTGTCACAGTGAGTAATGTATCTACCCCAGCACTAACCTGAGATAGAGAGTAATATAAAGGGCCAAGTTGCTGGCTGTTAAGTACGCATAAGGTTGCGATCATAGGTGATGAAAGCTCACGTAAATCGAAATAAGCAAGTCGTTCGCCTTGGCTTATCTTGCTGTCATTAAGCTTGGCAATCCTTGTGTGGTTGATATGTTCGCTCAACGATGAAAAATGTAAATTGATTAATATTTTCAGCCCATTTTTTGCCTGTAATATATATTCTTTTCCGGCATTTTTTACTTGCAGTAGAGTGCCATCAAAGGGAGCGACTATATTATGGCTGGTTAATTCAACGCTGATACTTGGCCCTAGAGTCGAAAATCTAAAAAAAGCCTCAGGGTGTTCGCTTATAGGTTTAACTCGGCCCGTGAATGGGCTTTTTATAGCCATCACTTGGTTTTTACGCAAGGCGCGTTGACTCTGATAGGTTACTTCTTTATTCATAAGACTATTTAGTATTTCCTAACACATGATAACCATCTTTTTTCAGTGCCGAAATTGCTTTTTCAATGCTGTGCTTTTTAACTAAAACATAATCTGTATCATAAGTTGAAAGAGCGAAAATAGAGATAGATGCTTTAGCAAGTACGCCAGAAATATTAGCCATTATACCTGTTAGAGAAAAGCCCAGCGGGCCAATGACTTCCAGTGCTTGCCAGTCGGTTTCAGCATCTAGGCTATCAATTGTAAAGCTGCTAGGGCAGACAATAGATAATTCATCAGCGGTCTTTGCAATAAAAAATATGCTTTCTTTAAGCAATGCAGGAGGGATAGTGGCATCGACATCAAGGCTATGAATTGTGAGCTCTGTACTATGAAGTTGCAGCGTTTGCTTTGACATCTGTGATCCTATCTATGAAGCCGATAATTAATAGTATACCCAAATCACTTAAAAATACGAGCTATCAACAAGAGATTAAATGTAATTAGGAAGCACGGGATTACGCCATTTAGATTTCCATTAATCTTGTCCACAGAATCTGTGGATAAATATGGGAATAGGTCAGTATAAAGAAGGTAATAGGCTAATTTATAACGGTTTTATAAATTAGCCTAATTTTTGATGGGTTAGTTTTCTATGCTTTCAACTTGCTTAGCTTGAATCGCAGTAAGGGCAATGGTGTAAACGATATCGTCTACTAATGCACCACGGCTCAAGTCATTTACCGGCTTACGCATACCTTGCAGCATTGGGCCAATACTAATTAAATCGGCACTACGTTGAACGGCTTTATAAGTTGTATTACCGGTATTTAAATCAGGGAATACAAACACTGTTGCTTTACCTGCAACTGGGCTGTCAGGTGCTTTTTTGATTGCTACGTTTTCCATGATAGCGGCGTCGTATTGAAGTGGGCCGTCAATCACTAAGTCAGGGCGTTTTTGCTGGGCAAGTTTCGTGGCTTCACGCACTTTTTCCACATCCGCACCTGAGCCCGAAGTGCCCGTGCTGTAGCTGATCATCGCAACGCGAGGCTCTATACCAAATGCGGCGGCTGAATCAGCTGATTGAATTGCAATATCGGCCAGTTGCTCTGCTGTTGGGTCTGGATTGATAGCACAGTCACCATAAACCAGCACTTGGTCAGGTAACAGCATAAAGAAGACTGACGATACTAACGACGAGCCCGGTGCCGTTTTAATTAACTGTAGCGGTGGGCGAATCGTATTTGCTGTAGTGTTAACAGCACCTGATACCAAGCCATCTACTTTACCTTGTTCAAGCATCATGGTGCCGAGTACAACGTTATCAAGCAGTTGTTCTTGGGCAACCACTTCAGTTAAGCCTTTGTTTTTACGGATTTCGACCATAGGCGCGACGTAATCGTTGATGACATCACTAGGTTCAACAATGGTTACATTATCGTTAAGCTCAACACCTTGTTGTTCAGCAATACGTAAAATTTCTTCTTTGTCACCAAGTAGAATTGTTTTTGCAATACCACGTTGACCACAAATTGCCGCAGCTTTAATCGTGCGCGGCTCATTTCCTTCGGGTAATACTACAGTTTTATTCGCTTGACGGGCTTTATCGGTTAGTAAATAACGGAACGCGGGTGGTGACATTTTACGAGTACGGCCAACACTTTGTGCAAGGCTATCTAACCAGTCTGAATCAATGTGACTGGCGTTGTGATCTTTTACTTTATCGATACGTTGATCATCATCACAGGGTACTTCCATATTGAAATTATGAAGTAATAATGATGTGCGCCACGTATCTTCTTTTGTTGCAAGAATAGGCAGGCCCGTATCCATAGCTTGTTCGCATAATTTCATGATGCGATCTTCAGGCTTAAAGCCACCGGTTAATAAAATAGCCCCAATTTTTGTACCATTCATGGCTGATAAACAAGCGGCAACTAGAACATCAGAACGATCCCCTGGAGTTACTAGCAAGGCTCCTGGGGTAAAGTGACTTAAAATATTGGATACTGTACGGGCGCAGAAAGTCACGCGGCGCAAACGACGGTGAGCCATGTCGCCTTCGTTAATAACTTCTGCCTTTAAGTATTCACACAAATCACGGACACGCGGTGCAACGAGATCGAAATCCCATGGAATTGACCCTAATAACTTAAATGGGTGCTTTCTGAAAATAGGCAGTGATGCTAAACGGTTTAATTCGTTTTCAAGTTGTTCAGGCTCATGGGCTTCAACAAGGTCAGCACGGGCTCGACCTTCGTCATCGAGAGGTGCATTCACTTTATTGAAAATACAACCTAACACACGAGGGTGATTAACACCGCCATAATTACCTGCAGCAATTTCTAAACGGTCTTCAATTTGGTCATTGCTATCGTTACTTGGTGTTAGAACAAAAACAATATCAGCACCGAGTGTTTGCGCGATCTCACGGTTTACACGTCCCGCATAAGGCTGGCGACGTGTTGGCACCATACCTTCAATAATGGCAATTTCGTCTTCTTTGATGGTGTTTTCAAAGCGCTCTACGATTTCTTCTAGTAAGTCGTCGCCTTTACCGTCACCAATCATTTGTTCAGCATAGCCAAGATCGAATGGTGTAGGTGGATTAATTGGCGAGCCATGGGTGACAATTTGCGTTGATTTCTCGGGGCCTGTATCGCCAGAGCGCGGCTGCGCAATAGGTTTGAAAAAGTTTACTTTAAGTGCTTTTTGCTCAAGCGCACGCACTAAACCAACAGAAACAGATGTTAAACCAACCCCAGTTGAAATAGGGATCAACATAATTCTACGTGCCATTACTTAAGCCTCCTTCGCAATACGGGCCGCATCATTGGCAATTACCCATTCTTCGTTAGTAGGGATCACAAACGCTTTAGCATGCGCTTGTCCTTTTGAGATTAAGCCTTCTTTACCAAAGCGTGCAGCTAAGTTCGCAGTTTCATCACACTCAAGACCTAAAAAGCCTAAATGAGTGATTACTTTGTCACGAATGATATCTGAGTTTTCACCGATGCCACCAGTAAAAATAAGCGCATCAAGGCGTTGTAGAGGCACCAAGAATGCAGCAATTTGTTTTGCTAAGCGGTAGCAGAAAATATCGAGGGCAAGATTTGCCTGTGGATGGCCTTCAACAGCGGCTTCTTCGATAGTGCGACAGTCATTTGATAATTCACTAATGCCTAACAAGCCACTTTGCTTATTAAGTAAGTCATCAATTTCTTGCACTGAATAATTAAGTTGCTGAGTTAAGAAGGTGAATAAGCCAGGGTCGATGCTACCGCTTCGGGTACCCATCACTAAACCTTCAAGCGGCGTAAGGCCCATACTGGTATCAACGCTTTTACCATCTTTAATCGCACACACTGAACAACCATTACCTAAATGCGCACTGATCACATTGGTTTGCTCGCGTTCTTTGCCAAGTAATTTTGCTGCTTCGCCGGCAACATAATAATGGCTTGTACCATGAAAACCATAGCGCCTTACGCCATGCTCTTTATAAAGCGCGTAAGGTAGGGCGTATAAGTAAGCAATATTTGGCATGGTTTGATGAAACGCCGTATCAAATACGGCAATTTGCGGCAGCGATGAAAAGGCTTGCATTGCAGTACGAATACCTAATAAATTAGCTGGATTATGAAGTGGCGCGAGGGTCGCTGTTTTTTCAATCTCTGTTAATACGTTATCATCAATTAATACTGACTCAGTAAAATGTTCACCGCCATGCACAACCCGATGCCCCACGGCAACTAAGTTATCTTCAAGGCCCAAGCTTTTGACTAAGTTAACAAGTTTATTTATTGCAGCATCATGGGCTTGACCCTTTGCCAATTCAACATGTTGTTTTTCACCTTTATATTTATATTTGATTGAAGGCGTGTCAGAACCAAGGCGTTCAGCTAAACCTGAAATAACTTCGTCAGAAGTGGTGGCATCTAAAATGGCAAATTTTAAACTTGAACTACCACAGTTCAGTACTAAAACATGTTGTGGTGAGCAAAGGGGCGTTGGCATAGCTAGGTCCTAAAAGTACGATATCAGTCAGTGTGTATTAAGGCTTGATAATTAGAATTCTTTGCCAGTATAGTAAATAAGTATTTTGTTGCTACACTTAACAAAGCTAGGCTGTAATTATACTAAAGTCTGGTTGACTTAAGCCGATAACATTTTATCTCATTTAGACTTTAAACGTTAGTCCGATTAACATTAATTTGGTATAAAAACGAGGACAGGTTTTGCAGGGATTGTATCCGGGAGTGTGTTACACTCGGTTGTGAAACAAGATGAAAACCCTAGGAGTGATGATGCAAAAAAGTGTCATGTCACAAGTGCAAACAGGTCGTCAATACGCTAAAAAATGGCCAATGCGACAAGAGCTCGCTCCCATGTTTGCTGAATTTAGAGTGATCAAAGCCACAGATCTGGCAATTACAGTGATGCCAATTTTGGCTATGCTGACTGTTTTTATGCAAGTTAACTATTTAGGTAGTGATTATTTCCCGCAGGCAATTACTATTGCGCTATTCTTTTTGTCGCTACCGTTTCAAGGTTTATTGTGGTTAGGCCGCCGTGCAGAAACCCGATTAGAGCCAGCGATGCTAAGTTGGTACACCGAGCTGCACAGTAAAATGAAGGCGCATGGTTATCAGTCTCAATTAACGACTGAAAAACCACGTTATTCAGATTTAGCTCAATTATTAAAAGATATGTTCGAAAAAATGGATAAAGCTTTCACTAAAGAACACTTCTAATCGCTAATAAACTGGCTCACATAAAACGATAACGTTACTTTTTGTGGGCCTTGTTGTTCTATTTGCTGCCAATGCTCTGGGCGAAATTTCCAGGCAAACGGTGTCATCATAATTAAATGTTTAATCTCTTCTACTGATAGTAACACCTGTTGCTCTAATAATTTTGTCGATTCTTTGCTAAAGCCTGCTGGTGGCTCTATCTCTGTGTGCGGTTTTACATCGGCATAAATAAACGCTTTTAACTCTTTAAGGTGCCAAGGGCCAGGACTTGCAACAATTAAACTAGCTTGCGACTTGGCAAGGCGGGCAAGTTCTTGTGCAAATAAAGGGGCAAACACACTAACAAGCACATCAGCCTGCGCATCCGCAAAAGGGGCTTGGCTAATTGACGCGACACTAAAATGCGCATTTTCATAACGCTTAGCGGCGTATTTTACGGCGGGCTTCGAAATATCAACACCATATACATCGGCATTCGATTGCGCTGCAATGGCTTGGGTATAGAAGCCTTCACCACACCCTAAATCAATCACTGAACTTGGTTCGAGAGATGCCACTAGCTCTGCTAAAGCTTGCTGTAAAAAACCATAGTGCCCCGCATTTAAAAATGCGCGTCGCGCTTGCACCATTTCAAGATTATCACCCGGTTGTTTAGACTTTTTATTTTGTACGGGCAGTAAATTGACATAACCCTCTTTGGCGATATCAAAGCTGTGGTTATTGTTACAGCGGTAAGTTTTATCCTTGAGTGTAAGCTCAAGTTTGCAAAGCGGGCAGTGATAGTGAAGACTCATGAGTCTAAATAGTCCTTATCATAAAAGGTTTTAACCCAATGAGGGCGATAGGTGATCATTAAGGTAATAGCCATGCCATTGAGCATTGCTTCAGGAAACCAAATTATCGCACATAGAATGAGGTAGTTTTCTGAAATCTCAATAAAACTGTAATCACCAAGCAAGTAATAAAGCACACCACTGGTGAGTATTTTAATACAGGCGATAACAGCAGCGGTTAAAAACGCGCATAAAAAGATATAAATAAAAAAATGTCTTGGTAAGTAGGTATAACAAAGCACAAAACACAAATAGCTCAACGTAATTGGTAAAAAAGCAGTAAACAGTAAATGCACGGGCAATAAAGCCATAGGCAACTGAGCAACTAGTACCAACAGTAAACTTGCAAGGGCACTTGCAAAAATGGCTAATCGCCAACCTAAAATCAGGGTCACAGCAGTAACCCCTAAAATATGCAATTCAAGGCCTGGCAATATCCCCGCTTTAATGCGCCACAGTACTGCAAGTACCAAAGCACAGGCGAGCACACCAACTTGTCTTATTGGCGTTGCCAATAATTGCGATGCGCTTTGTTTATCAAAACTTAGCCAAAGTATTAAAGCCACACAGCTCCATAAAGGGAGCTGCCATTGCATAGTGTCTATCATGCGTTAAATGTTGACCATATTGGCGCATGATCAGAAGGTTTTTCGATACCACGTAATTCGTAATCGATACCAGACTCAACACAACGCTCAGCAAGGGCTGGAGTTGCTAAAATTACATCGATACGTAGGCCTCGGTTGTCATCAAAACCTTTTGAGCGGTAATCAAACCACGAGTATTGTTCAACTTTTTCAGGGTAAAGTTCACGGAAGGTATCTTTAAAGCCCCAGTTTAATAATGTACTTAACCATTCACGCTCTTCTGGTTGAAAAGAGCACTTACCAGTCTTTAACCAGCGTTTGCGGTTTGGTTCACCAATACCAATGTCGAGATCAGTAGGTGAAATATTAATGTCGCCCATCACAATAACATCTTCCTCAGGCGTGTGATTGACTTCTAAGTGGGTCATTAAATCTTTATAGAACTGACGTTTGTAAGGGAATTTAATTTCGTGAGCAATATTATCGCCCTGTGGAAAGTAACCATTCATAACAGTTAAGTCACGGCCATTCTGTTGGGTTACAGTCACGCTGATCATACGACGTTGCGACTCGTCTGTATCAGTTGCAAAGCCTTTCATTACCGATTTAGGTTCTTGTTTACATAACATTGCCACGCCGTAATGGGCTTTTTGACCGTGAAAATAAACGTGATAACCCATTTTTTGCACGTCTTCGAGTGGGAAAGCTTCATCATGAACTTTGATTTCTTGTAAGCCAATGATATCTGGTTGATGTTTATCTATCACCGCTTGTAGTTGATGTAAGCGAGCGCGAAGTCCATTTATGTTGAACGAGATAACCTTCATCATGCACCTTAGTTTATTTTTCTTTAAAGGAAGTAACGTAATTCTACCATCAAATGTGGCGCTATTCATGAGCAAAGAAAGAAAAATGCACTGTTTAAATGTTGATCAATTGAGGGTTTAGTTAAACGCATTGTTAACTCGATATTAATTAAAATATTAAATAATATATTTAATTGATTTGTTCTTTTTTGTTTATATAATGCGCGCAGATTAACCGTTCAAATTATGTACACTTAAAAGGTAAACCATGAAAAAACAATTAGTGATGCTTTCTCTTGCATGTATCTCATTTGGCTCATTGGCAAGCAATCCACAGTATTTCTCAGCTGATAATCGTATTGAATCTAAGTTATGTAGTCTGAGTGCAAACGAAGGGTTTACCGCTGCACGTAAAGAAGCGACAAAGCATGGTATTGCGATGTCGCGTTTTTCTAAAAGTATTGAGTGTAATGGTGTCGACATTCGTGACATTGCTAAAAAAGCAGAGTTACAAAAAGCGACTTCGAAAGTATCAGTTGAAGTTTTTGCTAAAAATGAGCAAAAAGAAACGCAACTTTGCATCACAGCACTTAAGCAAGGTTTGACACCTGTACGTGAAAAAATTGGTAACTTAAATACCTTAAAATGTAACGGTGAAGCAGTAACAGAGTTCGTTAAGCGTTACCAAAACGCGGCTATTTAATCGGTATGCTAAACTTATTTGTAAAAAGCGCTCTTTGGAGCGCTTTTTTTATGAAAAAATTACAGTAAGTATGAAAAGCTTGCTAAATCATAGTCTTAACCACAACTTAACTGCTTTCTAAGTGCTTGATTTTAGGCTGTAAGGTGTTTTGGCATTCAACTTGTATTAGTCCAAGCGAATCTAATCGACTACAAGGAAATGTCTTATGAACAAGTTAACTCTAGCATCAACAATTTTAGCGGCTCTTAGTCTTTCAGCATGCTCTGCAAGCAACTCTTTAGCAAAAATAGACAGCGATTTTGGCAGTTTAGATAATGATAACGATGGTTACATCTCTAAAACAGAAGCAGATGATGATGCAATTTGGGCACATTTTTCAAATATCGATACTAATATGGATGAACAAATCAGCCGAAGTGAGTTTAATGCTTACATGCAGCTTAATACGGGTAAAGTTGCGGAAGATAGCGAAGTCTCTGAGTCGGCGTTTAAAGCTGAAATAGCTCAATTTGATCCTATCGAAAATGATTTTAAATCCTTAGATAACGATAAAAATGGTTATATCTCGGTTGAAGAGGCTGATGATGACGATATTGCCAACCATTTTGGGTATATGGATACTAATAAGGACAAGCGCGTAAGCCGTAATGAGTTTATTAGCTACATCACTGAACATGGTAGTGATGTTGCTGAAGATGACGCATTAGACATGGTTAAAAAAAGCTCGTAATTTAGCTCAAATATAAACATTGTTTGGAGCCAGTGAATTACACTGGCTTTTTTTGTAATAATTTTTCCAACCTAGCAAGACTTCTGTCATAATAGAGCGTTAGTGATTTAAATGACCTATAGTAACCCATGGCCGCAAAACGTATTAATGATGAACAGTTAGTCGAAATCATAGAAGCCGCGATTTTTGTAGCAGGTAAACCTTTATCTAAACGTCATTTAAAAGAGACAGTATTGGCTGATTTAAGCGTTTCTATGGCACGCATTAATAATGCAATTGAAAACATTCAAACCCATTATCAAACACGCGGCATAAAATTGGTTGAAGTTGGCAGCGGTTATCGATTTCAGGCCTGCGCAAGTTTAGCACCATGGCTTGCAAATCTTTGGCAAGAGCGCGCACCTAAATACTCAAGAGCACTATTAGAAACATTATCTTTGATTGCCTACAGGCAACCCATTACGCGTGGTGAAATCGAACAAGTACGAGGGGTTACTGTCGGCTCAGGGATTATTAAAACCTTATTAGAAAGAGAGTGGATAAGGGTTGTAGGCCACAAAGAGGTACCAGGACGTCCGGCTTTGTATGCTACAACATCCGCTTTCTTAGACTATTTTTCATTAGCTGGTTTAGATGAATTACCACCCTTACCTGAATTACAGGAAAGTAAAATTAACCAGCTTTTGAGCGATCCTTCTGTGAGAGAACTATCTGAATGAGTAATGTAGAAACTGAAAAGTTACAAAAAGTATTGGCCCGTGCTGGTGTGGGCTCACGTCGTGAGATGGAAAAATACATTGATGCAAATCGAGTAAGTGTCAATGGCAAAGTGGCTCGTTTGGGCGATCGTGTTGAAGCAACTGATGTAATTCGTGTTGATGGACATGTAGTAAAAGTTGAAGATAAAGCTGACCGGATTTGTCGTGTGCTTATGTATAACAAGCCAGAAGGCGAGTTATGTACTCGCAAAGATCCTGAAGGTCGCCGTACTGTGTTCGATCGTCTCCCTAAAGTAGATGGTGAGCGTTGGATTGCTGTGGGTCGACTGGATATTAATACCGCTGGATTAATGTTGTTTACCAATGATGGTGAGCTTGCTAATCGCCTTATGCATCCCAGCTATGAAGTAGAGCGCGAATATTCTGCACGGGTATTTGGTGAAGTAACGAATGAGACCTTACGTAACTTAACCAAAGGGGTTGAACTGGATGATGGACCTGCGAAATTTTTAAATATTAAACCATTAGGTGGTGAAGGAATAAATCGTTGGTTTAATGTTACCTTAACCGAGGGACGCAACCGCGAAGTTCGTCGTTTATGGCAATCACAAGATGTGGAAGTATCTCGTCTTATTCGTATTCGTTACGGTAAGTTAGAGCTAGATAAACGCTTGCCTCAAGGTGGGTGGGCAGAGCTTGATTTGGATACAGTTAACTATTTGCGTAAAACTGTTCAATTGGGTCGTGAAACGCAAACAAAATTATCAGTTATACCTGAAAAGCGTAAAGAAAAACGGGCCAAGATAAACCAAATTCGTAAAGCTGTTAAAAAGCATAATCAACGCGTTAAGCAGCCTAAGCGTCGTTAGATACTAGAAAATAAAAAACCTTACTCGAGAGTAAGGTTTTTTATTGGTTAATCATTCGTCAACAGCACAAAAGTTATTTTTGTTGCGCATCTAAAGATTGACCATTGATATCTTTTGAGTCATCACTCATTAGATAAAGGTAAGTAGGCATAAGATCCTCAGGGGTTGCTAACTTATCTTTATCTTCTCCTGGATAGGCTGATGCACGCATAGACGTACGCGTCGCGCCAGGGTTAATGCAGTTAATGCGGATATTTGTTTTTTCTACTTCACAAGCCCATGTTTGCATCATGCCTTCTACTGCAAACTTTGAAATAGCATATGCACCCCAAAATTCGCGACCTTGGCGACCTACACCTGAAGAGGTAAAAATAACCGATGCGCTAGGTGATTTTCTTAAAATAGGGAACATGTACTTAGTGATAAGTGCCTGTGCGGTAACATTAACCTTCATGATGTTTTCAAATGTTGACACGCAGAAGTGCTCAAGCGGACCAAGCGAACCTAGAATACCTGCATTGTTTACTAAGCCATCAAGTTTGCCGAATTGCTGTTCGATTGTTGCAGCAAGGTCACGATAGTTTTGTTTTGTAGCACCTTTAAGATCCATTGGAACAATCGCTGGCTGAGGGCCGCCTGCATTAACGATTTCATCGTAAACAGCTTCTAGTTTGCTGGTTGTTTTACCAAGCAAAATGATCGTAGCACCATGTTTTGCATAGGTTAAGGCTGCTACGCGACCAATGCCATCACCAGCACCAGTAATTAAAATAACTTTGTCTTTTAGCGCGTTTTCTGCGGCTTTGTAATTGTGCATAAAAGTACCATCGGTTAAATTTTTCCATATTTTACCATAGCAAAAAGCCAAGTTATCGAATTTATTGCAAATTAAGGTGGCGAAAATTAAAACTTTACGTTAACTTTAACTGGTCTAATGTCTTATTAATAACCTAATTACATTAAATTAACTTAACTAAAGGTATCTTTTTAGCTACTTTTAAATATGAACACACAATAACAATAAGATTTTCGCGGAGCGATATTATGAAAAAAATGCTACTTTCACTGGCCGTTGCAACAGCCATTACAGGTTGCGGTGGAGGAGAAACATTAGAAGATGTAAAAAATGACAATCCCCCCATTGTGCCAACCGCGACAGTTAAGTTTGACCCTGCTAATGGTGTTATCTCTGTACCCAACGATTTACTCATGAGTGGCACACTTGATGGCACGCTTAATATTCCTGGTGAACTTGATGAGAATAATGTGAGCGTAGAGCGTGCTGCCTATGCCGATCCACAGTTAGCATTAGGTGCACTAGATGGTTGGTCTACACAAACTCCGTTTAAAATCGATCTTACTTTTCCTGCGGGTGTTAGCTTAGATGCTACATCTGCTGCCTCACCTGGCGCAGTGCGCATTTTTGAAGTCGTTATGGGAGCCAGCCAAACGGATGAAGCATGCTCACAAGTACCTGCAGGTATTGCCTGTAAATTAGTGTCAGAGCTCACATTTGGTGTCGATTTTATTACCCAAGGCTCTGGTGATGCTGTGGCTGTTATACCATTGAAGCCGTTTAAAGCAGGTAGTAGCTACATCAATGTTTTAACAACCTCGCTAATGGACTCAGAAGGTCGCTCAATTGAGCCATCATCTACTTATGCGTTGGTTAGTGAAGAAACAACCCTTATTACAGACGCACAAAAATCGTTACAAGCGGTCATCAATAGTTATGAAAACGCTGTAACATCAGGTGGTGCAATTTCTAAAGATGAAATCATTTTTAGTGCGGCTATGACCATGCAGTCGGCAGGTCAAGTACTTGGTACAGTCAAACAATTACTAGCAGCAAGTTTAACGCAAGCGGCTTTACCAAGACCAACGGTACAAATTCCTGAGCAACCAGTGATTACTGTTGAACAAGTATTTGCATCACAAGGGGTAACAGGTTTATCACCTGCTTTTGCTGGGGTTCAGTATCAAAAAGGCAGTGTAATGCTACCTATGTACCTTGGAACACCAACAGGCACTGAGGTAAGTGATTTAGCTGCGACATACTGGCAAGGTATGTGTGACAGCGGTGTAGCGGTACTTGGCTACGCCTCTTCAGCAGGTGCATCGTTCCCGACAGATCCAATTAGTGAAAATGATGCATTATGTATGGCGCTCAGTGGCGGTAAGTTACGTGACCTAGGCCTTGACCAAACTAAGCACTTAACTAAATACAATACAATCCCTAAAACGCAAAGCATTGCGAATGTACCGGTGCAAATTACTAAGCCTATTTTACCCGTCATTAACTTTGTTCGAAGCCAAATTGGTCTAGATGCTTTGGTAATGCCTGAAGGTGGCTGGCCGGTAGTGATTCTTCAGCACGGTATTACGTCTAAGAAAGAAGATATGTTAGCAATCACTGCTCAGCTTTCTATCCAAGGTTTTGCAACGGCTGCTATCGACCACCCAATGCATGGTGAGCGTGGTGTTGATGTAAATGGAGATGGTGTTGACGACTTCAACGCATCAACGGGTTCCGTACTCAGTTACATGAATTTGCAGTCTTTACTTGTAGCACGTGACAGCTTACGTCAATCAGTTGCTGATTTATTGGGTTTACGCTTAGGTTTAAACTTTTCTGGTGCGACTGATTTAAACACTCAAGATGTGTCATTCGTAGGACATTCACTAGGTTCAGTTGTTGCGCCTGCTTTTGTTGCAGTGACGAATAATCCTCTTGATCCTCAGGTTGACCCACTTTTCAATGTGAAGAGTGTTGCACTTGCCAGTGGCGGTGGTGGTATTGCAAGTTTCTTAATTGATTCGGCAACGTTTGGCCCATTCGTGCAAGGTTCGGTGTTACTTGCTGCTGGCATTAGTGAGTCTGCAGAATTTAGCTCGTACTTACAAAATGAAGCTGTGTCTAACTGTGGCACGCTAGCAGCAGATCAAACCGCTTATGTCAGTTGTGGTTACAAAGAGTACATTGGCTCGTTAACAATGGCAGGGGAAACAGCAAAACTAGCAAATATTCAAGGGGTAGTAACACAGTTTGCTTTTGCGGCACAGACAGCCCTTGATAGTGGTGATCCTTCTAATTACGCAGCATCAGTTGCGGCACTTGGCACGCCAACATATATGAGTGTCGTTGTTGGTGATGGCGCTAACAATAAGCCTGACCAAGTTATTCCACCTATGGTAGCTTCTAACCCTATCGCAGGCAGTTTACCACTTGCTAACTTGATGGGCTTAGCAACAGTGGCTCAATCTCAGGGGCCAACAGCGGAGCCTATGAGCTATGTTGTGAAATTTACTAAGGGTCATCACAGTTCGGTATTAACGCCTGTGGCTACGCCTGATTCAGGCGCTACTGCACAGGAAAGTGCAGCTGCAACGTCTGAAATGCAATTGCAAATAGCCACTTTCTTAGCGAGCCGTGGTCAGTACTTGCAAGTCACTAATACCGATGTAGTCACTGACTAAAAACTAAATTAACCAATTAAGTAAAAAGCCACATCATGTGGCTTTTTTTTATGAAAAAGCATGTTAAATTGTGGCGAACTAACATTAAGTGGAGAATTTGTTTGGAATTTTTATACGAATATGGGCTGTTTTTCGCCAAAACCATCACCTTTGTTATTGCCATAGCAATCATTGTCGCAATTGCAGTTGGCGCAGCAGCAAAGCCAAAATCGAAAAAGGGCGAAATACAAATAGATGACTTGAGTGAGCAGCTTGAAGATCTAAAACAGAGCTTTATTGAGAACACTCTTTCAAAAAAGGAGCTCAAAGCGCATTTAAAACAGCAAAAAGCGAAGAGCAAAAAAACCTCAAGTGATGAGAAAAAAGCTCGGCTGTATGTCATCGACTTCAATGGCAGTGTTGATGCCCATGAGGTAGACAGCTTACGTGAAGAAATTACAGCAATTCTTACTATTGCTGACAAAGAAAAAGATAAAGTACTCGTTCGCTTAGAAAGCGGTGGTGGGGTTGTTCATGGTTATGGCTTGGCTGCGTCGCAATTACAACGCCTTCGTAATGCAGGAATTCACCTAACGATAGCCATAGATAAAGTTGCCGCCAGTGGTGGTTATATGATGGCATGTGTGGCGAATGAAATTGTTGCAGCTCCTTTTGCTATTGTTGGCTCTATTGGAGTGATAGCTCAAATTCCTAACTTTAATAAAATACTGAAAAAGAATGATGTTGAGTTCGAACAAATTACTGCGGGTGAATATAAGCGCACACTAACATTATTTGGCGAAAACACAGACAAAGGGCGCGAAAAGTTTAAAGAGGAGATAGAGCAAACTCATGGCTTATTCAAAACTTTTGTTAGCGAGCAACGACCTTCACTTGACATAGATACAGTTGCAACAGGCGAACATTGGTTTGCTACTCAAGCCTTTGATAAAGGGCTTGTTGATAGAATAGATACCAGTGATGATATCCTCTTAAGTCAGGCGAGTGAGCGTCAGATTTACAAAGTGAAATACACAATCAAAAAGAACTTAAGTGATAAGCTGGCGATCGGTTTGAGTACAAGTATCAGTAAGGCTGGAGTTAATTTAGTATCGCGTTTTAAAGGAATGAACCCTTAACGAAAAACGATAAAAAACCCGCATTAATATGCGGGTTTTTCAATGGTGAATCTAGTTTATAGACTTATGATAATCTTCTAAGTCTTTAGCCGCATCAGGGTCATTAAATACATCTTCGTCTAATTGCCCTTCAGACTTTGCAACAACACATGTCACCATACAGTCACCTGTCACGTTAACCGCGGTGCGTGTCATATCAAGTAAACGGTCCACACCAATAATGATTGCAATCCCTTCAACAGGAAGTCCAACTTGGTTTAATACCATGGCTAACATAATCAAACCAACGCCTGGTACACCTGCAGTGCCCACTGACGCAAGTGTTGCCGTTAGAATAACCATTAAGTAATCAGAAATAGATAAGTCGACAGCGAAAACTTGAGAGATGAACACAGTCGCAACACCTTGCATGATAGCCGTACCATCCATGTTGATGGTTGCACCTAATGGGATTGTGAAAGATGCAACTGAGTTATGTGCGCCTAGTTTTTTATTCGCTGTCTCTAAAGTGATAGGCATTGTCGCACTTGAACTTGAGGTACTGAAAGCAAATAAACATGCATTTTTCATTTTCTTCAAGAAAGTTACAGGGCTAAGGCCCGTTAATACTTTGAGAAGGATACTGTAGTTGACTAAGCCATGGATAAATAGGGCTAACACAACAATACTAAAGTAAAGAGCGAGGCTTTTAATTAGTTTCAAATCAATAGTGGTAAATAGTTTCGCCATTAAGAAGAAAACACCATACGGTGCAATATTCATTAATAAAGTCACTAGTTTCAAGATAACGGTATTTAAGTCTTCAAATACGCTCGCGACACGTTTTCCTGCTTTCCCACTAAGAGCCATTGCAATACCAAATAATAATGCAA
The DNA here is from genome assembly GCF_021728035.1 of Pseudoalteromonas sp. L21. NCBI lineage: Bacteria > Pseudomonadati > Pseudomonadota > Gammaproteobacteria > Alteromonadales > Pseudoalteromonadaceae > Pseudoalteromonas > Pseudoalteromonas sp. L21. Next base: position 492,476 of record NZ_JAKKCV010000004.1, on the reverse strand, counting down.
ATACAATAACTTGGAGCATGTTGCCACTGGCCATCGCATCAATAGGGTTAGTCGGAAACATGCCAATGATCACTTGAGCCAGTGTTGGCGCTTCTTTTGCACTGTAATTAGCATCCGATGGTAGGTTAATACCTTCACCTGGGTTAAATATCAATGCTAGTGTAATTGCGACAGTAATAGCGATAGCAGTGGTAAATAAATACAGCAAGATTGATTTTCCACCTAAGCGGCCAAGCTTTTTAGGGTCACTTAAGCTACATGTACCACATACAAGTGAGACAAATACTAAAGGCACAACGAGCATCTTTAAACTAGCAATGAATATTTGCCCACCAACGTGAAAAATACCATCGACAAAAAATGCTTTAATAGGCAAAGAGAATAACCCTAATGGGATAAGGAAATCGTCTTCACCCGCTAAAATTGCCTGAAAAATAAAACCTACTACTACACCTAGCACCATACCAATCATGATGCGAGATGTGAGACTCAATGAACGGACTTTTGACATACACCTAATCTATATTTTTATAAATTTTGCCATAGCCTACCAGCATGTAAATTTTTATACAGAAAAAATCGCTAAATATTGAAATTAATTCGTCCTGAATTGAATAAAAAAATTATGATATTCGTTCAGGTTTTAGGTTAATATTAGGTAAACAACAAATTAAGTATAGAAATAGCTAACTAGGGAGAGGTCGATGCCTTTAATGCGATGGCTGAGTATTATAGTTTTTAGCTCATTATTAGCCGCTTGTGGCGGTGGTGGTTCACTAGAAAAAGACGGCGGGTCTTTAGATGGTTCAGAAACGGTAGAGCCAGGGGTTGTAGAAAACGTAACCTTGAGCTTATCAATCCGTGATGTTAACGGTTTGGAATTCACAGCCGACAACCCTGTTAGTAAAGAAAACAAAGGGACTGTAACGGCAACCTTACTTGACTCAGGTACACCTCTAAATGGTCAACTAATTTCATTTACAACGAATTTTACAGGCAGAATAACGCCTGTTCTTGGTACGGCTCTAACAAACAGTAGTGGTGAAGCGTCTGTTACATTGAGCAGTGGTGATTCAAAAGGGGCTGGACAAGTGCTTGCCAGCTATATGGATGACAATGGTGAAACAATCACGCAAGTTGCTGGTTTTATATCAAATGGTGATGATGCATCAACTGAATTGGCTCAGTATTCAGTCTCGGTTTCATTGCTAACCGGCTGTAACCCTTCATGGGATGAAAATAGAAACAACGTTAGGTTAGACCCAACTTCACAAGCATCTGGTTGTACTGTCTCTAATTCTATTTCTTCTGCTGAGCTAGGTGATTTATTCGTTGCAGTCACGGACGAGCAAAGTGGTGATGGCGTTGCGAACGCACTTGTTGATGTAACGACTGATCTAGGTTCAGTTCTTCCTTCATCTGGCAGAGCATTAACAGATAACTTTGGTATTGCACTGCTTAAATTACAACCGGGTAATACTGGCGGAGCTGGAACTATTTCAGTGTCGTCTTTGGATGAATCAGCGAATATTAACTTTGCTGTTGGTATTGCAGATCTTACTTTGGATGTAGATAACGGCTTAAACTTTGATGGCAATGGTAACGTAATACCGTTAAAAGCAGGGGGGAGTACTGTTATAGAAGTAACTCTTCGTGATGAAGAAGGAAACTTATACACCACACCAACAGATGTAGAGTTTAGTTCTACGTGCGTTGCGAGCAACGACTCAACGATAGATGCTTCAGTAAAATCATCTGGGGGTATTGCTAGTTCTACTTATAGAGCAAATGGTTGTTCAATTGATGATGTGGTAAATATTACTGTTGAAACAGGCGGTAAAAACTTTACGGCCTCAACGACGATTCCTGTTGAAGTATCTGCTGTGCAATCGATTCAATTTATTGATGTATCTGAACCCGTCATTGCACTTCCTCCGGGTGAAGGCGGTTTACCAACTCAATCTGTGGTGCGTTTTCGCTTACTTGATGCCGATGGCATTGTATCACCGCAGCAGCGTATTGATTTTAAATTAACTGACTCAGTTGGCTTAGCGAAGCTTACACAGCGCAGTGCTAACACAGATAATAATGGTGTAGTACAAACCACGGTAACATCGGGTATTGTGCCAGGGCCGCTTGTTGTTAAAGCATGTTTTGTATCGAAAGAGGATGTTGCCGCTTTACCAGAAGGCGATGATTTATCATGTTGGACTGATGAAGTAGAACTTTGTAGCACAGAGCCTAGTAACGAAATCTGCCCTGATGGAACGCTTCATTTAGTTCCACTGGCTGAGCAAATTAATGCTGTTTCATCACAACTCGCATTGTACTCAGGGGTGACTGATCAAAATAGTTTTGACCTAAGCCCGACTGTATTTAATCCTAACGCACTTAACTATAATGGTATAACAATTCCGTTAACCGTGTATTTTGGTGATCAATTTAATCAGTTTAATAGTGACGGGGTTGAGGCAACGGTACTCACAGAGTCAGGTGTTATCGGTCCGCAAAATCGTGAAGCTGTTTGTCGCACCAATAATGCTTTGTGTGAAATTACATGGCGCTCGCAAGGTGAAAGACCTTTTTATGATTATAAATGGGGCAATCGCATTGGTGAAATCGACGGCAACTCTGCAACGAGAGAGGGTTTTAACCCGAAAACAAACGAAATTAACTGCGACCCTTACTTTGGTAATGCAGCGCCATGTATCGGTACTTTATTGCGAGCTAAAAATGATCCTGAAGGGGTTGTGCGCGGAGGCCGAACAAGTATTCTTGCTGTCGCAAAAGGGCAAGAAAACTTTGAGGACGAAGAAACGACAGCTGATGTAACTCGTCGTAATGGTTTGTTTGATATTGGTGAATATTACGCTTTATATGATTTACCAGAAGCTTTCAACGACCATAACGAAAACAACAGCTTCGATAAGGCCAATTGTAGCGATGCTAATCGTGAAGACTATGACGCTGATTCAGACCCATGTTCAGAGAAAAACTCGCGCGGTGGGCATAACGAAACATGGCGCGATCTTAACAACAATGGTGTTTACGACAATGCGGACGGTAAGTACAATGGTTTGCTATGTAGCGAAGCTGCATTTAACGCAGGGCAGTGTACGCGCGAGTTAATAGAGGTTCGCCGACAAATCGAACTTGTCATGTCAGGTGATGAACCGTACGTACGTTTTGCAGTTTTAAAATCGGATGATGTTGTGTCACCGCCTTTTGAAGTTTTAGTCCCTGCTGACTGTTCAGATTCTTTGGCTGGTCAGTTTGAAGTCTCTGATGCACCACAGTGGTGTGATGTTGCAGAGCTTGATTTATCTGTTGCTGCGCGTCCGAATCCAGACTTTGATGCGAACGACCCTAATGAAACTGATCCTGAAACGCTCGATATTGGCTTAGCTGGTATTAATATTCGTATCTATTATAGTGATGAATTTGGCAATCCGTTACCTGCAGGCACACGCGTTTCGATTTCTGCTAATAATGGTGACTTTTCTATTATTCAGCATCAAGAGTCGATTCCTAGCACTAATCGCGATACAACTATGTATTCGGATGTCAGAATTGCGCGAGAAACGGATGGTAACCAAGATCAAGATGGCGTTCTAACGATAACGTTTGAGTTTGAAAACCAGCTTGGTGGAAGCAAAACTGTCAGTAAATCAATTGCAATTTTTGATGACAGATAATCTTTCGTTTTAAGATAATTTTTAAAAAATGCCAGCCATAAGGTTGGCATTTTTGTTGCTGTTCTATATATTCCCCATAAAAATACCGCAAAATGCTAATTTGTCTAAAATAGCAACAAAAATTGTTTAATTATTCAGTCAATATCGAAAAGTTTCGATTAAAAGCTTGTAACAATTGGTGTTTGTAGATATACCTATAAATATTCGTGCTCTAATGTTAATAAATCATACTTATTTAGATAATGTGATGGATATACATTTATAGGAGCAAAAAACTTTAAAATTCTTGGTCAGAAATAGGCAGCTATGGGAAAATCACTTGTAATTGTAGAGTCTCCAGCAAAGGCTAAAACAATTAATAAATACTTAGGTAATGATTTTATCGTTAAGTCCAGTGTTGGGCATGTACGTGATCTACCGACTTCAGGTTCAGGCAAAGCAAAAACGGCAGCAACAAAAACACCTGCTGAAGTTCGCAAAATGTCACCAGAAGACAAAGCTGCCTATAAAAAGCAACGCGATTATAAGAACTTGGTTGCCCGCATGGGAATCGACCCTGAAAAGGGTTGGGAACCACACTACGAAGTGCTACCAGGCAAAGAAAAGGTCGTTCAAGAATTAAAAAAACTGGCAGAGAACGCTGATCAAATTTATCTCGCAACCGATTTGGATAGAGAGGGGGAAGCCATTGCGTGGCACCTCGAGCAAATTATTGGTGGTGAGCCAGAAAAATACAAGCGTGTTGTTTTTAACGAAATTACCAAGAATGCAATTCAACAAGCTTTCGAAACACCGGGTGAACTTAACACTGACATGGTGTATGCACAACAAGCTCGCCGTTTCTTAGACCGTGTTGTTGGTTTTATGGTTTCGCCACTACTTTGGGCGAAAGTAGCCCGAGGGTTATCAGCTGGTCGCGTGCAATCTGTTGCAGTTCGATTACTGGTTGAACGTGAACGCGAAATCAAAGCCTTCGTACCTGAAGAGTTCTGGGATATTCATGCTGATGTCAAAAATACCGAATCAGCATTACGATTAGAAGTTACAAAACACGCTGATAAAGCATTTAAGCCCGTTAATGAAGAGCAGGCGATGTCTGCTGTTAGTGAACTTGAAAAAGCTGACTACAAAGTCATTAGCGTCGAAGAAAAGCCAAGTAAGAGTAAACCGAGCGCACCGTTTATTACTTCAACCATGCAACAGGCTGCCAGTACACGCTTAGGTTATGGTGTTAAGAAGACCATGATGTTGGCACAGCGTCTGTATGAAGCGGGTCATATTACCTATATGCGTACCGATTCAACTAACTTGTCAAAAGATGCGGTTGAAATGTGTCGTGATTACGTTTCAGAGCAATTCGGTGATAAATACTTACCAAAGGCACCTATCAGCTATAGCTCAAAGGGCAATGCACAAGAAGCGCACGAAGCAATTCGTCCTTCAAGTGTAACGGTGCTGTCTGGACATTTAGATGGTGTTGAAGCAGACGCTAAAAAGCTGTACGAGTTAATCTGGCGTCAATTTGTGGCATGTCAAATGGTGCCTGCAGAGTACGATTTAACAACTCTGACAGTGGCTGCTGGTGATTATCAATTGAAAGCGAAAGGTCGTGTACTTCGCTTTGACGGTTGGACAAAAGTTCAGCCTGCTGTGCGCAAGAAAAATGAAGAAGATCAATCCTTACCTGCGGTGAAAGAGGGTGAAGTTCTTACTCTTGTTGAGCTTGATCCTAAACAGCATTTCACTAAACCACCAGCTCGCTTTAGCGAAGCAAGTTTAGTTAAAGAACTTGAAAAGCGTGGTATTGGTCGCCCATCAACATACGCATCAATTATCTCAACGATTCAAGACCGTGGTTACGTACGTGTTGAAAACCGTCGTTTCTTTGCCGAGAAAATGGGAGAGATTGTTACTGACCGCTTAGTAGAGAACTTTGAAGATCTCATGAATTTCGACTTCACCGCTAAAATGGAGGGTCGATTAGATGATATTGCTGAAGGCGAACGTGTTTGGACACAGGTGCTTGATAAATTCTACGCAGACTTTTCTAAGCAGTTAGAAATAGCCTCTGGAGATGAAGAGCAAGGCGGAATGCGCCAAAACCAGATGGTTGAAACAGATATTGATTGCCCAACATGTGGCCGTAAGATGGGTATTCGTACCGCATCAACGGGTGTGTTTTTAGGCTGTACAGGTTACAACCTACCACCGAAAGAACGTTGTACAACAACCATGAATTTGGTGCCAGGTGATGAAGCGATCGCTGCTGATGTAGAAGATGTTGAAACAGAAACATTAATGCAAATGAAGCGTTGCCCTATTTGTGAAACGGCGATGGATTCATACTTAATTGATGAAACTCGCAAGTTGCATGTGTGTGGTAACAACCCTGCATGTAAGGGTTATATTGTTGAGCAAGGCACTTTCAAAATTAAAGGTTACGACGGCCCCATTATCGAATGTGATAAATGTGGTGCAGACATGCAGTTAAAGTCAGGTCGTTTTGGTAAATACTTCGGCTGTAGTAATGAAGAGTGTAAGAATACACGTAAGTTACTTAAAAATGGCGAAGCCGCACCACCAAAAGAAGATCCGGTTCATTTACCTGAGCTTGAGTGTGAAAAGTCAGAAGCTTATTTTGTCCTAAGGGACGGCGCATCCGGTATTTTCTTAGCTGCAAATACTTTTCCGAAATCACGGGAAACACGTGCGCCAAAAGTTGAAGAGCTTAAGCGCTTTAAAGATCGTATTTCAGAGAAGTTTTATTACCTTGCTGAAGCACCGACGCAAGACCCTGATGGTAACCTTGCTGTAGTACGTTACAGTCGTAAAAACAAAGAGCAGTATGTTATGAGTGAAGTCGACGGTAAAGCCACAGGCTGGACAGCACACTACCAAAATGGCAAATGGGTAGAAGAGAGCAAAAAGAAAGCTCCCGCGAAGAAAAAAGCGGCCAGCAAAGCTAAAAAGTAACGTGTCTTTTTATATTAATTCGCTTAATTAAGTGAATTAATATTAGTAAAATAAAAAACCGGAGTGCACCTCTTTGTGTCAGCTCCGGTTTTTTTAATCTGAATTATAAACGCTAGATTTGTACGTCGTTTACTTTTTTGTAGCCTTCAGCTTCAAGCTCATCATTCACGCATTTTAAAACGTAAGGTTTAAGCTCGTCATTGCTGATGTCATCATCTTTAGCCCAGTTTAAACACATTTCAGTGTATTCTTTGATCATTTCAGCTGATGCTTCAGGTGCTTCGTTAGCGATTGCATTTGATGCAGACATAGTCAATACCGGCGCCAAAATCAGTGCTAGCAATGCTTTTTTCATTTAATTATTCCTAATCAACAAAATTAATTATTACTGGCTTATCACACAGTAATGGTGCGCAATGTGTAACCCACTTTGCTTGAATGAAGTTATAAACTAAATTTCTAAAAAAGATAACGAAATTTTTTTATCGTAAAGATAAACAAGAAACAACCAATATTTTTGGCTGCAATACTAGCTATACGCCCCTAATTCCACGTATTATCTTCCTAATTTTAAAAGGAAAGTGAATCTAGTTATGTCTGAGCAAGTGACAAATTCAAAAGTAAAGAAAGTACCGACCAAGGTAGAGCAAGTTGTTGAGAGTTTTATTTTTCGGTCGCGTTGGTTATTAGCGCCGTTCTTTATTGGCTTATTAGTCGCTGTTGTTTTGTTACTACTGAAGTTCTTTGAATATTTGTACAGCATGGCCTTAAATACGTTTACTGCCTCAAATCAAGAGTTGCTAGTTGGTATTTTAACCTTAGTAGACACTGCTTTATTAGCAGGGTTGCTACTTATTATCATCTTCAGTGGTTATGAAAACTTTGTTTCAAAGTTGAATATCGAAAACCATGAAGACCGCCCTGTGTGGATGGGAAAAGTTGGTTTCTCTGGCCTGAAAATGAAATTGATCAGTGCTATCGTGGCCATATCCGCTGTTGAGCTCTTAAAGGTGTTTATCAGCTCGAATAATCACTCCACTGATGAACTACTTTGGAAAGTATTAATTCACGTCACATTTGTGGTCTCTGGGGTGTTATTTGCTTTAACGGATTATATTAACAGTAAGACGATGAATCATTGATAGCGCTACAATCATGAAAAAGCCCTGCAATTGCAGGGCTTGGCTTTAACAACTGATGTTTAATTCAGGGTTGCATAAAAGCAACCGAACCCGGGCAGAGTGACTTTATTATTGTTTAATTCAGCTGTGTGATGAGAGAGCTCAGTATGCTGTGAAGATATAGTATCTGCGATAACAAGCTCGCTACTTTGTGCACCTAAGTTGAATGCACAAAGCATTTTAACGCCGTCCAAAGTACGATAGAAAGCAAGTACAGGTTCTTCTGTATTAATAAATTCAATATCACCTTCTAATAGTACGTTTTTATCTTTACGCCATGCCATAAATTCACGGTAAGCGTTTAAAATCGAATCTTTATCTTGGTCTTGTGTACTTACCGCTGCGACCTTATGGGCATCGCCCACTGGCAACCATGGTTTTGTTGTAGAAAAGCCTGCTTGTTCTGCATCACTTGCATCCCATGGCATAGGCGTACGACAGCCATCGCGACCTTTAAAGTTTGGCCAGAATGTAATGCCATATGGGTCTTGTAAGTCTTCAAACGCGACTTCGGCTTCACCCAAACCTAGCTCTTCACCTTGATACATACATACGCTACCACGTAACGAAGCAAGTAGGGCAGTTAACATTTTACATTGCTGTGGCTCAATTTTTTCACCTTGACTCCAGCGACTAGCGACACGCTCTACGTCATGGTTGCTAAATGCCCAACAAGGCCAGCCTTCTGTCATGCGTTGCTCTAACGTGTTGACGGTTGTGCGAATATATTCTGCGCTGTAGTCATTAGTTAGTAGCTCAAAACTATAGCCCATATGCAGCTTGTCACCGCCTGATGTGTATTCAGCCATGGTTGCTAATGAGTCTTCAGATGAAATCTCACCTAATGCAACAGTACCTGGGTATTTATTCAAAAGGGCACGAATGTCTTGCATAAAGCTCAGGTTTTCGGGTTGCGTATTGTTGTAATAGTGATACTGAAACGCATACGGGTTGTCTTCGCTAAAACCACGGCCTTGACGTTTTTCAGGTGGCTTTGCAGGGTTATCACGTAATTGAGCGTCGTGATAACAGAAGTTTATGGCATCTAAACGGAAGCCATCAACGCCTTTTTTCAGCCAAAACTCAACATTGTCTAATACCGCTTTGCGTACTTCAGGATTATGGAAGTTTAGATCTGGTTGCTCAGCAAAAAAGTTATGCAAGTAATATTGGCCACGGCGAGGCTCCCACTGCCATGCAGGACCACCAAAGATTGATAACCAGTTATTTGGTTGTGTACCATCAGGCTTTGCATCCGCCCAAACATACCAATCAGATTTGTCGTTAGTCTTATCTTCACGGCTATCAAGAAACCATTGATGTTGATCTGATGTATGGCTTAATACTTGATCAATAATAATTTTAATATCACGTTGGTGTGCTTGTGCAATTAACTCATCAAAGTCATCGAGGTTACCAAAGATAGGGTCTATGTCACGGTAGTCACTGATGTCGTAACCAAAATCTTTCATTGGTGATTTAAAAAAAGGTGAGACCCAAATTGCATCCACGCCAAGGCTCTTAATGTAATCGATACGATCAATGATGCCTTTGATATCGCCAATGCCATCGCCATTAGTGTCTTGGAAGCTACGCGGATAAACTTGGTAAATAACCGCACCTTTATACCACTGCTTTTGAGTCATGTTTTTCTCCATCGTGACATTCAGTGTCTGTAAACTGAGAGGTAACCTCACAAGGATTACCAGAATGTCAAAAGCATACGTGAAGGGGGGTAGGCTGTAAAAACTCTGCATACGTATGCACGTTAAATTAACGTTTTAACTCAGCATAATTTATTAACGCTAGTCGTGTGTGTTGAATTAATTTTTAATGTGAAATTCTTTACCAATTTTTTACTGTCCTAAAAAACACAACTAAAAATCCACTGTGGTGCATAAAATAGCTGGCTTGTCACAAAGTGGTGCAACAAGTTTTTTGGTATGACCAATTAACATTCGCTGTGTTGAATTAGAAGTAATAATTTTTCTATCCTCTTTGATCACTAGTAAGTATTAGCTTTTACAGTCAGGTCCCAGTTTGGGTGCTTAAAGTAAGACAATTTTGTTTCATTCACATTTCCTTACTTGGCTTTGAAAATAAATAAATAATAATCAGTAACTTAACTATTTCACCTGTAAAATATTTGTTAAATTTAAATTGCATGAACTAGGCTGAATACGTATGCATAAATTTGTTAAGAAAATAAGCTGAGCGTTAATATTCATCTCGACAACAAAATCAGTCAGCGAATAACAGCTTTTCTGAAACAGATAACTGCATCACGTTGGCATTACAATTTGGGTAATGGGAAAACATTATGTCTATGTTCAAACCAAGTATATTAACTCTGGCTCTTACAGCCGCAGGTTTAAATAGTTTTGTAGCGTATGCTGCTGAAGAAGACCAAAAAGCAAAAAATGATAACGTTGAGGTTATCGAAGTAAAAGGTTTTCGTGGCAGTGTTGTAGAGTCTATTAATACGAAACGCTTCACACCTGAAGTCGTTGAGTCAATCTCAGCAGAAGATATCGGTAAATTACCTGATTCATCAATCGCTGAATCGATCGCGCGTCTTCCTGGTTTAACAGCCCAGCGTCTAGATGGACGTGCAAGTCGGGTTAGTGTTCGTGGTTTTAGCGAAAACGAAAGTGCCACAACTTTCAATGGTCGTGAACAGGTGTCAATTGGTGACAACCGTGGCGTTGAATTTGACCTTTACCCATCAGAAATCATGAGCGGTGTAACTGTATATAAAACACCGAGTGCAGGTATTGAAGCCGAAGGTATTGCTGGCGTAATTGACATGCAAACTGTAAAACCTTTAAGCAAAGGTGAGCAAGTTATCATGTTCAATGGTCAATATGAGCAAACAGGCTTTGATAAATTAAACCCAGACGGCGACGATAAAGGGTTTCGTGGCACAATTTCTTATATCGATCAGTTTGCTGATGACACCATCGGCGTTGCATTTGCCTACAATACGATGAGCTCTCCAAATCAAGAGAAGCGTTGGAACTCATGGGGCTACCCAGAATTTACCGGCGAAGATGGTAATACCTATTCTATCTTAGGTGGCGCTAAGCCGTTTGTACGCTCATCGACACTTGAACGTGATACAGCCATGTTCGTGTTAGAAGCAGCACCGAATGACCGTTTAAATATGACATTCGATGCTTTGTATGTGGATTTTTCAGATGAAAAAATCCTACGTGGTATCGAAGTTCCATTTGCATGGGGTCAAGGTTCAATCGACCCTAGTTCAGCCGTTGTTGATGCAGACTCAGGTTTTATAACCAGTGCTGTTACACAAGGTCAACGTGTTGTAGTGCGTAATGACTATGAAGAGCGTAATGCAGAGCTAACTCAATTTGGTTTTAACACTAAGTACGATATCAGTGATGACTGGTCAGTTGAGTTTGACGCTAGTCGCTCTGAAGTTGAACGTCAAATCTGGAGTATCGAAAGCTACTCAGGTACAGGTCGTGGCGATGCAAATGGCATTGCAGATGATATTGGTTATGTATTTGACGGTGGTAACACAGGGGCACAATTCAGCCATAACCTTGATTACAGTGATTATGATTTAATTCAACTAGGTGGTCCATTATCCTGGGGTGCAAGTGCTGCTCTGAATGATAAATATGGTTTAACTGGTACTGAATACGAGAATACCGCACAAGATGGCTTTATCAATGCGCCAGAAATCAATGATGAACTAAGCACATTGAAGCTTGCTGCAAGCAAAGTCCTTGATAACGCTTATATCAGCCGCGTGTCATTCGGTGTGTCATATCGTGACCGTGAGAAGAGTAAACTGTCTGAAGGTTACTTCATGACGTTAAAAGACTTCTCACTTTCAAACCCTAGTATGTTATCAATCCCAGAGCAATACCGCTTAGGTACGGCGAGCCTTGATTTCATTGGTATGGGCAATATGGTTGCTTATGATACCAATGCTTTAGTGAATGATGGCTACTACAGCTTACTTCAAGAAAGCTTAACTGATTCAAAGCACAAGACACAATCGTGGACAGTACAAGAAGAAGTGACAGCGTTCTTTGCTCAAGCAGACATTAATGCAGAGCTAGGTTCAATCCCAGTAACAGGTAACATTGGTGTTCGCTATGTTAAAACTGAACAGTCTTCACAAGGCTTCGCTGCTAACACAGTTGACGGTCTAGTCGTTGTATCTCCAACAGATGTAAGTCACGATTACAGCCATTTCTTACCAAGCTTAAACTTATCATTTGCAATCGATGAAGAGCAAACCGTACGTTTCGGCGCAGCGAAAACAATTTCTCGTGCCCGCTTAGACGAAATGAACTCATCAGTTAATGCATCTTATAATCAACAACCAGATGAAAACGGTAATTACTGGAGTGTATCAGGTGGTAACCCTGAGCTGGAGCCTAAAGAAGCAACTGGCTTTGACTTAAGCTACGAAAACTACTTCCATGAAGAAGGTTATTTTGCCGCTGCATTTTTCTATAAAGATATTACGCAGTGGATCTTTGATGGTACTTACGAAATTGATATGAGCGGTGTTGCTGACCCATCAACAGGTGAGATTCCAGCAACTTCAACAGGTACTGGTTCTGGTAAAGTAAATGGTGGCTCTGGTGACCTTTGGGGTTATGAGCTTTCATTAACACTGCCGTTCACCATGTTTAGTGATTCACTTGATGGCTTTGGTTTAATCGCAAGTCACACAGGTGTTGAGCAAGATATTACAGACCAAAACGGTAATGAGTATGAGCTACCTGGTTTATCTGACCAAATCGATAGCTTAACAGTGTACTTTGAGCGTAACGGTTTCCAAGCTCGTACTAGCATGCGTAAGCGCAGCGATTTTAAAGGTGATGTATACGGTTTAGGTTTTGCGACTACACAAGTTGATATTAAAGGCGAAACAATTTGGGATGCGCAAATTGGTTACGACTTTAGTGAAGGCGGCGTAGAGAGCCTTGACGGTTTATCTGTAACATTCCAAGTTCAGAACATCACTGAAGAGCCGTTTACATCACTACAAGGTGATAACTCACTACAAGTGCGTGATTACCAAGACTACGGTCGTACATTCCTGTTAGGCTTCAGCTACAAGCTGTAATAAGCTAATGTAGTGATAGAAATTGCCCTTGTGATTTGTTTTACAAGGGCTTTTTTGTATCAGTGAGCTACACTCAATAAATTGAAATTGGTGTTAGGTGTACTATGGGTTCAAAAAAGATAACTAAGGTTGTAATTGCCGGTGGTGGTACTGCAGGATGGATCACTGCCGCATTACTCAATAAAGTACTGGGTAAAGTGCTCGAAATTACACTTGTTGAGTCAGCTGAAATTGGCACCGTTGGGGTAGGTGAAGCAAGTATTCCGCCTATTTTACATCTTAATGCTGCACTTGGCATTTCTGAAAAAGAATTTATAGAGGCCACTGGCGCAACGATTAAGCTCGGTATCGAGTTTGAGAATTGGCGCAGCCAAGGTCACAGCTACATGCACGCCTTTGGTGAGATAGGTAAAGATTTTCCGTTTTGTGAGTTTTATCATTTTTGGTTAAAAGCACATCACGCCAATAATGTACCTGATTTTTGGGATTTTTCACTTAACTATCAAGCTGCCAAAGCTCATAAATTTGCCCACCTTAAACACATTCCTAACACCCAGTTAGCGGGCTTACATTATGCTTACCATTTTGATGCCACTCGATATGGCGAATTCTTAAAAGAATTAGCTCAATCACGGGGCGTTAAACGTATTGAAGGCAAAATTGAATCGGTTAATCAATCTCACCAAAGCGGGCATATTCGCTCTTTGCTACTTAAAAATGGCGAGCAAATAGATGGCGATTTATTTATTGATTGCACAGGCCTTCGCGCTTTATTGATAGAACAGACACTAAATACTGGTTTTGAAGATTGGTCGCACTGGTTGCCTTGCGATAGTGCTGTTGCAGTACAAAGTGAATCAGCAACGGATGCAATTCCTTATACACGCTCGATTGCAAAAGACTCAGGCTGGCAATGGCAAATTCCATTACAGCATCGTGTAGGCAACGGCCTTGTATATTCTTCTCGTTTCTTATCAGACGAAGCGGCAAAACAACAGCTGTTGGACAACTTACCTGCAAAACAACTCACAGAGCCGCGATTTATTAAATTTAAAACAGGGCGGCGCTTAAAACAGTGGCATAAAAATGTGGTATCGATTGGCTTATCGAGCGGTTTTTTAGAGCCATTAGAATCGACCAGTATTCATTTAATTCAAAGTGCAGCGATTCGTTTAATTAAATTTTTTCCTCATCAAGGTATTAAGCAATGCCTTGTGGATGAATTTAATCAACAAAGTAAAACAGAATTTGAGCGAATTCGTGACTTTATCATTCTTCATTACAAACTAACTGAGCGTGATGACACTGCATTTTGGCGTTTTTGTAAAAATATGGATATTCCAAGCAGTCTTAAAAAGAAAATTGAGCTATTTAAAACCAGCGGCAAGCTCGTAAGAGAAGACGATGAATTATTTGCCGAAGTGGCATGGCAGCAAGTGATGATAGGGCAAGGACTCATTGCAGAGGATCATCACCCATTGGCTGATGCATTATCCGATGAGCAATTAAATGAGCTATTTAGTAGTTTAAAAACCTTGATTAATAGTGCCGTTGAGCAACTGCCGAGCCACCGTCAATTTTTAGAAAAAGTACAAAATTAATTATGAAAAAAACACAGACATTTTTAGCGTTAACCACCGCATTCACGCTTTTCAACTCGACTGCAAGTTTTGCAATTACCGCATCACCAGAAAATTGGTGGGTAGGGATGAAAAACAACTCGCTGCAAGTCATGCTTTACGATAAAAATATTGCCAGCAAAGCATGGCAAATGATGCCTTATAAAGGCGTTGAGTTTAAAGGGGTGACAACAACAAATAACCCCAACTACGCGTTTTTAGATTTAACCATCAGCGATAATGCAAAGGCGGGAACACTCACCTTTAAAGCTGAAGATGGCACAAGATTTACTTATCCGTTAAATGCCCGTGATAAGCAAAGTGCTAATCGCCAAGGTTTTACAAATAAAGACACGCTTTATTTAATCAATCCTGATCGCTTTGTAAACGGTGACCCAAGCAATGACACCGTTTCTGGTATGCAAGAGCCTGCAAACCCAAGTTTTAAAGGTGGCCGACATGGCGGTGATATTCAAGGTGTTATTAATAGCCTAGATTATCTTGAGGACCTTGGTGTGACACAACTTTGGCTAACGCCTGTGCTTGAAAATGACATGCCAAGTTATTCTTATCATGGTTATGCCATTACTGACTTTTATAAGGTTGATCCGCGTATGGGCAGTAATGCGCTTTATAAAACCTTATCAGCAGAAGCGAAAGAGCATGGTATTGGTTTAGTGATGGACATGGTACTTAATCACTTTGGTTCATCGCATCAGTGGATGACTGACATGCCTACTGCTGATTGGGTTAACTTTGATGGCAAGTTTGAAAACGGTAAAAATGCCACCAGTCACGCCAGACAAACAATTCAAGACCCTCATGCTAGCCAATACGACAAACGTCAATTTAACGATGGTTGGTTTGTTGAGTCTATGCCTGATTTAAATCAGCGCCAGCCGCTACTCTCTACTTATTTGATTCAAAATGCCATATGGTGGATTGAATATGCCAATTTAAGCGGCATTCGTGTTGATACCTATTCATACTCAGATAAAGCTTTTTTAGCTGATTGGACTCACGCGATTATGAGTGAGTATCCGAACTTTAATATTGTTGGCGAAGAGTGGACAACCAACCCAGCAATTGCTTCTTATTGGCAGCGCGGCAAAGTCAATCAAGATGGCTATACCTCTGATTTACCAAGTGTGATGGATTTTTCATTACAAGAAGCACTGATCCAAGCACTTAATGAAGAGGAAAGTTGGAATACAGGTTGGATAAAAGTGTATCAATCGCTAGCGAATGACTTTTTATATGCAGATACCGATAACATTTTAGTGTTTGCAGATAACCATGACATGAGTCGTGTTTACACTGAGCTTGGGCAAGACTTAGCAAAAACGAAATTGGCCATGACGCTACTGTTAACAACTCGCGGTATTCCACAAATTTATTACGGCACTGAGCTGTTGCTTGATAACACGCCAAGTAATGATCACGGTGATATTCGTATTGACTTCCCAGGTGGCTTTAAAGGTCAAAAAGCAAATGCTTTCACAGGCAAAGGGCTTTCAGCTGATCAGCAAGAGATGTTAAGTTCCATTAAAAAACTGCTTCAGCTGCGCCAAGAAAAGCCAGCACTAAGCGAAGGCCGTTTAATGCATTTTTCACCAAAGCAAGGCGTTTACAGCTATGTGAGAGAACACAATGGCCAATCTGTATTGGTAATTTTAAACAAAAACCAACAAGCCATTGATTGGGACTTAAGCTACATGCAAGAAGTGCTAAAAGGCACTAACAAAGGGCGCGATTTAATCAGCGAAAAGCGCGTTGATCTTGCTACGCCAATCCGCTTAAAAGCGATGCAAGCACGCTTAATCGAGCTTGAATAATTGCAACTAATAGGCTGAATACGTATGCATTTACTGTCCGTATGCAGCCCTTAACATTAGTATGAACTGATATTTACAGAAAAATGAAGTAATGATGACAACATATAAAATAACCGCGTTAGTCGTGGCATCGGTACTAGGTTTAACTGCCTGTGGTAACGATGCACCAGCAGAGCAGAACACACAAAAAACGCAATCTGAATCTAGCCAAGCCGCTATCTCTAAGCCTGTGGTATATCAAGTATTCACTCGATTATTTGGTAATACAAACACCACAAATAAACCCTGGGGCACATTAGAAGAAAATGGGGTAGGCAAATTCGCTGATTTTAATGATGCAGCATTACAAGGCATTAAAGAGCTAGGTACAACGCATGTTTGGTATACAGGTGTGCCGCGTCATGCTTTAGTAACTGACTATACAGAATACGGTTTGTCGCAAGATGACCCTGATGTTGTAAAAGGGCGTGCAGGCTCACCGTATGCGGTGAAAGATTATTACGATGTTAATCCTGATTTAGCAATTAATCCTGAGCGTCGCTTAGAAGAGTTTGTAGAGCTAATCAATCGCACTCATGAGCACGGTATGAAAGTTGTTATTGATATTGTGCCAAACCACGTAGCGCGTAACTACGAATCGGTTGCCAAACCAGCAGGCATTAAAGATTTTGGCGCTGATGATGACACGACAAAAACATATGCGCGCGATAATAATTTTTATTACG
Organism: Pseudoalteromonas sp. L21; assembly: GCF_021728035.1. Classification (NCBI taxonomy): domain Bacteria; kingdom Pseudomonadati; phylum Pseudomonadota; class Gammaproteobacteria; order Alteromonadales; family Pseudoalteromonadaceae; genus Pseudoalteromonas; species Pseudoalteromonas sp. L21. The sequence continues at coordinate 475,338 of NZ_JAKKCV010000004.1, read as the reverse complement.
TAACAGGGCAGTCATTTCAAGTTCCCAGCAGTGATAGCTATCAAGTCTTAGGTGGTAATCCGCATCCACTTGCTGATAATCAGTTTGCTGAAACACCAGCAAAATGGACGGGCAATGGGGCACGTGCCGCTAAACCTGACATCAATGATTGGTACGAAACAGTTAAAATCAATTACGGTGTGAAACCAGATGGTAGTTATGATTTCCCGATGCTACCTGCTGATTACGCTGATAAAGATTACCGTGCGCACTACGCATTTTGGCAAGATAAAGACCTGCCAAATAGCTGGTATAAGTTTCGCGATATCGCACTATATTGGTTAGATAAAGGTGTCGATGGTTTTCGTTATGATATGGCTGAAATGGTGCCTGTTGAGTTCTGGAGCTTTTTAAACTCATCAATCAAGATGCAAAAAAGCGATGCCTTTATTCTAGCCGAGGTTTATAACCCAACGCTTTACCGTCCTTATATCGAGCAAGGTAAGATGGATTATCTGTACGACAAAGTCGGTTTTTACGACACGGTTAAAGCTGTGATGCAAGGTAAGCAACCAGCGGATACTATTTTCGATATTCAAAGCCAAGTGGCTGATATTGAAGAGCACATGCTGCACTTTTTAGAAAACCATGATGAGCAACGCATTGCTAGCCCAGATTTCGCGGGTAGCAGTGAAAAAGGCAAGCCAGCGATGGTGGTGTCTACCTTAATGTCGCGCTCGCCGACCTTACTCTATTTTGGTCAAGCTGTCGGTGAAGATGGCTCTGAGGACGGTGGTTTTGGCGACCCAACGCGTACCAGCATTTTCGATTATATGGGTGTACCTGCGCATCAAGCGTGGATGAATAATGGTAAATTCGATGGCGGTGCACTTTCAAAAGAGCAAGCTAACCTTCGCGCTTACTACACGAAGTTAATGTCATTAAACTCACTTCCTGCCATTGTCGGCGGTGACATGCAAGCGGTTGAATTGACCGGCTCAGAACAAGTCATTGCCTTTACGCGCAAGCTAGGTCAACAGCTGGTGCTTGTGGTAAGTAACTTTTCAGAAAACCCACAAAATGTTGAGCTTACTCTTAACCAAGCGTTGTTACCTAAGCTTAACCATAGTGATTTAACATTAACTGATAACCTAGAGAATCATGCCGACATTGTGATTTCTGAGGCAACAACGAATGCGCCAATTCAATTACAACTGAATGGCTTGAGCAGTGCAGTATTTACCTTAAAGGCTGACAATGAATAATAACAAACCAACGCTAAGCTTTTGGCAAATATGGAATATGTGCTTTGGGTTCCTTGGCATCCAATTTGGCTTTGCATTACAAAATGGTAATGTGAGCCGTATTTTTCAAACCCTAGGTGCGAATGTTGACGACATTCCAATCCTCTGGGTTGCTGCGCCGCTGACAGGTCTTATTGTGCAGCCGATCATCGGTTATTGGAGCGATAAAACATGGAATAAGTTAGGTCGCCGCCGTCCATTCTTTTTCTATGGGGCTATTTTAACGACGTTATCGTTATTCATTATGCCTAACTCACCAAGCCTCTGGATTGCAGCGGGTATGTTATGGATCATGGATGCGTCAATTAACGTGACTATGGAGCCTTTCCGTGCCCTTGTGAGCGATAACCTGCCAAAAAAACAACGTGCAACAGGGTATGCGATGCAAAGCTTCTTCATTGGTGTTGGCGCGGTTGTAGCCTCTGCACTACCTTGGATGATGACTAACTGGTTCGATATTGCCAATACAGCACCTGCAGGGCAAATTCCTGACTCTGTGAAATTTTCGTTTTACTTTGGTGCCGTTGTGTTACTCGTCGCCGTTTTTTGGACCGTATTTACCACCAAAGAATATTCACCCCAAGAGCTTGAAAGCTTTCATGAACAAGAGCAGAGCGATGACTCAAACGATGTTCAAAGTGATGTAAACTTTAACAAAGGCGCTGCAATTTTTACGGTTCTTGGCCTTGTCGTTCTGGGTATTGTTACAGGCCTATCGCTTGAAAAAGAGCTTTATTTGCTTGCTGGTGGTTTGATTAGCTTTGGTGTTATTCAATTTATTGCTGGTGCTTTAAAAGCTAAAAACGCAACCAGTGGTGGCTTTTATCAAGTTGTGAATGATGTATTCACAATGCCTGAGGCAATGAAGCAATTGGCTTGGGTGCAATTTTTTAGCTGGTTCTCATTGTTTGCAATGTGGATTTATACCACCTCAGCGGTAACCAGTTTCCACTACGGCAGCAGTGATACAAGCTCACTTGCTTACAATAACGGTGCGGACTGGGTTGGCGTATTATTTGCCGCTTACAATGGTTTTGCTGCCATTGCTGCAATGTGTATCCCGATCATCGTAAAAAAAGTGGGGCTTAAAATGGCCCATGCTATCAATCTTGTGTTAGGTGCATTAGGGCTGGTCAGCTTTATTATTATCAAAGATCCGAGTTTACTTATCTGGCCGATGATTGGTGTCGGTTTCGCTTGGGCATCAATTCTCTCTTTACCGTACGCAATGTTAAGTACCTCAGTACCGAGTAAGAAAATGGGTGTGTACATGGGTATCTTTAACTTCTTTATTGTTATCCCGCAGCTTTTGGCGGCAAGCGTATTAGGCCTAATTTTACGCCACTTTTTTGATAATCAACCGATTTATGCGTTAGTGCTAGGTGCAGTGTCATTCGTACTAGCAGCAATTGCTGTACTGCGCGTTAAGCAACAATACTAAGGACACACAATGAAAAAAATTAATCTCATTACAGCAAGTTTGTTAGCGTTAGGTTTAACAGCTTGTAGTTCAGAGCAATCAGTTAATACAGCAGTAAAGCAGGTTTCTGCGCCTGGTGCGCCAGGTGTTGAGCCTTTTTGGGCTTACTCAGGTAAAACAGGTATTGGTACATCGTATGAGCAATACCAAGACGGCCATTACAGCGACTCTGCCGCTACAGGCAAAGTATCAAAAGTTTGGTTTTCAATCGCGAAAGGCATGATCACAGAAACCATGTTTGGTTTAATTCACCAAGCACAAATCAAAGATATGCAGTTTGTTGTAGTCGGTAAAGACTTTACCGTAACAGAAAGTGATGATCTGGATGTAAGCATTGATTATTTATACAAAGACGACGCAGGTCGCCCATTATCGCTTGCTTATAAAGTAGTCAGTAAAGATAAACAAGGCCGTTTCACCCTAGAAAAACATATCTTCACTGATCCTAACGGTCAAACATTGTTTGTTCGTAGCGTATTTAATACAGATCTTGATGGTGTGAAAGCCTACGTTAATGTAAACCCTTATATTGATAACAATGGCTTAGATGACTTTGCAAAAGTGACCGACAAGGGTCTGGTTGCTTGGCAGGATGATAACTTTTTATCTTTACAAGCAGCTCAACCATTTAAGCAAGCAAGCGTTGGCTTTACGGGTGTAAGTGATGGCTTAAAAGAGTTAAAAGCATCGCAATCACTCTCAACGACTTACCAAAATACGGGTGATAAGTCGGGCAATGTAAGCTTACTTGCAGAGCTTGGCGAAGTATCAAAGAACACCACTTTTGATTTAGCTTTAAGTTTTGGTAACTCTGAAGCTGCAAGTTTAAAAGAAGGTCAAGCAAGTTTAAACCAAGGCTACCAAAAAGTGCTTGCTGCCTATAATGGTGAGGGTGCTGCAATTGGTTGGCAAGACTACTTAGCAAGCCTTGAGCCTTTGAGCACATTATCTAATAGCACCGCTGATAATGGTAAGTTGCTCTACACCAGTGCCATGGTGTTAAAAGCGCAAGAAGATAAAACCCATGCCGGTGCTTTAATTGCGTCACTTTCTAACCCTTGGGGTGAAACAGTATCAGCTAAAACAGGTTCTACCGGTTATAAAGCGGTTTGGGTTCGTGATTTCTATCAAGTAGCAATGGCATTTATGGCCATGGGTGATACACGTACCGCCAAGACAGCGTTTGAATATCTAGAAAAAGTACAAGTAACAGATAATACACCAGGTAATGGTGGTGACACTGGGTGGTTCTTACAAAAGACGCACGTTGATGGTGAGCTTGAGTGGGTAGGTGTACAGCTTGACCAAACAGCAATGCCAATTATGCTTGCATGGAAACTACATCAAGCAGGCGTACTTAACGATCAAGAGCTGACAGATTGGTATGGCAAAATGTTAAAGCCAGCTGCTGATTTCTTGGTTGATGGTGGCCTTGCGAAAATTCTTTGGAACGACACGCAAGTTACACCACCCGCAACACAACAAGAGCGTTGGGAAGAACAAAATGGCTTCTCACCTTCAACAACTGCTGCGGTTGTTGCAGGCTTAGTGACAGCTGCTGATATTGCTAAAAAAGCAGGCGACACCAAAAATGCAGAGCGTTACCTAGCAACGGCTAAAACCTACAACAGTGAAATTGAAAGCACGATGTTTACGACTCAAGGTAACCTTAAGTCTGAAAACAGCGATGGCGAATATTTCATTCGTATTGGTCAAGACAAAGATCCAAACTCATCAACTACACTTAACGCTAATAATGGTCGTGAAGGCTTTGATAAAAAGCAAATCCTTGATGGTGGTTTCTTAGAGCTTGTACGTTATGGTGTTCGTGATGCACTTGCGCCAAGTATTGTAAAAACATTACCAGAGTATGATGACGAAACCTTAGTTGATAACCTGCAAGTACGTTACACCTTTAATTTTGCTGATGGGTCAGGTTCATTCCCAGGCTACCGCCGCTATGGTAACGATGGTTACGGTGAAGATGAAGTGACAGGTAACAACTATGCCGAAGGTGGTAACAACACCCCTGGTCAACGTGGTCGTGTATGGCCGTTTTTCACAGGTGAGCGTGGTCACTATGAAATCGCTGCGGCAAACGCAACTAATAGCCTTGATGCAATGAAACAACAAGCAATTAAAGACACCTATGTAAAAGGCATGGAAGCATTTGCTAATGAAGGGATGATGTTACCTGAACAAGTTTGGGATGGGGTAGGTAACAATAAAGCAGGCTATCAGCTAGGTGAGGGTACAAACTCAGCCACACCGCTTGCTTGGACTCATGCTGAATACATCAAGTTACTTCGCTCAGTGAGCGACAAACAAGTATGGGATCATTACCCAGTTGTCGAAGACGCATTGAAGTAAGTTTTACTAACGCAGTAACACAAAAGCCACGGCACTCGCCGTGGCTTTTGTTTTTTAACATTGTTAACCTCTAAGGGGGGCATTATATATTCTTGGTAACTTGATTATTACTACTCTGTCTAGTATTGATTTAGCTAAAGAACTCCCAAATTAACTATGCTCGAACTTTTAAGGGATTAAATAAATGATTAGAACAGCATTGTTATTATCTACATTACTTGTATTTAACGTCAAAGCAGATGACTTTTATAGTCAACTTGTTCAAGCCGCTAAGGAGCGAACAAATCACTCCGTTATTTATGACGGAAGCTATAAAAGAATTGCTTATCCAAATGGTGATGTACCTGCCACTATTGGTGTGTGTACTGATGTCATAATTCGCAGTTATAGGGCACTCGGAACCGATTTACAAGTACTCGTTCATGAGGATATGCGTGATAACTTTACTTTATATCCATCAAACAGAATATGGGGTTTAACAAAGCCTGATTCAAATATTGATCACCGGCGTGTTCCTAACTTACAGCATTTCTTTAAACGACATGGGCATAGTTTGAATATAAGTGAAGACGCGAGCAATTATAGGGGGGGAGATATTGTCACTTGGATGCTGCCTGGCAACTTACCTCATATTGGAATAGTGACTGATGAACTGTCAAGAGATAAAAAAAGGCCACTGATTGTGCACAACATAGGGGCAGGGCCTGTACTCGAAGATATGTTATTTAGTTATAAAATAACAGGGCATTATCGTTATAAACCTTAACCGTTATAAATCTTAAACCCTAACATTTACACTGGGCTTCAATTACTTACAATTTTAAGATACATTTAAGGAAACTGTTTGGACCTGTAATAGGTAGGTCTAATTTTAACTTCAAAGGGATTTATATGAAAATTGTTAGTATATTCATTGCCAGCTTTTTAGTGCTCTTTACGACGACTGCTTTTACTTCACAGGAAGTTGTGATTGAGAAGTCTGATAAATTTACTGAACTGTCAAACGGCTTTAAGGTAAGTGTTAGAACTGGCCCTACAAAAAACGCCAAAATTTATGACTTTTCGACAAATAAAATAACAATCGCTGATGAGCATGGTGCGCCTTTTCAACGTTACTATTTGCAACTTGCCACAGCCGATAGAGAGTGGGCTAAGGAAATCGTTACGTTTGATGAAAAAACGAATGTAATTGACTTAAATGCACTACTTTTTGGTCAATTGATAGATACGTCGAAACTGAAAAAATTAGACTCAGCGCATGCTTTTTCTTTTTATAATCGCCTTGAACGTATTCTGTCGCAAGAATATGGCACATTTGAACAGGTTTACAAAGGTGGCCTTGCTGACTATCTCAATTATATGTCGATAGAGGCAGGTTTTGATAATTACATAGCAAGAACAGGTATAGCGGGAGATAAACTCACACAAGCACTCAAAGAAGTAAAAATGCCGCCTTTGGTTGAACATCAACAATTAATGACTGAGTTTATTAAAGCTGTAAATCAAAAGGACAAAACCTGGTTGTTGGCTCAACAAAGACCTAATTCTTCACAGCGAGACTCGGGAATTTATGCGCGTGGTTTAAACGTGCTGTTTGAGTACTTTGATAGAATCGGTAATCCTACAAAGTTTAACATTACACGAGAAACAGAGGGCCGTTCTTTTGATCTTAATTCGAATAAATACTTTATTATTGAATTGCTTGAACATAAAGGCCGACGAGAAAAAATAGAAATGGAGTTCATGTTTGTAGACACGTATGGTGGCCGCTTTATTGCTGAGTATGACATTACAGGTGTGCATTTTCGTTAAGTAACGTTTTTAAGTAAAGCAGAAAAGCCGCAGGTTACGAAAACGTGCGGCTTTGATATTTACTTACAGCCCCGCTTTTTTAGCGCGGGCAGCGTGTAGCTTTTTATAACTATCAATTAAACGCTGATGTCTATCTAAGCCTTCAAGCTTCATGCTGGTTTCTGTTAAGCCATAAAACACTACATCGCCGTTAATAGAACCGACCACAGCATCCATGGTGTCTTGACCAAACATACGAGTGAAGCTGTGAATGTAATCTTCAATCTCTAGATCATCGCTTAGTGCTACTTCTAACGTGGCGTGCGTTGCTTGATAGAATAAACCACGTTCAACAATGGTGTTGTCGTTGTATTGTAAGAAGGCTTCAACTAGCTCCATCGCTGCTTCTAAATCACCAAGTGCTAGGTATATAAGTAGTTTTAGCTCAAGGATTGTTAATTGGCCCCACACTGTGTTTTCATCAAATTCAATACCGATTAAGGTGATGATATCAATGTAGTTATCAAGCTCACTTTGTTCTAGACGCTCAACGAGATCAGCAAGTTGATCTTCTGATAAGCGATGCAGATTTAAGATATCTTCGCGGAAGTTAAGCGCTTTATTGGTATTGTCCCAGATTAAGTCTTCTACAGGGTACACTTCTGAGTAATCAGGCACTAAAATGCGACACGCTGTACCAAGATCTGAGAACTCAGCAATGTAAGCTTCTTTGCCTAAGCTTTCTAAGATACCGAATAAGCTAGCTGTTTCTTCTTCATTGCTGCCAGAGAAATCCCACTCAACAAAATCATAATCGTGTTTAGCGCTGAAAAAGCGCCATGAGATAACACCTGTTGAATCAATAAAGTGTTCTACAAAGTTTTCAGGCTCAGAGACCGCCATGCTATTGAACGTTGGCTTAGGTACATCGTTTAAACCTTCAAAGCTTCTGCCTTGCAACAGTTCAGTTAAGCTGCGCTCTAAGGCAACTTCAAAACTTGGGTGCGCACCAAAAGAGGCAAATACACCGCCTGTTTTAGGGTTCATGAGTGTTACGCACATCACAGGGAACTGACCACCTAGCGAGGCATCTTTTACAACAATAGGGAAGCCTTGCTCTTCAAGCCCTCTAATACCCGCTACAATGCTTGGGTACTTGTTTAATACCGCTTCAGGTACATCTGGTAAAACAATTTCTTGCTCGATAATTTGGCGCTTAACGGCACGTTCAAAAATTTCAGATAAACATTGTACTTTTGCCTCGGCAAAGTTGTTACCTGCACTCATCCCATTACTTAAGAATAAGTTTTCGATAAGGTTTGAAGGGAAATAAACCGTTTCACCGTCTGACTGGCGTACATAAGGAATCGAACAAATACCACGCTCTTTATTACCAGAGTTGGTATCGATTAGGTGCGAGCCACAAAGCTCACCCTCTGGATTGTAAATTTCACGGGTATAGTCATCTAAAATACCCTCAGGTAGTGAGTCATCATCAGTCAGTGCAAACCATTTTTCATTTGGGTAATGAACAAACTCGCTATTAGCAATGTCTTCGCCTAAGAACTGGTCGTTATAGAAGAAGTTACAGTTTAAGCGCTCAATAAACTCGCCTAAAGCGGAACATAGCGCGCTTTCTTTCGTTGCACCTTTACCATTGGTAAAACACATTGGTGACGCTGCATCACGAATATGTAATGACCATACATTTGGTACAATATTTCGCCAAGAAGAGATCTCGATTTTCATCCCTAACTCTTCAAGGATAGCCGTCATATTAGCGATGGTTTTTTCAAGTGGTAAATCTTTACCTAAAATAAAGGTATTGTTTTCATCATCTGGTTTTGCCATCAGCATCGCTTGCGCGTCAGCTTCAATGCTTTCAACGGTATCGATCTTAAACTCAGGGCCTGTTTGAATGACGCGTTTTACTGTACAGCGTTCTACTGAGCGTAAAATACCCGTACGATCTTTCTCCGATAAGCTTTCTGGTAATTCAACCTGAATTTGAAAAATTTGGTTATAGCGGTCTTCAGGGTCAACAATGTTATTTTGTGCAACGCGAATACCATCAGTCGGGATATCACGTGAATTACAATACACTTTAATAAAGTAAGCCGCACACAACGCAGAAGACGCTAAGAAATAATCAAATGGGCTTGGCGCTGAGCCATCACCTTTGTAGCGAATAGGTTGGTCTGCAATGACAGAGAAGTCATCAAACTTGGCTTCAAGTCTGAGGTTGTCGAGAAAATTAACTTTAATTTCCATTAAAAAATTCCACCTTTGTGCGCGTTGCAGGCAAAAGCCGTAAACGGCCTTGCACTGCGTTTTCATCATAATAGGTGCAATTATCTGCTTTTTCGAAGTAATAGTCTTGGGTAAATCGAAAAAAAAGCCATTTTATTAGTTTATTGCTTTTAAAAGCTGCAATTTAGGGTGTAAATGCAGAGGAGCTATCGCTACATACTAACTTATACACTCGAGCCACGAATGATTAATCTTGGTGGGAGTAGGGTGCTCTCCACTTGTTCTCCGCGAATTAGTTTAAGCAAGTTATCAACTAACATTTGCCCTGCTAAGGTCGTATCTTGCTGAATTGTGGTCAACGGAGGATTGACGAAATTAGCGATTGAAATGTTATCAAAGCCAACCACGTGAACATCATCAGGCACTTTAATTTTTGCTTCTTTTAAAGCGCGAATAGCACCAATGGCAATCAGGTCACTGGCGGCAAATAGTGAGTTAAAGCGAATGTTATTTGCTATAAGTGAACGGGTAGCATGATAGCCAGATTCTTCTGTAGAAATAGCATTCGCCATTTTTCGTTCGTTTAGCTTGATACCTTTATCCATAAAAGCATCTTTGAAACCTTGGTAGCGAGCAAAAAATTCAGGGCTGTGATCAGAGGCATCACCGATAAACGCACAATCGGTTCTGCCTGTTGCAAGCAGATGCTCTGCGGCAAGTTTACCGCCACCATAATTATCACAGCTCACAGTTAAGTCTGGGCGGTTATCAACACTGGCACCCCAGCATACGAACTTAGTATTTTGTTCAATAAGGGTTCTGAACTTAGGCTGGTAATCTAAGTAGTCACCATAGCCTAATAAGATCAGACCATCTGCACGGTGGCTATCTTCGTAGTCAGCTTGCCAATCTGAGCTACTTGATTGAAAAGACACAAGCAAATCATAGCCTTCTTTTGCACAGGCCCGGGTAATACTACCAAGCATTGCTAAAAAGAATGGGTTTATTTGTGATTCGTCTGATGTCGGGTCTTCAAATAACAAAAGCGCGAGGGTACTACTTTGCTGTGTTCTGAGGTTACTAGCGTTTTTATCTACTTTGTAATTAAGTTGTTTGGCGACTTCATGAACACGTCGGCGCGTTTCTTCATTAACCAAAGGGCTATTTCGAAGTGCTCGTGACACAGTTGACTGAGAAACACCTGCATAATGTGCGATGTCAAAAGATGTCGCTTTACCTTTCATAGGGTATTAATTCCAAAGCAATAGTGATGATTTGTAACGGCCATTTTCGGCTATTTAATATTTTTTTCAAGCTATTTATGATAAGTCGTTTTATCTATAAATGGTAAAGTTACAGAGTCATTTTTGATGTAGCATCACAACTCTAAACGGGCTCAATAAGCAAGTACTTCGTCGTAAAATACGTATGCAAAGGCAAATATTTAAAATTTTTATTGATTCAATGCTGACACCGGTGTCATAATGTCGATGTTTTATCATTTTGTTGTCAAAACGTATTTGGCTGCCCATTTATTTGGGCAGCACTTTTTTAATACTAAAGATAGTTGCTTTGAGTTAATAACTCAAAGGTTATCTTGAACAGTGGCTTTGCCATTGAAAACTATAAAAATAAGCGGCAAACAGCTTAGACACATAGAGAAAACATAATGAACACACAGTCTAACACCGATTTTGATCCTATCCTTGTTGCCGATATTGGCGGCACAAATGCGCGCTTTGCTTTAATCACTGATTTTAACGAACATACAAATCAATTTGTCATTGAGCATAACCTTAAATTTCCAAGTGCAGATTTTGGTTCCCTAGAAAGTGCCATTGAGCACTATTTCAGTCAAATATCATATGCAAAGCCAAACAGAGCGTGTTTAGCTGTTGCAGGCCCAATTAAAGCAGGCCAAGTTCATTTAACTAATTTAGGTTGGCATTTTAGCGTTGAAAATCTAAAAGCTAAATTTGCATTCACTCAGCTAGAAGTTATTAATGATTTTGCTGCATTTGCCTATGCAGCGCCTTATTTAGATGATTCACAAAACGTAGCTGTTAAAGCAGGGCAAGCAGACAACAATGCCAATATTGCCGTGATGGGGCCTGGCACAGGCTTTGGTGCTGCATGCTTGGTGCGTACTTCGCAAGGCAGTGCAGTGCTTAGCTGCGAAGCGGGGCATATTACCCTTGCAGCGGTTACAGAGTTAGATCGCCAGTTAATCACCGAGCTTAAAAAGCAATTAAATCATGTGTCAGTAGAAACTGTTTTTTCTGGCCCAGGTATAGCGCATTTATATAAAGCGATGGCAGCCGTTAAAGGCGTTGCAGCAAAAAACCTTGATGCAGCACAAATCAGTGAGCTTGCAACGACAGGACAATGTGATATCTGCGATGCAACCCTTAATCAATTTTGTGATTGGATTGGTAGTGTAGCTGGTGATTTATCCCTAACATTTGGTGCTCTAGGTGGTGTATTTATTGGCGGTGGTATTTTACCTCGTATGCAACAACGTTTACTATCTAGCCGATTTGTTGAACGCTTTGCAGACAAAGGCATTATGTCGCAATATACTTCACAGATACCTGTAACCTTGGTAACACAAGATAATATTCCGCTGGTAGGTGCTGCTGCGTGTTTACACGTTAGTAGTCGAGCTTAATTGGAGCGGACTGGATGATTATGGTATGAAAAAAGTAACCATTAATAGCGTCGCAAGCTACGCCGGTGTATCTAAAAAAACAGTGTCTCGCGTGCTCAACAATGAGCCTAACGTGAGTGATGCTACCCGAGAAAAAGTACTAAAAGTATTTAAAGAGCTAGATTACACACCAAACCCAATCGCCCGTGGCTTAGCGCAAAACCGCAGTTTTATTATTGGTTGTTTGTATGATAACCCAAGTAAAAGCTATATCACTCGCGTACAAACTGGTGCGCTGGCAGCATGCCATGACCATAATTACAATTTATTGATCCACCCATGTGAACTTCGTGGGCAAGACCTAATTAACAATATTGAACAACTTCTTCAAACATCGCGCTTAGATGGCATTGTATTAACGCCGCCATTTTCTGATTTTCCAGAGCTTGTCACTTTCTTAAAATCGAAAAAAATCCCATATGCGCGCGTTGCATCTGCAGTTCTTGAAGATGATTCTATTTCTGTTCGCAGTAATGATGAGCAAGGTGCGTTTGAAATAACAGAGCATTTAATTAAATTAGGTCACAAAGAAATCGCTTTCATTAAAGGTCACCCAGATCACAGTGCGACAGAGCAGCGCTTTAAAGGTTATCGCCGTGCGCTTGCTTCTAATGGTATTGAATTTAATGAACGTTTAGTAGAAGAGGGTAACTTTAGTTATCACTCAGGTGTTGATAGTGCTCGTACAATTCTTGATTTAGAGCCGCGCCCAACGGCAGTCTTTGCATCAAACGACTATATGGCGGCTGCAGTACTTAAACTAGCAACACAAATGCAACTAAAAGTGCCTGATGATATCTCAATTGCCGGTTTTGATAACGCACCCATTGCACGTCATATTTGGCCTGGACTAACAACTATTGCGCAGCCAGTTGAAGAAATGACCCACCAAGCGGTTACACAACTAATCAGTCATATTAGTGATCCACAAGAAACACCTTATCAGGTAACGCTTGAAGCAAAACTAATTACTCGCGAGTCAACAGCTGCAATTAAATAAAATTCAATTTGTTTTTTTCACAGTAGCCCGAGATTGAGTGACGCTTTCTCGGGCTTTTTTTATGTAAATTCCTTCCTCGATTTTTTATATAACCACCTGAACTTAAAGAGTTATATTCTTGGTATTCAAAGTTAAAGTGGAACTTTAAACATAACTTGAGCATGAATTTTACTCATAGTTAGCTAAAATAGTGTTGTTCATTATTTGGTCATTTAAAAAAATTAAACTAAATTTAACAGATAAGGTTGACACCGGTGTCACAGTCATGAGTTAATACAGTGACACCGGTGTCAGGTTGGTTGTGAGAGACAGCCTGTCAGCGTACCTTTGAACGGGTAAATCAAAGATGCTCAGTGCAATTATTTTCGTGGAGTCTGTAATTGTCACTGAGCCTTTATCCTCTAACTATAGAGATGAGTCGAATTTATATGTTGCATCCTCGTATCCAAGAAGTCACCGAACGCGTTATTGAACGTAGTAAAGAGACCCGCCAAGCTTATTTAGATCGTATCGCGCACGCAAAAAAACAAACAAGAGTACGTGCCGGCTTAGGTTGCGGTAATATTGCACACGTTATGGCTGCTTGTAGCAGCGATGACAAAGCTCGTTTAAAAGCAGATGAGCAACCAAATTTAGCGATTATTAATGCTTATAACGACATGCTTTCTGCGCATGTGCCTTACAAAGAATATCCTGATTTAATAAAAACTATTGCTACCAAGTACGATGCAACAGCACAAGTTGCTGGTGGCGTGCCAGCTATGTGTGACGGTGTTACTCAAGGCCGTGACGGTATGGAGCTTTCATTGTTCTCACGTGATGTGATTGCAATGTCTACAGCGGTTTCTTTATCGCATGACGTGTTCGACGGTGTTTTCTGTTTAGGCGTATGCGACAAGATTGTCCCTGGACTGTTAATTGGTGCCTTATCATTTGGTCATTTACCAACGTATTTCTTACCTGCAGGTCCAATGCAATCGGGTATTCCAAATAAAGAAAAAGCCCGTGTTCGTCAAAAATTTGCACAAGGCTTAGTAAGTCGTGAAGAGTTATTAGAAGCTGAAAGCGCGTCTTACCACAGTGCTGGTACTTGTACTTTCTACGGCACGGCAAACTCGAATCAAATGTTAATGGAAATCATGGGTCTACATTTACCAGGTAGCTCTTTCATTAACCCATACACAGAACTACGTGATGGTTTAACAGGTCATGCTGTCGAAACCATGTTAAAGCAGTTAATTGATACAAAAGATGCTAATTGCCTTGCTGATGTAGTGAGTGAGAAAACAATTATTAATGGCTTAGTTGGCTTGTTATCAACAGGCGGCTCAACGAATCACGCAATCCACTTAGTCGCAATCGCGAAAGCAGCGGGTGTAATCCTTACTTGGAAAGACATGGCTGACTTATCAGAAGTTGTGCCACTTCTTACGCGTATCTACCCGAATGGCTCAGCAGATGTGAACCACTTCCAAGCTGCCGGCGGTATGGGCTTCTTAATGAAGCAACTACTTAGCAAAGGTTATTTACATAACGATGTGAAAACCATTGTGGGTGATGGCCTAGAAGCATACACCACAGAGCCAATGCTAGATAAAGATTCATCAGTGATCATGACAAACAGCACAGGCCCGAGCAAAGTCAAATGGGTGGCGTGCCCTGAAAAGTCTCACGACGAAGATGTATTACGCCCAATTGATAACCCGTTCAGCAAGCAGGGTGGTTTACAGCTTCTAACAGGTAACCTTGGTAAAGCCGTTATTAAAGTTTCTGCAGTGGCTGAGTCACATCAAATTGTATCTGCACCGGCTAAAGTATTTAGCTCACAAGGTGAGTTACAAGAAGCGTATAGCCGCGGTGAATTAAACACAGACTTTATTGCTGTAATTAAAGAGCAAGGTCCAAAAGCGAAAGGTATGCCTGAGCTTCATAAGTTGACGCCAGTAATGGCAACACTGCAAGACCAAGGCTACAAAGTGGCGATTGTCACAGACGGTCGTATGTCGGGCGCATCAGGTAAAGTGCCTGCTGCTATCCACTTAGCACCAGAAGCGGTTGAAGGTGGGGTAATCGCAAAAATTCACGAAGGTGATTTAGTGACCCTTGATGCACCAGCGGGTGTATTAAAAGTACATGTAAGCGATGAAGAATTAGCAAAACGTGAATTACAACTTAGCCAGCCAAGCCAAACATACGGTACAGGCCGAGAGTTATTTGCAGGTTTCAGAAATATAGTAAGTAGTGCAGACCTTGGCGCAAGTGCCTTTGGTTTAGAATAATAATACGCCGTTACTGGGCTATGAGGAACATACAATGAGCATTGAGAAAATTTTATCATCGGCACCTGTGGTACCGGTTGTTGTTATCGAAAAACTTGAAGATGCAGCACCCCTTGCACGTGCGCTTTATAACGGTGGCTTAAAAGCATTAGAAATTACTTTACGCACGCCGATTGCGGCAGAAGCTGTAAAGCTAATGAAAGAAGCCGTACCAGAAGCATACGTTGGCACAGGTACCGTGGTTGATAAAGCGACATTTAATGCATCTGTTGAAGCCGGTGCTGACTTCATGGTTAGCCCAGGTGTAAACGACGAATTATTAGCACTGGCTAAAGAGTCTGATATTCCATTTTTACCAGGTGCAGCAACACCAAGTGAAGTAATGAAATTAGCAAGCCATGGCTTTAAGTTCTTAAAGTTCTTCCCTGCAGAAGCAGCGGGTGGCACGGCAATGCTGAAATCAATTGGTGGCCCTTTACCACAGGTTACTTTTTGCCCAACAGGTGGCATTAGCCTTGAAACAGCGCCTAACTACCTCGCACTTAAAAACGTTATCTGCGTAGGTGGTACTTGGATGCTAGATAAACAACTTATTGAAAACAAAGACTGGCAAGCCATTGAAGCGCTTGCTCGCCAAGCAAGTGAAGTAAAATAATTAACGGGAGATATTAGAATGATTAATGTTGCAATTAATGGCTATGGACGTATCGGTCGTAACGTATTACGTGCTCTTTACGAGTCAGCTCAAAACAACGAAATCAAAATCGTTGCAATCAACGATTTAGCACCAGCAAATGTTAACGCGCATTTAACTCAATTTGACTCAGTACACGGTCAATTTTCTCAAAAAGTAACACTTGCTGAAAACACCATGCTAATTGGTAATGATGAAATTACGCTTACGCAAGAGCGTGATCCTGCAAACCTACCTTGGAAAGCACTAAACGTAGATATCGTTTTAGAATGTACAGGTTTATTCACTTCTCGTGAAGCAGCGGCTAAACACATTGAAGCGGGTGCTAAAAAAGTAATCGTTTCTGCACCTGGTACTGACATGGATGCAACCGTTGTTCATGGTGTTAACAGCGACGTATTAAACGCTGACAGCAACATCATTTCAAACGCATCGTGTACAACAAACTGTTTAGCGCCGATTGCAAAAGCAATCAACGACACAGTGGGTATTGAGCAAGGTAGCATGACGACAATTCATGCTTATACAAACGATCAAAACTTATCTGACGTTTATCACCCAGACTTATACCGTGCACGTAGCGCAACTCAGTCAATGATCCCAACCAAAACAGGTGCTGCTAAAGCAGTTGGCCTAGTGCTTCCTGAACTTGCGGGTAAACTTGACGGCATGGCAGTACGTGTACCAACAATCAACGTTTCTTTAGTAGACTTAACGTTCGTTGCTAAGCGTGAAACAACCGCAGCAGAAATCAACGAAGTCGTTAAAGCAGCATCAGAAGGTGCAATGCAAGGTATTCTTGAATACAACGAACTACCGCTTGTTTCTATCGACTTTAACCATAACCCAGCGTCTTCAATCTTCGATTCTACACAAACTAAAGTAGATGGTAAGCTAGTTAAAGTGATGGCTTGGTACGATAACGAGTGGGGTTTCTCAAACCGCATGTTAGACCAAGTTAAAGCGCTAGGTCAGTTCTTATAAGATTAGGTTCTTATATAGATCAGTAAAAGTTTAAGCTTTATCCAACAAAGCCACGTTCATCGTGGCTTTTTTGGTTTTTACTGGATAAAAGCATTTATTCACAGTATCTTGTCTCTTAAATTTTTTAGGGACAGATAATGAATAAATTTTTAATACTCGTATGCTTATTTTTAGTGGCCTGCTCATCAACAGAACAAAGTAACTTACCAAACTTTACTATTCCCAAAGATGTGATATTACAAGCAAAAGACGAATTTAGACGGTCAGATAATAAAATCTTATTCATGATGATGGTTAATCAAGCGGGTGATGTTGTGAAAGTCAGCGTGTTGGATAACAAATTACAAAACAAGCAATTCTTAAATATGTTTAAAAAGAATATGTACCAGCTTAAATATCCAAAGGCACAAAAAGGCGACCCAGAATTTAGAGAATTTATTTTACCATTCGGCGTACAAACTGAAGTGGAATTTTATGGCTAATTTCAATGGCAAAGGAAATACAATGAAGAATATCTTGTGAGTAGCTTTACTCATTACCGCGGCGATACCTCCTACTTATATACTCTCAGTTCTTGTGTAGTCTAAAAAATTGTGATTCCTTCTAGTTATGTGTAATTTAATTTTTTAAAGTCGTATTGTGATAATTTTGTGCCTGGCTTCGTACTAAGCTAATGTATAAAAAAGCTGAGGCTAACACCATCTGAGAGCTATTTTGTCTAAACATACAAGGAGAGTTTCGTGAAAAAATCTATATTGGTGTTAATTTGTTTTCTTCTGTCATTTTCTGGTAGTGCAAAAGATAAATTCACCTCAGAGCAATTAATTGAGAAAGCTAAAACATTTGTAGCAGCAAAAAATGCGCGTCAACAGCCCAACACGACAATTAAAGAAATAGACTACTTTATCTCGTTGCTAGCCGATGATTTTATTGATGAACACGTCAAATTCAAATTTGTTTATACAGATAAATCAAAACTCCGAGAGGATATGATTAGTAAGTTAAATGATGAAGTTATCTTTAGTTCAATAGAAATAAATGAGGTAATGGTTGGCGCTAATATCGTTTTTGTAAAAATGACTGAATCAGGTAAAGTTAAGCCTGCTCATTTAGACAAAATTATCGAGTACAATAAAACCAATATTGTTTCACTTGAGTTTGATCAATTAGGCTTAATTAAACACATTCGCCGACATCACGGCTAATGTTTACCTATCAAGATGATAAAAGATAAGGGCGTCTAAATGTTGGATAGATGTTCGTTGCTAATCGATTTTAGCTAACATTAATACTTCTCTTTTTATGGCGTTGGTATGTTATTGAGAAAGTGTATATGTTAAAAATAAGAATTACAGGCTTCGAAAACCTTAAAAAAATTTCTATGGACAGAGCCTTTAACTTAAACACCTCACTTGATTTAAAAGCCTCAAAGTTAATTACTGATGAGCTTTTAAAAAATGGAGTTGTTGAGTTCGACTTATGTAATGCTAATAACGTAATTGGCTTGCTTAGTGACCTTAAATTGGCAAATGCAACAATTGAGTTCGTTGAGTAATGCCATATAACATATGGTTTGGGATGAGTCGAAAAAAGCTTTTTATAAGTAAACCCCAAGCACAGCATCAACTCTGACAAACCGAGCAGGTAGCGGCTCAGTCCAATAAGCGATAATGCAACACAAGCTATGTCGCATAAATATTAAAATGTTTTGTCTACAGGGAGTTCCGTTGAACATTAGGCATATCTTTTTGTTCAGTTTAATCGTTATTTGTTCAGCGTGTACAACGTCTGGTCAGCTTTATTATGTTGATACAGAGGGTAATGAAAGGCTTGGTTGTGACGTTGAATTTATTGGTATGCCAAGTGTCGATAAATTTGCCGTTGAATATGCTTTAAGCCTTTGCGCTAAAAGTATTGTCAAAAAAGGTGGCAGGATTAAGGAAAGTCACCTTTTAAAAATTGATACTACGATTCCTGCTGCGCCTTGTGGTGAGGCTTGGACTCATGAACTCGCAAAGCAACATTTCCAATCCAAATATATATCTAAAAAAGAGTATGGTTATATTGTTGCTAATATTGATCTCGAGCTCGCTGAAATAAACAAGTGCACATAACAAACAACTCAAGCAGATTGGTAATGCGTTATAGCAATGGTTAACGTTTGAGTAACTTGGAATTTATCCCATTGCCCTTATATCTATAGTAATAATTACAACTGCAATTAATGCATGAAGGTATATTGTGGGCATAGAAATAATGTCAATGTTTCAGCCTTCGCTAAAAAACCTAGCGAAGGCTGAAGAAAGAAGATTGGATCTACATGAGAACGGTGATGACTCAAATAAAAGAGCTGAGTTAGATAAAATAAGCAAAGAAGGCCTTTCACCAAACAGCTTTAAAAAAGAAAAAAGGTCAGGTGAAGATTCACCATAAAAAGTTGTTTAAAAGTCATTCTGCTATGGCACTTTTAAGTTAAATCAAGGTTATTGATTAGCGCAGGCGTCAGCTATATAAAAGGATTTTAATGAAATATTCAATTTTAACGTCAATATCATTCGTTTTATTTATGGGGTGTTCTTCAACACCACAGCCAGAAAGGCCTCATGCAGTTCTGCAAGAAACAGCAAACCCAACTTATCCAATTCATGCTGTTCGCAATAGAATTGAAGGCTATGTTCAAATGAGTTTCGATATTAATGAAAATGGTGAACCAGTTAATATTCACGTTTTAAAATCTGTGCCTGAGCACATCTTTGATAAAGCCGCGATTAAGGCCCTATCTAATTGGAAATATGCGCCTAAAGTTGAAAACGGTGTTGCAGTAATGCAAAAAAATCTTCAAGTGCAGTTAGATTTTAAATTAGGTTAATTGATTAAGCATTGTATCACTAAAAACCAATTTTTTAGGCTTTATGACATTAATATCAATGAGTTGTGTACATATAATTACGCAGGGTTAGCTGATATTTTTTTCCTAAAAGCTTCTGTGCTATGCTGCGATAAATTTTTAAATGGATTTTTGTGTTATGTCTCGTCTTTCGCAACGAGTGTTCCGCGCTGAACAATTCCAGATCGGTGAAGGCAATATTAGTGGCTATATTGCGTGCTTTTTGGCTATTTTATCCTGTTTAGGGGTATTAGCGTTTCATTTCCCCGAGTACTTAACGACGCCAGAGCTCAGACAAAATTACAGTGTTGAGTTTTTACGTCAGCTAATGTTTGTGGCATTAATTATTTCGGGCAGTTTAGGGCTTTTGAATTTTGTTCGTAATACTAATAAACGGCTCGGTGCAACGGCTTGGTTTTTTATAGTTGTGGCAATTGCGTTTGGCGGGCCGAATGTTGAAGTGGGCGACTTCAGAGATAACACGCCGTATTTAGGGCTTGATTGGTTTATTCTTGATTTACTTGGCTCTACACTCATTTTTATCTTAATAGAAAAGCTTTTACCGCATCGTAAGGAGCAAAAGATCCTCCGCGCTGAGTGGCAAGGTGATTTGAACCATTTCTTTGTAAATCATTTAATTATCGGTTTTGTACTGCTTGCTACTAACCAGTTTGTGCATCATGCATTTGGTTGGGCGGTATCAGAGACTGTGCAAGGCTTTATTGTACAAATGCCGTTTCTTTTACAACTGTTTTTGATTATTTTAGTAGCCGATTTAATGCAGTATTTTGTGCATCGTGCTTATCATGAAGTACCACTGCTTTGGCGTTTTCATGCTGTACATCACAGTGCAAAAGAAATGGATTGGTTGGCAGGCTCTCGACAGCATATTTTAGAAATTTTAGTCACCCGAAGTTTAGTGCTCACACCGATTTTTGTGTTAGGTTTTCCATCTGAAGTGATTAGCCTTTATGTGATTATTGTCGGTTTTCAGGCTGTGTTTAACCATGCTAATGTAAGAGTGAAATTTGGCTGGTTAAGGTATGTGATTGTTACACCACAATTTCATCATTGGCACCATTCTTCAGATAAAGCAGCCATCGACAGAAACTATGCCGCGCATTTTTCGTTTTTAGATTATTTGTTAGGTAGCGCTGTAAAAGGCCAAGCTGAATGGCCCGACAAGTACGGGGTGGTTGGTGACTACATGCCTGAAGGCATGCTTAAGCAGCAGCTATTTCCTTTTAAAAAACAAAAGTAATCGCTAGGTTTTTTAACGGCTAAACTATTAGCCGTTAAAAAATATGACATTAAAACTGTGCGTTGTGATAAACGTTTTGTACGTCGTCACAATCTTCTAGCATGGCTAAAAAGCGTTCCATGACTTCAACGTCTTCACCTTCAATTGGTGCTTCTACTTGCGGCACAAAAGCAATTAGATCTTCGTGGAAATCAGTAATGCCCATTTCTTCAAGTGCTGTACGGGTGTTGTTGTATTCAGTGTGTGGCGCGAATACAGTGACTTTACCGTCTTCAACTTCTACATCTGTTACATCAACATCAGCCATCATTAGGGCTTCTAAAACAGCTTCGTCATCATCACCATCAAATACAAAGATAGCGAGGTGATCAAATAAGTGTGATACTGAGTTTTGCGCACCAATTTTTGCATTTGCTTTAGTAAAACAAACACGTACGTCAGCGAAGGTACGTTTGTTGTTGTCGGTTAAGCAGTCAACAATAATCATACAGTTGCCCGGGCCGTAACCTTCGTAGCGTGTTGCTACGTAATCTTCGCCGCCACCGCCTTTGGCTTTATCGATTGCACGCTCGATTACGTGCGTAGGTACTTGGTCTTTTTTAGCACGCTCAATTAAGCGACGAAGCGCTAAGTTGCCATCGGGATCAACACCACCATTCTTAGCGCAGATATAAATTTCTTTTCCGTACTTTGAATAAACTTTGGTTTTTGCACCCGCAGTTTTTGCCATTGAGTCTTTTTTGTTTTGATAAGCTCTGCCCATCTGCGTGTTGCCTTTTTGGTATAGATAAAAATAAAGCGGTTATTCTAATCATTTAACCTAGTAGTTAACAGTGTTTATTCATCGCTTTGCTGTAACTGCCACATTCGTGCGTATTCACCATTTGCTGCAAGTAGTTGCTGATGCTGACCTTGTTCAACAACCCGGCCTTGTTTCATAACAATAATTTTGTCTGCGTCGGTTATTGTTGATAAACGATGGGCAATGACTATGCTGGTGTGCTTTTGTGCGACTTCACGCATCGCACTTAAAATAGCTTGCTCTGAATGCGAATCTAGTGCCGACGTTGCCTCATCAAATAATAAAATCGGTGAACCTTTTAAAATGGCTCTGGCAATTGCAATGCGCTGTTTTTCACCACCCGATACTTTTAAACCACGCTCACCAACAAGGGTTTTATCGCCTTTATCTAGGCTTGCAATAAATCCATCTAAGTGGGCAAGGCTTATGGCTTTATCAATTTCATCTTCGCTTGCTTTTGGGTTTCCGTAGGCTATGTTTTCGCGAATGCTGGTATTAAATAGCACGGTATCTTGCGGTACGATGGCAACTGCTTGGCGCAAACTTTCAAGTGTCACAGTGTTGATTGCTTGCTCATCGATATAAATTTTACCCGCATCGACATCATAAAATCGGTAGAGCAGGCGGCTAAGGGTGCTTTTACCTGCACCACTGGCACCCACAATCGCCACTTTGCTGCCTGAAGTAACCTCAAAGCTTAAGTTATTTATAACTGGCCTTTGTTTGTCGTAACTAAACGACACATTTTCAAATCGAATGGCTGCTTTTGTTGTATTTAATGGTTTTGCATCTTTGTCATCACTAATGGCGGCTTTTCGATTTAACAGCCCCAGCATATTTTCAAGATCAGTCAGTGCACGGCGTATCTCACGATAAACAAAGCCTAAAAAGTTAAGCGGCAAAAATAGCTGGATCATGTAAGCATTGATCATCACAAGCTCACCTATGGTCAGCTCTTTATTGACCACGGAACTGGCACCTAGCCACATTAGTGCTGTAATAGCCGCGGCGATAATAAGTGCTTGCCCAGAATTAAGCGCCAGTAATGATAAACGATTTTTTAGCCTCGCTTGTTCCCACTTAGCTAAAAAGCCGTCGTAAGTGCTCGCTTCATAGTGTTCATTATTAAAGTATTTAACGGTTTCGTAATTTAGTAAGCTGTCGATAGCACGGGTGTTAGAGTTGTTATCGGCAGCATTTGCTTCACGAATAAATCGGTTACGCCACTGAGTTACAATTACAGTAAAAGCAATGTAAATAGCGACCGCGATAACGGTGACGAGTGCAAACCAAGGTGAAAACAAGGTCGCAAAAATAATAGCTACTGTGATTATTTCAAATAGAGTTGGCACGATGTTAAACATCAAAAAGCGCATTAAAAAACTAAGACCACTTGTACCACGCTCTATATCGCGACTAATTCCACCTGTTTGCCTATCAAGGTGAAAGGCAAGTTCTAAACTATGTAAGTGTTTAAATACTTTTAAGCCAATATGGCGCATCGCATGCTCTGTGACACGGCCAAATAATGCATCGCGAACTTCACCAAAAAACACACTGGCAAAGCGCAGTAAACCATACGCGATGAGCAAGGCAATAGGAACGCTTAATAGCGGGTTGATACTCGCATCAACCGCGTCAATTATTTCCTTTAATGCCCAAGGCATCAGCAATGTGGCGCCTTTTGCTGCAATAAGCGCCAGTACGGCTAAAATAACGCGGCCTTTAAAGGTCATTAAATAGGGCCAGAGTGTTTTGATGCTTTGTGATAGGTTCATTGCATCAGGCGACTTCGTCACCTGTTCTTTGCGGCTCATTCCACGCATGGGGGTCTCTTAAAATCAATTTGATAAAAATAGGCAAAAGCTTTCGTGTTTTAGGCAAGTGTAGTTTGCAGATTTACCTCTATACTGAATGCATTATACACCAATGCATTAGCAAATTAGTTAATGCATGAGTTAAACACGAAGAAAATTAAGGAGTAAGCATGAAAACTGTCGGTTATGCAGCACATGATTCTGAAAAACCATTAGAGCCGTATCATTTTGAACGCCGTGCACTTCGTGATGAAGATGTATCCATTGAAATTCTTTATTGCGGTGTGTGCCATTCAGACTTACACACAGCAGAAAACGATTGGGGCTGGACTCAATACCCAGTGGTGCCTGGCCATGAAATTGTCGGCCGCGTTCTTGAAGTCGGCAGCGGCGTTACTAAATACAAAGTGGGCGATAATGTTGCAGTAGGGTGTATGGTTGATAGCTGTTTAAGCTGTGACCAATGTCATCACGGTGAAGAACAGTTTTGTCGCGAAGGCATGGTAGGGACCTATTCAGGCCAAGACCGTATCAGTGGTGAACTCACTCAAGGTGGTTATTCAAAACACATTGTGGTGCGTGAAGAGTTTGTATTAAGCGTACCAGAAGGTTTAGACCTTGCTAAATGTGCGCCAATTCTATGTGCGGGTATCACAACATATTCGCCATTACGTACATGGAATGTGGGGCCTGGTAGCCGTGTTGGTGTGATTGGTTTAGGTGGTTTAGGTCATATGGCGATTAAAATCGCAGCTGCAATGGGCGCACATGTTACGGCAATTAGCCGTAGTGATAAGAAAAAACAGCAGGTTTTATCTTATGGCGCAAAAGATTTATTGGTATCGAGCGATGAAGCAGCCATGCAAGCGCATGCTAATCAATTTGATGTGATCATTAACACTATTCCGGTAAAACACGACTTTACGCCGTACATTCCGCTTTTAGATATTGATGGAACTCAAGTATTAGTTGGTCAAGTAGGTGAGCTTGCTGAGTCTAACTCAGTGCCGTTATTAATGGGGCGTCGCCGTGTTGCTGGCTCATTGATTGGCGGTATTGCGCAAACCCAAGAGATTCTCGATTTCTGTGCGTTACATAATATTTTGCCTGAAGTTGAAATGATCAAAATGGAAGAGATTAATGACGCTTTCGATAAATTAAAGCAAGGTGATATGGCCTCACGCTTTGTTATCGACATGTCATCATTAGAAGTTTAACTTGTTTAACAAAGTTAAATTAATCAGCGGGTCTAATTAGGCTCGCTTTATTTTAGTTACTTTTATTTAAGTAATACCTTGTGTTTTATTTTTTTACCCTCATTATAGTCATGTTATCCGCTTAATTTATTGGTCAGTTCTTGTTACGGTTTTTCTCAGTCATTATCTTGCTATTTACTTTGTTCTTTAGTGCACAGAGCATGGCTATGCCTGACACTCAGTCACACTTTGCTGCGACTAAATTGTTCCAAGTTGAGTTGACTAAACTCCCAGTTATTTCCCAAACTCATGCAGTCGAACATCCTAAGCCGGTTGAACCATCGGGGTTTGATACCCTCGTGCCGCGTTTAACTGCCAGTAATTCATCATTGTTTCTTTATCATAGTCAGGTTGATCCTGATTACGAGCTATTAATTGAATTCTTTGCTGAAGATTGGGGTAAAGAGCACTTTTTAGCGCCGCCAGGTGCTGTGCGTCAGATCCCATGGTTTGCGTTAGCCACTCAACGTAAATCCCGCATTAGTGGCTGGAAAGACGCTAATCTCTTGTACAAAGCGAATACGACCTACCATAGCTAAACGACTTCCTTCGTTACTTTTTTATATTTGGAATTAATTTTTACCGGCCGACAATGCCGGAAGGAAGTCATGTATGTCACATAAATCAAAGCCGGCGCTATGGCGTCGTCTAAAAATGAGTTATGTCGCTATGATAGCGGCGTGTATTTTATTAGCGGTTAGCGCACTACCTAACCTTTACCCTAATAAGTCTTGGTTGCACATTAGCTTGCCAGATCAAACTGTGACGCTGCAAAGTGTGACATCTTCACTCAATCAACATGGTTTTGAAGTCACTGAAGCCAAAGATAGCCAAGATCAACTGGCTATTTTATTAACTGAGTCGACTCAAAGTGCTAATGCACTGAGCTTTATCAAAACACAATACCCGCAGTTAGAGTCTAAAATTGTTGAGCATGCAACAAGCCCGCAGTGGCTTCAGCAGCTTGGCCTTTCACCGATTAAGTTGGGGCTCGACTTAAATGGTGGGGTGCTATTTGTGCTTGATGTTGACCTAGATAAAGCAATGCAAGAGCACTTAAACAGTGTGTATCAACAAACTAAATTGACGCTTCGTAAAGATAAAATCCGTGGTATTCGGGCAAGTGTTGTAAAAGAAGGGGTTGAGCTACAAATATTACCAAGCGGTGAAGAGCAACTTGCAGGACTCATTTCAACGTTACAAGGTCAATTCAAAGGCTTGATGCAAACTAAATCAACGACTAATAACCTAACCACGGTATTACTGCATTTTAATGAGCAAAGCCAAAGCGAATTCAATAAACAAGTCATGGCGCAAAGCTTAACAACCCTGCGCGGTCGTATTGAAGAGCTTGGTATTACAGAAGCGGTAACGCAAAGACAAGGTAAACAGCGCATTCGCATCGAGTTACCTGGTGTGCAAGACCCATCAGAAGCTAAACGCATTATTGGTGCAACTGCGACCCTCGATTTTTATCAAGTTGTCGAAGTAAGTGGTAAAGCGTTTAATGTGCAAGGCGGTGGCGTTGTTAATTTAAACCCTGTTGCGATTTTTTCAGGTGATCACATTAATAACGCCAGTGTTGGTAAAGATGAATGGGGCAAGCCTTTAGTTCAGCTTAGTTTAGATTCGCAAGGTGGTGATGCGATGTCTGCTTTTTCGAAGCACAACATAGGTAAGCCAATGGCCACGGTGTATTCTGAATACTCACGGGATGCAAATGGCGAAGTTGTGAAAAAAAGCGAAGTTATCAATGTTGCAAACATTGCACAGCACTTAAGCTCACGTTTTAGCATTACTAATATGAAAAGCCCACAAGCAGCCTACGATTTAGCGCTTTTACTGCGCGCAGGGTCGCTCACAGCGCCAGTGACAATCGTTCAAGAACAAACCATAGGCCCAAGCTTAGGCAGTGAAAATATTGAACATGGCTTAGCTGCGTTAATGCTGGGTATCGGTATTACCCTTGCCTTTATGGCGCTTTGGTATCGTCGCTTAGGACTGATTGCCAATATTGCTTTACTGCTTAATTTAACGGCTTTAGTTGGTTTAATGTCGCTATTACCGGGTGTTGTGCTGACCTTACCGGGTATTGCAGGGTTAGTACTGACAATAGGTATGGCCGTTGATACAAATGTGATTATCTTTGAGCGAATAAAAGAAGAGAAGCGTAAAGGACGGCCTACTTATCAAGCAATTGAACAAGGTTATAACCAAGCATTTACGACCATTTTTGATGCTAATGTGACTACGATGATCACGGCAATTATTTTATACGCCATTGGTTATGGGCCGGTGAAAGGCTTTGCAATCACGTTAGCGCTTGGGCTATTAACCAGTGTCTTTACTGGCGTTTATATTTCAAAAGCGCTTAGCCAAACACTCTACATTAAACTAACCAATCTAACGGGGGCTAAAGCATGAGTTGGTCAACATTAACTGCGGCGAGTAAAGCGCGCGTTTTAGGGTTATTGCTAAGTTGTGTGTTAGTCATTGCAAGCTTAGCTGTTTTATCTGTCAAAGGGCTAAACTTTGGCCTTGATTTTACAGGTGGCTACATCACTGAAATTAACACAACGTCAGTCACGGCAATCTCTGATTTAAAAGCAAAGTTAAGCCCTGAGGTTGCAAGCAAATTAACCATCAGTAAAGCGGGCGAATATCACTTTGTTTTAAGAGAAGCGCCAGAGGTGAGCAAAGCCAGTACTTGGCAAGCAGAGCTGAATGAGCAAGGCGTAGAATATACAGTACTTTCGAGCTCATTTTTAGGCTCACAAGTGGGTGATGAGCTTTTTGAACAAGGTTGTTTAGCATTATTTTCGGCGCTGATTGCCATTATGGTTTATTTAGCTGTGCGCTTTGAATGGCGACTCGCAGTAGGTTCAGTGGTTGCACTATTACATGATTTAATTTTAGTGCTTGGCTTGTTTTCTTTATTAGGGCTTGAATTTAATTTAACCGTGCTGGCAAGTTTATTGGCGATTATTGGTTATTCATTAAATGACTCAATTATTGTTGGCGACAGAGTCAGAGAGCTTTTACGTATTCAGCCAGACAATCAACGCATTAACACCCATGTTGTGATTAACGATGCAATTGGTTCTACCTTAACGCGTACATTGATCACCTCGGGCACAACACTTGCCACCATTGCCTGTATTTGGCTACTTGCAGGGGCTGCATTAACGGGCTTTGCCATCGCGTTATTTGCTGGCATTGTGGTGGGAACCTTCTCATCGATTTGTATCGCCGCCACCTTGCCGCAGTTATTGGGGTTAAGTTCAGAAAATTACACCCAAACACTGGATGATAAAACTAAAGCTTATATGGATATGCCGTAAGCCAGTTTTATAACTTACTTTCATCAGCCGCTATTTTTCCATAGAATAGCGGCTTTTCTGTTTTAACTGCTTTGATATGAATAAAACACATGTAATTGAACATTTACGCTTTGCGCTCGAGGCACAACTGCAAAATGCCAAAGAAGCGGCAAAAGCGGCCCATGATGCGGCAACTCACGCAGAGAGTGTTGCTGAAACCCAATACGATACGTTGGGTTTAGAAGCAGCGTACTTAGCCCAAGGGCAAGCTGAGCGAGTCAATGAGTGCTACCGTGACATTCAAGCATTCAATACGGTGTTTAAAGAAAGCGAATTTAATAAGGTTCGTGAAGGTGCATTAGTGTGTCTTATCGATGAGCAAAATAATTCAAAGTGGTTTTTTATGGGCCCAAGTGCAGGTGGCTTAGTTGTGACCATAAAAGAGCAACCTATTTTTGTTGTAACCCGAGAAGCACCGTTAGGTAAACAACTGATTGGCAAGCAAATTGATGATGAAGTAACACTGACTATTGCAGGAAATACACAGTGTTACAGCATTACAGAAATAGTTTGATGTAGAAAATTTATTAATCAATAAATTTCATCTTAAGGTAAAAAATATCTCGTTGGTAACAAAGCAAAAAAACCTCTATAAATCACTTCAAGCATAATGCTTATAAGCACCCATCTAGTTAAGTGAAGTTTAGCCTCATGCGTTCACTTAATTGGTTGGGTGTTTTTCATTTTATCTATGGCTTAATTTAGGAAAAGTCGTGTTTAAAACCTTGATTGTGGTTGATAACAATGAGCAACGTATTGCTCAAAATTTCGAAAATGTCATTACCTTTGACACTTACTTACGTGATTACCCAAAACATAATGAGCCAAAAACACGCATTTTAAACTTGTGTGATACAGGGCAGTATTTAAGTAAAGGTTATTATTGCTCTTTACTTGCTGAAGCAAGAAAGCATCAGGTATTACCGAGTGTAAAAACAATTAATGCGCTGCGTAGCGATGAGCACAGCACGCGTCATAAAGAGCTTGCTGGTGGCACAGTATTTTTTGGTCACACAGATCAAGAGCAGCAAAGCAAAGCAACCAAAGCGCTATTCTCGCAATACCCTGCGCCTATTTTAGTGTGCGATGAGCAAGGGGTTGTAAAGCAAGGTACGATTGCCTCATTAAACGACACCGCCTTTACAGAGTTTGTGGAACAACTCAGTAGCTTTACAGAATCCGTGTGGCGTATAAACGATAAAAAACGTCGTTATCGTTGGGATATGGCTATTTTGGTTGATCACCAAGAAAAAGTGCCGCCAAGTGATAAAGATGCTATTGCTAAATTTATTAAAGCAGCTGCTAAACATGGTATTTATGCCCAAGCACTGACATTTGATGAAATTACCAGCATCGCACAGTTTGATGCGTTATTTATTCGCCAAACAACGGCTATCGACCATCCAACCTATCGCTTAGCAAGTAAAGCACAAAGTTTAGGCTTAGTGGTAATTGATGATGCAGAATCAATACTGCGCTGTTGTAATAAAGTGTATTTGCACGATGCCTTTAATTATCAAAAAGTGCCGAGTTTAAAAACTCACGTTGTGGCTGATACAAGTGAAGAGACAATTGAAAGTTTAGAAGCAAACTTCAGCTACCCACTGGTATTAAAAATGCCAGAAGGGTCTTTTTCGAAAGGCGTATTTAAAGTCGCTAACCGAGATGAATTAGTTGCTAAGTTAACTGAGCTGTTTGAGTTCAGTGCGCTTGTGCTTGCACAAGAGTACATGTACACCGAATACGATTGGCGAGTAGGGGTGTTGAATGGCCGTGCAATTTACGCGTGTCGTTATTTAATGGCGCGTAATCACTGGCAAATTTACAACCATGATGCAAAACGTTTCTTCTCAGGTGGCTTTGAAACCTTGCCAACATTTGAACTACCAAAAGTGGTACTTGATGCCGCGTTAAAAGCCTGTAAGACGGTGGGTAAAGGTTTGTATGGTGTTGATGTTAAAGAACACCAAGGCAAGGCATACGTGTTAGAAGTGAATGACAACCCTAGTATTGATCATAAAGTCGAAGATGCCTATTTAGGTGATGAGCTTTATATGATCATTATGGATGAGTTCAAACAACGCCTTGAAGCGCGAGGCCGTGGTTAATGAATGCATCTGTTTGTCAAATCCGTTTTGCACAGGCCACGGATTTGGCGGCCCTTGTTGCCATTGAAGAGCAAAGCTTTAGCCAAGATAGGTTAAGTAGCCGTAGTTTAAAGCGTTGGATCAGCGCAGCGCACGGCTTACTGATGGTGGCTGAGGTAGATAATCAACTAGTGGGTTATGGTTTAGTGTGGTGTCACAAAGGTACACGCCTTGCTCGGCTATATTCACTGGCAGTTTTGCAATCTCTGCAAGGCAAAGGTATTGCTTCAAAGCTACTGCTTGCGCTTGAAAATGAAACGGCGAAACGCGGCCGTTTATACATGCGATTAGAAGTTGCGGTGAATAACCAATCGGCAATTCGCTTGTATGAGAAGCAAGGTTACCAGGTGTTTGGTCATTACAGTGACTATTATGACGACCATAGTGATGCACATCGAATGCAAAAAAATATTCGTCGTAATACCGAATTTAATGCCGATAAGCACACACCTTGGTACCAGCAAACAACCGAGTTTACCTGTGGCCCCGCGGCATTATTAATGGCGATGTCGTCATTAAACGACACACCTATGAGCCAACTAAAAGAGCTGGATATTTGGCGGGAAGCGACCACTATTTTTATGACATCAGGGCATGGTGGCTGCCATCCATTAGGTCTGGCACTAGCGGCAATGAAACGTGGTTTTAAAGCTGATGTTGTTTTAAATACTCGAGATTCGTTGTTTATCGATGGCGTAAGAAGCGAAAAGAAGAAAGCAATTTTGCATACAGTACACAATCAGTTCGTGGCTGAAGCAATAGCTGCAAAACTGCCGGTGCGGTATCAAGAGTTAACCTTGGCATCTATTGAAGATTGGCTTGCTGAGGGTAAAGCGGTGGTGTTATTGATCAGCACCTATCGATTTGATGGTAAAAAGTCACCGCATTGGGTGTGTGTAACCCATATTGATGAGCATTGTTTATATGTGCACGACCCGTTTTGTGAAAATGAAAAGCAATTGGCAATTGATTGTCAGCATGTACCGATAGCGAAAGCTGATTTTACTAAAATGGCCAGCTTTGGTTCATCAAGACTCAGCACTGCGATGGCCTTTTATTTATAATTTGAATTGTTAATTTGATTTGGAAATACAGTGACACTGAGTAGTTTATTTGATATTGCCCCTTATTCTTGGTCAGCAATTGGTAGTGCCGCATTTTGCGGCGCAATTATTGGTATGGAGCGTCAATTACGCGGTAAGCCGGTGGGTATTCGAACCTCCGCATTAATTGTATTAGGGACTTATTTGTTTTTAGCAACGGCTTTTATGTTACATGGTGATGTGATTGATCATTCCCGTGTGGTTGGGCAAATAATTACCGGCATTGGCTTTCTAGGTGCCGGTGTTATGTTAGCGAAAGATGGCGCAGTGGTTGGTGTTACGTCTGCGGCGACCATTTGGGTACTGGCATCTATTGGCGTTGTGATTGCCACTGATAACTTACTCGCCGCGATAAAGCTCTCAGTGTTAGTCGTTGTTATTTTATATGGTGTTGATGTGCTTGAAGCCAAGTTTAAAAGCTTAGGGCGTGGAGTGCACGCACAGGTAAAACGCTATTCAAAGTTGTATTATCGTAAAGAAAAATGATCAAAAGTTAGCCATAAAACAACACTAAATGGGAAATAAAATTAATGGCACCTTGTTACGCAATAAAGTTTACAAGGTTTATTGCTGGTTGATTACCAAATTCCTGAGTTTGATAGCCGGAATAGCTTCGATAAATTACAAGCACAGTTAGTTAATTGTGAACACCTTAGTTAGGTGCCTACAAATAATAAGCCTGAGGCCTATAAGCTTGGTTACAGATTAGAGAATAAAATTTCTATAGCTGGCTTGGTGCAGTGGTGCCAAAATTGCTAGGGAAGGGGATTGCACAGGCATTATTGAAAGCGCAAGAAGCGTGAGGTAAAGAACATGATTATGATGCTATTAATGTGAAATTAATGAACCGTTTTCCTGCAATGCTGAGTATGCTGATAAAAAACGGCTATATCATTGCGGGTTATGAACAGAAGGGTAACCCGCACATTAGTAAAACTTTATTTAGCAAAGAGATTGCATCTAATTAAGTTATTTTGGCAAGCTAATTACAAAATGTGCACCTACATCACTTTCTTGTACACAAATATCACCTTGCAATTGTTGGCTCACTATTTTTTTCGCGATACTCAGACCAAGTCCCATACCCGATTGATTATTTTTGCCTTTATAAAACGGGGTAAAAATGGAGTGTTTTTCGCTGCTGTTAATGCCGATGCCGTTATCTATATAGTGAATTTTTAATACTTCATCAAAATCAAAAATATCAATCTCAATTGCTGGGTTATCGATTGTGCTAAATGCATGTTCAATGGAGTTTTGCAGCAATATAAACAGTATTTGTTTAAGTAAATCAGTCGCTACTTCACATTCGCTATGTGGATCCTGATATTTCACTGTAAGTTTAATATTCTGATGCTTTATTTTTTCTTCTAAATGCTCAGTGAGTGATTCAGCAAGTTCAGCTAAGGACATAATCGCTTTGTTTGATTGTGGATTAGGGTAAAGCAAGTCCTGCAAAATGCGGATTTTGTACGCACACGTTGATAAGTTTCGATTTAACAATTCACTGGTGTTTATTATTGTGCTTAATGTGTTTTGTAATGCGAGTTCACTTAATCTTTTATGCAGCAGTTTGGTTTGTGTCTCTTTTACAGCCAGCTCTGTTACGTCTACTGCAGTGATGCAATTACCAAGTGGGGTATTAACTTCATGAGCAATCCCTCTAATTAAGGTAGCAAGTTCTGCAAATTGCTGTTGTGCAAACGCTTGTTTTTGCTGATACAGCAACTTGAGCTGTGTTTCAAAACTTTGCTTTATTGTTTCAAGAAGCTTGATCACAGACTCGTTATATTCGTGTGGTTTGCTATCGAGAATACAAATAGTGCCAAATGGAGTCGTATCTCCAGCACTAATTGGCAAGCCTAAATACGAAATCATATTAAGTTTTATGTCAGGATTTTCCTTCCAGTCATCATCAATCAGTGCATTTGGAATATTAAGCAGTGTTTGGGTCTTTATAACATGTTCGCAATAAAGGCCTGAATCTTCTAATTCTTCGCTGTCACCAATCTTATAGGGATTATCTTGATAGTCATTTTTCGAAAATACGCTAATAATGTTGTTTTCGACTTTCATTACTAACGCAACAGGAACATTGGCAAACAGGGCTAAAACTTCAAGCGTTTTATTCCAACTCTGCACTAACTCATCATAATCAGGTTGATACATTTATTGGCTCAAAATAGTGAGATACAACTATTTAAAAGCTTAGTAATAATTTCTAAATCAGCAACTTAAAAAGGCAGTATTGGTGTTAATTTTTCAATTAATTAACACAGGCACTTTAGCCAAAGAGTTTTCGTCTCACCACAGTACGGTACTCACTGGGCGTTTGTGATAACACTTTTTTAAAAACTCGGGTTAAATGACCTTGGTCATTATAGCCAACTTCCAGTGCCACTTCTTGAATCGATAAGTTTGATGAAGCAAGTAATTCTTTAGCTGCTTGTACGCGTAGCTGCTGCCAATACTCAACGGGCGTTTGGCTGGTGGCTTGGCGAAATCGCCGAGTGAAGGTGCGATAACTTAAGCTAAATTGTGCCGCAACTTCATGCAGAGTTAGCTCAGAGGTTAAATTGTTTTTTAGCCAAAACTGGATCTGCGCGATAAGTTCATCAGGGTGTTTATCAACTGCGCCTTCTAGATAACGTTGATCTTCATAGGGCTTACGAATTTCATGGGAAAAGTTGCGCTCAACATGTTGTGCCGCTTCTCGGCCATAATATTGGCTGATAATATGAACTATCACGTCTGCAAGGGCATTTAAACTAGCAACTGTATACATGCGCTCAGATTGTGTGATGAAAAAGTCAGGTTTAAGCTGCACATTTGGGTAATCCCGCTTAAATTGCTCTGCATAATGCCAATGAGTCGTCGCAGGATGACCGTCCAATAACCCAGCCTCAGCAACTAAGCAGTTGCCGGTCCCCACACCAACAATATGGCTTCCTTGCTGCCAAGAATCACTAAGCCATTGTATTAATTTCTGTTGTTTGCTCACTACTGGACGCGGGTTACGCCAAATACCAGGCACAATAATCAAGTCACTGGTGGGGGCTGTGACAGCTTCGCAGTCAGGCACAATAGCAAGGCCTGTACGATTGGGGATGGCATTTAAGTTACTTGCTACCAAGTTAATGTTTAACGGCCTGAATTCTTCTGATTGCGAATGGCTTTTAGCAAAAGCTTCGCCCGCTCTGAGCATTTCGATAGGCAGAGTTAAACTGGTTATTAGCAAGTGAGGATAAACCAATATACTAATTTCTATCGCTTTTGCTTGTTGAAGACTCGTCACTCAAATTGCTCCGACCAGTTGATTTTGGCTCATTATGCAGGTTATTTGGCTATTTAAGCATAAACTGTGCGGGTTAATCCATTTAAACTTGACTTAATTCTCGTAACACGTTTTCTCAAGGTTAATTATGACAGCATTACCCGTTATTGTTGGTATGGGTGGTATTAATGCCGCTGGCCGCACTTCTTTTCATCAAGGTTATCGTCGTATCGTGTTAGACAGCTTGGACGCTAAAGCCCGCCAAGAAACATTTTTAGGTTTAGCGACACTCATGAATTTAGTCACGCTGACTGACGGTGTTTTAAAAGATGTAGATGGAAACACTGTTAATGAAGCTGATATTGAAGCTCGATTCGGTGAGCAGGTTTTAGCTGGTACGCTTATTCGTAAAATTGAAAAAAATCATTTTGACGTTGACGCCACACCTTGGCAACAAAAAATGACGCTAACCGCATCAGATGAGCAACAGATTGTATTTGAAACGCGTCGTCGTGATTTACCAACGCCAGTACCTGAAAGTTGGTTAGTTGAAGACCTTAGCGATAAAAAAGTAAAAGTAACTATTAGTGCTGATATTGCAGTTAAACATGACAGCACTCGTGATAATCCTATTAAAGCAGCTGGTCAGTTACCAACAGGTTTTGAACCTGCAAATATGTACAACAGTCGTTATCAACCTAGAGGCCTTCAAGCAACTATTTTTGCCGCAACAGATGCAATTCGCTCAACAGGGCTTGATTGGCGGCATGTTATGAATAGCGTTGAACCTGATCAAATTGGCACTTATTCAGCCTCTGTTGTTGGACAAGTAGATGACGAAGGGTTAGGTGGTTTAATCCGCTCACGTCAGCAGGGCGACCGTGTAAGTACTAAGCAATTAGCACTTGGCTTAAATACTATGTCGACTGACTTCATTAACGCGTATGTGACGGGTAATGTCGGTACAACATTTACCACATCAGGTGCGTGTGCGACATTTTTATATAACCTACGTGCTGCGGTAAATGATATTCAAGCGGGTCGTACTCGTGTCGCGATTGTGGCATCGGTTGAGTGTGCAATTACACCTGAAATTGTTGAAGGTTTTGGCAATATGAGTGCGCTTGCTAATGAAGAAGGACTCAAGCGTTTAGATAACACAGAGGTGGTTGATCACCGC
The DNA here is from genome assembly GCF_021728035.1 of Pseudoalteromonas sp. L21. NCBI lineage: Bacteria > Pseudomonadati > Pseudomonadota > Gammaproteobacteria > Alteromonadales > Pseudoalteromonadaceae > Pseudoalteromonas > Pseudoalteromonas sp. L21. The sequence continues at coordinate 439,393 of NZ_JAKKCV010000004.1, read as the reverse complement.
CGTACAAGCCGTCCATTTGGCGAGAACTGTGGCTTCACAATTGGTGAGGGAGCACAGGTTGTTATTTTGATGGATGATGCCCTTGCTTTAGAACTCGGTGCAGACATTCAAGGTTCCGTTGCTGATGTATTTGTTAATGCAGATGGTATTAAAAAATCAATCACCGCACCAGGTCCTGGTAATTATATTACGATGGCTAAATCAGTCGCGCTGGCTAGTAGTATTGTTGGCCAAGAAGCGGTGCAAAAACGTAGCTTTATTTTGGCGCATGGCTCAAGTACGCCACAAAACCGAGTTACAGAATCACTTATCTATCATAAGGTCGCAGAGACTTTCGCAATAGATAACTGGAAGGTTGCTGCGCCTAAAGCCTATGTTGGCCATACGATTGCTCCTGCTAGTGGTGACCAGTTGGCTATGGCATTGGGCGTGTTTAGTCACAATATTATGCCAGGTATCACGACAATTGATAAAGTCGCTGATGATGTGTATAGCGATCATTTAGATATCCGCACTGAGCATTACCAGTGTGGTGCAATGGATGTCGCCTTTATTAACTCAAAAGGGTTTGGTGGTAATAATGCGACAGCGACAGTGCTTTCACCTGCGGTTACATTAAAAATGTTAGCAAAGCGTCATGGTGATGCGGCCATGGCACAATATCAAGACCGTCATACTCAGGTTGCACAAGCACAAGCTGACTATCAACAACAAGCTGATTTAGGTCATTATGAGCTAATTTACCGTTTTGGTGATGGTTTGATTGATGAAAACGAGATTGTAATGAGTGCTGACTCAATGACAATCCCAGGTTTTGATAAATCAATTGCGTTATCAAAATCGAACCCGTATCAGGATATGTTTTAAGATCAAGACATGTTTAAGCACATTCTTGACAGCAAGGCGCTTCTATAGCGCCTTTTTTCTTATTTAAAGCGTTTAACATATCGTAAGGTTACAAAATTGATCAACGCCATTAAAAAAGCTATTTCATAGCGGCTAAACGCAACGGCAATGCCAATTAAACCCATGTTCCAAATACTGGCTGCAGTAGCCGTACCATAGGTTGAATTTTTATTCTTTAGAATTGCGCCACCACCAATAAAGCCTATACCGGTGATAATTCCTTCAAGTACTTTTGATTCAGCCTCTGAGCTTGTTAAAACTGACATGCCAACTAATGCATAGCCACAGGATGCCACTGCAACCAGTGGAAAAGTTCTTAAGCCAGCTCCGTTACTGGTCTTTTCTCGATCAAAGGCCATAGGTAAGGCAAGTAAATAGGCAATACCTAGGTGAATTAAATTATCAATGACTTCTTGCCAGTCTAAATTAAAGTCCATTTATCAATTCCTTAAATATACACTCTGTTTACATAGCAAGTTTAATACCTAGTCAATATTTATAGAAAAATAAGGTAATTAGGACATCTAGCCGAGTTTTAGCGGATCTTAATTGCTATAATTTTGCGAATTTTACCCAGTAACGTGTCAAATTTTCAGACTGAGTTTATTTGCACACCGTCATGCACTTTTTAAAAGTGTTTAATATGTAGGCTATAATTTGAAACATTCAATCACCATGCTAGAAAAAACAGCACTGACTATTTGTATTTTTATCGCACTCATTGCTGCGGCACAGCCTGAGCTGATGACGTTACATATACAGCCTATGGTTCAACACGTCCTCTGCGTTCTAGGAAGTGGCTTTTTCCTGTTCGTGAACTTCTTATTATTTGCCGTTATCATTCTTTCATTTAGCCCCTTGGGGGGCCGAAAAATAGGCGGTGAGCATGCAAAAATTGAATATTCCAACTTTGGCTGGTTTGCCATGTTATTCGCAGCCGGAATGGGGTCAGGGCTGATCTTTTGGGGAGTTGCAGAGCCTGCAATGCATTTTATGAACCCTCCTTTAAAGCAAAGTCTATACCCTGACAGGTTAGCAAGTAGCCTTGCATTAACCCTTGTTAATTGGGGAGCTCATGCTTGGGCCTTGTATGCCGTTTTTGGCTTAGTGCTAGGTGGGTTGACGCAATACAGTGGTAACTCTGGAGATATATGTGCACCTGTTATGAGTGCGTTCGGAAATAAACTTAGCCTGCATAAAAAACGAGCAATGGCCTTTGCGATTAAACTAATTGCTGTTTTTGCTGTGTTCTTCGGCGTTGTTGGAACAATAGCAAACTCAACGTTACTTATTAGTAAGGGCGTTGAGGTTGAACTGGGTATTACATCACCTTTATTGATAGGCACAGTAATCGTAAGTGTATTATTTGTTATTTATACTTTATCAGCGAGGCTAGGCCTCAGAAGAGGGGTGCAATCGTTAAGTATCTTTAATGTCCTTTTAGCATTTTCATTATTGATTTGGCTGTTATTTATCGTGCCTGTCGCACCTATTGTGAAGATTGCACTAGATGGAACTGGTTATTATTTACAATTACTAGCTACAGGAACATGGCAGTTTGATAGTCAATTAAACACATCCACTTGGGCAACGCACTGGACATATAACTATTATTTTTGGTGGTTAGCTTGGGGGCCATTTGTAGGCGTATTTCTTGCCAACATTAGTCAAGGTAGAAAGGTATGGCAATTTATTTTGGCGGTTGTCGGTATTCCTACATGTGTCACGATTATATGGTTTTCTGTATTCTCTGGTGCTGCAATTGAGTGGGACAAACTAAACCAAGCCGGCATTTTATCAGCGATTAAGTATGACTACACTCAAGGGCTGTTTGTATTTTTTAATCAGTTAGGCTGGCAAGGAGGCGTTTTGATATGGAGTAGCTTGTTATTGCTTTTGGTGTTTGTTGCGACCTCGGCGGACTCCGCTATTTTAGTGATTAGGCAGCTTGTTCAAAATCAGTTTAAAAATGAGAGCACACTATATGCATGGTGTTTGGCGTTATTTATGTGCAGTTTTGCATTGCTTTTACAACAAGATGAGCCTTTAAATCGAAGTATAGCGATTTTAGGGGCTTTGCCATTTTTAGCTGTATTTATTTTGCAATTAGCAGGGTTTTTAAAAGAGTTTGTTCGTGACTTGTGTGCATAATACGAACATTTTTTACAGTAAAATATAAGCAGAGCAATATACTTAAAGCATCATTATGAGTGTGGGGAAATTGAATCCCCACACTCACCAAAGAGCAATTAAAGATATTGCTTATGGAACACTAAGTGCTCATCGATAAAGCTACTAATAAAAAAGTAACTGTGATCATAGCCTGCGTGCATATTTATCTCAGCGGGGTAATCTTTTTCATTTACTACTGCAAATAAGTTTTCTGTTTTAAGCTGCTCTGTTAAAAAGTTATCAGCTTCGCCTTGATCAACGCGTATTGGCAGGTAATTATCAGCTTCTGCCTGCTTCATTAGTTCACAGGTATCGTATTTAAGCCAACTGCTTTTGTTACTACCTAAATAGTTAGTAAACGCCTTTTCACCCCATAGGCAGTTAATAGGGTTTACAATAGGGCTAAAGGCACTGGCACTCACATATTGCTCAGGGTTTCTAAGGGCAATCATCAATGCGCCGTGACCACCCATTGAGTGACCTGCAATGGCTTTTTTATCACTGACGGGGAAGTGCGCCTCAATAAGTGCTGGTAACTCAGAAACAACATAATCGTACATATTGTAATGCACGTTATAAGGGGCCTCTGTAGCGTTCACATAAAAACCTGCGCCTTGGCCAAAGTCGTAGTTTTCATCATCAGGCACATTATCACCACGAGGGCTCGTATCTGGTGCAACGATTGCAATACCTAGCTCAGCCGCTTTTTTGAAGGCACCTGCTTTTTGCATAAAGTTTTCATCAGTACAGGTTAAACCTGATAACCAATACATGACGGGTACTTTGTTAGTTTCACTGGCACCAGGCGGTAAAAATATTGCAAAACGCATAGCACAATGGGTACTGCTTGCTTGGTGTGTGTATTGTTTATGCCAGCCACCGCTGACTTTTGTTGAGCTTATGTTTTCTAGCATAACCACATCCTTGAAACGAAGACGCTTGAGGTTAACCAAGCGTCAGGTTTATAGATTAATAATGAATGACTGAGCGGATGCTCTTACCCTCGTGCATTAAGTCAAAGGCTTCATTGATATCTTCAAGTTTCATGGTGTGAGTGATGAAGTCGTTTAACGCAAACTCACCATTCATATAACGCTCAACAATTTCAGGTAACTCAGAACGGCCTTTAACGCCCCCAAATGCGCTACCACGCCATACACGGCCTGTTACAAGTTGGAATGGACGCGTTGAGATTTCTTGGCCAGCACCAGCTACACCAATGATGACTGATTCGCCCCAGCCTTTGTGACAACATTCAAGTGCAGAACGCATAACATCAACGTTACCAATACACTCAAATGAGAAATCAACACCACCGTCAGTCATTTCAACAATGACTTCTTGAATTGGTTTGTCGAAATCTTTCGGGTTTACTAGGTCTGTTGCCCCCAGTTTTGTTGCCAAATCAAATTTGCTAGTATTGATATCGATACCAATAATACGGCTTGCGCCAGCCATTTTCGCACCAATAATCGCTGATAAACCAATACCACCTAGGCCAAAAATAGCCACAGTGTCGCCTTTTTGTACTTTAGCTGTTTTCGTGACAGCACCCATGCCTGTGGTAACACCACAGCCAAGTAAACAAATCTCTTCAAGTGGCGCTTCTTTGCTTACTTTAGCAAGTGAAATCTCAGGTAATACTGTGTACTCAGAGAAGGTAGAGCAACCCATATAATGATAAATCGGTTGACCATCTTTATAGAAACGAGTGGTGCCGTCTGGCATTAAACCTTTACCTTGTGTTTCACGCACTGCAGAGCATAGGTTGGTTTTACCTGATTTACACATCTTACATTCACCACACTCGGCAGTGTAAAGAGGAATTACGTGATCGCCTACTTCTACATGTGTCACACCTTCACCCACAGCTTCAACAATACCGCCACCTTCATGGCCAAGGATTGCTGGGAAAATACCTTCAGGGTCTTCACCAGATAAAGTAAATGCATCTGTGTGGCAAACACCAGTAGCAACAATCTTTACAAGCACTTCGCCTTTTTTTGGCATCATTACATCCACTTCTTCGATTGATAGTGGTTGATTTGGACCCCAAGCGATAGCCGCTTTTGATTTAATAAAATCAGTCATAACGTTCCCTTATAGTTGTTGGAAGTAAGTAATAAACCTAGTCTATTTTATTTATTTCACAATGAATGATAATCTCAGTTTTATTAAAACACTTTTACAATATGGTAATAATGAATCGTTGGCATGGAATCGATGAGTTTTTAGCGGTAGCAGAAACGGGTAGTTTTACTAGGGCAAGTAAAATGCTCGGTATGTCGGTAGCACACGTGAGTCGGTATGTAAGTCAATTAGAGGAGCGTTTAAATACACAGCTGTTGACGAGAACGACCCGCAAAGTTGTGTTAACCAAAGAAGGTGAAATATTTGCTCACCAAACAAAACAGCTTCAGCATGCAATGGATGATGCAACGGCACTGCTTGCTGAGCAGCAATTGACACCTAAAGGCACTATAAAGCTCACTGCTCCTGTAATGTATGGAGAAAGCTATATTATGCCTGCGGTGCATTCGTTTATGCAAAAGCACCCTGATATTGAAGTGATCAGCCATTTAAGTAATGAGCAAGTGAATCTACTCGAAGAGGGGTATGATCTCGCTATTCGGCTTGGTCATTTAAAAGATTCATCACTAAAAGCAAGGCGCATTAATCAGCGCAGGCTAGTTATTTGCTGTAGCCCTGAATATATAAACAACTATGGGCAACCACACAGTGTGAGTGAGTTACATCATCATCATTGTTTAATTGGTAATAACAGCTATTGGCGGGTAAAAGAACAAAACCAAGATAAACACATAAAAGTAGCAGGGCGCTTACAATGTAACAGTGGTTGGGCATTGGTCGATGCTGCAATTAAAGGGTTAGGTATTGTGCAACTGCCAGACTATTATGTAAATGAGCACTTAAATACGGGGAACCTCGTTGCTGTGTTATCGAATGTTGCGCCTGCACCTGAAGGTGTATGGGGGGTGTATCCACCAAGACAGTTTATTGCAACGAATGTAAAAGCATTGCTTGATCATCTTGTTGAGAGTGTTCAAGTATCGGATTTATAATTATTTTTTACAATTTCTCGCATCCCATCATGGCTAAATATATGCTAACATGAGCGCATATTTAGCCCTTGGATTACCCATAAATTATTATGTTTCAACCTGTTAGCCTTTTTATAGGGCTGAGATATAGTCGCTCTTCAAAGGGTAATGCCTTTATCTCATTTATTTCATTTTTTTCTATTGCAGGCATCGCTATTGGCCTGATGGCTCTTTTTACCGTTAGCTCGGTAATGAATGGTTTCGAGAATAATCTAAAAACCAATATGCTAGGGCTAATTCCTCATATTGAAGTCGAAGGGGATTCGCATTCAAAAGAGGCAATGGCGACCCTTAAAACTCAGCTAACAAACTCTCAAGATGTAAAACAAGTCAACCTATACCGTCATGGTGAAGCCATTTTACAAACAAATAAAGACTTACATGGTGTGTTGTTACAAGGGCTTTATGATGATGGAAACTCACTTTATCAGATTAAAGATAAAATTGTCGTGGGTGATTGGTCATTGGTTATGGATAAACAGTACCATATTGCTATAAGTCGTTATTTAAGTCGCAAGCTGGGTATCTCCATTGGTGATAAAGTACGAGTTATTATGCCAAATGCAAGCGCGTATACCCCCTTGGGCAGGGTGCCAAGTCAACGCTTATTTACGGTCGCAGCTTTATACGAAACGCAATCTGAAATAGATACCTCTTTAGCCTTCACCAGTGGTTACTCATTACAACGAGTTTTAAAAATAGCATCATCAGCAGCACCTAATTTAAGTGTATCCTTGTATGAGCCTTTTGCTGTTGAGGATGTTTTACAATCACACGGTCAGATGTTAGCTGGGTTTAAGTATTCAGATTGGCGAGACACACAAGGAACCCTTTTTGCCGCTGTTGCAATGGAAAAAAGAATCATGTCAATGCTATTGGGACTGATTGTTTTAGTTGCCGTATTTAATATTGTCTCAGCGTTGACCATGATGGTGAGCGAAAAGCAAAGTGAAGTCGCAATTTTACAAACACTCGGTTTAACGCCCAAGCAAGTACAACATGTATTTATGATACAAGGCTTGTATAACGGTTTTATCGGTACCAGTATCGGTGCTTTACTTGGGGTGTTGTTAAGTAGCAATATCAATGAGTTATTGAATATGTTAGGCATCAATTTATTAGCCGGTGTAAGCTTACCCGTTAAATTTGATGTTATGAGTTTGAGCCTAATTGCCGCAGGGAGTATTGCGATGAGCTTTTTAGCCACTTTGTATCCTGCCCGAAAAGCTGCAAAAGTGAATCCAGCAGAGGTATTACGTTATGAGTGATTTAGTCATCAATTGTCAGCAGCTGAACAAAGTTTATCAAGATGGCGATAACCAAGTCGAGGTATTAAAAGGGGTTGAGCTGGCGCTTAAACAGGGTGAAATGTTGGCCATTGTTGGCAGCTCTGGCTCTGGTAAAAGTACTTTATTGCACATTTTAGGAACCCTCGATAATGCAACAAACGGCACAGTCGAAATCAAAGGAAAGCAAGTTGGAAAGCTAAACCGTAAACAACAAGCTAACTTTCGCAACGAAAATCTTGGCTTTATTTACCAATTCCATCATTTGCTAATGGAATTCACTGCGATTGAAAATGTTGCTATGCCATTGCTTATAAAAGGCTTAAGTGCAGTTGAAGCGAACAAAAAAGCATTAATTATGCTTGATAAAGTAGGCCTTTCTCACCGCAGTGAACATAAACCTTCAGCGTTATCAGGCGGTGAGCGTCAACGTGTTGCCATTGCAAGAGCCTTAGTTACTGAGCCTGCTTTGGTACTTGCTGATGAACCAACGGGTAACTTAGACAAACAAAATGCAATTAAGATTTACGACTTAATTAAAGAGTTAAATAGCAGTCTCAAAACAAGCTTTGTCGTGGTAACTCATGATTTAGAGCTTGCAGATAAACTCGGAAAAATTGCTTATTTAGATGATGGTAAGCTTGCAATTAAAGAGTCTCATTATGTTGCTTAGTGCCTTTATTTCAAAACGTTTTCGCGCACACAGTGGTCGAAAGGATGGCCAAAATGGTTTTGTAAGTTTTATAGCAAAGGCTTCGACTATAGGTATTCTATTAGGGGTTGCTGTGCTTATTGTTGCGCTATCGGTTATTAATGGCTTTGAGCAGCAATTGGTGCATAGATTGTTGTCTGTAGTGCCACAAGTTGAATATGTCGCTCCTAATAAACCGATCAATGATTGGCAAAATAAAGTCAAATTACTGCATGAGCAAAATGGCGTTGCTGGCGCAGCGCCTTTTATTAGTGTAAGTGGTATGGCACAGTTTAAAAATGAACTGAAAGCGGTTGAGGTACGCGGCGTTGAAGCCGATTTAGAGAACCAAGTTTCTGCGCTTAATCAGTTTACTCATGGCCGTTTAGTAAGCCAACTACAGCAAGAAGATGTCATCTTAGGTCAACAAATCGTCAATAAGCTTGGTTTAGAAATTGGCGACCCCGTTACGTTATTGATCCCACAAATAAATCAACAAACGAGTAAGTTACTATCACCAAAGCGGGTGAGTTTAAAGCTTGTGGGTATTGTTAACATGGGCGGGCCTATTGATGAAACAGCTGCTTATATAAGATTAGATAAAGCACAAGCTGTGCTGGGTTTTACTAAAAACCAAGTAACGGGGCTTAGGTTAAAAGTGGATGATGTTTTTGCAGCACATCAAACGGCGATGCGGGTCGGGCAAGTTATCCCCGACTATGTGTATGTGTCTAGTTGGTTTAGAACACAAGGCAGTTTGTATCAGGATATTCAAATGGTTCGCACGATTGTTTATATCGTGGTGTTTTTAATTATTGCTGTTGCCAGCTTTAATATTGTTTCATCTTTGGTGATGGAAGTGCGCGAGAAACAGGCAAACATTGCTATCTTGAAAACCATGGGGGCACAAGATAGTACAATTTTGGCCACTTTTGTTATGCAAGGCTTTACTCAAGCCTTAATTGGAGTGCTGTTAGGTACTGTTATTGGTGTTATGGTGGCCCTTAATATAAGTGAGCTGTTTACTTGGTTAAGCAACCTAGCAGATGATAACCCGTTACAAGGTGTTTATTTTGTTGAGTTTCTACCGAGTAAGTTAGTTTGGCAAGATATTGTTGTTACAGTTTTTGTTACTTTTATTTTGGCTATACTAGCAACACTTTATCCAGCATGGCAGGCAACGAGAATTGACCCTGCAAAGGTGTTAGGTAACTAAAAGTGTGAATCAAGCTTAAATGCTCGCAAACACTTGCACCCCAGTATATTAAGCCTTAAAGTGTCCTAAATGCAGTAAAAGAGTAACCAATATGGAACAAAAACAAGCTAAGCCACTGACAGAAGAAGAGCAAGCACAAGCACACAAGCAAAGTATTATGTGGCAACGAGAATGTTTCCAGAACGCGCAAAAGCATTTAGCTGAAAAAGGTGTGATCCCGCAAACAGTCATTGAAAAAGAAAGCCGCTTTATTGCGCCACTAGTTGCTGTTTGGAAATTCAAAGCTCAAAATGGTAAAAGCTACTGGGTGGTGACGGGTCGTTTACCAACGGATCACGCCGAAGCGAGCGCAGCGAAAGATGCACGTGAAGCTTTACGCTTTTTTTCGATGCAATGGCAGCTTAAAGCAGACCAACTTATGCAATCAGGCGCAGTTGATAAAACAAAAGTTGATTTTGCAAACCTGTTGATAAATCGTGCACACGGTTTGTATGAATTATTTGAAAAAGATGATATGTGGCAAAATGAGCCAGCATAAACTGAGTTTACTGTAAAAAGCTGAATATAATTATTCAGCTTTTTATTTTGTATCGTTAATGCACCAAGGTGAATGGCCGCGTATCAAATTGTTTGATAGGGCAAAGCATTCGCTGTCTTGGAATACCAGCTTCCATGAACACTAAGCCATCTGCAGCAAAACCATTTTGTTTAAACCTGTCTACTTCGTTCAAAATGCAATTGATACTGACACAGTCGCACCCTTGTTTTTCAGCCATTTTAACTAAATAAGTTAATAGTGATTTATAGACAGAACGATTACGATGCTCAGGCAAGACAGCAATACGGCCTATGAGACCATCGTTACATAAACGCCCTGTAGCAACAGGGCATTTACCATCTTTTGTAACCAATACGTGGTGTGCTGTTTGATCAAGATGATCAAACTCTATGTGTTTCGGAATGTGTAATTCATATACAAACACACGTTCCCTGATTTGTTGTAAGAGTTCCTTGTCGATACTCCATTCAACTTCATCGATATGATAGCCCATAAACACACGCTCCTAACAAAACCAAATACCCTCATTTAAAAGTGTAGTAAAGGTTTTCAAGAAAATGTGATTATTTTTTGAACTATTTATGTCAGTAGCTGTCAGGCATGTGTGATCGGTAAGCTTTTTGATAAGTTCAAGTTCTTCTATATCATGCATATAGTTAACACCATTGATGCTTAATAGAACTTGTTCATCAATTATTTGGTAAATTGCCCGAGTGCCGCCTAAACGCTCAAAAATAACGTCGTCATCACTTAGAAGCGTAAGTACATCATCTAATGTATAAGGCTCCTCTAATGGTGCTAAATCCATTTCATGCTTTGGCTGGCTCATACTGTTGCCAAGCCAGGTCTTAAATACTGCGTCATCATTAATCGCAGCAATCATTAATTGCTTTACTTTTTCAGCTTCAGTTTGGTCAAGTTCACCTTTTGATGAGCGTAATTTAAGCTCTGCATCACTGTATCGTTGATTGCCAAGTTCAGTGTCAATCAAGTGATCAGCAAATTGTGATAATAAATCACGCTGATTAGGTGCTCTAAAACCAACAGAGTAATTAAGTGCATTCTCAACTGCATAGCCTTCATGTGGGCAACCCGGCGGGATATACAGAATATCTCCCGGCTCTAACACGCAATCGATAACCGCAGGAAATTGCTCAACTTGCAACAGACTTTTATTTTGCGCAAATTGTTTTAAATTCGCATCAGGCATACCAACTCGCCAGTGGCGTTTACCTTCACCCTGTATAATAAACACATCGTATTGATCTAAATGCGGGCCTACACCACCACCTGGGGTTGAGTAGCTGATCATCAAGTCATCGATACGCCAATTTGGAATAAAGCGAAATGGTTCCAGTAGCTGCGCAGCATCGTTATGCCAATGGTCAACTGCTTGCACGAGTAATGTTGAGTGCTTTTCAGTTAGCAAGCTAAAGTCTTCGAATGGGCCATGATATGCTTGCCAATCATCTGAGTGATTGGTCACAATACGTGATTCAATGCTTTCTTCCATGGCTAGACCGGCCAATTCTTCGGGCTCTATAGGATCAGCAAAATCTTTGAAGCCTTGCTTAATAAGTAATGGTTTTTTTTGCCAATACTCAGCTAAAAATTGCTCTTGGGTTAATGAATTGATGGTTAATTGATACATAACATGACCTAAGCGAATTAATATAAAAAAAGCGAAAGGAAGGCCTTTCGCTTTTTTAACTCTTAATTTGAATTTAAGCTAAGTTGTCGATGAACTCAACAGCACGACCAATGTAATTAGCCGGTGTTAATTTTTTCATTTCTACTTTTGCTTCTTCAGGTAACTCAAGACCATCGATGAAATCAGCCATGATTTCTTGGTTTACGCGTTTACCACGAGTAAGGTCTTTAAGTTTTTCATATGGCTTTTCGATACCATATTTACGCATTACCGTTTGGATAGGCTCTGCGAGTAATTCCCAGTTTTGATCTAGCTCTTCTAGTAAACGCGCTTCGTTTACTTCAAGCTTGCTAACACCTTTTAATGTCGCTTGGTAAGCGATGAGTGTGTAGCCCATACCCACACCTAGGTTACGTAACACTGTTGAGTCAGTTAAGTCACGCTGCCAGCGAGATACCGGTAGTTTTTGCGCAAGATGAGTAAAGATAGCGTTAGCAATACCTAAGTTACCTTCAGAGTTTTCAAAATCAATCGGGTTTACTTTGTGAGGCATGGTTGATGAACCAATCTCACCTGCGATTGTTTTTTGTTTGAAGTGGTTAAGTGCAATATAGCCCCAAACGTCACGGTCAAAATCAAGTAATACAGTATTAAAACGTGCAACTGCATCGAATAACTCTGCAATGTAATCGTGTGGCTCGATTTGTGTTGTGAACGGGTTAAATGTTAAACCTAGCCTTGTTACGAATTGCTCAGCGTGGCTGTGCCAATCGTAATCTGGGTACGCGCTAAGGTGAGCGTTGTAGTTACCTACAGCACCGTTGATTTTACCTAACATTTCTACATTAGCAATTTGGTCACGTTGACGCTTTAAGCGCATGTAGACGTTTGCAAACTCTTTACCCATTGTAGAAGGAGTAGCTGGCTGACCATGTGTGCGAGTCATCATTGCAACTGACTTGTATTCAACCGCTTTTTCTTTTAGTGCATTTAGAAGTTGGTCACAGTATGGAAGTAATACTTTGTCACGCGCTTCTGTCAGCATTAAACCGTGAGACAGGTTATTGATGTCTTCTGAAGTACATGCAAAGTGAATGAATTCGTTTACTGCGTTAAGCTCTGCGTTGTCTGCTACTTTTTCTTTAAGTAGGTATTCAACCGCTTTTACGTCATGGTTCGTTGTGCGCTCGATCTCTTTAACGCGTGCTGCATCAGCTTCACTAAAGTTATCAACAATGGCATTAAGTAAAGCATTAGCCTCGTCGCTAAATGCCGGTACTTCTTTGATTGCGCTAGCTGCAGATAAAGCTTGTAACCAACGAACTTCAACAGTTACACGGTATTTGATTAAACCAAATTCGCTGAAAATGCTGCGTAGTTCCGTGGTCTTGCTGCCGTAGCGACCATCTACCGGAGAGATAGCGGTTAACGCTGAAAGCTCCATAATGACTCCTAAATTGTTTAGTTAGAACGATAATTAAATATACTGTTTAGCAATAGCGAGAATTTTTCTCTTCGAAAAGAAAAAGTGACGGCGTTTACCGCCCATTTGTCGCCATAACACGGCACTACGAATTCCGGCTAAAAGTAAAGCGCGGATTTTGTTTTGCGTGAGTTGCTGCTTTAATAACTCTGGCTTGCCGTACACTTGAATACGATGCCCAAGGGGGCTTAGCACCGATGAGTAAATATCGGCAAGCGCTGCGACCACAGTATCATCTGTGATAGCAAAATGGTCGAGGCGACGCTTAACATCATCAATGCGACGACCTAATTCATTTAAACTGTTTTGTTTTGAACTTAATGCGCGCTCTAACTGCATTAAGCCACCCACATATTTTACGATTTCAACGTCTTTGTCAGAGCCAGCTGAAAGCTGGGCGATTAAAACACGGTAACCGTCACGTAAATTATGTTTACCCTGATATACATCTTCAGGGCTATTAGGTGATGTCTCAACAATACAGTTTAGTAATTTTTCTAATTCGTGATCACTGCCTTGGCCATATTGCGCAACTTTTTGTACTTGTTTGGCAACTTGGCACATGGCGGCTAAAGCCATGACTTGGTGTTCTGTCATTATTTGATCACCGAATCAATGATACCACCACCTAAACAGACCTCGTCAGCGTAAAATACGGCTGATTGACCTGGTGTAACTGCTTTTTGTGGCTCATCAAATAATACGCGTGCCATACCATCTTCACCAACGAGTAAAGTACAGTTGATGTCTTCTTGGCGATAACGGGTTTTAACAGTACAGCGTGTGGTGCCTTTAGGGCCTTCGCGGTCGACCCAGTGAAGTTGATTTGCATTTAAGCCATTGCTGTATAGGCGAGGGTGGTCTTTACCTTGACCAACCACTAATACGTTACGATCAACGTCTTTATCAACCACGTACCAAGGTTCACCCGAACCTTCTTTCATGCCGCCAATTAATAGACCTTTACGTTGACCAAGGGTGTGGTACATCAAGCCTTCGTGATCACCCACTTCATTGCCATCGGTATCTTCAATTTTACCTGGCTGTGCTGGTAAGAATTTTTGTAAGAAGTCTTTAAACTTACGCTCACCGATAAAACAAATACCGGTACTGTCTTTTTTATCGTGCGTAATTAAATCTTGTTCTTCAGCTATGCGGCGAACTTCAGGTTTGGCAATATCGCCAACAGGGAACAGTGTTTGCGCAATATGTTCATGGCTTAACGTGTATAAGAAATAACTTTGATCTTTGTTGTCATCAAGACCACGACACATGACATATTTATCGTCACGTTTTTCGCGGCGTACATAGTGACCTGTGGCAATGTAATCAGCACCCAAAGCCTCTGCTGCAAATTCTAAGAAAGCTTTGAATTTGATTTCTTTATTACACATGATGTCTGGGTTTGGCGTACGGCCTGCTTTATACTCTGCTAAAAAGTACTCAAATACATTATCCCAGTATTCGGCTGCAAAATTTACAGTGTGAAGCTCAATATCAAGCTTGTCGCACACAGCTTGTGCGTCTTTAAGGTCTTCAGCCGCAGCGCAATATTCATCATTATCGTCTTCTTCCCAGTTTTTCATGAACAGGCCTTCAACTTGATAGCCTTGTTGCTTTAATAAATATGCTGATACAGAAGAATCCACACCGCCGGACATACCCACGATGACTTTAATGTGACTATTTTCGCTCATAATATTCGCTGTCATTTTTTAACTGCTATGGAAAGGCCGGCATTATAGCATGCTTTTAGACGCCCAAACCAGCCAAAATCACAGCCGTTATTGGTAAATCAAACTCAGTGGGTAGGCGTTGCCAGCTAAATGATCTTCTATGCATTTTAAAACAAGCGGGCTTCTAAGCGGTAGGCTTTTAATTTGTTCAATGCTAAACCAATCTGCGCTGATGATGTCATCATCTTGGGGGGAGGGTACAAATAGCTCTGGGCAAATAAAAGCAAAGCTAAAACGCATATAGTGAACGCCATTAGCGGCATGTAAATTATAAATGCCAACAAGGTGGCTGGCATTAACCTTAATGCCCGTTTCTTCAATAAGTTCACGACGAGCAGCTTCAGCTAGGGTTTCATTAGCCTCTAAATGACCAGCAGGTTGGTTATAACAAATTTGGCCGGTGTATTTATCACGTTCTTTAACAAGTAAAAATTTGTCTTGGTAAGTCACGATAGCCGCAACAGTGACATTTGGTTTATGCATCAGGGTTGTTCACTACTTTAAACTGGCCCGTATCTAAATTATCAAGGGTATATTTACCTATGCTGTAACGAATTAATCGCAAAGTGGGGAAGCCAACATGCGCAGTCATCCGGCGAACTTGGCGATTACGTCCTTCAGTGATAGAGATTTCTAACCAACTGGTTGGAATATTTTTGCGCTCGCGAACGGGTGGTGTACGCGGCCAAATTGACGGCTCGTCAATACGTTTGACCTTGGCGGGCTTGGTCATGCCATCTTTCAGTTCTACGCCTTTGTTAAGGGCAAAGAGTGCCTCATCACTCACATCACCTTCTACTTGCACCCAATATGTTTTAGCTGTTTTTTTATTGGGTTCAGTAAGTGTGTGTTGTAACTTACCGCAGTTAGTAAGAAGTAAGAGTCCTTCGCTGTCTCTGTCTAGGCGTCCTGCTGCATACACGTCTTTAATATTAATAAAGTCGGCAAGTGTTTTGCGGTTTTGGTCATCAGTAAATTGGCAAAGTACATCAAATGGTTTGTTAAACAGCACCACTTTGCGTTGCTCTGGGCTAATTGCTTTTTTTACTTCTCGTTTTTGTGTAGGTCTCGAGTATGTTCGGCCACTGCTGCGACGCGGTTTATTTTTTGGTTTATTTACCATTAAATGCACCTAGCCGGTTTAGGTAAACCTGCAATTTTAGTTGCTTGCTTTGCAGGGCCTTTTGGAAACAGTTTGTATAAATACATACTGTTACCTTTTTCTTCACCTAGCTTTTGAGCCATTGCTTTTACCAGCATACGAATAGCGGGGCTGGTGTTGTATTCCAGATAAAAATCACGCACAAAATGCACCACTTCCCAGTGCTGTTCACTTAAAGTAATGTTTTCTTGCTCGGCAATAATAGGCGCAAGTTCTTCGCTCCAATCATTTGTATCAAGCAAATAACCTTGTTTATCCGTTTCTATTTGTTTGTTATTAAATTCAAGCATGATTTACCAAGTAATCGTGTTTTGAGCTGATAATGTGAGTCCTACAAATTCAGCATAGCTAATGTGAATATCACTTTCGTTTAGTGAGATGGCGCGTGCAATGGCATCTTCTTCCAATAAGTGCAGGGTAGCAGAAAATTGTTTAAATTGGTTGATGTTATAACAAGCATCACCAACCAAAAGTACAGCGTGGTTGCTATCAATCAAATTCTCAAGTGTATTAATGCAGTAATGCGATAAAGGTTTTGAAAAAATATGTAAGGTACTCATAGAGTCACCACTTGATGCTGTTGAGCTATTAGAGCACGCTGCTGTTCAAAGTTAGCAACTTTAACGTCAATAATGAGATTTTCCTTAGTTAAATTAAAATCCATAAGCGACTTCTCGCACACATATATGTTTTCAACATCATATAATTCAAGCGTTTTTATCATTTTAAAATAATTTTTAATACCTAACAGTTCAGGTTGTTGGTTTTTTTTAAGTGCCAGCACAGCATCCGCACTCAATAGCCAACTGATATTCTGATCAATAGCGGCGAAGATAAGTGCCATGTCGAGCGATTCCCGAATGTGTTGGTCGTCAAATGGAGCATGTTGACTTATAACTAAAACATTTTTCATTTAAATTGCACCCATTTATCTGCTTCACTGGCTAGCATTGCAAACTCAGCAAGCCCCGCAACGGTAAAAACACCCGTGTCTTGTGTGTCTAAACCGCGTTTTTCGGCTGCTGTAACGCATAACAATAGAGGAATTTCTTTTGCCGATAACTCTTGCCAAAGTTGCTTTACAGGTAGTTCATCGCTGGCAAGCTCTAAATGATTGCTCGCATGGAAAATCCCTGCTTGATATAAGAAAATAGCTGAAATGGTGTGGCCGCCTGCAATACAAGCTTCAGCAAACTTAATTAAGCGCTGTGTTGTATCATGATCAGTCGGTGCGGTATGAAGAGATAGTACAAATTGTGCCAAAACGCATCCAATAAAAAAGCCCCTAGAAAGGGGCTATTTTATCAGATAAATATCTATTTAGTCATCACTTGCGCCAAGTAGGTGTAGAAGTGATGTAAATAAGTTATATACATTTAAGTAAAGGGCAACAGTTGCGCGAATGTAGTTAGTCTCGCCACCGTTAATAATGCGGCTTGTGTCAAAGAGGATTAAGCCAGACATAATTAATACCACAGCAGCATTGATAACCATAAAGGTAACAGAGCTACCGATGAATAGGTTCACTAAACTGGCAATGATAACAACGATTAGACCAACTGTTAAAAAGCCACCCATGAATGAGAAGTCTTTTTTAGTCGTCAGTGCATAGGCTGATAGACCAAAGAAAATCAACGCGGTTGAACCAAGAGCCTGCATAATAAGTAATGGGCCGTTTGGCATTGCAGCATAGTAATTTAAAATAGGACCAAGGCCTGCGCCCATAAGCCCTGTAAATACGAATACCCAAGCGACACCAGAGGCTGAGTCAGCTTTTTTGTTGACTACAAAAAGTACACCAAATGCAATAAGGCTGAATACCAGACCCATGAAGTAAGGTAAATTCATCGCCATTGAAATACCGGCTGTCACTGCACTGAATGCTAATGTCATGGCCAGTAAGAAATAAGTATTTTTAAGTACTTTGTTAGTTTCAATGGTCGACATAACCGGTTTAGCGGTATTGTACGAGTGATTAAACGCCATTGTAGAGCTCCTTTAAATGAACTATTTAGTTCGTTAGTTCCAATTATTAAACTAAAACTAAGACTACCAAGAGTTATATATTTGGGCAAACCTTTGTAGTTCAATAGACACGATAAATAATTGAAAAGTTCAATGTTGTGCATAATCTAAACGTTGCTGTACTAATGCTGAGCAAATTAATTGTTTTTTAATCACTTAAGCATTTCTTTTGAAAAAAAGCTTCACAAAGCGCATTGGCTTATCTATTATGCACGCCG
The DNA here is from genome assembly GCF_021728035.1 of Pseudoalteromonas sp. L21. NCBI lineage: Bacteria > Pseudomonadati > Pseudomonadota > Gammaproteobacteria > Alteromonadales > Pseudoalteromonadaceae > Pseudoalteromonas > Pseudoalteromonas sp. L21. The sequence goes on along the minus strand of NZ_JAKKCV010000004.1, from coordinate 421,166 downwards.
TCGGAGAGATGGCAGAGTGGTCGAATGCACCGGTCTTGAAAACCGGCAGGGGTTTGTAGCCCCTCTAGGGTTCAAATCCCTATCTCTCCACCATTATTACTAAGTTACTTGCATTAGCGAGTAGCTATTTCGCATTCGGAGAGATGGCAGAGTGGTCGAATGCACCGGTCTTGAAAACCGGCAGGGGTTTGTAGCCCCTCTAGGGTTCAAATCCCTATCTCTCCACCATCATTAAAGCCGCTGAATATTTCAGCGGCTTTTTTGTGTCTAATCCTTTCTCATCTTTAGTACGACTATTGTCGATATTTCGGATTTTCTCTAGTTAGTCCATGCTTATTACTTCTCGTATTATCTTTGTTAAAGTAGGAAATTTAATGAAACATCGTATAGCAAAGAGTGTAGGACTATCTTTATTATCGCCTGTGATCATTGGTTGTATCTTAGGCCTGTATTATGCGTTTACCTTAGAAGGAAATGGCTTGAGTATTTTCCTGAACCTTTTAGTGAGCGCCATCTCCAATGCCCACATTGTTGGCTTAACAATGGCGGCCTTTGTCGTACCCGGTTACTTACTTATGTATAAGTACGCGAAAGTGAACTATTCAGGTGTTTTAACTCTGGGTTTATTGGGAGGTGCTATTTTTAGTTACTTGCTTAGTGCCACCGCTGGCACGGCATTTATTGTGAATGCTCTTATGTCTGCATTAGCTGCAGGTTTATTCTTATTTGGATTAAGACAGGGCTTAGCAGTTCAAACTCCCCATCAATAGCAGAATATTTAATCAAGCTGACTGAAATTGAGGGCAAAATGTTTTTTTTTGCCTTTAAAAGGTTTCATTTATTGCCCACAAAGAGTACCTTTAGCTACTGTATGTTTAATAAGAAGTAGTTTGGTATGTCGAAGCAAAAATTTTACCAGTCGTTAGTTAAACAAACTGAATCGCTAATTAATGGTGAGTCAAATGTTATAGCGAATATGGCAAATATTAGTGCGCTTTTATTTACCTCGTTAGAGGATATAAACTGGGCGGGTTTCTATTTAATGGATTCGCCAGATGAGTTAGTACTTGGTCCGTTTCAAGGCAATCCAGCCTGTATTCGTATTCCTGTAGGCAAAGGGGTATGTGGTACGGCTGCTAAGACACAAGAAACACAATTAGTGGAAGATGTTCATGCATTTGCCGGTCATATAGCTTGTGATGCTGCATCTAACTCTGAAATTGTGGTGCCCATTTTCAAAGATGGTAAAGTTTTTGCTGTACTTGATATTGATAGTCCAAGTGTTGGGCGTTTCGATATAGAAGACCGCACAGGCCTAGAAGCACTTGTAAAATGCTTTGAGGCAAACCTGTAATGAAAGATCTGCTAAACGTGCAAGATTACCTTTTTTCCATTCAAGATGTTGGTGATTGGGAAGGAGAAGAAGAAGTTGTAGCCGAAAGGCTCAATGAGTTGATTCATATTGCTTGGGATCGTCTCCCTGACGACCTCGACTGCGAATCGATTGATGAAATTATAAATGGTATTTGGGAACACCTTCGAGGGGAGCTTGCACTTTTAGAGGCCGAATTCGAAGAGTTGACCGACTGGGTAACACACTATGTCGATTCATCACTTGATGAAAAGATGTAATAAAAGGTTCTAACATGGAAACCACAAACAAGCTAAAAGATATTAATGAAGTACTGGATTTCTTATACCAAGAATTTCCGCAATGTTTTAAACAAAAAGACGGCATTCAGCCGCTTAAAGTCGGTATCTTTAAAGATATCGCTGAGCGCATTGAAGGTTCTGAGAAAGTAAGTAAAACTCAGGTTCGTCAAGCACTTAGAAAGTATACCTCAAATTGGCGCTATTTAGAGGCAGTGACTAAGTCTGAGTTTCGTATCGATCTTGATGGTAATCAAGATGAAAAAGTGGAACAAGAACACATTGAGCACGCCCAAAAAGCACTTGAAGAAAGCCGCGCCAAAATGGCTAAGCGTAAAAAGCAGCAACGCCCTCGTAAAGATTCAGACACAAAATCTTACAAAAAGAACGCTGCTCAAAATGCCAAATCTGCTGATAAAGGCGCTAGAGTAGGTAATAAGCCTGCAAAAGCTGCACCTGCTAAACGTTCAGGAAAAGTTGAACCTTTACCTGCCTCTGAGGTCAAGGTTAATAGCAAAGTGAAAGTTAAACTTGGCCAAGCCCTTGTAAATGCTGTTATAACAGAAGTGAACAAAGATGAAGTTCATGTTGAGTTAGTAACAGGGATGCAAGTTAAGACCAAAGCAGACAGCCTGTATATCATTTAATAGCTGTAAAAAGAAAGGAGTTGTGTATGAGTAAAAAGTTTACGCTCATTCCGTTAGTCGCTGCCCTGTTTTCAGGCTCATTATTGGCCGCTGCAGATAATTTAACTGAAGATGATTTGCCAGTACTCAAGCAAGAAAGTCAGCATAGTACAGCAAGCAAACGGGTGACAAACTTATTTACTCGTGCACACTATAAACCAATACGTTTTAACGATAGCTTATCTGAAAAAGTTTTCGAACGTTATATTGAGTCTCTTGACTATAATAAGAGTGTCTTTTTAGCCTCAGATATTGCTTCTTTTGAGCAATACAAAGATCAGTTTGATAATGCATTGTCGACAGGCAAACTTGGTTTTGCATTTGATATTTTTAACCTGAGCCTCAAACGTCGTTTTGAACGTTACGACTATTCTTTATCGCTTCTAGAAAAGGAAATGAAGTTTGATAAAGAAGATGAGTACGTGTTTGACCGTGAAGATGCTAATTGGGCTACAAGCCAAGCTGAACTTGATGAACTTTGGCGTCAACGCGTTAAATATGATGCGTTACGTTTAAAAATGACGGGTAAAGATTGGCAAGGAATTAAAGACGTTCTTACCAAGCGTTACCACAATGCGCAAAAACGCTTAGTGCAAACAAATAGTGAAGATGCTTTCCAAATCGTGATGAATTCATTTGCACGTAGCATCGAAGCACATACTTCTTACTTATCTCCACGTCGTGCTGAACAGTTTAAGATGGATATGGACCTTGAACTGGAAGGTATAGGTGCCGTTCTTAGCTATGATGAAGATTACACGGTTATTCGTAGTTTAGTGCCAGGAGGCCCTGCGGATAAATCAGAACAAATCAAAGCCGATGACCGAATTATTGGTGTAGCTCAAGATGGCGAAGAGTTTGTTGATGTGATTGGTTGGCGTCTTGATGACGTGGTTGACTTAATCAAAGGCCCTAAAGGGACTAAAGTTCGTTTGCAATATTTAAAAGGTGCAGACGCCCACGGTACACCTAAAGTTGTTGAGATTACGCGTGATAAAATTCGCCTTGAAGACCGCGCAGCTAAATCAGAAGTATTTGAAGCTAAATATTCAGACTTAACCAGTAAAATTGGTGTGATTGAAATACCAGGTTTCTACAATAACTTATCGCAAGACGTAAAAGTTGAAATAGCTAAGTTAAAAGAAGCTAAGGTTGATGGTATTATCATCGATTTGCGTCAAAACGGTGGTGGTTCTTTATACGAAGCAACTCAGTTGTCAGGTTTATTTATTGATCAAGGACCTGTGGTACAAATCCACACTTTAAATAATCGAATTGAAGAGCAAAAAGACCGCGATGGTGTCACTTTCTATGATGGTCCATTAACCGTTTTAGTTGACCGTTACAGCGCTTCAGCATCTGAAATATTCGCAGCTGCAATGCAAGACTACGGTCGTGCAATTGTCATTGGTGAGCAAACCTTTGGTAAAGGTACAGTACAACAGCACAAACCACTTGGTCGTGCTTATGACTTATATGATCACCCATTAGGTAGCGTACAGTACACAATTGCTAAATTCTATCGTATTAATGGTGGTAGTACTCAGCATAAAGGTGTGATACCCGATGTATCATTCCCATCGGCAATCGACCCAGCTGATTGGGGCGAAAGCCAGCAAGACAACGCGTTACCGTGGGATAGTATCATTCGTGCTAAATACAACTCTGTTGATAACCTAGAGCCTGCAATTGCGTATGTGAATAAGTTACATGATACACGTATTGCAAGCGAGCCAGAGTTTGGTTACGTATTTGATGACATTAAGCGTTACCAACAAGAGAAAGATCGTAAAACAATTTCACTTGTTGAAGCCGCGCGTATTAAAGAGAAAGATGAAGGTGAAGAGCGAGCACTTGAGCGTGCTAATGAACGTTTAGTTCGTCTAGGTGAAAAGCCGGTAGAAAACTTAGACGATTTACCTGACATCTTAGATGATCTTGACCCATTTTTGGAAGAAGCGGCATTAATCACGCAAGATTACATCAAGTACGGCCGTATCGCGAAAAAATAAATACTTACTTATGATTAATAAAAAGGCGCTTAGGCGCCTTTTTTGCTACCTAAAACAGGTCAGCTTGTTATAATTGGCCAATCTGGCTGTCAAAAAAGCCACTGAAGTTTTGCGTCAAGCTTACAATAATAATTAAACACGCCACATAAGACGTGTAGGAGACTATCTTTTGAATTCTATTGAAGAAAAGCCGATCAAGCAGGCTAGTTTTTTAGATGCTTTGATCCCAATTACTGTGCTTGTGTGCCTTTTAGGTGCTGCTGTTTATTTGTTTGGTGATAATTCGTCATCAGGTCCTAACCAAATTGCGTTATTGTTTGCTACTTTTACAGCGGCGTTAATTGGTTTAAAAAATGGCTATACATGGAAAAAACTTGAACAAGCCATGATCGAAGGGATCACTTTGTCCCTTGGTGCAATCATTATCTTGCTTATGGTTGGTGCCTTAATTGGTACTTGGTTATTATCTGGTACTGTACCCACCCTTATTTATTATGGTCTTCAGATCATTAATCCAAGTTGGTTTTATGCTGCCAGTTGTTTAATTTGTGGCATTGTCGCGATGAGTATTGGTAGTTCATGGACCACTGCTGCGACCATTGGTGTGGCGTTATTAGGTGTTGCAACTGGTCTTGGTCTTGAACAAGTTGTCACGGCGGGTGCGGTTATCTCAGGTGCCTATTTTGGTGATAAGTTAAGCCCGCTTTCAGAAACCACAAACTTAGCACCTGCAGTAGCCGGTGCCGATTTATTCGACCATATTCACCATATGCTTTGGACAACGGTGCCAAGCTTTATTATCGCTTTAATTATTTTTATCTTTATGGGCTTCAATGCCGGTGGCTCAGCTGAGGCGGGGCGTATTGAAGAAATAGTCAACTTGCTGGAACAAAACTTCAACATAGGTTTTGAAATGTTAGTGCCCTTGGTGGTGCTATTATTTTTAGCTATTCGAAAAATGCCAGCTTTCCCTGCTATATCAATCGGTGCTGTGCTTGGTGCTGTTTGGGCCATGCTATTTCAGTCAGATTTAATTAGCAGCCAAATTGATGCATCACAAGGGCAAATTATTGGCTACTTTAAATTAGTATGGACCACTTTTTTCGATGGCTTTAGTATCGATACTGGTGATGAAAAAATGGATTCATTGCTCAGTGGTGGTGGTATGGCTGGCATGTTAACGACTACGTGGTTAATTATGACTGCGCTTATGTTTGGTGCCATTATGGAAAAAACGGGCTTACTAGATATGTTCGTAAAGAGCATTTTAAAAATTGCGAAGAGTACTGGTTCGCTTATTACCGCAACGATTGCTACGTGTATTGGTACAAATGCGGTAGCGGCTGATCAATACATTGCCATTGTTGTGCCTGGCCGTATGTTTAAAGAAGAGTATGAAAAACGTGGCTTAAAGCCGGTTAACTTATCACGCACATTAGAAGATGGCGGAACGATAACTAGTCCATTGATCCCTTGGAATACTTGTGGTGCGTATATGCAAAGTGTTTTATTAATCAATCCATTTGATTATGCTCTGTATGCTTTCTTTAATTTAATTAATCCGTTACTAGCGGTCATTTATGCTTATTTGGGAATTAAGATTTTACGCATTACCCCAAAACATGCGAAACCTAGCACTGTTGAATAATAACGTAAGGCCCTACATTAGTAGGGCCATTTGGAGCCTTTTATGTCTGTAACGAATAAACCTCAAGCTCAATATCTAAAAGATTACCAAGCCCCACAATTTTCAATTCACCATATCGATTTACGCTTCGAATTAGCACCATTAAAAACCACAGTGCAATCGACAATGACGATGAGTCGTACGGATAATACCGAGGCCGATCTAATATTAGATGGTGTGGATTTGGTGCTTATTTCATTATCTGTAAATAACGAAAAATACGATGATTATACACTTGAAGATGAAAAGCTGATTATCCATCATTTACCTGACAACTTTACACTTGAAATAGAAAATCATATTGATCCACAAACAAATACATCACTTGAAGGCTTGTATTTATCCGGCGGTGCGTATTGCACGCAATGTGAAGCACAAGGATTCAGAAAAATCACGTATTACATGGATCGCCCTGATATTTTAGCAAGCTTCGATGTCACAATTATCGCTGACCAGAAATACACTCATTTATTATCAAATGGCAATCAGATTGACGCTGGCACATTGGATGACGGCCGTCATTTTGTAAAATGGCAAGACCCATTCAAAAAACCAAGTTACTTGTTCGCGTTAGTAGCAGGGGACTTTGATGTATTACGTGACCACTACACAACTAAGTCTGGTCGTAACGTAGAGCTGGCATTATTTGTTGATAAAGGAAATTTAGCTAAAACCCCGCATGCAATGTCTTCACTTAAAAAGTCAATGCAGTGGGATGAAGAGCGTTTTAATCTTGAGTATGACCTAGATATTTACATGATTGTTGCTGTCGACTTTTTTAATATGGGTGCGATGGAAAATAAAGGTTTAAATATCTTTAATAGCAAATGCGTACTAGCCAACCAAGAGACGGCAACAGATAAAGATTACCATACCATTGAGTCTATCGTTGGCCATGAGTATTTTCATAACTGGACCGGTAATCGTGTAACGTGTCGAGATTGGTTCCAGCTATCATTAAAAGAAGGCTTAACGGTCTTTCGTGACCAAGAATTTAGTAGTGATTTAGGCTCACGAGCACTTAACCGAATTGACGCGGTTAAGGTTATGCGTACTCACCAGTTCAGCGAAGATGCAGGGCCTATGGCGCACCCAATTCGTCCTGAAAAAGTGATTGAAATGAATAATTTCTACACTGTCACCGTTTATGACAAAGGCGCTGAAGTTATTCGCATGATGCACACCCTATTGGGTGAAGAAAAGTTCCAGCAAGGCATGTCACTTTATTTCGAGCGTCATGACGGACAAGCTGTGACCTGTGATGACTTTGTCGCTGCGATGAGTGATGCGTCAGACATTGATTTAAGCCAATTTAAACGTTGGTATAGCCAAGCTGGCACTCCAAAACTGAATGTTGAGCAACAGTACCATAGCGAAAAACAAACGTTTACTCTAACCATTGAGCAATTCGCACCAGACAATCAACCTGAGAATGAGCTGTTGCATATTCCATTTGCTATTGAATTATTGAATCCTGCGGGGGAGTCATTACCGCTGGTAGTTAATGATCAAGCCCACGATTCAGTATTGAATGTCACTAAACAGAAGCAACAATTTGTTTTTGAAGGAGTAGCTGAACAACCTGTAGCTGTTCTATTGGAAGACTTCTCGGCCCCTTGTATTGTCAATCAATCAAATACGGCTGAGGATTTACTGCATATAATGCGGTTTGCTCGTAGTGACTTCTCTCGCTGGGATGCGCAACAACGTCTTTTGACCAATGAAATTAAAACAGCGATCTCGTCGGGTAATAACGAGTTATCGCCGTCGGTTATTAATACATTCGATACGCTTATTAGTAAGCGTGAAGGTGATTTAGCCTTGATCGCTGAATTACTTAAATTACCAAGCTACGATACCTTGGCTGCTGAATACAAAGTTATTCCGGTTGATAACATTATTAATGTATTAAATGCCTTTGAAAAACAAATTGCATCGAGTCTTTCAGAGTCTTTTAAGATTTGTTATCAATCACTTGAAGATGATGGGTCAACCTCTGCAGACGCTGTTGCGGTGCGAGCATTGAAACAAGTTTGTTTGCATTACTTAGCTAAAACACCTGATCCAGCTATCAATGAGCTAATCATTGAAGCTGCAAATAGCGCGAATATGACAAATGTGCTTGCGTCACTCGGTGCTGTGGTGAAAGCAAATCATTCTCTTGGCGAGCGTTTATTGAGTGAATTTGATGCCAAGTGGCGTCATGATGTACTGGTAATGGATAAGTGGTTTGCCTTACAGGCGATGAATGATACTGATGCCTGTATCGATAAAATTAAAGGCTTATATGAGCACCCAAGTTTTGATTTTGGCAACCCTAACCGTGTTCGAGCATTAGTGGGTAGTTTTAGTCATTTTAATATTACGCAATTTCATCGTGCAGATGGCAAGGGCTATCAGTTATTGGGTGATCTATTGGTTAAGCTTAATGAAATTAATCCGCAGAATGCGTCAAGAATGTTGACTCCTTTCATGTCATGGCGTCGCTATGACGACAATCGTTCAACGGCGATGAAGGCACAACTTACTCGGCTAGCGTCATTGGATGGTTTAAGTGACGACTTATATGAAAAAGTAGAGAAGGCACTTGCTAGTTAATGAACGAATACTATTTTTCGCTCTACCTGAGTTACTCTAAATGTTTAGATTATTATCATGGTAAATATAAATCAGTCCAAGTGACGGAAGATGGTGGTAAAACAGTTCGTTTTGATGCTGAACATTTGCGTCCTTTTATTTCTTCGATAGGAATAAGAGGGCGCTTTAGGCTGATACTCACTGAGCAAAACAGATTCCTTAAACTTGAGAAAGTCAGCTGAAAGCATGAAATCTAATTTATAACTCTTCTTTAAAGTACGGTGTTTTGTTCTAAAATTAACCGTACTTTGCTGTCCCCAATTAACTAAATTTATTATATTTTTGTTAATTCGGTTTGTTCTATTGTTAATTTACGTGTATAAATTATCTGGTATGACGTCTTACCAATACGTAAACGTCACATAATTAAATAAATATTAACCGATTGAACGCGTTCTATATTGTATTTTTACTATTTCGCTTCTATCGTTAGAAAGATACTAAAAACAACAATTTGATCACAAAACAACCCGTTACAGGGGGATGAACACAATGATAAAACGCTCGCTTTTTGTTAAAAACAAAATAGCTTTGGGGCTTGCGGCAGCAACCCTTGGGCTTTCAAGCACTGCTTTGCACGCGGCAACTTTTGAGTTAGGGGATTTTGACGTCCGTTTTGACTCTAGTTTTTCTTATGGACAGAGCATTCGTGTTGAAGATCGCGACTTTCAACATATAGGTAAAAGTAATAACCCGTCATTTGATTGGACCGGTTATCACTCAGCTTTAAATCCTATCTACTCGTCTGCAGATGTTTGGAACCAGCCAGGTGCATATTCAAATAATGGTGATGCTGGTAACTTAAACTTCGATAGTGGCGATTCGTTTTCAAAGCTATTAAAAGGCAACCATGAGTTATCAATTAGCAAAGATAACTATGGCTTCTTCACACGCTTCATGTATTTCTATGATTTTGCTTTGATGGATGGCGACTTCGCCTACAACAATCCAACTTCTGGGCAAAAAGTTGATCCATGTGATGATGACGATACTAAAGAACAAGTGTGTGCTGACCTACGACTTTTAGATGCCTACGTTTGGGCTAACTTCGATTTAAATGAAGGGCGTAACCCGCTATCTATCCGTTTAGGTCAACAAGTCGTAAACTGGGGTGAAAGTACACTGATCTCTCATGGTATTAATGTCAACCCGGTTGATATTGACCGCCTTAAAGCACCAGGTGCTGAGCTTAAAGAAGCGTTCATCCCTGTGGGTATGCTTTGGGCATCACTCGGTATTACCGATAATCTTACTTTAGAAGGGTTTTATCAGTACCAGTGGCACGAGACACGTCTTCCTGCTGCGGGTACTTACTTCTCAACCAATGATTTTGCATCAGAGAATGGTTACCAACAAAATATCCAACTTGGTTTCACCTCAAACCCTGACATTGATTTAGCATTCTTAACAGAAAGCTTAAATAGTTTGGATGACATTGTGCGCTCGCAAGGAATCGATCCTACATCAGCGCAAGGCCAAGCGATGATGGCACAGCTGTACTTAGCTTACCCAACTAAAGTGGCGTTAAAAGGTAAGGGCAACGCAGGTAAGAGTGAGCCTGATGATGGTGGTCAATATGGTTTACGTTTAGGTATGTTTTTACCTGAGCTAAATGATACTGAAGTTGCGTTATATCACATCAACTATCATAGCCGTCGTCCGGTAATATCAGGTCAAGTTTCTAATTTTACAAGCGCAGCAATCGCGTCTGATATTGGCATGTTACTTAGCACTGAAATTACTGAAGATAATGTAACAGGCTTACAAGCATTTACTAAGGGTCAATTAGAATACCCTGAAGATATTAAGCTTTACGGTTTAAGCTTTAATACTTCGTTAGGCGAAACCGCATTTGCGGGTGAGTTTGCCTTCCGTCAAGATGAGCCTTTGCAAATTGATGACGTAGAATTACTTTATGCCGGTATGCCTGAGCAATTAGCTGTTGCAGGTATCCGCCCTGATTTTGCTGGTATCTCACAAATGAGCCCAGGTGATGCGACAAGCGTTGTAGGCCCTGGCGAATTAGCACAAGGCTTTATTTTACGTAATACTGCGCAATTGCAATTCACGGCGACTCATTTATTTGGTCCATCTTTAGGTGCTGATAGCTGGGCTGTGGTCGGTGAAATTGGTGGTGTACGAATTAATAATATGCCGGAATATGATGAGCTTCGTTTAAACGTGGCAGGTACAGGGCGTAGTGGCGTTATCCAAGGTCCATTGGCTGACGATTATTCTACATTGCACTTAGGTCTTTCTAATGGCCCAGAGACAAACCCTTTCCCAACTGCATCAGCATGGGGCTACCGTTTAATCGCAAAGGGTGATTATTTCAATATCTTTAACGGTGTGAACTTTTCCCCTCGTTTTGTATTTTCACATGACGTGAATGGTATTACACCAGACCCAATGTTCTTATTTGTTGAAGACCGTAAATCACTCGGTGTAACTATGAACTTCAACTATCAAAATGCGTGGTCGTTCGACTTTAGCTACAACTCATTCTGGGGTGGTGGCGCGACGAATACATTCTCTGACCGCGATTATGTTTCTTTCAATATCAAATATTCAATTTAAGGGTAAATTATGATTATTAGAAAACCTACCCTCATTGCTGCAGCTTTTTGCAGTGTTTTCGCAAGCTCAAGTGTACTTGCAAAAATTACCGCTGATGAAGCAGCACGTTTAGGTAATGATTTAACACCAATCGGTGCAGAGAAAGCGGCAAATAAAGATGGTTCTATTCCAGCTTGGACTGGCGGAATTACAACTCCTCCTGCTAGTTATAAAGCGGGAATGCACCACCCAGACCCATACGCTGAAGATAAAGTTTTATTTACCATTGATAAGTCAAATGTAGATAAATACAAAGAATACCTAAGCCCTGGTCAAATTGAACTATTCAAAACATACCCTGATACGTTCAAAATGAATATTTATCAAACTCGCCGTAGCGCTTCTTATCCTCAGTTTGTTTATGATGCAACTAAAAAATATGCAACGACAGCTGAGTTGGTTGAAGGTGGTAATGGTATTAAAAACACGGCGGTTGGTGTTCCGTTTCCTATTCCTAAGGACGGCTTAGAGGCTATCTGGAATCATCTATTACGTTTTAGAGGTTTATCAATTGAACGTTTTGGTGGACAAGCTGCACCAACAGCATCAGGTTCATATAATTATGTTGGCTTTGATGAGCAACTATTAGTTGAGTATTCAGATCCAAAAGCGACACCTGAAAAACTTCAAGAATCAAACATCCTATTCAAGTTTAAGCAAAAAGTAACAGAACCTGCGCGTCTTGCTGGTACTGCATTACTTGTTCATGAAACCATGGACCAAATTTTAACACCTCGTCAAGCGTGGACTTATAACTCTGGTCAGCGTCGTGTTCGTCGTGCGCCAAACGTGGCATATGATGCACCAGGTACTGCAGCAGATAGTTTACGTACTACCGATGATTTTGATATGTTTAATGGTTCACCAAACCGTTATAACTGGACGTTAAAAGGTAAGCAGGAGCTTTATATTCCATATAACAGCTACAAACTGCACAGCGATAAGCTTGAATACGATGATATCTTGCAAGCAGGTCATATTAACCCTGAATATGTTCGCTATGAGAAGCACCGTGTTTGGGTTGTCGAAGCTAACTTAAAAGAGGGTACACGTCACATTTATAAAAAACGTGTGTTCTATATTGATGAAGACAGCTGGCAAGTTCACGTAGCAGATATATATGATAATCGTGACCAAATGTATCGTGTGGCAATGGCCCATGGCCTAAACTACTATGAAGTACCAACTCACTGGAGTACCTTAGAAGTTTACCATGATCTTAATTCACGTCGTTATTTGGCAATTGGTTTAGATAACCAAGAGAAGATGTATGACTTCTCACAATCATTTAACGATAACGAATTTACGTCAAGCGCACTTCGCCGCGAAGGCCGTTAATCCAAATAGGCACCTGTTTTGTCAGGTGCCTTTTGCAATTCATATTAGTCAACTAGGCACAATTGGTTTATCACGTGACTTATGGCTTACTCATTTATCTTTTCGAAGGCGATTTACCTTTATGAAGTATTTGCTTTATGCTTGTCTTGCTTATAGTGCTTCATGTTTTTCTCAGGACATGCCCCAACTAGAACATGCTATTAGTGCTGTTAATGCAGACAAAACACTCCTCACAGATATTGAACTAATTGATGATCAATTAGTGGCTGTTGGAAAGCACGGTGTGGTAATCACCAGTACCGATGCACAATCATGGCAGCAAGCCAGTGTTCCAACGCAAGTTTTACTCACCGCTGTCGACTTCTATAATAACAACCTAGGATGGGCATGTGGTCATGATGCCACTATTATTAACACCACGGATGCGGGCAAAACATGGCAACTCCAGCAAGCACTTCCGGATATGGATAAACCTTGCTTAGATATACTTTTTACCTCTGAAAAGCATGGCTATGCGGTGGGTGCATACGGCATGTTTTTTGAGACTCATGATGGTGGCCAGAAATGGCAAAAACGATTTTTAGATAGCTTACTTTTTGAAGAAGACCGTGCATATCTCAATGAACTAAAAAAGAGTGACCCAGAAGGCTACGAGTATGAGACAGCTTCGATTCTTCCACATTTTAACCGTATTGTGAAAACCAATAACCGTTTAATATTGGTTGGTGAAATGGGGTTAATGGCTGAAAGTTTTGATAACGGTGGCACCTGGCAACGCCTAGAAGAAATATATATGGGGTCTTTCTTTACGTTTGCGTCAACTGCAGATCAATCTCAAGGAGAAGACTTAGTTGCAGGTTTGAGAGGGAATATTTTTACGCGTCAAACAGGCTCTGAGCAGTGGCAACAAATCCACACAGACAATTTCGCAACAGTAAACAGCGCAATTAACTACAATAACGAATGGCTGCTGTTTGCCAATAGCGGTGTCATTTTTCATGTTAAAAATGATGAACTAACTGAAGAACAAATGGATGATGGCAAGTCTTTACTTGATGGTGTTGTATTTCAAAATAAGCTCATTATGGCTTCAGAAGATGGTATTAAAGTGAAGGAGTTGAATCCGTAATGCGTGGTTTTTTAGATTTTTTAGAAAAGGCGGTATTCCGTCATCGTTTATTTGCGATTATCTCTTTTGCATTAATCACATGTTTTTTACTTTTTAAAGCAACGCAGATTCAATTAGATGCGTCATTTAATAAAAATATTCCTCTTAATCATGACTACATGAAAGTCTACACCAAGCATGAAAAACAATTTGGTGGGGCAAACAGTATTTTAATTTCTGTTTGTGATGCGGATGGTGATATTTTTAATGAGGAATTTTTTACTCAGTTAAAAGCTGTTCATGATCAACTTTATTTTATTCCTGGCGTAAACCGCCCATTAGTCAATTCAATTTTTGCCCCCAGTGCCCGTTTTGTTGAAGTCGTTGAAGATGGTTTTGCCGGGGGGCCAATTATTCCGGCTAATTTTACTGCGGATAAACGTGGACTTGCCGTTGTAAAAGAGAATATTGAAAAAGCCAAAGTCGTTGGTCGTATGATTGCCAGCGACTATTCATGCGCGATGGTAACAGCTCAATTGTTGGAAACTGATCCACAAACACAAGAAAAGCTCGACACCTTAGCGTTTGCTAAAAAGTTAGAAACGCAAGTACGTGAACCACTGAGCACGGATAAAGTCAGTATTCATATTATTGGTTTTGCGAAAATGGCGGGAGATGTCGCAGAGGGTGCCAAAGGCGTACTGTTATTCTTCGCTATTGCAATAGTCTTTACGTTCGTAATGGTTTGGCTATTCTGCCATAGCCTAAAACTCACTATTTTACCGATTGCTTGCTCTATTATTGCGGTGATTTGGCAGCTTGGCTTATTGTCATCGCTTGGTTTTGGTTTAGATCCTATGTCTATTCTGGTGCCGTTTTTAGTGTTTGCAATTGGTGTGAGCCATGGTGTGCAAATGATTAACGATATTGGCAAGAAAGTATGCGGTGGCAGCAGCACGCGAGTTTGTTGCCAAGCAAGTTTTAGGGCTCTATTAATTCCTGGTGGTATTGCACTGTTATCAGATACAGTTGGTTTCTTAACGTTACTCACTATTGATATCGGTATTATTCGTGAACTTGCGATCACAGCGAGCTTAGGTGTGGCGGTAATTATTTTCACGAACTTAATTTTGCTTCCTGTCTGGGCATCATACATGAAGTTTGAGGGTTCAGTGCGTATCCAATCTGGTACACACTCAGATAAGCCAAATATTTTAGATAATTTACGTGAGATACTGGTTAAAGCAACAGACCCTAAAACGGCACGGTTAATTATCGTACTTACAGTGATACTTTTTGCTTTTGGTTACTGGCAAGCAGATAAAATGCGTATTGGTGATTTACACGCTGGTGCGCCATCGCTTCATCAAGATGCGCGATACAACCAAGATACTTTCTTGATTTCAGATAAATACACCATTTCATCCGATATTTTAAAAGTCATTGTTGAAGCATATCCTGCTGCGTGTACAGAACATGATGTGATGGAACGTATCAGCCGTTTCCAATGGCAAATGGAAAATGTGCCTGGTGTGCAATCGGCAGTGAGTTTAAGTTCTGTCGCGCAGTCAGTGAACGCAGGTTTTAATGAAGGTAATTTAAAGTGGCAAAGCTTACCGCGTAATACAGCAAGCTTAGTACAATCAACTGCAAGAGTTGAAACAAGCTCAGGCTTACTTGATGGTAACTGCTCTGTTATGCCTGTGATTTTCTTCTTAGAAGATCACAAAGCCGAAACGATTGACCATGTGGTTGCTAAAGTAAAAGAGTTTGCGGCTAAAGAGGAAACCGATAAATTGAAGTTTAAGCTCGCCTCAGGTCCAGTGGGTGTGATGGCAGCAACTAATGAATCAGTTTCAGCGGCACAACTTCCCATGATGCTTTACGTTTACGGTGCCGTCATCTTGCTATGCTTAATTAGCTTTAGGAGTGTGAAAGCCACTGTTGCTGTGGTACTACCTTTGTATATCGTATCGACCCTAGCACAGGCGTTGATGGTGCAGCTTGAAATTGGTTTAACAGTGTCAACATTGCCAGTTATTGCTTTAGGTGTAGGTATTGGTGTTGACTACGGCATTTATATTCTTTCATCAATGATGGGGCAGCTTAAACAAGGCGTTGCACTTGAGGTTGCTTATCGTAATGCGTTGGTAGAGCGAGGCAGTGCGGTGTTATTCACAGGTATCACCTTAGCCATTGGTGTGAGTACATGGATTTTTTCTGATCTGAAGTTCCAAGTTGATATGGGGATCCTACTTACCTTTATGTTCTTAGTGAATATGTTGGGTGCCGTATTACTTTTACCTGCGATAGGTAGTTTCCTCTGGACTGACCAGAAAAAATAATGTGAATAATTGTGCTCCAATATGGCCAGTAATGGCCATTTATATCTATATTTTGTGAATAGATGACCAAATAGCTGAAAAGCTTAAAATGATTTCATCGAAAAGGCTGTTTATTAGCTCTAAAAGAGTTAGAATTTACCTGACTCCACGCTAATAAATGGCTGTACAAATATTCTACTAATCAATAAGTAGTATAGATTAAGGAACATACAATGACACGAAATGAAGGGCAAGCCTCGGTTATCTTAGATAATGTCTGTAAGCTGATCCAGAAAAAAGTTCACGCTGATAATGTGTTACTCGTTGAGAAATTCGCCAAAGCCTTGTACAGCAATATGTCTAAAGAGGATTTGGCACATCGCAACGATAGTGACTTATATGGCGCTGCACTAAGCCTATGGAACTCGCTAGAAAAAAATAATTCTGATGACGCGGTTGTCCGTGTCTTCAATCCTGAAGTTGCAAAAGATGGCTGGCAGTCATCGCACACAATTGTCGAAATTATCGCTAAAGATATGCCTTTCTTAGTTGATTCTGTGCGTATGGCGATGACTCGCGAAAATATCGCTTCTCACCTGCTACTTCACTCTCCGCTTAAAATTCAACGTGATAAGAATGATAAAATCACGGGTATTTCTAGTTTAAAAGCTGAGCAGGAATCAACCTCGACGAAAACGGTTTTCTTCATTGAAATAGACCGCCAAACTGATGCTAAAGTAATCGAGTCTTTCAAAAAAGAGCTTGAGTCTGTCCTTGTTGATGTATCTATTGCTGTTGAAGACTGGCAGCCAATTCGCGAAAAGCTAGTTGCTGTAACTAAGGACTTACCAAACCGTCACCATAATAATAACAAAGACGAAGTTGCTGAAACGGTTGAGTTTCTAGACTGGTTAGCAAAAGATAACTTTACATTAATGGGCTACCGTGAATATGAGCTTTCTCCTGTTCAAGGTGACTATCAGTTAAAAGGTAAAAAAGGCACAAGCCTTGGCCTAATGAAAAACACCGATGAAGAGCACAGTCGCCTTTTATCTGAATTACCTGAAGTTGCTCGCCAAGAAGCACGCAGCAGTAATTTACTTATTTTGACTAAAACAAACTCTGTTTCTCGTGTTCATCGTCCAGCATACATTGATTATGTAGGTATAAAACGTTTTGATGATGAAGGTAATGTGATTGGTGAAGACCGTTTCCTTGGTTTATTCTCATCTAGCTTTTATAACAACAGCGCGACTGATGTGCCTGTTCTTAAAAGCAAAATCAATCGCATTATGGAAATGTGTGACTTTGCAAAAGGCACCCATGCCTACAAAGCGGTATTAAATATTTTAGAGACCTACCCACGTGATGAACTTGTTCAAGCACGTGAAACAGAGCTACTCGAAGTAGCTATGGGTGTTTTACAAGTACAAGAGCGCGATATGTGTCGTATTTTTGTGCGTAAGGACGCCTATGGTCGTTTCTTCTCATGTATGGTGTATGTGCCACGTGAGCGTTATAACACCGCACTACGTCGTGAAACACAACGTATTTTAGCAAACGCATTTAATTCTGACGATAAAGTCGAATTTACCACTTTCTTCTCTGAGTCAACATTAGCCCGTACACATTACACGGTGCGTGTGACTGACAATAATATTGAATATAACGTGAAAGACATCGAAAACAACCTAATTGAAGCTGCCCGTACTTGGGAAGATAGACTACAATCTGCGTTACTTGAAAGTGCAGGTGAAGCACGCGGTAAAGAGCTTAACCGTAAATATGCACAAGCTTTTGCCAGCTCGTATAAAGATCAAGTTCTGCCAAGCGCTGCGGTTGTTGATATTGAAAAGCTTGAACTTCTTAACGACGAAAACAAATTAGAAATGTTGTTCTACCGTCCACAAGAAGAAGCGAATACAAATGTTGTTCGTTTAAGCTTATTCCACAAAGATGAGCCAATCCACTTATCTGACGTTATGCCAATGCTTGAAAATTTTGGTTTACGTGTAGTGGGTGAAACACCTTACTCAGTTAAAACGACAGATGGCAAGGTTAATTGGATCATGGATTTCACCATGCTAATTGACAACAAAGGTATTGCTGACTTTGATAAAGTGTCTGCGCGTTTCCGTGCTGCACTAACAAATGTGTGGAATAACCGCTTAGAGAACGATGGTTTTAACCGTTTAGTATTAATGGGTGGTTTAACAGGTCGTGAAGCGTCTATACTGCGTGCTTATGCTAAATACATGCGTCAAATTGGTGTGACTTTCTCGCAAACTTATATTGAAAGCACATTTGCAAATTATCCACATATCGCATCGCAAATCGTTAACTTATTCACTAAAAAGTTCTCAGTTAAGAACCCAGGTAGTGAAAAGGCGCTTGAGAAGCTTGTAAGCCAAGTTTACCTAGAGCTTGAAAACGTAGCGAACCTTGATGATGACCGTATCATCCGTTTATACGTTGATATGATTAATGCAACCTTAAGAACGAACTTCTTCCAAAAAGAAGCTGATGGCCAATTTAAATCATATGTATCGTTTAAAGTTCAGCCTTCAATGATCCCAGAAATGCCATTACCACTGCCAGCGTTCGAGATTTTCGTATACTCGCCGCGCGTTGAAGGTGTGCATTTACGTGGTGGTAAAGTAGCACGTGGTGGCTTACGTTGGTCTGACCGTCGTGAAGACTTCCGTACTGAGGTACTGGGTCTTGTTAAAGCACAACAAGTTAAAAATACCGTGATTGTACCAGTGGGTTCAAAAGGTGGTTTCGTATGTAAACAACTACCGACTGAGCGTGAAGCGTTCTTCAAAGAAGGCCAAGAGTGTTACAAAATTTTCATCCGTGGTTTATTAGATATCACAGATAACATTGAACGCGGTGAGATTGTTCCACCAGTTGATGTTGTTCGTCACGATGAAGATGACCCATATTTAGTTGTTGCTGCCGATAAAGGGACTGCAACCTTCTCTGATATCGCAAATGGTATCGCAAATGAATATAACTTCTGGCTAGGTGATGCATTCGCATCAGGTGGTTCAGTAGGTTATGACCATAAGAAAATGGGTATCACGGCTAAAGGTGCCTGGGAATCTGTTAAACGTCACTTCCGTGAGATGGATATTGACTGTCAAACAACTGATTTCACTGTTGTTGCTATCGGTGACATGGCGGGTGACGTATTTGGTAATGGTATGTTGCTTTCTAAGCATATTCGCTTACAAGTGGCATTCAACCACATGCACATCTTCGTTGATCCGAATCCAGATGCGGCAACATCTTACCCAGAGCGTGAGCGTTTATTTAACTTACCGCGTTCTTCATGGGAAGATTACAATAAAGACCTAATTTCGCAAGGTGGTGGCGTATTCTCTCGTGCGGCTAAATCAATTAGCTTAAGCCCAGAAATGAAGAAAATGCTTGGCACTAAGAAAGCGAGCATGACACCTAACGAGTTAATCAAAGCTGCGCTAATGATGGAGTTCGATTTACTGTGGAACGGTGGTATCGGTACTTACATCAAGAACTCTAAAGAAACGGATGCAGACGTGGGTGACCGCGCAAATGATGCACTTCGTATCAATGGCGCAGAGCTTGGTGCGAAGATCTTAGGTGAGGGCGGTAACTTAGGTGCAACTCAATTAGGTCGTATCGAATTTGCGGCTAAAGGCGGTCGTGTTAACACTGACTTCATCGATAACGTAGGCGGTGTTGCGTGTTCAGATAACGAAGTAAATATTAAGATCTTACTAAACGGCTTAGTGGCTGAAGGTGACTTAACACGTAAACAACGTGATGAACTGCTTTATTCAATGACAGATGAAGTATCGCAATTGGTATTGAAAGATTGTTACCGTCAAACACATACTTTGTCGATTACACAATCTAAAGGTGCATCAACGCTTAAAGAGAAAGTACGCTTTATTCACGCTCTTGAAAAAGAAGGTAAACTAAACCGTGCAATCGAGTTTATCCCAACAGATGAAGAGCTTGCAGAGCGCGCAGCGGCGGGTAAAGATTTAACTCGTCCAGAGCTATCGGTACTTGTTTCTTATGCGAAGATGGTTCTTAAAGAGTCGCTTGTTGTTGATGAAATTACTGAGAACTCATATTACCGTCAGCTGTTGGTTAACTCGTTCCCAGTACCACTTCGTGAGAAGTTCAACGATGCGATGGATAACCACCCACTTCGTAAAGAAATTATCGCAACGAAACTTGCTAATAATATCGTTAATGATATGGGCCTTAACTTCATGGTTCGTATGCACGAAGAGACAGGGGCAAACGAAGCTGAAATCGCACTTTGTTACTCAATTGCGAAAGAAGTGTTCCAAATGCCAGAAACGTGGTCATCAATTGTCGCGTTAGATAATAAGATTCCAGCAGCTGTACAAACAGAAATGCTTTATCAGCTTCGCCGTACGGTTCGTCGTGCAACACGTTGGTTCTTACGTCATCGCAATAAAGCACAAACAATTGAGCAAGCAATTGAATTCTTTGCACCAACATTTGCTGATTTAAGTGATAACTTAAACAACTACATGGTTGACAAAGAGAGTGAGCGTCTAGTTAAAGCTGCTGATAAATTAATTGAAAGCGGTGTTCCAAAAGCGCTTGCAACTCGTGTAGTGTCACTTTCTAGCTTATTCTCCGTAATGGATTTAGCAGAAATTGCCAATAACTCAAATCGCGATATTGATATGGTATCTAATACCTACTTCAAGCTTGGTGCGCGTATGGGCTTACATTGGTTCTTGGATCAAATTACTAATCAACCGGTTGCGAACCATTGGCAAGCACTTGCCCGTGCGTCATACCGTGAAGAGCTTGATTGGCAACAACGTACATTATCAGCTGTAGTACTTAATAGCTTTGCAGCAGACAGCAAAGATATTGATGCACAAATCGATGAGTGGATGGACAACCAAGATCTACTATTACAACGTTGGAAACAAATGTTATCTGAGTTTAAAACATCACAAAGTCACGATTTTGCGAAGTTCTCAGTAGCACTTCGTGAACTAATGTTGTTAAGCCACAACTGTGACACTTCCAAATAAATGAAAAGTCGTTAAAATACATACCCCAGCTCGCTGGGGTATTTTTTTGCCCTTAATTTGCAATGGTCCGTGTTAAGCGGCTACCTTGTTTATTTTTACCTAAGGAACAACAAGCCATGTTTTATGATTTAGCTCGCCGTTTTATGTTTACCCGTGATGCGGAGTGGGCTCATGAATTTGCACTTAATAACTTACGCCGATTTGCTGATACGCCATTGAGTGCTATGTGGTCACAAACTGTCCCTAATAAACCCGTTAACTTCTTAGGGCTGGAGTTTAAAAATCCAGTAGGTTTAGCCGCGGGCTTAGATAAAAATGCAGAGTGTATTGATGCCTTTGCGCAAATGGGCTTTGGTTTTGTCGAAGTTGGTACTGTTACACCACGCCCGCAAGCAGGTAATGACAAGCCACGTATTTTCCGTTTACCTGACTCAAATGCGATTATTAATCGTATGGGTTTTAACAATAAGGGCGTTGATAATCTCGTTAACAACGTTAAAGCGGCGAAATATGACGGCATTCTAGGTATCAATATTGGTAAAAATAAAGACACACCAAACGAGCAGGGTAAAGATGATTATATTCACTGTATGCGTAAAGTATTTGAGCATGCATCGTACATCACAGTAAATATTTCATCACCGAATACCCCAGGTCTTCGTGACTTACAATATGGTGAAGCACTTGATGATTTATTGCAAAGTTTAAAAAATGAGCAGCTTGATTTAGTTGCTAAGCATAACAAGCAAGTGCCAATGCTTGTTAAGATCGCTCCAGATCTGGATGAAGTTCAAATTGCGCAAGTAAGTGAGTCTTTGATCAATAATAAGATCGATGGTGTTATTGCGACAAACACAACACTTGAGCGCGCTCTGGTACAAGGTCAACAATACGCAAATGAAGCGGGCGGCCTCTCTGGTCAGCCAGTACGAGAGCGCTCAACCCACGTGGTTAGTGAGCTTAAGCGCTTGACCGAAGGCAAGCTACCTATTATCGGTGTGGGTGGTATCGATGATGCTGACTCTGCAAAAGAAAAGTTTGCAGCAGGAGCAGACCTTGTTCAAGTTTATACTGGCTTTATTTATAAAGGCCCAGAATTGGTAAAAACGATCCTTAACGGCTTATAAGGATCGGTTATCTAAGCAATTGATCATTAATAAAATGTTCTAAAAAATCATTTTATTAATGGTCTACTTTCGTTATAATAGTGTGCTAAGTAGAGAGGAATTTTTAGTTTAAGGAGGAGTCATGTTACAAGCATCAAAGCAATGGAAGTGGCTTGCTTGTTCTAAAAATAATCGCCTTTTGGTCGACCTTGACCAAAATATGCAACTCTGCACGCCCTATAAACTTCGTCAGCTTACTGATGCTGTTCTTGAAGAGCCTAATTTCAGCCTTGAAGATGCTGCATTTTATCAGCAAGTCTATCAGTATCTTGAAACCTTCTCGTTATGGAATCCAGCAGAGCTTTGTCAAATTTCACTCAATGCGACAGCTGTTAAGTTTCATTTAAAGCCTGTGCTAGCTAAAAGTTGGTTTTTCCATGAATATATCGGGAGCGAGCCAAGTGTTGAGGCTGTAGTAAAATTGTGCTCGCAAGCACAAGAAGGCGAGTTTCTTATTGTTGATCATTCAGCAGATGCGTCTGTATGTATCAACTTAAGTGAGCACTTTCAGTTAGATGAAAACTTGTCATTGCAACAGTTTGAAGCTATTAAAGTTCTTAACAATCGTATCCATCCTGTTTATATCCAGCAAAAACACTTCAAAACAGCATAATATCCCTTTAATTGATGGCGTTTTTGTTCGCTAAGCTATGCTATAATCCTGCGCAATTAGCATTTAAGGGTTTTTACTTTGCAATTTATCGCACTTACTTCTATCGGAATTGAAAATTTACTTGTTGATGAACTTACCGAACTCGGTGCCGAAGTCTCTAAACAAACCGTGGGCTCTGTACGTTTCGAAGCAGATAGTTTATTAGCACAAAAGATCTGTTTATCGAGTCGTTTTGCGACGCGTATCATGATGCTGATAGAAGAAAAAGAAGGTGTTAAGGACAAAGAAAGCCTTTACAATTTTGCGCGCTTACAACCTTGGCAAGAATGGTTTGGTCCAAAGCAAACATTCGCAGTGGATTTTACAGGTACGAATCATGATCTGAAAAACACGCAGTTTTCTGGGCTGGTTGTTAAAGATGCTATCGTTGATTATTTTGCAGATCTTTACGAGCAACGTCCAAACGTCGATAAATTTAATGCAAACGTTAGAGTAGTCGCACGGCTAAATCGTCACGGTGTTGCCCTTTATATTGATTATTCAGGCCCACGTTTATCGGAGCGTGGCTATCGTCAAGATCAAGGTAAAGCACCAATCAAAGAACATTTGGCTGCTGCTCTAGTAAAACGAAGTGGTTGGCTTGAGAACGTACAACAACCATTATTTGACCCATGTTGTGGTTCAGGCACTATTTTGATTGAAGCGGCCAGCATGGCACGCAATGAAGCGCCAGGGCTATTCCGTGAGGGGTTTGCATTTGAGCGCTTACCGAGTTTCCGCTTACAAAAATACAAAGAATTAAAAGCGGAGTTAACGGCTCAAATTACTGATCCTAAATTATGGCTTATTGGTCATGACATTGATGGCAGTGTAATCGCAAAGGCGCAAGAAAATGCTGAGCGTGCAGACCTTGGCACTACTATTAAGTTTAAGCAAAGTGATGCGAGTAAGCTAACATCCGTGGCTAAACTACCAGGCGTGGTGATTTCTAACTTACCTTATGGTGAACGTTTAGGCTCAATGGCAGAGCTAGTTAACTTACACCGAGGTTTAGGTGTTGGTTTCAAAAAGCACTTTAATCATTGGAAGCTAGCCTTGCTAGGTACTGACGAAAGCCTATTTAAATTGTTAAAGTTGGTAAAACTTAAACGTTATAAATTTAAAAATGGTCCGTTAGATGTTGTTCTAAATCTCTATCAACTTGACGACAAACAAGTCGAGTTAAGTAAAGAAGACAAGCCAGCGCTCAATTATGAAGGCTCAACAGCATTTGCAAACCGCTTAAAGAAAAATAAACAAAATCTAAAAAACTGGCTAAAGCAAAATGAAGTGAGTTGTTATCGTGTTTACGATGCAGACATTCCAGAATATAACGTAGCTGTTGATGTTTACGATGATTCAGCAGTTATTTTTGAATATGCTGCTCCAAAAGAGATTGATGACAATACAGCACAAAAACGTCTGCAAGATGTAATCAGTCTAACGGCTGAGCAGCTAGACATTGCACCTGAAAATATCGCTGTTAAAGTGCGTAAAAAACAAAAAGGCGAAGAGCAATATACCAAGGTATCAAAACAAAACCGTACGCAAGTGGTTGAAGAGTTTGGTGCTAAGTTCAAAGTTAACCTATTTGATTATCTAGATACAGGGTTGTTTCTAGATCACCGTTTGGCACGACGTTACATTCAACAAAATGCACACGGTAAACGTTTTTTAAACTTGTTTGCGTATACTGGCAGTGCATCGGTTCACGCAGCTCTTGGCGGTGCAAAAGCGATTACTACGGTAGATATGTCTAAAACCTACTTAAAGTGGGCGCAAGAAAACTTTGACCTCAATGGTATTAGCAATACGCGTTACCGTTTTGAACAAGCCGACTGTTTAAAATGGTTAGAGCATGCACAGGGCCAATACGATCTCATCTTTTTAGACCCTCCGACGTTTTCGAATTCAAAACGTATGAAAGATGCCTTTGATGTACAGCGCGATCATATCAAGTTACTCACATGGGTTAAGAAAATTTTAAGTCCGAATGGCACGTTGATTTTTTCTAACAATAAACGGGGCTTTAACTTAGACGAGGTCGGGCTGATGGGCTTAGGTTTAAAAGCTGAAAATATTTCAGCGAAAACACTGTCGCCAGACTTTAAGCGTAATAAGCAAATTCATAATAGTTGGCTTATTACCCATGGCTAATTTTACCTTGTATCACACCGATGGTTGTCATTTGTGTGAAATGGCAGATGAGCTATTAAGTGCTGCAAATATACCGTTTGCAGCAAAAGATATTATGGATAATGAGCAGTTAATTGAGCTTTATCAAACAAGTATTCCGGTTGTTGAAAGCAGCCAAGGCAATAAATTATTTTGGCCTTTTGATACTGTCGCATTGGCGCAGTTTATTGCTGATAACAAAGAATAAGAGTAGTAATCACGATGGATTTAATCAGAATAGCCAAGGCACAACTTGCTTATGGTACACACCCACTGCTTGATGATGCTGATGCAGTCATTGAGTCGGGTGAACGTGTTTGTATTGTTGGTAGAAATGGCGCGGGCAAGTCAACCTTACTGAAAGTGCTCGATGGCCAAGTAACACTGGATGATGGTGAAATAAACCAATTAGGTGGTATCCGTATTTCGCGTCTAGAGCAAGATCCACCTAAAGGAGCCGAAGGGACGGTTTTTGATTATGTTGCTCAAGGTATGCCTGATATAGCGAACTTACTGATTGAATATCACCAAGTTAGCAATCAAATGCAGACAGATTATAACGATAAACTGCTGAATAAATTAGAGCGTTTATCAAATCAGCTAGAAACGGTTGATGGTTGGCGTTTCGATACCCGTATTCAACTTGTTTTAACACGTTTAGAGCTAGACCCAGAAGCCAAGCTTGAATCATTATCGGGTGGTTGGCTACGTAAAGTTGCTCTAGCCAGAGCCTTGGTCAGTGAACCTGATTTACTGCTTCTTGATGAGCCAACTAACCACTTGGATATGAGCAGTGTTATTTGGCTTGAGCAGTTTTTAAAAGAGTTTAAAGGCGGCATCGTTTTTATATCACACGACCGTGCATTTATTCGTGCCGTGGCGACCCGTATTCTTGATTTAGACCGCGGCAAGCTGGTTTCATACCCTGGTGACTATGCCGCTTATCTTGAACAAAAAGCGCATGATTTAAAAGTTGAAGAAACGCAAAACGCATTATTTGATAAACGCTTAGCGGAAGAAGAGGCTTGGATCCGCCAAGGTATTAAAGCACGTAGAACCCGCAACGAGGGCCGTGTTCGTGCACTTAAAGCCCTACGTAAAGAGCGCAAACAACGTGTTGATCAAGTAGGTAAAACCGATTTCAACATAGAAACGGCCGATCGTTCAGGCAAACTGGTATTCGAAGCGAAAAACATTGCTCATGCGTTTAAGGATAAGGTGATTGCGAAGGATTTCTCAACACTTGTTATGCGTGGAGACCGTATTGGCCTTGTCGGTCCAAATGGTATTGGAAAAACCACTTTATTAAAAATCTTATTTGGTGATTTAGCAGCTGATAGCGGAAGTGTGAAGCAAGGCGTAAATCTCGAGTTTGCGTATTTTGATCAATACCGTCAAAAACTAGATGAAGAAGCAACCGTGCAAGATAATGTTGCAGAAGGAAAACAAGAGGTGATGATGGGCGGTCGCTCTCGTCATGTATTAGGTTACCTTCAAGACTTTCTATTTCCACCGGCAAGAGCGCGTACGCCTGTTAAAGCCCTTTCAGGTGGTGAGAAAAATCGTTTGTTGTTAGCGAAGTTATTTCTAAAACCGTCTAATATTTTAGTCCTTGATGAACCGACCAATGATTTAGATATTGAAACCCTAGAATTACTTGAAGATATTATTAATCAATATCAGGGTACGGTATTAATTGTTAGCCATGACCGTGAGTTTATCGATAATACTTGTAGTTCTGTGTGGGCATTTGAAGGTCAAGGCAAAATTACAGATATCGTAGGCGGCTATAGTGATTACGAGGCCTACGCTGCTTATTTAGCAGAACAAGAAAAGCAGCTACAGCAGATAAAGCAGGAAAAGCCTGAGGCGAGTAGTCAGCAAGAAAAAGCACAAAAGAAAAGTAATAAACTCTCTTACAAATTAAAACTTGAATTAGAAGAATTACCCAGTAAAGTGGAGCAACTAGAAAAAGCACTCGATGCTCAGCAAATTGTCGTTAATGACCCTGACTTTTTTAAGCAAGACGCTGCAATTACAACAGACGCATTGAACCAATTAGCCCAGTTAGAGTCTGAGCTTGAAGCCGCATTTGAGCGCTGGGAAGAACTCGAAGATTTAAAGAATCAGTAGTAAGGATTAAAATGAAATATAAATTACTCGCTGCCAGTATATTAGCGACTCTTAGCACCTCAGCAATGAGCGCAACATATCAATTGACTGAGCTAGGTCGATTAGATGGTGCAAAACACAGCTATGTTACCGATGTCAGTGAAAACGGTCATATTATTGGTTTAGCAAATGGTGTTTATCGACTGCCTATTGATATCTCTTATATCGATTTTGAAGATAGCGCGATTAGAAATGCATACGATGCAACTAAAGCTAGCTATGAACTTATCGACAAAGAGATCACATTTACACTCGATGATATTGAAAATAACGATGCTGTAAATACCAATGCAGATGCACATGCGTTTATGATCTCTTTTGTAACAGATGCTCGATCTGGTCGTTTAACTAATTCCGAGTATCAAAAGATATCAAGTGCGCTTACTACGGTATACACACCTGAAGGCGCTTCTGAGCAAGTTCTTTTTGATGAACAGTCACTTGATTATGACGGTTTGACTCGCTCAACGACTAATTTATTAAACGCAGTCACCGATGATGGTGTAATGGTAGGTTGGGGCAGTGCGCCTTACGAAAAAACAGCCTTTACGCAAACGGATGAAGACGAAGAAGAAACGCACTTTTTACGTGAGTTTATCAGCCGTGGTATTGTAATCAGTCCTGACGGTGTAAAAGTGCCATTAGTACCCGAGTTTAATGAGTATGGTGGTACAAGTATTGCGACTGATATCGTGCAAACCAGTGATGGTTACGTTGTAGTTGGCAGTGTATCAACAGGCATTCCTGTTGATCGCCAAGAAGACATTGACGATAACTGTGACGGTGAAGACGAACCAGTATCGGACTGTATTGAAAGTTTAGATAGAAACATTTCAACTGGCTTATTTGATAAACGCGCAGTTAAATGGACACTTGATAATAGCCTAAATATTACCAACACTGAGGTTTTTGGTTTAGCAATCACACCAGAAGATGACGAAGACTTTGCCTTTAGAAGTAATGCATTTGCTGTAAACGAAAATGGCCTGATTGCCGGTACATCTGATGTACGTTATGACGATAGACGTTATTCGATGCCTGTTTACTTTGAAAATGGCGAAGTAAAACAATTTATTAATCAAGATGATGACTGGGTTGGCGGTAAGGCGCTCGCAATTAATGATGATAATATCATTGTTGGCTATGCCAATAAGCGTATTGAAGGCACTACCCGTACTAAGTTCTTCTATTTCGATAAAAACAGTAATAGCGTTGTTTTTCCGACAGACTTTTTCACAAGCTCTAGTTCTTTAGCAAACGACATTAACGACAACGGTGTGATTGTTGGTGAAGGTGAAACTGATATTTTCAATTCATCAAGTCGCCGTCGAGAAGGCTTTATGTATACAATTGGTGAAGACAAAATTGTTAACATAAATAGCTTACTACCTTGTTACGAAGCTGATGGCGAGACCCGTTTTAAGTATACTGTTGCTGAGGCGAAAGCAATTAACAACAACAATGAGATTTTTGGTGTTGCAACCAAAACGGTTGAGAAGACAGACACATTTGGTAATGTTGTGCTAGACGTGGACGGTAATATTGAATATGAAAGTGTTGCTGTAGCCGTTAAATTAACACCTACCAGCGGTAGTGTTGAAGAATGCCCTGCGCAAGAGATTGAAGAATATGAGCGTCAATCATCAAGCTTCCCTTGGTACACTTTACTATTACTGCCACTTGCTGCAATGCGCCGCGTGTTCAGAAAATAATAATCCGATACCAACATGCGATAATACTTAAGCATGTTGGTATAAAATGAATGACCATTAAAAACCCAGCTTTTGCTGGGTTTTTTGTCTATACATCTGTTGTTTATTTGGGTACTTTATTTATGTCGATGTAGCCAAGCTTTACGCACAGAGCGTTTCCACAGCATATCGATTCCAAAATAACCAATAATAGCTGCAGCTGTGGCGCAGATGAGTGAGCCAACAAGGAATGCTGGTCCAATTGTTGTCAGGCTGTCTAAAAACCATTGCCAGCTAGGTTCAAACTGAAAATGTTGTGGTGGTTGGGCAAGTGCAATCGTGCCAACGATATAGGAGCAATAAAAAATAGGTGGCATAGTCAGCGGGTTGGTTATCCAAACCGTCGCAACCGAGATGGGTAAATTAACGCGTAAAGGGATAGCAAGTGCGGCAGCTAAAACCATTTGAAAAGGAACGGGGATGAAGGCAAAAAACAAACC
Source organism: Pseudoalteromonas sp. L21 (assembly GCF_021728035.1). NCBI lineage: Bacteria > Pseudomonadati > Pseudomonadota > Gammaproteobacteria > Alteromonadales > Pseudoalteromonadaceae > Pseudoalteromonas > Pseudoalteromonas sp. L21. The sequence continues at coordinate 391,680 of NZ_JAKKCV010000004.1, read as the reverse complement.
GACTGCAAATGCCCCACGGGCTGAGCGTCGATTAAGATGCCATAAATTTGCATCATGCAACAAACGACCAAAAATTCTTAAATATTTATGATCTCTTACCTTGTTATGATCGGGTAAAAACCGTTGGATCGTTTTTTTAGCCATTTAAAGCAACCATTTACATCTATTTGGTTATGCAGTGGATTTATATTCGGTTGTTTTATAACCGTTTATACTTTGCACACTGCGGCGTTTTATATACTCAGTTTTGCTATTGTTTTAGCTGGTGCTTATTTTAAGCCTTTTTCGTCAGTTTTGTTAGGATTTATTTGCGCTATTTTGGTTGTACTTCTTAACGACCACTATTTTTATAGTCTTCCTTACAAGGACTTGAAAAGAAATGAGACCGTTGATGCTAAAATTGAAATCGTATCCATTCACTCAAGCCAATCTCCGTTTTACGTAAAAGCCAAGATTATTGATTTATCAAACCTGGATAAAAACTTCAAAGCGACCCCTTTTGCTATGCTAAGTATCATTAGTGATAATGAAGTTAACGTAGGGGATGTATTAACCAGCAAATTAAAGCTAAAGCCATTTAGGAGTGTAAAGAACTTTGATGTATTTGATGCAGAGCGCTTCGCATTGTCTGAGCGTGTATTATATGAGGGCCGCTCTGTAGGTCAAAGCGTGTTAGTCTCATCACAGCAAAAATCCACTACGCGTGAGTCATACCGTGGTTTTATATTTTCTATCACAGACAAGATGAGGATGCAGTGGCTGTATTATGCATTATTAACCGGCGACAGAAGTAAAATCAAAGACACTGATAAAGTGCATTTAAAAGAACTTGGTTTAAGTCACTTACTGGCTATTTCAGGTTTACATATTGGTCTAATATTCGCGATTGGTTTTTATACCAGTAAGTTTTTGTTCGGTACTTTTTCTGTAAAGTATAGTCAACAGAATAACCTTAATAAGCTATTTGTAGTTATTGGGCTATTGCTTGCATTTTTTTATGTCTACCTCAGTGGTTTCATTGTCTCTGCAACACGAGCACTGTTGATGCTGGCCTGTTATTTAATAGTTTATAGCTTTGCAAAGCAGCCTCTACGTTGGCGAGCCATTCTATATGCGTTAACCATTTTATTATTTTTTGATCCTTTTTCTTTATTAAATCCTGGACTCTACTTTAGTTTTATTGCGGTCATAATTATTTTTTTAACACTGAACTACCGTTCTTACCCAAAATTCAAGCTAGCAAGGGGAATGGTTCAGTTAGTCATAATTCAATGTGCTTTATTCTTAGGGTTGTTACCGATCACGCTTTATTATTTTGCAGGGATTAGCGTCATTGGATTGGTCATAAACCTTATTGCTGTGCCGTTACTCGGCATCATATTAATGCCATTATTAGTCGCGTACAGCTTTTTATCAATGTTGTTCGATTTGAGCTTGTTATGGCAATTCTTTGATGCATTTTTATATCAAGGCTACCAATATCTAACGTCAATACCTTCAGATTGGCGATGGCTAAACTTTTATTTACCCAGCTTTAATTTACTCTTATTGTGCTATATCATTTTAGTAATCCTACTTTTCTCACCTTATAAGCGACTGGTTTTCGTTCCATTAGCGTTAGCACTGATTGATTGGCATTTAACAGCAAAAGGTGAATTTAAGTTAGATGTGTTTGATGTTGGTCATGGACTCATGGTTATGGTTAGTGCAAATCAAAAAGCACTAATCTACGATCTAGGGCCGCGCTACTTTGGACGGTTTGATTATATAAACTCAGTACTGCGCCCTTATATTTTACGTCATAATATTGAGGTTATAGCAACGGTTGTTAGCCACCGAGATAATGATCATGCAGGAGGGTTAGATAGTTGGCAGGCAGCTGGTTTTGGTAAAACGCTTAGTACATTCCATCCAAATGGCCTTGATCAGGCCTGTGAAAAGGTGTTTTTTCAGATTGAAAATCTAAGCGTTAGAACTATCAATCATTCCACATTGTCGACCAACAAGAATGATCAGTCCTGTGTAGTCATGGTGGAGAATAAAAACCATCAAGTATTATTAACTGGCGATATTTCTAAATTGGTAGAGCAAGCATTAGTTGAAAGTAACACGCGTATACAAAGCACTGTGTTGGTAAGTCCACATCATGGTAGTAATACGTCTTCAAGTTCTGAGTTTATAGAGCGAGTCGCACCTGATATTGTGATTCACTCTGCTGCTTATCAAGGGCAGTGGAATTTTCCTCATCCTGAGGTTGTAAAGCGTTATCAGCAGCACCATATACCTCAATTTACAACGGCCAACCTAGGTCATATACGAATCACCTTTTATCAAAATGATTACCAGCTAGAATTTGCGCGTAAGTCACAAAGTTATTGGTTCGAAGAAGATTGACGTTTTGTTTTTACCCCCATAAGGCTACAATAGTCGAAGTCTATGAATAAGAGAGTGTTATGGATCAAACTACATCCCAAATTTATAAGCGCTTAATTAGTTATGTGAGTGATTATAAGCTTATTGCATTTTTTGCTATTGTCGGCATGATTGGTTACTCAGCAATGGATGCATTGTTTATCAATTTAATGAAACCATTTATTGATGAAGGTTTGAATGCCCGTAACACACAAGTTTTAACTTATGCCCCCTTTGTGGTTATTGCATTGGTGCTAGGTCGTGGCATGTTTAATTATATGTCATCGTATTGCTTAAGCTATGTAGGCTCACAAGTTGTTAGAAGCTTACGTCAGCAATTGTTTGAGCATATCTTACATTTGCCTGTTTCTTTTCATGATAAAAATTCAAACGGTGATCTAATCTCAAAAATCACCTTTGATACTGAGCAAGTTCAACAAGCAATTACGAAAGCATTACTTATTGTTGTTAGAGAAGGGGCATTTGTGGTCTTTTTACTATTCAACATGTTTTATACCAGCTGGAAATTATCGCTAATATTCTTAGTTATTATCCCCTTGGTTGCAGTGATTGTTGCGTTCGTATCAAAACGTTTTCGTAAAATTTCAAAAAAAATTCAATCAGCCATGGGGCAAGTTACACGAAGCTCAGAACAAATGCTTTCAGGTCACAAAGTGATCCATGGTTTTGGTGGTCAAAAGCAAGAGATTTCACAATTCTCGGCAATCAATAACCATAACCGTCAGCAACGAATTAAAATGGATGCCACTAAAGCACTCAGTGTTTCTGTTATTCAGATCCTCGCTGCGAGCGCGATGGCAGTGATTTTATGGGTCGTGTCTATGCCTTCGATGATTGACACTATTAGTTCAGGTGATTTCGTATTATTAATTTCATCCATGATGATGCTACTGCGTCCATTAAAACAGTTGTCTAATGTCAACAGTGACCTGCAACGTGGTATCTCTGCGGCGCAAAGTATTTTTCTAGTACTTGATGAAGAAGTAGAAAAAGACACAGGAACGCATAAAGCCGATCAAGTAACTGGGCACATTGATGTTCAAAACGTAACTTTTCGTTATCCTACAAAAGATGAACCTGTTTTAAAAAACTTATCACTCGAAATTAAAGCAGGGGAAAGTATTGCATTAGTAGGGCGCTCAGGCTCAGGAAAGTCAACAATTTCGAACCTCTTACCCCGTTATTATGAGCTCGAAGGAGAGAGTAAAATATTATTAGATGGGGTGCCCTTATCTGATTATAAGCTAACTGATTTGCGTAAACAGTTTGCTTTAGTATCGCAACAGGTTGTTCTGTTCAATGACACAATTGCTAATAATATTTGTTATGGTTTAGATCGTGTTTTATCAGATGATGAACTAATGGCCGTTGCTAAACAAGCACATGTTTGGGAGTTCGTTAAGGATTTACCAGAAGGTTTGAACACCATGGTTGGTGAAAACGGTGTGATGTTATCAGGGGGGCAGCGTCAACGTATTGCCATCGCCCGTGCTATCTTAAAAGATGCGCCTATTCTCATTCTTGATGAGGCTACATCTGCACTGGATACTGAATCCGAAAAACTAATTCAACAAGCACTTGATACTTTGATGAAACAGAAAACATCGATAGTGATTGCACACCGCTTATCGACTATAGAAAACAGTGATTGTATTTATGTAATTGATCATGGTCAGGTTATCGAAAAAGGCACGCATTCTGAGCTTTTAAGTAAAGGCGGTACTTATTCGGCCTTATGTAAAATGCAATTTGGTGAGCAGTAGTGAGTGTCATTGAAAAAAGCTGGTATAAAAAACCAAGCCTATTAACTGTTTTACTCTTGCCGCTAAGTGTTATTTTTTGGTTGATTTCAACGCTGCGAAAATACCTGTATAAAATTAATATACTCAAAGCGTTTAAAGCCCATGTGCCAGTAATTGTTGTTGGTAACATTAGTGTGGGTGGTAATGGTAAAACGCCGTTTGTTATTTGGTTAGCGCAGTATTTGCAACAACAGGGACTGAAGGTCGCAGTGATCAGTCGCGGTTATGGTGGTAAGTCAGCAAGTTATCCGCTTTTAGTCACTGATGATACAGCCACAAGTGAAGCGGGTGATGAGCCGGTTCTTATTAAACGTCGTTTAGGCTGTGTTGTGATGGTTGGCCCCGATCGCCAAGCAAGTATCGAGCAGTTACAAAACCACGACATCGATATCATTATTTCAGATGACGGTATGCAACATTATAAAATGGCGCGTGATATAGAGTGCTGTATTGTAGATAGTGAACGTCAATTTGGTAATGGACTTTTAATGCCGGCAGGCCCACTTCGAGAAACGAAAGCACGCTTAAAGTCAGTTGATTTAGTTGTCGAGAATGGTGGCGAAACAGCCTACAGTTATGATTTGAATGCAAGTCAATTTAGATTAGTATCGTCGTCTGAACAAGTCGCAGAAACGCCAACAAACGGACACGCGATCAGCGCCATTGGCAACCCGGTACGCTTTGAGTTGAGCCTTGAAAAACAAGGTATAAATTTATTATCGACACATCATTTTCGGGATCATTATAATTATCAAGCAACTGACTTTTTAGCATTTGAGAATGAGCCCGTGTTTATGACTGAAAAAGACGCCGTAAAATGCTTTAGTTTTGCTAAGTCAAATTGGTATTATTTACCCGTAGACGCTAGGCCAACAGCCGCTGTTATTGAAAAATTAAATTCATTATTAAAACAAAAAGGGATCCTCCATGGCCTTTGATACAAAATTACTTGAAATTATTGCTTGCCCAGTGTGTAAGGGTAAGTTGCGCCTTGATAAAGAAAATCAAGAGCTTATTAGTACAGCTGCGAAATTAGCTTATCCGATTAAAGATGATATTCCAGTACTTCTTGAAAACGAAGCGCGTGAACTAAGCCAAGAAGAGGTTGATAAGTGGAATTCGTAGTAGTCATCCCTGCACGTTACGCGTCTAGCCGTTTACCCGGTAAACCTTTAGCGGATATATGTGGTAAACCTATGATTCAGCATGTTTATGAAAAAGCGGCTGCATCGGGTGCCAGTGCAGTGTATATTGCTACCGATCATCAAGCCGTGTTTGATGTTGTAAAAGACTTCACTGATAATGTGTTGATGACACGAGAAGATCATCAGTCGGGTACAGAACGTCTTGCCGAAGTAGTTGAAAAGCTCAATCTTACAAGCGACACTATTGTTGTTAATGTACAAGGTGATGAGCCATTACTTGCCAGTGAAAACGTAACTCAAGTGGCAAAATTACTGGCAGAGTCAGATGCACCCATGGCAACGTTAAGTGCAAACATGACTGATACAGATGACATTTTCAATCCCAATTGTGTCAAAGTTGTCAGTGATACAGAACAAAATGCCCTGTATTTTTCGCGTTCGCCCATTCCTTACCATCGTGACGCAATGATGAACGATGATAATAGCAAACTAAATCTTGCTGACTATGCGCGTCATATTGGTATTTACGCTTATCGCGCAGGCTTTATTCAACAATATATTGCGCTACCTGAATCGCGTTTAGAACAACTTGAGTCACTTGAGCAATTACGTGTTTTATATCATGGTTATAAAATTAAAATTGCAGGAGCTGTGTGTGAGCCTCAAGCCGGTGTGGATACACCTGAAGATCTTACGCGTGTCATAGCCGCTTTGAGCAACTAGTAACAATGACTGAAATGAATAGGGTTCATCTTCATGCACGTGAAGATGACTTTTTTGTTTTTTACAAACCCGCAGGTGTTAGCTTTCACAGTGAAGAATGTGCCGGCTTTGTCGTGCTTGCAGAGCAACTAGTGAACGAAAAGTTATTTCCTGTTCATCGCCTAGATAAAGTGACTTCAGGGTTAATTATTTTAGCTAGAAACAAGCAGACCGCAGCGGAGTTTACAACGCTTTTCACAGCGCATCTGGTTAATAAGTTTTATATAGCCGTTAGCGATACTAAGCCTAAAAAAAAGCAAGGCTGGATTAAAGGCGATATGCAAAAAAGTCGTCGAGGTGCATTTAAGTTACTAAAAAGCCAAGAAAACCCAGCGGTTACTCGCTTTTACTCTAAAAGTATTCGTCCAGGTTTGCGTGCATATTTATTAAAACCATTTTCTGGTAAGACACATCAATTAAGAGTGGCAATGAAAAGTATTGGTGCCCCTATACTCGGTGATGCAACTTACGCTGGAAGCTTGGACGAGCGAACTAATTTGCATGCCTATGCATTGCAATTTAGTTATAAAGGGCAGCTAAAAGAATATCGATATGCGCATACAACAGGCGCACATCTCAATGAAGTTTTTAACGCAGACGAATTCAAAGAGTGGCAGACTCCTTGGACGTTGGATTGGTAAATGAAAGAAACAACACAAGACATTCGCTTTGGTGGTATTAAGCGTTTATATGGTCATCAACAATTTGATTGGCTGCAACAAGCACATTTTTGTGTCATCGGTATTGGTGGCGTAGGTAGTTGGGCTGCTGAGGCGTTAGCACGTACAGGGGTTGGTCAACTGACATTGATAGACCTAGATGATATATGCGCAACCAATGTTAATCGTCAAATTCATGCTTTGACTGGCACCGTAGGTGAAGCAAAAGTCGAAGCAATGAAAACACGTTGTGAGCTGATAAACCCAGATATTAAAATTAATGTGATTGATGACTTTATAACGCTAGATAATATTCGTGAGCATATTCAAGGCTTTGATTATGTGATTGATTGTATTGATGCAGTGAAAGAAAAAGCGGCGCTAATTGCCCATTGTAAACGTATAAAATTACCCGTTATCACAACCGGTGGAGCGGGCGGGCAAACTGACCCTAGTCAAATCAATTTTGGTGATGTTGCTAAGACAACGCATGATCCACTTCTTGCAAAAGTTCGTTATATCTTGCGAAAGCAGTACAACTTTAGTAGCAATCCCAAGCGTAAGTTTAATGTCGATTGCGTTTATTCGACCGAGCAGCTTGTCTATCCAACCTCAGAAGGTGACGTTTGCCAAGCAAAACAAGGCGCAGATGGCTCGATGAACATGGATTGTAACAACGGTTTTGGCTCAGCAACCATGGTTACAGGCAGCTTTGGCTTTTTTGTTGCAGCCAAAGCGATTAGAAAATACCTAGATAAGAAACAGCGTAGTTTAAAATAACGTTTTTTAGCGCTTTTGCTCAGCCATGGCTTGAATTTTATCGACCATGGCTTTGATGCCATTACCACGAGAAGGACTTAAATGGCTAATTAGACCAAGTCGTTCAAATTCATCATACGCATTTATTTGAGTTGCTTGCTGCGGCGTTAGACCATTGTATAAGACTAAAATTAATGCCAGTAACCCTTTAACAATCCGAGTATCGGAATCTCCAGCCAATACGAGGCTATTTTCCGTGTGATCAAACTCAATATATAACCAAACTTTACTTTCACAGCCTTTAACTAATGCATCATCTACCTTAAGCGCTTCAGGCATAACGGGTAGCTGTTTACCTAATAGCATTATTTGGCGGTACTTTTGTTGCCAGCCTGCTGCATTTTCAATGTCTTTTGTTACGGCTTGAAAAGGTGAATTCATGTTTAATCCAAGTTTAATCTAATAATTCAATACTATTTTTAAGGGCGGTGATAAGTGCATCAACATCCTCTTTAGTATTGTATAAAGCGAAGCTGGCTCTAACAGTCCCCGAAATTGATAATTGGCTCATAATCGGTTGGGTACAGTGATGACCACTTCGTACAGCAACACCAAAACCATCTAACAAAGTCGCTAAATCGAAAGGGTGCTCGTTTTTGTAATTAAAGCTGATGTTACCAATGTTATTGTGATGTTGAGAGTAAATGGTAATACCATCAATTGCTGATAATTGTTTTATCGCATAACTGAAAACTGTATGCTCATGTTGACGCATCTGCTGAAAATTTAACGAAGTTAAATATTCAATCGCCTCATTAAAGGCTATGACACCCGCAATATTTGGGGTTCCTGCTTCAAATTTTCCTGGTGCCTCTCGAAAAGTGCTTTGTGTTAAGCTCACTGTTTCAATCATTTCGCCACCTGTTTGGTAAGCATCAAGTGAATTTAACAATTCAAAGCGGCCGTATAAGCCACCTAAGCCTGTTGGGCCAAGCATTTTATGTGCGGAAAACACATAAAAATCACAATCAATTTCTCGTAAGTTGGGGCGTAAGTGCATTGCAGCCTGTGCACCATCGATGACTGAAATAGCATTAATATCTTTACACGCTTGGATGATAGGAGCTAAGTCTGTGATATTCCCCAGCGTGTTTGATGCATGTGTGATAGCAACGACTTTGGGCTTATGTTGTTCGATAAACTCTGTGCACTGTTGAGCGTCAATGACCAAATCACTCGTAATTGGTAAAACAATTAATTCAGCGCCAATGCGCTTCACAAGTTGTTGCCAAGGCACAATGTTCGCATGATGTTCAATAGCTGAAATAGCGACTTTATCACCCGCTTTAAGTTTAGATGTTAAGCCGTTCGCAATTAAATTAATCGACTCAGTCGCCCCTTTCGTCCAGACTAGCTCATTACTTTCTACCTGAAAATAGTTGGCAAGGCTTTTACGGGCTTGTTCATACTTACGAGTTGCGTTGTCACTAAGAGTATGACGACCACGATGTACGTTGGCGTTTTCAGCACTGTAAAAGTGCGTGAGAGCGTCAATGACAGCTTGCGGCTTGTGTGATGTGGCTGCTGAATCTAAGTAGACTAATGGCTGCCCATTAATTTGTTGTTTAAGCAGAGGAAAATCAGCACGTATTTTTGCAATATCAAACATGGAAGCCCTTTTACAGCGAGAATGCGACGATTTTAATTATTTTGTATAAATAGACAAGTCTAGGGCAATAAAAAAGGCCGCTGTGCGGCCTTTTTTAAGCATTTAAGCAAAAATTAACGCTTGTCCGTTGATACGTAGTCGCGCTTTGTTTCACCAGTATAAAGCTGGCGAGGGCGGCTGATCTTGTGACCAGGTTGAGAAAGCATCTCATCCCAGTGAGAGATCCAACCAACAGTACGTGACATTGCAAAGATGACAGTGAACATGCTTGTTGGAATACCGATTGCTTTTAAGATGATACCTGAGTAGAAATCTACGTTAGGGTAAAGTTTCTTCTCAACAAAGTATGGGTCTTCTAGCGCAATTTGCTCAAGCTTCATTGCGATATCAAGAAGTGGATCTTGAATGTTAAGCTCAGCAAGTACTTCGTGACATGTTTGACGCATTACTGTGGCACGTGGGTCGAAGTTTTTGTATACGCGGTGACCAAAGCCCATAAGACGGAAAGGATCTGACTTATCTTTTGCTTTAGCAACATATTCGTCGATACGGTCAACAGAGCCAATTTCTTCTAACATGTTAAGACATGCTTCGTTAGCACCACCGTGCGCAGGGCCCCATAAAGATGCGATACCGGCAGCGATACACGCGTAAGGGTTAGCACCTGAAGAACCCGCTAAACGTACAGTTGACGTCGACGCGTTTTGCTCGTGGTCAGCGTGAAGCATGAAGATTTTATCCATTGCTTTAGCAAGCACTGGATTAACTTTGTACTCTTCAGCAGGTACTGAAAACATCATGTGTAAGAAGTTTTCAGCAAAGCTTAAATCGTTACGTGGGTAAACAAATGGCTGACCTACATTGTATTTGTAAGCCATTGCTGCGATTGTTGGCAGCTTAGCAACTAGCTTGATAGCACTTGTTTTACGTTGTGTTGCATCAGTGATGTCTAAGTCTTCATGGTAGAACGATGAAAGCGCACCTACAACACCACATAGCATCGCCATTGGGTGAGCATCAAAGCGGAAGCCTTGGAAGAAGTTAGCAATCTTAGTATCTAGCATTGTGTTGTGCGTGATTTCTTGCGCAAATGCTTCGTACTGTTCTTTCGTTGGTAACTCACCATTTAATAGTAAGTAGCATAGCTCAACGTAGTTAGACTCGTCAGCAAGTTGTTCGATTGGGTAGCCGCGATGTAGTAAAACACCTTTACCGCCATCGATGTAAGTGATTGAAGATTCACAAGAACCGGTCGACATGAAACCTGGATCGTAAGTAAAGTGACCGTGAGAACCTAACGTACGTACGTCAATTACGTCTTGGCCAGCAGTGCCTTGGTAAATTGGAAGTTCGATTGGATCAAGACCATCAATATGGACCGTGGCTTTCTTATCCGCCATCTATTTATCTCCTATTAAGATAACAACTCTGATTGTTATGTTCTGAATCTGTTTAAGCACATTCTTTTCATTTTAACGTGAAAGAGGGGGTTAAAGTCAATTTTTATAAACATTATGCACAAATGGATAATAAATATTCTGTCAGGATTAAATATTATACCATTGGCTAATTCGCAAACGACTCTTACTAAACAAGAATTGTAAAAAGACCTCTGGCTATATATACTATCCAAGGTTTTATACCGTATTGTCTGTAGGTAAACTTTATTTTTACATTTGAGTTTTGCATAAGTGTGAACTTTTTGTGTATCAACACGGTTTACTTAGATAGTTCCATCGAAATTCATTTTGATGGGTTTTAGAAAAACAAGTAGATGAGCTCCTAGTGGGCAAGATGGGCAAGTAACTGTGAAAAAGCAAAGACCTGTAAATCTAGATCTAACAACTATATCTATGCCGGCAACGGCTAAAGCATCAATTTTTCACCGCGTCACCGGTGTTGCATTATTTTTTGCTTTAACGTTTGTCATTTGGGCGTGGTCTGAGTCTCTTTCTTCTGCAGAAGGTTTTGAATTCGTCAAGGGTCTGTTCAGCGGATTCATTGCCAAATTCATAGCATGGGGCACTATTTCTGTATTGGCGTATCACTTAATCGGTGGTATCCGTCATATCATTATGGATATGGGTCACTGGGAAGAACTTGAGTCAGGAAACTTCAGCGCTAAAGTTGCATTAGCTTTAGGCGTTGTAGCTGCAATTCTAGCAGGAGTGTGGATATGGTTTTAAATCAAGCAACTCTTAAACGTGATGGTGTACAAGATTACGTATCGCTTCGTGCGACAGCCTTAATAATTAGCGCTTACGCTATTTTTATTATTGGTTACTTCTTATGCACGCCTGAAGTCACTTTCGAAGCCTGGCAAGGCCTTTTTTCAAACCTAGCAATGAAAGGGTTCACATTAATTACCCTAGTTTGCATTATGGTTCACACCCGTATCGGCCTTTGGCAAGTTCTTACTGACTATGTTAAATGCGCTAAATTACGTGCTGTTTTAGGCTTTGTATTAAACCTTATGGCTGTTGCTTACGTAGCAATAGGTCTAATCGTTTTATGGGGTGTTTAAGTGAATTATTCTGTTCGTGAATTTGACGCTGTAGTGATTGGTGCAGGTGGTGCGGGTATGCGCGCAGCACTAGCTATCACTGAATCAGGCAAAACCTGTGCACTTATCTCAAAAGTTTTCCCTACACGTTCTCACACTGTGTCTGCACAGGGTGGTATTACGGTAGCTTTGGGTAACTCGCATGAAGATAACTGGGAATGGCACATGTACGATACGGTTAAAGGTTCCGATTTTATCGGTGACCAAGACGCTATCGAATATATGTGTAAAACAGGCCCAGAAGCTATTACTGAATTAGAAAACATGGGTTTACCATTTTCTCGTTTTGAAAATGGCCGTGTTTACCAACGTCCTTTCGGCGGTCAGTCGAAAAACTTTGGTGGTGAACAGGCTGCACGTACTGCAGCAGCAGCTGACCGTACTGGTCACGCGTTATTACACTGTCTTTACCAACAAAACGTTAAAAACAAAACTAACGTATTTTCTGAGTGGTATGCACTAGATTTAGTTAAGAACAGTGACGGTCACGTTGTTGGTTGTACTGCAATCGACATCGAGTCTGGCGAAGTTGTTTACTTTAAATCTAAAGCTGTTGTATTAGCAACAGGTGGTGCAGGCCGTATCTACGCATCGACAACGAATGCTCACATCAACACTGGTGACGGTGTTGGTATGGCTACACGCGCTGGTGTTGCAATGCAAGATATGGAAATGTGGCAGTTCCACCCAACAGGTATCGCCGGCGCTGGTGTACTTGTAACTGAAGGTTGTCGTGGTGAAGGTGGTTACCTTCTAAATAAAGACGGCGAACGCTTCATGGAACGTTACGCGCCAAATGCGAAAGACTTAGCGTCTCGTGACGTTGTTGCTCGTTCAATGATGACTGAGATCCGTGAAGGTCGTGGTTGTGATGGTCCTTACGGTCCACACATCAAGCTTAAGCTTGACCACTTAGGTGAAGAAACACTTAACTTACGTCTTCCGGGCGTATGTGACCTTGCGAAAACGTTCGCACACGTTGATCCAGCCAAAGAACCAATTCCAGTTATCCCAACATGTCACTACATGATGGGTGGTGTTCCAACTAACGTAAATGGTCAAGCATTACAAATTGATGCAAACGGCCAAGAGAAAGTAGTTGAAGGTTTATTCGCTGTAGGTGAGATTGCATGTGTATCTGTACACGGTGCTAACCGCCTAGGTGGTAACTCGCTACTTGACTTAGTTGTATTCGGCCGCGCAGCTGGTAACTTCTTAGGCACATACCTTAACGGTGTTGAAGCAGGTAAAGATGCGTCTGAATCAGACCTTGAAGCATCACTTGCACGCTTTAACCGTTGGGAAAACTCTAAAGCTGGCCAAGGTGAAGACCCAGTACAAATCAAGAAAGATCTACAAATGTGTATGCAACTTAACTTCTCGGTATTCCGTGAAGGTGAGGCAATGGCAACAGGTCTTAAAGAGCTTAAAGAAATTCGTGAACGTCTTCAGTATGCGCGTCTTGACGACAAGTCAACAGAGTTCAATACTGCACGTATCGAATGTTTAGAGCTAGATAACTTGATGGAAACAGCTTACTCAACTGCAGTAGCTGCAAACTTCCGTACAGAAAGCCGTGGTGCACACTCTCGTTTTGACTACCCAGATCGTGATGATGAAAACTGGTTATGTCACTCAATCTTTAACCCAGTTACAGATGAAATGACGAAACGTGAAGTTAACTACGCGCCGAAACTGCGTGAAGCTTTCCCACCTAAAGCACGTACATACTAGGAGCGAGACGATGGCACAAGTACAATTTTCGGTTTATCGTTACAATCCAGATGTTGATAATGCACCACGTATGCAAGACTTCTCGCTAGAAACGCAAGAAGGCCAAGATATGATGGTATTGGATGCGCTTATGCAATTAAAAGAGCAAGATCCAACATTATCATTCCGTCGTTCATGCCGTGAAGGTGTGTGTGGTTCAGACGGTATCAACATGAATGGTAAAAACGGTTTAGCGTGTATTACACCTTTATCAACGCTGCTAAAAGGTGGCAAAGGTAAAATCGTAATTCGTCCTTTACCAGGTTTACCAGTGGTACGTGACCTTGTTATTGACATGAGTCAGTTCTACACTCAATACGAAAAGGTAAAACCTTATCTAATTAATGACACGCCTGCGGCGGGTGAACGTCTTCAATCAATTGAAGAACGTGATAAGTTAGATGGCTTGTATGAGTGTATTTTATGTGCATGTTGTTCAACATCGTGTCCTTCGTTCTGGTGGAATCCAGACAAGTTCATTGGTCCTGCTGGCCTTCTTCATGCGTATCGTTTCTTGGCAGATAGCCGCGATACAGCAACTGAAGAGCGTTTAGCAGACCTTGACGATGCGTTCAGCGTGTTCCGTTGTCACAGTATCATGAACTGTGTTAGCGTGTGTCCAAAAGGTCTTAATCCGACCAAAGCGATTGGACAAATCAAATCAATGCTTTTAAACCGCTCGGTTTAAGGATATTGAATATGTAAGGTGGTTAATTTATTAACCACCTTGTTTTTATAACAATTAATTTCTGCGCTAAAGAAAAGGGCTTATAAATGCACGAAGGTGTGATGAAGGCATGGCTAGAATCTTCTCACTTAAACGGCGGTAACGTTGCTTACGTAGAAGAGCTTTATGAAGCGTACTTAGATGATGCGACTTCTGTGCCAGAAGAATGGCGAGAAGTGTTCGAACAATTACCAAAAGTTGATGGTGTGGATGTTGACGTTAAACATTCAGAAGTTCGTGCACAATTTGCACAGCTTGCTAAAAACAAGCATAGAGAGGTAGTGGTAGCAGAGGGTGGCTCTGGCGATCCTAAACAGGTCAAAGTGCTACAACTTATTAATGCTTTCCGTTTCCGTGGTCACCAAAATGCCAACCTAGATCCATTAGGTATTTGGCAACGCGAACGTGTTCGTGATCTTGAATTGGAATATCACGATTTATCAGAAGCTGATTTTGACCGTGAATTCAATGTGGGTTCGTTTGCCGTAGGTCGCGAAACCATGCCTCTTGGTGAGTTATACCAAGCACTAAAAACGACCTATTGTGGGTCAGTTGGTGCTGAGTACATGCACATCACTTCAACTGAAGAAAAACGTTGGTTACAACAGCGTTTGGAATCAGTGCAATCACGTCCTACTTTTTCAAAAGATGAAAAGCTGCGTATCCTTAAAGGTTTAACAGCTGCTGATGGTCTTGAAAAGTATTTAGGCGCAAAATTCCCTGGTGCTAAACGTTTCTCACTTGAAGGTGGTGATGCATTAGTACCTATGCTTAAAGAGCTAATTCATCGTGCAGGCGAAAGCGGGCAAAAAGAAGCCGTTATTGGTATGGCTCACCGCGGTCGTTTGAACGTACTAGTAAACGTATTAGGTAAAAACCCTTCTGATCTATTTGATGAGTTTGCTGGAAAACACAAAGACACATTAAGCTCAGGTGATGTTAAGTATCACATGGGTTACTCATCTGACTTTGCAACTAAGGGTGGCAATGTGCATATGGCACTTGCGTTTAACCCATCTCACCTTGAAATCGTAAACCCAGTAGTTATGGGCTCGGTTCGTGCGCGTTTAGACCGCCTAGGTGACAAGTCAGGGATTAAAGCATTACCAATCACTATTCACGGTGACTCTGCGATTGCAGGTCAAGGTGTTGTACAAGAAACATTTAACTTATCGCAAACTAATGCATTTAGTTGTGGTGGTAGTATCCGCATTGTTGTTAATAACCAAGTTGGTTTTACAACATCAAAACAGTCGGATGTACGTTCTACGCCATACTGTACTGATATTGCGAAAATGGTTCAGGCACCAATTTTCCACGTTAACTCTGACGATCCTGAAGCAGTTGCATTTGTTACACAAATCGCACTTGATTTCAGAAATCAATTTAAACGTGATGTAGTGATTGATTTAGTATGTTATCGCCGCCATGGCCATAACGAAGCGGATGAGCCAAATGCGACTCAGCCTCTTATGTACCAAAAAATCAAAAAGCACCCAGTACCGCGTCTTATCTATGCAGACCAACTTGTGTCTGAAGGTTCATTCTCAGAAGAAGAAATAAAAGCACTTGCTGATGAATACCGTAATGGCCTTGACGGTGGTAACTGTGTAGTTGAAGAAATTCAACCAGAAACGTCACACTCTTCTGATTGGGCTAAATTTGTTGGTCACGATTGGAATGTAGAGTATGACGCAAAAGTCTCAGTAGAAAAGCTTAAAGAGCTTGGTAATATCGTTGCTAGCTACCCTGAAGGCCACAAAGCGCAATCACGTGTTAAGAAAATCTACGACGATCGTAAGCAAATGGCAGCCGGTGAAAAACCACTTGATTGGGGTATGGCAGAAACACTTGCTTACGCAACCCTTGTTGATGCGGGCACTGACATTCGTTTAACTGGCCAAGACTCTGGTCGTGGTACGTTCTTCCATCGTCATGCTGTTGTTCATAATCAACAAGATGCATCTACCTACTTACCACTGCAAAACATCAGTGAGAATCAAGGTGCATTTGAAGTATACGATTCTGTATTATCTGAAGAAGCAGTTCTTGCATTTGAATACGGTTATGCAACCGCTGAGCCTACATCACTTGTTATGTGGGAAGCACAGTTTGGTGACTTTGCTAACGGCGCACAAGTTGTATTTGACCAATTCTTAAGCTCAGGTGAGCAAAAATGGGGCCGTTTATGTGGCCTTACATGTTTACTTCCTCATGGTTATGAAGGGCAAGGTCCTGAGCATAGTTCAGCACGTCTTGAACGTTTCTTGCAATTGTGTGCTGATCACAATATGCAAGTGTGTGTACCTTCAACACCTGCGCAAGTATATGCAATGCTGCGTCGTCAATCGGTACGTCCACTTCGTCGTCCATTGATTGTTATGACACCTAAGTCGTTACTTCGTCACCCGCTGGCAACATCAACACTGGAAGAGTTATCTGAAGGTGTGTTCCACAATATGATCGATGAGATCGATGATATTGCAGCTGATAAAGTGGAACGCGTTGTATTTTGTAGTGGTAAAGTTTATTACGAGCTACTACAAGAGCGTCGTAAGCAAGAATTAGATAACATTGCTATTGTTCGCGTTGAGCAGCTATATCCATTCCCTCATGATGAGATGGATACAATTATGCAGCGTTACCAGCATGTTAAAGACTTTGTGTGGTGCCAAGAAGAGCCGCAAAACCAAGGTGCGTGGTATTGTTCACAACACCATTTTGTTGATGCAATCCCACAAGGCGCTAAATTGACTTACGCTGGTCGTAAAGCTTCGGCATCGCCTGCATGTGGTTACATGTCAGTGCATACAAAAGAACAACAAGCGCTCGTTGCAGATGCGCTTACTATTGAAAAGAAAGGATAAGCAATGAGCACAGAAATTAAAGTTCCTGTACTTCCTGAGTCGGTTGCTGATGCTACCGTAGCGACCTGGCACGTAAGTGTTGGCGATAAAGTAAGCCGTGACCAGAATTTGGTAGATATTGAAACAGACAAAGTTGTTTTAGAAGTTGTTGCACCAAATGATGGTGTAATTACTGAAATTTCACAAGAAGAAGGTGCAACTGTTCTTGGCGAGCAAGTAATTGCTTTACTTGGTGATGCTGATGAAGCACCAGCAAGTGATGACACTGCTAAAGAATCAGCACCAGCTAAATCAGAAGAAGACGCGCCGGCTGCGGCGCAATCAGCACCAGCATCAGAAGGTAAAGAAGTGGACATTAAAGTACCTGTACTTCCAGAATCAGTCGCAGACGCGACAATTGCTACATGGCATGTACAACCAGGCGAAGCGGTAACTCGCGACCAAAACTTAGTTGACATCGAAACTGATAAAGTTGTTCTTGAAGTTGTTGCCCAAGATGACGGTATCATGGGTGAGCACATTCACGCAGAAGGTGAAACCGTGCTAGGTGAGCAAGTAATCGGTACTGTTAAAGCCGGTGCTGCGCCAGCTAAATCTGCTGCTAAAGAAGAAGCGCCAGCCGCTTCTAGCGACTCAAATGACAGCTCTGACGTATTAACACCGTCAGTACGTCGTTTAATCGCTGAGAAAGGTCTTGATGCATCTAAAATCAAAGGCACTGGCAAAAATGGCCGTGTAACTAAAGAAGATGTTGATAAATTCTTAAAAGCACCTGCTGCTGCACCAAAAGCTGAAGCTTCTGCACCAGCTGCGCCTATCGGTGACCGTACACAAAAACGTGTGCCTATGACACGTTTACGCAAAACAATTGCTAATCGTCTACTTGAAGCTAAAAACTCAACTGCGATGTTAACTACATTTAACGAAGTGAACATGAAGCCAATCATGGACCTTCGTAAGCAGTACCAAGAAGTATTCGAAAAGCGCCACGGTATCCGTTTAGGTTTCATGTCTTTCTACGTGAAAGCAGTGACTGAAGCACTTAAGCGTTTCCCTGAAGTTAATGCATCTATCGACGGTGATGATATCGTTTATCACAACTACTTCGATATCAGCATCGCAGTTTCTACACCACGTGGTCTTGTTACGCCAGTTCTTAAAGACTGTGACAAGCTATCAGTTGCTGAAATCGAGAAGGGTATTCGCGAGTTAGCACTTAAAGGTCGTGATGGTAAATTATCTTTAGATGATATGACTGGTGGTAACTTCACTATCACTAACGGTGGTGTATTCGGTTCATTGCTATCTACACCAATCATCAACTTACCACAGTCTTCAATCTTAGGTATGCACAAAATCCAAGATCGTCCTATGGCTGTTAACGGTAAAGTTGAAATCTTACCAATGATGTATTTAGCGTTATCTTATGATCACCGCCAAATTGATGGTAAAGAATCTGTAGGCTTCTTAGTGACAATTAAAGAGTTACTAGAAGATCCAACTCGATTATTACTAGATGTTTAATCTAGTTGTATAAAAACTAAGCTGTGAACCATGTTCGCAGCTTTTTTTTTGCGCCTTTGGTCTAACTGGGGTTTTCATGTCGAGCCTTGGGATTTATACTAGGTGCGCAATTTGGGATAGCTGTTTATTTGCATAAATATTCAGCTCTTTTAGTATAAAAAATTGGATAAAGCATCATGAATTTGCATGAGTATCAGGCAAAACAACTTTTTGCCGAATATGGTTTACCAGTTTCTCACGGTTACGCTTGCGATACACCTGAAGAAGCTGCAGCAGCTGCTGAGAAAATTGGCGGTGATATGTGGGTTGTTAAAACACAGGTTCACGCAGGTGGCCGTGGTAAAGCTGGCGGTGTTAAGCTAGTTAAAACAATCGACGAAGTGAAAGAGTTCGCTGCGAACTGGTTAGGTAAAAACTTAGTTACTTACCAAACAGACGAAAATGGTCAGCCAGTAGCTAAAATCCTTGTAGAAAGCTGCACTGACATCGCTAACGAATTATACCTTGGCGCTGTAGTAGATCGTGCTTCTCGTAAAGTTGTTTTCATGGCATCTACTGAAGGTGGTGTGGAAATCGAGCAAGTTGCAGAAGAAACGCCAGAATTAATTCACAAAGCTGAGATCGATCCACTAGTTGGTCCTCAAGCTTATCAAGCTCGTGAATTAGGTTTCAAACTTGGTTTAAACCCAACTCAAATGAAACAGTTCGTTAAGATCTTCATGGGTCTTGCTAACATGTTCAACGATTTCGATTTCGCTCTTTTAGAAATCAACCCGCTAGTAATCACAGACGAAGGTAACCTTCACTGTCTAGACGGTAAAATCGGTGTAGATGGTAACGCGCTTTACCGTCAACCTAAAATCCGCGAAATGCACGATCCTTCACAAGAAGATGCACGTGAAGCTCACGCTGCAAGCTTCGAGCTTAACTACGTTGCACTAGATGGTAACGTTGGTTGTATGGTTAATGGTGCAGGCCTAGCAATGGGTACTATGGACATCGTAAACCTACACGGTGGTAAGCCAGCTAACTTCCTAGATGTTGGTGGCGGTGCGACTAAAGAGCGTGTATCTGAAGCATTCAAGATCATCCTATCTGACGACAACGTTAAAGCTGTTTTAGTTAACATCTTTGGTGGCATCGTACGTTGTGACATGATCGCAGAAGGTATCATTGGCGCAGTTAAAGAAGTAGGTGTAAATGTTCCTGTAGTAGTACGTTTAGAAGGTACTAACGCTGAACTAGGTCGTGAAGTTCTTGCAAGTTCTGACCTTAACATCATCGCTGCTGAGTCACTAACAGACGCAGCTGAAAAAGTTGTTGCTGCTGCGGAGGGCAAATAATGTCTGTATTAATCAATAAAGATACAAAAGTTATCTGTCAAGGTTTCACAGGTGGCCAAGGTACTTTCCACTCAGAGCAAGCGCTTGAGTATGGTACACAAATGGTTGGTGGTGTAAGCCCTGGTAAAGGCGGTCAAACGCACCTAGGTCTTCCAGTATTCAACACAGTACGTGACGCTGTAGAAGCAACAGGTGCAACTGCATCTGTTATTTACGTACCAGCTCCTTTCTGTAAAGATGCTATCTTAGAAGCTATCGATGCAGGCATCGAGCTTATCGTTTGTATCACTGAAGGTATCCCAACACTAGACATGGTTGACGTTAAAGTTAAGCTTGACCAAACTGGTGTTCGTATGATCGGTCCTAACTGCCCAGGTGTTATCACTCCTGGTGAAACGAAGATCGGTATCATGCCTGGTCATATCCACAAGCCTGGTAAAGTAGGTATCGTATCACGTTCTGGTACACTTACTTACGAAGCGGTTAAACAAACTACTGACGCTGGTTTCGGCCAATCAACATGTGTTGGTATCGGTGGTGACCCAATCCCAGGCACTAACTTCATCGACGTTTTAGAAATGTTCGAAAAAGACGAGCAAACTGAAGCAATCGTTATGATCGGTGAAATCGGTGGTACTGCAGAAGAAGAAGCTGCTGAGTACATCAAGCACAACGTGACTAAACCTGTTGTTTCTTACATTGCGGGTGTTACTGCACCTCCAGGTAAGCGTATGGGTCACGCTGGTGCAATCATTGCAGGCGGTAAAGGTACTGCTGATGAGAAGTTTGCTGCATTAGAAGCTGCGGGCGTAAAAACTGTACGTTCATTAGCTGATATCGGTAATGCACTTAAAGAGAAAACAGGCTGGTAATCAGTTTCAATCTCTTAAAAAGGCTCGCTTATGCGAGCCTTTTTTGTATCTGATATATTGCGGCCAATCGATGTCAAAATTTATTCACAAAAAAAGAATAATAATGCTTTATTTGTGAATATAAATTCTTTAGACTGATGTCTTGTTTATTCGTTTTTATTAAAAACATCCGATTTTACAAGGTAAATATTACGTGCGTACCACTGAATTGGTCGATGGATTTCGTCAGTCAACACCCTATGTTAATGCCCACAGAGGCAAAACTTTTGTCGTAATGCTTGGTGGAGAGGCAATAGATCAGCCTGGTTGTCGCAGCATTATCAACGATGTTGCATTACTTACCAGCCTAGGTATTAAAATTGTTTTAGTGTTTGGCGCACGACCACAGTTTAATGCAGCACTTGAGCAAGTTGGCATAACTAGTCAGTTCCACAATGAGATACGCGTAACGGATAACGCCACCTTTGATGTAATTAAAAAAGTTGCGGGTGCAATGCAATTTGATATTACAGCACGGTTATCAACGTCTCTTAGTAGTACACCTATGTCAGGCTCTTTTCTGAATGTGGTAAGCGGTAACTTTGTCATCGCACAGCCACTAGGTGTGGATGAAGGGGTTGATTATCATCACTCAGGAAGAGTAAGGCGCATTGACGTAGAGGGTATTCGCCATCAGTTAAATAATAACGGTATTGTATTATTAGGGCCGATTGCGGCATCAGTTACCGGTGAAAGTTTTAATTTAACCGCAGAAGAAATTGCTACTCAAGTAGCGTTAAAACTGCGTGCCGATAAAATGCTCGGTTTCTGTCAAGAAGCCGGTATTTTAGATGAAAATGGCGAAGCAATCGCTGAGTTGATGCCAAACGAAGCGGAACGTGTTTTAGCTAATTACCGCAACCAAGCTGATTCGTGTTTAAGTGCGACTGTTTTCTTACAAGCTGCAATTGATGCTTGCCGAGGTGGTGTACATCGCTGCCACCTAGTTAGTTACAAAGAAGATGGCGCGTTATTACAAGAATTGTTCTCTTTAGATGGTATTGGTACACAAATCGCACCACAAAGCTCAGAGCAACTTCGTAGCGCAACTATCTCTGATATAACCGGTATCATTAACCTTATTAGACCGCTTGAGCAGCAAGGCTATTTAGTGCGTCGTTCACGTGAACAGCTAGAAATTGAAATTGAACAATTTACAGTTATTGAACGTGATGGACTTATCATTGCCTGTGCAGCTTTGTATCCGTTTGCTGATGAACAGGTAGGGGAGTTTGCGAGTTTGGCTGTTCACCCTCAGTACCGAGATGCCGATCGCGGCAGTTATCTACTGAGGTTTATTATTAATAAAGCCAAGCGTGCGGGTTACTCGCATTTATTTGCACTGACTACACGGAGTATTCACTGGTTTTTAGAGCAAAGCTTTGAAATAGTGACAGTTGATGAGTTGCCGACAAAGAAAAAAGCGCTTTATAACCATGAACGCCGTTCTAAGGTATTGCGTTTGGACCTCACTAAGCTGAGTAAAAACAGGTAACCAAAAGGTGACGCATGGGCGTCACCTTCAATTTTCAATACTGTACTTATCTAATATTGATAGTTAATGTGCTGATAAAAACGCACACGTAAATCTTGCCGAGTTGGGTTGAATGCCAGCTCATCGGTCACTTCATTAATTGCGCTTTGAACTTGGTTCATAAATCGACCATAACCAATATCATGCTTATCTTTATCTGCGGCTGCAATCACGAAATGCAGCACGTCAACTAAGCTCTTGGCATCCCAGTAATGCTGTAATTGGGGTTCTTTCGTGCTGCAATCAAAGGTCAATTTTTGTAGTTCACTGTTGCTTTGCGCATTATCGATATGGCTATTGCGCACTATAGGTCGGGTACCATTAGCGATAAAAGCCCCCAGTGTTAATTGGCGTTTTTCACATGCGCGTTTAAACGCATCAAAAATATACTGATAAAATTGTGTGTAGTTTGCTTCGTTAAGCATATGCTGGAATTGCGTTTTTATCGCACGCGTCACTGGAATTGAGAATCCCGCATAGGTCATTTCACTGTGCTCACTTGGTAAGTGACATTGACGAGACTGATAACGAGGGTAGAGGCTTCTTAATTTATAACCGTAGCTTTCTTTATGGCCTTTTGCTTTTGCAAACATGTCATAAGTAAGGTGTTGGTGATCGCGAATTTTTAGCGAAGATTGGTTGCTTAACAGCTTATCTTGTAAGCTGCTAATGACACGCTGTACTTTATGATGAAACTGGGCTGCATTAGCCCTAATTTCTTCACCGGTTGCCAAGAATAAGAAGCGAATCTTTTTACATTTTTCATCATCAGAAGCAAATATAGTGTGGGCTTCATGGTATTGAGGATTATAAAAAAACAGAATTTGTTTGGCGGTTTCTAAGCTATATGCTTCATCGTGATAACGAACCACGGGTAGTTTATCATTTGCGATTAGATGAACATTGTGAAGTTCATATTCGTCGCATAGTGCAAATAATTCCCTTGCAAGACGCTTATAACTGCAGTTAACTGAGCTAAACTGCGCGAAAAACTCATCGTTTGGTTTAAATTCAACTAGCACATATTGGTTTGCACGTGCTGAGCTTGGAATATAGACTCGATGTTGATTGAGCGAAGCCATCTTTTTTCCTTATTAAAAGTAAAACTGTCGGGACTATATCGCTACTGGATGATCATTTTATTGCGTTAGAACAATTTTTTTACCGATTTTGTCGAGTCTGTGAACTATGTATTCAACAATCGACTTAATATCTTCAATAAACATGATTCAACTACTGTATGTTAAGGTTTGTTTTTGTAATAATGCATTAGTTTTGTCACCATGCAATATTCAGAGGATTATGCTCCTATGGCGGAAATTGAGAATCGCCCAAGTAACTTTATTAGAACGCGTATTGATGAAGATCTCGCAAGCGGTAAGCATGCGACTACGCACACGCGTTTTCCACCAGAACCAAACGGTTTTTTACACATTGGTCATGCAAAGTCGATTTGCTTAAACTTTGGTATTGCCAAAGATTATCAAGGTCTTTGTAATTTACGTTTCGATGATACGAATCCAGAAAAAGAAGACATCAATTACGTAAATTCGATTAAAGAAGATGTGCAGTGGTTAGGTTTTAAGTGGGATGGTGAAATCAAGTATTCATCTAACTATTTCGATGCGTTATACGGCTATGCGGTTGAGCTTATCGAAAAAGGCCTTGCGTATGTGTGTTTCTTATCGCCAGATCAAGCGCGTGAATACCGTGGTACATTAAAAGAGCCAGGTAAAAACAGCCCATACCGTGACACACCAGTTGAAGAAAACCTAGCGCTATTTGAAAAAATGCGTAATGGCGAATTCAAAGAAGGCGAGTGTGTACTTCGTGCAAAAATCGATATGGCAAGCTCATTCATGGTATTACGTGATCCGATTATATATCGTGTCCGTTTTGCTCATCACCACCAAACAGGTGACAAGTGGTGCATTTACCCAATGTACGACTTTACGCATTGTATTTCTGATGCGTTAGAGGGCATTACACACTCATTATGTACGCTTGAGTTCCAAGATAACCGTCGTTTATACGATTGGGTATTGGATAACATTAGCCTTGAGTGTCATCCGCAACAAATCGAGTTTTCACGATTAAATCTTGAGTACACCATTATGTCTAAGCGTAAATTAAACGACTTAGTGGTTAATGGTCATGTTGAAGGGTGGGACGACCCGCGTATGCCAACGATTGCTGGTTTACGTCGTCGTGGTTATACACCTGCATCAGTACGTGAGTTCTGTTCTCGTATCGGTATCACTAAACAAGAGAACATGGTTGAAATGGGTATGCTAGAAGCATGTATCCGTGAAGACCTAAATGAACATGCACCACGTGCAATGGCAGTTCTTGATCCGGTGAAGATTGTTATCGAAAACTATGACGCAGATAAAGTAGAAACGTTATCTGTTGCAAATCACCCGAATAAAGAAGAGATGGGCCGTCGTGATGTGCCTTTCACGCGTGAACTTTATATCGAGCGTGAAGACTTCCGTGAAGAAGCAAATAACAAGTTCAAGCGTTTGGTCCTTAATAAAGAAGTACGTTTACGTGGTGCTTATGTAATTAAAGCTGAGCGTGTTGAAAAAGATGAAAATGGTGAAATTACTACTATCTTCTGTTCTTACGATCCAGAAACTCTGGGTAAAAACCCAAGTGATGGTCGCAAAGTTAAAGGTGTAATTCACTGGGTATCAGCAAGTGAATCTATCACAGCTGAAGTACGTTTATACGACCGTTTATTTAACGTACCAAACCCAGCTGCTGCCGAAGACTTTAACGCAACTTTGAACCCAGAGTCACTCGTGGTGCTTGCTAACGCTAAAGTTGAACCGTCACTTGCCAACGCACAAGCAGAGCAGGGCTTCCAGTTCGAGCGTATGGGTTACTTCTGTCGTGATAGCAAAGCTGAAACATTAGTATTCAATCAAACTGTAGGTCTTCGTGATTCATGGGCGAAGATTGAACAAAAAGGCTAAACCTTTTAACTAAATTTTTAAGTTTCTAAGCTTAATAAAAAACCCTTTCACTTTTAAAGTAAAAGGGTTTTTTTATAACGATTAAAACTTAAGTCAAATTAGAAATAACCGCGAATACCTAAGCTGAAATTACGACCTGGTAGTGGTGCTTTCTCTTTAATAAATGAGCTGTGTACGAAACCTAGCTCATCGGTTAAGTTATCAATATTAATATAAAGCTGTGTATCTACAGGGCCTAAATCGAGTTGGTAGTTAGCAGATGCATCAAACAAAGTATAGCCATCAGTTTTTGTTTCATAGGCTGTGATATCTGACTGCTCAAAATAATGTGTACCTGTTAAGCTAAACTGCCAATCTGCAAATGTGTATTGTAATTCAGAGCCAAGTTTATTGGCTGGCACACGTGGTAAATAGCCTTCACCATCCTTTAATTTCGCAGTTGTTGAATCACCAAATACTTTTACTAATGCACTCGGTGTAACTTGGTAATGAACATCAAACTCAACACCGTAAAGTTTTGCATCTTTACTCGCGAATTGATAAACCGCCATTGCATCTTCATCAGCATCCGCTGCTGACTCTAAACCGTGCTCTTCATCAAATACTAAGCCTGTATTTTGTTGGTAGTAGTAGTTTTCAATATCGTTATAGAAGAAATTAACTGTGTAACCAAAATCGCCAATAAAACGGCGGAAGCTTAAATCAAAATTGGTGGCAGTTTCTTGATCAATATTTTCCGGTTCAAAATGAATTTCACCATCCTCAATGTGATAACCAAGGCCCAATTCATAGGTACTAGTAGCAATGTGCACACCATTTGATAGTAGCTCAGCACTCAGTGGTGCACGCTCTGAACGTGACACACTTAGAGCAACACTTTGACCTTCTTGATATTGCCAAATCGCACCTGCAGATAAGCTAAGGTTTGTGAAATCTTCGCTGTAGCTGATAATTTCAGCTTCTTCGTGTGCTTCTTCCTCGTGGTCATCTTCATGATCGTGATGGTGTTCACTCATGGTGATATCTGAGTCAATTTTGTAATCTTCGATTCGTGCACCTAGCTCAACCGTAACGTCACCAAATTGTCTTTCTTCGAGTAAAAATAATGCGTTTGAAGTTGTGGTGCTGGCAGGGGTAAAGGCTTCTTCACCGTCTGCATCATAATCAGACTCATAAAAGTGATAGCCTGCTATGCCATGCCACTGTCCTAATTTATGCTCAACAGTGGCACGTGCTTCTGTTGTTTCGTTATGAAAAACAGTGCCGATTTCTCCACCTTCAATTTCGGCATGTTGATAATCAGTGTAACCGACACGAAGCGTAATATTTTCGATCCAGTTATCGTGCAATGCATAGCTCATGTAACCTTGCCAACGGTCTTGTTCTAAGCGTGCAAATACTGATTCTTCATGCTCTTCTTCACCTTCATGATGCTCACCTTCTTCATGCTCGTCATGTTCATGATGATGGTGTTCATGAGCAGGAATACCATAGTCAGTTTCAATACGACCATAGGACATGCCTACCGTTAAATGTTCACCTACATAGCTAGTACCAAAATTCAGCGTTTCGCTGTCGATAAATGTGTTTTCTACGCTGTTAGCTGTTTCATGCTCTTCACCTTCATGTTCTTCGTGTTCTTCAGGAAGCTCGAAGGTAGGGGTTTCATAATCGTGGCCTTTACGCTTAGTTCCGTCAAAATGGAAATTAAATCCGTTATTACCCGTTTCTAACTTAGCGGCGTAGGTATTGGTATTCGACACTGTATCGTGAGTGTATTGTGCAGCGCCGGTTAGCGTATCGATGCTATCGGTAGGGATGCGATTATCAACGACGTTTACTACACCACCAATCGCACCTGAGCCATAAAGTAGGGTAGCAGGGCCGCGAAGTACTTCGATTTGTTCAGCAGCTAAGCTGTCGTTAGATGTGGCGTGATCTGGGCCTATACGTGAGGCATCGCTGCTATCAAGACCATTTTGGGTGATTTTTACACGTGGACCATCTAAGCCACGAATAATTGGACTTGATGAAACTGGGCCAAAATAACTGGCATTCACACCAGGTAAGCCTTTTAGTGTTTCACCTAAAGTTGGCTTGGCTTTGTTTTTTAAATTATCACCAGCAAGTACATTAACCGGTGAGATCATTTCTAAACTATTTTTATGTAGGGCTGATGCATAAACAACAACAGTTTCAACTGACGTCGGTGTTAGATTGACGACAACAGATTGGCTGTCACCAGAAATTTCTATACGTTTATCAATGTAGTTGTCTTTACTTATGTGGAGTTGGCCTTTGTTATCTACATCAATTTTAAATTGACCTGATTTGTCCGTCACCACTGTTTGTGATTTACCGTGAACATGAATTTCGGCATTTGCAATGGGTTGTTGCTTATCGTCTAGAACTTGACCTGAGATAACAGCTGCAAAGCTCGAATGTGAAAATAAAGCTGCTGCAACGGCACTTGAAAGTACTGTAAGTTTATTCATCGTTCCTACTTCTGAGTTTATTATTAATAATCTTGATATAATATAACACCTCATTTATGGCAAAACAATGACGTTATAGTATAACTTTTGTTTTGTCGCTATTTACTATACATCGGCTATACTCAAGACACCTTACTCGTGTAAAGGTTAACAGCTATGTCTGATAAAAATAGGGTATTCAAGGCACAATTTAGTATCGCTAATTTACGCCAGCACCGTAATCATTCTAAGGTATTTACTACTGCGTGCGAGCGCTCAGAAAGCTACCAGCACTTTGTTCTTAAATTATTAAGTTATTGTGTATTTGCATATAATGAGGATGCTGTGCTTAATGCAAAATCAGATCGTTCGGAGCCTGATGTTGCTATCAAAGCATTAGATGAGCACTATATAACTTGGTTAGTCGTTGATGAACCCGATTTTCCCACTCTCAGTAAAATGGCGAAAAGGGTGGATGAATTATGGGTAGTGACAACATTGGATGGTGATTGGCTGAATGAATATCAGCATTCACTTGAACTGATCAGCAATGGACATTTGATTGCCTTTGATCATCAATTTATCGATGATTTAGCGTCACACCTAACCAAAAACCTACAGTGGGATGTCACTATTGATGAGCATGCAATCAGTGTTGCAGATAAGCTTGGTTTTTATCAGAGTAAGCAATTAGTTTGGCACTAAAGCTCAATGGTTATCTTACCATTGGGCTTACTGCAACATAGTAAAACTTCGCCTTCTCGCACAAAAGCAAGCGGCTCTTGATTATACTTGACGCTCCCTTCAACTAATTTTGCACGGCATGCACCGCAGTAACCTTCTCGGCATTGGTAGGGGACATCTATTTTTTGTTGTTCTAGGCATTCAAGGAGAGATGAACAGCCAGAATCAAACTCTACATTCTGGCTGTCTGTTCCTGCAAGGATAACCTGTGCAGTGATGTTAGTGCTCATTACAGGTCGAAGTCACCAAAGTCAGATGCATCAACTTGAGAGTCGATTTGACCAACTAGATAAGAGCTAATTTCAGCTTCTTGAGGGGCAACTTGTACATTGTCTGATACCAACCAAGAGTTGATCCAAGGAATAGGATTGCTCTTACTTTCAAACTGAGCAGGTAAGCCTACCGCAGTCATACGTGCATTAGTGATGTATTCAACGTATTGGCATAAGATATCTTTATTTAGACCAATCATAGAACCATCTTTGAATAAGTATTCTGCCCAATCTTTTTCTTGCTCGGCAGCTTCGACAAACATTTGGATCGCTTCTTCGCGGCATTGTGCAGCAACGATCGCCATTTCTGGGTCGTCCTTACCATCTTGCATAATGTTTAGAATGTGCTGTGTGCCAGACAAGTGCAGTGCTTCATCACGCGCAATTAACTTGATGATTTTCGCATTACCTTCCATTAATTCACGCTCAGCGAAAGCAAATGAACACGCAAAACTTACGTAAAAACGAATGGCTTCTAGGATGTTAACCGACATCATAGCAAGGTAAAGCTGCTTTTTAAGATCAAATAAGCTTACTTTGATTTCTTTACCATTAATAACATGTTTACCTTCACCATATAAGTTATATAGCGATACCATGTTGATTAAATCATCATAATATTTAGTTACCGCATCAGCGCGCTCACTGATTTTTTCATTGCTTACAATATCATCGAAGATAAGCTCAGGAGATTGCGTTACGTTACGAATAATATGCGTATAAGAACGGCTGTGAATAGTCTCGCTGAATGCCCATGTTTCGATCCATGTTTCAAGCTCAGGGATTGATACAATCGGCAGTAAGGCAACATTTGGAGAGCGACCTTGCACACTATCAAGTAGTGTTTGATATTTTAGGTTACTCAAAAAAATGTGTTTTTCATGATCAGGAAGCGCTTGGAAATCTAAGCGATCTTTACTTACGTCAACCTCTTCAGGGCGCCAGAAAAACGATAATTGTTTTTCGATTAGCTTTTCGAAAATAGGGTACTTTTGTTGATCGTAACGTGACACGTTTACTGTTTGGCCGAAAAACATCGGTTCTTGTAATTGGTTATTATGGTTTCGACTAAAAGTTGTATATGACATAGTGATTTCTCAAAAAACAGTCAGGACAAAGCGGGCTAATGAGCCCGCCTTTGTTATGTTATTAATTTAATTAGATTTTACAAGCGCCGCCTGCACAACTGTCATCTTCAACCTCAGGTGTTAACTCATCTTGAGAGTCAGATGCACCGTCACGGGTGTTGTGATAGTACAGGGTTTTAACACCGAGTTTATACGCAGTTAGTAAATCTTTTAATAGCACCTTCATAGGTACTTTACCGCCTTCGTACTTAGATGGATCATAGTTCGTGTTTGCAGAGATCGTTTGGTCAACGAATTTTTGCATAATACCAACAAGTTGTAAGTAACCATCGTTTGAAGGAATATCCCACAGTAGCTCGTAGTTATCTTTCAGATTTTCATACTCTGGTACTACTTGCTTTAAGATACCATCTTTACTTGCTTTAACACTGATATGACCACGTGGTGGTTCAATACCATTTGTTGCATTAGAGATTTGCGATGATGTCTCTGAAGGCATTAGTGCAGACAGCGTCGAGTTACGCATACCGTGCTCTTTAATGCTGGCACGTAATGAATCCCAGTCTAAGTGAAGTGGCTCTTCACAGAACTGATCAAGGTCACGCTTGTAAGTATCTGTTGGCATAATGCCTTGAGAATACGTAGTCTCGTTAAATTTTGGACATGCACCACGTTCTTTCGCTAACTCATTTGACGCTTTCATTAGGTAATATTGAATTGCTTCAAATGTTTTGTGAGTCAGCGCATTTGCACTGCCGTCTGAGTAACGCTTGCCATTTTTCGCTAAGTAGTAAGCAAAGTTAATTACACCAATACCTAACGTACGACGACCCATAGTCGCGTTTTTAGCTGCTGGAACAGGGTAGTCTTGGAAATCAAGTAAGTTATCAAGCGCACGAACTGCAAGTTCAGCAAGCTCTTCTAATTCATCAAGTGATTCAATTGCACCTAAGTTAAACGCAGACAAAGTACACAGTGCAATTTCACCTTCTTCATCCATTACATTGCTAAGTGGCTTAGTTGGTAATGCAATTTCTAAACATAGGTTAGATTGACGAATTGGTGCCACAGTCGAAATGAACGGGCTGTGTGTATTACAGTGGTCAACATTTTGTAAGTAGATACGACCTGTGCTTGCACGCTCTTGTGCAAACATTGAGAATAACTCAATCGCTTTAATACGTTTTTTGCGAATTGACTCGTCTTGCTCGTACTTAACATATAGCTCATCAAACTTCGCTTGATCTTCGAAGAAGGCGTCATATAGACCAGGTACATCTGATGGGCTAAATAAAGTGATGTAATCATCTTTAATTAAACGGCTGTACATTAATTTGTTGAACTGTACACCGTAGTCAAGGTGACGAACACGGTTATCGTCAACACCACGGTTGTTCTTAAGAACTAATAAGTTTTCAACTTCTAAGTGCCATAATGGGTAGAATAGGGTTGCTGCGCCGCCGCGTACACCACCTTGTGAACAGCTTTTAACTGCTGTTTGAAAATGCTTATAAAACGGGATACAACCTGTGTGGTACGCTTCACCGTTGCGAATAGGGCTGCCAAGCGCACGAATGCGACCCGCATTAATACCAATCCCTGCACGTTGCGAAACATACTTAACGATCGCAGACGATGTCGCATTAATAGAATCTAGGCTATCACCACACTCGATAAGTACACATGAGCTGAACTGGCGCGTAGGCGTACGCACACCGGCCATGATTGGTGTTGGTAATGAAATCTTGAATGTAGATACTGCATCATAAAAGCGCTTGATGTAGTCAAGACGCGTTTCTTTTGGATAATCAGAGAATAAGCTTGCAGCAACTAAGATGTATAAAAACTGTGCACTTTCGTAAATTTCACCAGTAACACGGTTTTGAACCAAATATTTCCCTTCTAGCTGTTTTACAGCAGCATAGCTGAAGTTTAAGTCGCGGTTGTGATCAATATAAGAATCTAACTCATCGATTTCTTGCTCGGTATAATCAACAAGTAAGTGTTGATCATAACGTTTGTCTTCAACTAATTTCGTGATGTGATCGTATAAGCGTGGTGGCTCAAATTGGCCGTACGCTTTTTTACGTAAATGGAATACAGCTAATCGAGCAGCAAGATATTGGTAGTCAGGCGTATCTTTAGAGATCTGATCAGCTGCCGCTTTGATGATAGTTTCATGGATGTCATCGGTACGAATTCCATCGTAAAATTGAATATGTGATTTTAATTCAACTTGCGAGACAGACACGTTATTTAGACCTTCGGCGGCCCAAGCGATCACGCGGTGGATCTTATCTAGATCAAGTGACTCTTTACGGCCGTCACGTTTGCTTACAGATAGCTGTTGGTTCATAGTCTTGCCTGTATTCCTTGGGAAATTATATTTTTAGTGAAAACTTATTCTTCAGTATAATTTTTATTATTAAACACTAGATTGTGTGAATTGAATAACATTTAGCCACAATATCTGGTGTTCTTTAAATTGCAGATCACAAGATAGTGTGGTCTGCGATCATTTGCAAGGGACAGAAATGCCCCTATTTGTGGATAACTACTGGATAAGCGCATTGTGTTAGTGAGCATTAACCTTTGACCATTCATTGATGATGAAATTTGTAAAAATCAACTCAAGATCTAGAAAATTTACCGTTTTTGAAAATAAATTTTGACTGTTTTTTTTATCGTCAAAGAATGCTCAAAACTCAAACCGATCACAATATATAGTATCTAAATTTAAATATAGCACTATATATGGTTAAATCCATCACTAGGCGAATGCCAATTGAAATCAGCTTGCCAATCCAGAGCAGCATCAACACTAGGTATATAGCCCCATAAAGCAGTAGCACTATACATATTGGCTGCTTTTGCCGCTTGGATGTCGCGCTCCGCATCCCCTATATATAAACAACGACTGGGATCAACATTGAGGATCTCAGCAGTATGCAGTAGTGGATCTGGAGATGGTTTCGCCACGTCTAGTGTATCTCCACTCACCACAGCCATAGCATTACTTAAAGAAGGGATTGCTTTGACTAACGGTTCTGTTAAAAAACCTGGTTTATTAGTCATAATGCCCCATTTAATGTCTTTTTGTTCAAGTGCAACTAAGAGCTGCTCTATACCCTTAAAGCATTTACTGTGCACAGCAATATCTGCAGCGTAGTAGTCAAGAAGCTGCTGGCGCAAGGCGAGTTGTTCAAGTTCGGGCCATTTATCACCAAAGCCTACTTCTAATAATGCATTTGCACCATTAGAAGCTGCGGGGCGATAAACATGCTCAGCAACAGGCGCCACATTGGCATCAGCTAAGACACGGTTTAATGCGCCACCTAAGTCATCTGCGGTATCGAGTAGTGTGCCATCTAAATCAAAGATAAACGCATCAAAATCGATAGAGGGTGTTTGTACACCACTCATCAGACCAGTTTCTCAAAGTGAAGAATGTAATTAACACTGACATCATCATTTAAGCTGTACTGCTTAGAGAACGGATTATAGGTAAGGCCTGTACTGGCTCTTACTTTTAAGCCTGCCTCTTCTGCCCATGCAATAAGCTGTGCAGGTTTTATAAACTTCTTGTGGTCATGAGTACCTTCGGGCACCATTTTTAAAAGCTTTTCAGCGCCAACAATGGCAAATAAGTATGCTTTCGGGGTTTTATTTAATGTTGAAAAGAATACATCGGCGCCCGGTTTGGCAAGTTCTGCTACAGCACGAATAATAGAAGCAGGATCTGGAACATGCTCCAGCATTTCCATACAAGTGATCACATCAAAGCGAGCAGGGTGCTCTTCAGCAAACTCTTCTGCGGGTACTTTAATATAATCAACGGGCACGCCGGTTTCCAAACTGTGTAGTTTGGCAACGGTTAATGGCTCTTGACCCATATCGATACCAGTCACTTTTGCGCCCATACGTGCCATGCTTTCACTTAAAATGCCGCCGCCACAGCCAACATCTAAGGTTTCCTTATCAAATAAGCCGCCCACTTTATAGGCAACAAAATCCAAGCGAAGAGGATTTATTTCATGAAGAGGTTTGAACTCTCCGTCGCGATCCCACCAACGTTCTGCGATGGCTTCAAACTTTGCAATTTCTGCATTATCTACATTTTGATGTTCGGTCATAAAAAACTTCCTCGTCAATCTGAGGCCATTATATAGGGGTAAATTAATAAATCGCAAAGATTTAGCGCCTGTAAATCTAAATAAATTGTGATAGCATGGTCTGGAAATAATAACTAAAGCTCTGAAGACGGCGCTTTGCCTCTTTATGAGTCAATACTGAAGGAATGTGAAATCAAATGACTGATCTCGCCAATGAAATTCTGCCAGTCAATATTGAAGATGAATTAAAAAACTCCTACCTTGATTACGCGATGAGTGTAATCGTAGGGCGTGCATTGCCAGACGTACGTGACGGCTTAAAGCCTGTTCACCGCCGTGTTTTATTCGCAATGAACGAACTCAATAATGATTGGAATAAACCTTACAAGAAATCAGCACGTGTTGTTGGTGATGTAATCGGTAAGTACCACCCACATGGCGACAGCGCGGTATATGACACCATCGTTCGTATGGCGCAGCCTTTCTCATTACGCTATATGCTAGTTGACGGCCAAGGTAACTTTGGTTCTGTTGATGGTGACTCTGCGGCAGCAATGCGTTATACGGAAGTCCGTATGGCGAAAATGTCACATGAATTATTAGCTGACTTAGAAAAAGAAACGGTTGATTACGTACCTAACTACGACGGTACTGAGCAAATTCCTGACGTATTACCTACTAAAGTACCTAACTTATTAGTAAACGGTTCTTCGGGTATCGCGGTTGGTATGGCGACAAACATTCCACCTCATAACTTAACAGAAGTTATCAATGGTTGTTTAGCGCTTATTCAAAACCCTGATATGACAATTGCTGACCTTATTGAATATATCCCAGGTCCAGATTTCCCGACTGCGGCGATTATCAATGGTAAAAAAGGTATTGAGCAAGCGTACCTAACGGGCCGTGGTAAAGTTTATATTCGTGCTCGCGCTGAAATCGAAGTAGACGAAAAAACTGGCCGTGAGACGATCATCGTCCACGAAATCCCTTATCAAGTTAACAAAGCGCGTCTTATCGAAAAGATCGCTGAGCTTGTTAAAGATAAGAAGATTGAAGGTATTAGCGCACTACGTGATGAATCAGATAAAGACGGTATGCGCATCGTTATCGAAATCAAACGTGGTGATGTTGGTGAAGTAATCTTAAACAACCTTTATGCACAAACTCAGTTACAAACTGTGTTTGGTATGAACATGGTTGCACTAGATAACAACCAACCTAAGTGCTTTAACCTTAAAGAAATGCTTGAAGCGTTTATCGTACACCGCCGTGAAGTGGTTACACGTCGTACGGTATTTGATTTACGTAAAGCCCGTGACCGTGCTCACACGCTTGAAGGCTTAGCGATTGCTCTTGCGAATATCGATCCGATTATTGAACTTATTCGTAAGTCACCAACACCAGCAGAAGCAAAAGCAGCATTAACAGCACGCTCATGGGAGCTGGGTACTGTTAAAGCAATGCTTGAAAAAGCAGGTGAAGATAACGTTGCACGTCCTGATTGGTTAGCTGATGATTTAGGTATCCGTGACGGTCAATACTATTTATCTGAGCAACAAGCACAAGCAATTCTAGACCTACGTTTACACAAGCTAACGGGTCTTGAGCATGAAAAGATCTTAGACGAGTACCAAACACTCCTTGATCTTATTGCTGAGCTTTTATTTATACTTTCAAGCCCAGATCGCCTAATGGAAGTTATCCGCGACGAGCTAGTAGAAATTAAAGAGCAATATGGTGACGAACGTCGTACTGAAATCAGTGCAGCGGCTCACGATATCAGCCTTGAAGACCTAATTAATGAAGAAGACGTTGTTGTAACGCTTTCTCACGAAGGTTACGTTAAGTATCAGCCATTATCTGACTACGAAGCACAGCGTCGTGGTGGTAAAGGTAAGTCAGCAACGAAGATGAAAGATGAAGATTTCATCGAACGTCTATTAGTTGCCAATACACACGATACAATCCTGTGTTTCTCAACGGCAGGTCGCTTGTATTGGCTTAAAGTATATCAGTTACCACTTGCAAGCCGTGCGGCGCGCGGTAAGCCAATTGTTAACTTATTACCACTTGAAGCTGATGAACGTATTACTGCTATCTTACCGGTACGTGAGTACGAAGAAGATAAATACATCTTCATGGCGACTGCGTTTGGTACAGTTAAGAAAACACCACTGACTGCGTATAGCCGTCAACGTGCCAGCGGTATCATCGCTGTGAACCTAAATGAAGGCGATAGCCTAATTGGTGTTGATATCACTGATGGCACGAATGAAATCATGCTATTCACTGATGCGGGTAAAGTTGTTCGCTTTAAAGAAGCGGAAGAATCAGCTGTCGTTGATGAAAACGGCAATGCAGTTCTAGACGAAAATGGTAACCCAGAAATCCGCTTTAAAGGTGTACGTCCAATGGGCCGTACAGCGACGGGGGTTCGTGGTATTAAGATGGCGGACGATCAACGCGTGGTGTCATTAATCGTACCTAAGTCAGATGGTGCAATCCTCACTGTGACTGAAAATGGTTACGGTAAGCGTACGGCACTTGAAGATTACCCATCGAAGAGCCGTGCAACGCAAGGTGTTGTATCAATCAAAGTAAGCGAGCGTAATGGCGCTGTGGTTGGTGCAGTACAAGTTGATGACAACGACGAAATCATGATTATCTCTAATCGCGGTACACTCGTACGTACTAGGGTTAATGAGGTTTCTACAGTTGGTCGTAATACACAGGGCGTTATTTTGATACGAACTATTGACGAAGAGCAAGTAGTTGGTTTACAACGTATCGAAGAAATCGAAGTTGATGAGCTTGAAGCCATCGAAGGCGAGGCCGTTGAAGTAGTCGATACAAATCCTGAAGAAACGGGTGATAACCCACCTTCAGAATAACATTGATTTAAAAAGCGGCTTCGGCCGCTTTTTTTATTAGCACTATAATTACTGGAATGAGGCAAAGTAATGACTAAATATAATTTTTGTGCAGGACCGGCAATGCTGCCGCCGGCAGTAATGCAAAAAGCACAAAAAGAATTTATAGATTGGCAAGGTTTAGGTGTATCTGTGATGGAAATCAGCCATCGCAGTAGTGATTTCATAGAGCTCACAGCTAAATGTGAAGCTAGCCTGCGTCGTTTAATGAATATTAGCGATGAATTTGAAGTGTTATTTATGCATGGTGGTGGCCGTGGTCAATTTAGCGCTGTGCCATTGAATCTTCACCTTAATGATAAAACCGCTGTTTATTGTGAAAACGGTGTATGGTCGAAAGGTGCGACACAAGAAGCCGCAAAATTTACTGCTGTTGAAAGCATCAATGTTCGTGATGATGAGCAGCAAAATGGCCAGTTTTCTATCAAACCAGCGAGCAGCTGGAAATTACCTGCGGATGCATCGTACATTCACTATTGCCCAAATGAAACCGTAGATGGTATTGAAATTTTTGATGTGCCTTCACATCCATCAGCCCCCATTGTGGCTGACATGTCTTCGACTATTTTATCGCGTGAAATTGATGTGAATCAGTTTGATCTTATTTACGCTGGTGCACAAAAGAATATCGGTCCGTCTGGCTTATCGATTGTTATTATCCGCAAAACGCTACTTGAGCGCGAGGGCCTTGCAAAGCCAGGTATTCTTGATTACGCATTAGAAGCAAAACAAGGCAGTATGTATAACACGCCACCTACATTTGCGTGGTACTTAGCAGCTGAAGTCTTTGAATGGCTTGAAGCAAATGGCGGCGTTAAAGCCATGGAAGAGCAAAATATCGCAAAAGCAGAGCTACTTTACAATTTTATTGATAACTCTGATTTTTATAATAATAAAGTTGCTAAGCATTGCCGTTCACGTATGAACGTACCGTTTTGGTTAAACGATGAATCGCTTAATGACAAGTTTATCATTGAGTCAAAAGAAGCAGGCTTATTAGCTCTTGAAGGCCACCGTATTGTCGGTGGTATGCGTGCAAGTATCTATAACGCGATGCCGTTAGAAGGTGTTCAAGCTTTGGTTAATTTTATGGATAAATTTGCCAAGGAGAACAGCTAATTATGGAACAGCTTCGTCTTGAACCGATTACAAAGGTAAATGGCAGTGTGACACTGCCTGGCTCAAAAAGTTTATCAAACCGTATTTTACTGTTAGCAGCGCTGGCAGAGGGCACCACAGTTGTAGAAAACCTACTTGATAGTGATGACATTCGTCATATGCTAGGTGCACTAAAACTTTTAGGCGTTAATGTATCGCTTAACGAAGACAAAACAGTGGCAACTGTCGAAGGTGTTGCCGGTAAATTTAAAACACCTAGCGAGCCGCTATTTTTAGGCAATGCCGGTACTGCTTATCGTCCACTTACAGCTGTTTTAGCTGCTGTTGAAGGCGAATACCAACTGGTGGGTGAGCCTCGTATGGAAGAGCGCCCAATCGGCCATTTGGTTGATGCGCTACAAGCACTTGGCGGTGATGTTGAATACCTAAAAAGCAAAGATTATCCACCACTGGCCATTAAAGGCGGCAAAATCAACGGTGGTAAAGTTGACATTGATGGCAGCATTTCAAGTCAATTTTTAACTGCATTATTAATGGCGGCCCCGCTATTTAATGGCGACACAGAAATCACTATTAAAGGCACCTTGGTATCAAAACCTTATATCGATATCACCCTTGATGTGATGAAGCGTTTTGGCGTTACTGTGAGCCATGACAATTACGAAACGTTTTACGTTAAAGGCTGTCAACAGTATCAAGCACTTGAGCGTATTATGGTTGAAGGGGATGCATCTAGTGCTTCTTACTTCGTTGCGGCAGCTGCAATAGCGGGCGGCGAAATTGAGATCAATGGGGTAGGTGCTGCATCTGTTCAAGGCGACATTGGCTTTGCTAAAGTCATGGAACAAGTTGGCGCTAAAATCGATTGGTACGATGAAAAGCTGGTGGTTCGTAAGGGAGAGCTTAACGCCGTAGATATCGATGCCAATGCAATCCCAGATGCCGCAATGACGCTGGCAACTGTTGCGCTTTTTGCAAAAGGTAAAACGGCCATTCGCAACATTTATAACTGGCGCGTGAAAGAAACAGATCGCTTATATGCCATGGCCACAGAGCTTCGAAAAGTAGGTGCTAAAGTTGTTGAAGGGGAAGATTTCATCGAAATTACACCACCTAAAACATTTAACGATGTAGCGATTGATACCTATAACGATCATCGTATTGCCATGTGCTTTGCGATGGTGGCAGTTGGCGGTAAGCCAATTACCATTAACGATCCTAAGTGTACATACAAAACTTTTCCAACGTTTTTCAAAGTACTAGAGTCTGTCTCAAGTCAATAAAACAGAAGAAAATATAAAAAGTTACACTCTAAATGCGGATCTATTATCAGAACTGACGTATAATATCGCGGTTTTATTTTGGTGTGCATTGCAGGAGGTTATAAATGCAGGCGTTATCAATGCCCGTTATCACCATAGATGGCCCAAGTGGTTCAGGTAAAGGAACTGTTTGCCGCTTGTTAGCCGAGAAATTAGGTTGGGATGTATTAGACAGCGGTGCGATTTATCGTGTGTTGTCACTTGCGGCACTCCATCATCAAATTGAATTAGACAATGAAGAAGGTCTTGTTCCTCTTGCTGCAAATTTAGATGTGCAATTTTTGGTTGATAGCCAAGCACACACATCGAAAATTATTTTGGAAGGCGAGGATGTCACAACCACAATTAGAAACGAAGAAGTAGGCGCTGCTGCCTCAAAAGTAGCAGCACTGCCGCGAGTTAGAGAAGCATTGTTACGCCGCCAGCGAGCATTTAGAACTGAAAATGGTTTAATTGCTGATGGTCGTGATATGGGAACGGTTGTGTTCCCTGATGCACCACTGAAGATATATTTGACTGCCTCTGCTGAGGAGCGCGCGCGTCGACGTTTTACAGAGTTGAACGAACGTGGTCTAGATGTTACACTAAGTGGTCTACTTGAGGATATAAAGGCGCGTGATCATCGCGATATGAATCGTGAAGTTGCGCCGCTTGTACCTGCAGATGACGCCATTGAAATCGACACAAGTGATTTTAATGCAATGCAAGTGTTTGATAAAGTTGTAACTTTGTTAGATGAAGCCGTGCTTGCAGGTAAGCTTCCTAAAGCTAAAAAGTAAATTTTTAAGGTGCCGGCAGGAGGCCAGTGCTATTTTAACAACCCCATGCAGCATGGTTGCTAATTGGTTATTTAATTATTTAGAGACGTATAATGTCAGAAAATTTTGCGCAGTTATTTGAAGAAAGCCTAAAGGGTTTTGAAGCAGAGCAAGGCTCTATCGTTAAAGGTACAGTTATCTCAATCGAGAACAACATCGTACTTGTTGATGCTGGTCTTAAATCTGAGAGTGCAATCCCTGCTGAGCAATTCAAAAATGCTGCTGGTGAACTAGAAGTTGCTGTTGGCGACGAAGTAGATGTTGCACTAGATGCAATCGAAGACGGTTTCGGTGAAACTATCCTTTCTCGTGAGAAAGCGAAGCGTCACGAAGCATGGATCCGTCTTGAGAAAGCGTGTGAAGAGCAAGAAACTGTTACTGGTGTTATCAACGGTAAAGTTAAAGGCGGTTTCACTGTTGAAGTTGATTCAATCCGTGCTTTCCTACCTGGTTCACTTGTTGATGTTCGTCCAGTACGTGACACAACTCACCTTGAAGGTAAAGAGCTTGAGTTCAAAGTAATCAAGCTTGACCAAAAACGTAACAACGTTGTTGTTTCTCGCCGTGCAGTTATCGAATCAGAAAACTCACAAGAGCGTGAAGAACTTCTTGCTAACCTTGTTGAAGGTCAAGAAGTTAAAGGTATCGTTAAGAACCTTACTGACTACGGTGCGTTCGTTGACCTTGGTGGTGTTGACGGTCTACTACACATCACAGACATGGCGTGGAAGCGTGTTAAGCACCCTTCAGAAATCGTTAATGTTGGCGACGAAATCGCAGTTAAAGTTCTTAAATTCGACAAAGAGAAGACTCGTGTATCTCTAGGCCTTAAACAGCTTGGCGAAGATCCATGGGCAGCTATCGCTGGTCGTTACCCAGAAGGTTCTAAGCTTTCTGGTCGTGTAACTAACCTTACTGACTACGGTTGTTTCGTTGAAATCGAAGAAGGCGTAGAAGGTCTAGTACACGTTTCTGAAATGGATTGGACTAACAAGAACATCCACCCTTCAAAAGTTGTTTCACTAGGTGACACTGTTGAAGTTATGGTTCTTGAAATCGACGAAGAGCGTCGTCGTATTTCTCTTGGTCTTAAGCAATGTATTGCTAACCCATGGCAAGAATTTGCTCGTCTACAAAACAAAGGCGACCAAGTTACTGGTAAGATCAAATCAATCACTGACTTCGGTATCTTCATCGGTCTTGAAGGCGGTATTGACGGTCTTGTTCACCTTTCAGACATTTCTTGGAACACGCCAGGCGAAGAAGCTGTACGTGAATTCAAGAAAGGCGACGAAATCACTGCTATCGTATTGCAAGTTGACCCAGAGCGTGAGCGTATCTCTCTAGGCGTTAAGCAAATCGAAGCTGACCCTTTCAATAACTACCTGGACGCAAACAAAAAAGGTGCTATTGTTAAAGGTAAAGTGACTGAAGTTGATGCTAAAGGCGCAACTGTTGAGCTAATCGAAGGCGTTGAAGGTTACATCCGTGTAGCTGATATCGCTCAAGAGCGTGTTGAAGATGCTACAACTGTAGTTTCTGAAGGCGACGAAATCGAAGCGAAATACGTTGGTGTTGATCGTAAGAACCGCACTTTAAGCTTATCAGTTAAAGCTCTTTTCGAAGCAGAAGAGAAAGAAGTACTAGAGAAGCTTAAGAAAGAAGAGCCTGCGTTCGAAAACGCAATGGCTGCAGCATTCAAAAATGCTCAAAAAGACTAATCTATAGTCTTTAATTGGAAGGGCAGTTTTGCCCTTCCTTTATCTCTTTTTAAGGAAACGTTATGACTAAGTCAGAATTGATAGAACAACTAGCTGAACAACATGCACATATCCCAGTGAAAGATGTTGAAAATGCCGTTAAAGAAATTCTTGAACAAATGGCCGGTTCATTATCTAGCTCAGATCGTATTGAGATCCGTGGCTTTGGAAGTTTCTCATTGCATTATCGTTCTCCACGCACAGGTCGTAATCCAAAGACTGGCGAAACAGTTGAGTTAGACGGTAAGCACGTACCACATTTTAAACCAGGTAAAGAATTACGTGATCGCGTAAATGAGAGTATTGCCTAGTTTTATACAGGAGTAGTTACTTGTTTAGGGTATTAAAAATTGTATTAATAGCGCTGTGTTTATTTATTGCGTTTGTACTTGGTTCACAAAATCCACAATTGGTGCAAATCAACTATTTAATTGCCAGTAATACGTTGCCCTTAGCTGTTGTAATAAGTATCTGCTTTGTTTTAGGTGTCGCCATTGGTTGTTTTATAAGCTTTACACTGTTTTCGCAGTTAAAGTGGCAAAATTATCGCTTAAAGAAAAAGTTAGCGCCTGAAAAAAACAATAAAAAGCTTGTTGCTAATAAAGACACCTAATCATGATTGAGCTTCTGTTTTTACTTTTACCCGTTGCAGCCGGTTACGGTTGGATAATGGGTAAAAACAGTGCTAAAAACCAAGCTCATCAGCTTAATAGACAAATCACCTCTGAATATTCTAAAGGCCTTAAATTTCTCTTAGACAGAGAAGAAGATCAAGGCTTAGAACACCTTATTAATCTACTTGAAGTTGCTGCTGATTCAGTTGAACACTACTCAACACTTGCAACCATGTTCCGCCGCCGTGGCGAGCTTGACCGCGCAATTAAAATTCATGAGCTATTATTAAAACACCCAAGCCTTGATGAGCAACAAGCTGCTACTAGCCGACTTGAGCTTGCAGAAGATTATATTATGGCAGGCTTATTAGATGGTGCAGAAGAACACTTAGTTTGGCTTGTAAAGGCAGGAAACAAAGACGCGTTAGAGCCAATTATTAATCTTTATTCACAAACCCGTGAATGGGAAAAAGGCATCAATATGTACGAGGCGCACAGTGATTTGTTCACTAAGCCTCAGCATATAAAAGCCATTGCCAACTTTTACTGTGAAGCGGCCTTACAAGATAATGATACGCAAATTATGCGTAAAGCCATTAGCTTAAACCACAAAGCTATTCGCCCATTGTATGAGCTT
Source organism: Pseudoalteromonas sp. L21 (assembly GCF_021728035.1). NCBI lineage: Bacteria > Pseudomonadati > Pseudomonadota > Gammaproteobacteria > Alteromonadales > Pseudoalteromonadaceae > Pseudoalteromonas > Pseudoalteromonas sp. L21. The sequence continues at coordinate 348,338 of NZ_JAKKCV010000004.1, read as the reverse complement.
GGCCACAGTGCATTTATTAAAGAAGACTACGTAAAAGCAATCTACTATTGGCGTGAGCTAATTTGCCAATTTACCTTTTTTGCCCCTGTATTTGTTGAACAGCTAGCTATAAGTTACGAAAAGCTTAATTTAACTCATCAATTTCATGAGCTACTCAACGAGTTGCTCGATAAGGGTGGGGTACTTATAAAAATAAAACACTGCCAAGCTTTACTAGAACAAGGTCATATTGATCAAGCAATCAAATTTTTAACGGATAGTTTAAAACGTCATCCAACTATCCGTGGCTTTAGCTTTTTATTACAGCTACTTGCCAAACAAAACAACGATATTAAAGATGTACTCGATCAAATTGATAAGCTAGTAACGTCTTATATCGCAACCAAACCTGATTTTCAGTGCCAGCACTGTGGCTTTACCAGTCATACCATTTATTGGGTATGTCCATCTTGTAAGCACTGGGAAACAATTGTTCCAAGCCGTGGCATAGACGGTTTTTAATTCATATTAGTCCATTAGTTTTTAGGAAAGTTATGTCTGTCGAAGATTCAAAAAAAGTATTAATTGCCCTTGATTATGATGATCAACAAACAGCTCTTGCGTTTGTAAAGCAATTATCACCTGATGCGTGTCGCCTTAAAGTAGGTAAAGAAATGTTCACGTATTTTGGTCCTAGCTTTGTTAAGGAACTAATCGACTTAGGGTTTGATGTATTCTTAGACCTAAAATTTCACGATATTCCAAACACAGTGGCTAAAGCTGTGACAGCGGCTGCAAAAATGGGTGTATGGATGGTTAACGTGCATGCCTCTGGTGGCGTTGAAATGATGACTAAAGCAAAACACGCTTTAGAACAGTTTGGTGATGATGCGCCATTACTGATTGCAGTAACTGTACTAACCAGTATGGATGCCGCAGAGCTTACTCGTTTAGGTGTAGATAAAACCCCAGAAGAGCAAGTAATTTACCTCGCAAAGCTTGCCAAAGAATCAGGCCTTGATGGGGTAGTGTGCTCAGCACAAGAAGCGAAAAAGCTAAAAGCAGAACTAGGCGCAGACTTTAAACTGGTTACCCCTGGTATTCGTCCTGCAGGCAGCGATGCAGGTGACCAAAAGCGCATCATGACACCAAAACAAGCCGTAGAAGATGGCAGTGACTATTTAGTTGTAGGCCGCCCAATCACTCAATCGGCAGACCCAGTTGCAACACTAAAAGAAATTAACGACTCACTAAAATAACTTTTGTTATTTTAAAATAGTTTTTAAAGAGCATTGTAGGCGTGATTTATATCGCGCTATATACAATGCTCTTTTTGTTTGTTGCAATTTCCGAAAAAATTATCTAGGTCATCTACAAACGAGAATTAGACAGGCGAATAAACTCGTTTATGGACAAAAGCGGCTTAGAGTTGGCATTCTTAAGCCATGCAGTTAGGATAAGTTGTGTTTGTGAAAAAAGGTTCACATGTGTCTACTGAGTCGATGTGATTCAAGAAATGATTCAGCCATACTTTCCTAAATAGAATATTTATAGGATACAATCACCTACTTCAAAGGTACTTCGATAGGCATCATCACTGCACCATTGTCTGGCTTATTTTTCTCTTCTACATGAATTGCAAGTGAAAGGTACATAATCGAATTTCGAGCGAGCTTCATCAACGTCATGAGCCTTGATTTAAATTCACTCTCTTTTATCAGCACAGAATGGCCTGAAAGTTTTTGTTGCTCATAAATTTTTGACTGTGCTTGACGCAAACCTTCATCAAGTAATTGTTTTTTGGTTTCTAGTTCGGCTTTAAGAATTATATTATGAGCCTTTTTCGCCGAAGCAATTTCACCATACAGCTCTTGAAGTTGTTCTTCAAAGTCATCTATATCACCATAAAGCTTTTCAAGCTGTGATTGCTTAAAAGCTTTATCTGATTGAGTTAGGGTATATCCAAAATCATCAACAATCTTTAAGGAACGATGCTCTATAGCATTTCTAATTTCAGAAAACGCCTTTGCATCAGGATCAAGCCAGCGACTGACAGAAGTCGAGTCTTTCACATCTCGAATGTCTTTCAGGATATAGAATAAGGCATGGATAAAGCAGTTCTGACTATCTTTAAGCTTACTGTGTGGTTTCCAGCCCTTACTGCCTTTCAGCTCACTAAAGATACTATCAAAGCTGATTTTATGATCATACTTGATATCATTCAGATCAAAAAAGCGATTGATAAAGTAAGCAATTTTATCAAATAGCGAGTAAAGCGTTCTGAACGCACTTTTATAATGACTAGCTTTTAGATTGGTTATGGAGTGTGACATATCATCAACGTGAGGATATGTTTTGTTGAATAAATGTGTATGGTCACTAGGTATGTTTCTAGCCGAAAAATACAAATAACGCGCATAGCAATAATCGTTCTTTAATTCATCAAAGTTCCCATGATACATAAGCTCTTCATGCATCGATAAAGCGAAGTTTATTTGTTGAGAAAAGGAGGGGAGAGTCATAATGTCTTGATAGACAATTTCAGATACGCAAACGTCATTTAAATCATTGATAAAAAGCTTGTTATCTCCACACCATTTTAAGTATTCCCCCTGCTTTCTTGTCTCAACTTCCTCTTCAAATGATTCAAAATAGTCAAAATCTTCTGGTTTAAAAGTATCTTCAAACCATGCTTTAAAATTCATAAAGTTGCTGTTTTCTGAATAAGCAATTCTTTGCTCTGGATGGAGCTGTTCAAGACTTTCAAGGCCTAAATTTATGAGTAGGTATGCAGTAAAGTAGTGGTAGTCCCTATGACTAGGATCGTAAACATTACTCGCAAGAAAAAGCTCATTGTTTGCTTTAGATATTATCGACACAGGATTTTGTATGCAATTAAAGGCATTATCCCATAATGGAATACAGCAGAAGGCACGACCTTGAGAACTTAGATAATTACCTAAATTGGTTTCAATGCAGCTTTGGAGAAAAAGTTCTTCATCAGTTGGAAAGTTAATTTGTCGTATGACGAATAGAGCTTTTCTGAAAAATATAACGGATTTACTTAGTTCATCAGAAAACCAATCTAGTTTATGGTAGCTAAAAATTGCTGCTGAACAATTACCCAATATATAATAAAAACGAGCTTCATCAATGAGACTTTCAAATTTATAATCAACGCCTAACAACGATTCTAAGAACGTTTTAATCTTTTCATGATCATTAGCTATCAAAAACTCATCAGCCTTCATTGACAGCTCATCAAGAGTCCTTGAATTCATCGGATTTTCTGACATAGCGCGCGCCGTTAAATTAATTTTACAACATACTAACGCATTGAGAATTTGTATTCACTTTATATCCATAAGCCACATATGCTAATGGTTTAAACTAGCTAAAACTGTGATGCATCACTATGTCAGTAGCTTAAGAATTCCGCAGTATATGCTATTCCAATCATGCTGAATCGTTACTGACATTACGAAAAAGTAAGTCAAGTGACGATTTGGCTAAGCTAGTTCTCAATCGGTTGCAACTCACTTTGGGGCAAAGGCGAGTTATATTTGTAACTCGTCGATGGACAAAAGCGCGTTAGAGTATTTATTCAGTAACGCCCTGTTAATGGGCGGTGCCCGAATGGCAGCATTACTACAACTGGCAACGGGCACATGGTTCATTCAAGGGAAAAACGCCAATGGATATTGTCTGTGAACGACTTGAACAGACTCCTTTTTGGGAAGAGGTTCACGAGGATTATGTAACTGAGAATGAGCGCATTAACTATCAAATTATCAACGTGACCTGCAACTGAGAAAAGTGAAAAGATGTCTATGAATCACACAAATTAAGATATATTTAAGTCAAATTCGCCATATAATGACTTAGAGAATCCATCAATTCCAGGATAAAGTGTTTCACTTGTAATGTTCATTAGCTTTAATTCTTTACGTATTTCATTATGTAAACTCTTAGGAATCCTAACTTTCAATAATGCACATTCATCTTGCAGTACATCAAGTACATCAACATAACTATCTATTACCCTGCTTTTTGGTAACTCTTTTTGAAAACGATTTACTGTTAGTGACAAGTTGTATTCAAATGATTGTCTCCCTTCAAAAGGTACGGCAAACAATCCTTGTTGTCTGGATAATCTTTCATGGATATTGAAAGGCTCAACTAGCATTACTAAAGGGCTTAAGGTTTGTTCTTTAAGTGCATCATTGCAATACTCCCTAGTTCCGAATTTATTCTCATCATCCAGCCCTCTCAATTCTTCTGTTTCTAGTCCTTTCTGTTTAACCAAATCTTTATTAAGACAGTAGACGGAAGACTCTTTAAATGATTGGTCTATTGAAAAAAATAGTGAAACATAATAAGAGTATGAAAAATCTAATAACCTAGTAGGGCCACCATGATGTTGAATTAAAGATAACCACTCCAAGATATTTTCTTTTTCTGGAAGTTTATCCAAATAATGGACGGCTCTTCGTTGAAACTTATCTATGATATTTTGCTCTACTTGAGGAATACGTCTAATATCGGTAGTATTGATTTTAGCCCCTCTTTCAAGGGTAGTTTGTAAAGACCAGTCACTATCAGCCTGTCCTCTAAAGACCCACCCTTCAATAATTTTAAATAATTCTATACAGTCGCTCCAAGAGTCTACGGTGTACTCACAGAATATATTTTCACTATGTTGATTCATCTACTCTTCTTTTTCTTTATTATTTCTAAAACGCTACAGTATAGGGGAACACTGATGCCTAACGCCTATGGGCGCTAAATGCTTGGCTAAAATTAGCGACGAAGGAGTGCAAGCCAAGCGTTTTGCGTCCTTTTGAGTAACTTGTTATAGCGCAGATTTAACACCCAAGCATATAGCCCACATAAATAAAAAGTAAGGAACAAAATAACCTGAAAGTGTAGGTTGTTTAAAGAATAAATCGACTATGCAACGAATGATAATTATACGATCTGAAAAAGTTTCAACGGGCAAAGTGTCAATTTTCTGTTTTCCTGAGTCCTCTTTATATACATGTTGAAAGGATACGAAACCACTTTGCTTTTTTGACAATTTTACCCAGTGTCGGTCATCAAAAGTAGACAAGGAGTAATCGTCCCCTAGACCAAACCTTTTAACAAGGTGATTGTAATAAATGGGTGAACAACTATCGCTGCTAGTTAAATCAGATATTAGTGGCTCTCTCCATGAGCTTTTATTTTGAAGCCAATATCTAAAGCAGAACCAAATTAAAAGTCCCCAAACAAAATATGCTAATATTTCTGGCTGTTGAAATTCAACATTTATAATCTGAAGTCTAACGATATCATTAATTAACGCCCCATCCGCCAAAAAATAAATAATAATACTAACGGAAAGTACCGTTAAATTTCTTCTTTCTGCATTGCTATCTTGTAATGCCATTCTGGATAGGCGCTCCCTGCGCTATAACAATTTTACAGTGCGCGCGTCGTGTACCTTTCTGCCGATGTCACGCTCAAGTATTAGTAAATATATTTTTAACAAATAACGTAATGTATTGCCAACTATAATTGTTTATTGACGCTGAAGAGATTCAGAAAAAAGAAAGTGCGCTCGTCGCTCATTTTCTTGAATAAGGGAGCATAAGAACTGAGCTGTATCTTCACACAGTCATTTGTATTGGTGATGACATAAAAGTTAGTGGAATATCAGATTAATGGAATAGAGCCAATAGCATTAGAAAACTGATAGCTCAAAGCCAACCTATAGAGTTATTACGTTAACTCATTTTGGGGCAGAAATGAGTTAATCCGGAAAGGCTGCTTATGGAACAATACCGACTTTCACTTCTAAATGAAAAATTCTCAAAATAGCGTTAGAAAATTTACGGCACCCGTACGTTAAAACTATAAAACTACTAAGAATAAAAAAAGAGTAAAGCTTTCACCTTACTCTTTAAATAATTCACTATCTTGTTATCTCGCAACTTACTTCAATCTTATCGACGTCGCTTCAATGTCAATCAAACCTTGCTTAAACAAACCACCTATGGCTTTTTTGTAGTTTGCTTTACTGGTCGAAAACGTCTTTCTAATTGCTTCTGGGTCAGATTTGTCACCTAGGTGAAGTACACCGCCTTCGGCTTTTAATTTGTCTAGGATTTTTTCGCCTAAGTCGTTTACTTTGCCCATGCCTGGCTTTTCAAGTAGTACGTCGATTTTGCCATCTTCACGTACTTTTTGAATAAAGCCTTTTAAGCGCTGACCAACAAATAGCTTTTTAAATACGGTGTTGTAATAAACCACACCAATGTGGGCTTCGTTTACAAGTACTTTGTAGCCAAGGTCTGTTTTACCGGCAACGATTAAATCAACTTCTTCCATCGTTGCGTAAGTTGGTTCTTCTTTCGATAAAAACTTATTAAAGTTGCTTGATGCACAAATACGTTGGCTGGCGTTATCTAGGTACAAACGTACAAGATACGAAAAGCCGTCTTTCATTTTTGGCTTTTGTTCGTTGTATGGTGCTAGTACGTCTTTTTCGAGGCCCCAATCCATAAACGCACCGGTGCTATTAATCGCTTTAACACGTAGTAGGGCAAATTCGCCTACCTCAGCCAATGGTTTTTTTGTGGTGCCTGTTGGGTGACCTGCGTGATCTAAGTAAATGAATACTTGCACGCTGTCGCCAGCTTCTAGTTCGTAATCAATTTCTTTGCTTGGTAAGAATACTTCGCCTAAATCACGGCCATCTAAATAAGCACCTTCGTTAGATATTTCGTTAACGAAAAGGGTTTGTGTGGTTCCTAAAATACTCATTATTATTCCTGTTCTGGCTTTTTCTTACGGCGCATTGGAGCAAAACCATCTACATCAATTGGTGCTTGAATAGGGGCTTTAGGCTTCTTAGGGGCTGCTTTGCGTTTTGGTTTTGCAGGTTTAGCAGCCACTTTTTTCTCTGCTTTTTTCCAAACTGTGTTTGGTTTTTTCTCACGTAGACCTTTAAATTTACCAACAAGGCCGTCAACGGTGAAAAAGCTTAATTCATCATTTAAAAATGCTTTAATTGCTTTGTAGCTTGGCCAATCTTTCGGGCCCACTAACGAAATAGCAGTGCCTTTAAAGCCTGCGCGACCAGTACGACCAATACGGTGCACATACTCTTCAGCATGTTTTGGTAGGTCAAAGTTAATTACGTGGGTCACGCTTAATAAATCAAGACCACGTGATGCAACATCGGTAGTGATCAAAATTTTGAAGTTTTCACGGCTAAAGGCATCCATGATTTCAAGGCGTTTAGCCTGAGTTAAGTCACCCGCGAGTGCTTGTGCTTTAAAGCCTTTATCATTTAACAACTGACTCAAGCGTTGGGTGTCAGCTCGTGTTGCGGTGAAAATAATACACTGACCAACATTGTCTTGTTTTACAAAGTGCTCAAGTAGGGCTTCTTTATGATCTAAGTGATCAGCTAAATAAAGCTGCTGAGTAATGTCACTATGTTGCTCGTTAGAAGCACTTAATAAAATTTGTTTTGGTGAACGTAATAAGTTACGTGACAGGGCATCAACTTGTGCATGGTCAAGGGTTGCTGAAAACAATAACGTTTGGCGTAAACGGTGATCAGCAAGCTCGTTGATCATTTTAACTTGCTCGGTAAAGCCTAAATCTAAAATACGGTCAGCTTCATCAAAAATTAAAAGCTCTAAGCCTGAAAGCTGTAATGAGCGTTGACTTAAATGGTCAGCTAAACGCCCCGGAGTTGCCACCACAAAATGTGGGTCTTTACGAAGTGCTTTAATTTGGTCATTAAAGTTTTCACCACCGAGTACTTTTACAGCACTAATGTTTGTGCCAGCAATTAATAACCTTAATTGGCTGTATACTTGGGTTGCTAATTCGCGGGTAGGCGCAACGATTAAAACGCGAGGGTCGCGTTTACTGAGAGCTTTTTGTTTCATTACACGTTGTACAGCAGGTAATAAAAACGCCAGCGTTTTGCCCGATCCTGTTTTTGACTGTGCAAAAATATCATGGCCTGCGATAGCTGTTGGTACCGCGTGAGCTTGAATGTCAGTGGGCTGGGTGATGCCTTGATGCGCAAGTTGTTTTTCGAGGCGTGTATCAATCCCAAGTTCAGTAAAATGCAATGCGTAATCTCCGATGAGCAAAATTTGTAAATCCTGTTCATTATAACGCACTTGCCTCACTTGGAGACAGTAAAAACACAGCTATTTCGCATCAGTTTTTGCAATTATCGCTAATTCGCGTAAAATACTCGCCCTCAATGCGCCGGATTTGCGATTCGGTTAACGCCCCACATGGGCATTTAAGGCAAAAGGTAACACCATGACTGCTGTTCATAAAGACAATGTAACTAGCGAGCACTTTGTTGTTTGCGCACTTTACAAATTTGTAGCCCTTCCTAATTTTGAAGCGATTCGCCAACCACTACTTAAAGTAATGGAAGACAATGAAGTACGCGGTACTTTGTTACTTGCGGCCGAAGGTATTAACGGTACTGTTTCTGCTAAACGTGAAGGTATCGATAACCTACTTGCATGGTTAGATTCACAACCAAACCTAGACAACATTGTCACTAAAGAGTCATACGATGACGAATGCCCGTTCTACCGTACTAAGGTAAAGCTGAAAAAAGAAATCGTCACTATGGGTGTTGAAGGTATCGACCCGCGTGAAGTTGTGGGTACATACGTAAAACCAGCGGATTGGAATGCGTTAATTTCAGACCCTGAAGTGATTCTTATCGATACGCGAAATGATTACGAAATCGAGATCGGTACTTTTCAAAATGCGGTTGATCCAAACACCAAAACATTCCGTGAATTCCCTGCGTGGGCGAAAGAAAACCTAGACCCTGAAAAGCACAAAAAAGTGGCTATGTTCTGTACCGGTGGTATCCGCTGTGAAAAATCAACTGCGTATATGAAAGAGCAAGGTTTTGACGAAGTGTTCCACCTAGAAGGCGGTATTCTTAAGTACTTAGAAGAAGTACCAAAAGAAGAAACCATGTGGGAAGGTGAGTGTTTTGTTTTCGATAACCGTGTTGCGGTAAATCACGATTTACAAAAAGGTTCTTACGACCAATGTCACGCGTGTCGTATGCCAATCACTGAAGAAGAAAAGCAAAAGCCTGAATACATGGAAGGTGTTTCGTGCCATCACTGTCACGACAGCCTAACAGAAGAGCAACGTGCTCGTTTTGCTGAGCGCCAAAAGCAAATTGAATTAGCACAAGCGCGTGGCGAAGGTCACATTGGTAACGAAGCGCAAGAAGTACTTCGTAAGCGTAAAGAAGCGAAAAAAGCGCAAAAAGAAGCACAGCGCCAACAGTAATTTTTAGCTTTATGAATTGATAGAAACCCCAGCATTGTCTGGGGTTTTTTGCGTTTAATAATAGTGAAAACTTTAATGTTGTTCCTTAGTGGTGTACATTAGCGCCGCTTTTGAAAAATTTTATACAACCAACTAATTTTCAAATATTTTATACAGAGTTTTAATTCGCTGAATATAGCTTATTAGCTTGGCTAGTTATTTAAAAATGTTGGAACAAAAAGAGAAGGATATCTATGAAACTTAAGCTTACAACAGCGGCACTATGCCTAATGCCGTTACTGTCGCATGCCAATTCTAATAATGAATTCAGCTACTTTGGTTTGGCGCTACAAAATAATAATTACGATATTAATTTTATCCCTTCGATAGAGCAAGATTCCTTCGCACCACTAAATTACAGTGATGAGCAGTCAGGTAAAGGCTTTAGGGGTTTTTATGGTTATCAGTTTAACCAATTTTTTGCCGTTGAAGTGGGGCTCGGTTTACCTGGGGAGGCAAACTTTAATATTTATCGTGATACGGTCAATAATAAAAATGAACCGACCAAGGAAACTGTGTACGAAGGAGATTTTAAAACACTTTCCTTTGATACACGAATTATTGCCACTTACCCAATTACGGGGAGTTTTTTCCTAAGAGCACACGCTGGTGCGTACGTCTGGGACAATGATTTTAGCTACTTACAAGAATCAGCAGAATCTTATAGCGTGGTTGAAAAAAGTGATACCGGAGTATCCTTGTTAACGGGCTTTGGTGTTGGCTATGGTTTTAGTGATAACGTAGCGGTTACAATCGACTATGAAAAAACAGACATAGCCGATATCTCAACACAAACAATCGTGGCATCGCTTATGTTTAGGTTTTAACAGTTACCAAGGTAAACATCTAGTCGCTCGATTTATTTAAAAAGTGAGTAGCCATTGCCATACTACTCACTTCTCATTATTACTCTTTACTCAGTACCAGCGCTATATCAATTAGCTAATAATATTTTGCTTGCAGCCCTTGATTAATAAGCCTAACCAGTCTTTATAATGACATTAGCCGCACTGAACTGCTATTAATCGAACATATCTTCTTATTGATCACAAAGCTGTTACACTTCGTAACAATTAAAACGATTCTTATTTAGGTGAAATTTTGAAGCTTGGCAGATTTCAATCATGGACATTTTTAGCCTGTATTAGCTTTATAACAGTAGCGCATGCAGCAAATGTTGTCGTACAACCTGTTACATTAGAACAAACAAAACAGCAAATAAAAGCGGTTGGTAACGCTGAGGCAATTCATTCAGTAACACTTTATCCTGCTGTAGGGGATAGAGTCACCCATGTACATTTCAAACCAGGAGATAATGTCGAAAAAGGTGAATTGTTGCTCGAGTTAGATTCTCGCCGTCAAAAAGCAGCCCTTACCGAAGCTCGAATTACATTACAAGATACTGAGCGCACTATGAAGCGATTGGTTGAAAGTCATGCCAGAGGTGCCGTTCCACAAAGTGATCTAGATGATGCTAAAACCTTATTTGAACTGGCTAAAGTTAAGTTAACTCAGGCTGAAACTGAATTAGAAGACCGTCAAGTGCGTGCCCCATTTAGTGGCGTGATGGGCCTTACCGATGTTGAAGTAGGCGATAGGATCACCACCCAAACAGCTATTGCAACAATTGATGACACTACTGAGCTTTATATTAACTTTAATGCGCCAGAGGCCGCTGTTAATGTATTGCGTAACAAAGGCAGTGTGGAAGTGACTCCTTGGCTTAGCGAGAAAGCTTACGAGGCAAAAATTGCACAATTAGATTCGCGTATAAATGGACAAACGCGCACTTTAAGAACGAAAGCAAAACTTGATAACTCAGCCAAGCAGTTTATGCCGGGGATGAGCTTTCGAGTCCATATAAATATACTTGGTGAAGATTTCGCTGTAGTACCTGAAGCTGCCATGATGTGGGGCGCTGCTGGTCCTTATGTGTGGAAAAGCGCTGATAATAAAGCAACCCGTGTTGATGTCAAAATTGAACAGCGATTAGCAGGGCGTTTACTCGTGTCCGGTGGATTAAAACAAGGTGATTTACTCGTAACTGAAGGTGTTCAGCGTTTACGTCCTGGCCAAGAGTTAGTTCATATTAATGATATTAAACTGGCCAAGGAGCAATAATGAAACAGCAACCTATGATGGAAGATTTACCATCAATGGCAATACGTCGGCCAGTATTAATTGTGGTGCTGAATTTGTTGATCATCATTGCTGGTATTGCAGCGATAGCAGGTGTTGAAGTTCGTGAATTACCTGACGTGGATAGACCTCGAATTACTGTTTCAGCCTCATTTCCTGGTGGCTCACCCGAAACTGTAGATACCGAAGTAACCAGTAAGCTTGAAGGAGCTGTAGCAAGGGTAAGTGGCGTAAAGTCGATTCGCGCGCAAAGTGAAGAGAATAACGCTCGCATTGTGGTTGAGTTTCGACCTGGCATAAATTTAGACGATGCAGCAAATGAAACTCGAGAATCAGTCGCGCGTGTTCAGCGTGAACTACCTGATGAGGTTGAACGTGTATCTATAATAAAAGCCGATAACGATGCCGAAGCGGTTGTATCGTTAACGGTATCAAGCGAAAGCTTGTCACTTGAGGCGTTAACAGAGCGCGTTGATGTCGATTTAGCACCGCAGTTTTTAACTATTCCAGGGGTTGCTGATGTACGCTTAAACGGCGACCGCGAACGTGTATTACGTGTTCGAATAGACCCACTTAAACTGAGTAGCTTTAATCTAACTGTGCCTGATATTGCTAACGTGCTTCGCCAAGCGCCTTTTGACGTACCAGCGGGAAGTTTAAAGTCGAGCGATCAACAAGTGATTGTGCGTGCCGATGCAACATCTATTTCTGCTGAGCAAGTAGCCGATATTATTGTTCGTGATGATACTCGAATTGGTGATGTCGCTGCGGTGTATTTTGGCCCTGCAGATCCACGTTCATTCGTAAGACTCAATGGCACGCCTGTGATTGGTATGGAAATTATTCGCCAAGCACAGTCAAATACTATCGAAATATCTGATGAAGTTCTTAGCTTAATTGAAGGAATGCGCGAACGTTTTCCTGAAATGGAATTTACGCTTACCTCTGATGACGCACAGTTTATTAGAAGCTCCGTTGATGAGGTTATCAACTCTTTATTACTGACAGTGTTGCTGGTGGTGATTACGCTGTGGGTGTTTATTGGCTCATGGCGAGCAACCCTTGTTCCTGCCTTTGCAATACCTGTGGCATTAATTGGATCGCTCGCGCTTATTTGGGCACTTGGTTTTTCGATTAATATTTTAACTTTACTGGCGTTAGTGTTAGCAACAGGCCTAATTGTTGATGATGCGATTGTGGTGAGTGAAAACATACAGCGTCAGCGTGGTTTAGGGTTGGGCAGACGTGCAGCAGCGGTTATTGGCACCCGTGAAGTTTTTTTTGCAGTAGTGGCAACGACCGCAGTACTTGCAGCAGTATTTGTGCCTATCGCCTTTTTACCTTCAACAGCAGGGCGACTGTTTAGAGAATTTGGTGGGGTACTAGCCGGTGCAGTGATTATTTCCAGCTTTGTAGCCCTTTCATTAGTACCAGCATTGACCTCTAAGCTGAAATTAAAGCAAGGTGGTTTTCATCCTTTCGCTAAATTGGGACATGGTTTAGCAGCGATTTATAAACGCTCTATTCATGGTGTGCTTGAACATGCATGGTTAACATTTTTTGCGTGTTTATTGGTTGCAGTAGGCTCTGGTGCACTTTATTTCAATTTAGATAATGAGTTATTACCAACAGAGGATCGCGGCAAAATTCGGATTTTTGCCCGTGGCCCAGATGGTGTTGGCCTTAATTTTATGGATAGGCAAGCCGTGCAGATGGAAGATATTTTATTACCGTATGTTGAAAGCGGAGAAATTGAGTCAATTTACACTGTGGTTGGGCAGTGGGATCCTAACATCGTATTCATTACAGTACCGTTAAAGCATTGGGATGAACGTCATTTTAGTCAGCAAGAGATTATTGATAAAATTCGCGAACCATTAGGTAATATTCCAGGAGCTGCGGGTTATCCTGGTGGCTCAAATAGCTTGAACTTACGTGGTCAAGGTGGGGGAATCGAGCTTGCACTACTTGGCCAAGACTATTTAGAGATATTTAAAGCCGCACAAGACTTCTCTGCTGAAATTGAAAAAGCGATGCCAGCTGTTGCCCCTGTGCGTATTTCGTATCAGCCATCGCAGCCACAATTGCGGGTTAATATTGATAGGCGCCGCGCTGAAGAGCTAGGGGTATCGCTCAGTGATATATCAGTGACGCTTCGAGCGGCAATCAATGGTGATGATATCGCCGATTTAAACATTGGTGATCAATCAATCCCAATCATGCTGCAAGCTCAAAACCAAACAATAACGAACCCTGGCGATTTAGCTAATCTCTATGTTGGCACGCGCGATGGGGAGCTGGTGCCACTTAGCAGCGTCGCAACTATTACGGAAGAAGGGGTTGCTGCAGAGCTTGAGCGTCATGCACAGCGAAGAGCTATTGAGCTAAGCATGGAGTTACCTGAGGATGTGACAATCGCTGAGCTGGTAACTAAAATTCGTGAAATTTCTCAGCAAAGTTTACCAAGTGGTATTAGTCTCGCGTTTAAAGGTGAAGCCCTTACCTTTGAAGAAACCGCCAATGAAGTACTTGTAACCTACGTTTTAGCATTCTTAATTGTGTTACTGGTGTTGGCAGCCCAGTTTGAGAGCGTTAATAGTGCCATAGTGGTAATGATAACCGTACCGTTCGGTATTACATCGGCAATATTAGCCCTGTATTTAACGGGTACCTCATTGAACATTTACTCACAAATAGGCCTTGTGATGTTAATTGGTTTGATTGCTAAAAATGCGATATTATTGGTGGAGTTTGCTGACCAGTTACGGGATCAAGGCCGCTCTGTTAGAGTTGCAGTTGAAGAAGCCGCTTTGGTGCGTTTACGACCTATTGCCATGACATTGGTTTCAACTTTACTGGGTGCTTTACCGCTCATTCTTTCAACCGGGGCCGGAGCCGAAGCACGAAATGCAATAGGCTGGGTTGTATTTGGAGGTTTAGCCCTTGCTGTGTTATTTACGCTTTATTTAACCCCTGTTATTTACCTCGGTTTAGCGCGCTTTACTAAACCAAGAGGGGATGAGTCTAAACTACTTGCCGATGAGCTTGAAAAAGCTTAATTCATTAAAATCGGCTATTTTTCTTTGAAAAAATAGCCGATTACGCTCACAATCAAGAAAAAGTTTCTAACTAGGTACGCATATGCAAGCCGAACACATCGATATTGCCCAATTTTTGAAAGATCATGCTCCTTTTGATGATCTCCCTGATGAGGCCATTAATAAACTCGCATCACAAGTTGAAATTGCTTATTTTCGCGCAGGTACACAAATATTAAATTATGGCGAAGATATCGCTGATTTATACGTTATTCGTACCGGTGCGGTTGAAATGTATCGTCGTGACGGAGACTTGTATAACCGTTTAACTATTGGCGGTATTTTTGGGCAAATGGGTTTGCTAATGAATCGTAAAGTTCGGTTTCCAGCAAAAGCACTTGAAGACACACTTGTTTATTGTATCAATGTAGAGTTATTTAATCAGTATTGTGACCAGTTTGATGCCTTTGCGGATTTTTTTGAAGCCGACGGTAATGTGCGTTTACATCAAGCAATCGTTGAGCAAGCTGATAGTAACGATTTAACCACAGCTAAGGTAAAATCTTTATTGCATCGTGATGTTGTCACGGTTGCCAAAGATGCGACAGTTCAAATGGTGGCGCAGGTAATGACACAAGAGTCGGTTTCCTCTGTTCTAGTTACTGACGCAGACAAACCTATTAGTGATGACCCCGATGATGATGACGGTCAAGTAGTGGGGATCATTACCGACAGAGACTTACGCTCAAGTGTAATTGCTAAAGGGCTGAGTTATGAGTCACATGCTCAGCAAATAATGCAAACAGATTTACTACTCCTTGATAGCAATGCGTATGTATTTGAAGCTGTTCTCGCCATGCTTAGAGACAATATTCATCATCTCCCCATAGTGGTGAAGAAAAAGCCTATAGGTGTTATTTCATTATCCGATATTTTACGTTACGAGTCGCAAAGTAGCTTGTTATTAGTGCGCGGTATCTTAGCGCAGCAATCGGTGGAAGATTTAGCACATTATGCAAGGCAACTTCCTAATGTGTTTGTGCGTATGGTGAATGAAGATGCTAATTCACACATGATTGGCACGGCAATGGCCGTAATAGGGCGCACATTTAAACAGCGCTTGCTTGATTTAGCTGAAGAGCAATTTGGCCCACCGCCTGTTCCGTATTGTTTTATCGCATTAGGGTCTATGGCCCGAGATGAGCAGTTAATTGTGACCGACCAAGACAATGCCATTATTCTTGATAATAGTTTTGATGAGTCTATGCACGATGATTATTTCCAAAAGCTCGCTGATTTTGTCTGTGATGGCTTGGCTGAGTGTGGTTATAAGTACTGCGACGGTGAAATTATGGCGTCATTTAAAAAGTGGCGTTTAACACGAGAACAATGGCAAGAACAATTTGCAGGCTGGATAGCAGAGCCTAAGCCTCAAGCTTTATTACACAGTTCAATCTTTTTTGATTTGGACGGCGTTTACGGCAAAACCAAATGGGCTGATGAATTAAAACGTTTTATTGCAAAAGAAGGGCGTAGCAATAAACGATTCTTAGCCAATATGGCAGCGAATGCGCGTAACCGAACCCCACCGCTAGGCTTTTTTAAAGATTTCGTTTTAGAGCACAATGGTCAGCACAAGCGTTCTATGAATTTGAAACGCCGTGGGACAGCACCTTTGTCTGATGTTATACGTGTACACGCACTGGCAATTGGTAGTCGAAAGCAAAATTCATTTGAGCGTCTTGAAGACATTATCGATGCAAAGCTTCTTCCCGAAGGCAAAGCGCAAGACTTACGAGATGCCCTTGAATATATCGCTATGATCCGCATTCGACATCAAGCTTGGCAAATTGAAATGCTCGATGAAGAACCTGATAACGATTTAGAGCCACATTTGCTATCCCCTTTTGAGCAGCGAAACTTAAAAGAGGCGTTCGCTATTTTAGATAAAGCGCAAAACTTCTTAAAATTTCGCTACTCTGCCAATTCAGGAATGAAATAATGGCCGTTCACCCTTCAAAATTTGATTGGCCTAAGCGCTATGAGCAGTTAGCTGAAAAAAGTACGCATCCATTAATTAAACATTTTTACCAGTCGACTATATCAAATGGCAGCTTACCGATTAGTGAAGTACCATTGGTTGCGTTAGACTTTGAGACGACCGGTCTAAATTTTGATAAAGATGATATTGTCAGTGTCGGGTTAGTGCCATTTAATGTAAGGCGTATTTTTTGTAAACATAGTCAGCATTGGGTCGTGCAACCAAGACAAAAACTCGCTGAAGAGTCTATTGTTATTCATGGCATAACTCATTCAGAGGTAAGCGAAGCTCCTGACTTTACATCGATTATGGAACCGCTGCTTGATGCTTTGCAAGGCAAGCTGATTGTTGTGCATTTTGCGCCTATTGAACGGCACTTTCTATTTCAAGCGCTTAAAGCACGATTAGGCGAAGGTCTCGAATTTGCAGTGATAGACACGCTTGAG
The DNA here is from genome assembly GCF_021728035.1 of Pseudoalteromonas sp. L21. Lineage (NCBI taxonomy): Bacteria > Pseudomonadati > Pseudomonadota > Gammaproteobacteria > Alteromonadales > Pseudoalteromonadaceae > Pseudoalteromonas > Pseudoalteromonas sp. L21. The sequence continues at coordinate 331,317 of NZ_JAKKCV010000004.1, read as the reverse complement.
TTGGAGAGAAGAGCACTCAAAGCAAAGCAAGGCCTATTAGGACGATTATTAAATACAAAGCTCGGTTCTGTGCGTTTAGCTGATTCACGATCTCGCTACTCTCTACCCGTTTATCAAAATCATAATGCACTCAATGATGCGATCGCGACAGCAGAGTTATTGCAAGCTCAAATCGCATATCATTATCGCCCCGATACCCCATTAAGCGAATTGATTGTTTAAACTAACGAGACTGAGATGGTGGTGGGGAAGTATACAAACATTAAGCAGCAATTCTGAAAACGTATTAATAGAACAGTTTATTTAAAAAACGCCGCAGATGCGGCGTTTTTTAAATGTTTAATCGATTAGTTTCTTGGCTCAGTTTTTAAACCAAGCAGCAAGCTCACACACATAAGCAGCAATACAAATGTGAAAGGTAAGCCAGTCGATACAGCGCCAGCTTGTAATGCCTCGATAGCTTGCGTGCCGCCAATCCAAACTAGAGCAGCAGCAATTGCACCTTCAATGGTCGCCCAGAAAATGCGCTGTGGCACAGGCGCATCGACCTTACCGCCTGCGGTAATCGAATCGATAACGAGTGAACCTGAATCAGACGAAGTGATAAAGAACACGAGTACCAGCACAATTGCAATGAATGAAAGCACTTGTGACATAGGTAAAGCTTCAAACATTTGGAACATAGCCAGTGGTACATCGGTTAAGCCTTTTTCTCCTAGTACACCCACTTTATCCACCACTTGCTCAATTGCGATACCGCCATAAATTGACATCCAGAAGATAGTAACAACGGTAGGCACGAGTAATACAGCAATTAAGAACTCACGAATTGTACGTCCTTCAGATACGCGCGCAATGAACATACCTACAAACGGTGACCATGAAATCCACCAAGCCCAGTAGAATACAGTCCAACCGTGCATCCAGGTTTCATCTTCACGGCCATGCGGGTTACTCAGTGGAATAATGTTTTCGACATAACCCATTACTGTATTAGAAAGGTTGCCAAATGCTGCAGAAAAACCAACAAGTGCAACAAACACGAGTAATACAAAAGCGATAATCATGTTTACATTACTAAGTAGTTTTACACCACCGTCGATACCGCGAACGACAGAAATCACAGCAAGTAAAGTCACACCAACAATAACGCCAATTTGTAAGCCAATGCCGCCATCGGTTCCAAATACATGATTAATACCAGCAGCAGCTTGTTGTGCACCTAAACCAAGTGAGGTCGCTAGACCAAATAAGGTTGCAAGCACAGCCAGAATGTCAATAAGGTGACCAGGCCAGCCCCACGCTTTGTCACCTAAAATAGGGTAAAAAATCGAGCGAATAGATAACGGCAGGCCTTTGTTATAACAAAAGAATGCGAGTGAAAGTGAAACCACCGCGTAAATTGCCCAAGGGTGTAAACCCCAATGGAACATAGTTGCACCCATTGCTAGTTTGGCAGCTTCTGGCGTGTTAGCTTCAACGCCGAGTGGTGTTTCATACCAGCCTGTAAAATAGGCAACGGGCTCAGCTACACCCCAAAACATTAAGCCAATACCCATACCTGCTGCAAATAGCATTGCCAGCCATGAAATACGAGAGTGGGTTGGTCGCGCTTCTTTGCCACCAAGGCGGATATTACCGTAAGGAGACACAATTAACGCCAAGCAAAACAATACGAATAAGTTTGCTGACCACATAAAAAAGCCATCAAAATTATTAATAATGTCATTCTTAATGCCGTTAAGGGTTAATTTAGCGGTTTCTGCGTCAGAAATGAGTGTAGCCACTAAAAATAGCGCAATTAAGCCTGCACTAATACCAAACACGGGGTTATGCACATCAAAGCCCCATTTTTGTACATTGTCCTGACCGACAGTGTAATCTGTATTGTCGATACTGTACTTGTCATGATGTTCGCTCATGAATACCTCTTGTTGTAATTTTATTTAGCAGATAGCTAAACGGCCGGTAGGCACACAAATTAGCTATATCAGTATTTTTACGTTCGAAATTTAAAAATAGTTTGAATACTAATCATAATAGTGCCCATGATTAATCTTTAGTGTAGGAGGTCGTACACAAATGTAAATGCTTTTGTCCCTAAATATCCGAATAAATACAGTTTTTTAGCTCATTTGAATGTAATTTAAACAGTTGTGGTGTAGATAGGTAATTATTTGATGACAGTGAAATTTTTGAGATGCTAGATTGTTACATTGATTAAATAGCTGCAAGCGGAACTTGCAGCATAATATTAAAAGCTTATTTTTTATACGCGTCGTTGTGAACGCCAGCAGCACGACCAGAAGGATCTGCATTGTTTTGGAATGATTCATCCCAAGCTAGAGCTTCAGGTGTTGAACATGCAACAGACTTTCCATGAGGAACACATTTAGCGGCGGCATCACCTGGGAAGTGTTCTTCAAAAATACTACGATAGAAATAGGCTTCTTTAGAATCAGGCGTATTAATTGGGTATTTGTATTTTGCATTAGCCAGATCTTGGTCGCTTACTTGCTCGTTCACATACTCTTTTAAAGTATCAATCCAGTTATAACCCACGCCATCAGAAAATTGCTCTTTTTGACGCCACAGTACTTCATCTGGTAGGTAGCCGTCGAATGCTTCACGAATAATGTGTTTTTCGATTTTGCCGTCTTTACACATTTTTGCTTCAGGGTTGATACGCATTGCGACATCAACAAACTCTTTGTCTAAGAACGGTACACGTGCTTCAACACCCCATGCAGCCATTGATTTATTAGCACGTAAGCAGTCAAACATATGAAGCTTAGACACTTTACGGTTAAGCTCTTCATGGAACTCTTGCGCATTTGGTGCTTTATGGAAGTATAAATAACCACCAAATAATTCGTCAGCACCTTCACCCGATAATACCATTTTAATACCCATGGCTTTGATTTGGCGTGCCATTAAATACATTGGCGTTGAGGCGCGGATGGTGGTTACGTCATACGTTTCGATGTGATAAATCACTTCACGTAGTGCATCAATACCTTCTTGTATCGTAAAGTGAATAGGGTGGTGAACCGTGCCAATCATATCAGCTACTTTTTGTGCCGCAGCTAAGTCAGGTGAACCTTCAAGCCCAACCGAAAATGAATGAAGCTTTGGCCACCATGCATCAGATTCGTCGTTATCTTCAATCCGTTTTGCAGCAAAACGTTGCGTTATAGCAGAAATAACCGATGAATCTAAACCACCAGATAGTAATACACCATAAGGTACATCACACATTAATTGGCGTTTAACAGCCGCTTCTAACCCTTGTTTTACATCACTAACTTTAGCATCGTTGTCTTTTACTGCATCATAGCTTTGCCAATCGCGGGCGTAGTATTTTCGTAATTGACCATCTTTGCTCCATAAGAAGTGCCCAGGAGGGAACTCTTCAATGTGTTTACAAATTGGCGAAAGTGCTTTTAATTCTGAGGCTACATAAAAGTTACCATGCTCATCATGACCCGTATAAAGTGGAATAATACCGATATGGTCACGGCCTATTAAGTAGGCATCTTGCTCTTCGTCGTATAAACAAAACGCAAAAATACCATTTAAGTCGTCTAAAAATTCAGGACCTTTCTGCTTGTATAAAGCCAATATGACTTCACAGTCTGATTGCGTTTGAAAAGTAAAATCGGTTTCTAGATTTGCAGCTAATTCTTTGTGGTTATAAATTTCACCATTAACAGCAAGTATATTAGTACGTTCAGGGTTATACAGTGGTTGGGCACCACTTGATACACCGACAATAGCAAGGCGTTCATGAACTAAAATCGCTTTATCAGACGAATATACGCCAGACCAATCAGGCCCGCGGTGTCTTAAAAGTTTTGACATCTCAATTGCTTGACCACGCAATTGTGTGGGATCAGATTTAATATCTAATACACCAAAAATTGAACACATAGTGACTCCTCATTCCTATTATGTGTGCAGTTAACATAAATTTAAAACTGCGAACCTTTGTTTTAACAGAAATAATTACCTAAGTCACACAGGTTTTCTAAATATTTAAGAATAAAATATGCACCACAATAGGTGGGTGTTGCACCAAAATGATCAATAACTGTTTTGCAATAAGCTCATAGACAATGGATAAATCGGAAATCGCTCTATATTTAAAAGCGAGTAGCTATTTTGCAGTTAGTCTTTGCACTAGTTTTGTGCAATAGACTGCTTAAATAATTTGTACTGACGATCTTGTGTATACAAGTATCTATAAATAGAGCAGCACCGAGGTGTGCTGCTCACTATTTTACTGTTTATTTTTATATTCTAGAGCAATTTTTAATTGATTTAGGTGAGAAGTTAGTTTTTGTTGTGCTTTGGTTGCCTCATTTAGACTGACGAATTCAAAGTGTAAAAAATCCCCCGGTTTTAATTGGGCAAAGTGTCTCAAATCAGCCTCAATCACTGTACCAAGTAATGGATAACCACCCGTTGTTTGAGCATCATTTAAAAGAACAATAGGCTCGCCACTCGGTGGCAACTGGATACTACCAGGCATGACTGCCATAGAAGGTAATGATAAAGCATGTTCTAATTTGCATTCATCACTACTTAACCTCGCTCCCATTCGGTTACTACTCGGCGAAATATGCCATGAATGATTAATAAACTTGTCGATGCTTTGCTCTGACAGTAATTTATTGTGAGGGCCTTCATAAACACGTATGTGTGTACTTTTTGGTGGAAGCATCGCACCTAAACCAATTTTGGTTTTGTACTGTGGTGTAATGTCTATGCTGTCGCCAGGATTTAAAGCGTTACCATGTAAACCACCAAACTTAGCGGTTAAATCGGTAGAGTAAGAGCCTAATATAGGCGTTGGTAATTGCCAAATACCCCCTATAGCAAGGTAGCTTCGAAATCCGTGTCGTGCAGCATTAAGCTTTAATACATCGCCTTTTTTTATGTAATAGCTCCAGCCTGGTTGAATAGGGTTACCATTGACTGTGGCTTTCATATCCGTGCCGTGTAGGGCAATGTAGTAATCATTATCGAATTTAATTTCAGCAAGACCCAGCGTGATTTCAATTACAGGGCAATTATCAGGGTTACCGACTAATCGGTTACAAATAATTTGTGCATATGGGTCAATGCAACCTGATTGACCAATACCTAAATGTCTCGAACCTGTGCGTCCTTGATCTTGTATAGACATTTGCATACCCGGTTTAACAACGGTGATCACGATAGCACCTCCTTGATTGTAAACTCGATGGTATCACCTGGCGCAAAAGCGCAAGGAGAGGGGGCATTAATATCAAATAATTTAAAGTCGGTGTGACCTATAATTTGCCAGCCACCTGGTGAAGTTTCTGGGTAGATACCAGTTTGTTCACCGCCAATAGCAACTGAACCTTTAGGAACAGATGTACGAGGATCGCTACGTCTTGGTGTGTATAACTTTTTATCTAAACCACTTAGATAGGCAAAGCCAGGCTGGAACCCTAAAAATAATACATGGTAGGTGCCACTACTATGTAATTGTACTACATCATCGACGCTTAGGTTGTGATAGTGTGCAACATGTTTAATATCAGGGCCATGAACTCCACCGTACCGTGTCGGTAACTTATGGTGGGTAGAGTTAAATTTTAATAATGAGACTTCTAGCCAGTGCTCATTCAAAGCTGATAACCAATACTGCAGTCTTAAAGGATCGTTTAAATATAAAGTCAGATTATTGTTCGCTGGCACCACATCAATAAAATCACCAGATTGTTGGCAGAGTTGTGCTAAAGCCCAGACCTTTTTTTGTGTTTCTAGAATTGTCTGTTCTGAATGACTTACATCAAAATAAATGCAGTGAGTGGTAAGTACAGTAATCGATGGCGAGCTGTATGTAGTCATTGCATCCCAATTTAAAAGTGATTAGTCATAGCAACATAGCATAAAAGCACGAATTTGTTGATGTAAATACAGTTTTTGTATTTTAATCGAGTGTTAATTGCCTACAACCTGCTGTTGTAGGCAATCTTTTTGTTACTGGTTGTTTAGAAGCCAGTTAGATAACAAACGCACACCGTAACCAGTGCCGCCTTCAGCAAGCTCATCTTTTGCTTTGCTGTTAAGCGCATTTCCGGCAATATCAATGTGAACCCAGCGAGTTTCACCCGCAAAGTTTTTCAGGAAGCTTGCTGCTGTTGTTGCACCTGGGCCATGTGAACCAATATTTTTTAAGTCTGCGATATCAGACTTTAGTGCATCTTCGTAGCCTAGTGGTAAACGCCATACATTTTCGTTTACTTGCTTACCAGCGATAGTTAGTTGTTCTACTAGTTGGTCATCCTCAGAGAAAATGGCGGCATAGTCATTACCTACAGCACCAATTTTAGAGCCGGTTAATGTTGCAACGTCAACCATAATACTTGGTTTAAATTTATCACGAGCGTACCACATTGCATCGCTAAGCACTAAACGACCTTCAGCATCGGTGTTTACAATTTCTACGCTTAGACCTTCGGCTGTGCGTACTACATCGCCAGGTGCAACGGCAAATTGTGACACCATATTGGCTGCCATGCCCATTACTGCAACGACATTAGTATCAGCTTTTGCAAGTGCCATTGCTTTAACCGTTCCAAGTACCGCTGCTGCACCGGCCATATCTGATTTCATGCGGGCTATTGATGCACCTGTTTTTAGACTATAACCACCAGAATCAAAAGTAATACCTTTACCCACTAAAGCGATCGGTGTATTTTTATTACCTTGATAATGCGCAACAACTAAACGTGAACCTTGTTCGCTCCCACGACCAACTGCTTCTAGTGCACCCATACCAAGCTTTTTGATTTGCTTAGGCTCTAAAATAGAAATTTTGACACCTAACTTTTTAAGTTCTTTTGCAGCTTTTGCAAAATCAGCCGGCGTCATTTCAGTTGCAACTTCACTTGTTAAGTCGCGTGCTAAAAATACGCCTTCTTCTATGTGTTGCAGTAAAGTATGGTTTTTGACCGCTTGGTCTATATTTTCAACATCGACTGTGTAGCTCACTAAGTGACTATCTTTTTCTTTTTTGTAAACTTCAAAGCGGTGATCACGTAGATTTGCGCCATGGGCAAACTCTGCAGCGTATTTAGCGTTAGTTTCTTGATCAGTGATTGTAGAGAAATCAAGGCTGACGTTTTCTTGTTTTGCTTTATGTAGCTGTGCATGTACATTGCCACCCAGCTTTGCCATTTTAGCTGCATCTAGCTTTGCTTGCTCACCTAAGCCAACTAAAAGAATACGTTGATGCTGGCTACCATTTGGAGCAATGATCTCTAATGTTTTACCATATTTAGCTTCAAAGTCTGAAAAATCAATCACTTTGTTAATATGAGTTTGTGTCTCTGAGGCTAAATGGTTAAATTTGGCGATTTGTGTTTCAGTGTCTAAAAACAATACCAAAGTGTTATCTGTAGCTTGAATAGATTGCTTAAAAGTGAACTCTGCTGCATTCACTTGCGTAGCAAGCGTTATACCCAATGCAAGAGCAGATAAGCTATGTGCAATTCTCATTTATATATCCCAATGTTAAAAAAAGCTTTTTTACCCTATTAACACTAAAGAGTTAAATTTTAAGCGGTGAATAGCCCATGGGATGCGTTTAAGTTGAAATATTTTATATTTCTCTTAGGTCTATTAAATACACACGCTATGACGAGGTAAATTAGTATGACAATTAAGTCTTTATTGGTGGCATGGTTCACCGTCAGTGCAGTTGCTAGTATCAGTCCCGTTTTGGCTAAAGAAGACCTGCCTAATGCAACTAAACATATTGAAACTATAGTATTAGGTTCGGGTTGTTTTTGGGGCGCAGAAAAACGCTATGAAGCCCTCAACGGTGTGCTCGATGCGGTATCGGGTTATGCTGATGGGCAGGGCTTTAAGGCGACATATAAAAACATTACACGTAGCTCTCGTCGTTTTGATGAAAACAATTACGCTGAGGTAGTCAAAGTTACTTATAACAGCAACAAATTAAGCACAGAAGATCTTTTAAAACATTACTTTGAAAGTCATGATCCGACACAGCTTAATCGGCAGGGCAATGATATTGGCACACAATATCGGTCGACTATTCTAACCAGCAACTCCAATCAGCTTGTTAGTGCAAATCGCCTTAAAGAAGCGTATCAAAAAAAATTATCATCAGCGGGATTTGGCGAAATTAAAACGGTAATAAAACCGCTTGATAGGTTTTTTAAAGCAGAGGAGTATCATCAAGACTATATAAAGAAAAACCCGAATGGCTACTGTCCTGATCATTCTACAGGGGTTGTATTTAGCCCATCTGAAAAGCCTAAAATAGATAACACTGCCTTACTCGCTAACAAACATATTGTAGTAATTGATGCTAAAGGCTATTGCCCGTATTGCGAAAAATTTAAAAAAGAAGTTGCTAATGCATACAAGGGCACAATCCCTATGACTTTTCGCCATGCGGATCAACTTGCTGGCTTGGTTATTAACACACCTACTTGGGCAACACCTACACTTTTATTTATCGAAGATGGTAAAGAAGTTTATGGTCGTCAAGGGTATGTGAATAAGGAAGAGTTTTACAAAGCATTGGGCGCATTTAAATTGGGTGACAGTGAGGCCTTTAGAGTGGCATTTCATTCCAGAACAGACAGCCCGTTTTGTAAGGAATACGACATTTTTAAAAATACCCCAGATGGCATTTTTATTGACAAATTAAGTGGTGCACCATTATTTGATACCCGAGATAGATTTAATTCGGGAACAGGGTGGTTGTCTTTTACTCACCCAGTCAAAAATAGTGTAACGATGCATGAAGATAATAGCTATGGTATGCAGCGTATCGAGCTAAAATCGAAAAGTTCAGGAATTCACTTAGGGCACTTATTTCCGGGGGAAGGTCCAAGAGGGCAAGATAGATATTGTATTAATGCTACAGTACTTGAATTTGTTCCGCGTAGTTAAATGTTATTAGTAAAAATTAGTTGAAACCATAGTTATAGCCTATCCTAAAACTATGACTGGAGAAACAAGATACTTTTTCGTGTTGAAAACCAAACTAATTTATACGTTAATTTTAAAATTGTGCTTATTTTCTAATGGATTAGTGTGTAAGGAATTAAAAGCCATCGTGATAGGTGTAGAGAATATAGAGTATCTACCTTATTACGATGGCAGTGACAGTAAGAAGCCTAACTTCACTGGATTTAGTGAAAAATTGCTTAAACAATTCAGCCGAGAATTTGGTTATAGCGTTAAGTTTTATCCCGCCCCTTTAAATCGTCTTTATAGGGATCTGGTTACCGAAAACTATATTGATTTTAAATATCCTGACAATCCGCAGTGGCAAAAATCCTTTAAAGATACATTTTCGAAACCTAACCCGATTATTTACTCAGAATCAATTTTGAATACAGTGACAGGCATTGCGAGTTTGCAACAAAATACCACGCTTTCTGATTGTAGCAGGATAGGTAAAGTTCGAGGCTTTACATCACAAAGTTATAAATCACATTTTATGAAAAAGCAGATCGACGTTGTGGAGACGGCTGATACGACTGAATTAATTTCTTTATTACTTTTAAAGCGAGTAAATTGTATTTACATATCTAAAGATGTTTTGAACTATAAAATGCGAGAAGAGTTTGAAAATAGAGTGCCCGTGTACTTTCACGATAAACTTGCGGTAGATGTGCAAAGTTTCCATCTATCAACAGTTAAATACCCTGATGTTATTGAGCAATTTAACTTATATCTATCTACCCACAGTGACCAAGTTAGAGCTTTAAAGCAGCAGTTTGATATTGGCCTTTAATCAGCTCGAAAAAAAGCCCGGTCAGAACACACAAGAACCGGGCTTTCGACAACAATTTGGTTGGGGGAACCTTTACAACTACAGTGCTAAGTTTTGTTTTGCACGGCTTAAATTGTGGTTTACAAGTTCATTTTTAGAAATTTGCACTGCTTCATAAAAGTCAGAAAGCGCGGCTGTATCGTTTTCGGACATGATGCGTGCAACACCTCGGTTACTAAGTGCAAACGATGTTAACTCGCGGCGTTTATAACCTGGTACTTTACTTGTACTTAGAAGAGAAATTGCTTGTGTACACAGGCTTTCTGCTTCTGAAAAATTCTTTTCTTTAACGCTTAATGCACAGCGGTTGAAGGCAGTTTCGTATTGGCTGGTTGCATTATCGTTGGTTTGAGGTTGCTCAATTACCATCAGTTTATAATCAGCTTGTGCGGCTACTGCCATCGCTGAGCAAGTTAATAAAGAGCTAAGTGCAATAGTGGTTACAAGTGTTTTTAACATGATAGTTTTCCTTTGAATAAGTTGGTGTTTCTTGCCAACGAGTGAACTTTAAAATATTCCTATAAGCTAAACAAACGATTAAATTAAACCTGATAGATGAAGAAATTTAATCTATAGAGTAATTGCTCAGAACTCGGAGTTTTGTGGGGGTGAGAGTATGTAATGTCGACTCTAGTATTTTTTAACAACTGAAGCATTGACTGAGTGCTTATAAATTTTTATGCCTAAGCTTATTTATAGAAACGTTATTTGCATCTGTAGATTGTGATTTTTATATGGAGATAGGTTTTGATAAACGAGATAACTTTTTAACAGTAGCCATTGGTCAATAACTTTGTTAAAAATAGCTTTTTAAAAATTATGGACAAAGCATTTCAAGGTGACATTTAAATTTCAACGTTACCTGTATATTTACAAGTTGAAAATGCTTCTGAACCTGAGTGAATGTGCTTGTATATGAGAACCGCGGTGTTTAGCAAAACAATTAAAATTTTTGTCAAAGAATCATAAACAAGCCAATATTGAGAATCACAAGGAAAGAATTATGAAAACAGGGCTTTTATCAATTGGATTTTTATTTATATCGAATGTTGCGTTTGCTGATTGTAAAGCTGCCCTTGAAGAAAGATTAAAAGACGATTTAAACCTCACATACCAGCAATTTGATCAGACTGATGATGCTGGGTTTAGATTGTTAGAAAAATCAGGCTGTCATACTGAAGCCGCTATTCTGATTAAACGTTTTATTACCCATAATAATTCAAAAGAAAGCTCATTAACTTGGCATTTAGCGCAAATGGAAGGGCTCGCGGGTAATTATCAACACGCGATCTTTTATGCAAATAAAGTATTGGATCCGAATGAAGATTCAAGTAATTCAAAAATGTATTGGAATGACTTTGTTTTAGGGAACATCGCTTTTTGGAGTAAAGACGACGCAAAGCTAAGAAAACACATAGCGAATATAGAAAAGGGGCAAAGTTTTAAACCTAATCAGATAAACATCAATTTCCTTAATCAGTTTCTCAAAAACTTTGATTTAAGTTACAAACAGGCATTATCGGAGGATTTAGGTAAGCTTCGTCAGCTTAACTTTTAAATCGCTATTGTATTTTTGCCGTAAGTAAAAAGATGGGTATATAAACGATAAAACCCAGCCAAAGGTGGGTTTTGAGACAACACAATTCTGAGAGAACTTATAACGCTAAGTTCTTTTTCGCTCGAATTAAGTTGTGTTCTACTAACTCGTTACCTGAAATTTGTACTGCTTCGTAGAAGTCAGAGAGTGCCGCTGTGTCGTTTTCAGACATGATGCGAGCAACACCGCGGTTGCTTAAAGCAAATGACGTTAATTCACGGCGTTTATAAGCAGGTACTTTGCTTGTATTTAGTAAACTGATTGCTTTTGAACAGAGTGCTTCAGCTTCGGTAAAATTCTTTGCTTGAACACTTAACGCACATTGGTTAAATGCTAATTCGTATTGACGGTTAACCTCAGCACTTGCCTGTGTCGATTGGTCAATTACCATTAATTTATAGTCACTTTGATCAGCCATTGCCATAGCTGAACAAGTTAATAAAGAGCTAACTACAACGCGTTTCATAAGTGTACTAAACATAATCTTTTCCTCTGTTATATCGGTATCCAGTGCCGACAGTTGAACTTTAGTTGAGTAGAAAAAATTCAACAAACGATAAAAAAACACTCAATAGATGAAGAAAATTAACTTATAGACTTTAGTCTAATATAATAATTTAAGACTAAGCGCTGTGTGTATTAGTTTATAAGGGTTGTAAGTTAATTGTCGTAAATTAAAAGTATAGAGTTTTTAAATAGCTGAACGATAATCCGATGATTTAAAAAGTCTAACTGTCCTCACTTTAAGTTAAGGGCTTACTGATGGATTGAAAATGGACTTACTTACGCTTGTACTGATAATTACTATAGGTTTAATCGGCTTTTATATATTACTAAGAGCCCTAACCTTGATGGTGCGGTGGGCTAAAAAGGCGCCAAAGGGAGCATATTTATTTATGGCATTGTTCCCACTTATTTCGCTATTTCCAATCCCACCTCCGATATATGAAAATGTCACCAAAGCAAAGCATGAGCAACGTAAAAAACAAAAGCGAGACGATGATAAAGACTCAAGTTAAGTGTTTGATAAAACGAGTTAAAGCTGAGTTGATTGTTATTTAAGATATTATAAATTTAGATAACCCTCAGATTTCTCTGAGGGCAATAATGACTACTTAAGGTGCTTAAAAGTATCAAGCATCCATTTTATGAATAGTTCTAGTTGTGCATTGGTTTCACTTGGTTCGTGTTGCACTAAGTAATATTTATCCTTGGTTTTTAATGGCATATTAGTGAAATTAAATAACCATTGCTCATCAAACCAAGTCTGACTGATAGGTAAGGGGATTAGGGCAATACCCATACCCTGTTGCGCGGCACGTGCCACACCAAACATACTATCAACCTGAATAATTTGCTTTGGTGCAAAGTCATCAATACCAGCATGCTCAGCCCATTGGTGCCAAGCCCATGGACGCGCTTTATGAAGTATTAGAGGAACTTCATTTAATGCCTGAAATGGGTTTTCTTGCCATGCTTGCCAGTTTTCTTTATTGCAAGCTGGCGTATAAGAAAGCGAAAACAGCTCATGTACAACCCCTTCGTGCGGTTTAGACGAAGACAATACAATCGATAAATCGCTTTGCTTAGTCAGCTCTTTACGCGTTTTTAAGGTATTAAGCTGTAAATTTGTATTTGGATGATCGCTAGTCCATTCGCTCAGTTTTGGCATTAACAGCTCACTGGCGAAAAACTCAGGTAGCGTAATACTTATAGTCACGTTCTCTTGTAACTGACTAAACTCGTTAATGGTTTTTTCTAGCGCTTTAATAAGCGGCGATACAGAGTCATAAAAATTTTTCCCCGCAGCTGTTAAGCGGATAGAGCGGGTTTGACGTTCAAACAGTTCAATACCCAATTGTTCTTCTAATTGTTTGATCTGATGGCTTACGGCTGAAGGCGTAAGGTAGAGTTGGTTTGCCGCATCTTTAAAGCTAAGGGTGCGTGCAGCAAAACAAAATGAGCGTAAGCCACGAATAGGTGTTTGCATAGTTAATTTCAGTAAGTCTCAATAGCGCGTGTTAGTTAACTAACTGCTAAGCAATTATTATCCCAAAATGTAAAAAGTAAGAGAGTAAAGGTTGAATATAGTTAATATTTGCACAAATGCATAAAAAAGACTCTTTAATTGATTGTTTAATCTACTTTTATTGCATTTAAAAGATTTTAGCAGTTTTCTGAAACAGGTAACACCCTATACTTTAAAGACTTTCACTTCACAAAGTTAGGGCATTTTATACTATTTATGTGACAAATTGGTGCAGCTCACAGTAAATCAATAGATAAAAAAAATCCCTCTTGCGAGGGATTTTGGGTAACTCAGCGCCATTGGCACTGGGAATGAGGTCGGTACATGGGATGTGAGTGGATTAAAAAACCATCTCTGGAACATCACCTTCAACAAGCAATTTGCCTGCCGTTTTGCTAATGATTTCGTCTACCGACACGCCCGGAGCGCGTTCGATTAGATGAAATGCGCCGTCTTTAACTTCTAGTACGGCTAAATCAGTTACGATTTTCTTTACACAGTTAACCCCAGTTAGCGGTAAAGTGCAACTTTCTAATAACTTAGAGTCACCATGCTTGCTTGCATGAGTCATCGTAACAATAATATTCTTCGCGCCAGCAACGAGGTCCATCGCGCCACCCATGCCTTTAATTAGCTTCTTTGGGATCATCCACGATGCGATGTTACCGTTCTGGTCAACTTCAAATGCACCTAATACTGTTAAGTCTACATGACCACCCCGTATCATGGCAAAACTATCTGCACTATTAAATATTGCTGCACCTGTGGCTGCTGTCACGGTTTCTTTACCCGCATTGATCATATCTGCATCAACTTGGTCTTTAGTTGGGTACGCACCCATACCCAGTAAGCCATTTTCAGACTGCAGCATGACTTCGATGCCATCTGGGACATAGTTAGCAACTAGGGTAGGGATACCAATACCTAGGTTTACGTAATAGCCATCTTGTAGCTCTTGTGCAACACGCATTGCAACTTGTTCACGTGATAATGCCATTTTATTGCTCCTTAATCGCGAGTTGTTACACGTTCGATGCGTTTTTCAAAGTCGCCTTTGATCACGCGATTAACATAAATACCTGGGGTATGAATTTGGCTAGGCTCAAGTTCACCTGGTTCTACAATCTCTTCTACTTCAGCAACAGTAATTTTACCTGCTGTCGCGGCCATCGGGTTGAAGTTCATTGCAGTATGGCGAAATACAAGATTACCGTAGCGGTCGGCTTTCCATGCTTTAACAATGGCAAACTCACCAGTAATTGATTCTTCTAAGATATACGGACGGCCATCAAATTCTTTGACTTCTTTGCCCTCAGCAACCGGAGTGCCGTAACCTGTAGCAGTATAAAACGCAGGAATACCAGCGCCACCGGCACGCATCTTCTCAGCGAGTGTACCTTGTGGTGTTAAAACAACATCAATTTCACCATCAAGTAGTTGTTTTTCGAAAAGCGCATTTTCACCCACATAAGAAGCGATGATTTTTTTAATTTGCTTATCGTGAAGTAAAACCCCTAAACCAAAATCATCTACACCGCAGTTGTTTGAAACAACGGTTAGATTTTTAGTTTGTTTACGCTTAATTTCACTGATAAGCCCCTCAGGAATACCACACAAGCCAAAGCCACCAGCGATAATAGTATCGCCATCTTTTAAACCTTCCATTGCAGCTTCATAACTTGAAACTACTTTATCGAAACCGGCCATGAGCCTACTCCTTAATTATTCTGAGTGTTCTTTAGAGCAAGTGATACCTTGCTGACAGGTTGTTTATTTAATGCACTGCAAATAGCCCAACCAGCTTTCGCCAGTCTTTCTAAATCAATTCCATGCTCTATGCCAAGCCCTTGTAGTAAGTAAACTACATCTTCAGTGGCAACATTTCCTGACGCACCTTTTGCGTAAGGGCAGCCACCAAGGCCTGCAACTGCACTGTCAACCGTTGCTATACCGTGGTTTAGGGCGGTGTAAATATTTGTGAGCGCTTGTCCGTAGGTGTCGTGAAAATGTACAGCGAGTTTTGATTTATCAATATGTTGCAAGAGTAAATCTAATAACTCATCGACTTTTTTCGCCGTACCCACACCAATGGTGTCACCTAGGCTAATTTCGTAACAACCAAGCTCGAGTAATCGCTCTGATACGTTTAATACATCATTGTAGTCGACATCACCTTGATATGGGCAACCCATAACGCAGCTAACGTAACCTCTAACACGAATGTTATTCGCTTTGGCAAAATCCATGACATCTTTAAAGCGATCAATACTTTCATCAATAGAGCAGTTGATGTTCTTTTGACAGAACGCTTCACTTGCTGCTGTAAAGATAGCAAATTCTTGTATGCCGACTAGTTTTGCTGCCTCTGCACCCCGTAAATTCGGGGTGAGGGCACTTAAATTAACGTCTTGTAAATTTAACGCACTAATTACATCGCTAGAGTCAGCCATTTGTGGCACCCATTTAGGTGACACAAATGCGCCTGCTTCAATATCTTTAAGACCAGCTTCAGCTAGGGCGTTGATAAGATCGACTTTATCTTGCGTGCTAACGGCGGCTTCATTTTGCAAACCGTCTCTGGCGCCAACTTCTACAATGCGAACAAAATCAGGAAACTGTGCCATTACGCCTCCGGCTCTTCAACAATCGCGAGCATATCACCGTGACTCACCAGTTCGCCTTCAGCAAAGCAATAGCTCGTTAATACACCATCATGCGGGGCATTAAGGGTGTATTCCATTTTCATAGCTTCAATGATAACGACCGCGTCCCCCTTAGAAACAGTACTACCTACCTCAACTAAATGCTTAACAACAGTACCGTTGAGTGGCGCGGCAAGTGGTAGTGCATCACTTTCGTGCTCACTAATATAGTGTTTATCAATCAGCTCAAGCACCTTTTGTTGTGCTTTGTACATCACTGTGATGTGAGAGTCTGTTTGATTAATATGAGCAACAACTTTTTCGCCATTAACGACTAGGTTTGCAAGGCCATCTTCAACGTTGCCCGAAGTTGTATAGTCAACCCCGTCAAGGCTTATTCTAAAACCATCTGAAGTCTTAATGGCATGAATAGATAAATCAACAAACGGGATGGTTGTTTTAGCGTCACTGTTAAGCATAAAGCCTGTTAATTGTTGCCATGGGCTGCTGCTTTCACCTTTTAGTTGATGAGCATACGCATAAGCTGCGACAACGGTCGCAATAACAGACTGTTGCTCGCTTTTAGCAACAAGGTGCTCACCTTGGTCTTCAATAAAGTGCGTATCGGGTGCACCTGCTTGAAAAGTAGGGTGGTTAGCAAGATTATCTAAGAAATTAACGTTACAGCTAAAACCCGCTAAGTGAAATTGCTCAAGTGCTTTTGATAAACGCCCAAGCGCTGCCTCACGGTTATCGTCATGAACAATTAACTTAGCGATCATAGGGTCGTAGAACGGGCTAATTTCATCACCTGCTGCAATGCCTGTATCGATACGAACAAACTCAGATTCATCCGGTGTAAATAGGGCATCAATATGACCCGAACACGGAATAAAGTCATTGCTAGGATCTTCCGCATAAATACGCGCTTCAAAACTGTGGCCTTGTAGCTGAATATCAGCTTGGTTAAGAGGTAATGCTTCACCTGCCGCAATGTTGATTTGCCAATTCACCAAATCAACACCGGTTACCATTTCTGTTACTGGGTGCTCAACCTGTAAACGGGTGTTCATTTCCATGAAGAAGAATTCATCACCGCATAATAAAAACTCAACCGTACCTGCACCGCGATAGTTAATCGCTTGGGCACAACGTACCGCTGCTTCACCCATTTCTTTGCGAAGTGCATCAGATAAACCAGGTGCTGGGGCCTCTTCAATTACTTTTTGGTGACGTCGTTGTAAAGAACAGTCACGATCGCCTAAGTACACACAGTTACCATGGCTATCGGCAAAAACTTGCACTTCAACATGGCGAGGTTTAGTGACATAGCGCTCTAACAGTACTAAATCGTTGCCAAAGCCTGCTTTTGCTTCACGTTTTGCGCCTTCAAGAGCACTGATAAAGTCTTTTGCGTGTTCAACTACTCGCATACCTTTACCACCGCCACCAAAGGCCGCTTTAATAAGAACGGGATAACCAATTTTTTCAGCTTCGGCTTGTAAGAACTCAGTATCTTGATTATCACCATAATACCCAGGTACTAAAGGTACATTCGCTTGGTGCATTATTTCTTTAGCGCGGGTTTTTGAACCCATGGCTTCAATGCTTGATGCTGGTGGGCCAATAAAGGCGATATCATTTTTCTCACACGCGAGAGCAAAGTCAGAGTTCTCAGATAAAAAGCCATAACCCGGGTGAATACAATCAACACCTGCTTGTTTTGCAACATCGATGATTTTATCTGCCACTAAGTACGAGTCTTTACTCGGTGCAGGACCAATATGGTACGCCTCATCAGCTAGCTTTACATGCTGAGCATGTTTATCAGCATCTGAATACACTGCAACCGTTGTTAAGCCCATTTGTTTTGCTGTACGCATAACTCGGCAGGCAATTTCACCACGGTTGGCAACGAGAATTTTTTTCAATGATTTTGTTGTCATAATGGTTCCTATTTCTGCCAGTTAGGGGCGCGTTTTTCAAAAAATGCAGTCAGACCTTCTTGGCCTTCTTCAGATACACGAATGCGTGCAATGCGCTCTGCGGTTAACTCAATAAGTGCATCATCAATTACATTACCAGCCACATCATTTATAAGCTGCTTTGCTGCTTTAACGGCAATAGGGCCGTTGTTGACAAGGTTTTGTAAATGTTTGTCGAGCGCTGTTTGCAAATCGCCAGTGATTTGGTGAATTAAACCCAGTTGCTTGGCTGTATGCGCGTCAAAAATCTCTGCCGTTAAAAAATAACGACGTGCAGCGCGTTCACCAATAGCTTTAATGACATAAGGGCTGATAACCGCAGGAATAAGACCCAGCTTTACTTCACTTAAGCAAAATTGTGCATCGTCTTGGCAAATCGCGATATCACAACACGCAATCAAGCCTAATGCACCGCCAAAGGCTGCACCTTGTACGGCACAAATTGTTGGGTGTGGGCTTCTAGCAAGGACTTTCATAAGCTTTGCTAGCTGCATTGAATCCGCTAAGTTTTCTGCAAAGTCATTGCCAGCCATCGACTTCATCCAATTTAAATCAGCGCCAGCAGAAAAGTGTTTACCTTCGGTTTTTAAAACCAGTGCGCGCACATCACAGCTATTTGCGTGTTCAATTAAACGGATCAGCTCACTAATGACTTCTTCGTTAAATGCATTGTGTTTTTCAGGGCGACTTAGTACCAGTACAGCCACATTTGATTTTGTTATTTCGAGTGTTACTGACATAAGGCCTCCATTACATTCTAAATACGCCGAACTGAGAATCGCGCTCAGGTGCATTTTTAGCTGCACTTAAGGCCAGCCCTAATACATTGCGGGTATCAGCAGGATCGATAATGCCATCATCCCAAAGGCGGGCACTGGCGTAATATGGATGACCTTGTTTTTCGTATTGCTCGATAATTGGCTTTTTAAACTGACTGACTTGCTCATCAGTCATGCTTTCGCCTTTACGGGCTAAACCGTCTTGTTTAACTTGTGCAAGAACGCCTGCTGCTTGTTCTCCACCCATCACAGAGATACGGGCATTTGGCCACATCCACATCATGGTTGGTTCAAACGCGCGGCCACACATACCGTAGTTACCAGCTCCATACGAGCCACCGATTAACACTGTGAATTTTGGTACATCAGCACATGACACAGCGGTTACCATTTTCGCACCATGTTTGGCGATGCCTTCTGCTTCGTATTTCTTACCAACCATAAAGCCAGTAATGTTTTGTAAAAACACCAAAGGGATTTTACGTTGTGCACATAACTGTATAAAGTGCGCGCCTTTTTGCGCTGACTCACTAAATAAAATGCCGTTGTTGGCAACAATACCCACAGGGTGACCAAAGATTTTTGCAAAGCCTGTTACTAAGGTTTCACCAAAGTAGCGTTTAAATTCATCAAATGATGAATCATCAACAACACGGGCAATCACTTCGCGTACATCAAATGGTTTTTTTAGGTCGGTACCAACAATGCCGTATATTTCGTTAATGTCGTAACGCGGCGGTTTAACATCATCAAGTAAGGGTGCAGTAGGGCGCTGATAATTAATTCGTTCGATACATTGGCGTGCAATTGAAAGTGCATGAGCATCGTTTTCAGCGTAGTGGTCGGCAACTCCTGATGTTTTACAGTGAACATCGGCACCACCGAGCTCTTCAGCGCTCACTTCTTCACCCGTAGCCGCCTTAACCAGCGGTGGGCCTGCTAAGAAAATTGTGCCTTGTTCTTTTACTATAATACTTTCATCAGCCATAGCAGGTACATATGCACCACCTGCGGTACATAAACCCATTACGACCGCAATTTGTGGAATGCCTTTACCAGACATACGTGCTTGGTTGTAGAAAATACGGCCAAAGTGTAATTTATCTGGAAACACATCATCTTGTTCGGGCAGGTTTGCACCGCCTGAATCAACTAAATAAATACACGGCAAATGACAACGCTCTGCGATATCTTGGGCACGTAGGTGTTTTTTTACTGTAAGCGGAAAGTAAGTCCCGCCTTTTACGGTGGCATCATTGGCGATGATCATACATTCAACGCCTTTAACACGACCAATACCAGCCACCACTCCAGCACAAGGAATGGCTTGTTCATAGACGCCAAAGGCAGCAAATTGAGAAATCTCTAAAAATGGTGAGCCTTCGTCAAGTAGCGTTTCAATACGGTCTCGAACAAACAATTTACCACGGCCTTGATGACGCTCAATCAGGGCTGGGCCACCACCTAAACGGATATCAGCTACCTTTTCACGTAAGTCACTTACGAGTGCTGCCATGTTGTCGTGATTTTGCAAAAATTGCGGATCGTGTGGGTTTACACTCGATTTTAAAATCGTCATAACAAGGTCCTATCGGCTTTCAGTGAATAATTCGCGGCCAATTAGCATGCGGCGGATTTCAGACGTACCAGCGCCAATTTCATACAGTTTTGCATCACGTAATAAACGACCTGTCGCGTATTCGTTAATATAACCATTACCCCCTAAGATTTGGATAGCATCAAGGGCCATCTTAGTAGCAAGCTCTGCGGCATATAAAATCGCACCAGCGGCATCTTTACGCGTTGTTTCTCCGCGGTCACAGGCACGCGCTACCGTGTAAACGTATGAACGAGCTGCATTCATTTGCGTGTACATGTCAGCGATTTTGCCTTGAATAAGTTGGAATTGACCAATTGGGCTATCAAATTGCTTACGCTCATGAATATAAGGAACAACAATGTCCATACATGCTTGCATAATGCCAAGCGGGCCAGCTGCTAGTACAACACGCTCATAATCAAGACCACTCATAAGTACTTTTACGCCTTCGTTTAAGTTACCTAGAATGTTTTCTGCGGGCACTTCGCAGTTCTCGAACACTAATTCACAGGTGTTAGAGCCACGCATACCTAGTTTGTCGAGCTTTTGTGCAGTAGAGAATCCTGGCGTGTTACGTTCAACGATGAAAGCGGTGATCCCTTTAGGACCAGCATTTAAATCTGTTTTTGCATAAATAACAAAGGTATCGGCATCTGGACCATTAGTGATCCACATCTTGTTACCGTTAAGCACAAACACATCGCCTTTCTTCTCAGCTTTTAATTTCATCGATACAACATCAGAACCCGCATTTGGCTCACTCATCGCAAGGGCACCAATGTGCTCACCACTGATTAGCTTAGGCAGGTATTTTTCTTTTTGTGCCTGAGACCCATTACGGTTAATTTGGTTAACACATAAGTTTGAATGAGCACCAAAACTTAAACCAATCGATGCACTTGCACGGCTAATTTCTTCCATTGCGATTACATGCTCAAGGTAACCAAGGCCCGCACCGCCAAATTCTTCCGGCACTGTCATACCCAATAAACCCATTTCGCCAAGCTGTGGCCAAAGTTGATTAGGGAAGGCGTTGTCGACATCAGTTTGTTCTGCAAGTGGGGCAATTTCTTGGCTAGCAAAGCTATTTACATGATCGCGGATCATGTCTGCTGTTTCGCCAAGTCCGAAGTTCATTTCTTTGTATAGTGAAATAGTGCTCATAATGTGTGTTCCTGTGAGAGTCTGTTGACGAGGTTGTTGTCAGGTTATTCGTCTAAATTATTAAGGGTTTCACGACAGCGGCGTTCTGCTGTAACCAATTCCATCAGTACAACTTTAATGTCGTCCATCTGTTGGCTTAGGTCTGCTTTTTTCTCTGCGATAAGGTCAAGCATAGTCACTAGCTGTTTAGCGCTTGATTTATCTGCATCGTAAAGTTCAAACAAACGACCCGTTTCAGCCAAGGTAAAACCTAAGCGTTTACCACGTAGAATAAGCTTTAGTCTTACTTTGTCGCGTTTTGAATAAATACGGGTTTGACCATTGCGATCAGGTGAGATCAGCCCTTGGTCTTCATAAAAGCGGATAGAGCGAGTTGTAATATCAAATTCTTTTGCTAGTTCACTGATACTAAACGTTTGCTCATTGCTAGCAGGTTCAACTGCTGCGCTTTCGAAGTTTGTTTGATTGTCTTGTTTCATGATTTATTTACCTCATTCGAATAACACCAATATAAGTGAAGTTTACGTAAAGGTAAAGGGTGATTTGGGTGTTATACTTTAGACTTATAAAGATAACTGGTTGGATTTGTTGAAAAGCTTTATTTATCTAGCCTTGTAAGCAGATGTTCGATTTTTAATACAACAAAATACAGATAAGTTTACAGTTTTAACGACCGCAAAAAAGTTGATTTTAGATTTACGTTGGCGTAAACGTAAATATTATGTATGCTGAATTAAATCGAAATTAAACTATAACAAATTAACTGTTTGGTTACACATGATTTGAACACATGATGATAACCACTTACATGGAGCCAATTATGACTACTGAAGCCGTTGTTATTGTTGCCGCAAAACGTACCCCAATGGGGGGGTTTATGGGCGCACTAAGTGGTGCACACGCAACTGATCTAGGTGCTACTGCTATTAAAAGTAGCTTAGAGCAAGCCGGTTTATCAGCCGATAAGATTGATGAAGTGATCATGGGCTGTGTATTACCAGCTGGTCTTGGTCAAGCACCTGCGCGCCAAGCAATGTTAAAAGCGGGCCTTAATCAAGGTACTGGCGCAACAACAATCAACAAGGTATGTGGCTCTGGCTTAAAAGCTGCAATGTTTGCCCATGACTTAATTAAATCAGGCTCTATCAATACCGCAGTTGCTGGTGGCATGGAAAGCATGAGTAATGCGCCTTATATGTTACCGAATGCACGTTCAGGAATGCGTATGGGTCATGGCGAAGTAAAAGATCACATGATGTGTGATGGCCTTGAAGATGCTTACAACAACAAAGCAATGGGTTGTTTTGCTCAAGACACTGCCGAACAGTATTCAATTGGTCGTGAACAAATGGATAATTTTGCACTTAGCTCACTGACTAAAGCAAACAGCGCGATTGAAACAGGCGCATTTGCAAACGAGATTGCCGCGCACACTATTTCTACACGCAAAGGTGATGTGACCGTTGCGATTGATGAGCAACCAGGCAATGCTCGCCCTGATAAAATCCCAGGTTTACGTCCTGCATTTAAAAAAGACGGTACGATTACAGCTGCAAACTCGTCATCAATTTCTGATGGTGCAGCAGCGCTTGTGTTGATGCGTGAGTCAGATGCTAAAGCACAAGGCTTAACACCACTTTGCCGTATCGTTGCTCACAGCACACATTCACAAGCACCAAGCGAATTTACTTTAGCACCGGTTGGCGCGATGCAATCGCTTTTAGAAAAAGCCGGTTGGTCTGTTAATGATGTTGATTTATGGGAAATCAACGAAGCGTTTGCAATGGTGACTATGCTCGCAATTAACGAGTTAAAACTTGATGAAAGCAAAGTAAATGTTAACGGCGGTGCCTGTGCACTTGGTCACCCAATTGGTGCCAGCGGCGCGCGTATCTTAGTAACGTTAATTCATGCATTAAAGAATCGTGGTCTTAGCAAAGGTGTTGCCTCACTGTGTATCGGTGGTGGTGAAGCTGTTGCTATGGCAGTCGAAGTAATTTAATTACGTTTTTGAACTTAATCTCTCACAGCCGCAACGTATTTTAAAAACTATCATGTTGCGGCCTCTTTATACCCACTGGGGAGGAGTGCCTCATGCACCAAGTACCTTTATTTATCAACGGCGAATTTACCCAATCAAGTTCAACGCAGTTGATTGATGTTATCAACCCTGCAAACCAAGAAGTGTTAGCGCAAGTGCCGTGTGCAACGGATGCAGAAATGGATGCAGCTATTGCCTCTGCAAAAGAAACGTTTAAAACATGGAAAGAAGTGCCAATTTCTGAGCGTGCGCGCATTATGATGAAATACGCAGCACTGTTAAAAGAAAACCATGACGAGCTTGCGACGATTATTTGTCATGAGCTGGGTAAAACATTTGAAGATGCCAAAGGTGATGTTTGGCGTGGTATTGAAGTGGTTGAGCAAGCAGCCAATGCACCATCACTGATGATGGGCGAAACAATGGAAAACGTAGCGCGTAAAATCGATACTTACTCTTACATGCAGCCACTGGGTGTATGTGCAGGTATTACGCCATTTAACTTCCCTGCAATGATCCCATTATGGATGTTCCCACTGGCTATTGTGTGTGGTAACACCTTTATTCTTAAGCCCTCAGAGCAAGATCCACTAACACCGATGCGTTTAGCTGAACTATTTGTTGAAGCGGGCGCGCCAAAAGGGGTGTTACAAGTTGTTCACGGTACAAAACCACAAGTTGACCGTTTATTAGAAGATCCAGCAGTACGCGCTATTTCATTTGTTGGCTCGTGTGGTGTAGGTGAGTATATCTACTCAAAAGGCACAGCAAACCTTAAACGCGTGCAAGCGTGTGTAGGTGCAAAAAACCACATGGTTATTATGCCTGATGCAAGTAAATCGCATGTTGTAAACAACCTAGTAGGTGCGTCTGTAGGTGCTGCGGGTCAGCGCTGTATGGGTATTTCGGTTGCTGTATTTGTTGGTCAAGCAAAAGACTGGGTTGATGAAATTAAAGCAGGCTTTGAAAACGTACGCCCAGGTGTATGGGATGATGCAAACGCGGCTTATGGTCCACAAACATCTAAAGCAGCTAAAGACCGTATTTTATCACTTATCGCAAGTGGTAAAGAACAAGGTGCAACGTGCTTAATTGATGGCTCTGACTTTACTGTTGAAGGTTACGAGCAAGGTAACTGGGTGGGTCCAACGCTATTTACTGATGTAACAACCGAGATGGATTTATACAAAGAAGAGATCTTTGGTCCTGTATTGGCTTGTATGTTTGTAGATACTCTAGAAGAGGCTATTGCGCTTATCAATAACTCGCCTTACGGTAACGGTACTTCGTTATTCACATCAAGCGGCGCTGCTGCACGTAAATTCCAACATGAAATCGAAGTAGGTCAAGTTGGTATCAACGTGCCAATTCCTGTGCCACTCCCGTTTTTCTCTTTCACAGGTTGGAAAGGCTCATTCTACGGTGATCAACACACCTATGGTAAGCAAGGTATTCGTTTTTACACAGAAACGAAAACGATTACTTCACGTTGGTTCGAGGATGATATCGCCTCAGGCCCGAACATGAGTATCAACCTTAAATAAGCCGTAATTAATTTACTGCTGAGCGAGCACACGCTCGCTCGAAGAACACACATTTAAACGACAACAATCGTTATTCACACAAGAATATGACAACAAAATAGAGGTCTACTATGGACTTTAATTTAACCGAAGATCAGCAAGCATTTGCACAAACAGCCCGTCAGTTTGCAGAGTCTGAACTTGCTCCACATGCAGCTAAGTGGGACCAAGAACACATTTTCCCTAAAGACACGATAAAAGCAGCCGGTGAGCTTGGCTTTTGTGGTTTATATACCCCTGAAGAAGCGGGCGGCTTAGGTTTATCTCGCCTAGATTCAAGCATTATTTTTGAACAGCTTGCCATGGGTTGTACAGCAACGACCGCTATGTTGACCATTCATAATATGGCAACGTGGATGATTGCAAGCTTTGGTACTGATGATGTTAAAGCCCAGTACTGTGAGCAATTAGTAATGGGTGAGTTACTTGCTTCTTACTGTTTAACAGAGCCTGGCTCTGGCTCTGATGCGGCATCGCTAAAAACCAAAGCAGTAAAAGAGGGCGATGAGTATGTGATTTCAGGCTCTAAGATGTTTATTTCGGGTGCGGGTGAAACTGACTTACTCGTTGTTATGGCGCGCACTGGTGGCGAAGGCGCAGCCGGTATTTCGGCATTCGTAGTACCTGCTGACGCAGCGGGTATTGAATACGGTAAAGCTGAAGAAAAAATGGGCTGGAATGCCCAGCCAACACGCTTAATTAGTTTTGAAGGTGTAAGAGTTCCTGCGGCTAACTTATTAGGCCAAGAAGGCGAAGGCTTTAAGTTTGCAATGCAAGGCTTAGACGGGGGTCGTATTAATATTGCTACTTGTTCGTTAGGTACAGCGCAAGCAGCCCTTAACACCGCACGCGAATACTTAAAAGAACGTGAGCAATTTGGCAAGCCATTAGCTGCTTTTCAAGCATTGCAGTTCAAAATTGCCGATATGAACACAGAACTTGTCGCGGCTCGTCAAATGGTTCGCTTAGCGGCATTTAAACTAGATACCGGGGACAGCGAAAAAACCACGTACTGTGCAATGGCAAAACGTTTTGCAACAGATGTTGGTTTTAAAGTATGTGATGATGCACTGCAAATTCACGGTGGTTACGGTTACATCAAAGAATACCCATTAGAGCGTCATTTCAGAGACGTCCGTGTGCATCAAATTCTTGAAGGCACAAACGAAATCATGCGTGTGATTATCGCACGTCGTATCTTAGCCGAGTCAGCTGGCGACATTCTATAAGGAGCATACTATGTCTAATCCATCGATTGATTTAAATATTGAAGGTAACGTAGCGGTTTTAACCATGAACAACCCGCCAGCGAATACCTGGACACAAGATACATTAACAGCACTTAAAGAGACTGTGACTGAGCTAAATGCCAACAAAAATGTGTATGCATTAGTGATCACAGGTCAAGGTGAAAAGTTCTTTAGCGCTGGTGCCGATTTAAACGTGTTTGCCAGTGGTGACAAAGGCGTAGCTGCCACTATGTCAAAAGTGTTTGGTGATGCATTTGAAGCACTAACCAATTTCCGTGGCGTATCAATCGCAGCAATTAATGGTTATGCCATGGGCGGCGGCCTTGAAGTTGCACTTGCTTGTGACATTCGTATTGCCGAAGAGCAAGCACAAATGGCATTACCAGAAGCAAAAGTTGGCTTACTGCCATGTGCTGGTGGTACGCAAAATCTTGCATGGCTTGTAGGTGAAGGCTGGGCAAAACGTATGATCTTATGTGGCGAGCGCCTTAAAGCAGACAAAGCACGCGAGATAGGCCTTGTTGAAGAAGTGGTTGGCGTTGGAGAAAGTTTAGCGGCGGCAATGAAACTTGCTAACCAAGTTGGCGAGCAAAGCCCAGTTGCTGTGACTGCATGTAAAGAACTTATTCAAAAAGGTCGTACACAACCGATGCTTCATGCATTGCCATTAGAGCGTGAGTTATTTGTACAATTATTCGATACGCAAGACCAAAAAGAAGGTGTGAATGCGTTCTTAGAAAAGCGTAAAGCTAATTGGGTAAATGGCTAATGACTAACGTAACACTACTAAATCACCAAGATGCGCCTGTGGTGTTTGAAACTGCAGAGGCCGAGAGCGGCCTTATTGCAATTGCGACACTCAATGCGCCAAAATCGTTAAACGCCTTAAATTACGACATGATCCAACTGCTTGAGCCTCAGCTTAGAAAATGGGCTGAAGATGACACTGTTGCCATGGTTATTTTAAAAGGGGCTGGCGAAAAAGCCTTTTGCGCCGGTGGCGATGTAGTAAGCCTTCACAAGGCAATGAGCACGGGTGAGCCAGCTAATTACATCGAAGACTTTTTCTCACTTGAGTATAAATTAGACTATCTAATTCATTGCTATGAAAAGCCAATATTACTTTGGGGTAATGGCATTGTTATGGGGGGCGGCTTAGGTTTAATGGCAGGGGCAAGTCATCGTGTGGTAACAGAAACCTCTCGTATTGCAATGCCTGAGCTTACCATTGGTTTATACCCTGATGTTGGTGGCAGTTATTTCTTACATAAAATGCCTGAGCAAGTGGGTCTCTTTTTAGGATTAACTGCAGCGTCTATCAATGCTGAAGATGCATTGTTTGTTAATCTTGCTGATCACTATGCAACTGCCGATAAATATGATGCTATGTTAACGGCTATCACAGCTGAAAAGTGGGGCAAAACGGCTTCATTAAATCACGAAAAGCTGACTAAAATTTTAATCTCAATCGATAATATTTCAGGCCGTGTACCTAAAGGAAACGTAAAGGATAATCTTGAGGTTATTCAAAAGTTGGCTGAATTTGACTCATTGCAGGGCAAAATCGACTACATCCAAGGTTTAGATACCGAAGACAAATGGCTTACTCGTGCGCAAAAGTCATTAGCGCATGGTTGTCCGCTTAGTTGTGCGCTGGTTGAACGTCAATTAGCTAATTCAAAAGAGATGACGTTAGCACAGTGCTTCAAAATGGAGCTAGGCATGTCGGTACGCTGTGGCGAAGTAGGCGAGTTCCAAGAAGGGGTTCGTGCGCTATTAATCGACAAAGACGGTGCACCTAACTGGCAGTTTAAATCGCTTAGCGATATTGACGCAGCAGTTGTAGATAGTTTCTTTACACCACGCTGGGATGAGCAAACTCACCCACTCAATTCGTTAACTTCATCTTAAGTCCAAGGGGTAAACAAATGGCTAAATTAACAATAGGATTTATTGGTTTAGGCAACATGGGTGGCCCGATGGCGGCAAACCTTGTTAATGCGGGTCACACAGTTCGTGTGTTTGACTTAAATAAAACAGCAGTCAGTGAACTTGCCGATAAAGGTGCGGTTGCTGCAAATGACGCAGCTGAGTGTGCCATTGGTGCAGATATTTTTATCAGTATGCTACCAGCAAGTAAGCATGTTAAGTCGCTTTACTTAGGTGAAACGGGTCTTATCAACTTACTTGATAGCAAAACCCTAGTCATTGACT
Organism: Pseudoalteromonas sp. L21; assembly: GCF_021728035.1. Taxonomy (NCBI): domain Bacteria; kingdom Pseudomonadati; phylum Pseudomonadota; class Gammaproteobacteria; order Alteromonadales; family Pseudoalteromonadaceae; genus Pseudoalteromonas; species Pseudoalteromonas sp. L21. The sequence goes on along the minus strand of NZ_JAKKCV010000004.1, from coordinate 302,583 downwards.
GCTCAACCATTGATGCAGAATCAGCGCGTCAAGTGGGTCGCGAACTTGCTCAAAAAGGCATTGATTTTGTTGATGCACCGGTATCAGGTGGTGTTGCAGGTGCAACAGCGGGTACTTTAACCTTTATCGTGGGTGGTGAGCAAAGCCATTTTGAAAAAGCTAAGCTTGCTTTAGTTGATATGGGTAAAAACATCTTCCATGCTGGTGATATTGGCGCTGGCCAAGTGGCAAAAATCTGTAACAACATGCTACTGAGCATTTTAATGGCTGGTACCAGTGAAGCCCTGCAAATGGGTATTAACAATGGGCTTGATCCAAAAGTGTTAAGCGACATAATGACTGCCAGCTCTGGTCGTAACTGGACACTTGAGCTTTACAACCCATGCCCTGGTGTAATGGAAACGGCGCCAGCAAGTAATGATTATAAACCTGGCTTCATGGTTGATTTAATGGCTAAAGATTTAGGCCTTGCTATGGAAGCGGCTCAACAAAGTAATTCATCTACCCCAATGGGGTCAATGGCGAAGAATCTATACACTATGCTTCAGCATCAAGGTGCAGGTAGTGATGATTTTAGCGCTATTTTTAAATTATTCTCGAAGTAGGAGTTTGTTGTGGAAATTAAAAACAACAACATTGTAATTACTGGTGGTGCGCAAGGTTTAGGCTTTGCGATGGCCGAAAAATTTGCATCGCTTGGCGCGAACATCGCCCTTATCGATATGCAACAAGACGTACTTGATACTGCAGTATCAGCGCTTGCTAAACATGGCACAAAAGTGATGGCGTATGCTGCTAATGTGACCGATGAAGACGCTGTGGTAGCAACGTTTAACACGATTAACAAAGACTTTGGTCATATTGGTGTGTTAATTAATAACGCAGGTATCTTACGCGATGGTATGTTTATCAAAGCAAAAGAAGGCAAAGTGGTTGATAAAATGTCGTTGGCTCAGTTTCAATCTGTAATTGATGTTAACCTAACCGGTGTATTCTTAGCCGGTCGTGAAGCTGCAAGCCATATGATTGAGTCTGGTAAAGGCGGCGTTATCGTTAATATGTCGAGTGTTGCCCGTGCTGGTAACATTGGCCAAACTAACTATGCAGCGTCTAAAGCCGGTGTTGTGGCGATGACAACGGGTTGGGCGAAAGAATTAGGTCGCTTTGGTATCCGTGTTGGTGCAATCGCACCAGGTGTTATCCGCACTGCGATGACAGATGCAATGAAACCAGAAGCAAAACAACGCATGATGGCGGTAACGCCAGTGGGTCGTTTTGGTGAAGCACAAGAAATTGCCCAAACAGCACAGTACATTGTAGAAAACGACTTCTTTACCGGTCGTGTTGTAGAAATTGACGGTGGTATAAGACTTTAATTTCAACTACCCATTGAGTCCCAAAACGGTAAGCTTTGCTTGCCGTTTTTTTGCTTTAAGTCGCAACAAACCTTAATTTAACTCAGCCCTTGTAATTAACTTTCCTACATTCAATAATTAAAGTCGTTTTCTACCTTGAGAGATGCAGTGAATTCCAAACAAATCCGCAATTTTTATATCAATGAAGAACAGTCTGTTTATTTGCTGTCTCACCATGATGCTAAAAAGCACCGCCAATGGCTTAACATTTGTATTAAACAGCTAACCTTGCTTGGTTACAGCGATGTTGAATTGATTGGTTCTGGTGCATTTGGCTTTGTATTTGCGGGTATTGATGACGAAGGTATGCCTTGGGTCTTTAAGTTTTCACGCATAACCCTTGCGCAGAGTGTACGTGACCGTTTAGAAGACGAAGCCTACATGCTCTCGCAAGTGCATAACCCGCTCGTGCCAAAATTTTATGCTTTTGAGCGCATTAAAAAGCAAGGCATTTTAATGATGGAGCGCGCCCTAGGTGAAGACTTAGAAAAAATCTCCATCAAACAGGGGCGTTTTAGCGCAGCGAAAATCATGGCGCTGGCGCTTAAGCTTCGCAATGTTCTTATTGACTTACGCGAACACAAAAACGGCATCAGCCCGCAACCGATTGTACATGGTGATATTAAACCTTCTAACATTGTTTATGATGAACAAACTAATAAATTGTCGTTGGTAGACTGGGGCAGCTCTGTTTATGCGCAAATAGACGCTGAAGGGAATCCGGTTGCCAGCAATTTTATGGATCTTATGTCTGCTGATATAAGCACCACGAATGCACGCATGGGTGATGTGTATTTTATTGGTGATGAGCAAATGTCAGGTGGACAGTCCTCGCCACGATTTGATGAGCAAGGTGTCGCCTCAACTCTTTATGCACTGGCCTCTGCCCAATCTTGCCGATTTGGTGCTGCGGTTATTCCGGCTACAAGCCTAAATTTACCTATGGAGCTTGCACGAGTTATTGACGGTATGCTTTCAAAAAATAAGGCCACTCGCGATAGTGCGGGTGATTATTTTATGCGTAACATGCCTACAATGGCCAAAGCTTACTTACCTGAGCTGCCCCGTAAACTAATTCGCCCTTATATTCCTTATTGGTTTAGTGAGTTTGATGAGCACCCAGATACAGTGGTTTATAGCTCGCGAAAGCAATTTTTACGACAAGCCGACCATAATCAACAATTACTTGATGTAAACGATGCCCAGCTCGATAGGTACTACAAAGAATTTTTATTTGATACCGGCGACACCGAAAAAGCATTTTTAGCCTCGATTAGCCGGCTAGCAAAGTACCCAGTAGTAGGGGGTCTGAGTTTTCACTGGAAAGAAAACTCACTGTTTGTTGAATCATCGCTGATTCTGCATGATGAAACACTCGGCACTGCCTTTACAGATGCGATTAACAACACCGTCATGCTTGCCCAAGGGATTGAACAAAAAGGTCTATTTAAATGTTGCTTATTTGATGCCCGTAAGACCATTCAGCTAGAACGGGATGGCACTGGCGCATTTAAATTTGAACATTTACCTGAACTTGATTATGAAGTGATGGATGTACAAGCTTCAGATGTAACCAGACCACATTCTTACTTTGAAGATGGTAAAGATCCTGATGAGCAATTGCAGCTCCCAAAAAAGGTTATAAAGTGCGTATTTGAGCTAAACCAAATACACCATACGGGGTGTATCATTTTTGAAGCGTTGCCAGATAGGATGAAGATACACCACTACTATCGACTATTAGATGCCAGTAAAGAGCCTGAATTTAAACGTTTGCTAAGTAAGTTGATGCAATATGCGGTAAGTATAACTGATGTAGGTGTAGCTGGCTTTATGAAACTACCTTACAAAAATACCCGTGAATTTGATTTATGTGCTAAACAAGCCGATGAGTTTTATCCACGAGATCCAAAAAGAATTTTGATGGAATGAGTTCTTTAATTAAGACTCATTGTAAACGGTTAGAAAATATAACTTTCCAAAATAAAAATATAGAACAAGCATTTATTTTTAGAGATAGATTGTTTTTTAGTAAGTAAAATATTGTCACTTTTTGTACACGCGCGATAATCGTGGTTTAATGCAAGCAGCTAATTTCAAAAAATTTTGAAATTAGCTAAATAAAAAAGCTAAGCATTACTCGCTTCAACCTGCCATTTTAGGTGAAATCCAGCTTAAGGAAGAGTTGTGGAAATAATCGAAGAAAATAAACTAGAAGAACTATTAAGGCTTGCGGCAGATGAACCTGCTCATCGGCCACAATTTTGTGAAACCTTACTTAATTCAAACGTGTTTTTACTGGGTGCTACAGAACAAGTAGAAGCTTATGGGCATAACAATCTTGAAGCTGGTAGTCATATTCAAATACAACACTGGCAAAGAGCCGATGGCTTATCTGTAATCCCGTTTTTTTCGTCTTTAGAAGTGCTTCAGAAATCCATTGATACTGAACAGTCGTATTTGATGCTGCCAGCCCGCTCTTTATTTGAAATGACACAAGGAGCTACATTATTCCTCAATCCTAAGTCAAAGTATGGTAAAGAGTTTTTACCACAGGAAGTGGCTCACCTATTAACCACAGGTATTAGTCAGTCTCCAGTACAAAGAGTTGTTGAGGAAGAAACAAAAGTCCTACTGGGAGAGCCCGCTAATTATCCTCATAAAATGATTGACTCTTTAACTCAGTTATTCGCAAAGCATAGAAATGTGAATAGCGCCTACCTTGCTTTAATGCACGATAAATCCGTTGATGAAAAGCCGCATTTAATAATTGGCATTGAAACAGATGGTGACGCTAAAAAAGTGATAACAGAAGCAGGCTCTGTCGCCATAGATACATTACCTAAAGGTGAATCAATAGATTTTTATCAAATCAAAGAAAATGACTCTGGTTTGAGTGAGTTTTTGCTTACTCAAATTAAGCCCTTTTATGAGAAAAGATGGGGAACGAAACTTTGTTCTACGCTTGGCTCAGGCAATGCATAAAACTCTTTGGTATTTAATTACTTAGTTATTGCACAATGTGATGTTTAGTTAATCGTGAGGGATTATGAAAAAGCTTATTTTACTTGTTTTAGCTGTGCTTACTCTGACTTCTTGTAGCAAGCCTTTGCCAGCGGATAAGTTATCTTACGTAGGTGAGTGGGAAAGCAAAGAAATGTATTTGCTTATCCTCCAAGATGGAACAGTGGTATATGAGAGGGTTCAGGATGGAGGGTCAACATCCATAAACGCGCCGTTAAAAGAGTTTAGAGGAGATGACTTTGTAGTAGGTGTGGCTTTTTTAACCACTAATTTCGATGTAACAGAAGCACCACACTTGGTTGATGACCAATGGGTAATGGTTGTTGATGGCATGAGGCTAACAAAAAACCAAGGTTATTAGAAATTGCTGTAAATATTAATAGGAATTTACTTAAATAATTAATAGTAGGGTGTTTTTTATTAAAGAGATTCTTACTTTAGAAGCGTGTACTTACGATATTTAGCTTTTTAAAGGGATGTTATGAATAAATTATTATTTTTTATTGTTTTTTTCGTTATTAGTAATGCTCAAGCAGCTGACGCGACTTATTTCTCAGAACTTAAAGCCGAGCTTGATCAGGCTGTACCAAAGATTTTAGATAAGCATAAAGGCCCAGGTGTGGCCATTGCCTTTGTTCAAGGCGAAGAGGTTACCGGATTTCTTTCTTATGGCTTTGCTGATATTGAAAGTCAAAAAGCGATTACAGAGAATACCATGTTTAATGTGGGCTCAATATCAAAAGTAGTAACTTCGTGGGGGGTTATGCAGTTGGTTGAGCAAGGTAAAGTTGAACTTGATAAACCAATAAATAATTATTTAAAACGCTGGAAGATACCTAAGTCTGAGTTTGGAACAGAAAATGTAACGTTAAGAAATGTTCTGTCGCATACATCTGGCTTGTCTCTCGGCCCTTATTTTGGCTGGGGCTCACCGACTGATGTTCCTTCGATCGTTGATTCATTAAATGGCAAGAATAATGGTGCAGGCGATGTAAAATTAATACATACACCAAATACAAAATGGTCATACTCAGGGGGTGGGTACTCTATTGTTCAGTTACTCATAGAAGATGTATCGGGTTTAAGTTTTGAAGACTATATGCAGAAAAATGTACTTGAGCCGCTCGGAATGAATAACTCAACATTTAATGTAACACCTGCTGTTATGAGTAAGTCAGCAACACCGTATGATGAAAATGCCAAGAAAACATCCATGATCTACTTTGCTGAGCAAGCTGCTGCGGGTTTACAAACAACTGCTATTGATTTAGCACGATTTAATTTAGCCGTGCTTAAAAATAAGGAAAATAAATACAATGGCTACCGTCTTATATCACAAGCTCTAATTACAGAAATGATTACACCTGTAGCAAACACGGGGGGGCGCTGGAGTATGAGTTATGTTGTCGATTCAGAAAATAAAAGTTTAGGGTTCGCTGGATTCAACCAAGGTTGGATAGCCTTAATACGGTCGATTACAGACCAAAATAGAGGCTACGTCATACTTACCAATAGCAGCATAGGAGGCGTTAGTAATGATATTGATAGTCTTATTTTATCTAAACTGCGCAAGCCTTAAAAGTGAGTAGTTTATGGCAACTAAGCTTACTTAATAGGTATTTTTGATATTTAATAAGGTGGTTATGTTGAAAAGCATAGAGGTAAGAACAATCTACTTAGTATAGAACTCAATTTTAGGGAGTCGTACTGATGAATCAATTAACTGAAAAAACGATTGTATGTCCATATTGTGGAGAACATATAGATGTTTTACTTGACCCCGCAGACTTAAATCAACAATACATCGAAGATTGCCAAGTTTGTTGTAAGCCAATAAATTTTTTAGTTTTTGAAAACAGTGATGAAGAACTTTCCGTTACTGTATCAAGCGATGATGAAAGTTGTGGCTTTTCTAACTATTAAAAAATGAAATACTAAGATTTCTAATTCATTAAATATTAAAACCTGCTAGATGGCAGGTTTTAATATAAGGTTTTCTTATTTGTGATCTTCAATTATCTCAGTGATCCCTTCAGCTGAGAGTATTTCTATCCAATAACCATCTGGGTCTTTAATAAAGGCTAGGCCTTTCATAGAGCCATCGTCAGGCTTTTTTACAAACTCAACATCGTATTTTGCAAAGCGCTCGCATGCTGCGTAAACGTCTGGCACGCTAATACCGATATGACCAAAGCCTTTTGGTTCATCATTACCACTATGGTACCCAGCAAAGCTCTCGTCGTTTTCTGTGCCCCAATTATGTGTAAGCTCGATAAGAGCAGGGCGACGAAACACCCACTGTGCTTTTTCCTTATCGGTGCCTGTTGGTATGTCTTGCTCATAGCCTAAAAAGTACAGCGTAAACTCCATTTTAGGGAAGTCATATTTACCCAATAACTTCATGCCTAAAACGTTTTGGTAGAAGTCTAATGAAGGCTTTGGATCTTTAATCCGCAACATTGTTTGTTGCATTACATAACCTTGCGTTGCATTTGCGATTTGTTCTGGTGACTCGTTGTAGTTAGCCATACACATCCTTTTTAACTCAAATTATTGATGATGTAATCAGTCTAACATAATCAGGTTGCCCTTAAATTAATAACAAATATTATTGACGTGTTTAGATAGCACTTCAATTCTTAACTTACTAACTCACATAAAAAAACCGCCCAACAGGCGGCTCATTTCAACTTATAGCTTAAAACTTACAGCTTTTGTCGATCAATTACCCCAAGGGTTACTCGCATTTGATCGCTGCTTACGCGCACGGGCTTTTTGCTTCGCTTCTTTTTTCTCATGAATGCGTTTTGCATCAGTAAAGCTAAGCTCACACGGTTCACCTGGTTTTTGATCAGCAGGGATCACACGATCGCGAGGTGGTAATTCGTAGTTTACATCGTCAGGGCGTGGTAAGTTTTTAAGACGATACAAATAAAAATTCTCGACTTTTTCTTGTGCCCATTGGGTTTTACGTAAAAACTTAACCGCTGATTTAACATCTGGGTTATTCTTAAAGCAGTTCAAACGCATATAGGCGTGGAGTAATTCCCAGCCATATTGTTCGACAAGCTCTATCACAACTTGCTCGATACCAACACCTTGCAGTGGGTTATTGCTGAAAATTTCTTTATTACTCATTAGGCTGTCCGGTATTACAAAACTAGGGTAAGTATAATTGCCTTTACCCTAGTTTTATAGCTAACTTGCAAAGAATGTTTATATTCGCGCCTATTCTTTACAATTAACCACTACACGGCCGCGAATTTCACCTTTTAATAGGGCTTCGGCATTGGCAACGGCATCAGAAAGTGGAATTTCTTGTGAAATAGCATCGAGGTACTCAGCTTCTACTAACTCACTTAAACGTTGCCATGCTTCAATTCGGTCGGCTTTAGGGCGCATTACACTGTCTATTCCCATTAGACTAATGCCACGAAGGATAAAGGGCGCTACCGTTGCCGGAAAGTCCATACCTTGTGCTAATCCACAGGCTGTTACAACACCACCGTATTTAATCGATGCACACACATTGGCAAGGGTGTGGCTACCTACAGAATCAATCGCGCCAGCAAATTGCTCTTTTGCGAGTGGTTTACCAGGTTTGGAGAATTCATCGCGAGATAAAATGCGTTTTGCGCCTAGTTTTTTTAGGTGCTCTGCTTCATTCATTCGACCCGTTGTTGCAACTACATCAAAGCCAAGTTTATTTAATAAGTAGATAGCAAAACTACCTACACCACCATTAGCACCGGTGACAAGTATTTCGCCGCTTTGTGGTGTGATACCTTGTTTTTCTAAGGCGATAATACTGAGCATTGCGGTATAACCTGCTGTACCAATTTGCATTGCCTGTTTTGGTGTTAAATTAGCGGGTAGGGGGATAAGCCAGTCACTGTTCATAGACGCTTTTGAACTTAGACCACCTAAGTATTTTTCCCCAACACCAAAGCCATTTAACAGGACTTTATCACCAATTTTAAATTCATCGCTCTTAGACTCTGTCACTGTGCCTGCAAGGTCAATGCCTGGGATCATAGGAAATGTTCTTACCACAGGACCTTTACCTGTAATCGCTAAAGCATCTTTGTAATTTAACGTACTGTAGTCAACATCAATATTTACATCGTGCTGGTGGATGCTCTCTACAGGGAAATCTGTGTACTGGGCACGGTAGCCTTGATCATCTTTGTTGATAACTACCGATTTTACTGATGTTGTCATGTTGACTCCTTTTAGACCGATCGTCTTTTAATGGTTGAAATAAAACCGTATTAAAACGGCTTTATAAAATTAAGCGTAAAAATTGTGCTGTATAAAGGGTAAGTGGTTCACTTGATTTATCAAGTTTAGAGCGCATTACAGCGCCTTCCCAGCCGATCCAGAAGAACTCAGCTAGCATTTTACAATCTGATGATTGAGGTATTTGCTTTTGCTGCTTTGCGTCAACTAAGCACTGCTCAATTAAAGCTTGCCAGCTGGTGTAAGCCTGTTTAATACGGTCAATCATTGGCTCATCAAGGTAACTGAGTTCTTGATTTAAATTGCCAATTAAGCAGCCACGATTAAACTCAAATTTTGCCATGCCTTGTTTGGCGTCGTTAGCAAACAGTACAACTCTTTCAAGCGGGTTTATTTTTTCATCAGTTAGATGGCGTTTTAACTTTGCTTGAAAATAGCTGTCGTAAGCATCTATAAGTGCTAAGCCAAAATCATTTTTACTTTTGAAGTAATGATAAAAAGAGCCTTTAGGTACTTGGGCTGATTTTAAAATTAAATCAATGCCGGTTGCGCTAAAGCCTTTTTCGGTTAATACAGCTAAACCCGTATTAATTAATAAGGCGCGAGTATCTGCATTTGAACGCGCTATTTTAGGTGGCCTGCCGCGACGGCTTGGCACAGAGTTATTTGTTTGCATGAATACTATATTAGACCGATTGGTCTTTAATGTGCAAGTAATTAATTGCATAAATTGTAATCATCATAAATTTGTCATGATTACAATTTAAATGGGAACTTTGCCGAAACGGCTTAGGTCACAATTATGAAGCTAAAAAAGATAAAAATTTTTAGCCTAATTTAAGTGTATTTATAGGTGGTTTTAGATGAGAGGTACGACCACTTAGTCATTTAAAATGTTAATTCAGTTGAGCATCAGCATGTTAGTTATTGTCAATTTATTTAATTGCTTTTTGCTATTTGAATTTAACAGTTTTATTAACTATTCATTAAATGTAGATGTCAATTTCGCTACATATCTATAAATATAAAAGGTGAGGATATTACCTATGAAGAGACAGAAAAGAGATCGTTTAGAAAGAGCTCATTCTCAAGGTTATAAAGCAGGCTTGGCAGGCCGTTCCAAAGATCAATGCCCTTATCAACAAATCGACCCTAAATCTGAATGGTTAGGCGGCTGGCGCGAAGCAATTGAAAACCGCAATATGTTTAAAACTTAATATAGGCACCTGTTAATTTACGCAAAAAAGCCCCATGCAGGGGCTTTTTTGTATCTGCAAACAAGTAAAAATTAGAATGCAGTTGTATCTTGGAAAAGACCTACCTTAAGATCTTTCGCTTCATAGATTACGCGGCCATCTACTTCTACAGTACCATCAGCCATACCCATGAATAATTTACGTTTGATAACACGTTTCATGTCTAAACGATAAGTAACTTTTTTTGCTGTTGGCAGGATCTGACCTGTGAATTTAACTTCACCTACACCGAGTGCACGGCCAAGTCCAGGACCACCAGACCAACCAAGGAAGAAACCAACTAATTGCCACATTGCATCAAGGCCTAGACAACCAGGCATAACAGGGTCACCTTTAAAGTGGCAGTCAAAGAACCAAAGATCAGGGTTAATATCTAACTCGGCAACGATCTGGCCTTTACCGTGCTCGCCGCCATCTTCAGTAATTGAAACGATGCGATCCATCATTAGCATGTTGTCGCTAGGTAGGCGGCAGTTGCCTTCACCAAACATTTCACCTTGACCGCAAAGGATTAGTTCTTCTTTTGTATAGCTGTTTTTAGGTTCCATAACTCTTATTCGTCGCTTAGAAATTGCCCTGTACTTTAGCGTACACTTGTACGCTAAACAACTCGGAGCAGTTAAATAATTTATATTTTCAGCTTGTTTTATGACCACTTAATTAAACTGTTACAGATAAAGGGAGATAAAACCGCGCATTGTGAAGTAAAAATCATTATAATTGCTGTGATTCTTTAACCAGTCTAAAGGAAATTTATGATCCTTTTTGTAAACTCACTAACAGTGATTGATTTTTCTTACTTGTGTAATAAACGCGGCGCAGTTGGCGAGAGCTGGATTGTGGATTTAACTCTACATGGTCAGTTGAATGATGAGTCGATGGTGTTGGATTTTGGTTTAGTTAAAAAGCAAATTAAAGGCATTATTGATGAATGTATTGACCATAAACTTGCTGTACCAGCAAAATTAAATGGTTCACTAACACAGCATGCAGAGCACAGCGTGCTAGATTGTCACTTCGGTGATAATTATCACTTAGCAATGAGTGCACCAAATCAAGCCTTTTGTCCTATAGATGCAGATATTATTGATGAAAACTCAGTGACTGAGTTTTTAATTAAAACGATAATGCCCAAGCTTCCTAATAATATCGAAAAAATCGAAATTAGTTTAAAGCCAGAACATAGCCAAAGCTTTTACTATCATTACAGCCACGGTCTCAAAAAGCACGATGGTAATTGCCAGCGTATTATTCATGGTCATCGCTCACAAATTGGAATTAGCCTTGATGGTATGGCGATGCCTCGCTTACAAAAAGAATGGGCAGATAAATGGCAAGATATTTACTTAGCGACAGCAGAAGATGAAATCAATAAATCTGACCTTAAGCATGTAACTGCACTAGATAACGATGTGTGTTTTGCCTATACATCACAACAAGGCTATTTTGAAATGGCGATTGATAAATCACGTTGTGACATTTTACCTTGCGATACCACGGTTGAATGCATTGCCGATTATCTAAGCTCACAAGTGAAAAGCCAGTACCCTGACTCTGAAGTAAAAATTACCGCTTATGAAGGAGTGGGCAAGGGGTCTATAAGTTATGCGTAAAGGATTACTAATAGCAGCGTTTGCAGGATTGTTTTCTTTAACTGCCAGTGCTGTTGAATTAAAAGGACATTTAACTCAAGGCGGTTTAGTAACTGGCCAAATTGAAGGCGCTAAAAGTGTTAGTTTCAATGGCGAGCAACTTAAGCTTTCAACAAGTGGTGAATTTGTTTTTGGTTTTGGCCGTGATGCTAAGACAAACCATACTCTTTCTTGGGTTGATAGTGCTGGTGTGAAGCACGAGAAAGCAATTGTAATCACCAAGCGTGATTATAAAATCGATAAAATCACCGGTGTTGCAAAAAAATATGTTTCGCCACCTAAAGAAGTGTCTGAACGTATTAGCCGTGAAGCCGTTGCTGTTCGTAAAGCTAGGCAAGTAAATTCTGACTTACGTTACTTTTTAGATCCTGTTTATAAGCCAGCCACAGGGCGTATTTCAGGTGTTTATGGTAGCCAGCGTTACTTTAACGGTGAGCCTCGCCGCCCACATTTTGGGTTAGACATTGCCAATAAAACAGGCAGCCCAGTGTATGCACCAGTAAGTGGTACGGTGGTGTTTGCTGATGCAGATTTATATTACTCTGGCGGCACGTTAATTCTTGACCATGGCCATGGTGTTACCTCTACCTACATTCATTTAAGCAAATTAGATGTAAAAGTAGGGGATGAAATTACGCGTGGTGACAAAATTGCTGAGATCGGCGCAACAGGCCGAGTTACCGGCCCTCATTTAGACTGGCGTTTTAATTGGAAAAACGAACGCCTTGACCCTGCGCTAATGATGCAAGACACATTAGCTAATGAAAAGTAGAGACTATGACACAACAAATCGATCGTGATGCTATTATTGCACAGCGTATTATTGACTCAACAACGTCAGTAACGAAAACAGTTTTCCCAGGCCGTACAAATCACCATAACACACTATTTGGTGGGGACGCGTTAGCTTGGATGGATGAAGTCGCCTTTATTGCAGCAACCCGTTTTTGTCGTAAGCCACTTGTAACGATTTCGTCTGATCGTGTTGATTTTAAAGAGGCTATTCCAGCAGGTACATTCGCCGAGCTAATTTCAAAAGTTGTTCACGTTGGCAATACCAGTCTTAAAGTAGACGTAGAAATCTTTTTAGAAAGAATGCATAAAGATGACAAGCATTTAGCTATTTCAGGTAGCTTCACGTTTGTAGCTGTTGATGATAACCACAGACCAACTCCGGTAGTTTGCGATAAGATGATCAACGGCTTCGAATAATACTTACTATAAGTTATAAATAAATTAAGTACCTTCGGGTGCTTAATTTATTAGATAAAAAGAACACATCATACTTTATTTTTTTAAAGTTAACTTTAGCAACTATAAAAATAATTTAAGAGGGTGTGTACAAGGGATAGATATATGAGGGAGTTCTTTCTTTTTATTATTGAGAATAGTTTAGTGTAGCCCCATAAAAAGAAGCTACACTGTTTATCTATTTACAACACCATTGCCGCAACCCAGCCAGCAATTAGTAGCGGAATATTAAAGTGGATAAAAGTAGGTACCACTGAATCCCAAATATGGTCATGTTGACCATCTGCATTTAGGCCAGATGTTGGTCCAAGTGTTGAGTCAGAAGCAGGGGAGCCAGCATCACCTAAAGCGCCCGCTGTACCAACCAGTGCCGCCGTTGCCATTACCGAAAAATTAAGTTCCATGCAAAGTGGTACAAATAGGGTGGCTATAATTGGCACTGTTGAAAACGAGCTACCAATACCCATGGTTATTAAGAGTCCAACCAATAAAATCAATGCGGCTGCAAGGGGTTTGTTACCTTCAATCATAGCCGCTGCAGAGCTGACTAACGAAGTTACATCACCCGTTGCTTTCATCACTGAAGCAAAGCCTTGTGCTGAGATCATAATAAAGCCAATCATCGCCATCATCGCGATGCCTTTACTAAATACATCGCCGTTTTGCTCAAGCTTTACAACACCAAGCAAGGTAAATATGGCCACTCCAACGAGGCCGCCTAAGATCATTGAGCCACTGATATTTTGCGCCACTAAAGAGCAAAGTACAGCGGTAATGCCAACTACCAGTACCTTTTTAGGCTGTTCTATGAGCACCTCTTGTTGTGGCTCTGTTAAGCTATGAGACTCATAACTACGGCGCTTTCGATAGCTAATAAATACCGCAACCAATAAACCAAATAACATCCCGATGGCTGGAATTATCATTGCCATGGGGACTTGAGTATTAACGATATCTAAGCCATTTTCAGTGAGGTTTTTGTGCAAAATGGAATATAAGTAAATCCCACCAAAACCATAAGGTAACACCATATAAGAAGTGGCTAATCCGAAGGTTAAAATACATGCTATTGCACGTCTATCAAGGCGCAACTTGTTAAACACAATCAGCAATGGCGGAATAAGTATTGGGATAAAGGCTATATGGACAGGTATTAAATTTTGCGATGAAATCGCACAGAGTAAAATAATACTTAAAATAAGGTAACTAAGCGTAGTTTCGCCTTTATGACTATTCTCGTTTACTTGCTTAAGTAACTTAGACGCTAAAATACGTGTTAAACCCGACTTAGAAATAGCAACCGCAAACGCACCTAACATCGCATAGCTAAGCGCTATTTCAGCACCGCCCGATAAGCCATCATTGAATGCATTAACAGTTTCAGTTAAACCAAGACCAGCGGTCAGACCCGCAACAATAGCACTCACTGTCATCGCGACAATGACATTAATTCGACAAAGCGTTAAAACCAGCATCAACATAACGCCGACAATTACTGCATTCATATTGTTCTCTATTTGGCTGTTTTGAGAGAGTTTAACAGAACTCGCACACGGTTTTTGCGATTTTGAGTATATGATTGTTGTTGATAGCGTACTTCGATGATTATTTGCTCAAATTCGTTTAAAAAAGGCTTCACTGCGGGCTTTTGCTGTTTGAACAAAGCAATATTTTGTAGTGGTGTGTTGGTAGAAACAGGTGAGACACCTTGCTTTTTAGCCCACTGATAAAGCCAAGTAATGTCATCAACCAATGGTTCACTACTTTGTACTGGGCGCTTGCTATATAAAAAATAGCCTGTAAAGCTCAGTAATAAAGTACCTAACACAACTAATGGCGTTAGCCATGCTGAATTATTACCAAACAGTGAATCAAATAAACTTTGCTGCGATGCTTGGTCAAACGTAAGCACCCAGTTAGTCCATTTATAGTCGAGCTCTTCAAGCTGAATACGCAGCCAGTTTATTGCTTTAAAATGGCTCCAGCGCTTTAAACCAAAATTAAGATTGTTGTTAAAACTTTCATTTAAATCACCAAGCTGTGATAACGAACCATTTAAACGCTCCGGGGCAACAACAGCGGTAGCATCAAATATGTGCCACTTTTCATCGAAGAACACTTCAACCCACGCATGCGCATCATATTGATAAATGTTGAGCGTAGTGGCTTTAGTTTGTTCGCCCCCTAAATAACCCGACACAACTCGGGCAGGGTAACCGGCAACACGAAACATAAATGCGGCCGTGCTTGCATAATGACCACAAAAACCACGTTTGGTATCAAATACAAACTGGTCTAACGTATTATCACCATACATTGGCGTTGGTGTTAATGTGTAAGCAAACTGCTGCTGATTAAAGTAATTAAGTAATGCGTTAAAGTAACTTTGTGCATTATCATGCTCAGCAGCCAGCTGATTTGCCAGCACCGTCGTTTGTGGGTTAGTCATTTTAGGTAAGCGGGTGTATAAACGTTTTTCAAAGGCATTCAGGCTCAGCGAAGCTTGGCTACTCGTTACCGCATATTTAATGTTTTTGTTTAAGTTACCTTTGCGTTTTAACAAACCATTGTAAGTAGAGTGCACATCTGAATTAGCACTTTGTGCAAAGCCAAGGGCAAATAACCAATTTGAAGATGAGGGCTCTGCAATAACATGATAATCAATGCTATTACTACGGCTAATGGTGTGGCGAATAGGGTTAAATTGTTTAGATTTTAAAATGTCCGATATTAACCATTCACTGCCATTAAACTCATCATGAATGAGGCTTCGCCAATAATAGGGGGCGTGTAAAGTTTGCCCTGGCTGTTGTTCTACCCGAAAAACCAAATCATCAGACTCAGCTAATTTAGCAATCGAAAAGGGGTTCACTTGTTCTGATAAGCCAGTTTTCGCAAGCTTTGGCCCAGGTAGCTGCCAAAATGCTGGTATTTTAGGTAAAAACAAAATCAAAAATGCTGCTATGGGTAAGGCTAGTAATATTGTTTTAAAACTCTGCTTGTTAGCGGCCTTAAAGCTTTGCGGACTGGTTAAGTAGCCAAGTACTGCGAAGTTAACAATATAGAGTACACTCACAATCAAGGTTTCGAACAGCCCTTGATGAAATAAATACACAGTTGAAAGGTTAAAAAACACTAGTAAACAAACGGTTTGATACTGTTTAATTGTTTTTGCTTGTAGCAATTTAAAGCTGCTAGCAAGTAGCATCATGGATACAAACAACTTTACCGTATCGCTCACACCAACCAGAACAAATAAGGCTATTAAGCTAACTGCAGCCAAAATATTCGCGACCAATCCATTTAGTTTTTTATAAAACTTACTTAAAAACAGGTTTAAAAAGCTTAAGCCAGCCAATATGGCTAAAAATAGAGTAGGGACTTCGGTAAACAAAAAACCACTGATAACAATAAAAAGCAGTGATAAAACAGTATTTATAAGCGGGGTATTCATAATTAAAACTCCGCCAAAGCTTGTAAGCAGGCTCTTTGATGGTGAACCCCTAAGCCTTTTGCAATGTGTTTATTAGGCAAGGTTAACGAAAACGCCATGTGTTGATCGGTTAATTGGTTTACCAAAAAGCATAATTGGCTTAAACGATGTTCGTTATTGCCAGTTAACATATTGAAATTAAGCGCTAATTCCTGTGATGCATCACTGGTAAACTCTTTCGTTAATAGCTGCTGAGTTTTAGCGTAGTGTTTCCACGATACTTTATTCAGTGCTGTACCTTGCACAAACGGTGTAAGCTGATAAAAGTCATCATTACCGGCTTTAACTTGTGCGTTATCGCCATCATGTTCGTCATTTTCATGGAGTTGAGTATCGAGCTTTTCTGATGTAATTGGTTGTGGGTAAACAAAAACGGTACTTATTGGCTCTATATAACTCCAAACAGATACTAAACCAAATGGAAAATGACTAATAATTTTAATTCTATCAAAGTCATAAGCACCACGATCGCTACATTTAAGTGCTATTTCAACTGTTTTTGTCTCTTTGCTTTGCAGTGACACAGTTTCAGATTCAACGTTTTTATTAACGAGTTTTACTAGTTCACAGTGTGATTTAGCTTGAACTTGAAAACGCGCGAAAGGGGCTTTTGGCGCATAACTTTCATTAACAAATAGGTAGTTAACTGACAAACCTCTAACGTTTTTATAGCCGGTCAGTATCGTAAACACCAAAACAACCACCATTAAATACGCCATGGCTAAAATTAGGTTGTTTTGATAGTTAATACCCATCACAAAATTAAGCAGCGCAATCAGTAAAAACTGCCCGCCAAGTTTAGAGGGTAATACATAAATTGTTTTATGCTTAAGTTCAATTTCGTTGGTTCTATGTTTGCTTTTTAATAACTTATTAAAAATTGACTGACGAAATTGCTCAATAAAAGCAGGGCACTTAAACATGTTTTATAAGCTTACTGGCACATGTTTAAGTGCAAACCCGCTATCACCAGCGTTTAAACCAAGCCTGTGATCGGTCACGCTAGGGAAAACCGCTTGCACATCTTCAGGCAGCACAAAATCACGGCCTTCAATATACGCCCATGACTTTGCAGCACGGGCAAGCGCAATACTGGCTCTTGGTGATAATGGGTTTACAAAGTGGTTATCTTGGCGAGTAAACGCAACTAGCTCAAGTATATAGTCAACAACCGCATTACTTATCGTTACCGTATTAATTTCTTTTTGGATAACAGCAAGTTGACCAGGATTAATACGAACGGGCAAGTCATCGTAGTTACGGTTGTTTAACCCTAAAATGAGATTTTTTTCAGCGTGTTTGTCAGGAAAACCTAAACTAATACGCATAAAAAAGCGATCTAATTGCGACTCAGGTAAAGGATAAGTGCCTGATTGATGCACTGGATTTTGAGTAGCAATCACAAAAAATGGTGATGGTAGGGCGTGCTTAACAGAATCTACCGTCACTTGTTTTTCTTCCATTGCTTCTAACAGTGCACTTTGCGTTTTAGGACCAGCACGATTAATTTCATCGCCTAAAACAACTTGGCTAAATACAGGGCCTTGATGAAATGAAAAGCTATGCTCTTTGGCATCAAAGATGTTTGTACCAAGTATGTCAGAGGGTAATAAATCGCTGGTGAATTGAATTCGCTGATACGATAAGCCAAGAACAGCCGCAAGTGCATGAGATAACGTGGTTTTTCCCATACCTGGTAAATCTTCAATTAACAGGTGGCCTTCACTAAATAAACACGTTAAGGCGAGTTTTATTTGTTGTTGCTTAACGAAAATAACCGTTGATAGGTCATCTATAACGAGTTGGATTGTCGAATTCATAAACTACTTAATTTGTTATGGTTTCCATCAATTCTAGACGTTTCATAACAGAGTCGACTTTTTTTGCGTTGAATGGTTTGGCGATAAAACCTTTAGCACCGAGTTCCCAGGTGTTTTGAACATTCTCAAGACTGTTATGGCCAGAGCACATAACAACATGTGTATGTGGGTGGTGGTCGTTTAAGTATTCAAGAATTTCCGTACCATCAGTATTAGGTAGCTCAATATCAAGAAAGATAACGTTCGGTGACTTTTCTTCGATAACAGTTTTAGCTGATTCAAAATCTCGACTTTCTAAAATATCTTCAAAGCCAAGACCAGTCAAAATTTGGTTTAGATAATCTCTGATGTCTTGCATATCATCAATTATCAAAATAGGTT
Organism: Pseudoalteromonas sp. L21; assembly: GCF_021728035.1. NCBI lineage: Bacteria > Pseudomonadati > Pseudomonadota > Gammaproteobacteria > Alteromonadales > Pseudoalteromonadaceae > Pseudoalteromonas > Pseudoalteromonas sp. L21. Next base: position 284,052 of record NZ_JAKKCV010000004.1, on the reverse strand, counting down.
CCAACGGCTTCACAAATTCCATATTGTTACATCTTATCGTTACATCTCAAGTTGATAGTTTTAATATAAGTCATGAGATAAGTAAGCTCAAGAAACAGACACTAATAAAATGAATAATACGATAAAACAACAGTAAAATGTCCGATACCGTCTAGTATTGGACTTAGTGTGCGCAGCGGATAGGTTGAACTATGCTTAGATAGTTAACTTCCTATAATTTATATTATGTTAAATACTTTATTTTCGGTCATATTGTCGGTGTTTCCCCGTTCGTTTTAAATGTGTATCCTACGCTTCTTATGTGTTTTCTGTTTTTGACCATCAATCGATACATTACAACTAATCTGAGACTGAATCCCTTGAACAGCAAATAGCCCACTTACATGATTTAGTCCAAGCCAGTGAAACCCTCAAAACAATTGGTAATGACTTAATTAAAATGGGCGATCAACTAGCCCTCAAGGATATTGTTTTAAAATACGGTGACAAAAAAACTGCTTAAACTTAACCGCACACTTTGTGCGGTTTTTTCACTATTCCATCAAGGTTTCACTGTTACTATACCTTTGTACCCTACAGAACAATATGTAATCACACCATTAGGTGAAGTGAGTTCTAAGCTCTGAACATCAAGTAACAACTTTCCAAGTTTAGGTAATTTGAAAAACTTGTCTTCTAACATTCCTTTAGAGCACTCTCCAGCAAAGAACCTGAACTCTTTTTGATAACTATACTTAGAATCTTTTACTGTCAGTGACCGCTTTGTTGGATCTTCTGAGTATTGAACAGAACCAAATCTGACTTTTAACCCGCTAGACTTTTCCACTAAATGTGCATAATCCTCAATCCTTTTAGCAGGTAAGATAACAAAAAAAGAGCCAAATTCTTGCTGCATCTTCTCCAAAGATCCATCGAAATCATTGTTCGGACCTATAATAGACCAAGATTGCATCCAAGCATCATGTTGCTCATGAATAGGATAAACTAGAAGGCTTTTGAAGGCTTTATTGATATTTTCAGTGCCGTCTGGGTTAAAGAACTTAGGTTTTATTCCGCTTAATCCTTGCTCCCAAAACAGTACACAAGATTCATTACGATCACCTCTTCCAATATCTTCACAAGTTCGATAATAATGAGGCGTCCTGAACAAACTTGTTCCTGCTAAAAAACTTAAGTAGTGCTCCTTATGAGTAAAGAATTTTATTAATGCGAATGCACTTTGCGAATTGCATTTTTTCTTCATATATTATTCCCTAATATTTTTAGATCGAGCATGTCTAGGAGCTTAAAGAAGTCTCTGTTAACTTTTATATAGAATCTTTCACTTTCCTAAGCTTTATAACTTCTTTGGTCAAGTCATTGTTTAATCTATGTATTTTTTCGGACTAACATTAAATCCTCGTAAGAGTGTTCTGTATATTGACTCTTAGAATTACGTTTCATTAACTCATGGTGAAAGGCATTGTGAGCAAAAAAGTTTCTCCACTTTGTAAGATCTTTACTTTTTAAAGCCTGAATTAGCTCATTATTACTTGTTACTGCAATATACTTTTTTATCAGCATTTTAAGGGCTAAGTCATCAATAGAGCCATAATCAAACTTAAAATCAATTTCTTCGGGAGTTGATTTAGCTATGATTTCATACGATCCTATTATCGATATTTTTAAACCCTCTTCAAGCATCTGAAAAGCCAATAGACAATCACACACTAATGATATGTACTTTTCATCTTTCATTTTATTTTTCCTTATTCTATAAACTGGATTTATTTTAGAGCGTTAACTGTTGTTACATTGACCGTGCCATTTAAAAGCGGGTAATACTTAGGTTTTAGCCTTAAATATGTGGCGAATCCCGTTAATTGGGGCTGAGTCGTTATTCGATGAATAACGATGGGAATTTTACACATCGAGCTTATAACACAATTTGCCTACAGCAGCCGATGCTTTCTACAAAGTATTTATCATGGCTTACGAGTATAAACCCACCTTTAAAACCCTGTAATGACTGAGCTAAAAGCTGTTTTGATTCAAGGTCGAGATGATTATCCGGTTCATCTAATAACAAAAATGCAGTGCTTTCAATATTACTGACGATACACATGGCGAGCTTCATTTTTTCGCCGCCACTTAAAAATGCGGCGTGTTTAAAAACCGCGTCTTTTCTAAAGCCCATACTGGCAAGTAAAGTACGTACTGTGCTCTCATCTAGGTTTTTACAGTGAGTCATGATGTTTTCAAGCAGGGTTAGTTGGTTGTTTATTAATGTGAAATATTGGTCTAAATAATAGAGTGCTTGATTGCAATGTAACTGCCCTGCTTTTACTGGTATGTCGTATGTCAGAGTTTTAAGTAAGGTTGATTTACCAGTGCCATTTGCGCCCGCTAAATGAATTTTATCATCACAGAACACCTGAAAATTTAACGGCTTTTGTGTGCCGTGTGATAATACAACGTCCTCCAGGCTAAGTACTTTATGATGCTTAGCTTTATTTGATTGTGCTAAATAAAATTGCTGCGCTTTAGTTTGTTCAAGCTGGCTAGAAAGCTCTTGTTTATTACTAGTCAGTATGCCTTCTCGTTTAGCGGTATTTTTATTTTGTGATGATAAATGAGCGCTGGCTTTATCTTTTTTAGTATCCATCAACTTTTTGGGTTGGCTGCCAGACTTTCTAAGTTTTGCACCTTGGTTTGCTCGCTTTTGTGCTTTTTGCTTTTGTAATTGCTCTGCTGCTTTAAGTTTAGTTTGCTGTTTAACAATGTGGTTTAACTTGTTTTCAAGGGCAGCAACTTGCTGCTGCTTTTGACTATGGTATTGTGAAAAACACGTGCAATATTGTGTTAAACCAAGGGATGTTAGCTCCCAAACTTCATGCGCTTCTTCTAACAGTTCTCGGTCATGACTTATCAGTAATATCTGCCCTTTAAAGCTATTTATTTGCTTTATAAGCCCGCTTTTGCCTTTTGCATCTAAGTGGTTTGATGGCTCATCCAGTATTAAAATGTCGGGCTTAATGCAGGTAAATAGTGCCCAAAGCTTTAATTGGCTAAGCTGGCCACCGCTTAAATGTTTACTTAATGAGTTGTGGCCTTTGTTTTTAACATCGAGCCTTAAAAGCTCTGCGTTAAAGCGCTCTGCTAAGTCCCAATTCCCCTCGAGCAAAGTTAGATTTTGCTCTGTAACTTGCCCCTGGCTTATCGCATCATGAGCATTAAAGATGTGCTCTAGCCCAATAGCCTCTGCGATTGTTTGGTCATCCGTTTGCTTTACATCGTCCATTTGCCAGTAAAAACCGAGGGTTGAATTACAAACAACCGTGCCAGAGTTAGGTTCTCTTTGCTTAGCAAGTATCGACGCTAATATTGATTTACCACAGCCGTTTCTTCCGACTAACGCAGTGACTTTAGCAGTGAGTGAAAATGAGAGTTTGTTAAAAACAACATCGCCATTGCCATGTTGATAACATAAATTAAAAGCTTGAAGGTGTGGCATAGTGCCTCCTGTATGACAGGGGCAGTGATACCAATTCACAATAATATATTTAATTAAGCGAATTGGTATAAGCGGTTGATCACGCAAGAAGTAACATAATGTAAAGTGATAGTGAGCAACGCCTACTAACCCTGCTGGTCCAAAAAGATAGAATGAAATTGGATAACAGGTTTAGTTGTTCATGTTGGCATCTACTCCTAAAGGTGAGGTTAAATGATAACCAGCCAGTGATTAAATAGCAACGAGTTATGTTACCCTTAACTCATTGACTAATTAAAGGAGTCTATTTTGAATTTAGTGAATTGTGACGCTCACTTACAAAACCCAATACAAGTTAAAGTTCATTTTGATGCTAATAAGCGTGTATTTGTCATTGGCGATTTAGACGCTGATTTGGCTAAGTTTGAGCAAGCGCTTAAATCTGTAAATTTTGATAAAAACCACGATGTGCTATTTTCGCTTGGTGACGTTATAGACAGAGGTGCTGATAGTGTAAAACTCATCAAACGCTTTATAGAGTTGGGGGTTTACATGTCGCTGGGTAATCATGAACATATGTTGCTAGAATCTTTGCTTACACACGATAAAGATTACTTTTCGTTATGGGTTAAAAATGGTGGTCGCTGGCATATAGATACGAGTGATGAAGAACTTGAATTTGTTTGCAATTACTTACGCAATCGCCCTCTTTCATATTTATTGGATTATCGAGGGGCTAAAATTGGTTTATCGCACACAGTATCGCATAATTGGAATTGGTTAGTTCCTGCTAATGATAAACAACTTGCGGTCTCCGCTCTTTTGTGGGAACGAACAATAGTAAAGCAGAGGATAGTCGAAGATAATCCCAGTATTAGTTTTTCAATTCATGGCCATAACACGACTCAAACCCCCTATTGGCTTGGCAACACTTACCATATAGATACCAACTATCTAGGCGGAAAGCCAACTATTGTGGAACTTGAACGTTTAATTAACCAGAACAGTTCCATTTAGTTTAAAGTGGCAAGTCTGGTGGCTGTATTTTCTTCAAGGTATTGTTTGTATTGTTGACGAGCATGCCAAAGTTGCTCATTTGTTTCTTGTAAATAGATAACTGGCCCACTGATTTCTTTTGCTAGATTTGTCAGTTTTGCATATTCTCGTGTATCGATTTTACCGTCACTAAAACAGCTTTTAGCGACTTGCAAAAACTCTTCATTATTGTAGATACCACTATGCCACATAAGTGAGCGATACATACTAGGCGTTATTTCGCGAGGCGTATCATTTGAACGAAAGTGCTCAACCTCGAAGTAAATTGTGTTACCAGCAACTACTATTCCTATTAATGATAGCGTGGTGAAAGTCATCATCCATTTCATGCTTCTGTCCTTAAAGTTAGTTCCTTTTAACTATAGGACAGTAAGATGAATACTAACTGTTTATTTCATTAATTTGTCTTGATTTGAGCATTCTCTAAACACTTAATTGTTGTTTTTAAAAGTTGTTTAACGTATCAAGGGTTACCGAATGATACGTTATGAATTTTTAATGAAGTGCAGCTGTAAACGGAATCTTCTTACATATTTCAGCTTCGGCAACGAGGATCTCTTCTAATCTTGTATCCACTTCTGTTTTGTCAAAGTATTCATATGCAAGTTCAACAAATAAGTTTTTATGTTTTTCTTCAGACTTGGCGATAGCTACATAAAAATCTTTTTCTTTACCAGCAGGAAGTGCCTCGGCAACTAAAGAGAAACGTTCATGACCTCGCGCTTCAATAACACCAGCGACTAATAATCGGTCCATTAAAAACTCATCACGGCCATTTCTGAATAATGCGCGAATATTCTTAATATAAGGATCTTTTTGATCATTACCTAATGAAACATCACGTTCCATTAAAAGCTTAAGTACTTGTTTAAAATGAATCATCTCTTCTAAAGCCAAATCAGTCATAGCTTTAACCAGCTTACGACGATCTGGATAATGAGATAGCATTGACATAGCCATACCCGAAGCTTTTTTTTCAGCTGCGGCATGGTCTTGCAAGAAGGTATCAAAGTCTGCAAGAACACCTTCAGTCCATTCAAATGGCGTGTGATATTTTAATTCAAACATAATAGCGAACAACTTAACTAATAATGGCGGCGATTTTAGCGCATTTACGTTATAAAATCTTGTGATTGTAACCCAGTGACTTATCTATTTTTCCATTTCGTGTAGAGGCCACTTTGTTAGGGTGTTTTATGTCATTCCAAGCTGTTACTTTGCCCGCTATATTCAGTGGTTTAAAGGTGATAGTTTGCTCTGTTTGAAGAAAGTTTTGAAGTAGTTTAGGACTTTGCTCATCAGCAACACTCAAAGACAAGAGCTGGTGCTCTCGCCCTCTAAAATACTCAGAAACTTGATTTTGGTGGCGGTTATAACACTGGGTTAGGTATTCGTCAGATTCAATATCGGACAAATTAAAACAGCCAAAAGTATCTAAGTAACAACGTTTAAGGTGAGTATTAAAGCCACCATCTTCTCGCATTAAGTTGGTGTGCATGCGTGTAAGCAGTTGCCTTATAGATGGCAGCCATTTAGTTAGCTCGCGCTCTAAATTAATAAATCTACAATTATCGAAGTGCTTGTCGAGTAGTTTATATTCATTGAACACTGGGGTATCGGCAATAACTTCTGCGTTGTGGATTGATTGTTGGGTATAAGCCGTGTGTGCTGTTTTATATCCTAGCTCTAAAAAGCTATGGCATATGCTGGTTGTGCCTGTGCGCGGCAAACCGATTATAAATATCTTATTTTTCATTCACAGTCTGTATGGTTAACCACAAAGAAGCATCGCTTACAGGGGTTAATGGAGGTAAATCTTTATTTTCTAATTCTATAATAGTCTTAGTGTGTATGCTGGCATTATTGATTGCTGCGCCATTATATTTATAAAAAAGGCGATCAAATTCGCCATTTTCACGCATGATATTAATACCCTTAGTGACTGCATCAGCAATTTTAGTGTTGTTCTTATTAAAAAAGAAATATATTGGGCTTGGGTATTTCAGCATGAGTTGTGGTAACACTTCAAGTTCCATGTCATTTTCAAATATTGCTTTTTCTATATCAACTTCCAGAATTGAACGAGGAAACAACTGCCCTCGCCCTTTATTTAGCATGTTAAAAAGTGACGTATAATCTAAAGAGGTAAATACAACGAGTCCGTTGTCTCGAAGTATTTTTGTATCGGGCCAGTCTTGCCCTTGAACGAAGTAAACCGTCTTTAAATCATCTAACGTGTGCAGTTGCTCTAGCTGCTTTAATTGCGATTGGGTTGTTAAAAGTAAACGCCATCCGTATAAACCTTTGAACAAAGGCACTCTTAATGGGAATAATCGTTGCTCTCGCTCAATCGTTGTCATGGTCCAGTTGACGTTGATCTCTCCACCAACTTCTATTTGTCTTAGTACACGGCTTTGGCCTAGAAGGTGTTTAGAAGGAGTTAGTATGAACTTTACACCACTATGTTCTAAAGCAGAGCGAAGTAAAATGAGCGGATAAAGCACCTCTTCATCTAAATTTGGCATGGTCTTAGGGTACACCACACGGAGCGTTTGATTATCTGAAGTTATGCTTGATGTTGAGTTGTCCATTTCTACACTTGCAAGCGCGCTTTGACAACATAAAAGAAAGGCAAGTGTAAAAACAGACGTTTGCATAAGCTAAATAACTCGCGTGATTAATAATAAAACTGCGCTTAGTATCATAGTTAAAAAGGTAAGCCCCATTCCAATAACACGGAATTTCAATTGATTTTCTGCTAGTGCGTAACTGTGGCAAATGCGTCCGACGACTAACATTAAACCTAAAACATAGCAGTAATGGCTTGAAAGACCTTGATACTCTACTAAAAATAGCAGAATCAACGAAAAAGGCACGTATTCGATAAAATTTCCATGGGTGCGAATTGCAGCATTTAATGTGCTGTCTCCGCCGTCTCCCAACGAGATTTTCTTTTTTTTGCGTAGGTTAATTACCCTAAAACTTAACTGGATGTACATTATTGCCAAAACGGCTGCAAATATTGAAACAATCACATTTTTTCCAAATTTTTATTTAACATTAGACGCTTAGCCAAGTTTATTGCTAGGCTGTTTGTATATTCTCAACTATTATGACTTGATCATATCGAAAGTCTAACTGTTCTTAAGGAAGTGCATGTTTACGCCAAGAAAATTAGCTGATAACTACCGAGAAATGATAAGCAGTATAGGGTTTTACCCATCTATGCTCTCGGTGATGTTTTTAGTTTTTGCTTTAGTGACAACGGCAATTGAGTATTCGTCTTTATCGATGGAATTTAAAGAGCTCATTGGTGTGTTACTGGTCGACAGTGAAGAAAACGCCAGAACCATCTTAAGCACACTAGCAGGCAGTATTATTTCACTCACTGTGTTTAGCTTTTCGATGGTAATGGTTGTATTAAATAGTGCCAGTGCCAGCCTGTCTCCCAGAGTACTTCCTGGCCTCATTACTCGTAAATCACATCAACTTGTACTGGGTTTTTATTTAGGTAGCATTATTTACACCATTATTATGCTTATTAATATCCGTACTATTGGGGATGGAGATACGGGGATCCCTTCTCTGGGCATCTTGTTTTCATTAATTTTTGGCCTTATTTCATTGGGCTTTTTTGTTTACTTTATTCACTCAATTTCTAAAGCAATTCAAGTGGATAATGTTCTCAACGATTTATTCAAGAATACCAAAGCGGAGCTAAAGAGTATTATTTCAATGCAGGAGGAGAACCCTGTTAACGACTTTCCTCGCTTTGATGATTGGCATAGCATTAAAAGTAAAACAGAAGGTTACTTTAAAGGTGCACACAGTGATAAATTATGTGCTTTGTGTAAGAAACATAACATCAGAATTTATATCTCGGTTAAACAAGGTTTTTTTACGGTTAAAGGTTATCCCTTTTTAAAGTGTGATACGGATTTATCAGATAAACCTGAACTTGTAGAAGAGCTGCTTGCTTGTTTTATTTTTTATATAGAAGAATACATTCGTGACCATTACCGCTATGGTATGACGCAAATTTCTGAAATCGCAGTAAAAGCAATGAGCCCAGGCATTAATGATCCTGGTACGGCAGTAAAAGCGATCGATATGTTGAGTATTCTACTCATTAAAAGGCTCAATATTAGCGATGTGAACTACTCGCTGAAGCATGCTGAGGGTGATAAGCCGTATTTATATCTGCACGAAACATCTTTTGACGAGCTATTGCACGATAACTTTACCCCTATACGCAATTACGCCAAGGGTGATGCTTATGTAATGGTTAATGTACTCGAAGCGTTTAAAAATATTCTATTCAGATCCTCTGAAAACAGTGAAGCCACAGAGAGCCTGTTCATTTATTTAGAAGCGATAGTAGAGGATATAGACCGTAATACAAGTAATGATTACGACAGAGAGCAAATTACCAACATGCTAAAAGCAATTGCGAGAATATCTGAAGACAAAGGGGAAAAATTGGTGGCAAAATTTACCACCAATTCAGAAGATTAATTTTCGATAAGGTAAACAGCGTAACTACTGGCCGTGATGGTGATTTCACCACTTTGATAGGCATCAGGCACGTAGTTACCTGATGCATCTGCGGCAACCATCATTTTTTCAGCACGCATATACGGTTGTACATCGGTCTTTAGAGGACTATTCGAAGCCGTATATAAACCTTTTAGCTCTACACCATAATCACTTGCAAGCTCTTTTGCTGCTGCTTTGGCATCTTTTATCGCGAGCTTTTGTGCTTGTTTGTGCAGCTCATCATAGCGGCTAGAAACAAATTGAGTTTGATTTATTTCATTAATACCTGAATCAACAAGTTGCTGTAATAATATTGGGTATTTCTTTAAGTCTTCTAGGGTCAGAGATAAGCTTCGCGTTACACGGTAACCTACAAAATTTTGTTTACCTGTTTCTCTGTTGTATTCGGTTTGTCTATCAATCGAGATATTAGAAGCATAAATACCTTTTTCATCTACACCTTGGCTTTTGGCTAACTTTATCGCTTTAGCCATAGTGGTGTCAGCTTTATTTTTTGCTGCTATTAGGTCTTTATCAACTTCGACGATAGCCACTGTCAGCTTGACGTTATCAGGAATAGCGGTAACGGTTGCTTGGCCTTGAATGTAGATATGAGGTGAATCAGGTGCTGATTGAGCAAATACATTTAAACTGATTGCACTGGCAATTGTGGCAAAAACGAACTTACGCATAATTCATGTTCCTTAACTTAAACTCCGTTCATTATCACCTTAAAGGGTTAATTCAATATGAACAAGGCGATTGCGCAAATTTTTTAATAACGATAAAAAAACAGGCTAAAAAGCCTGTTTTTTCTGAATAGAAATTAAGAATTAAATACTACGACGTTTGTAGTTACGGTATTCAGGTAACCAGTAATTCTTTTCGATTGCAGCCCATAGAGCTTCATCACTTAATTCTAATGCAACGCCCTCTTCCATCGCTTTTTTAGCGACAGCAAACGCAATACGTTTACTTAAAGCCTGAATCTCAGTTAAGGCAGGTAACAAACTACCCTTACCGGTATTAGCGCGAGGCGAAGACTCTGCTAACGTTTCACTCGAGACAATTAACATTGCATCTGTAATACGGGTTGCTTTAGCTGCAATAACGCCTAAGCCAATACCTGGGAAGATGTAGCTGTTGTTACATTGAGGAATTGGAAATACTTGGCCATTGTAATTAACAGGATCAAATGGGCTACCTGAAGCAACAATTGCTTGGCCGTCTGTCCACTCGATTACATCAGCAGGAAGTGCTTCAACTTGCTTCGAAGGATTACTCAATGGGAAAATAATTGGCTGTGCACAAGATGCATGCATTGCACGGATAACTTGCTCTGTAAAGAGTCCAGGTTGACCAGATACACCGATTAAGATGTCTGGTTGTGCACAGTGCATTACATCAAGGAGTGATGCGTACTCACCACTGTAAGTCCACTCGCTTAAATGTGCTTTCGGTTGAGCTAGTGCATCTTGGAAATCACGTAAACCTTCCATACCTTCAGTAAGTAGACCAAAACGGTCAACCATGAAGATTTGAGAACGAGCTTGCTCATCGCTAATGCCTTCAGCAACCATAGTACTGATAATTTGCTCAGCGATACCACAACCCGCAGAACCTGCGCCAACAAACACTACTTTTTGCTCAGAAAGCTTTGCACCTTTTACACGACATGCAGCAAGTAATGAACCTACAGTCACAGCTGCTGTTCCTTGGATATCATCATTAAAGCTACAAATGTCGTTACGGTAACGTTTCAGTAAAGGCATTGCGTTCGGTTGTGCAAAATCTTCAAACTGCAACAGCACACTAGGCCAGCGACGTTTAACAGCTTTAATAAATAATTCTAAGAATTCATCATACTCGTCTTGTGAGATACGCTTATGACGTGCGCCCATGTACATTGGGTCATTTAGCAGTTTTTCGTTATTCGTACCAACATCAAGCATTACAGGTAATGTATAAGCAGGGCTGATACCACCACACGCTGTGTAAAGTGATAATTTACCGATTGGAATACCCATGCCACCAATACCTTGGTCACCTAAACCAAGAATACGCTCACCGTCCGTTACAACGATAACTTTAACTTTACCTTTTGTAGCATTACGTAAGATATCATCAATTTGAAAACGATCTTCATACGAAATAAATAAACCACGGGCACTGCGGTAAATATCCGAGAATTTTTCGCACGCATCACCTACTGTTGGTGTGTAAATGATAGGCATCATTTCTTCAAGATGATCACGCACTAAGCGGTAGTATAAGGTTTCGTTGTTATCTTGAATTGCGCGTAAGTAAATGTGCTTATTTAGGTTGTCGCTAAAGCTTGAATATTGCTGATAACAACGCTCAACCTGCTCTTCGATAGTCTCGTAACGAGGAGGTAATAAGCCAGCTAGGTTGAAACTTTCTCTTTCTTTTTGTGAAAAAGCGCTGCCTTTGTTTAATAGCGGCGTTTCAATAAGGCCAGGGCCTGAATAAGGAATATATAGATAATTTGGATCGGTATTTGTAGTCATATTTCCAAGCTTTGATGCGTCATAATTATGACCTGACATTATTACTGTTGAAGGTGAAATTGCAATGACAATCCACCTTGTCAGACCATTGAAGAAAATGAATTTTATGCTCTAAACTGCATACTCTTTAGTATACATGAAAACTCAGCAGCTTTAAGGCTGCTGAGCACGTTTTTAATGGCTTTTATCACTTAAAGCAATACCTTCACGACGCGGATCAGCAGCGCCGTAAAGTTTACCCTCTTTTAGTTCAACAGCATGTAAACCAGAGTTTAAATCTAAGATGCGAACATTGTGTCCACGGTTAACAAATTCAGCTTTATGATTTGCAAGCTCGGTGCCTTTTTCAAGGCTGGTATAATTATTTCGGTTTGTAATGCGTGGTAAGTTGATCGCCTCTTGCGCGTCTAAATTCCAATCGAGAACACCAATAACCACTTGCGCTACATAATCAATGATACGACTACCACCGGGTGAACCAACCACTAAGCGCAAGCTACCGTCTTTGTTAAACACCATGACTGGCGACATTGAGCTACGCGGGCGTTTACCTGCTTCAACACGATTTGCTAAAGATTTACCATCTTTTGTTGGCGATAAAGCAAAATCAGTCAGTTGATTATTTAAAATATACCCATTTACCATAACTGTTGAACCAAACGCCATCTCAATTGAACTGGTCATCGAAACTGCATTGCCTTCACTGTCAACAATAGATACATGACTTGTTGATGGCAATTCATACGCATCATCTTGTGCATAAGCAAGTGAGTTAGGTGGCGTGCCTGCTTCGGCATGAACATCTTTCTCTGAAATAAGTTTAGCGCGACTGGTAATGTACTCTTTGTTTAACAAGCCTTCGGTAGGGATTGCCATAAAATCAGGGTCACCCATGTATACATTTCTGTCGGCAAAAGCTAAACGCGATGCTTGAGTAAAATAATGAAGTGCTTGTACTGAGTTAGGTTCAAGCTTTGCCATTTCTTTGTGCTCAAGCAAGGCTAGAATTTGTAACACAGCAACTCCCCCACTGCTTGGTGGAGCCATTGAACACACTTCATATTGATGATAATCAACACACACAGGTGCACGTTCTTTGCTTTGATAGCTTGCTAAATCCTCTACGCGAAGTGTGCCTGGCGCTACAATTGAATTTTGCACTGCATGAACAAGTTGTTGTGCATTTTCGCCTTTGTAAAAAGCATCAATACCGCGTTTTGCTATTTCTTTATAAAGTGCTGCAAGCTCAGGGTTTTTCTTAACAGTGCCAATAGCGAGCGGCTTTCCGTCTGGAAAAAAGTAATCACGAATAACGGGCAACTTTGTAACACCAGGGTTTAGTTCTTTAGCTAGTAACTTGTGCAGGCGAGGTGACACAACAAATCCTTGTTCTGCAAGCGCAATTGCAGGTTGAAATAGCGTTTGCCAAGAAAGCTTGCCGTAGCGCTTATGAGCTGATGCAAAGGCATGTAAAATACCCGGAACACCCACTGAGCGACCACCAACCACCGCTTCAATCCATTTTACCGCTTTACCGTGCTCATCTAAAAACAGCGTTTCATCCGCATTACTAGGCGCAGTTTCACGGCCATCAAAACTTGTTAAACTCTTTGACTTATTATCAAAGTACATCATAAAGGTGCCACCACCTATGCCTGATGATTGTGGTTCAACTAATGTAAGAACGAGTTGAGTGGCGATTGCCGCATCAACTGCTGTACCGCCTAGCTCAAGCATTTTTTGCCCTGCTTTTACAGCATAAGGATTGGCTGCTGCGACCATATATTTATCGCCTTCAACGACCTGCTTATCAGCAAATCCCGTTGCCGCTTCTGGTTCTCTTGTTTCAATTTTTGCCGGTGCAGCTAAAAGTGTTGAACAATACAGTAATGAAGAAGAGAGCACGATAAGTGCTTTGGTTTTAAAAAACATAAAAACTAAATCCCGGTTGTTTAATTGGCATCTTGGTGTGAAACGTGCACAATATGCAAAAAATCTCTAAGCCATAAAAATAACATGATCAACCTGCCCCTGAAACCACTATATGTACTTCCTCCTTTATGTTTAATCTTACTAAGCACTTTTTTTGCGGCATTTAATCTTAATGATTATTTAGAATTTAACCGGTTGTTAGTTACAAATGGTGAATATTGGCGGATTTTCACGAGTCAATTCGTTCATGCAAATTGGCCTCATCTTTTCTTAAATTGCGCTGGTATTTTTTTAATATGGGCATTACATGCTGAGCATACATCACCATTTAGATACGCTTTTAACATCGCTGTTCTTGCACTTTGGTGTGGATTAGGGGTGTGGTTATTTTGCCCTGATATTTATATTTATACGGGACTTAGTGCATTACTGCATGGTGTAATAATTTGGGGCTCGATAAAAGACGTACAAGCAGGCCTCTTTTCAGGCTGGTTGTTGTTCGTAGGCACATGGGCGAAAGTTATTTGGGAGCAAATTGCAGGCCCTAGTGATTCAGTAAGCCAATTAATTGCATCAAATGTGGCTATAGATGCCCATCTTATTGGTGCACTTGGTGGCACAGTACTGGCTTTGCCAGTATTTATAAATGTTTTAAAGTCTACATATAAAAACAGCCACTAATAAGTGGCTGTTTTGTATAAGTCCAAAAACTAAAGCGTTTCTTTGAACAACTTATAAATACGACGGTATTCATCTAACCAGCTTGATGGCTGTACAAAGCCATGCGGTTCAACTGGGAAAATAGCTGTTTCAAAGTTTTCTTTTTCAAGCTCAATTAAACGTTGTACTAGGCGCACAGAGTCTTGGAAGAATACGTTGTCATCAACCATAGGTGCGTTGATTAATAAGCGATTTTTCAAACCTTCCGCAAAATAAATTGGTGAACTCTTCTCATACGCAATTGGGTCAACATCTGGGTGATTTAAGATGTTCGACGTGTAAGGACCATTGTAGTGAGCCCAATCAGTTACCGGACGAAGCGCTGCACCTGCTTGAAATAAATCAGGTTGTGTAAATAGCGCCATGAATGTCATGAAACCACCGTATGAACCACCGTAGGTGCCTACCGCTTTTGTATCTACGTTAGCGTTGTCTGCCATCCAGCTTACGCCGTCTGCTAAATCTTGAATTTCTGGCGTACCCATTTGTCGATAAATTGCTGTACGCCAATCACGGCCATAACCTTTAGAGGCACGGTAGTCCATATCCATGACTACGTAGCCTTCTGAAGCCAATAGTGAGTGGAACATAAACTCGCGGAAGTAACCAGACCAACCCATGTGTGAGTTTTGTAAGTAACCTGCACCATGGTTAAAGATAACCGCTTTACGGTTTTTGCCTGTCTCGCCTTCTTTATAATCAGCTGGGTAATATACTTTTGCGTAAATTGGCTGATCAGTGTGGCTTGAAGGCACAGCAACAATCTTAGGTGCAATTAACTTCTTCGCTAAAAACTCATCAGATACCGTGTGCGTTAACTGAGTTGCTTGGGTATTTGCTTTTGCATCAGCAACGTAAAGCTCAGGTGGCGACATAATCTTAGAGTGGGTTAGCAATAGTTTGCTTTCATCTGGACTTAACTGGTAGTCGGTCATGCCATCAAGGTTAGTGATTTGCTCAGACTCACCGTTTGCAGGGTTTACACGATAGATTTCGTAAAGACCTGGGTGCTCAACGTTAGCTTTGTAGTAAATTGCTGAGTTATCAGCCGTTAACGTTAAGTTAGAAACAACAAATTGGCCTTTAGTAAGCTGCGTTGCTTTACCGTTAAGTGGCTTTTTGTAAATATGGCTGTAACCAGACTCTTCAGATAGATAGTAAAGCGTATCAGAGTTGTTCAACCAACCAAAATCGTTGTATGCATAGTTAACCCACGCATCGTCATGTAAACGGTGCTGTGAAACAAGTTTGTTGTTTTGTGTATCAACAGTCGCTAACCAACGGTCTTTGTTGTCCCATGCTTCAAGCATAAGAGCCACGTGTGAACCATCTGTGTTCCATTGGATTGCACTTTGATCCCAACCCCAATCCATCATTAGGTTGATAGCACGCGGCGCTTTTTCAGACTTGTAAGTTTTGCCATCACGAGCGAAGTTTTCTTTCTTAACAGCTGCAAGAACGTCTTCATCAAAACCAGGTAAGGTATCGAATGCAAGGGTTGTTTGCTCGCCTGATTTAAGGTCGATGTAAATAACATCTGAGCTGATTGGTTTTTCATCCGCAACGCGACGACGTACTTTTTCAGCTTTTACGCGCGCATCATCGGCAATGTAATTAGGCATGATATCGCCTTCATCGCGCCATGAGCGGTTTTCAGTGGTAACTGCAACGAGAGCTTGACCATTTGGTGAAAGCTGCACGTCTGCCAAACGTTTATCTTTACCTAAATAGAACTGTGAATTAGCAATACTGTCGTTTTGCTCATTAATTTGCTCTTTACGCGCTTCACGATCTTTTTTGTTTTTGTGAGTCAGCGCAATGTAATCAATTAGTTTGTGCTGCTCTTTTGCAATATACGTGTCTGGCTCTTGCACACCTTTAGGTGCATCGTCTAGGTGTAAGTTAACTAACTCAACTTGACGACCTGTTGCCAAATCAACTTTATAAAATGCATTACCTTGGCGATACGCAAGGCTGCCATCCGTTAAAAACTGCGGCTTTGATTGCTGTGCGCTGTCGTGTGTAATTTGTGTAATTTGACCAGTGCTTAGGTTTTTAACAAAGATATTACCTTCAAATGCATAAGCCTGTTGCTTTTTATCAGCCGAGTAAACTGCGTTTTTTGCACCTACGGTGTGTAATTTGTTTAACGTTAATTGTGATGCAGATTGGCTATTAACCGCTTGCACATATAAATCACGTAACTCACTACCCTGTTGCTTTTGTACATAAACAATGCTGTTAGAATCACCATTCCAGAAAGCACGCTCTGGCTGACGGCCTAACCAATCAGGGTGAGCCATTGCTTGCTCTAACGTGATTTCAGCTGAGCCTGTGTCAGCAGGGGTAACAACAACAGGGGCTACATTGTTTACTTGTTCTTCAGAAGGTGTTGAGGCGGTTGATTGACAACCAGCTAGCATAAAGCTAGATGCGACTGCGAGAGCCACTAACGTTTTATTAGCAGTGGTTTTGAATTTCATAGTGCTTCTTACGGGGTTATTATAATTCGCCTTATTTAAGCAGAAGCACTGATGAAATAGCAATTTTTATAGGATAAACAGCCAAACTTTTCCGTTTAATAACAGCTTATTTCAAGCTAATATCAAGCCATACCATACGATGATCAGATGAGGCATTACGATCTTTAATCAAACGGTATAATTCTGAGCTTTTTACTGGCCAAAATACCCCGCCGTCATTGATCTCAATACCGTAATTAGAAGGGAGTACGTAATCAGCACGGGCTTGCCAATAGGCCGTGTAATTTTTTGCATATTCTTCTTTATAGGACTGTTTAGCCCCTTTGCTAGAAGGGGTAAATGAAGTATTCACTAGAGGGTTTTTCAAAATTTGGTCAGTTGTTTCAGGACGAGCTTTACCACCTTCAGGTGCCGCATTTAAATCCCCAACAATCACAAAGCGGCTTTTCGCTTTTAAGCCCCCTTTTTGGCCTTTGTCATCATAAATGTAGTTCGCATTATTGATGTAATCAGCAATTAGGCGCACTTCATCGTGATTACGCTTACCGTTACGGTCTTCATCACCATCAAAAACTGGCGGTGTTGGATGTGAAGCTAGTAGATGAACCGTTTTTCCTTTTACATCAATCGGTAAATCCCAAAATGATTTAGAGCTTAGGTGGATTGCTTGCCATTCCTCAGCAGAATACCAGTTTTTACCTGTTTTAGGGTCGATGGGCATTTGCGCATTTGGCATGTCTTTATATTTGAATGTTTGTAAAGTACGTGCTTTATCTAAACCAATTGGGTAACGTGACAGTACTGCCATCGCATAATGCCCTTCAAAGAAGCCAAAGCCCTGCGCGTCGCCTTTGTAATGCCCCTTTACACCATCGTTATCTAGATCAAATTCAGTAGCTAAACCCGTATTGACTGGTGCAATAAAATAATATGGATAGTCAATTGCAACCTGCTTATTTTGCGGTACTTGCAGATAGTTTTTGCGAAAAACGTTAATGCCTTTTTCAGCATCAATATAATCAAACTCGTTCAGTAGAATTACATCTGGTCTTACACGTTGAATAATTTCTGCTATGTTGCGAATTTGCTGGTGGTTACTCGCTAATGCTTTGCTTAAAGCATCTTTATCGACCGCCTCACCTTTTTTAGCATAATTTGTGGCGTCCATGCTCACGTTGAAAGTGGCAACACGCAGATCTGCAGCCGCTAAATTATTAGCAAACAAGCCTGTAGCAAGTGCTATTGAAGAACTTAATAAGGAATTTTTCATGAAATAAATCCGTCTACTATTAGTAGTAAAATAATACTGCTGACAATGATCCATAAGATCATCGCCATGATAAAAGGTTTAATGCCCGCTTGTTTTAAAACTGAAATTGATAAGCCACTGCCGATTAAAAATAAGGTCATTACCAAAACTTGCTTAGCACCTATGTTAAGGGCGTGCCACAGTGTTTGAAACTCTGGAAAACTTGAATTAATCAGCGCAGCAGCCAAGAAGCCTATAATAAACAAAGGGATACTGGCTTTTTCATCAGACTTCCAAAATACACCTGCGATACTCGTATACGGTATGATCCACATCGCTCTGGTGAGCTTAATGGTTGTTGCAATGGCAAGCGCAGATGCGCCATAAGCCGCGGAAGCCCCCACTACACTGCTCGTGTCATGAATAGCCAGTGCCGCCCAAACCCCAAACTGATGCTCAGTCAGGCCAAAATAATGACCAATCATCGGAAATAACACTAAACCAAGGGCATTTAATAAAAACACCACGGCTAATGATATCGCCACTTCGTGATCTTTGGCCTTAATTACAGGCGCCATTGCAGCAATGGCGCTACCACCACAAATAGCAGTACCAAATGAGATGAGTACGCCAGTATTTTTATTTAACTTAAATAACTGCGATAAAATTTCGCCAAGGCCAATAATCGCGGTAATACTAACGATTGTAAGCACAATAGAGCTACGCCCTACTTCTATTACTTGGCTAAAATCAACAGCAAAGCCTAAGCCAATTACCGCCAACTTTAGCATCCATTTACTCATTTTTTGTGACTGCGCTGCAAATGGATTACCTAATAGCATGGCAAACAAAGCACCTACTACAAGTGCCGTAGCTGAGCCAACAAATGGCAAAGCAGATGCTAAAAATAACGTAATAAATAGTACTTGTTTTGGGCGTTCGGCTATCACAACGGTGCTCTGATCAATCTATTGGTTAACTTATGCACTACAGGTGCGACAAAAATAACGGTAGGAAATGCCACACAAAAAGCAAAAGCCCATGCTTTAAGCCAAATGGTTGCAATGTTATCAATTAAACCAACGTTAAAAATGCTGATCACTAAAGACATAAATCCAGACATAAACAGCGCCATAAAAAACGCAAATACGACTGTTCTAAATCGAGGATGTAACATAACAAGCTAATATTAATATAAAAATATTAGTCTATAGCAAGAAAAACCTGACGCAAGTGCTTTGAGACAAGAGGTATTATTCTATTAGGATATTAAAAAGCCGAGATGAACTCGGCTCCTTAGAATTTAAACTGATCAGTTTAAAATAAGTTGGGTGCTGGTAGCAGCGACACCTGGATAATCGTGTTCTGGCAGCACTTCAGCAAGTGCCGCTAAACGCTCACCCAGTTGATGAAGATTATCGGCTGAGACATTAATATGCCCCATCTTACGACCAGGTTTAGCCGTTTTACCATACCAGTGACTTGTAACGTCAGGCGTTGCAAGTACTGAGTGTGGAACAGAAGGCTGGCCTAGTACATTGATCATAGCGGTAGGACGAAGTAGTTCTGTACTACCTAATGGTAAACCAGCAACTGCACGCATATGATTTTCGAACTGTGAGCAATGCGTACCCTGCTGTGTCCAGTGACCAGAATTATGCACGCGTGGCGCAATTTCGTTAACTAATAACGTGCCTTGCACATCAAAAAATTCGATTGCTAATACACCCACATAATCAAGCTCTTGCGCAAGCTTGTTAAACGCAACCTCAGCTTGTTCTTGAATTGCTGCTTTTTCTTTACCCGCTACTGAAAGTGTTAGTACACCGTTAGTGTGTTGGTTTTCAGTGAGTGGATAGATTACTGTGTTACCTGCTTTGTCGCGTGCCCCAATAATAGATACTTCACGGTCAAACGGAATCATCTTTTCAGCGATAATAGAGTGCGGCGCAGTTACGGTGCCTGATGCGATGAAATCTGCCATTTCTGACCAGATCTGGTCAATTTGATCATCAGACTTTAAGCGCCATTGGCCTTTACCGTCGTAACCCGCTTGGCAAGTTTTGATCACAAGCGGCTTACCTAAGCGCTCTACAGCAGCAATAAGGTGCGCTTTTTCTGTAATTAGCTGATAAGGCGCACACTCAACATTTGTTTTATCAAGTAATGCTTTTTCAAGAGCGCGATCGCCACCAGTTTTAATCGCTGCTTTACCTGGGTAAAACTTATTACTTTGACAGCATAGCGTTAGTACATCATCAGGAATGTGTTCAAATTCTGCTGTGATGGCGTCTGCGTTATCAATAGCTTGTTGTAATGTGCTGTTGTGAACTTCACCGGTTAACGGGTGAATGATTTTTTCACTACCCACATCGTAGGCAACAACATTTAAATCAAGCGGTGCACCCGCTAAGCTCATCATGCGAGCTAACTGACCTGCACCTAAAATTAAAATATTCATATTACTCTGCGGGATTAGGGTTAGCTAAGATAGTGTCTGTTTGTTCTTTACGGAAAGCTTCAACTTTTGCGAAGATTTCAGGCTGTTGACAACCTAAAATTTGTGCTGCTAAAAGTCCAGCATTTGCAGCGCCTGCTTCGCCGATAGCCAGTGTACCTACCGCAACACCTTTAGGCATTTGGCAGATAGATAATAATGAATCTACACCATTAAGTGTTTTTGATTTAACGGGTACACCTAAAACTGGTAGTGATGTAAATGCCGCAGCCATACCAGGTAAGTGCGCAGCACCACCGGCACCCGCAATAATAATTTTAATGCCGCGCTCAGCAGCCGAGCTTGCATAGTCAGCAAGTAATTGAGGGGTACGGTGAGCAGAAACAACTTTAGTTTCGTATTCAATGCCAAATTTTTCTAGCATTAATGCCGCATGTTCCATCGTTGGCCAGTCTGATTTGGAACCCATAATAATGCCAACTGTCATAAATACACCTCAGTTAAAATTGTTTTCTAAAAAGCGGACTTTTGTCCTTATTTTGTGGCGGGTATTATATACCCAAACCACCTCAAGATGCGACTCTAGAAGCACAAAAAAGCCATGACATGCATGGCTTTTAATCACTCATAAGCACATTATGCTTCTTTGCTTGCTAGGTACTCGGTGTATGTACCTTTAAAGTCGATAATGTTGCCGTCTTTGATTTCCCAAATACGGTTAGCAAGTGATGATACAAATTGTCTATCGTGTGATACGAACAACAAAGTCCCTTCGTATGCTTCAAGTGCTAAGTTAAGCGCTTCGATAGATTCCATATCCATGTGGTTGGTTGGTTCATCCATTAATAAGATGTTTGGTTTATGCATCATAATTTTGCCAAACAACATACGGCCTTGCTCACCACCTGAAATAACTTTTACTGACTTTTTAATGTCGTTTTGTGAAAACAACATACGACCTAAGAAACTACGAACAACTTGCTCGTCGTCACCTTCTTGTTGCCATTGTTCCATCCACTGGAATAAGTTCATATCTTGTTCGAACTCGTCAGCATGGTCTTGTGCGTAATACCCAATATTAGCGTTATCTGACCATTTAAATTCACCTTGTTTTGGTGCTAAACGACCAGCAAGGGTATTTAACAGTGTTGTTTTACCAACACCGTTCTCACCGATAATCGCAATACGCTCACCTACTTCAACTAAGCCTTCAAGGCCACTGAAAAGCATGTTATCAAAACCTTGCGCTAAGTTTGTTAGCTCTAAGGCATTACGGAATAGTTGCTTTTCTTGCTCAAAGCGAATAAATGGGCTTTGACGCGAAGATGCTTTAACTTCTTCAAGCTGAATTTTATCAATTTGTTTAGCACGTGATGTCGCTTGCTTTGCTTTTGAAGCGTTTGCAGAAAAGCGCGATACGAACTGTTGAAGCTCAGCAATTTGGCTTTTCTTCTTCGCGTTTTCGCTAAGTAGACGCTCACGAGCCTGTGTTGCGGCAAACATGTACTCATCATAGTTACCAGGGTAAATACGAAGCTCGCCGTAATCGATGTCAGCCATGTGTGTACAGACTGAGTTTAAGAAGTGACGGTCGTGCGAAATGATGATCATGGTGCAGTCGCGCTGGTTTAACACGTCTTCTAACCACTTAATAGTGTAGATGTCCAAGTTATTGGTAGGCTCATCGAGTAGCATGATGTCTGGATCAGAAAACAGCACTTGTGCAAGTAACACACGCAGTTTAAAACCCGGTGCGATTTCAGACATAGGGCCGTAGTGTTGCTCAGTGCCAATACCTACACCAATCAGTAACTCACCTGCTTTTGCTTCTGCTGAGTAACCATCCATTTCGGCAAACTCAGTTTCAAGGTCTGCTACACGCATGCCGTCTTCTTCGCTCATTTCAGGTAAGCTGTAAATACGGTCACGTTCTTTTTTTACTTCCCACAGCTCTTTATGACCCATGATTACCGTGTCGATTACAGAAAACTCTTCGTAAGCAAACTGGTCTTGGTTTAGTTTTGCAACACGCTCGTTTGGATCTGTACTGACGTTACCTGAAGATGGCTCAAGTTCGCCACTTAGGATTTTCATGAAGGTTGATTTACCACAGCCATTCGCACCGATTAAACCGTAACGGTTACCATCGCCAAATTTTGCTGAGATATTTTCGAATAAAGGTTTAGCACCAAATTGCATGGTGATATTAGCTGTACTAATGATAGCGGTACCCTCCAGCGGGTAAAAAAGTAAAACGAAACTGTGTGCAATTTTAAACTAAAGCCGCTTAGCACGCTATGAAAGATTGTTTAAAACAACCTAGTCATTTTACAACTTAATTAACTAGGTCTATCTTTAGTGAACATGCTCACTTTTATAAGTGAACGCGCTCACTTTACAATTACTTTAAATAAAACAATATAATAGCTATGGGCAATCATAATAAGACACATCAACATATTCTAAATACTGCATGGCAGCTTTTCGCAGAGCATGGATTTAATGATACGTCTACACGTCAAATATCTTCTGCTTGTGGTATTGCTGTCGGTACTTTGTTTAAACATTTTGAGAGTAAGATCGCGATTTTAGAGGCATGCCTTGAATTGAGGTTTAATGATGTATTAGAGCGCGCTAAAGAAACAGATATTCATCGCCCTCCCCGATTGAAGATCAATCATTACGCACAATACTTTTACCAATTTTATTGCTTACATCATCAATTTTATAAAGTGCTATTTAGTGAACGTTTATTTTCTAAAACATTTCAAC
The DNA here is from genome assembly GCF_021728035.1 of Pseudoalteromonas sp. L21. Classification (NCBI taxonomy): domain Bacteria; kingdom Pseudomonadati; phylum Pseudomonadota; class Gammaproteobacteria; order Alteromonadales; family Pseudoalteromonadaceae; genus Pseudoalteromonas; species Pseudoalteromonas sp. L21. The sequence goes on along the minus strand of NZ_JAKKCV010000004.1, from coordinate 260,846 downwards.
AACGACATATGGAGTTAATTCAAACTTTAGTGTTTTCTGAACAACCACAGTTTAATAATGTAAAAGCCGCCATCTTGTTGGACTGTTACTTTATGACCCTTATTTATGGGTTAAGTGCTGAAATCCCTAATACCAAACTAATGCTCAGAACGTTGAGTCAGAAAGTGTCTATTTTTTAACTAGAGTAAGCCATTGATAATTCAACATAGTGAACCTAAAATGAATAAATTTTCCTCACAAAGCGGGAGTTTCATGATTTTTTTTCACTTTTTCATATATTTTAGCTTTGATATTCTCATTCTTTTAGTTAATTTAGACCTATTAGGGACAACAATTAAACAAGGTACTTTATGAAAAGAACACACGCTGCCATTTTTCTCGCTGGCTTAACGATAATCCCAACAGCAAATGCCATTGAGATTTATAAAGATGAAACAAACAGTGTCACTTTTGGCGGCTTTATTGATGCAAGAGTAATTAACACTCAAGGTGAAACCGAAATTGTAAACGGTGCATCGCGCATTAACTTTGATTTTAAACGACAATTAAAAAATGGCTGGCAAGCTTTTGCACTACTTGAATGGGGTGTAAACCCTGTTGGTAGCACAGACATAATTTATAATAACCGCTTTGAATCAATTCAAGATGAGTTTTTATATAATCGATTAGGTTATGTAGGACTAAAACACGATGACTATGGCCAAGTAACAATAGGAAAGCAATGGGGTGCATGGTATGACGTGGTCTACAATACAAATTATAGTTTAGTGTGGGACGGTAACGCTGCAGGTGTCTATACATACAATAAAGATGATGGTGCGGTAAATGGAACAGGCCGTGGTGATAAAGTACTGCAATACCGTAACACTTGGGGGAAATTTCATGTCGCATTGCAAGCTCAGCTGAAATCGGATGACTTTTATACCTGCGACATCGCGGATATATCTCGCAGTTCATGCGAATTATTATTTGAGCAAGGTAATCCTGCAGCGCAAAATGTTGAGTTTAACTCGACTTATGGCGCAGCTGTTACCTATAGAGCAACGGATAATCTAAAACTTACTGCCGGTATTAACAGAGGTGAATTCGATATTGTTTATGCAGATGGCCGTGATCAGCTTGTTACCGATTTAATTTACGGTGTAGGTATAACATATGGTGACTTTTACAAACCTGGCTGGTATGCCTCTGCAAATATCAATAAAAATGAAAACCACGATACAGATAATTTAGGTCGTTTGATAAAAGATGCTGTCGGTTTAGAGTCTATCCTAAGCTATCGCTTTGATAACGACATTCGTACTTTTATTGCTTATAACGTATTTGACGCAGGTGATGATTACGTAATTCAACCTAACTTTAACGCCGACCCACAAGATGTATTTAAACGTCAATTTGCCGTGATAGGCGCGCACTACTTTATGGCTAAAGATACTATTTTGTATATAGAAGCTCGTAAAGATTTTAGTGACTTTTCGAGTAATAACGCTGAGCAAGAAGCTCAAATGTCACAAACAGAAGATGACGGTATAGCTATCGGATTTAATTACACTCTGTAAATAGTAATTAACGCTTAAGCCCATCTAGGTGGGCTTTTACCTACCCTATTTTATGTACTGCTCAAATATTTTGCTTTTTGGTCGCAATACCAATCAATAAACTAATTCTGGTTACATCAATTTCAAGCATTTCATTTATGCTCTTTTACTGACTAACACAGGTTTCATGTTATGTTTTATTGTGTCTACTGAGTAACTCACTCAACTCTTTCTTGCTTTGCTCAGGATTTTTGCCCGCAGTATCTATGACAATACGTGCTGTTTCCCACAAATGATAATCTCTTGAAATCACACTTTCCCATGATGGAAGTAAAAGATTCCGAATATCTGTTTGCCTGTTTTCTACACGTTGTCGATGTTCGGCTTTATTCGAGCAGATAACTTCAATTTCTATATAGGGTGATGAAGCTTTATTTGCTACGTTTATCCACCCTTCTCGAGATTCCAAAACTGGATTTGTTGAGTCAGCTACAACACAAAGGCCGCTTTTTAGATTTTCTAACGCAAGAGCAAAAGCTACCTTGTAACCTTCGTCATGTAGCTTGTTAAAACCACAGTTTTTTAATTCTTGCTCAATAGTATCAATGCGAATATGAACTGCGCCCAAGGAAGAAGCTAAAAACTTTGAAAGTTCAGTCTTACCTGTTGCGGGTAGACCGCCAAGGATATATAACATATAGTTTATGGATTCCTCCGTGAAACACAAAGCCGTGAAATCGGCTAAAAAGTTGACCATAAGTTGTAAAGCACGTACAAAGCCGGCTATTTTATTTACGCATATACAACCTTGGTGTAACTACGATTTTGCCGATTCTCTCCATTTATCTATAGCAATAGATAAATCAAACTCATTTCTAAAGTTTGATTTCCTATGTAAATAGGAGTCTGGGGAAAAAGATATACCACTTGCCAGTTCATCAATAAAAGTACGACCAATTGCATTAAATGAAGCTATTTCAGCTTGAGTTAATTCAATTTCAACTGTAAAAATACCAACACTACCGCATACAACTGACAGGTACATGTTTTTTTCATTTTGAAATAATAACCATGACCAACTTTGTTCATCTAAAACTATCACTCAGACCCCAGCAGCTAAAACATGATTATAGAAAGAAAATTGCGCTTTTCGACCGTATTTAAGCTCGAATTCTTATTGGTTTATTTTTAGCAAACTTGCTAATTCATTACCAGTGCAATTGAAATTCAACAGCCTTAGCTTTTATTTAAGGGAAAACGAGTAATAGGGTCGTTTTATTAACTATGTGAGTGATGAAACTTAAACTGTATATATACAAGTTCCGGTTAATTGTTAAAGCCAAGCTCATTGAGCCCTACTTTGATTATAGTTATTTTAATTCAAGGCTATGCTGAGGTTTAAAGCAAACAAATATAGTATGATGTGTTCTTATATGTATTAATAACGTTAATGACTAATAAAGTGAATAATCACGTTCTACTTTAGCAATACGCGTTGTAAACGCGCTGTACCATTTATCTTTGCCAAGCTGCTGCGCATTTAAGTGCTCCACGTTTTGTTTCCAGGCTTTGATGGCATCTAAGCTTTGCCAATACGATACCGTAATACCCAAACCATCACGAACAGACTCCATGCCTAAATACCCTGGTTGTTGCTCTGCGAGCTCCACCATTCTATTCGCCATTTCTTCATAGCCAGTGGTATCGTCAGATAAGGTATTAGTGAAAATCACGGCGTAATAAGGCGGTTTTGGCGTGTTCACTATCATAATGATTACTTCCCTCTACTTGGTTCAAAACCATCATAACATGGAATTTCTGCGTCAAACGTATCCCAGTTTGCTTTAGAACTTACAAAGTTATGGCTAATGGGACGCTCGTTTAAATCACTATCTAACAAACCTAAGCGAATACGTAAACGGCTTGAATCGTCTTTATTCTCGCTATATACCGGTGAGCCACAGCAGCTACAAAAATAGCGAATTCTGCCGGGTTTAAATTCAAAGGCACTTAGATGCTGTTGCCCTTCTGTGAGGTTAAAACCATCTCGTTGAATAAAGCCATTGGTTGCGTAGGCTGTGCCTGAATTTTTACGACATAACGAGCAATGGCAATGAATAATTGAGTCTATGCCACCAGCAATCGTTACTTTTACTTTTCCGCACAAACAACTTCCTTGATACATAGCCCTCTCAGGTTTGAAGATTAATAGCCGCGATGCTTCCAAAAATCAGTGGCAGTGCCTTCGGCTTCCTTTAATAAGTTAAAGGATTTATCAGCAATTATATGGCCATTTAACTCAATAGTCATGCGCCAAATACCTACTTTATTACAAACAGGTGCCCATATCGTATCACCTAAGTAAAACTGCCAATCGTTTGTTTTAATGTACTGCTCGCCTTCAAATGGTGGCATGATCTCGCCATCTTCATCGGGGATATCTGGGTGGTAAACGCAAAATTTAATTTTTTGTCCTTTGGCTTTTTTAATATTAACAATAAAACCAAATTCAATATCTAACTGTGCAGGAACGTCTGTTGTAAATTCGGTGATTTGAGGCAGGTCTTTCTCTTTTGCATCCCAATGACTGTAAATGCCGTAACTTTCAATACTGGTAATTGCTTTGGCCTTTGCCATAGTTGCTAGCGCTCCTTTTTAAAAATGAGGCGCTATTTTATAGTAGCAATTCTAGCAGAACAAGATTGTACTATTATAGTAATTATTTAATGTACTTTATCCAATGAGCATGATTTTGTTGAAAGCCGCATTTATTTAAAAGCTTAATACTTGCGCTGTTATTTGAGTCAACTAAAGCGACCACACTGTTTAGTGGTGTCGTTACAAAGGAAGTTAGTTTTTCAAACAGCATATCTAGTACCTTTTGCATTATTCCTTTGCCAAAGTATTGCGATGACAATTCAAATCCCAACATGCCCTGCCCGTTTATTATGTTAAATATGCCTACACTGCCAATAACTTGCCCACTACTTCGTAAAACAATAACTAAACGAATGCCTTGTTGATTATAAAAACGTTCTATGTCGCCTTGAATAAAGTCATACACGTCACCTTTCGTTATGTCAGCACCGTAATCATTAAACGATTGTACTCGGGGATCTCTTAAAATATTCCATATCGCTTGGCAATCTTTATGACGAATGGGGCGTAAGTCAAAGGCTAAGTCATCGTGGCTTGACACGTTAATTTCTTCTTTTTGCTTTATGAGCTAGCATTATTGTCTTACTATAAACGCAATTTCAAGCAATTAGATTAAGTTCGATGAGTGAAGAATTTAAAGTAATTCAACCTACCACCACAGTTTACTGTAAAGAGCGTGGCGAAGGCTGGACCTTAACAGGGATCACTAGTATTGATGAACACACTTCTGTGATGTTCGATGGCGTTAGGTATACCTTACCGGCCCGTGAAATTGTTGAGGTATTATTACCACAACAACTCGAGCGCGAGAAAAACCAACAATAAAAAAAGCCAGCATCAAGCTGGCTTTTTCGTGTTTAAGATTAACGTAATGCGTTAATACGCTCATCAAGAGGTGGGTGCGATGAGAATAACTCGGCAACACCTTTACCGCTTGCAATACCAAACGCCATCATTGAACCTTCTAGTTGTGATGGGTGGTTTTGTTTTAAACGCTCAAGGGCGCTACGCATTTTATCTGCACCTACTAATTTAGCTGCACCGGCATCCGCAGAGAATTCGCGTTTACGGCTATAGTAAGCAACAATCACACTCGCTAGCACACCAAATAGCACTTGGAAAATCATATCGAACAAGAAGTAAGTCCAGCTACTACCGCCCTCTTCTTCATCACTATTTAGGAAATTATCAACAATACCTGCCAATACTTTCGCCATAAAGATAACAAAGGTATTCACTACACCTTGGATAAGGGTAAGCGTTACCATGTCACCATTTGCAATGTGTGACACCTCATGAGCCAATACCGCCTCCGCTTGATCTTGGTTCATATTGTGTAATAAACCTGTGCTCACAGCTACCAGCGAGTTGTTCTTACTTGGGCCTGTCGCAAACGCGTTCATTTCAGGGCTATCGTAAATAGCCACTTCAGGCATCGCGATACCTGCTTTTTTCGCTTGCGCTGCTACCGTCGAAACTAACCATTGTTCTGTTTCAGAACGAGGTTGTTCAATCACATGTGCACCGGTTGATTTTTTTGCCATCCATTTCGACATAAATAACGAAATAAACGAGCCACCAAAACCAAATACGGTTGAAATAACTAAAATGCCGCCTAAACTGCGATGGCTAATACCCAGTACGCTCATCACAATAGACAACACAATACCTAACACTAGCATTACCGCTAAGTTAGTCAGTAGAAACAAAAATACACGCTTCATAAAAACCTCAGAATAAACATACCAATTGTATTAACTAACGACATGGTTAAAAATCGTTAGTTAATAAAATTATCTGGGTGTTCTACCAACTCAGTTTAGGGCTTATGCAATTGGTTGCAAGGAACTAATTGCAACCAATTGTGACAGAGTATGTCAAAAGTAACAACTCAATTATTATGGGTTAATAGATAAAGTTTCAAGTAAGGTTTTGTAAATTTTTAATTTAGGGGTGCCGTCTGTATATGGACTAATCGCTAAAAGCGGGAAAGGTAATGCTGATTTTAATGTTTCTAAATTGGCGTCTTGCTCACGCATGTTAGGGTCTACATGATTTGCAATCCAACCCACACAATTAACACCTAGCGCTTTAAAATGAGCAGCTGTCAGTAATGCATGATTAAGGCAACCTAGTTTCATACCCACTACTAAAATCACATCAAGCTGCTGTGATTTAACCCAATCACTGAGCAAATCGGTTTCGTTGATAGGTAAACACCAACCACCTGCACCTTCTGTAAGAATATAATCGGTATTGAGTGCTCTTACATTCGCATAAGCAGCATCGAGCTTGTCAAATGTCAGTCTATCGCCTATCTGGGCAGCTGCAATATGCGGTGCAATGGGTGGCTCATAGGTGAAGGGGTTAACAATGTTGTATTTTACCCCAATTGATGAGCTTTCCATTAAGGTTAACGCATCATCATTAACTAGCTGCCCAAATGCTTCTTCTGCACCTGCTGCAATGGGTTTAAAACCAACCGCACGCTGCTTATGTTGCGCCAGTAAGTTTAATAATAAACTGGTGACATGGGTTTTTCCTGCATCGGTGTCTGTACCCGTGATAAAAAATTCTTTCATTTTTGAGTTAATTCTATTTTTCTAGTTCTAAAAGGACAACTTGATAGCTCACTCTAGCATGCCCATCAACCAGAGGGTATGCCTTACAAACACGATTAAGTGCCTGCCTCGTTAATAACCCTTGGCGTTTTTGCTTAGTTTGCAATGATGTAGCGCCAATAGCTTTAATAGAACGCAGCGCTTCTATGGGTGAGTTATAGGTATCTATATAACACCTATCGGCTGCAAAATTGAGTTTAAACCCCGCCAATTTTGCATACTCGATAATGTGACTAGCACTATGAAACTGATTAATATGGTTTTGCTCGTCTAAACAAGCGAATGCCTGTTTGATCTCTTTGAGCGACCCATCCACAACACAGCTTAAATAAACCTTACCGCCAACTTTTAGAGAATAAAAAAGACTTTTTAATAGCGCTTTTAAATCCCCAGACCATTGCATTGCAAAATTACTAAATACGCAATCAAAGGAATTTTGCTGTAAAGGTAAGTTATCCATATCAGCACACACTTTTAAACAACGCGAGTCTTGATCTGTGCTTAGCATAGAATGACTTAAGTCCATTGCCAGTACAGTATCAAAATGTGTTTTAAGCATTGCCGTGTTAACTAAAGGCCCTGCACCTAAGTCAAGGCAAGTACCTTGCTGATGCTTGTTTGCCATCATTTTGAATAAGTGTGCAGCCGCTTGTTTTTGAACACTGGCATGACGCGCATAATTTGCAGCCGCTTTAGAGAACTTAGTTTGTGTTGTTAGCTTATTACTGTGTTGAACACTTATAGGCGCTTGTAGTTGAACACTCATAAACACTCCACTAGCGAATCAACCAACTGTTTTATATCGTCAGGTTGATGCGCGCTACTTAAGGTGATCCTCAGTCGTGCCGTATTAAAAGGCACCGTGGGCGGTCGAATAGCGGTTAACCATACGCCTTTATCTTTAAGCTTATTAGCAACGGCAAGCGTGTGTTCTGCATCGCCCAATACCAAAGGCTGAATAGCCGTTGTTGATTCCATTAATGCTAAGTTATGCTCTTTGGCAAGCGCTTTAAAGTAAGCAATATTTTCTGAAAGCTGAGAGCGTCTCTTATCCGCTTTTAATAACTTTTCGAGTCGCTCAAGAGTACAACTTGCCATCAGTGGTGACATCGCCGTTGAATAAATGTATTCACGATTAAACTGCAGCATATAATCAACCATCTGCTCTGATGCAAGCAGGCACGCACCACTACTTGCAAGTGCCTTTCCAAAGGTGATAATCAATAAATCGGGCTTGATTGCCTCACAACTTCCTAAACCTTGCTCACCTAAGACACCAAAACCATGGGCATCATCAATCATCAGCCAAGCATTGTATTGTTTAGCAAGTTTACACAGGGCTTCAATGGGAGCTTTATCACCATCCATCGAAAACACCCCTTCACTCACAATAAGCTTATGCTTAGCTTTTGACTTTTGTAACCGAGATTCTAAATGCTTAAGATCGTTGTGATTAAACCGCACCATAGCAGCGGCAGAATGAAGGCCACCATCAATTAAGCTGGCATGATTGAGTTTATCTTGAAAAATTGCAGCTGATTGCGCCACGCTTTTATCTTGAAACAATGCTTTTAATACGCTGCTATTAGCACTAAAGCCGCTGTTAAATAACATAGCGCTTTCATAGCCTAATAATTCGCACAAACGCTGCTCAAGCTGTTGCTGTGGTTTATTATAACCATTCACTAGCGCTGAGCTATGGCTACCTAGTTGCTGCGCTTGTATTTCTATAAAATCATCCGCAAAGCCAAGGTAGTCATTACTGGCAAAATTTAAATATTGTTTACCAGCAACTTCAATAAAGCGCCCGCTTGATTGCTCTACAAGTTGGCGCTGTCTCAGTAATGCATCGGCTTGGCGCTCGATAAGATGCTCGGCAATAAATTCAAAAGCCATTTAAATGTTACGCTTCGTAAAATAGTTCTGATGTTGCTTTATCGGCAACTTTTGATGAAAGTGATGCTGCAACCGCTTCATCGGAATAATCTTCACGGGTTTCTGGGTTCATGCCTAATTTTTTAATCAGCATCATGTCAGCGTCTGCTTCTGGGTTTTCTGTAGTCAGTAGTTTATCACCGTAGAAAATTGAATTAGCGCCGGCAAAGAAACACATAGATTGCATTTGCTCATTCATCGCCGTACGACCCGCTGATAAACGAACATAGCTTTTCGGCATCATAATACGTGCAACTGCGATAGTACGAATAAACTCAAAATGATCTAAATCTTCGACATCTTCAAGTGGCGTACCTTTCACTTTAACCAACATATTAATTGGCACACTTTCTGGCTGTTGCGGCAAATTAGCTAATTGCATTAATAAACCAAAACGGTCAGCTGCCTGCTCGCCCATACCAACTATACCGCCAGAGCACACTTTCATGCCGGCATCACGCACGTTATCGATAGTGTTTAAACGGTCTTGATAAGTACGTGTTGTAATGATCTGTTGGTAATACTCAGGTGATGTATCTAGGTTATGGTTGTAGTAATCAAGGCCCGCGTCTTTTAAAGCATGGGCTTTTTCGTTATCTAGCATGCCAAGTGTCATACAGGTTTCAAGGCCAAGTTCTTTAACCTCTTTTACCATTTTTGAAATATAAGGCATGTCACGTTCTTTCGGATCTGACCACGCAGCGCCCATACAAAAACGGGTTGCGCCTTTTTCTTTGGCAACACGCGCTTGCTCAACCACTTTTTCAACTTCCATTAAGCGTTCACGGTCTAAGTCTGTTTTATAATGACCAGATTGAGGGCAATATTTGCAATCTTCTGGGCAAGCACCGGTTTTAATCGATAATAAAGTAGAAATTTGTACTTCATTTGGGTTGAAGTTTTCACGATGCACACTGGCCGCTTTAAATAACAAATCATTGAACGGCATTTCGAATAATGCTTTTACTTCTTGGTGAGTCCAATCGTGACGGACAACTGCGTGCTCCATAATAGTCTCTTTTTTTAAATTATTGGGACGGTTAGATTGGCTTAGTCTACGAGTTGACGTAACATTGTCAACGAATCGGAGCGATATAAAGTTTACATATGATTAATAAACAACCAATAGATTTAGATTTTGATCGGGAGCATATTTGGCATCCTTATACTTCTATGACTGAGCCCCTTCCCGTGTACCCTGTTAGCCATGCCAATGCAAATCGTATTTTCTTAGAAACAGGCGAAAGCCTAATAGATGGTATGGCTTCTTGGTGGAGTGCCATCCATGGTTACTGCCATCCTGTTTTAAATGAGGCAATCACCACGCAAGTTAGCAAAATGAGCCATGTTATGTTTGGTGGCTTAACTCATGAGCCTGCTGTTGAGTTATGTAAAAAGTTGGTAAGTATGACACCTGCTTCACTTGATAAAGTGTTCTTAGCCGACAGCGGCTCAGTGAGTGTTGAAGTCGCCATAAAAATGGCTTTGCAATACTGGTTAAGCCAAGGATACACCAGCAAGCAAAAGTTAATGACGCCGCTAAAGGGCTACCACGGCGATACCTTTGCAGCCATGAGCGTTTGCGATCCGGTCAATTCAATGCACAGCATGTACTCAGGTTTTTTACCTGAACATATTTTTGTACCTGCGCCGAGTGCTAAATTTAATGGCGAGTTTAGCCCTGCTGAAGCGGATACGCTTGAAAGCTATTTTGCTGCTCATCATCAAGATGTTGCGGCATTTATCATTGAACCCATAGTGCAAAATGCCGGGGGCATGAATTTTTATCATCCTGATTACTTAAAACACCTGCACATTCTTTGCGATAAGTATGATGTTTTACTTATTTGTGACGAAATCGCCACAGGTTTTGGCCGCACCGGCACCTTGTTTGCTGTTGAGCATGCCAATATAGAGCCGGATATCTTATGTGTTGGCAAAGCATTAACGGGCGGCATGATGACGTTATCAGCGACATTAACCACCAGCAAAGTCGCTGTTGGGATTAGCGAAGGTGAAGCCGGTGTATTAATGCACGGCCCAACGTTTATGGGTAACCCGCTTGCGTGTGCCACGGCCTGCGCAAGTATTGATTTACTGTTAGAGCAGCCTTGGCAAGAGCAAATTAAATATATAAATGATGTACTAACAACACAACTTGCTAAATGTAAGCAACTCGATGCAGTAGTAGATGTGCGTACATTAGGTGCTATTGGTGTTGTAGAGCTTAAACAAAGTGTTGATGTAGCAAAAATTCAACGCTTTTTTATAGAGCAAGGTGTGTGGATCCGCCCGTTTGGTAAATTAATTTACTTGATGCCACCTTACATAAGCGATGAACAAAGCTTAACTAAGTTGTGCGATGCTATTTTTGCAGCCATTGAACAACAGGCGTATTAGGGCGTGTTGACCCTTTGTGATTAATTTTGCAGCAGTGTGTTTGGTATTTAGGCAAGGCAGAGCCTATGTAGTGTGATTGTTCCACATAAATAGGCGATAACGCAGCATCAATGCCAAACACGCGCTGCCCTTCGGGTTCTTTCTAGGGGCGATTAACTCTTTGTTGCTCGATTTTTACTTAGCCCACTAGGTTACAAATCTCGCGCCGCGATTAAATCGCCCCTAGAGTGAACAAATTTTAATCCACAAAGGTCAACACGCCCTCTAGACATTAAAAAAGGAAGCTGATGCTTCCTTTTCCTTTAAACGTTACCATTCAAACATATAAGCCATTTTACTTATCATTCGAAGTGGAACTTTATGTTCACAACGCTTCGCGTAAAGATGTTGTAAAGACTTATCTTTGATTTCACCGACGATCACTTCTTTTACTTGATAACCCAATGCAGTGGCTGCTTGTACATAAGCAATAAATTCCCACTTTTTGATATTGGTGTTATCAACAATCACTAACGGGATTTCTTCTGCTAAGGCATTAATAAAACGCGCTAGGTTTAGGTTGTGGTATTCAGATAACTTGTACTTATCAAATTGATACTCACCTTCGCTATTGTAAAAATAATCATCTGTTGCGCACACGACATAATCACTTTCATTACCTGCTACCAGCTCATCAGCAAGGCTTTGTGCGTAATATGATTTACCTGAGCCGGGTAAGCCGCGAAGAATAAAAACTTGTTTCATAGCACCTGTTATACAAATTAATTAAAGACTAAAGGACCTATATCCTATTGAGAACTGTTAATAATGCCACAAAATAACCAATTAGCGCAGCGAGAATTTAAATAAACGCAAAATTTACGCAAATATTGCTGCTATTTTATCCAAATCAAGAAAAACTACTAAAGAGTATGCCTGAAATGTTTTTTTATTTGATTTACGAGGGTAAGATAGTCGATTCAAGTGCAATGCACAGCATATTAAATATTAGGCAACTTATATCATTGGAGTGAAGATGAGCCATTTAGCGATTTCAGAGCTATTAAAAGGCAAGGTTGCGGTAGACAGCCAAGTAACAGTAAAAGGCTGGATCCGTACACGCCGCGATTCAAAAGCAGGAATTTCATTTTTAGCCGTTCATGACGGTTCGTGTTTTGATCCTATTCAAGCGGTAGTACCTAATTCACTTAATAATTATGATGAAGTTACACGTTTAACTGCCGGTTGTTCTGTATCAATTACGGGTGTGCTGGTTAAATCAGAAGGCCAAGGTCAGTCTTTCGAAATTCAAGCCAACACTGTAGAAGTATTAGGGTGGGTAGAAAACCCTGATAGCTACCCTATGTCAGCTAAGCGTCACAGCATTGAATATTTACGCGAACACGCCCATCTTCGACCTCGCACTAATATCATCGGCGCGGTAACACGTGTGCGTAACTGCTTAGCTCAAGCGATTCACCGTTTTTATCACGAGCAAGGTTTCTACTGGATCAGCACACCAATCATCACAGCAAGTGACTGTGAAGGTGCAGGTGAAATGTTCCGGGTATCTACATTAGATATGCAAAACTTGCCGCGCACAGACAAAGGTGATATCGACTACAGTGAAGATTTCTTCGGTAAAGAAGCATTTTTAACAGTATCAGGTCAGTTAAATGGTGAGACATACGCATCAGCAATGTCAAAAATCTATACCTTTGGCCCTACTTTCCGTGCTGAGAACTCAAATACGTCACGTCACTTAGCAGAGTTTTGGATGGTTGAACCTGAGGTTGCATTCGCAGATTTAGAAGATATCGCAAAACTTGCTGAAAACATGCTGAAATATGTTTTCAATGCGGTATTAACAGAGCGTCGTGATGATATGGAATTCTTTGCACAGCGTGTTGAGAAAACAGCGATCTCTCGTTTAGAAGAGTTCGTTACAAAAGATTTCGCTCAAGTTGATTACACTGATGCTATCGAAATCTTAAAAGCATGCGGCAAGAAGTTCGAATTCCCTGTTGAATGGGGTGTGGATTTACAATCTGAGCACGAGCGTTACCTTGCTGAAGAACACTTTAATGCGCCAGTCGTTATCAAAAACTACCCGCGTGATATTAAAGCGTTCTACATGCGTCAAAACGAAGACGGCAAAACAGTGGCTGCAATGGACGTTGTTGCACCAGGTATTGGTGAAATCATCGGTGGTTCTCAACGTGAAGAGCGCTTAGATGTATTAGATAAGCGCCTAGAAGAAATGGGCTTAGATAAAGAAGACTACAGCTGGTACCGTGATCTACGTAAATACGGAACTGTGCCACATTCTGGTTTTGGTCTAGGCTTTGAGCGTTTAGTGGCTTATGTAACGGGTATGGGCAACGTTCGTGACGTTATCGCCTTCCCACGTACTAAAGGTAGTGCAACATACTAATTTTAGTATTTATAGAAAACCAGCCTATTGGCTGGTTTTTTTATGCCTAAAAATCATTATAAAACAATTCACTCTAGAAATTTTTAGTTAATGTTCTATAGTCATAAGACTTGCCAAAAAAGGATCTATTATTGGTTATGTTCGTTCGTTCACTAAAAGTACTCACACTGACTTTCATTTTTCTAGGTAAGTCTAGCTTCGCACTTGATGAAGATATTAATACAAAACCTATTTTAATTGCGGGTTCAACGTCTGTGACCGAGTTACTAACCCCACTCAAAGATGATATAAGTCTCGCTTTAGGCAACACATTGCAGATAAGACCGATGGGCAGTGACAAAGGTGTCAAAGCGATTGCTGAAGGTCTTATCGACATAGGTACAACATCACGGTACCTAACGAAGCAAGAGCAAGAACAATGGCCTCATTTAAGGCAGATAGTCATTGCGCAAGATGCGTTAACATTTATAGTTAACAGCGAACTAAATATTAAAAATTTGAGTATCACGACTCTCAAAAATATTTATCAAGGAAAAATAACTAAATGGTCAGACGCCTCTCAGTTAACGCCAGAATTAAGCAATAAAAACGATGAAATACTGCTTTTTAGTAAAGCGACTCATCATGGCAGCTTCGATGTATTTTTAGAATTTTTAGAATTGGACTATATCAAAGACCCTGAAAGTAACTTTATACGACTCAAAAATGCAGGTAATAGGGGTTTATTTTCAAATCAAAAAGTCGAACTGTACAACCAATTCAATCAAGCACTTGGTATAGTTCAGCGTATTCCAAATGCGATTGCCTATGACTCGTATGGCGCCATTAGTAATCTTGAAAATGATCGTCGCATCAATAAAGTAACGACTCTATCAATAAATGGCGTTAAACCTAATTTGCAAAGCATAAGTGATGGTGAATATGCCTTTGTACGACCGCTCATTTTAATTGTAAACACACAATCCCCTCGTTCTAAGGAGATAGGTGTGAAACTCGCAGCCTTATTTAAATCGCAAAAAGTAAAAGATAAAATACGAGAACATGGTTACCTCCCGGTTCAGTTTTAACCTCGAGAAATAAAAAAAGCTGCGCACCTAAGTGCAACAGCTTTTAACAACCAGAATCGTTATGAATTACAGAGCGCTTTCTAGCTCTGGTAACACATCAAATAAATCAGCAACTAAACCGTAGTCAGCGACTTGGAAAATTGGCGCATCAGGGTCTTTATTAATGGCAACAATCACTTTTGAGTCTTTCATACCCGCTAAGTGTTGAATTGCACCACTGATACCCACAGCAATATACAAATCTGGGGCAACAATTTTACCCGTTTGACCGACTTGCATATCATTTGGTACAAAGCCCGCATCAACAGCAGCACGTGAAGCACCAATGGCTGCGCCAAGTTTGTCGGCAATGCCATTTAATAGTGCAAAATTTTCACCATTTTGCATACCGCGACCACCTGAAATAACTACAGGTGCAGCTGTCAGCTCTGGACGCTCTGATTCAGTTTGTTCTTCTGATACAAACTCACTCAAACCAACTGAACCTTTACCCGTAACACTTGTTACAGACACTGGTGCTTGCTCTGATGCAACATCAAAGCTACTGGCACGCACGGTAATCACCTTTTTGCTATCAAGTGATTTAACTGTCGCAATCGCATTACCCGCATAAATAGGACGCTTAAAGGTATCTGCATCAATTACGTCAATGATTTCTGAGATTTGTGCAACATCTAAAAGTGCTGCAACACGTGGCATAAAGTTTTTACCCGTTGTTGTTGCGCTTGCGACAATGTGTGAATAGTTATCTGCTAAAGATAAAACCAGATCCGCTAAGTTTTCAGCTAGCTGATGAGCATAAGAGGCATCATCGGCAATCAGTACATTACTTACCCCTGCAATTGATGCTGCTTGCTCACTTATAGCAGATAAGTTTTCCCCTGCTAGTAATAAATCTACATCAAAGCCTAATTTAACAGCAGCAGTAATCGTTTTATTGGTTTCAGGCTTTAGAACACCTTTGTCGTGTTCAGCTATCACTAATGTTTTCATTTAGATCACCTTCGCTTCTGTTTTTAACTTTTCAACCAATGTCGCAACATCTTCTACGATAATGCCGCCGCTGCGTTTTTCTGGCTCGTTTACTTCAACCAGCTGCACGCGAGGCGCAAGGTCTACACCAAGGCTGTCAGCAGCAATTACATCAAGTTGTTTACGCTTTGCTTTCATGATGTTTGGTAATGAAGCATAACGGGGTTCATTTAAACGTAAGTCTGTCGTTACAATAGCAGGTAGTTTAAGAGCAACAGTTTGTAAGCCGCCATCTACTTCACGCGTTACATTAACTGTACCTGCTTGTATATCGACTTTAGATGCAAAGGTGCCTTGGCCACGACCTGTTAGAGCAGCAAGCATTTGACCGGTTTGATTGTTGTCAGAGTCAATCGATTGCTTACCTAAAATTACCAATTCAGGTGATTCTTGCTCTACAATCTTGCTCAGTAATTTAGCAACATGTAAAGACTCAAGCTTTTCTTCTGTTTCAATATGAATGGCTTTATCGGCACCCAGTGCTAAGGCCGTACGTAATTGCTCTTGAGATGATTTATTACCAATAGTCACAGCAACAACCTCTGTGGCCATCCCTGCTTCTTTTAAACGAATAGCTTCTTCAATTGCAATTTCACAAAACGGGTTCATCGCCATTTTTACATTAGCTAGATCAACATCCGTTTTGTCAGCTTTAACGCGTGCTTTGACGTTGTAGTCAATTACTCTTTTAATTGGAACAAGGACTTTCATCGTGACTCCATCAATTGTGTGTTCTCAAAGTTGACCTAGACGTCAACTTATTTATTTTATGAATTCAGACTACTTCCTGTTGACGTAAACGTCAACCTAAAATAACCTTAAAGTATTCACAGCCTGTAACGTTTCATTTGCAAGTATGAAATAAGGTTCTTTACAGCAGGTCCGTCACCGAGAAGAGGTTTATATGGTCGAACGCGAAGTCATGGAATTTGATGTAGTCATCGTAGGCGCAGGCCCAGCAGGTTTATCAACTGCGATTAGATTGGCTCAACAAGCACAAGAAAAACAACAAGAATTAATGATCTGTGTGGTAGAAAAAGGCTCTGAGGTGGGCGCGCACATTTTATCCGGTGCGGTTTTTGAAACCAAAGCATTGGATGAATTACTACCCGATTGGCAGTCATTAGGTGCTCCAATTACCACTAAAGTAACGCAAGATGATATTTACTGGTTCAATAATAGTGAAAAAGCCACCAGCATCCCCCACTTTGCTAGCCCTAAAACATTCCATAACGAAGGCAATTACATTGTTTCTATGGGTAATGTGTGCCGCTTTTTAGCTGAGCAAGCGGAAAACTTAGGGGTAGAAATCTTCCCTGGCTTTAGTGCGCACTCTTTAATTATAGAAGACGAGACCGTAAAAGGTATTATCACCGGCGATATGGGTCTTGATAAAGACGGCAATGAAAAAGATGGATACATGCCAGGTATGGAACTTAGAGCCAAATACACCGTATTTGCTGAAGGCTGCCGAGGTCATTTAGGTAAACAGCTAATTAAACACTTTGCCCTTGATAAAGATGCGTCACCACAGCATTACGGTTTAGGTTTCAAAGAAATTTGGCAAATCGACCCGAGTAAACATAAAGAAGGCACAGTAGTACATGGTACAGGCTGGCCTTTAACCGGTGATACCAGTGGCGGTGCGTTTATGTATCACAGTGAAAACAATCAAGTAGTTGTAGGTTTAATAGTTGATCTTAATTACTCAAACCCACATTTAAGCCCGTTTGATGAATTCCAGCGTATGAAGCATCACCCTGTCTTTAAAGATGTTTTAGAAGGCGGTGAACGTATAGCCTATGGTGCAAGAGCCATCGCTAAAGGCGGCCTACGCTCTTTACCAAAAATGCATTTCCCAGGTGGTTTACTTGTTGGTTGTGATGCTGGCACATTGAACTTTGCTAAGATCAAAGGTAACCATACTGCAATGAAATCAGGCATGGTTGCTGCTGATGTAATCGTAGCAGCTCTTAGCAACGGTAAAGAAAATGCCGATTTAGCTGAATATAAAACGGCCTTTGAACAAAGCTGGGCGTATAAAGAGCTTTACCAATCGCGTAACTTTGGCCCAGTTATGCATAAACTGGGTAAGTTCTTAGGGGGCGCTTATAACACACTCGATCAAAATCTATTTGGTGGCAGCTTACCGTTTAACTTTGAAGACAACATACCAGATCATGCCACCTTAGTTGCTGCTGATCAGGCCGAAAAGATCGACTACCCCAAAGCAGACGGCAAGCTTAGCTTCGATAAACTTTCATCGGTGTTTTTATCAAATACCAACCATGAAGAATCGCAGCCTTGTCACTTAAAACTTAAAGATAATAGCATTCCCATTAAAGTGAATTTAGTTAAGTTTGATGAGCCAGCACAACGCTACTGCCCTGCTGGCGTTTACGAAGTACAAGATGTCGAAGGTGAGAAAGAGTTTGTGATCAACTCACAAAACTGTGTGCACTGTAAAACATGTGACATAAAAGACCCAAGCCAAAACATTACATGGGTAACACCTGAAGGGGCTGGCGGACCAAACTACCCTAATATGTAATAACGCACGTTACTCATTTAATTAAAATTTATCCTAAATTGCAGGGGCTTCGGCCCCTTTTTTAGGCTATGCTGAAATTGTCGTGTTTAAAATAGTGAGTAAAGTATGCCGTCTTCAAGTGTAACCTTTCGTTTTTTAGCTGAACCTACCGATGTAAATTTTGGCGGTAAGGTTCATGGTGGTGTGGTCATGAAGTGGATTGACCAAGCTGGTTATGCCTGTGCTGCAGGTTGGAGCGGTCATTACTGTGTTACCGTCTCTGTTGCGGGTGTAAAGTTTCAGCGCCCTATTTTGGTTGGCCAAATTGTCGAAGTGAAAGCCAGTATCGCCCATACGGGTAAAACCAGTATGCAAATCTTTATTCAAGTACGCTGCGGCGACCCAAAAACACAAAACCTCGTTGAAACCAATCATTGTGTAATTAGTTTTATTGCCATGGATGAAGCAGGTTATCCTATTGAAGTCCCCTCTTACACAGCAGTTACTGATGAGGAAAAGAAAATAGAAAACTATGCGATAAAAATGAAAGAAATAGCCATAGAAACAGAAACATTACTACAAAAAGCATAACATGGCTTTGCTTTGCATTATTATACTGCACCTAGTAACTTCTACAGGGCACCCTGAAATTGTTACGAGCGCCAAACTGAATGCTTGATTATAGTTTCGACAAACTGCACAAAATTTCATTTATTCGGGCCTAAAAACAGTGATTTAGGCCTCATTTACAGTATGGCACGGTCACTGCAATACTCCTTGGGAATGAAGCGAAACATTCGTTTATTTATTTTATAAAGGAGCTATTAAATGATTAAAGCAATCTCAATTTCTGCAATTTCTCTAGCACTACTTGGTTTCAACAATGCTGCACATGCAGATATTACCGAGATGGATTCACCACGTATTTATACAGGTATTGGTTACGGCCAATATTCATTTGAGTTTGAAGACAGTGAAAATGACACTGACTTTGATGATGATGCACAAATGTTAAAAGGTTACGTTGGTACTCAATTTAATAAATACTTAAGCCTTGAGCTTGCATACCAAAACTTCGATGAAGCGAGTGATATCGATTCAAAAGTTGAGCTTGACGGTATCTCACTAGCTGCGCGTTTAGCAGCACCAATCACTGACAGCTTTTCTGTTTACGCAAAAGGCGGTTGGCTTGAATGGGATGCAGAAGTAGAACAAGACTTAGGTGAGCTTGGTAGCATTAGCGCTGACACTGATGGTGGCGATGTATTCTATGGTGCAGGTATTGAGTATGCTTTCACAACAAACATGCAAGTACGTTTAGAGTATGAACGTTACGAATTAGAAGATGATATTGACCCTGATATGGATGTGGCTTCGGTATCATTCCAATACATGTTCTAATTTAGACTGACATGTCTAATTTTAAAAAAGGCAGTCTCGACTGCCTTTTTTTGTGTTTGCATGTAAAATGTCGGCAGATTTCCTTAAGTTTAATACACAATGAGCGAATACAAACTAACTGCCGTCGGCCACATTCAATCTCCATACAAACAAAAGTTTGCAATACCTCGCCAACCTCGCTTGGTTCCTGAGGCTAAGGCAAAGCTGGTATTCAGTAGCGATTTCAATCGCGAAGAGTTTGTCCGTGGTCTCGATGAATTTAGCCATATTTGGTTATTATTTAGATTTCATGAAACCGCTGATAAAGGCTATTCAGCAATGGTGAGACCCCCTCGCCTTGGCGGAAATGAACGTAAAGGTGTATTTGCTACACGTGCGACTTTTCGCCCTAATGCCATTGGCATGAGTGCAGTAAAACTTGAGGGCATTGAATATAAAAATGGTCAGTTATGCTTATTGCTCTCAGGTATTGATTTACTTGATGGCACACCGATTTTAGATATTAAGCCTTATTTGCCCTATTCAGATGCAATGACTGATGCGACCGCAGGTTTTGCCGATACCCGACCAGAAACAGATATGAGTGTCGAGTTTACTGATAAAGCACTGGCGTTTATCGAAAAACAAACTGAGCAACCAGAATTAAAAGCCTTTATTAGCAATGTATTAAAGCAAGACCCTCGCCCTGCTTATAAAAAGCAACGTGAGTCTGAACAAAGCTACGGCATGACCTTATATGATTTCAATATTAGGTGGCATGTTCGGGATAATCATAATACAGTGACCAGCATTGAAAAATGCTAATTTTTTAACACTTTTTTTAAAACATATCGCTTTAGTGTCAGTGCGTCCACTGGTAAACTTAGCGACTTGTTATTACTCAAACGTCTTGAGTAAACGATAATAATTTTAACACTACTTGGAATAGAGATGCGTACCAGTCAATATATACTCGCAACACTTAAAGAAACTCCGTCTGATGCAGAAATTGTTTCTCATCAATTAATGCTACGAGCAGGCATGATCCGCCGCGTTGCGTCGGGTTTGTATACATGGTTGCCCTCTGGTTTACGCGTACTTAAAAAAGTAGAAAACATTGTACGTGAAGAAATGGATAAAGCAGGCGCTATCGAAATGTTAATGCCTATTATCCAACCAGCTGACCTTTGGGAAGAGTCAGGCCGTTGGGAGCAATTTGGTCCTGAATTATTACGCATTAACGACCGTCATAACCGCCCTTTTGCACTGGGTCCAACACACGAAGAAGTGATCACTGATTTTGTACGTAAAGAAGTAAGCTCTTATAAGCAATTACCATTGACTCTTTATCAAGTACAAACAAAAGTACGTGACGAAGTTCGCCCTCGTTTTGGTGTCATGCGTGCCCGTGAATTCACTATGAAAGATGCTTACTCTTTCCACTTAAGTGATGAGTGTTTAGAGAAAACATACCAAGTAATGCACAAAGCATACTGCAACATCTTCGAACGCCTTGGTCTTGATTACCGCCCTGTTATCGCGGATACCGGCTCTATCGGTGGTAGCGTATCGCATGAGTTCCATGTACTTGCAGAATCAGGTGAAGACGCCATCGCATTTAGTGATGCAAGTGATTACGCTGCAAATATCGAAAAAGCAGAAGCATTGGCACCGACTGAAGAGCGCCCAGCAGCAACTAAAGAGTTAAAAGCATTTCCAACGCCAGATGCAAAAACCATTGCAGAGCTTAAACAGCACTACGGTGTTAAACCTCATCGCGGCGTTAAAACACTTATCGTGTATGGTGCTCCAGATGAAAACGAACAACGTGGTTTAGTGGCGCTTGTATTACGTGGCGACCATGAGTTGAACGAGTTGAAAGCTGAAAAGCACCCGCTTGTAGACTCACCGCTTGAAATGGCAAAAGAAGAAGATATCGTTGCAGCGATTGGTGCAAAACCTGGCTCATTAGGCCCTGTCGGTCTTAAAATGCCAATTATTGTTGACCGTTCAGCTAATGTAATGGCTGATTTTGTTGCGGGTGCGAATAAAGACGACGAACACTACAGCGGCATTAACTGGGATCGTGATGTAGAAAGCTATGAAGTGGCAGATATTCGTAACATCGTTGAAGGCGACCCAAGCCCTTGTGGTCAAGGGTCACTGCAAATTAAACGTGGTATTGAAGTAGGTCATATTTTCCAACTGGGTACTAAGTACTCAGAGGCAATGAAAGCAGGCGTTCTGAGTGAATCAGGTAAAAACCAAGTCATGACGATGGGTTGTTACGGTATTGGTGTTTCACGAATCGTGGCTGCTGCCATTGAGCAAAACAACGACCAATACGGTATTAAATGGCCACAACCTATCGCACCATTTGATTTAGCAATCGTGCCTATGAACATGCATAAGTCTCATCGTATTCCTGATATTGCAGATAACCTTTACAAAGGTTTGAAAGAAGCTGGTTTAGATGTGTTATTTGATGACCGTAAAGAGCGCCCTGGTGTGATGTTCAACGATATGGAACTATTAGGCGTGCCTTTCACATTGGTTATTGGTGAACGTAATCTTGACGAAAATAAGGTTGAGCTTAAAAACCGTCATACCGGTGAAAAGCTAATGCTTGATTTAGATAGTGCCGCTTCCGAAATTGCCGCACTCGTTAAAGGCTAATTGAACCAACCTATACAAAATAGAAAAACCGCTTCGGCGGTTTTTTTGTTATTAGTATTTGTCATAGATGTTTCGCTAAAGCGTCTTTTAACTGTCATTGATTCTGCCTAGCATTTACTTTATTACACCATGAGTAAATGCCATGAATAACACTTGCAGTAGTAAAACCCACTATCCTGCCGTTTGGATTTCCGACGTTCACTTAGGTTATAAAGACTGCCAAGCGCAGTATTTATTGGATTTTTTGAATGCTATTGAATGCGACGTATTATACTTGGTCGGTGATATCGTCGATTTATGGTCCATGAAACGGCAATTTTTCTGGCATCCTAGCCATTATGATGTGTTAGCGCTTATTCAACAAAAAGCGAAAGATGGCACACGCGTCATCTATATACCGGGTAACCATGACGAAACGTTTCGCCAATATGCCGATGAGTCTTTATTTGGTATTGAAGTACATCAGCAATATATCCACACAACAAAAGCCAATAAACGTTTTTTACTTTTGCACGGCGATGATTTCGACTCAGCAACCCGTTACAACAAATTAATTAGTATTGCAGGTGATGCAGGATACGACTTACTGTTATTTTTAAATCGCTGGACTAATCGCATTCGTCGATTATTCGGTGGGCATTATTGGTCGTTGGCGTCATGGATCAAAGCACGAGTGCACAAAGCCCGCGAAGCAATTGATGCATTTGAAAAAGCGGCTATTCATGAAGCAAAAAAGCAAGGCGTGGACGGTATTATATGTGGCCATATTCACCACCCAGCCGTTAAAGTAGTAGATGGGATTTTATATTGCAATGATGGCGACTGGATAGAAAACTGTACGGCTCTTGTAGAGAATGACTGTGGAAGAATTGAATTACTTCACTGGAGTGAAACACAAAAAGTAATTCACTCAGCAGACATCAGCAAGCTAATGCCAACCCCAGCCCATAATAAAGATGCCGCTTAGCCAAACTGATATTTATACCGATTCGCTTAATTAAGTGGTCTATTTTGAGGCAATAAATCATCGTTGATAACAAGGCAAAAATTTCGTTATTTAGTTGTTCTAAATAAGAAATTTTTAACGCAGGTAGCGACAAGCTTTATCCCTCAAAATGATGAAGTATTATTGCAGATTGGTATTATCAGCATTAAGCCACATAACGAGTTTATTTCGAAGTGTGGCTTGTTTTATCGGCTTGGTAATATAGTCGTTCATGCCAACACTCAGGCACTTCTCTCTATCGCCTGCCATCGCACTTGCGGTCATGGCAATAATAACAATATCTTGAAAGCGCTCTGTTGCATGACCATATCTTATTTGTTTAGTACAATCATAGCCGTTCATATTTGGCATTTGGCAATCCATTAAAATAAGGTCAAACTGGGTTTCGCTATTTTTAAGAACCTCCAATGCTTCGATACCATCACCTGCAGACTCGATATTAATGTTTGTATCGCGCAAAATAGCTTTACTCACTTCAATGTTGATCAGGTTATCATCGACAATAAGAATAGAGCGGTTACAGAAATCGACATCGACAATTTCTTTTTCCACTCTATCTTTATGATTCAATATTTGCCCTTCATATTTAAATAACGTTGCTAACCGATAAATAAGCTCATCCTGTGTTATCGGCTTTGACATGGCCACTGCATTGGCAGGTAACGAGTATTTTTTTTCTAATGCTGACACCAAACCAATCACTAATAACTTAATATCACTATTTTGACTAGCGAGATCTATGAAATCACTAATTTGTGGGTGCTTTTGATCAACGACGATAAGATCAAACTTACTCTTACTTTCTTTTTCCAATGAAAACAGTGACGTTATATTTTCCTCTTCTAATTGAGTAAAAGATTTTAATTGGCTTATCAAGTTTTGCTTTAAAGGTTCGTACAACAAGGAAAACGCAACTTTTTTATGCGCTAATATAGCTGTTTGGCTATTCGATTTACTTGGTTGACTGAGTGTCATCAAAACCGTGGCAGTAAAACAACTACCCTGACCTTTTTCACTCTCAACAGCAATATCGCCTCCCATTAACTGTGATAACTTGCGACTAATAGAAAGACCTAACCCACTCCCACCATAGTGCCGAGTTGTGCTTGAATCCTCTTGTGTAAAAACATCAAACAGTTTTTTTTGGCTATCTTTTGATATACCAATACCTGTATCTGTGACTTTGAAGGTTAATAAAACATTGTCATCCAGCATTTTTCGTTCACTGAGATGTAAACTAACAAATCCTTGATGAGTAAATTTAAATGCGTTACTCAGTAAATTATTGAGTATTTGCTTCAAGCGATGGCTGTCTCCAACAACGCCCCTGTGACTAACTAAACTTGAATCAAAGAGCACTTCTAAACCTTTTTTTTGACCTTGCACCGCCATTGATGTCATTAGATCATTACACACAGAGACAACATCAAACTCATGGTAATCTAAGTCAAGTTTGCCGGCTTCAATTTTAGAAAAGTCCAGAATATCATTAATAAGCGTCATTAAGGACTGTGCACTACTATTGGCATAATGTAAGTACTGCTTTTGTTGAATTGTGAGCGGCTCAACTTCCAGCATTTCGAGCATACCCAGTACACCGTTCATTGGTGTACGTATTTCGTGCGAAATATTAGCAACAAATTGGCTTTTCGCCTTGCTAGCCGCCAAAGCTTGCTTTGTTGCCTCTTCTAGCTCTGCCGTACGATTTTGGACTTTTTCTTCAAGCGTTTCGTTTAGTTGCTCAAGTTGATGTTGTGCCCTTTTTAATGAGTTAATATTACGAATTATTGCAGCGACTTGGACTTGTTTTTTAAGCGCATCAAAAATCGGGGCCAGAGTAATTGAGAAATAATGACACTGTGTTTCATCTATATAAATGGCTTCAAACGAGCAGCGTTCATTATTTTTTATAGCTTGCGCAACTCCTTGAAAATCTTCATCATTGTAATTGAACAAGTTATCAAAATTTGTTTCCTTTTCTTTTATACTAAAAAACTCTTTCGCAGTTTGATTGGCATTGCAAATAGTGCCATCAGGGGTAACCATAATAATTGCATCAGAGGAGCTTTCTATAATTTTGCTGTTTTTTTCTTTGAAAAAGCTCAATTCGAGTTTTCGGCTTATGTCACGCTGATAAATTATAAATAGCACGATCACAGCAATAATAATCAAACATAGCATGGCTATGAATTTATAGCGTTTACTTTTAATCTCATGCAACATAGTCTGGGTATCAACAGACACTGCCAGTGTAAGTGGCTTCATATCAATACCATTAGAGAACTGAATAACTTTCTTTAAATAAAGTTTCTCTGGCAAGCTCATAAAATCGAAAATATCAATTTGATCCATCGCCTGATTAGTTGAAAACTCTTGCTTCCAAAATCGCGCATCCCCTGACTCAAAGCTAAAACGGTATGCTTCATTTGGATGATAAATAAATTGCTGATCAGCATTAAGTAGGTATACATCAAAAATATCTGCTGTGTTTTCAACTAATCCGTTTAAAAGATCATCAGCATAATAGTTGACGATCAAGACAGCAAAGGGCTCTCCGTACAGGTCACGTACTAATTTTGATACACGATACGTACTCACATAGGGGATTTGTATATGACCATTCTCTCTGTTGTAATTAATTGGCGAAACATAAATGTGGCCATTAGGTAGTCCCTTTGTTATTTGCATGTAGTCTCGATGACCTTTTAACTGCAAATCAGTTTCAGCTATGCGTTTTACTTCACCATTAATATTATCAACTCTGACGACTTCTTTGCCTTCCTGTCCAACGTAAATATAGCGAGCTTGTGCTAAGTCGTTATCGGTAGCCATAAAGCCACTGAAGATCTTGGCTAACCTATCCTTCCATGCTGATATTGGTGTGCCAAGAACAGGATCGATATTCTTATCGTTTGTGGCGCGCATAATCGCCATAATCGGGGGAGTTGCGTCTAAGAAATTAAGCGCAGAAATATTTTCTCTAAGTGTAGAGGTAAACCTATCCTCTTTTGTGGTTAGCTCTCGTTTCATTTGCTCTAATGTACGAGCATACACATCTTCACGGGTATCAAATTCAAATTTTATTATCGCAACGCACGCAAGAGAGATCAAAACCAACAGAGCAACAAAAGGAAGCTTGTGCCGATAAAAGAAATTAGTTGCTTGAAGCAAATCCATTGAATTAAAAAGCCTTATTTACCATTCTTCACAGAGTATAGGAGAATTTCATAATAAAGATGGGGTATAAGTAAAAAATATTAATCAATAAGGAGGTAATACAAGGTAACGTATTGAAAATATAAAAAAAGCACCAAATGGTGCTTTTTATTAGGTTGAAACAATACGTCTTTTATCTGAATAAGACATCTTCTTTATTAAACCATTTAACACAAAACGTGAGTAAAGCCCCTGCCACTATCACTGTCGCTAAGAAGATTAAACCCACTAATGTGTAATCTACTGTGCCTTTAATGATTTCTTTGATTGCCAACGCAACGTTTGTCACTGGAATAAAAGCGGTTTTGCTCGTGAGTTCAACATTTGGCATTAAGGCAACCATAATTGGAAAAATAACACCCATACTAAGTGGCGCCATGTAGTTTTGCGCTTCTTTAAAGGTTCGCGCATAAATAGAAATGGCCAACGCTAATGAAGAGAAGATTGCAGCAATAGGCAATAACAACACAAAAATCAATCCTAAATCTAACACGGTTAAAGAACTAAATGCGTTTTTAACAACCGCTAAATCAACAAAAGCAATGGCTATTGATATCCACACCCCCATACTGAGTACCGTTATGGTGGTTGTTGCAATTGAAGAAGCAAGTAAGGTTACAAACTTACCTAACACAAGCTGTGTACGCGTGATTGGTGTAAGTAAAAGCGTTTCGAGGGTTCCGCGCTCTTTTTCACCGGCACCTAAATCAATCGCGGGATACGTTGCGCCCATTAATACCAGAGGTATTAGTAGATAAGGAATAAATCCACCAATTTTCTCACCGAGATTTTCACGTTTATCTGCGGTGTCGACCTTCACCACTTTAATAGGTTCGATAATTGCCGCTTGTTGCTGCTCTGATACGCCAAAACTTAAAAGCTTAGTCGTGCGCAGTTTATCGCCATATTCTTTTGCAAGCTCCTTAACGCGGTCAAATAAAAAGTTAATTGCTTTCGCGTCGTTATAAACAACTTGCCATTCGCTTTGCTTAGCGTTATCTAAAGTTTGCCTAGCGTCTGATGGCAAATAGATACCCATATCTATGGTGCCCGCTTTAACTGCTTTGGTAAGGTCCTCTACTGTATTAAAGGTTTCGTCACCTTTATATAAAGCAAAGCTCTTGTGGTAAAACACCTTATCAGTAAACTCTTGCGCGTAATTACCATTGATGATGGCGTAAGTATGGACCTCTTGTTCTGCCTCTAATGCTGCTTGTGAACTAATAAATGCCATTACAGCAAATAATAATGGGAAAACAGCAACCGGCAGTGCGACCACGAATATTAATGTTTTACGGTCACGTAACAGCTCTTTTAATTCCTTTTTAAATACTTCAAACATCACGACTCTCCGTCAAAATATTCATAAACGCTTGGTTTAACTCTTCGCTTTGCCCAGTTTGTTTAAACTCATCCAATGTGCCATCAAAACAACTTATGCCTTGGTTTATCACCGCAACACGGTCACAAAGTAACGCAACCTCATCTAAATGGTGTGTTGAGAAAATGACTGGTGTACCTTGTTCTTTAAGGCCACGAATAAAGTTAATGACGGTTTGCGTGGTCATGATATCTAAACCAGTGGTAGGCTCATCAAGAATAACCACATCAGGGTGATGAACAACTGCACGGGCAATATTGGCTTTTTGCTTCATGCCTGTAGATAAATTCTCTGCACGTTTGTCAATAAAGTTGTGCATATCAAGTAAGGTGAAAAGCTCATCACAACGTGCTGCTACCGCCTTTTTACTCATGCCATGCAAACGAGCAAAGTACTCAACGTTTTCTTTAACCGTTAAACGTCCGTATAAGCCAGTACTCCCTGATAAAAAGCCGATTGATTTACGGCCAACTAAAGGTTTCTTAACAATATCGTGACCAGAGATGGTTATTGTTCCTTCATCAGGCTTAAGCGCTGTTGAGATCATTCTAAGTGTTGTTGTTTTACCAGCACCGTTCGGGCCTAACAAGCCCAATACTTCACCTTTATTACAGTGAAAGCTGACGTCTCTCACGGAATGAAAAAACTGCTTGTCTTCTCGGGGATCAATATTATCCGTGTTATTTTTTTTATGATCTTTTGTTAGCTTAAACTTCTTTTTAAGCCCTGCTACTTCAATCATTGCGTTTCCTTCGTTTCGGCCTAAAGTAGTCCGTGTTATTATAAAATTCTGGGTTATTATTCTCAGCCCACCAGCTAGGTACACCTAACAATGGTAAGGGTGACAAATTTTTATTGTCTCGCAAACAATCGTCAACTTTAATCATCTCATAGAGACGTTGATCTATATACGCATACTGCTCGGCTAAATCTTTACAAAATATGTCATCAGGCACAACAATAAATAATGCTTTACCCGTTAAACCAATATAAGGTTGTGTAAGCATTTCGTAGTTAGCATGACCAAACATGTAAGGACGTATAGTTTCACCCCATAATTCGCGCTGTAATACAAATGCCTGCTGCCATTGATGATCGCGTAATTGCTGTTGCCAGCTTTGTTCGGTAATGGCTAATACAACGCCGCATTCATCAAACAAGGTAAGTGCATTTCTGTGTTTACTGCGCTCTTTTAGACCATGCAGTTTAATTTCTTCAATGTGCTGGTGATTAATCAGCGCTTTGGTTTTTGGGAATAAACACCAAATAAAACCACCAAATAGATCATGCCAATTCTGCTGGCGTGTGGGTACTTGCCCTGTTTCAAAAATTATTTGTTCATAATACCGAGTTTCATCTGCAAACTTTTCATCTTCAGTAAAACGAATGGGGATCCCTTGCGAAGTCGTGGCGGTTAAAAATTGATTAAACCATTCACATGATGGCCAATCAGACAACTTATCTATATTAAACAGTTTAACTAAGTCAACAAACGCACCGGTTGTAAGGTACTGGGTTGACCACTGTTCGGGGGCGGTAAATCGTTTCATTTCTTATAACATTTAACTTCTTGATGTATTGTGGCTAGTTTACCGCAAAAACTGGTTCTCATTAATAGAACCTCATATACTAATGCTACCTTAAAACAAAAAAGATTGATTATGGAACGTTATTTTTCAATGACAGTGATAGCAAGCGCGATGCTTGTAGGCTGTGCTTCAACAAGTAACACGTCAAATGATGTAGCTAACGCTTATCAGAGTATAAATTCACAGCAGTTAGCTGAACACATTAAAGTGCTTGCCTCTGATGAGTTTGGTGGTAGAGCACCTTCATCAAAGGGTGAAGAACTCACTCTAGCTTATTTAACTGATCAATTTAAAGCGCTCGGTTTTCAGCCAGGCAATGGTGATAGCTTTTTACAAGAAGTTCCGCTTGTTTCACTTGAAGCAGACTCAAACATGGTACTTACCATTGGTGGCAAAGATTACCAATACAAGAAAGATATGGTGATGGGTAGTAGCCGTATTAGTGCAAAACAAAGCATTAAAGACTCTGAGCTTGTTTTCGTTGGTTATGGTGTAAACGCGCCTGAATATAACTGGAACGATTACGAAGGCCTTGATGTTGAGGGTAAAACAGTTGTAATGCTGGTAAACGATCCGGGGTTTGCGACAAAAAACCCTGATTTATTCACCGGTGATGCAATGACCTATTACGGCCGTTGGACATACAAGTATGAAGAAGCGAGCCGTCAAGGTGCAGCTGGTGCGATTATCATTCACGAAACAGCGCCAGCATCTTATCCATGGTCTGTAGTTGAAAACTCATGGAGTGGTGAGCAATTTGGTTTCCAAAAAGAAAATAACAACATGGACCGTGTTGCTGTTGAGGGCTGGGTAACAACTGATGTTGCTAAAGAGCTTTTCACAAAAGCAGGCTTAGATTTCGATACGATGAAAGCCAATGCTGCTAAAGGCGCTTACCATGTTGATATGGGCGACCTAACAGCGAGTGTTGAAGTAAACAACACAATCAAAAAGTCAATTTCGTATAACTTCATTGCGACTTTACCGGGTAGCGAAAAGCCAGACGAGCACATCATTTATTCAGCTCACTGGGATCACCTTGGTACAGATAAAACGCGTAAAGGCGACCAAATCTACAATGGTGCCCACGATAATGCGACAGGTACTGCAGGCTTAATTGAAGTTGCTGAAGCATTCGCTACTTTACCACAACACCCTAGCCGCTCGATGACTTTCTTAGCAGTTACTGCTGAAGAACAAGGTTTACTCGGCTCGAAATATTATGCTGCAAACCCGGTTATCCCAGCATCACAAACGGTTGCTAACATCAATATGGATAGCTTAAACCTGTTAGGTAAAGTAAAAGATATCAGTGTTGTTGGTATTGGTAAATCAGAAATGGATAGCCTGCTAGAAACAGCTGCAAAAGCACAAGGCCGCACTGTATCTGGCGATCCTAAACCGTCTTCAGGTGGTTACTACCGCTCTGATCACTTTGCATTTGCAAACATGGGTGTGCCAGCAATGTACGCTGGTGGCGGCAGTGAAGCGCTTAATGAAGAAACCGCTAATTACCGTAAACGAATGAGCTTAGTGCTTCGAGGTTGTTACCATCAACCATGTGATCGTTACCGTGATGAGTGGGATTTATCAGGTGCGATTCAGGACCTTCAGTTATTCTATCAAGTAGGCTTTGATATTTCTGAGCGTGAAGAATGGCCTAAATGGAATGCAAACTCTGAATTCCAACGCAAATAAATGCAAATGAGATTGATTTTCATTTAAAATGATACTACAGTGTAATCTGATTAATTTTTTAGGTTGCACTGTATGTATTTTTTTTCCCAAACGAGGTTAGTTCCTCAAAAAGCGAGGTGTTACATTACGGATAATAAGCGCTTGTTCTTACCCTTTCTATTGCTTATTGCATTAGCAATACCTGCAACCCGTGAATTTACATTACAAGCATTGAGCGATGCTTTTTTTCAAGTATCGGTCTTTGTTGCTGCCACTTTATTAATTTATTATTATTTAATCGATCGCCTTCCACAATTACAGCTAAGCTATTTACGCGCAAAATCAGGCATCCTTGAAGTCAGTTTTGCTTCTATCTTAGGTGCTTTACCTGGCTGTGGTGGCGCCATTATAGTTGTTACTCAATTTACCAAAAAGCAAGCTAGCTTTGGCTCCGTTGTTGCGGTACTGACAGCGACAATGGGAGATGCTGCATTCTTATTACTCGCCACTCGTCCTCTTGATGGACTATTAATGATGTTGATAGGAGTGAGCGTGGGTATTATTAGTGGTCAAATTGTTAATTTATTTCATTCCAGTTCAAGTTTTCAACCAAGTAATGCGACTGAGTATAATGAAGAGCCTCAGTGCCAACCAAAGATACTCGAATATAGCCGCCCTGTTTGGAAGTTTGCTTTAATACCTAGTTTGATTATCGCTTTTGTTATTGCAACAAACACAGATACTCGTTTCTTCAGTGAAGGCCTTGCAAACACAATCAGTATTTTTGGCGCCTTGATGGCTCTTTTTACCGTGATTGTATGGGCTTTATCTTCAAAAGGTGTAAGTTATAAGCAAGTAACTAGCGAAGAAGCCCCTTGCACGCCTCCATCAAAGCTTACTAAAGTGTTAATGGACACTCATTTTGTTACAGCATGGGTCGTTGCTTCATTTATGGTGTTTGAAATTTTGGTGAATGTGGCTGGCGTAGATTTAGCAGCATGGTTTTCTGAGTATGCCTACTTAGCGCCCTTAGTTGCTGTGGCAATCGGCTTATTACCTGGTTGCGGGCCACAAATTGTTGTAATGACACTATATATTCAAGGGATTATTCCGTTTAGTGCGATGGCAGCCAATGCAATATCGAATGATGGCGATGCCTTATTCCCAGCTATCGCATTAGCACCAAAAGCGGCCTTAGTGGCGACAGTATATTCAACAATACCAGCATTGTTACTCGGTTATGGTTTGTATTTTTACGGCATATAGCAAATAGAATATTTAGAATTTAAAAAACCAGCCGAGGCTGGTTTTTTAATGCTTAGTAGGGCGTGTTGACCTTTGTAGATTGAAATTTGTTCACTCTAGGGGCGATTTAATCGCGGCGCGAGATTTGTAACCTAGTGGGCTAAGTAAAAATCGAGCAACAAAGAGTTAATCGCCCCTAGGAAGAACCCGAAGGGCAGCGCGTGTTTGGCATTGATGCTGCGTTATCGCCTATTTATGGGGAACAACCACACTACATAGGCTCTGCCTTGCCTAAATACCAAACACACTGCTGCAAAATTAACCACAAAAGGTCAACACGCCCTAATGTTAGCTCATCACCATCATCATTTTTGCAGGATCTTCTAAGTAAGACTTCCACAAGTTGTTGAAGCGAGCAATAGTGCCACCATCAATGACTCTGTGGTCGCCAGACCAGCTTACTTGCATAATAGCTGCTGAAATCACATTCCCTTTTTCATCAAAACGAGGTAAGTGCTGCAGTTTACCTAAAGCAACAATCGCCACTTCTGGTTTATTGATGATCGGGGTTGCAATTGTGCCGCCAATCGCACCGATGTTCGAAATACTCATCGTGCCGCCTTTCAAATCATCGGGTGATACACGCCCATCACGTGCCGCCTCTGTCAAACGCGTAACCTCATTAGCAACATCAACAATGCTCTTCGACTGACATGATTTAATATTTGGCACTAATAGGCCAATCTTAGAATCAACCGCCATACCGATGTTGTGATCATCAAAGTAAGTCAGCTCGCTACAATCATCATTAACTTGTGAGTTAAGCACTGGGAATTGCTTAATAGCTAATGACAGCGCTTTTATAAAGAACGGCATCATAGTGAGCTTAACGCCCTGTTGCTTATACTGCTCTTTTAGCTCGCTGCGCATTGCGATCAGTTTTGTTAAGTCAATTTCGTCACAGAAAGTAAAGTGAGGAATAGTCGATACTGACGCAACCATTTGCTTCGCCATTGCCGCTTTAATACCTTTAATAGGCTCAACACGGCTACTACCAACAGAAGTTGTTGATGCGGTTTTTGGCGTAGCATCTTGTGATACAGTTTGGCTTGGTGTTTCATTCAAGAAGTCTTCGATGTCTTGCTTATAAATCCGGCCATTTTTACCCGAGCCTGGCACTTGCGTTAAATCTACATCAAGTTCACGCGCCTTACGACGAACAGCAGGTGAAGCAACTGCTTTCTTATTAAGCTGTTTAGTTTCATTTGCTGAAGCCGCAGGTTTCTGTGCTGGTTTAGTTGCTGCATTTGTTTGTGCTTTAACCACTGCAGAACTTACATCTGGCTCTGCACTTTGGCCTGCAATACTCATTTGGAATAATGGGCTGTGAACCGCTGCAATATCACCTTTTTTGTAGTAAAGCTTTTCGACTTTACCTGTGTATTTAGCCGGAATTTGCACCAGTGCTTTGTCTGTCATTACATCACAAACCGCTTGATCTTCAACGATTTCATCGCCTTCACTCACTAACCACTCAACGATTTCACACTCAACGATACCTTCACCGATATCTGGTAAAATGAAATCTTCTAAGTGCTCATCAGCCTCAGATGATGCTTCAGTTGTAGCAGGAGCTCGCGCTTCTTCGCTTTGTGTTGGTGCTTCGCCATCAACATCCATTGCAAATAAGGGTGCATGTACTTTCGCAATGTCACCTTTTGCATAATATAGCTTACTGATCACACCATCATGAACAGCTGGAATTTGCACAAGCGCTTTGTCGGTCATCACATCACAAATTGGCTGATCTTCTTTTACAGAATCGCCCTCTGCAACTAACCATTCAACAATTTCACACTCTACGATGCCTTCGCCGATATCTGGCAAGATAAAATCTTTAGACATACTGACTCCTAAAACTCTACTGATTGCTTAATCGCAGCAAGCACTTTAAGTGCATCTGGCACATATTCTTTTTCAAGTGCTAATGGGTATGGCGTATCTAAACCACACACGCGAGCAATTGGCGATTCAAGGTGTAAGAAACACTCTTGTTGAATTGTTGCAACGATTTCTGCACCAAAACCATTGGTAATTGGTGCTTCGTGGCTAACCACTAAACGGCCTGTTTTGATTACTGATTTAGCAATCGTTTCTACATCCCACGGTAAAATGGTGCGTAAGTCGATTACTTCACAGCTAATACCTTGCTCTGCTGCTTTTTTAGCGGCGTCTTCGATGATTTCCATCTGCGCCCCCCAAGCAAGTACAGTGACATCAGTACCCTCTTGTACGATTTCAGCTTTACCAAGCTCGATGCTGTAATCTTCTTCAGGTACTTCACCAGTTGATGCACGGTATAAACGTTTTGGCTCAAAGAAAATAACAGGGTTATCATCTTTAATTGATGCACGAAGTAAACCTTTAGCTTGGTATGGGTTACGTGGCACAACTAACTTCAAACCAGGTGTGTGAGCAAAATAAGCTTCTGGTGATTGTGAGTGATATAAACCACCGGCAATACCACCACCGTATGGAGTACGGATTGTTAGATTGCCAACATTAAATTCATTACCACTACGGTAACGGAATTTAGCTGATTCATTCACGATTTGGTCAAATGCAGGGAAAATATAATCAGCAAATTGAATTTCAGCTAAAGCTGGTGCACCAAATGCCGCTAAACCATTGGCAAAACCTAAAATACCTTGCTCAGTTAAGGGAGTATTAAACACACGGTGCTTACCATATTTTTCTTGTAAGCCTGATGTAGCACGGAATACACCACCAAAATAACCAACGTCTTCACCAAAAATACAGGCATTTGGATGCTCTGCCATGGTGATATCAAGAGCAGAGTTAATTGCATGAAGCATGTTCATTTTAGCCATTACTTTAATCTCCCTGCAGTGGTTGGATAAGCATCAGGATACTGCAAAATATGCTCTTTTAATTGTTCGTATTGTTTTTGCAGTGATGGAATTGGCGTATCGTAAACGTCAGAAATAAGCTCTTCTAATGCCGGTTTTGCCACTTTTTCAGCACGCTTAAGAGCCGCTAAAATCTCTTCACGAATTGTTTCTTTATCTTTAGCGTCTTGTGCTTCGTCTAACCAACCTTGTTTTAATAACCACTTACGGAAACGCTCAATAGGACACCCCTTATGTTTCGCTTCTTCGTCTTTTGTGCGGTAGCCGCTTGGGTCGTCACTGGTTGAGTGAGCACCTAAACGGTAGGCAATTGACTCGATTAAAACGGGTTCGCCTTTAGTCGTTACTATTTCACGGGCTTTTTTCGTTGCTGCGTAAACAGCAAGTGCATCAGCACCATCAACACGGATTGTTTTAATACCGTAACCAACACCACGTGATGCAATACCATCACCTTTAAATTGTTCATCAGCCGGTGTAGAAATCGCATAACCATTATTACGAGCAAAGAAGATCACCGGCGCTTCATGAACAGCAGCCATGTTTAAACCAGCATGGAAGTCACCTTCAGAGGCAGCACCTTCACCAAAGTAACAAATAGTAATGTTATCAATAGTGCTATTTAACTCACCGGTTTTGGCATCAATATGACGCACTTTTTGACCATAAGCATAACCCGTTGCTTGGGGGATTTGTGTACCAAGCGGTGATGAAATAGTCATGTAGTTAAGTTCGCGTGAGCCATAGTGAATCGGCATTTGGCGACCTTTACCTAAATCTTTTTCATTTGAAAACATTTGGTTCATGAATTGGTCAAGGCTAAAGCCGCGATAACGCAAAGCGGCTTGCTCACGGTATTGGGCCATGATCATGTCGTTTTGATCAAGGGCTGCTGCTGATGCAGTTACAGCTGCTTCTTCACCTAAGCATTGCATATAAAAGCTAACGCGGCCTTGGCGCTGCGCTGCTTGCATACGCTCATCAAGAGCACGGATAAAACGCATTGTCTCGTATAGATGGATTGCTGTTGCTTTGTCGATATCAGGTGCGGTTGCACCCTCGTAGATGTCGCCATCCTCATTAAGAATGCTTAATGTAGGAATTGTTAATGCGTGACCATCAATAAATGACAGTTCATGATTAATGTTTAGCGATACGTTATTTGGATTACTCATAACCTACCTTCTTTCGTTGTCAGAAACCTACGCCACTGCCCTTATTTGTGTTTTTATCAGCTTGAGCTGCAAGGATAAAGTTTGCGCAATATTCAATCAAATTAAATTAAACTGCCGTCACTTTACGTTAACGTAAGTTGTTATTCAACTAATCATAGACGAATAGTCGATAAATGGCTAAATACGCATGGAAAGTTAACTATACAACAAAATAAAACCATTAAAGTCATATAGTTAACTACATTCAGATGGGTGTTAATGCAAAAAATTTAAATAAAGTTGCTATCAACTTGCATAGGGATAACGGTAAGCAAAGCACGCTGACCTAAGGCTACATCTGCATTTGGGAAGATTATAGCTTCACCGTCTACTTCCGCTTCATACCTGGTCTGACCATCAATCGCTAATAATTCCCCTTTGGCAAAACCGGTGAAATTTTCTACATCATCAGCAAATGGGAAACTAAAGTCTTCGCAAGTACGGTTTATTGTTCTATAAACTGAAAACAACTCAAAATCTTCTGCATTGAATTCTTTGTATTCAACAGTTTCTTGACTAATTAATGCAATTAACGTTTTTTTAGTTTTCTCAAAGCGAGACATGTCATTTTCACCGAATGGTTTTACTTGTCCAAGCTCAACTGTAAATGAGTCAGCACCGTGGATATAAGACGAGTAATAGCTAAACGTTGTTGCCGCAGATTTCATCATTAATACTGTGTTTACGCCACAGCTAAGTAAAAATTGTAACTGCGACTTTTTCCAAGGCTTGCCATGTAAGAATGGATACACTGCAAATTTTTCATTTTTAGAGCCACGAATTGCAGTATGAAGGTCATAATGAAAACGCTCACTGGCCTGGTTGCCTCGTTCAAAGAAATCCGAAACCACATCTTCAAGTAGCTTTGCGCGCACGCGCTCAGGGTTTGAGGCAATACCTTCAACAGTATGGTGGCCATTAAATAAACGGTTTAGGTTTTCATCAACAAAACGCTGACCGATATTAATTGATTTAGGGTTACCAAAAATAAACAATACGCGCTGTTTCAGCGTAAGTTCTTCTGCAATGATTGCTTTGATTAATTGATCGCAGATTTCAATTGGCGCTGTTTCGTTACCATGTATCGCACTTGAAAGCACAATATCTTTATTTGTTTGTTTTTTTGGTTGAAACTCTATGATACCCGTATCATGAACTGTTACATCAGTGCCATTTTTAAGGGTGAATGACGATGGTTCAAGTTGAAATTCATTACTGCGAGTGAGTGTTAAAAAGTCGCCTGTACGTTTTAATTCATCTAGGTATGCAGAGGTTGAATAGCTCATTGTTCTATCCTAATAATGCGTGAGAGTAGAATACAAAAACGGCTGAGAATATCAGCCGTTTTAAAAGATAAAAAAGAGATTAGCTAATTACTGAATCAACTAATTTTTTCGCTTCTTTTTCAAGTAATGCTAAATGTTCTTCACCTTTGAATGATTCAAGGTAAATTTTATAAATATCTTCAGTGCCCGATGGGCGTGCAGCAAACCAACCGTTTTCAGTAACAACCTTTAAACCACCAATTGCAGCATTGTTACCTGGTGCATGGGTTAGCTTTTGCGTAATGACATCGCCAGCGAGTGTGCTTGCAGTAACATCGTTAGCAGAAAGTGCTTTTAGACGTTCTTTTTGCTGTGAGGTTGCTGGCGCATCGATACGCTTATAGATAGGCGCACCAAACTCTTGTTCAAGCTCTTTATAAAGTTGTGAAGGTGTTTTACCCGTCACTGCCAAGATTTCAGCTGCGAGTAAACCTAAGATAAAGCCATCTTTATCTGTGTTCCAAACTGTACCATCAAAGCGTAAGAACGATGCCCCTGCACTTTCTTCACCACCGAAAGCAAGCGTACCTTTACCCAGGCCTTCAACAAACCATTTAAAACCAACGGGTACTTCTTTTACTTTACGATTGTTACGCTCTACAACTTTATCAATCATGCCGCTTGATACAAGCGTTTTACCAATCGCCACATCTTTTGACCAATCACGGTTATTTAATAAGTAATCTATCGCCACGGCTAAGAAGTGATTTGGATTCATTAAACCATCAGGCGTCACAATACCATGGCGGTCATAATCTGGGTCATTACCAATACCAATATCATAATCATCTTTCAGTGCGATTAAATTGGTCATGGCGTAAGGCGATGAACAATCCATACGAATTTTGCCATCTTTGTCCAGTGGCATAAAAGCAAAGCGTGGATCAACGTCTTTATTTACGACTGTTAGGTCTAAATTGTATTTTTCTGCGATTACAGGCCAAAAATTAATACCTGAACCACCAAGCGGGTCAATACCTACTTTTATATTTGCTTCGCTAATGGCTTTTAAATTAATGATATTTTCTAAATCATTAACATAGGGATTGATAAGGTCTTGATATTTTATAAAACCTGAGCGGGATGCTTTAGCAAATGGAAATAGCTCTACTTCAACGAGATCTTCAAGCAGTAACTGATTTGCTCTGTCTTCAATCCATTTAGTTACATCAGTATCAGCAGGCCCACCGTTTGGCGGATTATATTTAAAACCACCGTCTTCTGGTGGATTATGAGATGGCGTAACGACAATACCATCTGCTAATTCATTTGGATTTTGCTTGTTATGTGATACAACCGCATGACTGATGACAGGTGTAGGGGTGTATTCATCGTTTTCTTGCGTAATAACTTGTACTTCGTTAGCAACCAGCACTTCAATGGCTGAATTAAATGCAGCTTCACTCAAAGCATGAGTATCTTTACCAAGAAAAAGAGGACCAAAAATATCATTTTCTTTGCGGTAATCACAAATAGCTTGAGTAATAGCTAATATATGCGATTCGTTAAACTTTACATCGTACGAGCAGCCGCGATGTCCTGACGTACCGAAAGCAACACAATGCTCTGGATTTTGTTCAAGATCGGGCTCATTTAAATAGTAAGCAGAAACCAGTTTAGGTACATTAACTAAGCTTTCTTGTGGTGCGGTTTTTCCTGCATCCGGGTGAATCGCCATAATATTTCCTTATCGGTTATAAATAGTCACGGATTTTTTCAGCGTCATCACTGCTGTAGCCTAAACACAGCGCGACTTCGTGAAGCATCATTTTCTTACGTGTTGTATTTGAGTTCGTCATCACCCAGTATTCTGTATCAGTGATGTTTTTCGGATTCATACTACTACCACTTTCGAGTAATGCTTCTTTGCTGGTAGCAAAATAAACGCGGTCACGGCCTTTTATATCTAATACGTTCACAAATTCGTTTTTGTGAGAACGGTACAAGGCAGCTAGAATGAATAAAAAGCGCCCTACCACTCCCTTTTGCATTGCAAGCTCTTCTTTATTCAACACATTAAAAACATTCCCTTTAGCTTGTGAGCTGGCTTTAGGTGGAGTCGCTTTTTCTGCTTCTGGCTCAGGTTGTTGCGTTTTATCGGTCGTGTTGTCTTTTACAGGTTCAACGGTTGAGGTTTCTTGTTCACTATGTTCACTCGTTGTTTCTGCTACCGTGTTACCATCAGATAGGTTTAATAAACGACGCAAAATAGTTGATGCACTTTCACCAATACTTTGAGTGTTACTTGCTATGTATTGATATAACTCGTCGTCTATGTCGATTTTTTTCATGTTATTCCTGTCTTTACGGGTCACATTTTAAAAGTTCTCAATGATTATACCTAAGCTCGCAGCAATTCTCTATGTTTTGCAATTTGTAATTTCGCTAGGCAAAATACAGCGATTAAAAATAGGAGTTTAAAATGCTATTAAACTACCAACAATCGGGCCAAGGTCCTGACGTTGTATTGATCCATGGTTTGTTTGGCTCATTAGAGAATTTGAATGTTATAGCCAAAGCATTAGCAGAAAATTACACCGTTACAAATGTTGACTTACGAAATCATGGTAAGTCATTTCATAGTGAAACGATGAACTATGAAGTAATGGCAGACGATATTTACAACTTGCTAAAGCACTTAAACATATCAAATGCACATATTATTGGCCATTCAATGGGCGGCAAAGCAGCAATGCAATTAGCACTCAAGCACAAGGATGTGGTCAATAAGTTAGTTGTATTAGATATTTCCCCTGTAGCAAATAAACCACGGCACAGTGCTATTTTTGCTGGTTTAAACGAAGTGGCTGAAGCGAGTGTTGCAGATAGAAAAGCAGCGGATCAACTACTAGCAAAACATATCGACGAGATGGGTGTTCGACAATTTTTGTTAAAAAGTTTTGCAAAAAACGACCAAGGACAGTACCAATGGCGATTCAATTTAGATGTTTTATATCAGCAATACGAAAATATTTTATCGCAACTTGATGAAAATGATTCTTGTTTATGTGATACTTTATTCGTGAAAGGTAATGATTCAGACTATATTTTGGCTGAGCATCGTCCAATGATTATAAGTTTATTTCCAAATGCGAAGGCAAAAGTAATTCACGGTGCGGGTCATTGGTTACATGCGCAAAAACCACTTGCTGTAAATAAAGCAATTAGCGACTTTTTAGAGCAATAAAAAGGGCAAGATAAAATTCACGTTTTTGATCTAGCCCACTAAATTATTATGATTTTGTGTGCTATAGTACGCGCCGTTTAATTTGAAGGTTTATACGTTGATGGTCAGTCAGTTAATTAACGAATTTGATACCTTAGGGTTGTATTTTGGCTTAGCCGGCATTTTCTTTTTTATTGGAATGGCAATTCAAGATGTCCTTAAAAAAGGTGATGTACCAAAATTTGGCCGATACATCGTTTGGTTAGTGCTGTTTTTAGGTTGCTCTGGGTTTATAGCTAAAGGACTTATTCAAGTTTTTTGGCAAGGCGCAGGTGTTGGCTAGACATGGCAAAGTCAGAACTAGATAGAACAACACCCGATTTATTTGAATACGAAAAACGCCCAGGTAGGCCAAAAACGAACCCCCTACCTCGCGATATGCAATTAAAAGTGAATAAACGTAATCAAATAAAACGAGATAAAGCACGTGGTTTAAAGCGTGTAGAATTTAAGGTTTCATCACAGTTATATCAAGCATTAAGCGATATGGCAGATGCGCAGAATATTAGCCGTAGCGCGTTGATTGAAACAATTTTACAAGAAAGATTGGCTATTGATAGATAGAAGGTTTTAAATCCATGTCAAGCGTAGGTATTTTTTTCGGAAGCGATACAGGCAATACTGAACACGTAGCTAAAATGATCCAAAAAGAGCTAGGTAAGAAACTTGTTGCCGTTCATGACATTGCGAAAAGCTCTAAAGAAGAGATTGCTGAATTCGATTTGCTATTATTTGGTATCCCTACATGGTACTACGGTGAAGCGCAGTGCGATTGGGATGATTTTTTCCCTGAATTAGAAGAAATCGACTTCGAAGGGAAATTAGTCGCGATATTTGGTTGCGGTGACCAAGAAGATTATGCAGAGTATTTCTTAGATGCTATGGGTATGGTCAATGATATCGTAACAGAACGCGGTGCTATCGTTGTTGGCCATTGGTCAACGGAAGGTTACGACTTCGAAGCCTCAAAAGCGGTCATCGATGATAACCACTTTGTTGGCCTAGGTATTGATGAAGACCGTCAACCTGAACTCACAGAAAAGCGAGTTAAAGAATGGTGTGCTCAAGTTTATGAAGAAATGTGTTTAAGTGAACTTGCTGATTAATAACAAGTAACACTCGCATTTACTAGCTGCTGTAAAGATGCACAACCAGTTTGTTTTTGTCTAAATATTCGGCAATTAAGCGAATTGTTCTTTGCACTTGTTTGCCATGCGCGTTATTCTAATGGTTGCTAATGTGTCGTGTGCATCTTTTAAGGTGCCTAGTATAACTAAATAAATTGAGACAGATTGAATGACTGATCACAACTTGGAACTAAAAAAAGCAGGGTTAAAAGTAACGCTGCCACGTATTAAAATTTTAGAGATTCTGCAATCTCCAGACAATCAACACATCAGCGCTGAAGATGTCTATAAAATTTTATTAGACAAAGGCGAAGAGATTGGTCTTGCAACTGTCTATCGTGTTCTTAACCAATTTGATGATGCTGGTATCGTATCTCGCCACCACTTTGAAGGTGGTAAGTCGGTATTTGAACTATCAGGAAGTACGCACCATGACCACCTTGTATGCTTAAAGTGTGGCAAGGTTGTGGAGTTTGAGGATGATCTTATTGAACGTCGTCAAGTTGAAATTGCTGAAGAAAATGGCATTAAGCTAACTAACCACTCACTCTACTTATATGGTGAATGCGTTGACACTGAAAAGTGTAAAGAATACGCTGAATCAAATAGTTAATATTTTTATCAGACATAAAAAAACCTGCATCTAGCAGGTTTTTTTACGTCTATTCAAAATCTATTAAATGATTTCTAATAGCTCAACGTCAAAAATTAACGTCGAGAAAGGTGCGATTGCTGCACCAGCACCACGCTCACCGTAAGCAAGCTCATGTGGTACATATAGGCGCCATTTCGAACCTGTCCCCATCATTTGAACTGCTTCTGTCCAGCCTTTGATAACGCCACTTACTGGGAATTCAGCAGGTTGACCACGCTCATATGAGCTATCGAATACTGTGCCGTTGATTAGTGTACCGTGGTAATGCGCACGAATAGTAGATTCAGCTGTTGGTTTTTCACCCTCGCCTGCCGTAAGAATCTCATACTGTAAACCTGACTCGGTTACAGTGATCTCTGGGCGCTTTGCATTTTCTTCTAAGAAAGCAACACCTTCAGCAGCTAGTACCTTAGCTTCTTCTTCACGACGCGCTTGAATTTCAGCATTGATTTTTTCAAAAGCAGCTTGAATTGCAGGAATTTCAACTTGGAAATCACTACCAGCATACGCGTCTTTCATACCTTCAAATACAGAGTTAAGGTTTAAACCTTCAAATGGATTCGCTTTTAATTGTTCACCCATTTGTAAACCAATACCATAACTTGCTTTTTCAGCATCTGTTGTAAAAATATCTGACATGTTTAAATTCACGTTTATTAGTTAAAAGACAAAACCATACTAACATAAAAAAACACTGAATATCGCCTAGTTTTACTGCGTTTGGTTAGTGTTTAAACTAATTCGTTGCTTTATTTTATCAACGATAAAGGTAGCGATTGGTAAAGTTATAACCATTACTGAAATGAAGTATACATTCATCAACCCTGCCGTGCCTGTAAGAACCAAAGGCACAACAAGTAAACCCACAAGTGCTATATATGACGCAGCAATAATTGGCCAATGTTTATCATATTTACCAATCAAATGAGCAACAAGCGCATTAAAACCAATGCCATATGCAATCGCAGTTAACAGGCCGTGCTCAGGCTTAGCATCATGGGCCATTGCAACAAGTACAGTTACACCGCTATGATAAAAATAGGAAAAGACTGACCACAGCAACAGGTGTTTAATAATACGTTGTAATTTTGAAGGTTCGCTTATCGGCATTATTTATCTCCAGAAAGCAAAAAACCGCCAATAAGGCGGTTTTTTTAAATAATGGTGGAGAGATAGGGATTTGAACCCTAGAGGGGCTACAAACCCCTGCCGGTTTTCAAGACCGGTGCATTCGACCACTCTGCCATCTCTCCGTACGGCGCGCATAATAGTGT
This sequence comes from Pseudoalteromonas sp. L21, assembly GCF_021728035.1. Classification (NCBI taxonomy): domain Bacteria; kingdom Pseudomonadati; phylum Pseudomonadota; class Gammaproteobacteria; order Alteromonadales; family Pseudoalteromonadaceae; genus Pseudoalteromonas; species Pseudoalteromonas sp. L21. The sequence goes on along the minus strand of NZ_JAKKCV010000004.1, from coordinate 216,731 downwards.
TTACTGAGTTTTTTGTAAAGGTTTATTTTTAATAAAGTTCAATAAAGTTAATAATATTGCTTAGGACGTCTTGCAATCCATGAGCATATCAAACAAATAAACACGCTTATAAGGGCAAAAGCCGTTGCCTGAACAACAACGTCGATGCGATTAAAGTTGTCGCTAGGAACAATAACAAGTAAAAATGCAGGCAAGCTTGTAAATGTCAGAACATAACAACATATTTTAAATGCACGCCCAAAATCAAAGCGTTTTGTACTTTGCATCCACCATGTGAGTAGAAATAGCACTCCCACAGCCGATAACCCTAGAAACTGAGGAGCTTTAGTCGACATAGCCACAAAAAATGTAATAATTGCGCCGAATAATCCCCATACTGACCAAGCGAACCAATTTTCTTTTTCACGTAAAAATAAGTTTCCCATTTTTCTCGTCTTCTTTATCGTTATTTTTCTGAGACTTCCATTACATTATCAAAAAACAACCGATTAAAAAACATACCGAAGAAGATTATTTAGTTTTGCGTCCAAGCGCTTCTTACAGCAAAGATAAACTTGAAAAAAGTAGCATAAGCAAGCTTAATCAGATCTGACTATTAAAATACGAAAAAGTTCAAAAATTATTATAAATTTTCAAAAAATCGTGATGGTTCATGCCTTACAGGCTTTTTGCAGTCCACTTCTGGTGTTCCCAGATATAAAAATCCTACAATTTCATCCTCTTCTTTGCACCCTAAAGCAGACTTAACAAAAGGACTTTGCGCAAAGTAACCGGTTCGCCAAATACCACCTAGTCCTTGTGCAAAAGCAGCTTGTTGCATTGCTAGGACGCTGCATCCTGCACTTTGTACTTGCTCAATACGCGGTACTTTTGGATTGTCGATTACATTAGCGATTGCAATTATCACCATTGGCGCACGCAAAGGTAATGATTTTGCACGTTCAATGATTCTTGCATCTTGTTGCTCAGCAACTGCCGCTTGGTGATAAATCTCACCTAGCTTATTTAATGCCTCGCCTTGTGCAACAATAAATCGCCACGGTGCTATGCAACCATGATCTGGCACTTTCAGTGCCGCACGTTTGATAATTGATAATTGTTCTTGTGAAGGGCCAGGTGCGACAAGCCTTGGATCAGACTGTCGAGTTTGTAAAAGCGTTAAAGCATCCATTTCAAATCCGTAAATACATAATACGAAGCCCCTAATTAATAGGGGCTATAAAATTTAAGCTTAACACTTATTCTAGTTATCAATAAAGTCATTAGTTCGCTTTACAGCCAACCAGTAATCGATACTCAAGTATCTTCCCCCACCCATAAAGAACAGGCTCAAAAGCATGACAAAGTAAATTACTGAAAACTCCATGCCATTATTTAAAATCACAGGACGACCAGTTTCATATAAATAGCCAGTATGACCGTGTGTTTCTAATAAATCGCGCATTTTAGTTAATCTTTCTGAGGCTTGTGCTGAATTGTCTAAGCTTTCTTGTGCTCCTGGGATATTTATCCAACTTAAAACACGCGCAGGGCTTGTGCTTGCATCTGTTGGCGTAACAGCAAACCAACCATGTTCGCTATGAACAGTCGTTGCCGCTACTAACATGGTAATCATAAGTGGTATAGCCACAAGTCGAGTTAAAAAGCCAAAAAATAAAAGTATCCCACCCAAAAATTCAGTCCATGCAGCTAGAAAAGCTAATAATGCAGGAAAAGGTAAACCGAGACCCCACTCTTCATTTCCAAACCAGGCGATGATATCTTCGGATGCTAAAAAGTATTGATAAAAATGAGTAACATCACCACTCAGAGCAAGCTTATTAAAGCCGGCAATTATCATAACCGGGGCTAAGATAAATCTGATAAGAAGTGCAGGAACGCCGTCAAAAATACGGAGTTTATTTAAGGATTGATCATATGATTTTATTAAAGTATTCAACATTGTGGCCTCAGTTATAAGACTAGTAATTAGTATAGACTAAGACCACATATAGCTTGTGTTTATTTCAATTAGATTTTTCTAGCTACCTGTAATGCTTCAAAAATTGCACGCTTAGCATCAATGGCAGCCGCTAACTTGGCTCCACCAATAACGTGAACTTTCGCATTTTCTTTTTCATTTGCAAATGTTTCGCTGTTAGACACTTGACCGATGCATGCGATGACCGTATCGACATCTAACAGTTTTTCTTCGCCTTTGACTGTGATCTTCAACCCCTGTTTATCGAAGCTTAAGTACTGACATTCTGCTATTTGTGTTACACCATGTTGTTTAGCAACCTGGCGATGTATCCAACCTGTCGTTTTACCTAAGTCGCTACCAAAGCGTCCTTCACTTCGCTTAAGCATATAAAGCTTACGTGTATCTTTGTCTGGCTTGGCTTCACACTCTATTCCCCACTGAGTTTTAAACTGCTCAATAGTTTGACCTTTGTGTTCACTTAAAAATGCCACCATATCAAAACCAATGCCGCCAGCCCCCAATATAGCAATTTTTTCACCAAGCTCTACTTCACCTCGAATCACTTCATCATAAGCGAATACACGTTTACCATCGCCACATTCGATTTTCGCTTCACGTGGACGTACGCCTGTTGCAAACACAACGTCATCGTATTGATTAAGCATATCGTCTTTAAATTCAGTACCTAGTTTTAGATCAACATCAAGACGCTTTAATTCGTTAGTGAAGTAGTTAAGTGTATGGTTAAAGTCTTCTTTACCTGGGATTTGCATTGCCAGATTAAATTGACCACCCATTTTCTCTTTGCGCTCGATGAGTGTTACCTTGTGCCCTTTCTGTGCGAGATAGCAACTTGCAGCAAGACCAGCCGGCCCTGCTCCCACAACAAGTACTAAACGTGAAGACGATGCTTTTTCTAAACTATAGTCTAATTCAAACGCCGCTTGTGGATTGACCAAGCATGTCGCTCGTTTATTTTTAAAGACATGATCTAAACAACCTTGGTTACAACCAATGCAAATATTAATTTGTTCAGACTGCTTATTAATATATTTGTTAAAGAATTCAGGATCAGCCAGAAGTGGACGAGCCATAGAAATAAGATCTGACTCACCTGCCTCTAAAATGCTATTGGCGATTTCAGGAGTATTAATACGGTTTACAGCCACAACCGGCACTGACACAGTGTCTTTTAACCTTTTCGAAGCTTCTTTAAATGCACCAGGCGGAACCATGCTGGCAATAGTCGGAACACGCGCTTCATGCCAGCCAATACCAGTATTAAATATGTCTACTCCAGCCTCTTCAAGTGCTATAGCTTGTTGCTTTACTTCATCTGGCGTTGAGCCATCTGGAATAAGATCCATAACTGATAGACGAAAAATAATAATAAATTTTTTACTTACTTTTGCTCTAACAGCTTTAACAATCTCAACAGCTAAACGCATGCGATTTTCTAAACTACCGCCATAGCTATCGGTGCGTTTATTTGTGTGATTAGCCATAAACTCATTGATTAAATACCCTTCTGAGCCCATGATTTCAACACCATCATAACCCGCTTTTTCAGCAAGCTTTGCAGAGTTCGCAAAGTCTTTGATGGTCTTTTTTATTGAACCTAATGACATTGCTTTAGGTTTATAAGGATTGATAGGCGCTTTAATTGCACTTGGCGCTTGATTAAATGGATGATAGGCATATCGTCCAGCATGCAGTAACTGCAAGCAGATTTTTCCACCTTGCTCATGCACAGCCTCTGTATAAGCACGGTGTTTAATCACATCATAATAAGAGCTAAACGTTGAAGCAAAGGGAGTTAATTTACCACGTATATTTGGGCTATAGCCGCCAGTAATAATTAACCCAGTGCCCCCCTTCGCCCTTGCTTGGTAAAATGCTCGTAAGCGTTTTCGGTTATGCCAGCCTTCTTCAAGCCCTGTATGCATTGATCCCATAACCAAACGATTACGAAGTTCAGTATGCGGTAATTGTAATTTTTGTTCTAACATGTGTGCCCCGTTAACTGGTCTAACCTCTGCAATAGTTAGATTCTGCTGTAATAACTGTAAATAATCAACTTTTAGCATCTAATTAATCTGTGGCAATTTGTTGATTTAAACACTCTGTTACTATTTAACAGTTAATTTTAAGGTTATTCTGAGCTAAGATGAGTTAACTACTAAGTTGTACTGAATTAAGGATTTATTTTGCTAGCAAAGATATTTAAAGGCATTTGGGCAGGGATTAACTTCTCACGCCGATTGGTTCTCAACATTATATTTTTACTACTAGTAATACTATTTATTGTTGCTATCTCCAGTGAAGAAGACAAAGTAAAAGTGGCCGACGGCACTGTATTACGCCTAAACCTAAATGGACCAATTGTTGAGGAAAAAACCTATGTTGACCCTGTTGAAGCAGCTATCAACGATGCAACTATGGGCCAAGAAGCACCATCAGAAATTTTGCTTGATGATGTAATTGAAGTTATTAATCAGGCAACTGAAGATGATCGTATTTCAGTTATGCTGCTTGACTTACAAAAAATGCCAAGTGCCCATATCAACAAATTAAAGCAAATAACAAAGGCGATTGATGCATTTAAAGAAGCGGGTAAACAAGTTGTCGCAACGGGCTATTATTACACGCAAGCACAATATTATATTGCAGCTCATGCTAATGAGGTGTCAATGCACCCTTATGGCGGTGTAAGCATTGAAGGCTACGGCATGTTTCCGCTTTATTTCAAAGATGCACTTGAGAAACTTAAAGTAACACAACACATTTTCCGCGTGGGTACTTATAAGTCAGCCGTTGAACCTTTCATCCGCAACGACATGTCTGAGGCTGCAAAAGAGGCAAATAATGTCTGGCTAACCGCACTTTGGAACGAGTACAAAACAGACGTCGCTGCAAGTCGTCCATTCGATGAAAGCAATTTCGATGAAGATATGGATGTATACCTTGCTAAAATGCAAGCCGTTAATGGTAATTCAGGTCAATACGCACTAAACAACCAATGGGTTGACTCACTGAAAACGTCACAACAAATTCGTCAACAATTAATTGATGTAGTGGGTACTGAAGAAACAGGCAAAACCTTTAAACAGGTTAGCTTCCGTGAGTATTTATCGCTTGTAAAATCACCAATTGAATTTGATAATCCAATTACTGAAAAAGTAGCTGTTGTTGTTGCTAAAGGAACCATTGTAGACGGTGAACGCAAGGCAGGTGAGATTGGTGGTGACTCTACCGCTGCCCTACTTCGTAAAGCGCGTCTTGACGACAAAGTAAAAGCTGTTGTGCTTCGTATTGATTCAGGTGGCGGTAGTATGTTCGCATCTGAAGTAATTCGTGCCGAAGTATTAGCACTTAAAGCTGCTGGCAAACCCGTTATTGCATCAATGAGCTCAGTTGCCGCTTCTGGTGGTTATTGGATTGCATCTGCCGCTAACGAAATTTGGGCTGCTCCTAGTACTATTACGGGCTCAATTGGTGTATTCGGTACCTTCATGACATTTGAAAATACCATGGCTGAATTAGGTATTTATTCAGATGGTGTGGCAACGACCGATCTTGCTGGTTTTTCGATTGCTCGCCCACTTGATGAGAAAATGGCAGATATCATTCAATTGAGTGTAGAAGATGCTTATCAGCGCTTCTTAAATGTAGTGGCAGAAGCACGTAACATGACACCAGAACAAGTGAATGAAATAGCCCAAGGCCGTGTGTGGATTGCGACCCAAGCAAAAGAGCTAGGTTTAGTCGATAAACTAGGTGATAAGCAAGATGCTATTAAAGCTGCGGCTGAACTTGCTAAGCTAACTCACTATGATGTTAAAACCATCAAACAGTCGCTTACCCCTCAAGAGCAAATGCTACAAGATATCTTTGGTACAGCCGCTGTTAAAAGCTTTTTTGCTAAATCTGATTCATCGCGATCAGTGCTTGCAACACAAGCTAATTTACAGAGCCTAATTAATCAGGTTAGTAGTGAAATTGATAACCTAAAAGATTATAACGATCCACAAGGTGTTTATGCACGTTGTTTAGTATGTAACGTAATTCAATAAGTTACTTAGCTAAGCAATTTTAGGTATACTAAGCCCAGTTATTTTACTGGGCTTTTTTTATGAAACGTAAACGTATATATATCGCCTACACGGGCGGTACTATCGGGATGAAAAAATCGAGCCGCGGCTATGTTCCGGCAGAAGGTTTTTTGACCGAAACAGTGGTTAATAATGCAGAGTTTAATCGCGATGAAATGCCTTTGTTTGATATACACGAATATTGCCCACTCATTGATTCTTCAGACATGTCGCCTGCCCATTGGCAACTCATTGCTGACGATATTAAAAGTAAATACCAAGACTATGATGGCTTTGTAGTTTTACATGGTACCGATACCATGGCCTATACCGCCTCGGCTTTGTCTTTCATGTTCGAAAACCTAACAAAACCTGTGATTGTAACCGGCTCGCAAATTCCACTGTCACAGCTGCGCTCAGATGGGCAAGTGAACTTACTAAATGCGATGTATTTAGCCGCTAATTATCCGATTGCTGAAGTAAGCCTATTTTTTAATAACCAGCTGTTCCGTGGTAACCGTGCTACCAAAGCGCATGCCGATGGCTTTGATGCGTTTGCTTCACCTAACCTTGAACCTTTAGCGTTATCAGGAATTAATATTCAACTGATCAAAGGGCAGCTCAGCCCTTACGTTGATAACGAATTACAGGTATCGAATATCACACCACAACCCATAGGTGTGCTTTATCTATACCCTGGTATAAGCCCTAAAGTGGTAAAAAGTTTAGTTAACGATGATATCAAAGCACTTGTTTTACTTAGCTTTGGTGTCGGTAATGCGCCACAAGATCCTGCGTTTTTAAATATTCTTAATGACGCTAGTAAACGCGGTATGGTGATTGTTAACTTAACACAGTGTTTAAAAGGCCAAGTGAATATGGGTGGATATGCAACGGGTAATGCCTTATTAAATTGTGGTGTGATCAGTGGCTACGATATGACATTAGAGGCGTGTTTAACCAAATTACACTACTTATTCAGTCAAAAACTTGAAGTAGAAACAATTCGTCACTTGATGCAAGACAATTTGCGCGGTGAATTGAGCCGATAATCAATACAATTGAATACAAAAAAGGCACCAACTGGTGCCTTTTTTTATACTTTTGATAATTAACGAACTTTTTCGTCAATCTCCACTAAGTCTGTTAAATGGCAAATCTCACCACTGTGAGTTTTAATACCATGCTCACCAAAATAGTCACGTTGTGCTTGAACAAGGTGACCATTACTTGGTGTTGTTAACGTGGCAATGTAAGTTTGTGTGGCTGTTAACACAGGGAACGCAAGACCCGAAGCAACTGCTGCGCCTGTTACTTTGCGTAATGCAGCTGATTCACGCTGCATCGAATCGATAAATTCTACACCTTCAGCCACATTGTCTAAGTAATCAGCACGAATGATACAACCAGCGCGCCATGTTTGTAGCGTTTTCGAAAGGTCAACTTTCCATTGATGAGCGCGAGATGCACCTTTGATAAGTGCTAAGCCTTGACGATAAGCAAGTAAACTTGCCAGTGTGAATGCATCTTTTAACTCATCCAAATCTAAATCAACTGAGTCAGTTGCTTTAGCAGCGTAAGTCATTTCTTTCGCTGCATGTGTATCACAAGTATTTGTTAAGTGACGAGCTTGTACAGCCGCCACTAATGATGGCACTGCAATGCCAAGTTCTAACGCATTTTGTGCAGTCCATAGGCCAGTGCCTTTAGCGCCAACCTTATTATCGATTAAATCGACTAGTGGCTCACCTTCTGTTGTTTCAAGGCTTAAGATATGGCTTGAAATTGACAGTAAGTAGCTATTTAAAGTCCCTTCTGACCAGTCATTGAAAATATCAGCCACTTCTTTCGGTGAACGATTGGTGCCTAAACGCAGTAATTGGTACATTTCGGCAATTAATTGCATCAACGCATATTCGATACCGTTGTGAACCATTTTTACAAAGTGACCACTTGCAGATTGGCCTACACGCGCAAAACATGATTCACCTTTGTAGCTTGCCGCTACTTTTTCGAACCACGGCTCTACACGCTCCCAGCCGCCTTCTGAGCCACTCGCCATCATAGCAGGACCATGACGTGCGCCTTCTGCACCGCCAGAAATACCCATAGTGGCAAATTCAAATTTGTTTTGATATTTAAGTTTACGGCTAATACCATCTTTGTAGTTACTGTTGCCGCAATCTACAATAATGTCATCACAGTCAACGCCTGCTTCTGCAAGCTCTGTACACACTTTGTCAACCAATTCACCAGCAGGAACTAATAGTAAGATTGAACGAGGCGGCTCTAAGCGTCTAACCATATCATTTAAATCAGACACTATGTGTAAACGGTCTGCCAAACCAAGCGTTTTCGCACAGCTTAGTAACTCAGCACCCGCATCAGGGTTTTTATCATAAGCTACTAATGTCAGCCCTTTTTCAATCAGGTTGAGGGCAAGATTTTTACCCATAACGCCTAACCCTACTAATGCAACTTGCATTTAGTGTCCTCCTCGGTAACAACTATTGGTTAGTTAATCAAAATAATTACGCGCGCATTATACCCAAGCAGCCCAAAAATGCGAGCTTGTAAGCTAAGTTGATATAAATCATCAAAATCATGAAGCGACGTTATGGTCAGTATATCAAAATAACGAAGGCATCGGACCAGATTTTTATAATACCCTTTAAAAAGGTATGTGTATTGACGCTACCTGACACCGGTGTCATAATAACGTCATTGTTACTTTGTATATTACAATTTTATACAAATAGTCTGATTCTCATAAGTAAGAACACTATTCTTACTTATGAGTTCTACATCGTGCCGAAGTATAAGCCAATATAAATGGTTTAATTGCACGACTTTTTAATAGATAACCATCAATTTGCTTAATTTAATTAAGCGCACAGGAGAATTTGATGCTAAGACGCACAAAAATTGTTGCGACCCTTGGACCGGCAACCGATCGCGATAACAACCTAGAAAAAATTATTCGTGCAGGTGCAAATGTTGTTCGTTTGAACTTCTCACATGGTGTAGCACAAGATCATAAAGACCGCGCAGAAGCGGTACGCAGCATTGCTAAGCGTTTAAGCAAACACGTTGCTATTCTCGCCGACTTACAAGGCCCTAAGATTCGTGTATCAACTTTCAAAGATGGTAAAGTTAACCTAGAAGTAGGCGCAAAATTTACCCTTGATGCGAAAATGGAAAAAGGCCAAGGCGACGTAAACTCGGTAGGTATCGACTATAAAGAGTTACCAAACGACGTTAAACCTGGTGACTTACTACTATTAAATGACGGTTTGATTCAATTAACTGTCGATAGCGTTGATGGTGCCCTAGTTCACACAACTGTTACTGTTGGCGGTATACTGTCAAATAATAAAGGGATTAACCGATTAGGTGGTGGCTTAACAGCCCCAGCTTTCACTGAAAAAGACAAAGAAGATTTAATCACAGCTACTGAAATTGGTGTTGATTACATTGCTGTTTCATTCCCACGTAGTGGCGATGACATGCGCTATGTTCGCTCTTTAGCAGAAGCGGCTGGTTCAAACGCGCAACTTCTAGCAAAAATAGAGCGTGCAGAAGCGGTTGAGACTGTTGAAGCAATTGATGATATCGTACTTGCATCTGACGCTGTTATGGTTGCACGTGGTGACCTTGGTGTTGAAATTGGTGATGCCGCCCTAGTTGGTAAACAAAAGCTTATTATTAGCCGCGCACGTTCACTAAACCGTACTGTTGTTACTGCAACACAAATGATGGAATCAATGATTGATAACCCAATGCCAACCCGTGCAGAGGTTATGGACGTTGCTAACGCCGTATTAGATGGTACAGATGCAGTTATGTTATCTGCTGAAACAGCAGCAGGTGACTACCCTGAAGAAACCGTAGCTACTATGGCTCGCGTTTGTTTAGGTGCAGAATCTCAAAAAGAAACACATGTCTCTAAACACCGTTTAGACAGCCGTTTTTCATCAAATGCTGAATCAATTGCCTTATCTGCGATGTATGCAGCTAATCATTTAGATTCTGTAAAAGCGATTGTGACACTAACGGAATCAGGCAGCACAGCTAAGTTAATGTCGCGTATTAGCTCTGGTCTGCCAATTTACTCACTATCACGCCATGCAAGCACACTGGGGCAAACAGCTCTTTATCGTGGTGTTTATCCTGTATTCTTCGATTCAACAAAATGTGAAGATGACAGCATGGTTCGTGACGCATTAAACACGCTGGTTGAACTTGGTTCTCTTGTGGCTGGCGACACCGTGATTTTAACGCACGGCGATGCGATGGAAACGATTGGTGCGACAAACACAATGAAGATTGTAACAGTTTAAACTATTACAATTACTCGTTAAAAAGGCGCATTAAATGCGCCTTTTTGACTTAATTAGTGTCTATTGTTAACTAGCTGGCCAGTGCTGCTTTCACTTTATCACGGTAACTACGGCTCACTTTTAGTTCTTGACCGTTATCAAGCACTAATAAGTACTCACCGCTAACTTGGGTAACAAGTTTGCTAATTTGTTTAGTATTTACAATAGCACTACGATGAACACGTACAAACAATTGCGGGTCGAGCTCTTGTTCTAGCTCTTTCATCGTTTTTCGTAAGATATGCGTTTGTCCGTCTTGGCAATGTAGACACATATAATCACCTGCCGCATCAACCCATTGAATTGTAACCACAGGCACACGAACAATTTCACCCTGCTCTTTTACAGCGAGTGATTCTGGATAACGCCTATCTGCTAGGCTATCTCCTGTTGCTAATTTCTTTAAAATTTCTTCGCAGTTGTTACCTGTAATACCCGCAACAAAGCTCGCTAGTTTCTTCTTATGGGCGTTATCTTGTTGTGTCTTTAAATAGGTATGCACTTTCTCTACCGCCTGTTTTAGTCTGTTGTCATCGACTGGTTTAAGAATATAATCCAACGCATGAATTTCGAATGCTTTAACAGCAAACTGGTCAAATGCCGTTACAAAAACAATAGCTGGTAATGGATTAACACTCTCGCTCAATGCTCGCGCTACTTCAAACCCATTCATGTTTGGCATTTGGATATCCAAAAATACTAATTGAATGTTGCCAGATACACACTCATCAATTGCTTCTTGTCCATTGCTACATAAACGAATAACTTCCAAATCGTCAAACTCAGAAAGTCTTACAGCTAAGCCTTTTCTGGCTAATGGTTCGTCATCAACAATCAGCGTTCTAATTTTGCTCATTTATTTAACAGCCTTTTCAAACGGAACACGCAGATTTACCTTTAATCCACTTGGCGTATTGTCAGAGAGTACAAACGAATAATTGTTCTCATAAAGTGTTTTTAGTCGGTCTTTGGTATTTGCTATGCCAACGCCTTGAGAATTAACCAGTTGGCCATTTATCAGCTCGGTACCAGGACCATTATCGCCTACTTCCAATAATAGTTCATTTGCGAAAACTTGTGCTTTTATATCAATCACACCACCTTCATTTAGTTGTGCAATAGCATACTTAATGGCATTTTCGATAATCGGTTGCAGTATTAAACTTGGCACTAGTGCTTCTTTTGCTTGCTCACTCACTTCAACATTTACCTGCAAACGTTCATCAAAACGCACTCTTTCAATTTCTAAGTACAACATTAAAGCATGTAACTCCTGCTCTAATGGGACTTTTTTGATTGGATCTGTGTTTAACGTATAACGTAAAAAGTCACTTAATTTAGAGACCATTAGATTTGCATCTTTGTTCTCTTTAACTAATATCAGTGTAGAAATAGCATTAAGCGTATTAAATAAAAAATGCGGGTTTAACTGATAACGAAGCATTTTTAGTTGCGCTTCATGGGCCATTGTTGTTGCTTTTAATGCTTTTTGTCGCTCACTTTGTAAAAGCTGGTAATACTTAATTCCAAAGTACAAACCACTCCAACACAAAATGATATAGACAGAATCTAAACCTTGTTGAAGGTAATAAAACCACTCATTTGGCCTATAACCATGCCGGTATATTTCCCATAAGTTAAATTTTTGTACTACTGCCCAAAGCGTTCCCGTCAGATAAGACGCGCCAAAAACAACGAGCATTAATACCCAAGGTGACGCGTTCCACACTTTCCTATACATATAGCGTAAAGGTATCGTCATTAAGCATCCTGCATAAGCATTCAAAACGATAACAAACACGTATATGTCACGCATTTCAAATACTTTTGAGCCTATATAATTTACTAATGCATAGCCAATCCAGCCAGCGATCTGCAGGACCCAGAAAAAACGTTGTCGATTATCAACTAAAGATTGCCAATTCAAAATAACGAGTTACCTTATATACTTATTTTTATTATACCGATAGTCACGAGAATAAAGCACTGCCGCCTATCTTGATTTTTTATAGCCTTACCGCATTCTTCAGGCATTAAAAAAGCGAAGACTACGACAGCCTTCGCTTTATCATTACTTTATTTTTAAGCTAATTTATCTGAAGCCACTTTATAATTTGGATCTTCAATCACATTTACTTCAACAATATCACGTGCCTTATGAAGGAGTTGAATGCAATCAGGACTTAAGTGGCGTAAGTGTAATTGCTTGCCTGCTTTTTTATATTTGTCCGCTAGGCTATCTATGGCTTCAATTGCACTGTGATCAGCAACACGGCTGTGCTTAAATTCAATGATCACATCTTGAGGATCATTTTTAACATCAAATAGTTCAGCAAAGTTTTTCACTGAGCCAAAGAACAACGGGCCATGTAGTTCATATACTTTTGAGCCTTGCTCGTCTATATAATTACTTGTGTAAATGTGCTTCGCATGCTGCCAAGCAAATACCAGTGCAGATACAATGACCCCCACACAAACCGCTATTGCCAAGTCGGTTGCAACGGTTACACCTGACACTAATACAATCACAAACGCATCTGACTTAGGTACTCGCTTCATCATTTTGAAACTTGCCCACTCAAATGTGCCTAAAACCACCATAAACATAACACCTACTAGCGCTGCTAATGGGATCATCTCGATTAAACTTGCTGCAAACACGATAAAAACAAGAAGTAATAAAGCTGCACTAATGCCAGATAAACGTGAACGACCACCCGAGTTTATATTGATCATCGATTGACCAATCATGGCACAACCACCCATTGCACCAAAGAAGCCACACGTCACATTGGCAGCGCCCTGACCTATACACTCTTTATTACTGTGTCCGCGAGTTTCTGTGATCTCATCAATTAAGGTAAGTGTTAATAATGACTCAATTAAGCCAATTGCCGCTAAAACTAATGCGTAAGGGAAAATAATTTTAAGCGTTTCTAAATTGAAAGGCACCATAGGAATATGAAATTCAGGTAAGCCACCTGCAATAGTCGCTTGCTCGTTACCTGTCATGCCCTTTAGAAAATCAAGTACCGTACGCGCTTCTAAATCTAGACCAATAACTAAACCTGTTACGGTCACAATCGCAACAAGCGAAGATGGTACTGCTGTCGTGAGCTTTGGCAAAAAGTGAATAATAGCCATAGTTAATGCAACTAAACCAAGCATGATATAAAGCGCTTGTCCTTCCATCCACTGCTGACCGCCCATGCCATCTGGTACTTTAAACTGCCCTAACTGCGCTAAGAAAATAACGATTGCCAAGCCGTTTACAAATCCCAACATCACAGGATGTGGCACCATGCGAATAAATTTACCGAGCTTAAACACCCCCGCTAAGATCTGCAATATCCCCATTAATAGTACAGTGGCAAATAAATACTCTACACCATGATCTAATACTAAACTTACCATCACAACAGCCAGTGCGCCTGTAGCACCAGAAATCATACCTGGACGACCCCCAAAAATAGCCGTTATTAAGCCAACAATAAATGCAGCATATAAACCGACTAATGGTTCTACGTTAGCAACGAAAGCAAATGCAACTGCTTCTGGTACTAATGCTAACGCTACAGTCAGGCCTGATAATATATCGTTTTTAGCAGAGCTAGGTGCTTTGCTGAGTAAGTTAAACATTAAGATCCTCTTTCTTGTGAATACGTTTTGGCAAGGCGCGGAATTCTAGCAAAAACTTGTTACGTTAACAATTATTAACAACAAAACGGCTAGCATTGTAAAATGCTAGCCGCTCATTGAAAAAGACTCAGTGTAGTAAATGGAAGAACTAGAGTGGTAATGATGTACTACGTTTAACACATGTCATTGTAACATTCGAATGTACTTCTTGAACGAATTCTAAGTTCAAAAGGTTATCACGAACAAACTGCTCATAGCCCTCTATCCCTTTTGATATGATACGTAACATAAAGTCCATTGTCCCTGCCATACTGTAGCATTCGGTGACTTCATCATAACTCATGATCAAACGTTCAAATTCAGCCAAGTTTGTTCTACCGTGGTTAGATAAGCGAACATGGGCGTAAACCAACATATCGAAGCCAAGCTTTTTCTCGTCAAGCAAAGCAACTTTACCTTTGATATAGCCATCCTGTTCAAGCTTCGCAATACGACGCCAACATGGAGATTGAGATAAACCAACTTTATCGGCAATTTCTGCCGTTGATAAGCTAGCATCTTGCTGTAACAATGCCAAAATTTGGCGATCTACTTGGTTTAGAGACATTTTATTTCTTTTTCTTTAAAGTTATTGGTTAAATTATACTACTGATTTAAAAATCAGTCTGCTCATTTTCAATTATTTATGCAAAAAAAATGCAATTCTAGCCATAACGCCCGCTAATGAATGGGTTCGTTTTTCGTTCATGACCTACCGTTGTATTTGGGCCATGCCCAGAGAGAATTCTAACCTCATCTGCTAGAGTCAATATTTCAGATTTAATAGATTCAATAAGTTGCGCACTGTCGCCTTTAGGAAAGTCAGTACGCCCTACCGAACCTTGAAAAATTACATCACCAACAAATATTTGCTCAGACACATCATGGTAAAAAACAACATGTCCTGGGGTGTGACCAGGGCAGTGGCGCACTGATAGACAAGTATTACCGATACGAATTGTGTCTCCATGAGCTAACCATGCATCTGGATAAAATGGCGCTATGGGCGTAAAACCAAACATTTGCGCTTGCATAGGCAATGAATCAAACCAAAACTTATCGCCAATGTGTGGGCCTATGATTTTTACAGCAAATTTTTCAGCAAGTTGTTTCGCTGCACCAACATGGTCAAGGTGACCATGAGTCAAAAAAATAGACTCAAGTTCGCATCCTAATTCACAAAGCGTTGCACTTAGTTTATCGGCATCTCCGCCAGGATCAATTAATGCCGCTTTGTTGGTCTCACTACAAATAACAACACGACAATTTTGTGCAAAGCCTGTTACTGGAATTGTAATAACGTTCATTTCATTGCTCCATGGAAGGTTTTTCAAACGCCATTAAAATTGGGTACTGCAAATAAGCTTGATCATAAAAAGGTGAGCGCTTGTATAACCAGTTCAGGCGTGCTTCTGGGTCTTTAGCAAAGACTTTATCTTCACGAACTTTTTTATCAAACTCAAGCGCTAGCTCTGGTTGCGCTTGTAACATTTGCTTTGCGTAAGGTATCAAAGCATAGTTTTCCATATACTCAGTGCGCTGAAAAATAGTATTGAACTCGCCCCATGCAAAGAATGAATCGGGTGCTTCAGGATGCAGCAAATGAGTTGCTAGCTCTGAGTATGGCTGATTTGTTGATACCTTATACCAGCCAGTTACATCAACATCAGTGATGTTCTTGTAATCGAAGCTTGCTTCAACTCGAAAACGCCCTTCAAAAGGCACTTTAGCAAAAGTATAGTCTTTCACCGTAGCCTGGGTTAAAGATTTAGGCCCAGTGTCTTTAACACGCAATACTTCAACACCATGTAGTTTTAATTTACTAATAATTGCACTATAAGCTGGCGGAATATAAAAGGCGCTAGGCACATTAACTGTTTTTTTAACGATTTTTTGCCAGTAAATAGGCAATGCATCATAACTTTCTTCTTCACCAAGATAAGCTACTTCCGCTTGCCCTGATAACTCACTTTTACTACGCGTATATTTTATTCCTTTAAATACCAGTGTATCAGGTTCTGTTGCATAGCTGCGCTCAACTACCAGTTGCGTAGGTTTAAATTCACGTTCTTTTTTAACCGCCGCTTGTAACGCTTGATTATTTTTAGCAAGCGCATCAATTGCACCATCTAAAAACACGTAAGTGCCAAGTACACGCTGTTTATAAGGTTTTAAAGAGTGGTTTTCAACTAAGATGCTCGGTAAAGAACGTAAATCGCCCCACCCATTCGAATAGCGTGGTGTTGCAACCCATCCAGCCAATCCTTTTTTAAAATCACGTTTATCCATTACAAAAACTAACGGACCGGGAATATGACCCATCTTAGCCAATTTAGTGTCGATAACTGGCTTGAACATTGTGTCGAGTGCTTCTGAAACACTAGGTGATTCACTTGAAAAAACCGGATTATAGCCATACGTCACATCATATTGATAATCAGCGCCGTCGGTAACATGTACATCCACATAAAGATCGGGTTTGAACGTATTAATAACCTTCAACACACCTCGCACTTCTGGGGTATCTAACTTAGTGTAATCACGATTAAGGTTTAAATTTAAACCATTGGTTCTAAAACCCATTTCAACGGGGCCACGCTGATTTATACGATTAAATTGGCTACTTCTTTCATGTCCATCAACATTTAAAATAGGAATGAAAAGTATATTTACTTTACTCAAGATATCACGGCGCTTGCCTGTTGCAATGTCACGCAGCAGCATAAACATGGCATCTTTGCCATCAATCTCACCGCTATGAATACCAGCTTGAATAAAAATTGTTGGTTTTGCATCAGACGTTAACTGCGCTGCATCGAACAAACCTTGCTCATTCGCAACTAACATTTTTATCTTACGCCCTGCACTGCTTGTTGCGATTGTTTGTACCTTAAACTGTGTTGGGTTGGCTGCAACAAGCCTATCAACAAACGCCATGGTATCTTCATAGTTTGGCGAACGCATACCGCCACTTAATTCAAAATCTGTAGTTAATGGACCTTTTTCTTGCATCAACGTCACACTTTCACCTTGCCAAGGTTTTAAGGGTGGTAAGTGACTGTCCATGGTCACAGCAGCAGATAAAAACATTAAGCCAGCAAACATATTACTCTCAGGTGCGATACTTATTTAATTAGAAGAAATTATAACAACTAATCTGAGTTGATTGCGTAAACTGCGGTGATTCAACAAAAAAATGGAGCTAATGACATGCGTATATAATTATTTAGCAAAGAAATGTTTTGAGTTTGAGATCAAAAAAAGGAGCACAAGGCTCCTTTTTAAAACTTTTATGAAAAGCGAATTAAGCCGCTAGGCCTTCTTTTGCTTTTTCAACAAGTGCTGCAAATGCAACTTGGTCATAAACTGCGATATCTGCAAGGATCTTACGATCGATTTCTACAGAAGTCTTTTTAAGACCATTGATAAAACGGCTGTATGAAAGACCGTTTTGACGAGCTGCTGCATTGATACGTGCAATCCAAAGTTGACGGAAAGTACGTTTCTTAGCACGACGGTCACGGTAAGCGTATTGACCCGCTTTAGTAACTGCCTGGAAAGCTACGCGGTAAACACGTGAACGTGCTCCGTAGTAACCTTTAGCTTGCTTTAAAACTTTTTTGTGACGTGCACGTGCGATAACACCGCGTTTAACTCTTGCCATTTCTGAAGACTCCTATTAAGCGAATGGTAACATACGTGAAACTAGACCATGGTCATTCTTATGAACCATCATCTTAGGACGTAAGTGTAATTTACGCTTAGAAGTTTTCTTAGTCAGAATGTGACGAAGATGCGCTTGTTTACGCTTGAAACCGCCAGAAGCAGTCTTTTTGAAACGCTTAGCAGCGCCTCTGTGAGTTTTTAGCTTATAAGCCATTGCAATAACTCCAAATGTATTGCTTTACGATTAGGCAAGCAGGCGAGAGGTAAATAAATAACTCTACTTTTAAGGCCAAACTTACCGCCAATATCCGGTGAAAATCCAGTCAATATAACTGCAATTTTACTTTAAACCGGTTATTTCAGGTGAACAGCATGCTGCTACTTGGAGACCTGAAATAAATTCGGTGCGTATTATCGCTTGTTTATTACTTTTTAGCAATAGGGGCCATCATCATTACCATTTGACGACCTTCAACACGATTAGGGAAAGATTCAACTTGTGAAACATCTTCCAAATCAGCTTTAACACGATTTAATAATTCAATACCAATTTCTTGGTGAGCCATTTCACGGCCACGGAAGCGAATAGTAATTTTAGCTTTATCACCCGCTTCTAAGAACTTACGCAAGTTGCGAAGCTTAACCTGGTAATCACCTTCATCCGTACCTGGACGGAATTTGATTTCTTTAACCTGGATCTGCTTTTGCTTTTTCTTTTGTTCTTTTAGTTCTTTGCTTTTTTCAAAGATGAACTTACCGTAGTCCATAACCTTACATACAGGTGGCTCTGCATTAGGACTGATTTCTACAAGATCTACACCCGCATCATCAGCCATAGCTTGCGCTTCTTTTAATGACACGATGCCAGCTTGCTCGCCGTCAATGTCAATTAAACGAACTTCTTTAGCTGTAATATCTTCGTTGATACGATTTTTTTGAGCTGTTTGTTGCCCTTTCTTGCCGCCTCTAATGGTACGATCCTCCAAGAATATAAAATAAAAAGCGTGTAGTTGGCTGTTTGTTATGCCCTACACGCTCATGATTTACTGTCGATTTTTTATTTCATCACTAATTTTAGCTACAAAATCATCAACATTAAATTTGCCTAGGTCTTCACCTGTGCGAGTGCGTACTGCCACTTCTTGTTGTTCAACTTCTTTGTCGCCAACAACAAGTAAATATGGAATACGTTTTAACGTATGTTCACGGATTTTAAAGCCAATCTTCTCATTTCTCAAGTCAGCAGCGGCTCTAATTCCAAGTTTATTTAATTTTTGTACAATTTCTTGCACATAATCAGCTTGTTTATCGGTGATATTCATAATCACAACTTGCTTAGGCGCAAGCCATGTTGGAAACAAGCCAGCGTATTCTTCGGTTAAAATACCAATGAAACGCTCGATTGAACCTAATATAGCACGATGAATCATCACTGGTGTACGACGTTCATTATTTTCTGCAACGTATGTCGCACCTAAACGACCCGGTAATGCAAAATCTAGCTGTACAGTACCACATTGCCATGCACGATCTAAACAGTCATAGAGTGTAAACTCAATTTTAGGACCATAAAATGCACCTTCACCTGGTAGGTAATCAAACTCAATGTCATTTGCTTTCAGCGCTTCAGCCAGTGCAAGCTCAGCTTTATCCCACATTTCGTCTTCGCCGATACGCTTTTCTGGACGAGTAGATAGTTTTACAACAATCTTTTCAAAGCCAAACGTTTCGTATGTATCGTAAACCATTTTGATACATGACGATACTTCATCCATGATTTGCTCTTCTGTACAGAAGATATGCGCATCATCTTGAGTAAAGCCACGTACACGCATTAAGCCGTGCAATGCACCTGATGGTTCGTTTCGGTGACAACACCCAAACTCAGCCATACGCAATGGAAGATCACGGTATGATTTTAAACCTTGATTAAAGATTTGCACGTGACCTGGGCAGTTCATTGGTTTAATTGCATATTCGCGCTTTTCTGATTCAGTTGTGAACATGGCATCTGAATATTTATCCCAGTGACCTGATTTTTCCCATAAACCACGGTCCATCATTAGTGGGCCTTTCACTTCTTCGTAATCATACTCACGTAGTTTTTCACGAACAAAGTCTTCTAGTTCACGGTAAATGCTCCAGCCGTCATTATGCCAAAACACCATGCCTGGTGCTTCTTCTTGCCAATGCCATAAATCAAGTGCTTTACCAATGCGACGGTGGTCACGTTTTTCAGCTTCTTCTAAACGTTTTAAATACGCTTTAAGTTGCTTTTTATCTGCCCATGCTGTGCCGTAAATACGTTGCAGCATTTTGTTTTCAGAATCACCGCGCCAATATGCACCCGCCACTTTCATTATTTTAAAATGTTGGCAGAATTTCATATTTGGTACATGTGGGCCACGACACATGTCAACATATTCTTCGTGATGGTATAAGCCTGGACGGTCATCTTTTGCGATATTCTCGTCTAAGATTTCCATTTTATATGTTTCACCGCGTGCTTCAAAAGTATCACGCGCTTCTTGCCAGCTGACGGTCTTTTTAACCACATCGTAGTTTGTTTTAGCAAGCTCAAGCATACGCTTTTCAATTGCATCTAAATCGTCTTGGCTTAAAGAATGCTCCATATCGATATCGTAATAGAAACCGTTATCAATGGTCGGACCGATTGCCATTTTCGCTTCAGGGAAAAGTTGCTTAACTGCATGACCAATAAGGTGCGCACATGAGTGACGGATGATCTCTAAACCATCGTCGTCTTTTGCTGTGATAATTTCTAAACGTGCGTCATCGGTAATTAAATCACATGCATCAACACGCGAGCCATTCACACGGCCTGCAATAGTTGCCTTGGCAAGGCCAGGACCGATATCACTTGCTACATCATAGGTACTTACTGGGTTTTCAAAACTACGCTGACTGCCGTCAGGGAGGGTAATAACTGGCATTATAAATCCTTACTACAGTGGTGATG
Source organism: Pseudoalteromonas sp. L21 (assembly GCF_021728035.1). Classification (NCBI taxonomy): domain Bacteria; kingdom Pseudomonadati; phylum Pseudomonadota; class Gammaproteobacteria; order Alteromonadales; family Pseudoalteromonadaceae; genus Pseudoalteromonas; species Pseudoalteromonas sp. L21. The sequence goes on along the minus strand of NZ_JAKKCV010000004.1, from coordinate 195,974 downwards.
CCTACAATGCATCACATGTATTTTTTAAAAAATTAATTTGTAAACTCTGCAACGCTTTTACGAATAAGCATTGCCATTTTAGTGCCTATTTAGGCTCATATTCACTGAGTCTTCGCAAACATGAACGACCATTGTCGCCGCTACTGAATTCAAATACAAGTAGTTAGAAGACTAAATTGACAATTACTTATCCCATTTCATACTTAGTGAAGATAACTTTTTGGGTAAATATGATGTCAAAACCTCACACAGTTAAATTTGCAACATTTAATTTGCTAAATTATACAGCACCACCCTATTCTTTTTATCAGCAACATGAACATTATAATAAAACCCAGTGGCGCCAAAAGCAGCAATTTATCGCCCAGTTTCTAAACCAAACCCAAGCCGATATAGTCGCTTTTCAAGAAGTGTTTAGCTATCAAGCATTGGAAGTACAATGTAAAGAAGCAGGTTACGACTACTTTGAAATAGTTGACACGCCAAGTCACGATGCGCTATATCCACAGGTACTTTTCAATCCCATTGTCGCTTTAGCCAGTAAGTACCCTTTAAAAAGCTGTGAACCACTGACACCCTGCCCAGAACTGCTTGAATACCTGAATAACCAAAATGAGTTCAAGTTCAATAGAACCCCTATTAAATGCTTAATCTCAATCCCTTTCTTTGGGGATATCTGCTGTTATGTGGTTCACTTTAAATCACAACGCGTGCAATCAATGGCGCATATTTTAAATATTCATAACCTTGAAGATCCATTACTTCAATTGCTACATCAAACTGTGGGGACTATGCAATCGCAAATATCACGTTCCCTTGAGGCCTCAATTGTTTATTACGATGCTTTAAAGACACAGCGTGAAAAACAGTGTGCAACTATTGTGATGGGTGATTTTAACGATGTACTTACTAGCCCGACATTATCATTTATGACACAAGGTTTTCATCCGACACGCTGTGAACCATGCATCGAGCAAAATGAACCTGTGGTCGGATTAACAGATGCATATCTATTTAGTGATGAAAATAAAGCAGGCTATACTAAGCCCTTCAGTCATTATTACCATCGCCGTGGCAGCGTACTTGATTATATCCTTGTTTCTGCACATTTTAATCCTGAATGTGCAATGTCAAAAGTGAGTTCAGTCTCCTATTCGAGCTTTGAAGAACATTTAAATCCTGCCGAAACACTTGAAGACATAAGCGTCAGTGATCATAGTGCGATTGCTATTAAAATTCATTTTTAAAGCAACTGTTTTTCAGGTCGTTACTTGCTATAATTGCGAAAATTAAGTTATTTAGAGAATGACCATGAGAACATGCGGTGTAGAAATTACCGGTAGCGACGTGCTGCTGTGTATTTTAACGAAAGATAACGATGTGTTTGATATCCGTGATATAAGACAAACTCGCTTTACCTTAGCGAACGGCAACGACACGGAAGTGATGCGTAAATTTCAATTTGATTTCAGAAAATTAATGCAAGACTATCAAATTGATTCTGTAGCAATTAAAGAACGTCAGCCGAAAGGTAAGTTTGCTGGTAGTGCAAAAGGTTTTAAGATGGAAACGGCTATCCAACTGATTGAAGAACTAGACGTAGAAGTATTAAGCGCAACGACAATAAAAGAACAGTTAAAACGTAACCCTCTACCTATCGCGTTTGAAGATACAGGTCTTAAAAAGTTTCAAGAAAATGCCTTTATTAATGCCTACGTTTATTTGATGCGTAAAACCTACAAGCGAGATGAAGCCTAACCATTTATCAATACTTGAAAAACGTGCTTATGCACGTTTTTTGTGCCTGTAAAAAGACCATCCTTTCCTCCCAACTTAGAGCTACACTCTGTACATTAGTCTTATATCGCTTTCATTTGTCGACAATCTATGCTTAGTTAAACATGTAAGCTAATGCTATGCGAATATTCAATAAATTGATTTAGCTATTTTCGCATCAAGTCCACGACAACATTCAATAGGACACGGAGAACACAATGCAAGCAAACAATATACATGGTAACAGTCTTCCATTAACACAAAGCTATTTCCAAGGCGCTACTGACGTTCCCTTAATTGATAAAACAATAGGTCAGTATCTTGACGCTATTGTCGACAATAACCCAGAACATCCTGCTATTGTTGTTAATCATCAAAACATTCGTCTGACATACAAAGAATACCAACATCGAATTAATCAACTCGCTATGGGGCTACTCTCGCTTGGCGTTAAACCAGGAGACCGTGTTGGTATCTGGTCCCCTAATAATATTGAATGGTGTTTAACGCAATTCGCTACCGCAAAAATTGGTGCCATTATGGTATGTATTAACCCAGCATATCGCCCCAGTGAATTAAAATATGCCCTTAACAGCGTTGAGTGCTCAACACTTATTACCGCGAGTGAATTTAAAGCGAGTAATTATATAAGCATGCTTAATGAACTTGCCCCTGAGTTAAAAAACTCACATGCAGGTGAGTTAAACCTAAACGCCCTTCCACATTTAAAAAACATCATCCGTATTGGTGATAAGCCAGCTCCAGGAATGTTCAGTTTTGATGATATAATGCAACGCGCTACAGATGCTCATAAACTCGAACTCGATGCGATTGCAGCTACGTTGAATTGCGAGCAAGATATCAATATTCAATTTACATCAGGTACCACAGGCAACCCAAAAGGCGCGACCTTATCGCATAAAAACATTCTCAATAATGGCTTTTTGATGGCTGAGGCTATGAAACTGACATATCAGGATAAACTCTGTATTCCTGTGCCTCTGTACCATTGTTTTGGTATGGTGTTAGGTAATTTAGTGTGCATTAGTAAAGGTGCAACAGCGGTCTTCCCAAGTGATTCATTTGATCCTAAAACAACCCTTGAAGTGGTAGAAAAAGAACGTTGTACCGCTCTTCATGGCGTACCGACTATGTTTATAGCAGAATTGGAACACAAAGAGTTCGCTCAGTATGATTTATCTAGCCTACGAACGGGCATCATGGCCGGTTCGACATGCCCTGAGCAAGTTATGCGCAAAGTTCATTCACTAATGCATATGACAGAAGTCGTGATTGGTTATGGGCAAACTGAATGTAGCCCGATTAACAATGTGACTGAAACTGACTCACCAATTGAAAAGCAAGTGAGTACTGTCGGCCGCGCTCTAGCCCATACCGAGGTGAAAATTATTGATGAACTGGGTGATATTCAACAGATTGGTATCCCTGGCGAAGTATGTAGCCGCGGTGCGGGTATCATGCGCTGCTATTGGAACGATAAAGAGAAAACGGATGCCACCATTGATAAGGACGGCTGGTTACACTCTGGAGATTTAGGGGTAATGGACGAAGAAGGGTTTGTTTCTATCGTTGGTCGCATTAAAGATATGATTATTCGTGGTGGTGAGAACATATATCCACGAGAAATCGAGGAGGTACTTTACACCTACCCAGGTATCCAAGATGCCGCAATTTTTGGAATTAGCGATGAAAAATATGGCGAAGAAGTGTGTGCGTGGATACAACCACAGGATGATGCAGTACTAGATGAACAGGCCATTCGCACATTTTTAAAAGACAAGCTTGCCTATTTTAAAGTACCAAAGCACATTCACTTTGTCGATGAATACCCAATGACAGTCACAGGTAAACTACAAAAATTCAAAATGCGTGAGCAAATGCAGGAGTTGCTCAGTGAAAAAACATTCTCGTAATTAAGAGATAGCTAAAGCTCTGCATTATCGAGCTTTAGCTAAAAACGCACTTTTATTTATCTAAAATAGTCTCATAGCCACCATATATCATGCGTTTTCTGTAAATAGCATGGGGTTGTTTTCAGATCTCAGCTATACAACGCCTTGTTTCATCATTGCTTCTGCTACACGCTCGAAACCTGCTATGTTAGCGCCAAGGCTTAGATCATCTTCATGAGAGTACTGTTTCGCTGTAGTGGAAACAGTATCGAAGATAGTCCTCATAACTTGTTGGAGTTTTTCATCGACTTGCTCTGGTCGCCATGTTTGCATACTAGCATTTTGTGCCATTTCAAACTGACTAGTTGCCACACCACCTGCATTCGCGGCTTTACTAGGTCCAAGGTAAACTTTATGCTTTTTAAAAACAGTCAGCGCTTCTGCAGTGCTTGGCATATTTGCACCTTCACATACGATTAAACAGCCATTCTCTACAAGTGAAGTCGCATCATTTTTAGTAATTTCATTTTGAGTTGCACAGGGTAAAGCGATATCAGCTTCATATTGCCATACTTTATGACCATTGTTTGGGTACTGATTAACGGGTGTGAACTCAGCTTCAGAATGTGTGTTTAGGTAGTCTCGAAGCTCAGCTCCTTGTTCTGTTTTTAGGTGTTTAACAAGCTCAACATCTAAACCATCTTTGCAGTATAAAGTCCCTTTTGAATCGCTACAGGTTAAAACGATAGCGTCACATTGGCTAAGCTTATCCATCAAATGGAGTGCGACATTACCTGCGCCTGATACGAGACAACGCTTTCCTTGTAAAGAGTCATTTTTAGCATCAAGCATAGCACTTAGAAAATAAGCTATGCCATAGCCTGTCGCTTCAGCTCTTAATGCAGCCCCCCCCATCAGCAAGGGCTTACCCGTTAGCACCCCTTGAAACTGATTAGTTATGCGCTTGTATTGGCCGAATAAATAGCCTATTTCTCTTGAACCTACGCCAATATCACCCGCTGGTACATCCGTTGTAGCACCAATGTGCCTATATAGCTCTGTCATGAAAGATTGGCAAAAACGCATAATCTCGTTATCACTTTTCCCTTTCGGGTCAAAGTCTGCACCTCCTTTTGCGCCACCTAAGGGTAAACCCGTTAACGCATTCTTAAGGATCTGTTCAAAGCCTAAGAACTTAATAACTCCAAGGTTTACGCTGGGATGAAAACGTAGACCTCCTTTAAAAGGCCCAAGAGTAGAGCTAAACTCAATACGATACCCCCTGTTAACGTGCACATTCCCGTTATCATCAAGCCATGGAACTCTGAACATGATTTGTCTTTCCGGTTCAACTAATCGCTCAATAATGCCCATTTTTTTATAATCATTATGTCCATCAACGACACGCTTTAGAGATGATAGTACTTCTTCAACAGCTTGATAGAACTCAGGTTCGTTAGGGTTAGATTCCTTTACTGTTTGCAGAATTCCTTGTAGATATTGCATGCCAACTCCTCTATTAAGCTATTGAAATTACTCGTTACTAATTAAACTCTATTTAGTAAAAAATCGATCACTTTGAATGATAAGTGAAGACTACTCTATAAAAATGGTTTAAAAGGTCAAGTAATCATGTGCTAAAGCCACTCGCTAAGTTAACTTTATGCTAGCGCATATTTTTTGTTGTGGATATGAATGAAAAGCGAAGACATTTTAACGCTGCTAAAAGAGAGTTAATTTTACAAAATAGCTTTGTCGAAATGCGAATTAGGATCATTCATAGCGCACATTAATGTACGCTATGACGCCTAATGACTTACTTATTAGGCCACTCAAATGCGCCTACATCCCCTGGGAATACAACTGGGGATTCAATTCCGTCTTTGTTCACGGCTGCGACACCAAAATAGTAATTATCGATCACGACATTGTTAAGGGTGGCTTCGGTTACCTTGCCAACGTCACGGCTAAACTGCCACTGTGGTTCACTGGTATAACGCCAATAAATTTTATAGCTAACCACAGTTGGATCATCACTTTTATGCCAAGCTAGTGTTGTGCTTGGCTTTACAGCACCTGAAATACTGACACCTGTTGGCGGTGCGGGTGCCCACGCCATTGACGCCATAGTCACAGCATTTAACGAGGTTAATTTAGCCGCATAGGCAAAATCAACATGATCGATGGTGTCACCGTAAGTGATACCATTTTCAGTACGTAGGTCTTGATGCTGTTGATTGTAGTTTTCATTAGTTTCCATAATGCGCACCGCTGCAAAGCCAGCATCGTTGAATGGACGATGATGCCCTCCTCGACCAAATCGATCGAGTCGATAGACCAACATGGTATCGAGATTTTCAATATATCTATCGGCAATTGTATCAATGTAGCGTGCAAGGTTACGACTTGCAGAGTCGACTTCACCACCGGTAAAACGGCGTTTATTAGCTTGTTCTTTTGTTTCTATAACGCGTGTACCTTCTGAGAAGATACGTGCTGTTGTGTTATCTGTAACACCATTAATGCCGGTTGAATTACCAATCATGTCGTTATTTAAAACACCATGAACACGCCAGTGATGCTCTTGTGCATATTTAGCTAAAATTTTACCACCAAACAAGCCTTGTTCTTCACCAGATAGTGCAGCATAAACAATCGAGCCATTAAATTTATACTTTGATAAAACACGCGCAGATTCAAGCACACCAGCCACACCGGATGCATTATCGTTAGCCCCTGGCGCATCTGATTTATAGTCCATTACATCAGAGACTCTCGAATCAATATCTCCCGACATCATGATCATGCGATTTTCATAAACTTGGCCGCGCTGAATCGCCACGATATTGACAACCTCTACTGGGTTTGGAATACGCTTTTCACCAGAAATAGTGTCTTTTACTTCGATAATTTCTAAGCAATTACCACAGGCTTTTGAAATGGCCTCAAACTCAGATTTTATCCAGCGCCTAGCCGCACCAATACCGCGCGTATTCGATTTCGTTTCTGATAAGGTGTGACGAGTACCAAAATCAACCAAGGTTTGAATATCTTGCTCTATACGCGTTTTTGAAACTGCATTTGCAATATCATGCAAAGCTTGTTGACCTTTGTATTGAGGTGTCGTGGCATGCACTGCCGCTGCCAATAACAGTGATGAGCTAAACAAAGCACCACTTGTTGTTATTATTTTACGCTTAAACATAGTTTCACTCCTTCAATGAATCATTCAAGGCTAACTACTATTTTTTTTCGCACAATAGTTATGAGTCAGAAAACAGATTATCAGGTTAAAACAATCATTGAACAGAACTTAAGTGTGAGTCCGATACGATTACTTATCAGCCTAAATAGCCGTTTTCTCTTAAAACTACTCTGGCTTTACATTGGGAAGCTTTATTCCACTGTGATAAAAAACGGCTTGGTTTCCCCCTGCTTTTTTCGCATCATACATTGCCTTATCAGCACATTGGATTAAATATTCAGCATCACCATAATGCTCAGGGAATAAAACCACACCAATACTTGGCGAGTAGCTTAGTAACTCATTATTATATTCAAGAGGTTTGCAAATCTCTTCACGCAATAAATCAACGACTTCGACAACATCTTGCTTATTACTAATACTATTTAAAATAACAACAAATTCATCTCCCCCTAAGCGCCCTACACTATCTTCTTTTCTAAGTTGGTGACGAAGACGCATCGCAACTGTTTTTAATAGCTTGTCGCCCGCTGCATGACCATGAAAATCATTTACTTGTTTAAAACCATCTATGTCAATAAAGAGGACAGCAATAATTGTCGATATCGTATTAGCAACAGACAATGACTCTTCTAGCTCAGAAATCAAAAAGCTGCGATTAGGTAAATCTGTTAATGAATCATGTCCTGCCATATAAATCAGTTTTTGTTCGAGGTTCTTTTGCTCGGTAATATCATAAGCTATTGCCACCCTGACTTGTTTTTCTTCAGACCAGTAAACTGACCATAAAACATGTACAATACGGCCATCTTTTCTAACCCATCGATTTTCAAAACGAGGAGGATGATTATTTATAACAATTTGATTAACGGCATTGATAGTTTTAGTCCTGTCTTCTGGGTAGACAAAATCTAACATATATCTACCGATGGCTTCTTCAGGGGGATAGCCAAAAATAGTTTCAAAGGCAGGGTTAGTAAAAAGCAAGCAGCCCTTTGCATCTACTACACAAACAGCATCTAATAAAAGCTCAATAATATCAGACAAGTATTCAGGCGTTTCTTTCTTCATAAGCGACTTTCAAGCTGACTATAAACTGAGTATAGCCTAAACCGAGCAAGTAACTGAGCAATTAAGTAGTAATTGGGTACAACTTTTTTGATAAAAAAGTAGATAAAATACAAAAAAATACAATGCCACTTAAATCAGCCAGTAAATCAACAAGATCAAAAGTACGCGTGGCGATAAAGTATTGACTGAACTCCTCCAACACAACAAAAGTAAACACAATTAAAGCAGCCCAATATATTTTAAAGCCCCCAATAACACTGGCTTTGAACTTAAACGCTAAGTTTATAAATAGTGTGAGCAATCCAAATAATAAAAAATGCCCAAGCTTATCGCCATACGGTATCGCAGCAACTAAATCAAAAAACACCGATTTCTGACCTGTATTAGCAAGGTAAATAACCCAACCGATAAACCCAAAAAAACCAATTGCTAATAGAATAAGAAAACGTTGAAACATCTATTTACCGTGCCATATGAGAAGTTAAAAACAAAAACTGATAAGGAATGACTTTACTCCAATAATGCCAATCATGAGTGCCTGGGCGTTCGATATAATCATGCCGAATACGCAGATTTAGCATCGCTTGATGCAAGGCTCGGTTTTGTTCAATAAAAAAATCATCAACGCCAATATCAAGCATGATGGGAAGATCGTCAGCGCTCTTTTTCCATGCTGTATTACCTGCTGCAATTTTATGAAGGTTATTAACGATAGCGATGCTATCCCACCTTGCTTCATTTTCAGCATAATTGCCAAGCACCTTGGTAAGATCAAACTCTGCACTAAAAGGTCTTACATCGACCCCCGCAGACATCGCTGATACAGCTGCAAACCGATGAGGGTGATTTATCGCGATATGCAGTGCACCAAACCCTCCCATCGATAACCCTGTGATTGCTCGGCCAGTTTTAGACCGGTTAGTCGAATAATTAGAATCGATATAGTCTACAACGTCTTCAGCAATGTATGTTTCATATTGCGATGTTTTGTCGACCTCAGAATCTAAATACCAAGAGCCAAAGTTACCATCTGGGTTAACAACGATAACATTATATTGGTCAGCAAGTTGTTCAATGTTAGTGAGCTTTGTCCAATCAGTGTGATTACCACTAAAGCCATGTAATACGTAAACAACATTATAGTTTTTAGATTCTTCGTAGTTATCAGGTAAAGTAATTGTCAGCGGTTTTTCTATCGCGGTCTTCTTACCTTTAAAGGTGAAAGTGCCTGTTTGATAAGCACTTATAGGTAAGCTGATCATGAGTGCAAATAAGCTAAGCCGTTTTTTCATGGTAAGTTCCTTTTTCTTATTATAGTTCCATGGTAATTAAGATATGTAAACACTTGAATCATGATGTATTTTAATAGTTTTTTAGGTAAATCAACTGCTAAAAATTCTGCTCAGTGATATAGTTAGGCAATCTTACTTTGAAAAGTGTCGTGTATGTATCGTTTATTTGAACGGATGATAAATCCATTTCCAAAAGAGCAGCCTTCCCAGCCACCCAATACGTTATTTGCATTTTGCCGCCATTATACTCGAGGCATGGAGTTATCACTGATACTGATGTCTCTAAGTGCTGCAGCTTTGGCTATTTTAGAGGTGTCGCTCTTTAGCTACATGGGGCAACTAGTTGACTGGTTAGGCCAATACACTCCAGAGACATTATTTGACCAACAAAAGTCAGAGTTAATAAAAATGGCTGTCGTATTATTGATTGTTTTGCCAATCGTCGTTTTTTTTCACTCTGCAATTTTACACCAAGCCTTGCTTGGTAATTACCCTATGTCGATCCGTTGGTTAGCACACCGTTATTTGCTGCGACAAAGTATCGGTTTTTACCAAAATGAGTTTGCCGGACGAATAGCAACGAAAGTGATGCAAACATCACTGGCAGTGCGTGAATCTGTCATGAAGCTACTCGATGTGTTGATGTACATTGTTGTTTACTTTGGCGCTATGGTGTTTCTCGTTGCAGACTCAGATTGGCGCCTAATGATCCCGTTATTAGTGTGGTTACTCGTCTACGCCGCTATACAAATGTACTTTGTACCACGATTAAAAAAGATCGCGAGTTCACAAGCTGATGCTCGCTCGGAAATGACCGGCCGAGTGGTAGATAGCTATACGAATATCTCCACCATCAAATTGTTCTCATACACACAACGCGAAGAACAATATGCCAAAGATAGTATGGATGTTTTTTTACAGCCTGTTTATCAACAAATGCGCTTAGTAACGAGCCTAAATTTTTCTATCAATACATTAAACTACCTTCTTGTGTTTAGTATTGCTGCTTTGTCTTTGTACTTATGGTCGATTAGTGCAATATCAGTGGGGGCAATTGCTATTGCCGTAAGCTTATCACTTCGCTTAAATGGCATGGCTCAATGGATTATGTGGGAGATCAGTAGTCTATTTGAGAATATTGGTACAGTGGCTGATGGTATGAAAACCCTATCAACACCCATTGATGTCGATGATAAACCAAACGCAGACACTTTAGCTGTAACGCAAGGTGAGATTACGTTTGATTCCGTACAGTTTAACTATGGAAAAGCAGCAAATGAAACCCACAGAGGCCCTGTTATCAATGGATTGGACCTTACTATCAAGCCTGGCGAAAAAATAGGTTTAGTTGGCCGCTCTGGTGCGGGGAAATCCACACTCGTTAATCTGTTACTGCGCTTTTATGATGTTGATTCCGGCTCCATTAGTATAGATGGCAAAAACATTGCCAACGTAACTCAAGAAAGCTTACGCAAACATATTGCAATGGTCACACAAGATACGTCCTTATTACATCGTTCAGTCAAAGATAATATCCTCTATGGACGACCTGATGCCTCTGAACAAGAAATGCTAGCAGCAGCAAAACAAGCAAAAGCAATTGAGTTTATTGAGGACTTAGAAGACAGTAAAGGCAATAAAGGTTTTGCTGCACAAGTCGGTGAACGCGGTGTGAAACTGTCAGGAGGGCAGCGTCAACGTATCGCCATAGCGCGTGTATTATTAAAAGATGCCCCTATTCTTATTTTAGATGAAGCAACCAGTGCTTTAGATTCAGAAGTAGAAGCTGCTATTCAAACAAGTCTAGATGACTTAATGACAGGCAAAACGGTTATTGCCATAGCCCATCGTTTATCAACAATTGCACAAATGGATAGGCTCATAGTACTTGATGAAGGCGGCGTCGTTGAACAAGGCTCTCATGAAGAACTAATCCAAAAAGGGGGTATTTACGCTGCACTTTGGTCACATCAAACCGGTGGTTTTATTGGTGTAGAGTAGCTCTATCAGCGTTTTTTATATGAACATCTAAATTTTCTCGCTCCGCAGCTAAGTCCGCAGCCAAAGTTTAGATGTTCGTTATACCAATTCGCTTAATCATACATCAACGAGTCTACATATATAAAGTAAAGCTCGCTTGCTTGAGTCACTACAAAGCGTTACCATTGCGCCTAAAATAAACACAAAATAATGGATTATGAAACATTTATTCTCGCTTTTAATTCTCACAGCCTCTTTCTCTGCGCAGGCTGACACGCCCTACTTCGGTGTTGATTACATGCTCAGTGATATTGAGATCAGCAGCGAAAGTGCCAAACCAACAGCCACTTTTTTAAGAGCTGGGGTAAGTAACAAAAATATGGCATTTGAAGCTCAATACCTCGTTTCAAGTAATGATGATGATATCTACAATATAAATTTCGATATTGATAAAAGTGTTGGTCTTTATTTTGTAATGCAATCAAATATCGTCAATGGTTTTGGCCTAGATGTTTCATTGGGCTATGCGAAAACTCAAATGAAAGTAACTTCAACTTCCCAAGAGCTTCCTAGCGACTATGACTACGATGGTTTTGCATGGGGCGTCGCAATACATCAAGAAGTGCCTTACATTAAAAATACACATGTAAGACTTGCTTACCAGTCTTTGTTTGAAGGCGATGATGTTGACATCAGTGGTGTAACGCTAGGTTTCACCTATCAATTTTAAGTAGTCAGTTAAAAGGAATTCCATGAAAAAAATATCGAACATTACAAAGCTGTCAACTGTTGCTCTTATTGTTACTTCAATTCTAGGTTGCGGCTCAGAGACTGACTCATCAAAACTAGCAAAAGAAGTTGAGCTAGAAAAGCTTCGCGAAAATGGCACTATTATTGAGACAGTCAGCATCGAAAATAGTCAGGTTCGACTCAAAGCGGGTGAAACGCATCAGTTAATCGCAACCGGCATTGATAGCAACGGCGATTCGAGAGATATTACTGACGAGTTAACTTGGCAAACAAGTGATGAAACCATCGCGAAAATTAGTAGTAGCGGACTCCTAACAGCACTAAAAAATGCTGACTCTAGTCAAGGGCTGTTAACCATAACGGCAACCACTATTAACGATATTTTTGATGAAGAGGAAATTTCTATCAGTGATGTGGCAGCCTCGTCAATTTCGTTAAAACAAATAGCTCCCGCATCAGGGAGCATTAACACCTGTATGCCAGCTAGAATATCGGCTGATATTACCTATGCTGATGGGTATATCGCCCAAAATAGTATTAGAGGTGTTACTTTTAGTATTGATGAAGACTCCACAGCTAGAATAAATAACCAAGGCATCATTTATACCTCTGCTGCAAACATAGAAAACACAACCGTTACTGGAACAATCAATAATGTTTCAGGAGAGTTGGTTGTTACTGCAGATCCTGTCAATTTAGAAAGTTTAAATCTAATTGTTGCGGAAGAAACAGTGGACGAGATCACACTGAATGTTGGCGAACAAATCCAACTCGCTGCGCAAGCAACTTATGATGAAAGTGTTTCTAAGCAAGCTGTTAATATCAACCCGAGTGTCAATTGGTCTGTGATCAATGCAGGCTTAGTTGGGCTTTCAGAAAATGTCAGTACTGATGAAGGTGACAATGCAACTATTTTAGCTTTAAAACCAGGCGTAACGCAGTTAATTGGTTCGTGTGGTCCAAAACAAAAAATAGCGACATTGGTGATAGAAGGTAATGACGATCTCAATTCTATTCAGATAAACGAAGGCAATAGCGAATATACAATCTCATCATCAGAGTCATTAGATTTGCAATTAACAGCAAATTATAATTCAAGCCCACAGTCTTTAAATGTCACTGAGTTTGCTACTTGGAGCACGAATGATAGCAACTTAATAACAGCCAAACTAATCAACCCTGGTACTCAGCAGGCGGCTTTTAGAGTAACGAGTAAGGCTAATAATTTAGGTACCGCAGTTATCACTGTGACATATGACTCGCTGGTAAGCAGTACCCTCATTAACATCGAGTGACCATAAATAGGGCTCTTTTACTAAAAGAGCCCTTCTCTATTAATACAGCAGACGTATTCCTACCAGTACAAGCATTGTAATATTAGATACCAAACCAATTAAGAAGAAATAGCTGCGTGGGCTTGGGTTTTTCTCAGTGGCTATCGCGTAATAAAGCACCATATGTATTACTCTTGCTACAACATATACCCAAACACAAACAGCAAAGACGCCACTAGTCAGGTTTAGTGTAAAAGCCAGTAAAATAGTCCCTACAAATAAGGGGCTATTTTCCAATGTATTCATAAAAGTGCGATGGGCACGAAATGTGAAACTCTCATGGCTCAATTCAGGTTCAAGCTTGCCAGGGATTGCCCCCGCTCGTTTTGCCTTTGAAACAGTTGCCACCAACCATTGAACCAGCAGCATTATGAGGTACGCGTAGAACGCAAAATATACAGTTAACGATAATTCGGTCATTTATTGCTCCTTCAAAGTAGTCTAAACAATAGAAGCAAAAAGCGAACCAAAATAACACATTGAATAATATACCTTTTTAATAAATAAAATATATTTAAATCTACAATTTACTTGGTTATGTATAAACTTTTCATAGTCGTTAAATAACCTTTTAGTAGTGATTGTCTATCCTTGATGCACTATTTGATTAATCGTTAATGCATCAAGTTGCTCAAATAATTGTTGTTGATAGTCATCACAATTATTAGTGGCAACAAAAGTAAATACGTTTTTATCAGGTAGCTGCTTGAATAGCTCATAGCTGTAACTGTTTGATCCATTATAGGAAATTAGTTTGTTACTGAGTATATCTTTCTCTAGCAATAAGATGAGCTGTGATCGGTAGTATTGTGTCGTAAAAAACCCTTGCCAGCACTATTTTTAAATTGAACCTATATCAAAGTCGGTATTCTCAGCAAGCGTGGTTTGCTGTTTTCTATTTTGCTAAACCACTGATAAAAAATACAACACTCAACTACATTAAAATCACTATGGATCTACCTACGTTATGTGATATTTCCATAAAAGAAAGTTGTAACTGTTCACCTATTTTACTTTACCCTGCTCTTTAGTCCCTATACCCTTTGGTTCAATCTGTTGAACATGTGTTTTTTGGTACTTTTCACCTTAATAAAACAACATTCTAATAATAAAAGGTTTTTTATGCGCTTAGGACCAGGACTTCTTGTCACTGCCGCCTTTATCGGCCCAGGCACCATCACCACAGCAAGTGTAGCCGGTGCTAATTTTGGTTTTGCTTTGATATGGACGTTACTTTTCTCTGTTATTGCCACCATTCTACTTCAATCTATGGCTGCTCGCTTAGGTGTGGCAACTGGGCATGATTTAGCATCAGCTTTAAGAACAACGATTCAAACACCCGTTTTTAAAGCTTTAGCAGCTATTTTAGTAATCAGTGCCATAGGTATTGGTAGTGCTGCTTATGAAGCGGGTAATTTGACTGGTGCAAGTTTGGGTCTGCAAGAAATTGTTCCTTCTGTTAGCCCATTACTATGGACTCCACTGATAGCAATTCTAAGTGCTGTACTTTTATATACAGGTAAACATAAGGTAATAGAAGGCGCATTAATTGTTCTCGTTGTACTAATGAGTATAGTGTTTATATCAACTTTAGTAATGGCTGCACCGTCTTTAACGGCGATTTTAAAAGGCTTCATTCCAAGCCTACCTGAAGAATCAATCACAACTGTACTGGCATTAATTGGCACGACAATTGTGCCCTATAATTTATTTTTGCACTCAGGTGTCCTTGCCGAAAAACATGATAAAAATAATGACATGCAAAAAGTAATAAAAGAAACAAATCTTGATACTGGTATATCGATCACGCTTGGTGGTGTGATCACCTTAGCAATTTTATCGACTGCTTCCGTGGCTTTTTATGGTACTGAAGCTGGCAAAATATCTGCAGCTAACATGGCCGTACAACTCGAACCTTTATTAGGTTCAATGGCTCACTACTTCTTTGCACTTGGTTTGTGCGCAGCAGGCCTAACAAGTGCTATAACCGCCCCTCTAGCAGGCGCTTATGCTGTGTGTGGCATGCTTGGCTGGTCAACACAAATGAGTAACACGCGTTTTAAACTTGTTGCAATTACTATTTTACTGTTTGGTGCATTTGTTGCTTCGCTCGGTCTTGACCCTGTCGCTGTTATTATTTTTGCACAAGCAGCTAATGGCCTCCTGCTACCTATTGTAACGGCGTATTTGGTATGGCTAGTCAATCAAAAAACTGTAATGGGAGATTACACCAACTCTATGCTAGTAAACCTAGTGACATTACCCGTACTTGTACTTATTTTTGGATTGAGTAGCATCAAGTTGTTTAGCTTGATTTTTTAAATACTTATCTAATTGCAACTTTTGAAAGTAGCCTTTAATAATAATCCCAATTATTGAGGGTTACTTAGTGCAAGCATTAAAAAAATCATCAGTAGAAATTATAATTTGTTGTTTGTGCTCGCTAACATTCTTTTCAATCTCTTCTCGGTCTAACATAATAGTACACCCTTTTGCATTGGTTGCCTCAACCATAGATAAATCCTCATCTATTTTTGTAATAACCAATGATGACTGCCTATATTCCCAAGCACTACTATCATTAGACTCTATAGGCATAAGTTCCAAAACCTGTGTTCCATACTCATTTATAAACGTTAGCTTTACTTGAATAGCTTCGTCAGTGCTATTCTTAATAATACCCCAATAAATATTTGTACAAGCATTTAACAAGCTTCCAAAAAGTAATATCAAAATATATATTTAAGGTATTTTCTCAAGCTATCCATTTTATCTGTGAGCTCCAAATTTATCTTTTGATATCTATCCATTGCTATAGAGTCTAGACTATTGATTATTGATTTGTCGATTGTTTTATGGAGGTGCTCTTCGAAGATATCGAACGTAAGTGAGTTTGTTTGCGAGTATGTTGCTGCTAAATCCATATTATATTCCATTATCACTATACAATTTTTGCTAGTAGTGTTTTATCTAGCAATCTTAGTTAATTCCTTTAACTTTCTTAATATACCTCTACGACTATTTTTTGTAAAAAAAGCAAAAAGATTACAGGTACTTGTAAGCTTTAAAACCAATTTATTTACTTTTATAAAAAAGCCGCTATTCATAAAAACAACGGCTTTCTTATTTTTAAGGCTTAAAGCTAATAAGCTTAGGCTTTACCAATCACTTCTAAGCCACCCATATATGGGCGTAACACTTCTGGTACAACAATAGAACCATCAGCTTGTTGATTATTCTCTAAGATAGCAACAAGCGTACGACCAACCGCTAAACCTGAACCATTTAGTGTATGAAGTAGCTCTGGCTTTTTCTCGCCTTGACGACGGAAACGCGCTTGCATACGACGCGCTTGGAAATCAACCATGTTTGAACATGATGAGATTTCACGATAGGTGTTTTGTGCAGGTAACCAAACTTCTAAATCGTAAGTTTTTGCTGCGCCAAAGCCCATATCACCGGTACATAGAATCACTTTACGGTAAGGAAGTTCTAATGCTTGTAAGATTTGCTCAGCGTGACCTGTAAGCTCTTCTAGCGCTTGCATTGAATCTTCTGGTTTTACTAGTTGTACTAATTCAACTTTGTCGAATTGGTGTTGACGAATAAGACCACGTGTATCACGGCCATAGCTACCTGCTTCACTACGGAAACATGGTGTATGCGCTGTTAAACGAATTGGTAAGTCGCTTTCGTCGTAGATTTCGTCACGAGCACTGTTTGTAAGCGGTACTTCAGCTGTAGGAATTAAGCTAAAACCAGGTTGTTGCTGACCGTCATCATCCACTAAACCTAGAGTGTGGAATAAGTCACCAGCAAACTTAGGTAATTGGCTTGTGCCGTATAAACTTGCGCTATTTACTAGGTAAGGCACATACATTTCTGTGTAGCCGTTTTGCTCTGTGTGCGTATCCAGCATGAACTGCGTAAGAGCACGGTGCATACGGGCAACTTGGCCGCGCATAACAGTAAAGCGTGCGCCACTGATTTTAACGCCCATTTCAAAATCTAGGCCGTTTACGTCTTGACCAACATCAACGTGATCTTTTACTTCAAAGTCGTATGACTTAGGCGTACCCCAGGTTGAAATTTCAACGTTTTGGTCTTCGTCTTCACCAACGGGTACAGACTCATCAGGTAGGTTTGGAATAGCAAGTGCAATTTGCTTAAGCTCTTCGAGTACTGCGTCTTGCTCTGCTTTAACGCTGTCTAGTTGGTCACCAAGAGTACTTACTGAATCAAGAAGCTGTTGTGCTTTTTCGTGCTCGCCTTTCGCTTTTGCTTGGCCGATAGCTTTGGAACTTGCGTTACGCTCACTTTGAAGTTCTTGCGTTTTTACTTGTAATGTTTTGCGCTTTTCTTCAAGTGCAGTTACCGCTGCAATATCAAGGTCGAATCCACGAGTTGCTAAGCGTGCAGCCGCTTGTTCGATATCTTGACGTAAATATTTAGAATCTAACATGTTTGATTTTTAACCTTTTTGCATTACCAGCTGAAGGCCCAGCCAAGCCATAAATATACACACCACCACGTTTAAGGTGATATTGAGGGCCATTTTAAAAAAGTGACCTTGTTGCAATAGCAACAACGAATCCATTGAGAATGTTGAAAAGGTGGTCAATGCACCTAAAAAGCCAATACCAATTAAGGTTTTAGCGGGGCTAACAGCGATTATTTCTCTTTCAATCAAGCCGTATAAAATGCCCATTAACAATGAACCAAGAATATTAACTGTCAACGTGCCAAAAGGGAATCCCCTACCGAGCAGTTTTAGCATGGTTTCGCTAAGAAAATAGCGTAAACATGCCCCAGAAGCACCGCCCATTGCAATCATCATGTAAAGTTTCAAACTATTCATAACGTTTAATATCACTTTGCTCGTTGCGCTGAGTTAAATAGTCCAGCTTTTGTTTGATTTTTTGTTCAAGCCCGCGATCGGTTGGGAAGTAATACTGACGATCATAAATAGCTTCTGGGAAGTACTTTTCGCCCGCTGCAAAGGCACCTTCCTCATTGTGTGCATACCGATATTCTGCACCATAGCCCAAATCTTTCATTAAGCTAGTTGGTGCATTACGTAAATGCTCTGGCACCGGATGACTCGGCTCATTTTTAGCATCTTGCAGCGCTTGGTTAAACGCCATATACACAGCGTTACTTTTCGGCGCACTGGCTAAGTAAATGGTGGCTTGTGCTATAGCGCGCTCACCTTCACTTGGGCCAACACGTTGAAAAATATCCCACGCATTGAGTGCGACCTCCATTGCTCGCGGGTCGGCATTGCCAATATCTTCTGTGGCAATCGCTAATAACCGCCTAGCTACATAAAGCGGGTCGCCGCCACCTGCTAAAATACGGCAATACCAATATAAGGCACCATCAGGTGAACTACCACGCACTGACTTATGAAACGCGGAAATTAAGTCGTAAAACTCATCGCCGCCTTTATCATACTTGGCTAAATGAGTTGGCAGTACTTGGCTTAAAACATGTTGATCAACAAGGTATTTGCTCTGCTGCTCAGTGGTTAAATCAACCGCTTGTTCTAACAAGTTAAGTACTTTACGCGCATCGCCATCACTTGCTTGGCAAAGCGCTTGTTTGGCGTTATCAGCAATTTCTATGTGTTTTTGGCTAAGCTCCACATCTTCACGTAAAGCGCGCTCGATTACGGTAAATAAATCAGCTTGCTCAAGTGCTTTTAATACATATACACGGGCACGAGACAGTATCGCGTTGTTAAGTGCAAATGATGGGTTTTCGGTGGTTGCGCCTACAAAAATAAAGGTACCGTCTTCGATATGGGGTAAGAATGCATCTTGCTGAGATTTATTAAAGCGATGCACTTCGTCTACAAACAATAACGTCCGTTGCCCTCGCCCTGCAAGATTTGCTTTCGCTTCGCTTACTGCCTCACGAATATCTTTTACACCTGCTGTGACCGCCGACATTTGAATAAGGCTTGCATCGGCATGATTCGCAATAATTTGCGCTAAGGTGGTTTTACCAACGCCAGGTGGTCCCCACAAAATGAGGCTGTGGCATCGACCTGCAAGAATGGCTTGGTAAAGGGGTTTATCGGGACTTAAAAGGTGCTGCTGACCTATGTAGTCATTCAGTGTTTCGGGTCGCATGCGCGCCGCAAGAGGGCGCACATCAGGACCAAAATTAAATCCGAGGTTACTCAAGCCTTAATCACCTTGGCTTTGGTCGTCAACTTCAACGCCTTCAGGAATGGTAAATTCAAAGGTCTGAGTTGCAAGTGCTTCGTTTACTTTAGCGTCTTTAAAGGTAAATAAAGACTGCTGACCTGAGGTATCTAGTACTGTAAGTGATGCAAGGCCCTGCTGTTGAGCATTAAAGCGAATGTCTAACTTTTCAACTTGGCTCTCAACGCCTTTGTTTGGCGTGACGCTAAAGCCTACATCCGTTGCCACAACTTGGTATTTAGCCCATTGCTCTGGATCTTTTGAGGTCAACAATACAAACGGTGTTGAATCAATCAAACTGTGAGTATTCATAATAGTGACTTGTTCAGCAAAGCTGTCGAAGTAATACGTTTTATCACCATTTGATACAAACAAGGTATCGTCTGGGCTTTGTTGTTGCCAGCGGATCATCATAGGCTGCTGAAGGGCAATATTCCCCTCACCTTGCATGATAGCTTCACCTTGTGAATCGGTCACTTGCTGTGAAAACTCTGCTTTAAAACTTTTAATCGCAGCCAGTTGTTGTTGCAATGCTTCGCTGTCGTCTGCAAAACTTTGGCCACTTAATAAACAGCCCATAATTAAGGCTAGGTATTTAAATTTTTTCATTAATTTGCTCCACCATTTGGCACTAAGACTTCGCGTGCACCGTTGTGTCCCGGTGCGCTAACAATGCCTGATGTTTCCATTTGTTCAACTAAGCGTGCTGCGCGGTTATAACCTACGCGAAGTTTACGCTGTACACTCGATACCGACACTTTGCCGGTTTCAATTACAAATGATACTGCTTCATCGTAAAGCGGATCTGACTCTTCATCACCGTCTTCACTGGTTTCTCCTGGTAGTAAAATTTCCTCTGCGGCATCACCACTTAAAATTTCATCTATATAATTTGGTTTGCCACGTTTTTTCCAATCATCTACAACCGCGTGAACTTCGTGGTCGTCTACAAATGCACCATGCACACGCACTGGGACGCTAGTCCCCGGCGGTAAGTAAAGCATATCACCCATACCTAGTAAGTTTTCAGCGCCTTGCTGATCTAAAATAGTACGCGAGTCAATTTTACTTGAAACCTGGAACGCCATACGGGTTGGAATATTCGCTTTAATTAAACCTGTAATAACGTCAACCGATGGTCGCTGTGTTGCGAGTACTAAGTGAATACCTGCAGCACGGGCTTTTTGCGCGATACGTGCAATCAGCTCTTCCACTTTTTTACCCACGATCATCATCATGTCGGCAAATTCGTCAATCACCACCACAATACTTGGGAGTTTATCTAGCTCTTCAGGGCCATCGGCCATGCCATCGGTGTCTTTAAAAAGAGGATCGAGTATTGGATGACCCGCTTCTTTGGCATCACGTACCTTCTGGTTGTAACCTTTTAAGTTACGCACCCCAAGTGCCGACATCAGCTTATAACGGCGTTCCATTTCGCCTACACACCAACGCAATGCATTGGCTGCTTCTTTCATGTCGGTCACAACTTCACATAATAAATGTGGGATGCCTTCGTACACAGAAAGTTCAAGCATTTTCGGGTCGATCATGATCATACGTACATCATCAGGGCCCGATTTGTACAGTAAGCTTAATATCATTACATTAACGCCCACTGACTTACCTGAACCTGTCGTACCAGCAACAAGTAAATGTGGCATTTTGCCAAGATCAGCACAGACTGGCTCGCCAGCAATGTCTTTACCTAACACCATAGTCAGTGGTGATGGGTTTGATTCAAACTTAGGCGCGTTAATAACTTCGCTTAGACGCACTATTTCACGATGTTTGTTCGGCAGCTCTAAACCAACATAGGTTTTACCTGGAATAACCTCTACTACACGCACACTGACAGCAGACAATGAACGCGCTAAATCTTTTGCTAAGCCAGTGATTTTAGCCACTTTAATACCCGGCGCTAAATCAAGCTCAAAACGTGTAACAACAGGGCCTGGGTATACACCTACAACTGCTGCTTGAATATTGAAATCAAGGAGTTTGGTTTCAACTAAACGCGAGATACCGTCAAGCTCTTCTTGTGATAACGGATTCTTCGCTTTATCTGGGCGGTCTAATAAATCAAGTGACGGTAAAGGATTAGTCGGCGGCTCTTCATCTAATAACGCTTCAAATTTTTCTTTTGCCGTTGGTGGTGGCTGATACGCGGGCTTTGGCTTGGGCATTGGTCGCGCAGGTGATACGACTGTGGTAGTCGGTTTTTCTGGTTCAGCATCTACCACAGGACTTTGGTCAAGCGCATTCAGTGCCGAGACGGTGTCGAAGGACTCATCATCAAGTGCACTAAAACCTATTTCTTGATCCAAAATATCATCAAGCTCATCGAACCCCTCAAACTCGCTATCTGGCTTTTTAGTCTCGCTCGATGGTTTTTGCTTAGCTTCACTCTCTTTATTAAAACTGATTGACGGCTCGTTATCTGGCTCAACAAAGTTAGCATCTGACTCAGTCTCTGTTACAGGCTTGATAGCTTCTTTCTCGCGATGTAACCACGCAGATAATTGTTCACGCAAGAAATAGAAAGCTTGCATGACCCACTTACCCACAAAATCAACAAATTGAACCCATGACACACCGGTTAAAAGTGTTAAACCGGCAAAGAAGAAGCAGAGTAAAAGAATCGAAGTACCAGTAAAATTAAACGTTGGCATCATCGCTGAGGCAATGATATCCCCCACTACCCCGCCAGATGAGAAGTTATAAATATCATCAAAATTTATACTACTGATTGCTGTCGCTGACGTTATAAATAAAGCGAACCCGATAACTCTTAACGACAATGTGGTGTAGTCAAGCTGGAAAATACGATGTGGTTGTTTAAACAGTAAATAGCCGAACAATTGGATAGCGGCAGGCACTAGATAAGCTAACCAGCCAAATGTAAGCAGCAAAATATCTGCTACCCAAGCACCTGCAGTACCTGTTATATTTTTTACATTGACGAACTCACCAGTTTGCGACCATGATGGGTCGGCCGGATCAAAACTAATTAATGCACATAAAATAAATACTGCCGCAAAGGTACTAATAATTAGCCCTGTTTCTAGCAGTCTTTGAACACCATTTAGGCGCATAGCTCCCTATTCCTTATTATTCTTTACAACTGATCGGTTAGCAGTGAAATACCTTAGCAGGAAATGCCGTTTTATGCACTTTATCTTAACCTTGATGGACTGATAATGAACAAGTTTTTATAACTCTACCTGCATTTTAACAGCTTAAGCAATATATGGGCGAATAATCACGCCTTGCTCACCTTTCACTTCTTCCATAACTACATAAGTACGACTTTCACTGACATTAGGGAGCTTTAACAAGATATCCCCTAAAACATTGCGATACTCTGACATATCGTTAACACGTGTTTTTAATAAAAAGTCAAAGTTACCTGACACTAAGTGGCATTCAATGATTTCATCGTGTTTTTTTACAGCAGCATTAAATTCTTCAAATACATCGGGTGAGGTTTTAGTAATAGTCACTTCAACATAAACAGACAAACCTTGCCCAAGCTTAGCAGGGTCAACAACAGCTTTATAACCTACTATATAACCTTCCCTTTCGAGCTTCTTTACACGCTCTAAACAAGGAGTGGCACTTAGCCCTACACGCCTTGCTAACTCTACGTTAGAGATCCGACCATCAAGCTGCAATTCCATCAAAATTTTACGGTCAATTCTGTCAAGTAATTGATGCATAGTGCTAACCAGAGTTTTAAACCATTAAAAAATATATTTTAGATTATATCACTAGATAATACACAAAAAAAGGTGAGACACACTGCCTTGTCATGAATATAATAGTCGAAAATTTCATCCCGTTCTATTAAGGCGAAAAATTATGATTATTGGTGTACCTAAAGAAATTAAAAACCATGAATACCGTGTAGGTATGGTTCCTGCGAGTGTTCGTGAATTAGTAAACCATGGCCACCAAGTGTTTGTTGAAACTGATGCAGGTATGGGCATTGGCTTCACTAATGAAGACTATGTTATTGCAGGTGCTGAAATTCTTCCTACAGCAGCAGACGTTTTTGCTAAAGCTGAGATGATCGTTAAAGTAAAAGAGCCACAAGCTGTTGAGCGTGCAATGTTACGTGAAGACCAAATTCTATTTACTTATCTTCACCTAGCACCAGATCTTCCACAAACTGAAGACCTAGTTAAAAGTGGTGCAGTGTGTATCGCTTACGAAACAGTAACTGATGCACGTGGTGGTTTACCTCTTCTTGCTCCTATGAGTGAAGTTGCGGGTCGTATGTCTATTCAAGCGGGTGCACAGGCATTAGAGAAATCTAACCACGGTCGTGGTATGTTACTTGGTGGTGTACCAGGTGTTGAGCCAGCTAAAGTTGTTGTTATCGGCGGTGGCATGGTTGGTCGTAGTGCAGCGCAGATGGCTGTTGGCCTAGGTGCTAACGTGGTCGTTCTTGATCGTAATATCGATGTACTCCGTGCCCTAGACGCGCAATTTGGTAATAAAGTACAAGCGATCTACTCTACTGCTGACGCATTGGAAAAACACGTACTAGAAGCTGACCTTGTAATCGGTGGTGTATTGATCCCAGGTGCAGCTGCGCCTAAACTTGTAACTGCTGAGCACATTAAAGCAATGAAACCTGGTTCTGCAATCGTTGACGTTGCAATCGACCAAGGTGGTTGTATTGCAACATCTAAAGCAACAACTCACGCAGATCCTACATACATCGTTGATGACGTTGTTCACTACTGTGTTGCTAACATGCCAGGTGCTGTTCCACGTACTTCTACGTTCGCACTTAATAACGCAACATTACCATTTATCATCAACCTTGCTAACAAAGGCTACAAGAAAGCGCTTCTTGACGATGCACACTTCTTAAAAGGCTTAAACGTGATCAAAGGCCAAGTTACTTATAAAGAAGTAGCTGAAGCATTCAACATGGAATATGTTGACCCACGTACAGCGGTTGAAAATGCTTAATTAGCATTTTGACACAAAAAAAGCAGCGAATTCGCTGCTTTTTTTATACCTGTTTATTATTGAGATTAAATAAACCGCTTGATTATAAAGTCGACCTTTACACGCTTAGCTTGCCCAAGTAACTTTTTAACTGGCGAAGGATAATCGTCCATTGTTTCTAAGTCCTGCGGCCCTGTCAGTCGACGACAGTGGGTTAAAATGGCTTTTTTCTCTTGCTCAATCTGTGGCAATATGCGTTGCTCAGGATCATCAATTAAAATACCATTCTCGATATCTAATCCCCACGCACGAGGGTTTAGATTATGACCACTCAATAAATGAGTACGATTATCTCTGCAAATTCCCTTCAAATGAAAAGAGTTGCTTTCATGCTTCCACAGATAGACATTTAAGTTGCCATTGGCAATATGACGCTTTTGAGATTTTAAAAACTTATATAAAATCGTTTCATATAAATACGGTAATGCCCCAATTTTACTAAACGGCTCGCTGGGTGGAAGGTAAAAATCATTCGCCGTTTTATCGCCTACCACAATAGTCACTTGTTTACCTTGTTTTAATAATCGACGTAACGAACGCAGTAACGGCGCAGGAAAATTAAAATAGGGTGTGTACAGAACTAACTCTTGCTCTGTGGTATCAAACAAAGACTTTATTAAACGGTTTAGCTTATTACTACGGCGACCGAGGCCCAAAAATAGCCGAACCCCCAATTGTGCAGAACTTGCTTCACTAGCACTGTTATAGCTGGCAGATTTAAGCTCTCGCATGAGCTGCTTTTGCGCTACTTTTATATCATTAAATTTTGTTAAGGGACGGCGATCGAGACGCGGGACAGCTTCAGAGCTCAGTAGGTACGTATGTATAAAATCAATAACCGAATTACATAAGCCAGCTTGATTAACAAGAAAATAACGGTCAAGGCGATATTTATCATCTTGTTGTAAGTAAACGTTGTTTAGGCTTGCTCCGCTGTAAAGCAGAGTGTCATCAATAACAAAACCTTTTAAATGTAGTACGCCAAATAGCTCTTTCGCCTTAACCGGCACACCATAAACTTGCACATTAGATTGAAACTCTTCAAGAAAGTCGCAATACATGCTGGCGTTACCCTCTGATTTTGCAGCGCCTATTAAACCTCGTTGCGCGCGATGAAAATCTACCAACACCTTTATATCTAATGCGGGATTAGCCAAAGATGCTTCATGTAAAGCGCTGAGTATTTCACGTCCTGCTTCATCATCTTGCAAGTACAACGCAGTAATATAAATTCTTTTTGTCGCTGTGCGAATTAGTCGTAATAACTCACTGCGATATTCTTTTGCATTGGTTAAGACTTTTATATCTTCTGTAGTCAGCCCAAATGCGGGCTTTTCCTGCCAAAATACCATAGTTGCCTGTTCGGTTGTTTAGCTCTTGTGTGTAAGCTAATATCAAAATTAGCTAAAACATACCAAAAAAAAATTGCTTGGTCATGAATAAACGTACTTTGTTGGTGCAATACATTGCTTTGTGATTATTTAATAACCAAAACCAAGCTTTAAACTCTACTAATAGAGTATTTACTTAATAAGTACGTACTGCTGTTTTGACTCGTATATTTACTTATACATACTTTTTAAGTAAGGATTATTTGACAGCTTTGCGATTTCTGCAAAAAAATAATCGGCCCTTTTGTTTACATCCGCCTTGTTTTTCTTAGAATCGGGCGCATTAACAATCGTATTAAAACGTATTTAGGAAAAACCATGACGAACGCAAAACATTGTAAACTTCTCATTCTAGGCTCTGGCCCTGCTGGTTACACCGCAGCTGTTTACGCTGCCCGTGCCAACCTTAATCCGGTTCTTATTACCGGCATTCAACAAGGTGGACAATTAACAACCACTACAGAAGTTGAAAACTGGCCGGGTGATGCTCATGGTCTAACGGGTCCTGCGTTAATGGATCGAATGAAAGAACATGCTGAGCGCTTTGAAACAGAAATTGTTTTTGATCATATTAACAAAGTAGATGTATCTAAACGCCCTTTCACATTAACTGGTGACTCTGGTACGTATACGTGCGACGCTCTTATTATTGCAACAGGTGCTTCGGCAAAATACTTAGGCTTAGAATCTGAAACGAACTTTCAAGGCCGTGGTGTTTCAGCGTGTGCAACCTGTGATGGTTTCTTTTATCGCGGTCAAAAGGTAGCGGTTGTTGGTGGTGGTAATACGGCTGTTGAAGAGGCGTTATACTTATCTAATATTGCAGAAGAAGTTCATGTAATTCATCGTCGTGACAGCTTCCGTAGTGAAAAAATCTTATCCGATCGCTTAAAAGAGAAAGCACAGAACGGTAATGTAGTTTTACACTATAACCGAACTTTAGACGAAGTATTAGGCGATGAAATGGGTGTGACAGGTATCCGCATCAAAGCTACAGATTCGCAAGAAACAGAGAACATTGACCTTGCTGGTGTGTTTATCGCAATCGGTCACAAACCAAATACCGACATGTTTGAAGGTCAGCTTGAAATGAAAGACGGCTATTTAGTTGTTGAATCTGGCTTAAACGGTAACGCAACACAAACAAGCGTACCAGGGGTGTTTGCTGCAGGCGATGTGTCTGATCACATTTACCGTCAAGCTATCACTTCGGCAGGTACAGGTTGTATGGCAGCACTTGATGCAGAGCGTTTCTTAGATAACCTATAATTTTTTTAATCTAACACAATAAATTTAGGGGCTGTTATCAACAGCCCCTTTTTTATAACTAAGATTTTGTTAAAATTAAGCTAAATAACAACGATAACGCAATATGATCAAGCAACTATACCAACTCTCAGCCGAGAGTGTTGATTTTCCAAACCCTGAATTTGCGCTTGACGAGCCAGATGGCTTATTAGCTATTGGTGGCGATTTATCCGTTGAACGCATCAAAAATGCTTACAAAAATGGCGTTTTTCCATGGTTTAGTGATTATGAGCCGATTATGTGGTGGTCGCCTAGCATGCGTGGTGTTATCGAGTTGGACGAATTTCACGTGAGCCGAAGTTTGAAAAAACATTTGAAGCGCACTCCTGTTCGCGTCACGGTCAACCAGGCGTTTGCACATGTTATTAATGCCTGTCGAGAGCAGCGCTTAGATGCTGAAGGTACGTGGATCACTGAACAAATGATGCATGCCTACATCGAAGCGCATCATCAAGGTATCGCACATAGCCTTGAAATTTGGCAAGATAACCATTTGGTCGCTGGCCTTTATGGCATTATGCAAAACGGTATATTTTGTGGCGAATCAATGTTTCATCATACATCCAATGGTTCGAAGTTAGCTATGTGGGCGCTTGTGAATTGGTTAAAAAAACATAATGCACACTTTATTGATTGCCAACTTGAAAACCCTTATTTGATAACGCTAGGTGCAAAAGTTATCCCGCGGACTGAATTTTTAACTAGACTTAAACTAGCCCAACAATACGTACCAACATCGCACATGTGGCAACCGCAAGAGTTGATAAATATTTATGACTGAGCATTTACCCACTAGGCTAGGTTTGAGCCAGCAATTTGATTGCAGTTATTTACCAAACCGCCAAGAACAACTGTTAGTTATTCTTGATCCAAGCTGTTACTGCGCTGAGAAGTTTGAGCAACTACTCGCGCTAGGATTTAGGCGCAGTGGCGATCAAATTTATCGACCGCACTGTCCAGTATGTAATGCATGTAATTCTATTCGGGTGCTAGCACAATCGTTTCAACCCTCAAAATCACAAAAGCGTAAACTAAACAGAGCGAAAAAAGTCTTTACTGTGAGTTATAGTGAGTATGAACGAGCAGACTATTACCCTCTTTACTGCAAGTACATAACGCAGCGCCATCAAGATGGCTCAATGTACCCACCAGAACAAAATCAGTACGAAAGTTTTTTATTCTGTCAGTGGTTACCAATTACCTTTATTGAGCTACGTGATGGCGACAAACTTGTCGCGGTAGCTGTTACTGATAATATGGATAATGCCGTCTCTGCTATTTATACGTTTTTTGACCCTGACTACGAATCGTACAGCCTCGGCAGTGTAATGATCATGCACCAAATAGAATTTGCAAAGCAACAACAAAAACAATTTGTCTACTTAGGTTATCAAATAGACGAATGTAATAAAATGAAATATAAAACCCAATTTTTGCCAGCACAAAAGCACATTGGCGATCAGTGGTTGGCGATTTAATTTACAAAATTAAGCCCTGTAGCTTTACTTATTGCTGTATTTTCGGCAAAATCTGCAGCGTTTAACTATTAAAGAGGTGTTACGCTAAACATGGCGAAAGAAGACGTAATCGAAATGCAAGGGACAGTCCTTGATACTTTACCAAATACAATGTTCCGAGTTGAGCTAGAAAATGGTCACGTTGTTGTGGCTCATATCTCTGGTAAAATGCGCAAAAACTATATCCGCATCTTAACTGGCGACAAAGTAACCGTAGAAATGACTCCTTACGATTTATCGAAAGGTCGCATCGTATTCCGTGCTCGCTAGTGCGTTAACGAGAGATTTAGCTTTTTGCTGCTTTGAATGAGCAGATGTGTTTATTACAAAGAGCTAAAAGCGTTTGTTAAATGGTGTTAAAACTAATCTTAGTTTTAATTCCATTTAATAAACAAAAAGCCCAGCATTTGCTGGGCTTTTTGTTGCCTGTTTTAGGCTGTTTCTAAGCTTGTTTCATATTCAAAGTGAATTTTCTTATCCTTAACAGAGACTTTGACAGAGCCCCCATCTGATAACTCACCAAATAATATTTCATTAGCAAGTGGCTTTTTAAGCTCCTCTTGGATAACGCGAGCCATCGGACGCGCCCCCATAGCTTTGTCGTAGCCTTTATCAGCTAACAGCTCTCGTGCCTTAGAAGTCAGCTCCAAATTAACTGATTTCTTATCAAGTTGTGCTTGTAATTCAACAATAAACTTATCAACCACTTGAAGGATCACCTCTTTCTCAAGATGGTTGAACCAAATAATATTATCTAAACGGTTTCTAAATTCTGGTGAGAATACCTTGTTAATTTCACTCATTGCATCGTGTGAGTGATCTTGCTCAGTAAAGCCTATTGATTTACGCACTGTCTCTTGCACACCTGCATTTGTGGTCATCACCAATACAACATTTCTAAAATCAGCTTTGCGGCCGTTATTATCAGTTAATGTACCGTGGTCCATAACTTGTAACAAGATGTTGTAAATATCAGGGTGTGCTTTTTCAATTTCATCAAGCAGCACCACTGCATGGGGGTTTTTGATAACCGCTTCAGTCAATAGACCACCCTGCTCAAAACCGACATAACCTGGAGGCGCACCAATTAAACGGCTAACTGCATGACGCTCAACATACTCAGACATATCAAAGCGAATAAACTCAACGCCCATACACTTAGCTAGTTGTTTAGTCACCTCTGTTTTACCAACCCCCGTAGGACCAGCAAATAAGAACGAGCCCACTGGTTTATCTTCATTCGCAAGACCTGAACGAGATAAACGGATAGCAGAGGTGAGCGCGTCAATTGACTGGTCTTGTCCAAACACTAACATTTTTAAGTTACGGTCAAGGTTTTTCAACGTCTCTTTATCACTTGAAGACACGCTTTGCTGTGGAATACGTGCCATTTTCGATACGATCAGTTCAATATCGGATACGCCAATCGTTTTCTTACGTTTTGATATAGGCTGTAAGCGCTGATTGGCTCCTGCCTCATCAATAACATCAATCGCTTTATCTGGTAAGTGACGTTCATTAATATATTTAGCACTTAGCTCTGCAGCTGCTTTGAGCGCTTTTTGTGTATAACGAATGCCATGATGTTCTTCATAACGCTCTTTCAAACCATTAAGAATCTTAGTGGTGTCTGAAACACTTGGCTCAAGAACATCAATTTTTTGAAAACGACGTACTAGTGCACGATCTTTTTCAAAGATATTTTTAAACTCGTTATAAGTGGTAGAGCCCATGCATCGCAGTTTACCACTTGAAAGTAGCGGTTTAATTAGGTTAGAAGCATCCATTACGCCACCTGATGCCGCTCCAGCACCGATGATGGTGTGAATCTCATCGATAAATAGAATAGACCCAGGTTTTGCTTGCAGCTCTTTGAGCAGTGATTTAAAGCGTTTCTCAAAATCACCGCGGTATTTTGTACCGGCCAGTAATGCACCCATATCAAGTGAATAAACAACCGCATCAGCAATTACTTCAGGCACTTCTTTGTTGACAATACGATAAGCAAGACCTTCAGCAATGGCCGTTTTACCTACCCCAGCTTCACCAACAAGCAGCGGATTATTTTTCTTACGACGACATAAAACTTGAACAGTACGCTCAACTTCACTGTCTCGCCCAACCAGTGGATCAATATTGCCATCAACCGCTTGTTGGTTGAGGTTTGTTGTGAAGTTCTCGAGCTTAGTCGGCTCTTCACCTTGAACTTCTTGTACCTCTTCATGGATATCATCATGGTCTTCACCGCCAATTTCATCATCAGCTTTGGAAATACCATGAGAGATAAAGTTGACTATATCAAGACGATTTACATCCGCTTTTTTCAGTAAATAGACGGCTTGGCTTTCTTGCTCAGAAAAGATAGCCACCAGCACGTTGACGCCAGTAACTTCATTTTTACCTGATGATTGTACATGGAATACAGCACGTTGCAGAACGCGCTGAAAACCTAACGTTGGTTGTGTTTCACGGTCTTCTTCTAAATCAGGAATAACAGGCGTCGTTTCATCGATAAATTCAGATAACTCGACTTTTAAAGTGCCCATATCTACGCCACACGCATTGAGCGCTTCTCCAGCAGAAGGGTTATCGAGCAGTGCAAGTAAAAGGTGCTCGACGGTCATAAATTCATGGCGGCGTGTTCTCGCTTCGCGAAACGCCGCATTTAAGGTTAGTTCTAAGTCTTTGTTTAGCATTGGCAACCCCTTACTGAGATAATATTTATATACCGTTGTGATGGGCTAAATGTTCACCCTACCTTGGTATTTATTCCTGCTCACAACTACATAGCAGTGGATGCTCGTTATCGCGTGCGTAACGATTAACCTGCTCAGCTTTGGTATGTGCAACATCGGCGCTATAAACACCGCAAATTGCTTTACCGTTATGATGAACCTGAAGCATCACATCTGTTGCTCTTTCGCTATCCATATTAAAAAACGTCATTAGTACTTCTATCACAAAGTCCATAGGCGTGTAATCATCATTATTCAAAATGACTTTATATTTTCGCGGTGGTTGCAGTTTTTGCTTCTCACTATCGCGAACCGTTTCAATAACACCAGAATCTTTCATGCCACTCATAATTAAATATAGTCTTGTCTTTAGAACTCAAGCAAACTTGAATAAAAAAATAAATAAATTGTTAAAAAATAGTTCAAAACACTTGACTGATTGACTAAATAAACTACAGTCAAAGATAGATTGATTAAACCTTAGTCAGTCTAGCAAATTACACGGTTTAGAATAACTAAATTAGTCAACTTATAGAAGGATGTAGAAGTATGGCTTGTGGAAAAGTCAAATGGTTCAACAATGCCAAAGGTTTTGGCTTCATCGTAGAAGACGGCAGCGAGACTGATATATTCGCTCATTACTCAACGATTGTAATGGACGGTTATAAAACACTTAAAGCTGGTCAAGATGTAACATTCGAATTGCAACAAGGTCCAAAAGGGTTACACGCAACGAATATTGCCCCTAACGATGAGCTATCTTAGGTAAAACCTGTTCGAGTACCAAGCGAGCGACCTTGTTAAGATCCTCGCTTACTTCTCTCCCCTAATGTTTCTGATATGACCTTGAAAATCTATTTTTCAACCCCACTTCTACTTTCATTAATAGCTATTTGACGACAAAATTGTTGAATTGTTATTAGCCCTTTAGAGTCAAGCTTGTTACACTCTTGTTGCTTAAATTTAGCGATTTAGTCAATTTTGACTAAGGCTAATGGCTAATTTTATTTTGTCAGCTATTAAGCTAAAAAAATCTTACAGTCTGTCAGTTGTGACTATTTTGATAGCTAATATTAAGTAGTAACACCTAACAGACTGATTGCTATTTTATAGCAGTAAATTTGCATTGTTGAATATGGCTAATTAAGGGGGGCTGTCCACAGCTTAACCAACCATTACGCCAACTATCTAGGAATGATGATGACATCAAAAATTATCTATACTAAAACAGATGAAGCGCCAGCATTGGCAACATATTCATTGTTACCCATTATCCAAGCTTACACTAACGCAGCTGGTGTTGAAGTTGAGACGCGTGATATTTCATTAGCGGGCCGTGTAATTGCTAGCTTCCCAGAATACCTAACGGAAGAGCAACGCATTAATGATGCCCTAGCTGAATTAGGTGAAATGGCTAAAACACCTGAAGCAAACATTATCAAGCTGCCAAATATCAGCGCGTCAATTCCACAACTACGTGCCGTAATCAAAGAGCTACAAGAAAAAGGCTATGCCCTGCCTGACTATCCTTCTGAGCCAAAAACAGACGAAGAGAAAAAAGTTAAAGCAATTTACGACAAAATTAAAGGCAGTGCTGTAAACCCTGTACTTCGTGAAGGTAACTCTGATCGCCGCGCACCAAGCTCAGTGAAAGAGTATGCTCGCAATAATCCACACTCAATGGGTACATGGAGCAAAGACTCTCAATCTTACGTTGCAAGCATGGAAGACGGTGACTTCTTTGGTTCAGAGCAATCAGTAACGGTAGCAGAAGCAACTGATGTACGTATTGAACATGTTGCTGAAAATGGTGATATCACCGTTCTTAAAGCAAGCACACCATTACTCGCGGGTGAAGTAATTGACGCTTCTCGCATGAGTGCTGCTAAGCTTCAAGCTTTCCTTGCAAAAGAAATTCAAGCAGCAAAAGACAAAGGCGTGTTGTTCTCATTACACATGAAAGCAACGATGATGAAAGTGTCTGATCCAATCATCTTCGGTCACGCTGTTAAAGTATTCTTTAAAGACGTATTTACAAAACACGCAGATCTTTTCAAAGAGCTAGATGTTGACGTAAACAACGGTTTTGGCGATGTTTTCTCTAAAATTGAAAGTTTAGATGCTGCTAAAAAAGCAGAAATCGAAGCTGATATCCAAGCAGTTTATGACAACAACCCAGCTATTGCGATGGTTGACTCTGACCGTGGTATCACTAACCTTCATGTTCCAAGTGATGTGATCATCGATGCGTCAATGCCTGCTGCAATTCGTTCAAGCGGTCAAATGTGGAACAGCGAAGGCAAATTACAAGACACGAGCTTTGTCATTCCAGATCGTTGTTACTCAGGTGTTTACCAAGCAACTATCGACTTCTGTAAAGAACACGGTGCATTCGATCCATCAACAATGGGTAGCGTGCCTAATGTTGGCTTAATGGCTCAAAAAGCAGAAGAGTACGGTTCACATGATAAAACGTTTGAAGTAGCTGACGCCGGTACTATTCGTGTTGTTGACACAAATGGCAACACGTTACTTGAACACGCTGTTGAGCAAGGCGATATCTGGCGTATGTGTCAGGTGAAAGATGCACCAATTCAAGATTGGGTTAAGCTTGCAGTTAACCGTGCTCGCGCAACAGGCACGCCAGCAGTTTTCTGGTTAGACGAAAACCGCGCACACGATGCACAGTTAATCAAAAAAGTGAATGCATATTTACCAAACCATGATACTGATGGTCTAGACATTCGTATTCTTGCGCCACTAGAAGCAACTCAATTCTCATTAGAGCGCATCAAAGAAGGTAAAGACACAATTTCTGTTACGGGTAACGTTTTGCGTGATTACCTAACTGACTTGTTCCCAATTCTTGAGCTTGGTACCAGTGCGAAAATGCTGTCTATCGTACCTCTTATGAATGGTGGTGGTTTATTCGAAACGGGTGCAGGTGGTTCAGCGCCTAAGCACGTTCAACAATTCGAAAAAGAAAACCACTTACGTTGGGATTCATTAGGTGAATTCTTAGCACTTGCTGCTTCTTTAGAGCACCTAGCGGTTAATACTGGTAACAAGAAAGCACAAGTTCTTGCTGATACGCTAGACAAAGCAACAGGTACTTTCCTTGCTGAAAACAAATCACCTTCGCGTAAAGTGAAAGAGATTGATAACCGTGGTTCACACTTCTTCCTATCATTATTCTGGGCACAAGAACTTGCTGCACAAGATGATGACGCAGAATTAAAATCACAGTTCACACAAATCGCTGCTGATCTTGAGTCTCAAAAAGACCAAATCGTTAAAGAGTTAAACGATGCGCAAGGCCCTGCGATGAATGTGGGTGGTTATTATCAGCCAAATGACGATGCGGCATTCAAAGCAATGCGTCCAAGCACGACATTTAATGATATTTTAGCTAAGTTAGTTTAGTTTTAATCTGTTATAAGGCGCTTGATAAGCGCCTTTAACTGATATGAAAAAGGCCGCATTGCGGCCTTTTTAGTTTGTTAGCTAATGCGCTTATTTTGTATAAGCTCGAGGCATAGCTGAATCTGTTGTGTAACGCTCACGTAGTTTATCTTGACGCGCTTCGGTAGAAACCTCTTCACCATTGATCCACATTTTGCTCACGTGTGAGTTAAGCTCAAAAGGATCGGCAGACCACATAACGAGGTTGGCACGTTTACCTGTTGCAATAACACCGGAATTCAGCCCAAATACATCGGCAATATTACTCGTTACTGCACTCAAAGCACCCTGTTGAGTCATACCGTAAGATACAGCGTTACCTGCATCAAAACGTAATTGGTATACATTGTGGCTTGAGTCACCGGCAACACCAATAATCACTTTGACACCGGCTTTTTCAAGCTTACCTGCATTAGCAAGGTTTGCATGTAATGAGTCAAAGCTCCCTGGTAAGTTAGCCATTGAACTGATGATCACGGGCACATTAGCTTTTGCTAGCGTATCCGCAACCACAACAGCATCATCACCGCCATGAATCACTAAATTAATACCATAGGTTTCTTTTAGCTTAACAAGTGAATAAATATCTGACGCGCGTTGAACACTGGCAATCAGCGGCATGTCACCAGCAAGCACTGCTGCTAGCACTTTTTGCTCTGTTGAAGGCTCTTTTTTGTCATCTTTTTTAGCTGACTTTTCACCTTCAAGCTTATCGATAAGTGTTTTCATTGACATTGCACGAGAGCCCTTGCTCTTTTCACCTAGGTGAACAACAAGTGCAACTTGCTTTTTATTAACACTTTCAAAACTACCCGATAAATCAACCACAGATGCAAGGCCAGCAAAGATACTTTCACCGCCATTAGGGACAATTACATCTTGAGTAATGCCACCTTTGCGGGCATAAGGAATTAAGCTGCTACGTGGGTTAAACGCAAGACTTGGGTCAAAATCGATAGTTGCTTTATCATCGCTTCCGTCACGTGAGCCTGCAACAGCACCCACCTCAACTAAGCCAAGTTGGTTCATTGTGCCGATAAACCCAGCAGTTACGATTTGGCCTTTTGCGTCAATAGTTGTATCTGCGTTGATAGATGTCGGGTTAATTGCAACAATTTTGTCACCATCAATAACAACGCTTGCGCCTTCTAGCACACCTTGCTCTGTTGAAGTGTGTAATGTTGCATTTACAATTGCCACAGATGCAGCACTTGCTGTCGCAGAAAATAAGCCAGCAGCAACAAGTGACAGCTTTAATGATTTAGTTAATTTTGTCATCAATGTTACTCCTATTTTTGACCTAGCATGAAATCACTTTGTGCTTGGTATTTATCATCGTTACGATCATAAACTTTGGCACCATCGATAAATACTTGCTCAGCTTTTGCATACACACTAAATGGGTTTTGATTCCAGATAACAACATCAGCTTGTTTACCAGATTCAAGTGATCCTGTTTTGTCATCGATACCCAGCGATTTAGCCGCATTTGAGGTGATCCACTTAATTGCATGTTGTTCAGAGATGTCATAACCAACATCGTTTGCGCGATACATAACTTTACCAGCTTCTTGGTTTAGACGTTGAATGGTAGTATCCGAGTCTGAATGAACAACAGCACATGAGTTTTTAACTGCATCGACAATTGCCACGTTCTCCTGAACCATGTCATAGGCTTCCATCTTAAAACCCCACCAATCTGGCCAAAGTGCTGCACAGTTACCGTTTTCAGCGAGTAAATCAGCTATTTTGTATGCTTCAACACCGTGATGGAAAGTACCTGAGTGATAGCCAAATTCTTTGCCAAGGTCAATCATCATGGCCATTTCTTCTGCTTTATAGCAATGGTTATGAATGAGTATGTCGCCCTCAAGTACACCTGCTAGGGTATCTAGCTTAATATCACGATGTGGTACTTCTGGGTTCTTACCCGCGTCATAATCACTGTCGTATTTATCCCATTGACGTTTATATTCAGCGGCTTCAATCCATGCTGTACGATACCCTGCCATATTCCCCATACGCGTAGATGGCAAAACACCTTTGCTACCATAAACACGTTTCGGGTTTTCGCCACACGCCATTTTTAAACCATAGGGTGCATCAGGAAATTTCATACCTTGCATTGTATGCGAAGGAACATTTTTAAGGGTTACACCACGACCACCAATCAAGTTTGCTGAGCCTGGTAGAATTTGTAATGACGTAATACCGCCCTCACGAGCACGATTAAAACCAGGGTCTTGTGGCCAAACAGAGTGCTCAACCCACACCTCTGCAGTCACAGGGCTGGTCATTTCATTACCATCTTGGTGAGATGCCACCGATGGGGTTGGGTATGCACCTAAATGTGAGTGAACATCTATAATCCCAGGTGTTACCCATTTACCTTGTGCATCAATTGTTATATCAGCTTGAACACTTAACCCCTTACCAACTTGTTGTACTTTACCGTCAACAAAATAGACATCAGCCTCGTCTAAACGCTCACCGGTTCCTGTTAATACAGTCGCATTGGTGATAAGGGTACTCGTTGAAGCAAGTGGCTTATAAGTGCTTGGATATGGATTTTTATTAATTGAGACTCTTGGGTCTTGTGGGCCATTATCTTGACAGCCGGCTAACACGACACCAAGCGCAATGACCAACACTGATGGAGCAAATTTTTGCATTATGTTGTTTCTCCTTTTTATTATTCATTTACTTTAACTAAATGTTAATTTTAATGCGAACAAAAGAGGCTAATCACCATTTATTAAGATGAATAACGAACCTGAGCTAGACTACTTTTTTATATAGTTAATATAAAGCTGCTCCAATGCCCCTTCAGTTGTTAACGTTGGATCTTTATTGATGAAATGTTTCACTGTTCGGGTAACAAAATCAGAGTTTTGTTTGTGTTGCTTAGCAAAACTTTTTATTAAGGTGTCTGCGTCACTGGCAGCGGTTACTCTATCATGGCGATGCCTGTATTGGCTTAAAGCACGGTTAAAATCACCGTTATAATCTTCTACCACCAGCTTATAAAATTCACTTCGATCGACACCTAGATCATTAATGCAATAATTGAGTGCGTCTTTAAAGTCATAAAATGTCTTACCTTGGACATCAAATTCTGCACGTTTTTCGCGTACAGTAACGCTGGCATCTTCAGTCGCGTAACTATAACCTTGAAAAGCTAAACGCTCAGCCGCCTCTGCACCTAGCTTCATACCGGCCCGAATACTATGAACAAACTCATCACTCATATCATCAAGTTCACTTTCATGCCACATATGGAAAATGCGTAGTGCCTTAGCGTACTTGGTTGTTATTTTCTTTTTCACTTTTACAAAACGTGCATCAATAGTGAGTACACGTTCATTATGCAGTAACGCAAAGCATTCATAGCAGGCTGGAATAGAGATAAACTCAGCGTCCTCTCCTAGATCAACAATACTTTGCAGCATATGCAGTGGCGGACAATAATCACGCTCAGTTGCTTCACAGCCGCAGTAGAAACACTGATTAAAGTGTTTTGAGTTTACTGCATAAGCTTGTTGATAATAGCCAGATAGTTTTTTAGTCACTTATTCTCCTCACGTTTTAATCGGCGTTGTAAAACTGATTTAGCGCTAGTGTAAATACTCAAATGTAAGTATGAAGTAAAAACCATACATTAAACCCATCGCCATTTCGCTTTTTCAATTCAAAGGCAGAAATACTTTTCGTTAATTGTGTCAAAAGTAATACTTAATATACTAATTTTTCAGTGGGTTAGTTTAATTTATACATATCTTCATACTTACTTACATCTTATCGATTTTCATTAACAGCAACCAGATAAAGATACGTTAATAATTAAGGTGTTCTAACCAAATGGGATAAACATTCAAACCCTTTAATCGCTAAGACATCAACCGGAGAGAAATATGAATACGTTAACAACACTTGGAACAGCGCTTATTATTGGCTCATCAGTGATTACTTTTGATACAAGTGCAGCGCAATTTGTAGCTGCAGATGATTCGCCTGGCACGCAAACGTGTATGGCAATTGCGTCAAACAATCGTTTAGATCTTGTGCATAAAATGCGAGACTTAGGCATCAATAGGCGTGTAATTTCAGACAAGCTTCTATGTAATAATATGTCTACTGCAAAATTTGCGAGTATCTATGGCTTCAATAAGACAGCAAAGTATCTAAAATTAGAATCGACCCAAACAAGCATTCATGACTTGGCAAAAACAACTGATGACACTGTTATTGTTATTGCCGGCTCTAAATAAAAGCCACTGAGCAACAGCTTTTATATACCTGTTGCTCACCTTTAAATAAGTGCTGCTAGTAAGCCAAATAGGCCTCCAAAAACGCCCCCCCAAATCACTAACCAACCTAAATGCTCTTTAATCATTGTTTGAATAATATTTTTTACCATTGTGGGTGTAAGCTCATTTAAACGATCATCCACTAGCGCTTCAACTGTCGTATGTAGTGAGCTACCAATATGCGAACTAGCAAACAGTTTTTCATCTAAAATCGCTTTAAACTCATCACTATGTGAAATGTCAATCACCGCCTCTTTCATTTTCACGATGAACGGCTCACGCATTGGCTCTAAAGCCTCTCGGCCACCGAACATTCCTAACATACTGCCAAATTGAGAAGCTTCAATCACTTCGATTAATGAGTCATAAGCGGGGCTCAGGTTCACATGTGCTATCACAGGCTCAAGGTCAATATTGGGCTTTGCCATTGCCATTACTTGGTCAATTTTTTGCTCAGTAAAGAACTCTGTCATAACCAAGTTTTTAATCGCCACTTTAAACGATTCAAATTTAATTGTTATAACACCGGAACCATATAAAAACGGGACCTTTTCAAACAACATATGAATTGCAACCCAGTTTGTTACAGCGCCCGACAAGGCAAATAAACCCACTGATAAAACAATTTCATTGTCTAGCAAGAAGCCCAACAATACTAAAATCGCAGCGACAAGATTAGTCACAAGACTTTTGTTCATTCAATTCCCCAGAAAATCTTATTAATCTTGATAATATTAACGCTATGGGTTTGTTAATTCATTGTCTTTTTGCCATAGTTTAATTAGATGGTCAAAAGGTGAGCAAAACCTATGTGGAATTCAGTGAATGAGCAAATCAGCCAAGCAATGCACTTTGACTTTAAACATACTTTCAAACGCCAATTGCAATCACCTAATAACGATAAATACTTTGAACTTGCCAATGATTCAC
The DNA here is from genome assembly GCF_021728035.1 of Pseudoalteromonas sp. L21. Classification (NCBI taxonomy): domain Bacteria; kingdom Pseudomonadati; phylum Pseudomonadota; class Gammaproteobacteria; order Alteromonadales; family Pseudoalteromonadaceae; genus Pseudoalteromonas; species Pseudoalteromonas sp. L21. The sequence goes on along the minus strand of NZ_JAKKCV010000004.1, from coordinate 155,772 downwards.
ATCGTTACTTTGTCAAAGTTGCACATGTCAGTGAATTAGATCGCCTCGAATGTGAAGCATTTAATCTTAAACTTCTAACCCAAGAAAGCCTGTTCATGATTCCCGACTGCATCACAGTTGGCAGTAATATTGAGTTTTCATTTATAGTGCTTGAGTGGCTTGAACACGACAAACAACCTCATGATTGTTGGCACATTATGGGGGAACACTTAGCAAACTTACATAAAAAACACACACAAGCCATGTTTGGCTATGATAATGACAACTTTTTAGGTCCGACAGTGCAACCGAATAGATGGCATAAAAAGTGGGATGTATTTTTTGCTGAGGAGCGCATTGGTTGGCAACTTCAATTGCTTCAAGAAAAAGGTATAGAGCTCGTTAATCAAGATATGTTTATTGCTTTTATAAAAGACATGCTACACGGCCATCTAGTAGAGCCATCTTTGCTACACGGTGATTTTTGGCGCAGGAACATGGGATTTATTCATGCTGTTCCAAGCATTTACAATCCTGCCTGTTATTATGGTGATCGGGAATGCGATATTGCCATGAGTGAGTTATTCGCCCCGCTCCCAGACGCGTTCTACAGTGCATACGATAGCCAGTACCCGCTACAAAATGGTTATCAGCAACGCAAACAAATTTATCAACTTTACCCTATTTTAAATAATGCGAATATTTTTGCTGGTCACTATCTGACTGAAGCTAAACAACAAATTAATTTACTCCTTAAATAATCTCCTTGCCGCTGTAAAGCAAATGTCATAAATGCAAAATCAGAACTATAATTTGCCTTAGAACATGTTCAAATACAGGTGCTAGCCACTTGTTTATTAGCTGGCTAGTAAGTTATATCAATCGTATTAAATATAAATTCATTTTTGATGGGTTAGAGTTTAATAAAGATTGCAATTTAACTAATTCAGGCATGCCTGATTAAGGTAAAAGCTGATGAAAAATCATTTCACACAACGTATTTCATGCCCTCATTGCGGTCACCATATTCATGTTGCACTAGATGCCAGTGATGGTGACCAAGATTACTATGAGGATTGCAGTGCATGCTGCAACCCTATTCATTTAAATATGCATATAGATTACGCACAGAACAAACTAGAGTTGCATGTTGATAGTGATGATGAACAAATTTTTTAATTTGCTTGCCGAGCCAAGTAGTTCTCAACAGTGTTGATGATAGTGTAGGTTTGCTGATCAACTTCGATATTGAGCCTATCACCAACACTATATCTATCTAAATTTGTAATAGCGAGAGTCTCTGGGATAAGGTGCAACCAAAAGCCCTTCTCATCGACCTCTCCTACTGTAAGACTTGCGCCATTTACACTTACAAAGCCCTTATATAAAACATACTTTTGCCAAGTGCTTTGTATTGCCAATTGGATTTTGCAGTTATCTTGTGTATGTTCAATAGCTAAAATTTCCGCCATGGTATGAATGTGACCAGACACTATATGACCACCAAGTTCTGTGCCAAAGGTCATAGAACGTTCAAAGTTGACCATATCATTTACTTTTAAAAGGCCTAAATTGGTTAACTTAAGGGTTTCATCTATTACATCGAAACTAATTATGGTGTTTTCTTGTGATACCTTTTCAAACTTTACAACCGTTAAACAACACCCATTGATAGCAATACTTGCACCAATTGCTAGGTTATTAGCATAAGCGTCCTTAACTTTTAAAGTAAGCCTTAAAACACCTTCTTGGTTTGCTATATGTTCAACTAACGCTTGGGTCTGTACAATTCCGGTAAACATAGATGTACCTTCTTTTCTTCACTAAATAAGTAACAGCGATTTTTATTGATCTATGAATAGATTACAATGGCTGCCTGTTTATTTAGTCGTGTATTTTATGTCTTTTTGTAGTTGGGAAGCCAAACGGTTAATTTCTCTAGCCATCCCTGTATTTTTGGCACAAGTTACCCTTATTTTGATGACGGTGGTAGACACTATTATGGCAGGGCAAGTTAGTGCGACTGATCTCGCTGCATTGTCTATCGCTACAGGTATTTGGAATCCACTAATGCTGGCATTACAAGGCATTCTATTAGCCCTTACGGGGATTATTGCTCAATTTGCTGGCTCCAACGACAAACAAGGGATTAGTCATTATTTTCAACAAGGCTTATACCTAGCGCTGGTATTGAGTGTTATTGGACTGGGGCTTGCCAGCCTTACCGACATAGTGCTGGTTCAGTTAAATACATCACCTGCAATTTTAACCCTATCAGAGCAATACATTTATTTTGTTAAGTGGGGGATTTTTGGCTTTTTACTATTTAGCGTATACCGGAATATAACCGAAGGTATGGGCATGACTAAGCCAGCTTTTTATATCAGTTTAATTGGCTTAGCAGTGAATATTCCGGCTAATTATATATTCATTCATGGAAAATTAGGCTTTGAGGCCTATGGCGGTGCTGGTTGTGGCATCGCGACCGCCCTAGTATTCAGCGCAATGGCGTTAACACAAGTTATATACTGCCACTTCAGTAAAAAAATTAATGCCAAATCATTGTTAGCAAACTTTGCCTTACCTAAAGTAACGACTATGTGGACAATTACAAAAGTGGGTATTCCAATTTCATTGGCAACTTTTTTTGAAGTGACTCTATTTGCGTGTATTCCTTTATTCATAGCGCATCTAGGGGCTGTTGCTGTAGCGGGTCACCAAATTGCTGCCAGTGTCACAACGTTGTTATTCATGATGCCGCTGAGCTTATCTATTGCGATTAGTATTCGCATTGGAAACCTATTTGGCCAAAAGCATTATGATCAACTAAAAAATGCTGTTAAAACCAGCTATATTTTAGCCGCAATAATTGCCTTTATATTAGCCACTGTCACTTTTTTTGCACGTGATGTGATAAGTCAATTATATTCTGATAACCCTGAAGTGCTCGCGCTTGCTTCATCAATCATGGTGCTTGCTTGTATCTATCAATTACCTGATGCACTACAGGTATCGGCTAATGGTATTTTGCGAGGATTAAAATACACTGCCCCCATTGGCTATATCACCTTTATATCTTACTGGTTGATCGGCTTTGCTCTTGGCTACGTACTTGCTCGTACAGATTTAATAGTGTCAGCAATGGGCCCACACGGCTTTTGGATTGGAATTATTGTAGGTTTAAGTGCTGCAGCTATTATGTTGATGTTTACAGTACATTGGCGATTTAACCATGCACCATTTAAAAATGCCTAAAATTTTTTTGAAGCTCACTGTGATTACGGTGAGCTTCCTCGTCGTTGCTTGCTCTGAGTCTTCGGGAGAACTAAATCAAACCTATGCACAGAGGCTACACAATGTTCTTAAATTTAACGATTTTGAGCTAAAAAAGCCGACGACTTTCCCTGTTCAACATGACAAAGTCGACGCACATAATAGTACCACCATTGGCATGCTTGAGCTTGCTCAGCTTCAACAGTGTAAACTTGCAACCCTCATCGCTGAACACAACAATCAACTTGGCAAAACCGCTTCAGCTGCAAATATATTGAAATACCAAATAGATTTTATACAAAGTGCAAATACTTGCTTAGCAACCCTTGAGCAAAATGATGAGCTTTATAAAAAAATAGCATTCACAGCAGAGCAAAAAACAATCGCCCTGCCTACTTTTTTTAAAGCTATGCTCAACAACGAACCAGAATTTAAACAAACTTGGCAGCTAACATCTGTACACCTTGCAGAAGATACCGCGGGTTTTACTGAAACAGAACAGGCGATGAAAGAATTTGCCAAACTTGCTAAGCAGATAAATTCAGATAATGTAAAAAATGTAGATACTGAGTCAATTGTTAAAAACTTACAGGTTTTGAACCAGTTCAATTACAATAAACTTTTAATATCAGCAGCAAGGACACAGATTAGTTATAATAACCAACTAACAAAACTTTTAACTCAGTTTTCAAGTAACGAGTTATGCCCTCTCAATAAAAATAAACAAAAAGCACGCACATTAAGTAATATCTTTAAAAAGTTTTATTTGCAGCAACTACAGCCCTATCAGTCATTTTTGACAGGTAAGCTAGAAGCTCTACAACCACTTTACCTGCAAGTGTGGGATGATACCTCAATGCATCATTATGTATCTGTTTCTGGCGAACATGCTATTTTAGAGCAGCTAAAGCAATCAGCAAAGAGCCACGTACAATGGTGGCAAAACTTTTATAAAGAGTGTGAAATTAGTCCGTTATGAATAAAAAAACAGCACTTAACACAAAAATAGCTAAACCTGCTTGATTCACACAACTAGTCGCTATATATTAGCCTCCGTTGTTTAGCCAAACAGACAACAATTTTATATCAAAATACAACCGTAGCTCAGTTGGTTAGAGCACTACCTTGACATGGTAGGGGTCGGTGGTTCGAATCCACTCGGTTGTACCATGATATAGGTATAACCAAAGGAAAAAGCACTACCACTCTTAACGGCCCAGTCCAAAGGTCGGTGGTTCGAATCCACTCGGTTGTACCATGATATAGGTATAACCAAAGGAAAAAGCACTACCACTCTTAACGGCCCAGTCCAAAGGTCGGTGGTTCGAATCCACTCGGTTGTACCAAAACATTTAATCTCTTCAGAATTAAATGCCTGTACGACCGTAGCTCAGTTGGTTAGAGCGCTACCTTGACATGGTAGAGGTCGGTGGTTCGAATCCACTCGGTCGTACCAATCCTCTATTTCAGCGGTTTCTCCTAAAATAAATAATTAGCTCAGTTGGTTAGAGCGCTACCACTCTCTATGACCCGTGCCAAAGTCGGTGGTTCGAATCCACTCGGTCGTACCAATCCTCTATTTCAGCGGTTTCATCTAAAAATAAATAATTAGCTCAGTTGGTTAGAGCGCTACCACTCTCTATGACCCGTGCCAAAGTCGGTGGTTCGAATCCACTCGGTCGTACCAATTCTCTATTTCAGCGGTTTCATCTAAAAAAATAATTAACTCAGTTGGTTAGAGCGCTACCACTCTCTATGACCCGTGCCAAAGTCGGTGGTTCGAATCCACTCGGTCGTACCAATTCTCTATTTCAGCGTTTTCATCTAAAAATAAATAAATAAGAGCATTGAATTTACAGTACTTTTTGATATTTAAAAACACCTAATTGAGCTTATACTCGCTGGCAACTTTAACCCATACCAATTACTCTTTAGTATAGGGTCGTCCCCGAAATAAAATTAACATCATAAGGTCGTTCTCATGACGCGTCATCGAAAAATCGGATAACCGTTTCAAATTACGATATGAAAATATCTAAGACAAATAATTCGAATGTAATGCCTCTAACCAGTACGGGTGATCTAACGTAGCTCGGGCTTCGTTAAATTTTATTACAAATACAGTGTTGAAGACTAATCAAAAAGGGCTAAGCTTAACTTAAAAAAAGAAGCTTAAAAAACTATGAAAGTACTTGCTGTAATTATATTTATCTTTTCGTATCAAGCATTCGCTGGACTTACTCCTATTACTTACCAACTCGATGGCAAAGAAGTTACTCAAAATGCTGTACGCTATAAAGATGGTTATGGTTATAACTTGGGTGCTAAAAAAACGCTTCGATTAGTAACTCTTGATTGGCCTCCTTATATTGATGAAAACCTATGTAACAAAGGCTGGCTTTACCAATTTACGGTCCAATCTCTACTAAAAAAAGGCTATGGCGTCTATATTGGCTTTTATCCATGGGCTCGCGCAGTTAGAGAAGCGGAATTAGGAAAAGCCGATATCTTATTCCCCGAATATTTCGTTGAGGACGATGTAATATCTGACAACTTTCTCAACCAAACTCGCAATAATCTATTAGCTTTAAGTCAACCAATACCAGGTGGCGACTTATCTTTTGTTACTTTAAAAGGTAACTCGATTACATTCAATGGTGACCTTGAATCAATCAAGGAGCATGTTATAGGTGTAGTCCGTGCTTACAAAAACACCAAGAAACTTGATAGCATGATCGAAAGCAAAGAGCTTGATACCATCGTCGCTAATAATGAATACCAACTTATTCATTTATTGCTGAGCAATCGTGTCAGCCTTATTGTTGCAGACCTAGAGGTTTTAAAAGCAAGTGTCTATAAATCTCAGCTATCTAACAGCGATAAGCAAAGAATTATAGAATCTCTAGTTGCTGTAGAACCAACTCTAGAACACAAACCACTTTATTATTCTGTCAGCAAAACAAGCCCAAACTGGAAAAATACCTTAAAAGATCTCAATGACGAAATAGACACCATGCAAAAAAGCGGTAAGTTTGATGAGTTTATTGAAGATATGAAAAAACAATGCTACAAATTCGATAAAGCGGCGTAACCGCCGCTTCATTTAGATTACACAGGGTATTACTCGGGTACTCTAACCCAGCCTTCCATTAACACGCGCGCACTTCGGCTCATACTTGCTTTTGTGACTTGCCATTTACCATCAACAAGTGTTGCAGCAGCGCCTACTTTTAATGTGCCAGAAGGATGACCAAAGTTAACTTCCTGACGCTCTCCCCCGCCTGCGGCGAGATTTACAAGCGTACCGGGTATAGCTGCAGCGGTGCCTATTGCAACCGCTGCTGTGCCCATCATGGCGTGATGCAATTTACCCATTGACATAGCACGTACCACTAAATCAATATCAGTATCATTTACAACTTTGCCGCTTGATGCATGGTAGGTTGTTGCTGGAGCTACCCAGGCTACTTTTGGCGTATGTTGACGTGCTTTTGCTTCATCAAGATGAGAAATTAACCCCATTTTTAACGCCCCATAGGCACGAATTGTTTCTAATTTTTCAAGTGCAGATGCATCACCGTTAATCGCTTCTTGAAGCTCTGTACCATCATAGCCAACTTCACTGGCGTTTATGAAAACCGTTGGAATACCCGCATTGATCATCGTCGCAGACAGCATACCAATCCCCGGAACTTCAAGTTCATCCACTAAATTACCTGTTGGGAATAATGCACCTTCACCATCTGCCGGATCCATAAATTCAAGTTTCACTTCAGCAGCTGGAAAGGTCACGCCATCAAGCTCAAAATCACCGGTTTCTTGCACTTCACCGTTAGTAATTGGCACATGCACTATGATGGTTTTACTAATATTGACTTGCCATACTTTAACTTCAACAACGCCGTTATCAGGAATTTTACTCGCATCAACAAGACCATTCGATATCGCAAAAGCCCCAACTGCTGAGGTTAGATTGCCGCAGTTACCACTCCAATCAACATACGCTTTATCGATAGCCACTTGACCAAATAAATAATCAACATCGTGATCTGGTTTAGCGCTTTTCGATAAAATCACCGTTTTACTCGTACTTGAGGTTGCACCGCCCATACCATCAGTTTGTTTTTGGTAAGGATCGGGGCTACCAATCACACGTAATAATAGGTTATCGCGGGCCTCGCCTGCCACCTGGGCAGGCTCAGGTAAATCAATTAAGTTAAAGAACACCCCTTTACTGGTGCCGCCACGCATATAGGTTGCTGGCACCTTCATTTGTGGTTTAAACGCCATAGTTTAGTGCTCCTCAGATTCTAAGAAATCTTGCGCGAAACGTTGTAGCACACCACCAGCTGAATAAATTGACACTTCTTCAGCGGTATCTAAACGACACGTCATTGGTACTTCAACGGTTTCACCATTGGCACGGGTAATCACCAATGTCAGTGTTGCACCAGGTGTTGGCTCACCTTTGACACTAAAGCTCTCACTACCATCAATGCCTAAAGTCATTCGTGTCGTGCCAGCTTTAAATTCAAGTGGTAATACGCCCATACCAATTAAGTTAGTGCGGTGAATACGCTCAAAGCCTTCGGCTGCAATCACTTGAACACCTGCAAGGCGTACACCTTTTGCAGCCCAGTCACGTGATGAGCCTTGGCCATAATCAGCACCAGCCACAATGATAAGTGGTTGTTTACGCTGCATGTAGGTTTCAATGGCTTCCCACATACGTGTTACTTTGCCTTCAGGTTCAATGCGAGCATATGAACCTTGCTTCACTTCACCATTTTCTTTAACCATTTCATTCAATAATTTAGGGTTTGCGAATGTTGCACGCTGCGCTGTTAAATGGTCACCTCGGTGAGTAGCATATGAGTTAAAATCTTCTTCAGGGAGACCCATTTTAGCTAGGTATTCACCAGCAGCACTTGACGCTAAAATCGCATTTGAAGGCGACAAATGATCAGTGGTGATATTGTCGCCTAGTACGGCTAGTGCACGCATATCACTCAAAGAACGTTCACCCGCTAATGCCCCTTCCCAATAAGGTGGGCGGCGAATATAAGTACTTTGTGGGCGCCATTGGTAAAGCGGATCGTTGTCTTCACCGTAATCTACACTTAAATCAAACATTGGCTCGTAAACCTTTTTAAACTGCTCAGGTTTAACACTTTGTTTGATCACTGCATCAATTTCTTCATCTGTTGGCCATAAATCCATTAGGCGAATTTCGTTGCCTTGTTGATCATGCCCTAATACATCTTTTTCGATATCAAAACGAATCGTACCCGCAATAGCATAAGCAACAACCAGTGGCGGTGATGCTAAGAATGCTTGTTTGGCATATGGGTGAATACGGCCATCGAAATTACGGTTACCCGAAAGTACAGCAGTTGCGTATAAATCACGATCAATCACTTCTTGCTGAATTTTAGGATCAAGCGCACCACTCATGCCATTACAGGTCGTACATGCAAACCCCACAATACCAAAGCCAAGTTGCTCAAGCTCAGGTAATAAGTTAGCTTCTTCTAGGTAAGATTTCACCGCTTTAGAACCCGGTGCCAGTGATGTTTTAACCCATGGCTTACGGGTTAACCCTTTAGCGTTAGCATTACGCGCAAGTAAACCTGCAGCAATAACATTTCGCGGATTACTGGTATTTGTACAGCTTGTAATTGCTGCGATAATACACGCGCCATCTGGCATTAAGCCTTCTTCATTTTCTAAGGCGCCAGTGATACCCGCTTTATCAAGTTCGCTGGTTGCAACACGGCGATGTGGATTAGATGGGCCCGCAATATTTCTACCTACAGATGACAAATCAAAGGTTAATACACGCTCATACTCGGCCGTTTTAAGGCTATCACTCCAAAGACCTGTTTCTTTTGCGTAAGTTTCGACTAGTTTAACTTGCTCTTCTTCACGGCCAGTCAAACGTAAGTAATCAAGTGTGTTGTCATCGATGTAGAACATCGCAGCTGTTGCGCCAAACTCTGGCGTCATATTAGAAATAGTTGCTCTGTCACCGAGAGTCAGTGCATCGGCACCTTCACCATAAAATTCAAGGTAGGTCGAAACGACTTTTTCATTGCGTAAAAATTCGGTGATCGCTAATACGATATCCGTTGCAGTAATACCCGGCTGTGGTTTACCAGTCAGCTCAACACCGACAATATCAGGTAAACGCATGTAAGAAGCACGCCCCAGCATCACGCTTTCAGCTTCAAGGCCACCCACACCGACAGCAATAACACCTAACGCATCGACCATAGGTGTGTGGCTATCTGTACCCACTAATGTATCTGGGAATGCCACGCCATCACGTTTTTGGATCACTGGCGACATTTTCTCTAAATTGATTTGATGCATAATGCCATTACCCGGCGGGATCACATCAATATTTTTAAATGCTGTTTTCGTCCAATTGATAAAGTGAAAACGGTCATCGTTACGACGGTCTTCAATCGCACGGTTTTTTTCAAATGCGTCTGGTTCAAAACCTGCGTGTTCAACCGCTAATGAATGGTCAACAATTAACTGTGTTGGTACCACAGGGTTTACTTTTGCAGGATCGCCGCCTTTTGCAGCAATGGCATCTCGAAGGCCTGCTAAATCAACTAACGCTGTTTGACCTAAGATATCGTGACATACAACGCGAGCAGGAAACCAAGGGAAATCTAAATCACGCTTGCGGTCAATCAATTGCGACAGTGCATCATTGAGCATTTCAGGTTCACAGCGACGAACTAAGTTTTCAGCAAGGACACGTGATGTGTAAGGAAGTGTGGCATAGCTGCCCGGTTTAATTGCATCAACAGCAGCACGAGTATCAAAATAATCGACTCCGGTGCCTGCTAATGGTTTTCTAAAATTTGTATTCATGATGATTCTACTTGTACTTGGTGACGGTGAACAAAGGTGGGCTGATTGTTTTTGTATTTATTTCGCCCCTTCATAAAGGGGCAGCTAAGCCACCCCTATCACTATTTAATTAACGATTAACGCTCAGAAATTGGCGTATAGCTACGCGCTTCTGGGCCCGTATAATCTGCACTTGGGCGTATAATACGGTTATTGGCGCGTTGCTCTTTCACGTGTGCTGTCCAACCTGTAACACGGCTCATCACGAAAATTGGCGTGAATAACTTAGTTGGGATACCCATGAAGTGATACGCAGATGCATGGAAGAAATCAGCATTACAGAATAATTTCTTTTCACGCCACATGACCTCTTCACAGCGAACAGATACAGGATATAGAACATCGTCACCCACTTCATCAGCCAGTTTTTCTGACCATTTTTTGATGATCACGTTACGTGGATCTGATTCACGGTAAATAGCGTGACCAAAGCCCATAATCTTGTCTTTACGTTCAAGCATACCCATTAGCGCCTCTTCAGCTTGGTCTGCACTTGTGAAGCCTTCAATCATATCCATTGCCGCTTCGTTAGCACCACCATGTAATGGACCACGTAAACTACCGATAGCACCCGTTACACAAGAGTGAATATCAGACAATGTTGACGCACATACACGCGCAGTGAATGTTGATGCATTAAACTCATGCTCTGCATAGAGAATTAAAGACACATTCATTACTTGCTCAAATAATGCTGATGGTGCTTTATCGTGTAATAAATTTAAGAAATGTGCGCCTACCGAATCATCATCTGTTTCAGTGTCGATGCGAACGCCGTCATGGCTAAAACGATACCAATAACAAATAATACTTGGGAATACGGCAACTAGGCGGTCAATCGCATCATTCGCCTCTGAGAAATCTTGCTCCATTTCAAGATTACCTAGCATAGAACAACCGGTACGCATTACATCCATTGGGTGCGCGTCTTTAGGAATGTTCTCAAGCACTGTTTTTAGTGCATCTGGTAAACCACGTAGTGATTTTAGCTTTGCTTTATATTCAGTAAGCTCAGACTCTGTGGGTAATTCACCACGTGACAGTAAAAAAGACACTTCTTCAAACTGCGCTTTATCTGCTAATTCACTAATATCATAACCACAATAAGTTAAACCTGAACCTGATTTACCTACTGTACACAGTGCTGTTTCACCTGCTACTTGACCACGTAAACCTGCGCCGCCTAATGCTTTATCTACCATGAGTGTTCTCCTTATATGTTGTCGTTATGATTTTTTAGCTGAGAAAAGGTTATCGAGTGTGTTTTCATATGAGTGATAGTCTAAAAACTCATAGAGTTCAGCACGTGTTTGCATGTTGTCTAATTGGCTTTGTTGCGAGCCCTCGCTAAGAATAGACGAATACACATTAAGTGCTGCTTTGTTCATCGCTCTAAATGCACTAAGTGGGTAAAGTACAATTTCAACACCCACTTCGCTTAATTGCTCAGCTGTATATAGCGGTGTCTGGCCAAACTCAGTGATGTTCGCAAGAATTGGCACATTTAACGCTTTAGCAAATGCTTGATAATCTGCTAAATCATGCACAGCTTCTGCAAAGATAGCGTCGGCACCTGCTTCAACACATGCGGCAGCGCGGTCAATGGCTGCATTTAAGCCTTCTTTTTGGAATGCATCAGTACGCGCCATAATGTAAAAATCGCTATCTGTTTTCGCATCAACTGCGGCTTTAATACGGTCAACCATTTCATCTTTAGACACGATTTCTTTATTAGGACGGTGACCACAACGTTTTTGTGCAACTTGGTCTTCAATATGGAAGCCCGCAGCGCCCGCTTTAGTCATTTCTTTAACAGTACGAGCAATATTAAATGCACCGCCCCAACCTGTGTCAGCATCAACAAGAAGCGGTAAGTCGGTAGCGCTGGTAATCCGACGAATATCTTCAAGTACGTTATCTAAGCTTGTCATACCTAAATCTGGCATACCGTATGATGCGTTAGCAACACCCGCACCTGAGAGATAAAGTGCTTGGTGACCTGTTTTTTCTGCCATCATTGCGCAGTACGCATTGACGGTGCCAACCACTTGCAGTGGCTTATTGTTGGCGATTGCCTGTTTGAACTTTAATCCTGCTGACATTGGATAACTCCTATCTTTGAACGGTTTCAGCTCTTTGGCTGACTCTATTTTTTAAAGCTAAATTGTGACTGTTTAACTAAGGCGCTACTGATTTTTTGCTGCGAGTAAGTCAAACTTAGTCTGAATATTTGCCTGAGACGCACTAATATGGCGTTTCATAAGCATTTCGGCCAATTCACCATCATGGTTTTCAATGGCATTGATAATTGCCAAGTGTTCGTCAAATGCTTTTGATACACGCGGCCCAACCATCCCCATTTGTACACGGTACATACGAATTAACTGGTACAACTCATTACATAAAAGATGAATTAGATGCGCGTTTTTAGACCCTTTAATAATGCGATAATGAAAATCAAGGTCGCCCGCTTCTTGGTAGTATGATTCACCTTCTTTTACACGCTGTGTTTGTAAGTGCTGATTCAATAACTGTTTTAAACCTTGCACTTCTTCAGGTTCCATATTGTCAGCAGCTAACCGACAAGCAAGTCCCTCTAAGGCACTACGAACCTGATAGACTTCGATTAAACGCTCAGCGGTCAGTGCTACAACACGACAACCGACATTCGCTTTACGCTCTACCAAATAACAGCTCTCTAAACGATTTAGCGCCTCACGTAAGGTGGCACGGCTTACACCATAGCGTTTAGCAAGTTCTGGCTCAGAAATTTTGCTGCCCTGCTCAATGGTGCCTTGTACAATTTCACGACGCATGTCGACAAACACTTGGTCTGATGCCGTTGTTATCGTGATATCGTTGTAGTTATCGTTTGCTTTTTGCTCTGTCATAAATAGGTCTATTTAAGTACTAAATTAAGATTGTCGACAATTTGTAAGTTCACTATGCGCCCTATCATTGAATGTGTCAACCTTGAGATCGGAAAAATAGACTAAAAAATCAGCAAAATGTCGACATAAAATGATATTTATCAAAAATAATGACTATAAAAGATATTTATATCGTTAATATGTCGACACTTTAATCTCACTCTGAAAAAGCTAAAAATATCCCCTGACAGCGCTATAAATGGTATGATCAGCCTATTATTACGTGACGTGAGAGCCATTTAGTGGACGCTAATACATATATTCCAGACTCATTTATTCATGATGTAAAAAGCTACCTTCCTGAACATTTATCATTAGACGACTTTATTGCAGCCTGTCGCCGCCCACTTAGACGATCTGTTCGCGTAAATACATTAAAAATGTCAGTCTCAGAATTTCAGCGTCAATGCGCCAACAAAGGATGGGAGTTAACAGCAATCCCATGGTGCAAGGAAGGGTTCTGGTTAACACGTCCTAGTGAGGAAGAAGAAGCCCTTGCAATCGGTAATACCGATTTACACTTAAGTGGTGCTATGTATGTGCAAGAAGCCAGTTCAATGCTACCGCCGGTTGCTCTTCGAGCCGAAGTTAAGCAAAGCGATGCGGTACTTGATATGGCATCGGCACCGGGTTCAAAAACATCACAAATCGCCGCCATGATGGATAATACTGGCGTGTTAGTTGCCAATGAGTTGTCATCATCTCGCTTAAAAGTCTTGGCAGCAACACTCAAGCGTATGGGTGTAGGTAATTGTGCATTATCACATTTTGACGGTGTGATCTTTGGGGATTACATGTATGAGTGCTTCGACAGTATTTTGCTAGACGCCCCGTGTTCAGGTGAAGGCACGGTTCGTAAAGATGCAGACGCCCTAAAGAATTGGTCAATTGAGTCTAATATAGATATTGCTGCTGTACAAAAAGCCCTTATCAAAAGTGCCTTTTATGCCCTAAAACCTGGCGGCACATTAGTTTATTCGACCTGTACTTTGACACCGCTTGAAAACCAACAAGTGTGCGAGTATCTATTAGCAGAGTTCCCTGCTTGCATCGAAGTACAATCGCTCGATAACCTGTTTGATGGCGCTGATAAAGCGACAACCAGCGAAGGTTATTTGCATGTTTGGCCACAAACTTACGACAGTGAAGGTTTCTTCATCGCTAAATTTAAAAAAATAGCCTCAATTGACAACCCACACCAAAAAGTTAAAAAAGGCGCATTTCCGTTTGCTGAGTTTGATAAAAAGCAAAGCCAAGCGTTTATGCAAACAATTAAAAAACAGTTCGGTCTAAAATCACTCAAAGGCACCTTAATGCAACGTGATAAAGAGCTTTGGTTGTTTCCTGATGGCTTTGATGAACTGCAAGATAAAATTAAATACTCACGTTTAGGCATTCAACTTGGTGTGATCCATAAAGGCGGAGTTCGCTTAGCACATGAATTCGCCACCGTCTTTGGTCAAGATTGCGAAAAAAATACCTTTGAGATGTCTGCTTGCCAAGCAAACGATTACTTTAACGGTAAAGATATTCGGCTCGAAAAACCAACTCAAGATAATGGTGAAGTAGTGTTAATGTTATGTGGCTGTCCGGTAGGCCTCGGTAAGTGGCAAAAGAATAAAATCAAGAACTCACTACCACGTGATTTAGTACAAAATACCCAGTTAATAACTTGGGTATAAGTTGCGTATAAACCCTGAACAAATACATACCTTTAATAGGTAAAATGGTGTAACAAGTTGATTTAAAACCAATATAAAAATTGTACATTTATCGTGCAATTTCCCACTATTTAACTACACTTAAAAGTACTTTCTACTTCTCCCTACTAAATTTAGAAGGTGTTTTTTTATAGTTAGCGCAGGCTCGCAAGAGCCACCCCCTAAGCCCAGAACAATGCGGATTCGTTCTGGGCGTTTTTTATGCAAAAGTCGCATTGCACTATTCATTGCTTTTTGATTCTATTACAGAAAATAGATGAAAAGGGATTGAACATGTTAAAATTATCACGCTTTTTAATTACGGCATTTATTAGTTTAAACACAAGCGCTCAGAATACCTCATACCAAGGCTTTTCCTACCCAGATAACGCCAGTAACGCAATAAGTATTACCTTTGACGATGCAAGACATAGCCAAGTCGATAATGGGTTGTCGTTATTAAATAAATACAAAGTTAAAGCCACCTTTTATGTTTCCCCCTTTAATGTTGAGGAACGAGTAAGTAAGTGGCAAAAAGTTGTAAAAGACGGTCACGAAATAGCCAACCACACTAATAAGCATTTATGTACTGGGAATTTTGAATGGTTGCGTCAACAAGGTTTATCCTTAGAACAAGCTTCACTTAAGGATATTGAAAAAGATATCATAGACAGCCAACAGTATATTAAGCAAACGTTAGGTGTTGATGCAAAGGCATTCGCATACCCGTGCGGCAACACTTTTGTAGGCCGAGGGGCTAACACTAAAAGCTATGTTCCATTAATAGCCAAACATTTTGACACAGGCCGAACTTGGTTAGACGAAACAGCAAACAACCCCAACTTTACTGACTTTTCACAGTTAACAAGTCTACGGATCGATGGACTCACATTTGCAGAGATTAAGGCCATGATAGAACAACATCGAACCAATAATAGCTGGATCATTCTAGCAGGGCATGAAATAGGCGAACGTGGCCAATACTCTACCGATATAAACGCATTAGAAGAGCTGATTAATTACTTACAAAAACCAGAAACTGGCTACTGGTTAGCAACTGTTAGTGAAGTGTCGAACTATATCAAGCAACATAGAAAAGACATACAGTGAATCTAACGTGCTTTAAAACAAAGTGAGTAGCTTTTTAGTTCTTTAACATCGTATTAGTATTAAAATTTTTGCAGCTGCGTTTATAAGCCGGTGTTTGTCTAACACGGCTAAATTCATTGCCAAATTGAAGTGATAAACACACTATACCTAAGCGCTCCATTCGCTCTGCCATATTAAAAATACTATTAAATTTATAACCATGTTTAGAAGCTAGCTTAAGCTCATTTACATATAGTGCTTTATAGGTAGGCGGTAGATTAGTCCAGTGCATTAAAGCGATTTGAATAATACCTAGATGAGTATTAAATTCATAAGGCCCCATTTTTTTCGCTTCTTGGAGATAGCCATATACTCGCTCAGAAGGCCCTTCTTGAAAGCTGACAACCTGAGCTAAGGCAACCCAAGTTTGCGCCCAAGTGCTCCTTAGCTCAACCGACTTTAATAGTGCTTGTTCAACTTGTTGGTATGTATCTTCAACCTGCTTAATTTGCTCATTCGATGATATATTCATTTTTGATAAACCTAACATTTTAATATGAGCCAAAAAATGCCAGTAATGCGGATGTTCAGGGTCCAAATCAGTTGCCAGCGTCATTGCATTTTCTGCGCTGAGCAACGATGTGTTAGAAGAATCAAGAGCAGTGGCCTGCACAATATTTAGCGCATTAAAATACCACGCATTCGCACGCATACTTTGTAGGCTTGAATAAGTAATAAAAAGCACTAAGACGGCTAAAATAGAGCTAGTTACAGTTTTACCTATGTTAAATTTAGTCATTAAATAAGCATTCTGTCAATCGTTGCGGATTAGTAATGAAGATTGAGTTAGCTTGTTCTACACCGATTAATTGCGAGACAGTTTCTTTAGCCTGGCTAAGAACGGGAGGACGACGTTTAACGGAATGAGTATCAGAGGCAATATAACTAACTAGGCCATCGTTAAGCATTTGCAATGATATGGCTTTTGCGTTTTCCCCCCACTCACCTTGGATACTTGATGCTGTTAACTGAAAATCACAGCCTAATTGTTTTAAGTGCTGAATATAATATAGATTAGACTGAATATCTCGGTTACGCTCCGGATGCGGAATAATTACCCGAATATTTTGTTTATCAAGCCATTGGATAAATTTATCGTAACCTTGTGGCATATGCGAATGTGGTAACTCTAATAACAGTACATTTTTATTAGCTATTTCCCCAATAAAAGGTAACTGATTAGACATAACCAATGCCATAAGTTCTACATCGAGACGCACTTCTGCTGCGGCAGCTAACTTTACACCAATACCGGCATTTTTTGCATGTAGACGCAAGTTAACCAAGCTCTCGTAAATATGAGAGCTTCGGTTATTAAATCTACCTATATGTATATGTGGTGTAGCAACCATATGGGTTATACCATCATCTTCAGCCATTTTAAGAAGCGCTAAAGATTCATCTAGATCTTTAGCGCCGTCATCAATACTTGGCAAAATATGACTATGAATATCAAACATAAACTAACTTAGTTACGCTTGAGGTTTTTCAGGTTGCTGTGAGTAATCGTAATAATCATAATACCCTTGACTGTGTTCATCTTTAGACTTACTCATATCCACTTGGTTTAGTAAAACACCCGCAACATGAGCTTTTACTTCAAATAGACGCTCAAGCCCTGCGGTGATAGGTTTAATACGTGTTATATCTGATTTAACAACATATACAACCGAGTCAACACTTTGTGCTATTACTAGTGCATCACTAACCGCTTGAGTCGGTGGCGTATCAACAATAATATGATCATACTTACCTTTTAATTCACTAAGCAAATCAGAAAAGCGGCTGCTCGAGAGGAGCTCAAGTGGGTTAGAGGGTATCTGACCACTGGGCATTATAGTTACACCAGATTGCGAATCCTCATGTACACAATCAGTTAATTGATCTGTGCCAATAATTAAATTACTCAAACCAGGGTGAAACACTGGTATATCAAATCGTTTTGCTAGAGTTGGCTTACGTAAATCAGCATCAATTAACAACACCTTCCCCATTTGCGCTAACGACATGGCTAAATTAGCAGAAGTAGTGGTTTTACCTTCTCCTGGCGAAGTCGATGTAACAGCAATAACCTGATGTGCGCGGTCAAGATGAGTTAATAATAGACTAGTACGGAAAGTTCGTACCGATTCAGCAAAGCGACGATACGTATCATCTAAGTAAGCATGGATCGGAAAGAAACTCTTTTTAGGAATTGCAACATGAGGTAGCAAACCTAACATTCGCTGCGCTAGTTTATTTTCAACATCATTTTTATTTTTAACAGTATCGTTTAGCGCGTCAAAAACGAATGTCATCACCATTGCAAAACCTAAGCTTGCAACAAAGGCTAAAATAATAATTAACTTTTTATTTGGTTTACTTGGATTTCTTGGTGCATATGCACGGTCTGTAAAACGAGCTGCTGCTGAACTAAAGTCGCTGGTTACTTCAGTTTCTTTAGAGCGAGATAAAAAGGTATTAAAAATATTACGGTTTGTTTCAACTTCACGCTTTAACTGGTTATATTGCGTCTCTTTACGCGTTACATCTTGATACTCAGCACGGATTTTTGCTAAATCCCCTTCAAGAGCACTGACAGTACGCGCAATCCTATTTAACTCTTTCTCAATACCAGTAATCAAACCTTTAATTTGCTTATTAAGGTTCGTTTTTACTGTCGCTAACTCAGCTTTAGCTGAAATCATTTTAGGATGTTTAGGGCCATATACCTCAGCTAATTCGCTCACCTTTCGCTCAGCTAACACCACTTCACGTTTAACATCTTGTACTACACGGTGCGAAGTAATTTCAGGCATACTTCCCAGTAACTCAATGTTATCATTGCCATATTCATTGATAACACGGTTTATACTTTCCAAATTGTTTTTTGTAGCGCGAGCGTCAACAAGCTGTTTAGACGTTTGCTCTAACTCTTGAGTTATAAGCCCCGCAATACCTTCAATGTCGACAAGTTTTTGCTCTTCTCGGTAGTTTTGTAAGCGAACTTCAGAGCTGTCAAGTTGAACTCGTAGCTCTGATAAGCGGGTATTCAACCAACTTGAAGCCTGTTGGGTGATGCCCATTTTAGCGCGCATTTGGCTTTCAATATAAACCTCACCTACGGTATTAGCGACTAAGGCAGCAAGTTTAGGATCGCTCGATTCAAAACTAACTTTTACAAGTTGGGTCTTACGAATAGGTGATACGCTCAGGTTAGCTCTAAACGTAGCAAGTAAATCCAGCATTTTTAACTCAGCAATCTCCTGCTCGGTGAGCACTGAACGTTCAGACTTGTTAAGAAATGGCAAAAGTTGCTTCGCCATACTTTTTAACTCATCACTGAATGAAGGTTTATTAATAAAGTCCGGATGCTCTGCCAAATTTAGCTTTGTGATGACCTCTCGGGCTATACTATCCGACTTTATTACTTCAAACTGAGTTTGATAATATTCTTTTTTCGTTGAATCTAAGCCATAAACTTCATCAAAGCTAACAGCTTTTGTTTGTTCTGACTCAATCAGTAAGGTTGCAGAAGCTATATACTTAGGTACCAAGGTTAGAGTAACCATCATGGTAAATAAAGTTACAACAACCGAAAAACCTAAGATTTTCCATTTATTCTGTTTGATAACATTAAGGTAAGCGCCTAAATCAATGAGTTCTTCATTGCTATTAGGCTTTTCTGATAGTGAATTCATTTTTAATTACTGCCTTTAACTGCCTAAAACAAGCGCTGTTCTATTTTTATAGTGTCACCAGCAGCAATTTGGCTATTTAAGTTACCTTTTTGTTGCTGCGCTTTGGTTTTCTCTTTAAAAATAAAAATTTTGTCAACAGAGGCTCGCTCAGTTAATCCGCCAGCTAATGCAATTGCTTGGTTTACTGTCATTGCAGGTTGATACGGATACGCACCAGGCTCCTTAACTTCACCGTGGATATAAAAAGGACGGTATTCCACGACTTGAGCATATACGTTAGGGTTAACCAAATAATCAGGCTGTAAACCCTCGCTAATCGTTTGCTCAACTTGCGAAATATTTAATCCGACAAGCTTGACCTTACCTAAAAAAGGGTAATTAATCTCACCGCTATTACCTAGCAGTGAGGTTACATCTAAATCTGGCTGGCCAAATACTTTAATTTCTATTTTATCACCAGCCCCTAAGATATAGTTTTTTGAATCATCAGCAAAACTATAAACACTTAGGAGCAAGGTTAAAGCTATTAAAATTTTGACCTTCATTCATTACCCTTTAACGCAAAAGTAAAATTAAGCCCCACGATTACACGATCAAATTCGATGTTAGCTTGGTTTGAGTTACGGTCTATGAAATCAACATAACCCGATACCATACCAAAGTTGTTTGCTAGATAGTTCAACCCAAGACGTGCGTTTTTAACTTTATCTTTGCGATTAAAATTGCCCACGTACTCTTGATCCACATAATTTGCGCTGACTACTGAGCTTAAAGATTCACTCCAATCATGTTGCCATGTAGCACCATATACACTCTCACGAATATAATCGCCTTGAACCAAAGGATCCTTTGCTGCACGGCTAGTTACCAATTGTAATGACGTATATGAAAGTGGTTTCCAAACAACCGCAGCTTCCCAGCTTAAACCGCTGAAATTGTCCCGAAGATTCGACTCGAAATCTTTATTCTGATAACCGACTTTAAACGATCCCGTTGTAATGGCTGTCGCTTCCCATTCCATACCCAACAATACTTTAACATCATCTGAATCACGAGAAATACCATTAGAATCAATAACATCGTAGCGATAGTTTTCCTGCTTTATCTCTACAAAGGCACGGCTACCGGCATGTGTATTATAATAACCAGTAATACCTAGCATAGGTTTGTCGTAATCACGGAAACGAGATATCTCAGAAAAATTTTGATAATTTTTATTATAGTAGCCAGCCATAAAAGCGACCTGCGCCTTAGAGCTTAGGGCACCATATTCATACCTAGCAGAGAAATTCTGTTGTTGGTATGTAATTAAGTCATCAATAGTATTACCCTGACCTTCTGTCAAACCTGCACCACGTGCTTCTGACAGCCAATCAGCATCACCTTTAATATCTACACGGTGTTTACTGGTAAATTCTTTATGCAAACCAGCGCCTAGATTTATTTGCGTAAAGTTATCAGTAGAATCTTTATTATGCAGTGCAGAACGTGTAGCAACATCAAATTCATAATTGTCTGGACCGTCTTCAATCAATGCATTTAAACTAGGTGCTATTTCCCATATTAGACGAGACTGGGTATCTGATGGTGTCATAAAAAAGTTGTCGTTGCTACTAACACCTAATTGGAGCGTAGGCGTGAGCTCTGCTCCATCCTCAGTCATAAAACTGCCTGGCTTTAATTCAACTGCGATCGCAGGTGCAGATAAACCCAGTGCAATAGGTAAAAATAAAATTGTATTAGTACGCATTTTCACTTTTAAATCCCTTAAAAATTGTCATAAAAATTATTTTCACATCAAGCCACAAGGACCAGTGCTTAATGTAATGTAAGTCGTATTCAACTCGTTTAGCCATCTTATCAAGTGTATCTGTTTCACCGCGCCAGCCATTAATTTGAGCCCAACCGGTGATACCAGGTTTTGCTTTGTGTCTAATCATGTAGAAATCGACCTTAGATCTGTATTCTTCGTTATGAGCTACAGCATGAGGTCTTGGGCCGACTATTGACATTTCACCTCTTAATACATTGATGAATTGAGGTAACTCATCAAGGCTAGTTCTTCTCAAGAAGCCACCAAGCTTAGTAATACGCGCATCATTTTTTGTCGCTTGTGTAACTACGTCACTATTTTCGGTGACTGTCATAGACCTAAACTTCCACACTTTAATTTTTCGACCATCTAAACCATATCGATCTTGTTTGAAGATTATATTTCCAGGGGAAGTAAGCTTAACTGCAGCAGCGATCACTAACAGTAAAGGGGAAATTAATAGCAGAATTAATGAAGAAACAATAATATCTTCAGTACGCTTAATAAACTCCTGCGCACCTATTAAAGGTGACTCAAACACGCTTAATGTATCTAAATTACCAACATGTTCTATCCTAGCGTGAATCAAGTTAGAAAGTAGAAAATCAGGAATAACATGCACATCAACCGTCGTATTGCCAAGCTGTAATAAAATATCAGCAATACGCTTTTCAGCTTTTAGTGGTAATGCAATGTATAATATGTCTATTTCACCATCTCGAGCCCGATCAATTGCGGTTTGAATGTTGCCTTCCACGTCATAATTGGCGGCTTTTTCAAACAAACGTTCAGGTTTACGGTCATCAAAGAAACCCATAAACTTAAAGCCTAACTCGCTATTATTTTCAATTTCTTTATGTAAATACGCTGCCCCTTCAGTTGCACCAACAATTGCAACATTACGAAGATTCAAGCCTAATCGACGTCGATTACGTTTGTATAAATGAACAGCCAAACGCCAGCTAAATAAAAGCAGCAAGCTCACAAAAAACCAAATGGTTAACCCTAAACGAGACAATACTTCTGTGAATTTAAAAACAAATGAAATACAAAACATCGTTGAAAACGCAACGACTAAAGAAACCCAAGAGCATAAAACCATGCTTCTGAATTTACCTGCACGCCACGATCGGTATGTAGATAATATTTCTGCACAATACATATAGGTAATTGTGATAGATAATGCAGCTGCAAGATAAGCTGAGGTAAAGTGAATAGTATAAATACTATTTGCTATTTGAAATGCAATAAAAAGTGTTAACAAGTCAAATAAGCGATAAAAATTTGCATCTGAAGAACTAGATGGTTTAAATGTTCTGCTTCTGTTCACTATATCTTCCTTGAACGGCAAGTAACTAAAAAATCAGCTGCAATAATATAGTGACAACAGGAACAGATCAACCAAAAAATAAGTATAAAGTGCCAAACAAAAATTGCATTAAATTGAAGTATAAAAAAGAAACATTTAAAAAAATGAACGCAAGATAAACAAAAATAAACACAACATTATTAAATTAAACTATTCAGGGCAGATTCATATTTCTTTATTATTTTAATAAACAAAGGGATAGGAGCAGTTTATTGACAATCGATTTCCAAAAAAGGTAAAAAAACACAAGACTGTGTAAATTATAATCAAAATAAAATTGAAAAATTGGGGTTAATTTAAAAAAAATAAATTGCAAGAAGCTAGACCATTTACAAAAAATAAACATATTTAAGCAGTAAACATGAATATTACTCATATTAAGTTAATGTGACAGTAGTGAGATTGCATTACTTAATATGAGCGAAACCATATCAAATTACCAATTAAAAAGGACCGGTAAAACCTAACCCTCTCAGCCACTTTAGCTATTCTAATTTAACAGGGAGTTAAACCAGCCCCACAGGCCAAAGGAAAAGCTAGAAAATATATCAATTCCCAATGCAGATTTCGCCAAATATAAAATTAGCAATATAGTTAATAGGACAAATGAGACTGCCATGCTTAAAATTACCGCTTGCCCAAACTTAGCAACTTTTTGTTCTTGAGGAGTTAATTGTCGCCTATTTCGTCCAGCCAAAAGCACGTAGTAATAACGGTATTTAAATAATTTAACAACCCCTCTAAGGTCAACTGCGTGATTCCCCCATTGTCTTGCACCGATTGCAATTTTCAAATGTACTAACTGTTCATCGGTAAATGTATTTTGAATACCCTCTGGCATTCTTTCCAACAAACTTTTAATTGCAGGGTCATCGTGTAAATCAGCCAAAATAAACCTTTTTAAATCCGTTTTAAAACGAGCGCAATTCTAACAAAATGAGCCAATTAAAAAAGTTAATTGGCTCATTTAGAATGAATTAATTCAAATTACCAGAACGGAAGGTATTTGTTTGTTCCCAGCTGTTTTCTTGTTGTAAAGGCAACGAGCCATTTTGGTTTATATTCGAACCAGAAAAGGAATGCTGATTCCAAATACGTGTAGCTGGCGACCATTTACAGCTTTTTGACGTTTTGACAGAAATACCATTAGTACCCATGGCACCGCTTGGCAAAAGCAATGTATTGGAAACAGAGATAATTTCTCCAGAGCCATCACCATCTAAATCAACAACAATTGGGTACTCCCAAATTGTCCCTGAGGACTGCTTAGACGTATAAACTAATCTATTTTCTGATGCGCTAAATATATTTAACCCCGTTTCATCTATATTAATGATTTCATCTTTTCCATCGCCATTAAAGTCATATGTTATGACACCAGCGCGTTTACTAGAGGGATCATTAATTGCAAAGGAGTTAATTAAAACGCCCTCTTTATTCAGTACTTTAATTAATTTACCGCCTGAGACAACAATATCTGGTTCACCATCGCCATCAACATCACCAATTGAAGGAACACCACCGCCTGAATCATCTGATTGATACTCCCAAATTACTGAGCCATCCTGTTCTAGAAGCTTAATACTTCCATCTAAGTCAGTTAGCACAATCTCAGGGTATGCATCATTATCAAAATTACCAATTGCAGCAAAGCCTTGTTGTGTATTTTTGTTCCAAAGAATTTGTCCGTCCATAGTATATAAAACACCATTTACTAAGACTTCCTGCTGGCCATCAAGATCTGCATCAAAAGCAATTGAATCAATCATTACGAAGTCGCCCTTATTATAATCCACAGGCTTTTTAAGCTTAACGATTGAATCATCATCAAGATTCACAATGTTATTGCCAATAATGAATTCAGCGGAACCATCACCATTAAGATCGGATATAGCGGAATTTCCAAATGCAAACCCTTTAGGAATAGCCTTAATCAAGTCGCCAGTATTACTATAAATCTTATAACTGTGATCAGTAGAATCTCTTACTATAACTTCAACCAAACCATCGTTATTAACATCTGCGGCAGCGATAGAGTAAGTTGAACTCGCTTTAATTGTTTTATAATTAAAAGATCCATCAAAGTTTTCAGTTTTCCACAACTCTTGACCATCGATACCGCTAAACGCTCGAACAATGCCCTGCGCACGATAATTAGCAATATTAAAAGTTACAGCCAAGATATCTGTCACATCTTTTTCGTCAATTATACCATCGCCATTATCATCATTTAGATTTACAGCTATCGGAGTTGAAATAACTTGGTCAAACTCCGGCATAAACTCACTGCCAGTCCAACTCCATTTATCAGTAACATCAATATCATTACAAACTGGCGCACCGATTTCAGGTAAGTCACCGCTGAATTCACCGCCTAACAATGTCATTGAACCATAAAAACTCTGGCCAATAATTGGCATCTTAGCAACACCATGAACACCTCTAATATCAGCAAACGGAGCTAAAACAACGCCTTGCCAACGATTCCCTTTGATATCAAGTTTTTTGGCATTCGCAAAGTTGAATACTGTTTTAGTTGCATGGTTATGTAAACTCGCAAAGCTTTTACCTTTTACAACAACATTATCATCGCCGGTTATATTAAAAACGACTGTTGCGCCATGCGGGATCCCTGACACAGCGAAGGTATGTGCCTTAGCAAACTCCCGTGCGTCTAAGTTGAATACTTGTCTATCAGAGCCCCCATCACCTTCTAAGTAAAGGCCGCCCCACATACTCTTTACAGTACCCGTTGTTGAAAGCTCACTTAATCCAGCACTTAAATCTTTATAGTACTGTTCTTGCTCATCAAAGTTGAAAGGCATAGCAGATTCACTTTGATTCGATAGGATTTTAGAGCCCCATTGCATGCCCCACCGAACACTCCAGTTGACATCAGTAGCACCGCTGGCGATCATACTGCCCACATATTGACGACCTGACTTGAAAGCGATACTAGATTCACTAATTAAATAATATTCGCCAGCATTGTAGGGTCTTGTATAACCAACACTGTATCCTTTCAGACTTATCTCACCGGCTGCAATTGCGCCCTCAGCACGACCTGAATTAGATTTAAAATCTTCAAAAACAAACGCAGAAAAATTATTGGCAACGCCTAAGTCTGCGGCCAAAGTTGTTGAGCTAGCTAAACTAATAGCAATCACTGCGCTTAGCTTTGTTAATTTTAGTAATGAGTTAGTCATTATTTCCCTCGTAATGAAAGTGCGTCAATAGCAGCAAAAACTGTGTGTTCAGCTTATAGTCATGTCCTTGAATTAATTGCAGCACATTATATATACAAATTAAATGCAAATAAACAAAAGACACTACAAAAGTACCACTTTAATGTTCCATAAAAAAGTACAAAACGCAAAAAACAGTAAGTTAGGTAATAAAGCAGGATAAAAGAACTTTAAAACCCACCCTAAAACACTAAATAAAAGTTAATTTAATGTTAACAATATAAAGGAAGGGATAGTCCAAATTTTTAGCAGATCTTAGTAAACCTATCTGTTAGGTAACAATCACAAGATATATTTTCATCTAAAAAACCTGTTAGCAATTCAATCACCAACAGGTTTTCAAGCTTTTATTGTTATTTCAGATAATACTTACCAGGTAGTTTTTTAGAATCAGTTTCAAGCTAATGAAACTGTATTTTCAATAACCAATGAGGTATTTACTCTTATCATTGAGTAATTTTTTCGCGCACAAGGCAAGAAGCATACTAAGTAACACAAACATAATAGATAAAGCAATGAAGTAGAGCCACTGGAATAACGCCGTATCTGGGGTCGGTAATTTTAAGTTTCTAAATATAAAGATTAGATAGGGATGTATAAAAAACACTGCAAAACTTGTACTCGCGAGAGTGTCAAAAAACAAATTACTTTTTGAATACTTTTCTAATAGCAAGAAGAAAAAGAAAGCAAGGAGTAGCTTTTGTAGAAACATCAAGTCGATGCCTCTGAACTCAAAAAATGGCTTATGGTAGCTTCCCACATCACCTAAATAGGTCTGGATCAGCGTGAAACTGATCGATAATAAAAATAATAGCCAAAACCGATTACCCTGAAATGCCTTTAACAAGGATTCTCTACATTGAGATACCACAGCACCGGTGAGGTAAACAGGGAAAAAAAACACAACAGAATGCAAGTGATTCATATTATCGACAGGTCTATGAATCAAAATTGACACGCATGAAAGAATCAGAATCAGTGACAGCTTAAACTTAAAACCTTTTTTTAGTATATGAACGACTAATGGCGAGAGTAAAAATAACAGTAACGCAAAAGGAATATACCAATAAGCGGTCATAAAGCGACCTGTTACTTCATATTTTAGAAAAGGTACCATAAACTGTGATATTGCACCTTCAGATTTAGGCAGAAAATAGCCATCTGAAATTGGGTTAGCTACATAGATATATAAACAGATTGGTATGATTGACAATAATAAATATGGCCATATCAGCTTTGAAGCTCTGGAGAAATAAAACTTAGGAAAAGTAAACTTTCTCAAAAATACAACTTCAAAAAGAAAGCCTGAAATGAAAACAAAAAGAATGGTACCACCAGATAGCAGGTTTCTTAAAAAAACTTCCCAAAGACTATCTAAAGCGACACCAGAAACATCGAAAGAATGACCGAAAACGATAAACATAATGGCTATCGCACGGAAATTATTAATTGAGTTATAAAACAAACTATGACCTTTTAAATTGGTTCAATTTCAATATTACTAATTTTCCCTGAAAAGCCTGATTTACCTGAAGAAAATCTTAAACGGCCAAACTCAGGCTTACAAATAGGTACCCTACTATAAAATACTCCCGTATCATTGATGCTCTTATGAAAATCGCCAATATTGATATATGCTGACCCCTCATTCACTTGGACTTCATATTCAAGTAAATATATCGGGTACTGTAACTTCGTTTTGATAAAATAGTCTCCAGTGACTACAAAATCATCTGCTTCATAATTCTCAACGGTCACATTATTAGGCCAAATATTATCACCGAGCTCTTCAACATCATATTGGTCAAAGTTAGTTTCGGATAATATCGGTTTTAAAGAAATGGATTGCATCGCTCCGGTAAACATAGTTTGTGTGCTTACCACAGAAACCATATCTTCTGTAGGTTCACAAACGATTGCTACAAATGAGTTTTCCCCCTCTTTTGTAATTGGAATGCTTGAATCTCCGATATAAAAAATTGGCGTACCCGATTCAATTTCAGCATCAAAACTGACACGATATAAAGCATAGTTCAAATCCCTGTTATTATAGCTTCCGCCGATAATAGAGTAGGGTTCTGACATATCAGCGACGATATCGCCATCATGCCATATACTGTTGCCACTTGGATTTACAGAAGAAGACATGCCGGGAGTTTGAGGGGTAATCTCTATCGAAAATTGCACTAGCCAATTATGCAGTGGTTGCTGATCAACAGAAGAAATTAACGTCGACGTATCTCTGATATTAGTCACAGGGGTTTTCTGATTTGCAGTGTTATACCTGTCATCTAGGGTAAAGCCACTGTCTATTTCCCCCCCCACCTCGAGTGTAGTATTAAACTCGAGTATTAACGTATCACCTTGTATGGAAACTTGCGGAATGTATTCTATGTTATTTGGCGATATATACTTTAGACCGTAACCAGGTGCTTCAGGTAAAGTTTGAGTATCAATAGTCAAACTTCCTTCTGGAACATGTAATTTCACAAAAGCTTTATTATTTGCTATTTCTAAAGACTCTGGTTGCAGTGGTTTCCATTTCTTATTAGATTCAAATGTAGAAAAGATAGCTTTCGCAAAATACTCGCCTTGTAAAATATACCCCTTTGTATTTAAGTGAGTTCTTTCATCAGGCCTATTAAAGTAATTTCTATTTAGAAAGTACTTTGGCATGACTAAAGAGACAGCTTCATGGTCATTCGCAAACTCCCATAATGAGATAGCAATATCATGCCCATAACTAACGCCGGTTTGGTCCATGAATAATATTGGATTACGGGTTTTAGAAGTGGTAGTTTGTATTTTATTTTTATAAGCGTTATAGAGCTTACTAAGCTTTTGCTTATAGTCCTGTAAATTAGAATTTGCGTTAGATTCACCATGTATCCAAGTAATAAAAGGGACATTAAAACTTTCGCCACTTTGCGCAGCCAACCGCTCTGCAGCCCTTAGCATCGTAAGTCCATTTTCAAATGGTTCTGTGCCATATTCAAGTTTACTTATCTTTTGCCCTCCACGACCATGTGGAGCATAAACAAACTTAGGGAAAGGTTTGTTCTTAAGAGCATATAAATATTCCAACATTTTGAACATTGAGTATGCATGTGTTTGTCTAGTCACATCTTTCAAAGGTTCCAAAAATCTTACGTCATTTTCTACTAACCTTTGATAATATCGAGGTGCAGTGGTCCTGACACCATTAAACAGAAAGACGTTGTTAGGATTAACTTCATTAGGAAAAATTATCGGATTCAAGTCTTGATCAGTGTGCCCTATACTTAATGACTGACCTGATGCTAAGACTAAATTATAATCATCAATAGCGCTCAGGCTATTAGATGAGCTAAAAAGAAGTAAAAATAAAATTAAATAACGTCTCATTTTTCTTTACTTAAAACCATATAGATTACAGGAATAATAGAATAGCCAGCTACACCGGATAAAAACGAGGCCTCAAATAAAGAGGTAATAACAATATAAACCGCCATCGAGTTACCCAATCTATTTTTGCATTTTACAACCAGATTATAGCCAAGAATTGCAGTTATACATAACATGCCACCAAGCCCAAGACTGAAAAAAGCTTGTAAGATTAAGTTATGAGCGTGAGCGGGTGTATAACCTATAATATCTTCTAACGTTGGCAAAGCCAAAGACGTCACACCTATACCATAGCCGGTAAAAGGCCGCTCAAGCGCCATATCAAAGACAGCAGGCCAGATATATGTTCTGCCCGTGAAAGTGAGAACTTCTTCAGGATCACCGTGGCGAGATACATGTTCAAGGAAGCCATAAAAGTCAAATGTAGCGTATATTATTAATAATGAGGTTAAAATTACACCTGATAGAATTGCAAACAGAATAAACTTATTTCTTCTGTATAAAAATAAAGAAGAAAAAACAAATGATATAAAAGCAGTCTTACTATCACTCAATAGTAACGCTATCAAAGACAACCCAAATGCAATAATAAAGAAAGATTTTGAGATAATTTTCTTATTAAACGCATGTAACAAGAACAGGCAATATACGGCACAGAATCCCCCCATTGCATTCGAGGTAGAGAAAACGCCACTCATTCGAGGGCTTACAAATAAAACATCATTCAACCAATAGATGTGTCTCCCCAAATCGGGCAAAGCCAAATAATAAAAGTAAGAAAAACAAACAACTATAAAAAATGACAGGGAAATTGAATAAAGTAAAAAGTCATCTCCAAACCTACTTTTTACATACTTAAAATAAAAATAAAAAGCTGCATATGAAAGTACTACAACAAAGCTACGAAAAGGAAGCATTGAAAAAGGGAGCATCAAAATAGCTAAGAGAATAAAAGCAACAAATAACAACTCATGATTGTTAGACACCCTAAAACCGAATTTATAAAAATATATAAATGCGATTAAAATACCTCCTCCCCATGCCATTAGTCTTAAAACGATTTGAAAATCGACACTATCACTTCCGTATTCGCGTATTCTAAAAACAAATAAAGAAAAGATAATAAACATTGAAAAAAGAAATAAGTTAAAGAGTCTTACCCTATTCATTATCGACTCCTTTCATAACAATCAAATAATAAGTAATCGCCAAAAACAACCACCCTATAAAAATATTAAGTGATGGTGAAACTTGTAAATGAAGAAACAAATTCAATAGTAAAAGAGATAAGACACCCAAACCTGATAACAGGTATAGTGAGTTCATTTTTTTGTACATATTTTTCTTCACGAGCAGCATTTCAACACTTCTTGAGCATGATAAACAAACTAAAATACCTGCCCAGAACAATAAATCACCTAGCTTAGGAACAGCTTGCTCGCCATACACCACAGGAAATAGATAAACAGCTATTAATAAACAAATTAAAGAGGCGGCTAAAGAAATAAGCATATACTTTTTGAACAAACTCTTTACAAATATGTGTGCATTATCTTTTATACTAGCGAGTTTTCTTTGATCAATTGCCTCAACTGATTTGATCAATATTTGTACTGGCTGAAATACTGATCGAGCTATAAATAGAACAGAAGAAACTGTTGCTGGATACAAAGCCGATACTAATAGAAATGGAGAATGTACGAGTAGTAATTGAGAAATGGATTGAACATTTCGATTTAGTAAATTTCTTGTATCACGAAACCAAAAAAAAATGTCTAACTCATGCTCATCGGTATTAGCTTTTTTAAAAGTAATAAAAAGAGCGATTACTATTAACTCTAGCGCAAATAAACATAAATAAGTGTTTATCAAGAGCTTTATAGATAAACCATCAAATAATAAAGAAGCTGCAAAAGTAGATACTAAAACAACAGATACCAACGCAGGCAAAAAGTACAGCTTACTCACCATAAGTAGATATCTAAATGATTCATGTATAAACAAAAAGGCGAATAAAACAGGCGCTAACAACCACTGCTCTTGATATGGAAAAACAAAATAGGTACTAATGAAAATTAACACTAAAAATAGCACTAAGAGGAAAAATGAACAACTTAGAAACTCTATTATCCTTACTTTACTGCACTTATCTTCTTTTAAATTAAAAGGAATGAGCACGATTGTTCTTTGAAAAGATAAGAAAATTAATGACAGAGTCATAGCAACACCAAACATGACTACTGACTCATTTCCCTCATACTTAAGTAAAAGAAACGTGATTAAAAAATTAGCACCCGACGATAACAGCGAGTCAATTAACAAAGATAATTTATACTTCATCATCTATCATTTTTTTAATATATACACCTAGGTTCTCAGTATCTTTCTCTTTTTCAGTCGTGAAGAAATCATTTTTCTCGCTTAGCTTCTCGATTTCCTCTAGGGTCTGTTGCAAGTCTTTTACATCACGGCACACCCTCATTAAGCTTATTGATGAGGTTAACGGTTCAAATCTTGCGATAGTATCGAGCTGATGATCATTTCTGTGCTCACCAAATTTAGCCAACCTCGGTACAACTATAAGCTTTTTATTCAATTCTAAACATTGAATGATGGTTCCCATACCAGCGTGAGCAATAACAATATCACACCAATCAAGTTTCGCTTTGTACTCATTAGAGCTCAAAAAATCAACCACTTGAATACCATCATAAGCATTTGAGTCTTCACCAACTTGAGCAAAAACATCCAAGTTTAGTGATTTATTTATATCGTTAATGGCCTCTACCAATCGTTTAAATGGTAATTGCGCACCCACAGTTACAAGCACTTTCATTATATAACTCGACCTTTATATTCAACATTATCACCAGCTAAATCTGGCCATTGGGTTAATGTTTTATGAGCAAATTTCTTTGCTATTCTTCCCGAGGCGGATAATTGTTTTGTATTAGCAATACTATCAACCCACATGGTTTTTCTTAGTAATAGTCGGCCAATTACAATAGAAATTAACCCAGGCATCGCGCCTGTGGTTATTATCCACTTAGGTTTATGCTTTAAGACGAGTTTTAACATTTGAAACGCAATTATGGGAGATCGGATTAATGTGTCTCTTGACACATCCTCAATTAAGCTTTCATTCTCAAAAGAAGGTGTATCGTGCGCGTTAACTTTCGTGCGCACAAATAAAATGTCATTAGAGTTAAAGTTAGCTTGTTTCATTATTCTACTCAATTGCACATAATGACCACCCGTTGATGCAATTGCTATGAGCTTCTTACTCATTAATTAATATCCCTAAAGCTTTTGTTTTAATATTTGTACGAATGGCAACAGCAGGATTTCCTGCTACAATTGTCCCTGAACCTACATCCTTTGTCACAACAGCGCCTGCCGCAACAATACATGAATCGCCCAAAGTAACGCCTGGCATGATG
Organism: Pseudoalteromonas sp. L21; assembly: GCF_021728035.1. NCBI lineage: Bacteria > Pseudomonadati > Pseudomonadota > Gammaproteobacteria > Alteromonadales > Pseudoalteromonadaceae > Pseudoalteromonas > Pseudoalteromonas sp. L21. The sequence continues at coordinate 122,886 of NZ_JAKKCV010000004.1, read as the reverse complement.
ATTGAGTTACCACCAATGAAACAATTTTCACCTATTCTCACGTCTTTATGTATGTCTCGGCACATATCATGAGTTAGAATTACCGACCCAAATGCAATATAAGTCCCCGCTCCTATATGAACACCTTTCGGGTTTGTCTTATCTAGCTTTGCTTTCAATGAAATTCTAACGCTTTTATGTATATTCATTTTATAAAAATGGATATACCAGAGCGTAATAATAGATAGTATAAAATGTCGTACATAGACGTGTATGAATCTTTTCATATTCTTGTGCTCTCGTCCCTTTCCCATTTAATTGTCTTTAATTTTTTAATTTGCAACTTAGCACGAAATGTCGCTATTGAAATGACCGTCGCATAAATCAAAAACTGAAATAACGCTTTCTCTTTGATAGCTATTTTAAACAAAGAAGAAAAGCTATTACCGCCTGTAGTAGGCGAAGTAAACTTCTTCTTTAGTTCCATATTGCCTAATTTACTTCTCGTTTTTATTTTAATAAGAGACCAAATTGTTCTTGGACTCATTACGACTGAATAACAAGAAGGAATCGTAGTTAAATTAGCTGAACCTAAGGTTCCTTTAACATAGCCATCATCAGCAATAACTTGTGGAAACTTTCCTAAAATATCGCGTGCCTGTGGAGAAATAAGGTATGCACCGGAATTAACCATTCCAACTCGGTAAGCAGGAGTAAGTTTCAAAAAACTGTAGTACATATTAGTTAAGAAACTGCCATCTTGAACTATTTTAGTGGTCGGTGAGGCAAACAAATACTGTTCACTCTCAATAAATTTTAAAATACTTCTGATACTTTCTGTGCTGATAATCACGTCAGCATCTTGAACAAGCACATGTTCAAACTGAGCAATTTCAAGCCCCTTATTTATAGCTAAGATTTTTGAGCCAGTATCAAGCTCGACCACTTTAAATGAAGGAAATTTTGCTCTAACGAATTCGGCTGTATTATCAATACAGCCATTTGGCAAGACAATTACCTCAACCTCCAAACTCGAAAAATTCGTTAATTCGGATAACGTCCTTTCAATACATTTTTCTTCATTATATGCAGGTATTATAACTGTCAGCATTTTAAGACCCTTATACTATAAAATATTTCGACCAATAGAATAATAACTAAAGCCTTTATTTTTTAGCCTCTTAGGTTCGAACAAATTACGTCCGTCGAAGATAACTGGAGTTGTTAGTAATGACTTTATCAACGAAAAATCAGGAGCTTTAAAATTTTGCCACTCAGTACAAATAACGAGAGCATCTGCATTATTTAATGCTGATTCTTTGGTTCCCATAAAGCTTAAATCATTTCGTGCGCCGTATATGCGCTGCGTTTCTTCCATCGCTTCAGGGTCATATGCTTGCACTTTTGCACCGGCAGCCCATAATTGCTCCATAAGTACTCGACTTGGTGCTTCTCGCATGTCATCCGTGTTTGGTTTAAAGCTCAAGCCCCACAAAGCAAACACCTTACCTTTTATAGCATCAGGATTATTTAATAAACCGAAATGCTTCGTAATGTATTCGAATAATTTATGCTTTTGCGCATAATTAACGGCTTCAACAGCTTTTAAAATTTGTGAGTCATAGCCTAAGCTGTCAGTTGTTCGCACCAATGCCTGAACATCTTTAGGGAAGCAAGAACCTCCATAACCACAGCCAGGATAAATAAACTGATAACCAATACGAGGGTCTGAGCCGATACCATGGCGCACGTGTTCAATATCAGCACCTACACGCTCAGCGATATTTGCCATTTCATTCATAAAGCTAATTTTGGTAGCAAGCATACAGTTAGCTGCATATTTAGTTAGTTCAGCACTTTTAATATCCATGACGATAATTTTTTCGTGATTTCGATTAAATGGTGCATAAAGTTCACGCATCTGTTCTTCTGTATCAGTGCAGTCTGTACCAATAATAATACGGTCTGGGCGCTTACAGTCATTGACAGCAGCACCTTCTTTTAAGAATTCAGGATTTGATACTACTGAAAAAGTTAAATTGCTTTCACGATGATCAAGTATCGACTGTACAGTCTCTTTTACTTTATCAGCTGTGCCGACAGGAACCGTCGATTTATCAATAATGATTTTGGGCTGTTCCATATAAGTAGCGATTGTCTCCGCTACTTTTAGTACGTACTTTAAATCTGCAGAACCATCTTCGTCAGGAGGAGTTCCAACAGCAATAAACTGTAAGTCACCAAACTCAACCCCAAATTTAGGATCGGTAGTGAAAGTTAAACGGCCTTCTTCGAAGTTCTTTTGGACTAAAGGCGTCAACCCAGGTTCGTATATTGGAATTATGCCGTTCTTGAGATTTTCTATGCGTGTTTCATCAATATCCACACAACACACATCATGACCAGCGTCAGCAAAAACTGCGGCTTGAACCAAGCCAACATACCCAACTCCGTAAAAAGTTACTTTCATTTTATCCCTCTTGTGATGTGATGAGCTCTTATACACATTCTATAAACTCTTCGCCTAATAAGGCCGGATTGCATACTCTACGTTAGCAAGCATGTGACCAAAATTGTGAATCACAGTGATGTGACTTACCTGTTAAATAATATGCTTCAATTCTTTCAACATGACGTAATTGCAACAACCCTTTTGTTGATTGAATTTCATCTCCCAGATCTCTAGGAGTAGTTTCTAATAGATTCCAAATGGCGGGTGATACAGCGTATCGACCTTTTTTACTAGGGATATCGCCGTAGATTGGCTTTTCCAGTATGTGAGTGATAGTTGCATTTTCAGCTGCTTTGATTGTTTTATCGTCAAAGTCCACTTCACCATAATTATTGACCTCAAGGTTTGGCTTATATTCACCAACAATCACATCAGGTAATAAAATAGCGAATGGGTTATGGCCAATAATCGCATGAGTTTCAAGTATTGCATGGCAAAGTCCTAATCGTGCCGGTTGACGTATGGAAATAATACTCACCCCTTTAGAGGTAATTAAACGGACCTTCTCAAGCACAGTACGCTTTAAGCGCGCCTCCAGCTTGGCTTCAAATTCAATACCAGAAATATTTTCTATGCTATTTTTTGAAGCGTGTGAGAGGAGTACAATTTCTTTAATATCGGCTTGAACAGCTTCGTTTACAATATGTTGGATGAGAGGTCTGTCAACTAGTGCTAGCACTTCTTTAGGCGTTGATTTTGTTGCAGACAACATTCGTGCTCGCAATCCAGCGAGAGGCAAGACGGCTTTTAAAACTTTCACTTGAAATCCTTTTAATTACTTCTTACCACATAGCCAGCCGCTGATGAACTTATGAGGCTCAGCTGAGCTTTGAAGCGCTATTATCCATATGGACCGTTATTATACACAACAGGTGCAACGGCTCAATATAAAAAAGAAGCCTTTTAGATTGTTTTTTGTTACCAAAAGGTTAACATTCGTACTTTTGCTTTTTTTATAACCTATCATTTTATTTTTAATAAGAATATAATCCCTCTGTTTATTTATTCGAGATGGCATTGTGCGTATAGGATTTTGCATAATTATATTCGTGTCTTTTTTTGTTTGTGCACAAGACATGCTATTGCATTTGCGTAACAGCGATATAATTGCCCGTGCCAAACAGTTATATGGAGATACAGGCCATCACAGAATAAAAACATGGCTAAATTTTATCGATGACTCTACGAATAAAAGCGAATGGCAAAAAATTCATTTAGTAAATGACTTTTTTAACAAACATATAAATTACAAAACAGATGAAGAGCTTTGGCAGAAAAAAGATTATTGGGCGACACCTCTCGAAAGCCTAGGTGTAGGCATGGGCGATTGCGAAGACTATGTTATTGCTAAATACTTCACATTAATAGCACTCGGCGTCCCAGAAGAAAAAATAAGACTGATGTACGTGCGCCAGCGTACAGTTAATCAACCACACATGGTGCTTATATACTTCGAAGAACTTAACCAAATTCCACTCGTACTCGACAACTTTGATACAAAATTAGTACCGGCAAACAAACGTAACGACTTAAAACCGATATACAGTTTTAACGGTCAAGGCCTATGGTTGGCCAAATCCAAGGGCTTAGGAAACAAGGTTAAGAATAGTACTGGCGTTTCAGCTTGGAATACCATGCTAGAAAGAATTGAACAAGGTGAGCTTGCACCTTCCAATAGTAACAATAAAGGAACTAGTAGTTATGTCTCGAATCTTTAAAGATGGATTGAGCTTAAAAACCCAAGTATATAGCTTGATCATTTTAATTTCAGTTATTTCTTTTTTTGTACGTGTTTTTACTGACGTAGATACGACCCGTCATTATCTGCAAACACAAATGGCCAGCCATGCACAAGATACAGCGACCAGTCTGGGGCTTTCCATATCACCTTATTTAGAAGATGATAACCTAATGATTGCAGAAACTATGGCGACTGCTATTTTTGATTCTGGCTATTACAGCGAAATAAAATTTACTGATGTGCAGAATAATGTTGTATTTCAGTTACAAAACCCGAAACGCGTTGAGTCGGTACCTAACTGGTTCATTAATCTCTTTGAATTAAATGCGCCGACAATGCAATCTGAAATAAATAGTGGTTGGGTAATTGCAGGTACACTCGAGGTTTCTAGCCATACTGGCCAATCATACTTGACGTTATGGCAACACATGCTGCGTAGCCTATATAGCTCATTCCTACTACTTGCTGCATCCTTAGCTGTTGCATTTTTAATTTTACGGGCTGTATTCAAGCCTTTAAAAGCAGTTGAAAATCAAGCTAAGTTAGTCACTCGAAAACGTTTTACTCTTAATGAAGAGATACCCGTCGCACGTGAGTTACGCACCGTCACTCAAGCCATTAACAATATGGTTAAAAATTTACAGAGTACCTTTGATTCATTGACGAAACAAACTCAAACACTCACAGAAGAAGTATACATCGACTCAATAACAGGACTCGGTAACCGCAAGTCATTTGAGAATTACTTTCATTCTGTAGTAAATAATATCTCGGATGATTCGCCCATAACGGCAATGATGCTCACCCTTCCTTCATTGAATAACATAAACCAAGTAGTAAGCTATCATGACGGCGACCAACACGTCATTGACGCTGCTGAATTGCTCAAGCAGTCTGCCAGCGAACTACCAAATTCATCAATATTTAGACTAAACGGCAGTACTTTCATACTATTAGCCCCATACGATTCTGTATTTGTTAATAAGGTGCGTTTAGACCTTAATGATAACTTAAGCCAAAAAGAAAACAGCCTGCATATCAACGGTTATGCTAACTTGTCTCTCGTTGCAATTAATAAAGGCGCAAGCATTCGTGAAGTACTTTCTTTACTTGATACTGGTTGTACAACAGGCGAAGATAATAATTTAACCTGCAGTGATAAAAAGTCATTATTTAGCGTTAATCAGTGGCGAACACTGATCAAGACTATCATAACTACAGGTGACGTTAGCTTTTCTATTCAACCAGTAAAACAAGCCAACAAGACTAATTCTCTATGTTATTTTGAAGTTTTTGCACATTTCATTCACGAAGGCGAAAAGGTAAATAATGCGCACTTATTTGCTATGGCTGAAAAGTTAAATCTAACTGAAGAACTCGATAAAAAAATTATACTGAACTTTGTCAATATTAAAGAACGATACCCAGATGAAGTCTTTGCATTAAATATCAGTAAGGCTTCGTTGTATTCAACAAGCTTTATAGAGTGGTTAACTTTATTCTCCGAAACTAAGCCGGTTATTAAAACTAACTTGCTATTTGAGCTTCACGAAATAAGCTTGCTTTATAATGTACATGTAGCATCTTTACATATAGATGCTATTAAAGAGCTGGGTATTGGGGTATGTATTGAGCACTTTGGCACAAGTTTGACCTCATTCAAGTATTTACAAGGTCTTGATATAGAATATGTTAAAATCGATGGTAGCTATATTCAAGATTTAATTACTAACCCACAAAGCCAGTTTTATATCCAAACCGTTAATAATATTTGCCACGGTTTTGGTATTAAAGTTTTAGCCTGTTTAGTTGAAAAAGCTGATACTTTAGAAATACTTGAGAACTTAGGATGCGATGGTGTACAAGGTAATTTGATACTGCCTCCATCAAAAATTATTAAATCTAATACTAATGGCGTGAATAAAGAGTTTACTTTTTGCGCCGATGCGCTAAAATTTTGCAATTAGTACTCAACCAAGGGACGAGAAATGAAAAAATTAATTCTAGCTGGCTTAGTCGCTAGCGCAACTGCTATTACAGCTCTTCCAACCTACGCACAAACGGACAATGATGCTGTAGTTCAAGAAGTGAGCGTAAATAACATTATTGACATTCTTAATAACGCAACAACAGATACGTCTGCAGAGCAATTACGTGAAGATTTAGTTGAAGCGGTTAGACAGATTTGTAAGAACAAAGAAGAAGTTAAATTAGACGAAGAGCTACTCAATGGTGCGTGTGGTTCTGCAGATATGGATGCAATGGTTGCGGCCGTTGTTGCAAACTTTGGTGCTGATAGCCCGTTGGTTCCTGACTTCTTAGCGGCACTTTCAGATGCAGGTTTTGATAGTGATGCAATCACACTCTCTGCAATCACAGCAGGTATTGATCCAACTGTCGCTTCAGAAGCAACAGCAGCAGGCCCTGGTGCTGGCACGACTGCTGCACCGGTAGTTAGCTTACCGACTCTGCCTACACCTCCTGGTGCAGGTGGTACAGGTGGGGACGCCGGTATTTCTGAAGTCGCTAATTAATCTGTACTATTAGTATATGCAAACGCAGCCAATCGGCTGCGTTTTTACTTTGTTCGAGTATATTTTGAATCGTTTTATTTTCTTCTTTATTTGTCTAATCCTATTTTTACTTCCTCTACCCTTAGGTAGTTACCGGCCATGGGCAGTTTTAGCTATTGGCATTTTAATCTGCTTTAATTTTGTTACACACCTTGCTAACAGTGCTTTAAATAGTGACCAAATGCTATTACCTCCCCGTTATGGTTGGCCTATACTTTTAAGCTTAAGTGTGGTCATTTTAGTATGCTTGCTTCAGCTGTTAAGCATTAGTATTGATCCATTTCAAACTAAACAAATGTTATTAAAAAGCACATTTTTGCTTATGTTAAGCTGGTTAATATTTATTTATTGCAATAGCGCAGAAAGGATTAAAAAGTTAATTTACATTGTCATTTTCGCAGGTGTTTTTCAGGCTTTATATGCTACCTACTTAAATTTATCACCAAACATAGCAAGCCCCTTCTTTGGTTATAAACACACAGATCGCGCCATCGGCACGTTTACTTATTCTAATTTTTTAGCTAATTATTTAGCTCTGTGTTTATGCCTAGGAATTGGTCTATTGATTAGTGAATTAAACCGTACAAAAAACAGCTATAAGCTCTCTTTTATACAAAGATTACGTGCGCTGGCTGAAATACTACTAAGCTCTAAAATAATCTTGCGTATATCTTTAATTATCATTATTGTGGCGCTGATTTTGACTCGAAGCCGTATGGGTAATTCAGCATTTTTTATTGCGCTTATCATAGTTAGCTTATTAGCATTATTTACTTATAAGCAAAAGCCCAAAGCATTTAAGCCACTTATCATCAGTTTTTTTATAATTGATTTAATTGTAGTTGGGGCAATCTTTGATGTCGAAAAAGTCAAGCAACGCATAAGTGAAACCAGCTTACAATCTGAAACACGTGATGAAGTAGTTCGCGATTCAGTGCCACTTATTTTAGATAAACCATTGCTTGGCTCTGGTGGTGGTACATTCTATACGGCGTTCCCTGCATACCAATCTCAGCCTTACTCTGGATACTACGACAACGCCCATAACGATTACGTACAGTTTGCAGTTGAGCTAGGCATACCTACAACGTTATTGTTAGGAGGTCTTGTTTTGTATTGCTTGTGGTTATGCATCAATACAATGCGAACTCGCAAAACAGCATTGTATCAAGGTGTTGCTTTTGGCTGTGCTACAGCTATTGTCGCAATGATGCTACATTCATCAGTGGACTACTCACTTCAAGCTGGTGCAAACTCAATCATGTTTATAGTTATTTTATGTTTAGCTATATTAACTAATCAATTGCCTGCACCGAAGCGAGAAAGAAAAAAGTAGAAAGGTTATAATCGATATCAATTCGATAAATTTGCTGAGTTGATAGAACTCGCTCACTCAAATTACTGCTCTTCTAAATCAAACTCTGTGATGCGATTATCAGCATGAATGAGCTCGTAGCGTTTTAATAAACCACTGTCGAGCTCAATTAAACTGATCGCCGCATCACTAACCAAGTACTTCTGCCCTTCTCCTTTCGTTTTGTGCTTATCAACTTCCATTTGCCAGCGTTTAGTAAAGAAGTTAAGTGGGCTTTTCGGCGCATAGAGAATTGAATCTAGTTTATCTAACACATTGATAAGCTTTCGAGGAAATTCATTTTTAATGCCACTTGCAGTTAGCTGCCAAATACGGTTTTTATGTTTACCAAAGCGCTTTTGCACGGAAAAACAAAAGGAGTAATGTACATCACCAGAAAGAATCAAGGTTTCTTTTGGCGTATCTTCACGACGGAATGTATCCAACAACTTTTTGGCAGAGCCCTCATGGGCCATCCAATTTTCTACATCGACAAGTAAAGGCTGACCACAAAAATTAAAAATCGCTTGGATTGCTTCAATTGATTTAACACCAAACACAGGGGCTGGGGAAACAATAATCACTTTATCATGAGATAATAAGCTTTCTTCTAATTCAGTAAGCCTCTCCCAATCAAGTAATCCTGAAGGTTCATTAAAGTTTTGCTCATTGCGCCAACGGTGAGTTCGGGTATCCAGTACCACCACTTTGGGTATGGTATTTAGTTCATAGTGCCAATGATTAAAATCTAAAATGTGCTTATCGAACCTCTTAAAATTCCATTGATTAGTTGAAAAGCTGCGCTTAAATGCAGATAAAAGATCAAATGTTTTGTCACCGGCATCATTACCAATCCCTTGCATTAACCAGTAACTAATTAAGCCATTATTTACAATACGCCTACTGGCTGGGTGCTGATAAATGGCTTGCTCCCACCCTGCTGTTAAGTTCCAATCATCCGTAACATCATGATCATCGAACATCATTAATGTAGACACATTAGCCAACAGCCTTTCCACTTGACTAAGACCCTCTGCGAAGCCAACAAGTGCTTGCTTCTCAAGTTTAAATAAATTAGCGCATTTAGGGGGCAATGCAGGACATTCGATTGATTCAAAGTTAATTAATTGCCAAGTAACCGCGCTGAAGTTCAGTAAATAAAGTGCTATAAATTCTTGAAAATGAATTAAGTGGTTTTCGGCTTTTAAACTTGAAAAATGTGGTTCATCCTTTTTAAGCCAATAACCAACACCAAATTTACTGCGTTTCTGCCAAGGCACTTTAGGCAAGTATAAATGACGTTTGTAAAGTTGCTGCTCAAAACCTTCAGGTAGCGCTAAATCAAGCTTTGGCTCTTCAAATACACCAAATAAGCTAATCACTTTCTCAATCGCGAGTAGCATGGGCCCTGCAACATCATCCGCGTATATTTGATCGCCAGATAAAAGTAATAAGTCAGCACCCGCATTAAGTGAATCACGCTGTTCACTTTGCCAATTATCTGCGGCAACGAGACTGTCTTTTGCGGGGTGATGAGGGTTACGGCACGAACCATGAAGAATTCTATCGAGCCTATTAGGGATCACAAATGCAGGAGATTCCGCACGTTCATAGCAATATGCTGACAAATCAAGGCTTTTTTCTTTATCATGTAACGAGTAAAAAATCAGTGAGTCTACCGCAAATTCGCCACTGGCAGGCATTACATTGATGAAGTTTAAATAGATATTTTGACCAAGTTGGATAGACTCAAAGTTAGAAAAAGTTTCAACAGCTGTAAACTCAATTCGGTATTGGCAAGGCGTGGTGGTAACAAACTGAAAGCACACTCGCCCTGCATCTGCTCGGCGTACCATTGGCCCCATTATTAACTGAGGTAAATTCGATACACCGCTCACTATCAAGCCCTCTTAGCTTGCTTAAACAACGAATAAAAGTTGTTGGTTGTTGCTTCGGCTAACTCGTTAAAACTAAGACCTTTCAGCTGTGCAATATAATAAGCAACATCTTCAACGTAAGCAGGTTGATTTGTTTTACCACGATATGGGACTGGCGCCAAATAAGGAGAATCTGTTTCTATTAATAAACGGTCAAGCGGAATTTGCTTAACAACGTCTTTTAACTCAACAGCATTTTTAAAGGTTACAATACCCGAAATTGAAATATAAAAGCCCATATCAATGGCTTTTTTGGCCATATCCCAATTTTCTGTAAAGCAGTGTAATACGCCACTGCATTTTTCTGCGTTGTGTGCTCGCATTAGATTGATGGTGTCTTCTCGAGCATCTCGGGTATGAATAATAAGTGGTTTATTAAGCTCATTTGCAACCTCAATGTGGCCAACAAAACTTTCTTGTTGAACAAGATGAGTATCTTTTGAGTAATAATAATCAAGCCCTGTTTCCCCAATCGCAACAACTTTTTCATGACTGGCAAGATTGATCAGTTTTTGCTTATCAAGCGCATCTTTTTGATCAAGGGGATGAACACCACATGATGCAGAAACATCAGGATAGTTCTTAATTTTATCCAGCATACTTGGAAACTGGTCTAAAGTTACACTTACACATAAAAAGTGTTCAACTTTCTTAGCGCGAGCACTATCTAATACTTGGTCTAAGTTTAGGTCGAGTTTATCGAAATCAAGGCGGTCTAAATGACAATGTGAATCTACAATCATGGTACAACTTTTATTACATGGTATAGGTCGGATTGCCTGAGTTTAACATAGTCCCCAGTAGTTTTTCGATTTTAGCATTCAAATTGGTTTTATCATCAATGAAACTTACACCAATTCCGGGAGGATTAGAGCTCTGAGCCCCTTGAGGTGTAATCCATGTTACCTTACCTGTAATTACATCATCTTCAAGGGCATCAGGCAATGTGACTTTCAATGCTAACGAATGCCCCATTTCAAAACGCATATTCGTGCGAACAAATAAACCACCGTTTTTCAAGTAAGGCATGTAACAGCGATATAGCTCGTCTAAGTCTTCAATATCTACTAGTAATTCTTGCACACTATGTCCTATTTTTGGCTCTCACGTAAAGTCAACGCTAACTGTGAAATGGCAAGTGACATATTTAAGCCAAGCACATGAGAACTATTATAAAGAAACTCAGAAAGTGCAGTTTGTGCTTTTTGATAGCTAAAAAAGTCCATACCTAATACTAATTGCGTTTTAAGGTGTTCAGTTAAAAACAGAGCAAATACATTAACAAGACTATGCTCTTTATTTAATATATCGACTAACGTGCTGAAATTATGGCTGTCTTTTATCTCAGTTGCAAATTTATAAAGTAAGTCAACAGACTCTAACTGATGCTCTTTATACCACTGTTCCACTAAAAGCGGTTGACTAGCAAATAATACTAACCAAGAGTAATTAGGAATACTCAAAGAGGCTAACCATTGTGTCGTAATTGAACTATCTACTTTGACTTCCTGCACTGCACAGCGACTTAGAATAGTCGCGGGCAATAAAGCTGTTTGCTCACAGGTTAAAAGTAAATAACGGTTCAAGCTTGGCTCTTCAAGTGTTTTTAATAAGGCATTTGCTGCCGCGGTGGTCATTTTATGACATTGTTCAAGAACAACTACTTTGTTGCCATTTTGTGCCGCGGAATGATTGATAAAATGAGTAATATCGCGAATTTCATCAACACCAATTGTTTGTCCATCAACTCTCACAATTCGCTTATCTGGATGCGTTCCTGCTTGATTAAGCTGACAACTTTTACAATGACCACACGCTCTTAATTGCACAGGTGAAGCACATAATAAACCATCAGCGAGTGAATCGACTAAATGGTGTTTGCCAACCCCTTTATCACCATTAAACAGCTGTGCATGATGAAAACGCTGCTGCGAAAAGCTTTGAGCTAATTGCTGGTACAGACCTTCAAGCCATGGCAAAGGCATATTAATTTAAACCTGCAAAAAAGTTGTCTAGCACCGTGATTATTGCCGCATGCACCTCGGGCATTGTTTGGTTGGCATCCACTGTTTTGATACTACTATCAGTTTTAGCAATTTCAAGGTAACGTTCACGAGTACGCTCAAAAAAGCCTAGCGCCTCTTGCTCGATACGATCAAGCTCACCACGGCCTTTGGCACGAGCAAGACCAATAGCAGGGTCAATATCTAAATAAAGGGTTAAATCTGGTTTTAACCCTTTTAATACCATATCAGCTAGAAATGATAACTTAGCCTGCTCAATACCGCGACCACCACCTTGATAGGCTTGTGATGAAAGATCATGGCGATCCCCCAAAACCCAAGTGCCTTTCTCAAGGGCTGGATTAATCACATTTGCAACTAACTGAGAACGTGCAGCGTACATAATCAATAACTCAGTTTCACCCGTTACTTGTTCTGTGTGGTCTTGCTTAACAATATTGCGAAGTTCTTCAGCCATTGGTGTGCCACCAGGCTCACGCACATTCATAAAATCGACTTGTTTGTTCTCTAAATAAGCTTGGCATACGGCTATTGCCGTTGATTTTCCAGCACCTTCTAGGCCTTCAATCACTATAAATTTCGCTGTCATATGACTCTATTCTGGTTATTTGTTCAACTGGTACTGCTGCACAGCACGGTTATGCTCTTGTAATGTCTTCGAAAATTGATGGCTACCATCCCCTTTCGATACAAAATATATATACTCAGACTCAGGCGGGTTAACCGCTGCAAGCAAAGCAGCTCGAGATGGCATTGCAATCGGAGTTGGCGGTAGTCCTTTAATTTTGTATGTATTATACGGCGTGTAAGTGGTTAAATCTTTACGCTTAATATCCCCGTCGAAATCAGCACCAATACCATAAATTACAGTTGGATCAGTTTGCAGTCGCATATTGCTTTTCAAGCGATTAGTAAACACCGCTGAAATCATAGGTCGCTCGCTTGCAAGGCCTGTTTCTTTTTCAATAATAGAAGCTAGGATCAACGCTTCATAGGGCGAATTTAATACTAAATCTTGCGCTCGATTTTGCCACGCAGCATCTAATTCTTGCTGCATTTTACTGTATGCACGTTTAAGAATACTGCTTGCGTTATCTTCACTATGATAGTGATAAGTATCTGGGAATAACCAGCCTTCTAAATTTTCTTGTGTGCTACTTATCTGCGTCGCTAAATTTTCTGTATCTAAATCTTGGGTTAAATACGCTTGCTTTTGAATATTGGCAACGACGTCACGAAGTGGCTGACCTTCAATAATTGTAAAAGAAAAGCTAACTTCTGCTCCCCGATTTATAAGGCGAATATTATCGACCACTGAGCGAGAGTTAAGCTCGTAAAGACCCGCTTTTAAATCAGTAAGCGTAGGATCTAATTTAGCGAGTACCTGAAACTTAAAGCAGCTATCAACCCAGTGATTTGTTTGCCATGCTTTGCAAAGCTGATTAAAGCCAGTGCCACGCTCTACTTTGAATAAAGTATTGTTTTCAACTTTTAACGGCATTTTCAATGCTGATTGAAGTTGTTGATAACCAATACCACAACATAGCAATGCTAATAATAGCACGCTAACAATGACTTTAATCACTGACTCTCCTTGGCAAATTGCGCCTTTAATAATGCTTTACTGCGCGTAATATCAAATTGTGTATCAGCAATGTTTGCTACAGGAACCACGCCCATTAAACTGTTACACATAAACACTGCATCCATCGCTAAAAACTCATCAACTTGGATTGCTTTAAACTTAATGGCTAACTTATCACATAAAGCGCGTAGATAAACCCCTGTGATGCCACAGCAGTCTAACTTGGGGGAAACGATTTGACCGTCTTTAATCGCAAATAGATTTGCTACAGAGCACTCAATCACATTGTCATCATAATCAAGCACTATAACGTCATCACACTCGATGGAGTGCATGTGATGTTTGATAAGCACCTGCTCTAAGCGATTCAAGGTTTTTAGTCCAGCAAGTAAAGGTTGATGTGAAAGCCTGACGTCACTGATTGCTAGGCTTACACCCTGCTCTTGCCAATTTTTATAATGTGAAACCTGAGGTAATACGCTGATCAGCACTTGGACAGTTGGCTCGTCAGGTAAACCATAACCCCGTCCACCTGCGCCACGGGTGATGACAACTTTTAATATCCCAGTTTGTGTATCGCAAATTGCTTTGTTAACTACTCGCTCTATTTCGTTTAAATCTAATTCAGGGAAAAATAATCGCTCAGCGCATTCAACTAAACGCGCTTTATGTAAGTCCCAATGCTCAATGCAAGCATCAACAATAGAAGCTGTTGTAAAAAAGCCATCACCATAATTTAAGCCACGATCTTGGGTGCTTATTGTGGAGTCTGAATTGGTTATTTTTATTGTTTGTTTTAATTTGCTCATACAAAAAAGCCCAGTTAAACAACTGGGCTCTTCTTTTTAGTCCGTTGTTAAAAAGAATTATACCTTTTTAAACAGCAACGAGCCATTAGTACCGCCAAAACCAAATGAATTACATAGTGCGTAATCCAATTTAGCGTCACGTGCAGTGTGCGGTACATAATCTAAATCACAGCCTTCATCAGGGTTATCAAGGTTGATCGTAGGGCTTACTTTTTGATCAACCAGTGACAAGATAGTAATGATCGACTCTACCGAGCCTGCCGCACCTAACAAGTGACCCATCATTGATTTAGATGAACTTACCATCACATCTTTCGCCGCATCACCAAAAATAGTTTTAACGGCTGAAGTTTCGGCTTTATCGCCTGCATTAGTCGATGTACCATGAGCATTAATGTAACCCACTTGGTCTGCATTAACTTGTGCATCATTTAGTGCATTTTCCATCGCAAGGGCTGCGCCTGCACCGTCTTCCGGTGGAGACGTCATGTGATAGGCATCACCACTCATACCAAAACCGACCAGTTCAGCGTAGATTTTCGCGCCACGTGCTTTTGCATGCTCATACTCTTCCAGTACAATTACACCTGCACCATCAGCAAGTACAAAACCGTCACGGTCTTTATCCCAAGGGCGTGATGCTGCTTGTGGATCGTCGTTACGAGTTGATAATGCACGTGCAGCATTAAAGCCACCCATACCAATTGGTGTAGACGCTTTTTCAGCACCACCGGCTACCATTGCATCTGCATCGCCGTATGCAATCATACGCGCAGCATGACCAATGTTATGTAGGCCTGTGGTACAGGCTGTAACGATTGAAATATTAGGACCACGTAAACCGTGCATAATCGATAAATGACCAGAGATCATATTGATAATGGTCGAAGGCACGTAAAACGGGGAAAGCTTACGCGGACCGCTGTTTAATAGTTTAATGTGGTTTTCTTCAATTAAAGTTAAACCACCGATGCCAGACCCCACTGCTACACCAACACGCGTGGCGTTTTCTTCAGTGATCTCTAGACCTGAATCTTGTAGTGCTTGTACACCCGCTGCAATGCCATATTGGATAAACAAATCCATTTTCTTTGCATCTTTCGGTGACATGTAAGCTGATGCATCAAAGTCATTCAGCAAACCTGCGAATTTGGTGCCGAAACTTGAGGTATCGAAATGCGTGATAGTTTGAATACCACTTTTACCGTTTAACAAACCTTGCCAAGTAGATTCAACATCATTACCTAGCGGTGTCAACATTCCTAAGCCAGTTACGACGACTCGACGTTTAGCCACGGGTTGCCTCCAATAAGGAAATTATTTTAGGTGGGGTGTATACCAAATTTATTAGTATCATTCTTCAGATAGACTAAGGGCAGCGTAATGCTGCCCTTAAAATCAAAATGCGTAAAATTACTCAGCGTGAGCTGTAACGTAATCGATTGCAGCTTGAACTGTAGTGATCTTTTCAGCTTCTTCGTCTGGGATCTCAGTGTCGAACTCTTCTTCAAGAGCCATTACTAGTTCTACAGTATCAAGTGAATCAGCACCTAAGTCATCTACGAAAGAAGCTTCATGTTTTACTTCTTCTTCTTTAACACCTAGTTGCTCAATGATAATTTTCTTTACGCGTTCTTGGATGTCGCTCATTCTTCTTTCCTTTATTAAAAACGCCAATGCGTTATTTTCAGATTGCGGCGTAGTTTACGCCGCATAATTCTGTGATTCAAGGATTTGCTGATAATAACTTATCTGGTCAAACCTCTTGATTGGTATTTGTTCATTTATCGCTTATTTTCACAGCGAATTCAAGTATGTTTAAAGCAAGATCACAAAAAATTCAATATTTTTCGATAAACTTTCGTTAGCTTTTTTAAGCTAACATTCATTAAACCATATACATCGCACCATTTACATGCAATGTTTCACCTGATACATACGCCGCTGCATCGGATGCTAAATAACACACAGCTGCTGCGATTTCGTCAGGTTGACCAAGGCGACCTGCAGGTACATTTGCAAGCGTAGCTGCTTTTTGCTCTTCAGTCAGCTCGTCGGTCATATCGGTTTGAATAAAACCCGGTGCAACAACGTTTACTGTAATGCCACGTGATGCCACTTCTCGCGCTAATGACTTAGTAAAACCAATTACGCCAGCTTTGGCTGCAGCATAGTTAGCTTGACCCGCATTACCCATCGTGCCCACAACAGAACCGATATTAATGATACGGCCATTTTTCTTTTTCATCATAGGACGTAAAACAGCCTTAGATAAACGGAAAATTGAGCTTAGATTAGTATCGATGATGTCATCCCACTCACCGTCTTTCATACGCATTAATAAGTTATCACGCGTGATACCGGCATTGTTAACTAATACATCGATATCACCTAAATCAGCCTTTATAGCAGCAAGTGTTGCCTCAATTGACTCAGGATCTGTTACGTTAAGTGCATAACCTTTACCATTGTCGCCTAGGTATTCGCTGATTTTAGCAGCACCTGATTCGCTTGTTGCAGTACCCGCTACTTTTGCACCTTGTGCAACTAACGTCTCTGCAATCGCTTTACCAATACCACGGCTTGCACCAGTGATTAGGACAACTTTGCCCTCAAGAGAAAATAAATTTGTCATTCTATTCCTACTTATTTCGCTTCATCAATCGTAGCCTGCGTATTAACCGCAGCGCATACCATTGCTTTATCAATTCGTTTCGCAAGGCCCGTTAATACTTTACCTGGGCCAAACTCATAACTTTGTGTAATACCTTGTGCAACCAATGCTTGTACTGTCTCAGTCCAGCGTACTGGGCTGTAAAGTTGACGTACTAATGCATCTTTAATTGCTTCACTTGACTGCTCTGCTTTCACATCAACGTTGTTGATTACATCACACTTAGGTGTATTAAATGTTAAAGCAGCTAAATCAGCAGCTAATTTTTCAGCGGCTGGTTTCATTAGTTCACAGTGAGAAGGCACGCTTACTGCCAGTGGTAAAGCGCGTTTAGCACCTGCTTCTTTACATGCTTCTGATGCACGTTCAACCGCGGCTTTATGACCTGCAATAACAACCTGACCGGGTGAGTTGTAGTTGACTGGTGAAACAACTTCACCATTGGCTGATGCTTCACACGCTGCTTTAATTTCATCATCACCTAAACCGATGATTGCAGCCATAGAACCAACACCCGCAGGTACTGCTTCTTGCATGTATAAACCACGATTTTCAACGAGTTTAACGGCTTCGCTTAAGCTTACGACGCCAGCACACACTAGCGCTGAATACTCGCCTAAGCTGTGACCAGCCATAACAACCTCAGCATCAGGGTTTGCATCTAACCATTGACGGTAAATAGCAACACTGGCAGTTAAAAGTGCCGGTTGTGTACGATGGGTTTGATTTAA
Source organism: Pseudoalteromonas sp. L21 (assembly GCF_021728035.1). Taxonomy (NCBI): domain Bacteria; kingdom Pseudomonadati; phylum Pseudomonadota; class Gammaproteobacteria; order Alteromonadales; family Pseudoalteromonadaceae; genus Pseudoalteromonas; species Pseudoalteromonas sp. L21. The sequence goes on along the minus strand of NZ_JAKKCV010000004.1, from coordinate 104,967 downwards.
TTCTTCTTCTGGACCATTTAGTACAAGCGCAGCGAGATCATAGCCAAGAGCCTCAGATGCTTCAGCAAATGTTGCTTTAGCAATTTGTGAATCAGCTAATAGTTCAGATAACATACCCACAGTTTGTGAGCCTTGACCTGGGAATACGAGTGCAATTTTATGTGCCATACTTAGCTCTTATAATTAAACAAAAAAATATTCTCTAGCAGGCAGCATAACAAGTTTTAACTATGCTGCACTACTTTGTTGTTGGATGTGTTTGCTCAAAAATCGCAGCGATTTTTTCAGGGAGTTGGCGTTCGACTTCCCGCGCGGCTTCATCAATAGCAGCATGAAACGCCTTCGCAGAGGCATTACCATGGCTTTTAACAACAATACCGCGCAATCCTACCAGACTTGCGCCGTTATACTGGTCGGGGTTCACCCGTTTGTAGAGCTTTTTTATTACTGGACGCAGTAAAAAAGCCAAACTTTTGTATAAGAAATGCTTGTGTAAGGCTTTGGTGAGTTTATGCATAATAAGCTTGGCAATACCTTCACAGGTTTTAAGTGCCACATTACCTACAAATCCTTCGCACACAATTACATCGGCTTTGCCACTGAAAATATCACTGCCTTCACTATACCCTGTATAGTTGAGATATTTACACTGCTGCATTAACTGTGCAGCTTGTTTTATTCCTTCATGCCCTTTGATGTCTTCAGAGCCAATATTCAATAAACTGACTCTTGGGTTTTCGCAACCAAGAGCTTGCCCTGCTACCACAGAACCCATAATGCCAAATTGATAAAGCGTTTGCGCATCGCAATGCACATTCGCCCCTAAATCAAGTAAGTAAACAGGTGTTTTCCGTTCAGTTGGAACAGCAGAAATAAGGGCAGGACGCTTTACGCCTGGTAGCATTTTCAATACATAATGCGCCATAAAAAACAACGCGCCCGTATTACCGGAGCTTACACAGGCCTGCGCTTCACCCGATTTAACTAAATCGAGGGCAACTCGCATTGATGAATCTTTTTTAGAACGAACCGCTGAAGCAGGCTCACACGCATTTGTGACAACTTCGCTACAATGGCGAATAATTAAACGAGGATGAGATAACGAATCGAGTGCTTCGAGTTCTTTTAGAATAACTTGCTGATTACCACATAAGATGAGTCTTAAGTTGGTATTAGCATTTACCGCGTTGACGGCAGCGGGGATAGATGAACGGGGGCCATAATCGCCCCCCATCATATCTAACGCTATGGTTAGATTGGTCAGCATATAGCAATCTCTTAGTTAGAAATTACTTTAACGCCTTTGTAGTAACCGTCAGCAGTTACGTGGTGACGACGATGAGTCTCACCAGAAACTTGATCTACAGTTAAAGTTGGACCATTGATCGCATCGTGTGAACGGCGCATGCCGCGTCTTGCACGAGACTTTTTGCTTTTTTGTACAGCCATTAGTCTTCTCCTAAGAATCTTTCTTAAGTTGTTTCAAAATATCAAATGGATTTGGTTTGTCATCTTCTGCTGCTAATTTACCAAAGCTTGAAGGCTCTGATGAATAACTGCACGAGGCTTCGTTGTGTGTAGGCACTATTGGAATAGCTAAAATCAATTCGTCTTCGATTAACTCAAACACGTTAATTTCACCGTTTTCGTCCAGTTCTACTTCATCGTAACCTGCAGGAAGATGATCTGACTCTGCATCCAAACCGACTGGCGAATACACAAAGTCTTGATCCAAATCCAACCCTAAATCACCATTGCATCGTTGACAAGTTACGGTTACGTGTACTGATAAATTACCACTTATCACTACTAAACCTTGATCATCAATTTTGCAATGAATCTTTACCGCTATTTCACCTGCTTCTTCCTGCACAACTTGCTCTAAACGAGAAAGTTTTTCAAGCGGAACAATACCGTCATAAGATAAACGATGTTGTGCTGCTTTGCTGGGATGAAGAGTGATGGGAATTTTCACCTTTTGCATAGGGGCTGCATCATATAGATAGTTAGTAAGTTAGTCAAAGTAAAAAACCATTTTTAGTCGGTTTTTAACGATCTTCCGCTTTGTTTTCGGGTTCATTGTGACTTATCCTTGGCAAAATACAATTTTCATCCAGAATTTTTTATGAAACCAACACTTATATTAGCGTCAAGCTCACCATTTAGACAGCAATTATTAACTAAGTTCAACTTACCTTTTCAAAGTTTCTCTCCAGAAATTGATGAATCCCCTATCGCGGGTGAAACACCTGAGCAACTGGTAAAGCGTTTAAGCGAACAAAAAGCCCGTGTAGCAACACAGCATTTTGATGAAGGTTTAGTAATAGGCTCTGATCAGGTTGCAGTATTTGACAATGCGATTTTAGGAAAGCCCCACACTAAAGACAATGCAGTTGCACAGTTATCCTCATTCAGTGGTCATACGGTGACATTCTTAACGGGTTTGAGTGTTTTTGATATCAAAAGCAATAAAGCGATTACCACTGTGGTGCCTTTTGAGGTGACATTCAAAACACTGACACTTGCGCAAATAAATGCTTATTGCGATGCTGAGCAGCCTTATAACTGCGCAGGCAGCTTTAAAAGCGAAGGGTTAGGTATTTGCTTATTTGAAAAGCTCAGTGGCGATGACCCAAATACACTGATAGGTCTGCCACTGATCACTCTAACTAAACTACTGGCTGAATTTGATGTTGATGTGCTGATGCTTCAGGAGGCGTAGTTAAAACGTGTAGCAATTGTTGGTATGAATCAACAACACATAACGGCGTATGTTGCTCTAACTGCGCCTTACTATGTGCACCGAAACTGACACCAATACAGGCAATACCCGCAGCATTAGCCATTGCCATATCCAATTGACTGTCACCAATCATCACAGCGTCGTGCTTAGCTATGTCTTGCTCGCGTAAAATTTGCTCAAGCATATCTGGTGATGGCTTCGACTTAGCATCATCAGAGCACTTTATATTAACAAAGTACTTACCAAGTCCTGATTCTTTAAGTAACCTATCGATACCTTCACGCCCTTTACCGGTAGCCACTGCCAATTGCATACCTGCGTCGCTTAGCTGATTTAATACCGTTTCTACATCAGCGAATAACGGTGTAGGTGTGACATCTAGCTCACGGTACTGCGCTTTATAGCCTGCGACTAGTTCATCATTTAAGTGTAAATGGGCAGGGAAAAGTGCTTCAGTCGCTTTGACTAGCGATAAGCCAATCACATCTTTTGCTTGCTGCTCTGTTGGTATATCGATACCCAACTGTTTGGCAGTATTTTGCAAACACGTAACAATTTTCGGCACAGAGTCCATTACTGTGCCATCCCAATCAAAAATAACCAGCTTAAATTTGTTCATTATCAGCACGTAGTTTTTTAATACAGTTACTTAACGCTTTGTCTAATGGCGCTTCAACATGCATGGTTGTTTCGTTTTTAGGATGCATAAAGCTTAAATCATGGGCATGTAAAAACAAACGATTTAAACCAGTCAGCTTATTCACGTATTGATCAAACTCTGCGACACCGTATTTATCATCACAGGCAATAGGATGCCCCTTACATTGTGTATGCACACGAATTTGGTGAGTACGACCCGTAACTGGAGACGCTTGCACTAATGAACACTCTGCGTAACGCTCAAGCACACGAAAACGAGTATGCGATGGTTTACCTTCCGTGTTATCAACACGCACAACGCGCTCACCAGACTTCAACGTGTTTTTACGAAGACCCTCGGTGACATTTTTGGTTTTTGCATCCCACTGACCATCCACTAATGCCCAATAGTTCTTTTCCATGGTTTTTTCACGTAGCTGCCTGTGTAAATCAGTCAACACTGAACGCCTTTTAGAAATCAACAAACAGCCTGAAGTGTCACGGTCCAAGCGATGAACAAGTTCTAAGCTACGCTCTTCAGGGCGAAGTACACGCAGTGCCTCAATTAAGCCATAACTTAGGCCACTACCGCCATGCACGGCCATACCTGAAGGCTTATTAATCACCATCAAATACTTATCTTCAAATAAAATAGCGTCTTCAAGCTGTTTAACTTTGTCGAGCTTTTTAGGTACAAATTCTTCTTTTTCAGCCACTTTAATTGGCGGGATTCTGACAACATCATTAAGTTGTAACTTATAAACTGGTTTTATACGTTTTTTATTTACTCGCACTTCGCCTTTACGAAGAATTTTATACACTGCACTTTTAGGCACACCTTTTAGGTGAGTTATAAGAAAGTTATCAATGCGTTGACCCAAATGGTCTTCACTGATGGTAACGAATGATACTTGTAAGCCGGTTTTTTCTGACATTGCCTAATCACTGATTTAAGTAAATAATTTAGTTGCTAACGCGGTTGTAATAGTGGGATAATCACTAACGCAACGTAAGTTTGCAATTAACAACGGTGCTTTTTATCACATTAATACATTCGTGATGCATATTCTGGGTTGCCGATCATACAGATCCGCGCTAAGTTTTCCAAAGCTTTTATAACCACCCAGCCAACACGAGCGTTCAATTATCGGCGATGCGCGTAATATATTGCCTGCATAATTTGAGCACGAATGTTGATTAATGATTAAAAAAGCAATTGAACAGATAAATTGTCTGATAGTGACGACGTAAAAACGTCGTTCAGAATTTACAGTTGTAGCAAGACATTGAATTACAATTTGAACATGGTCGACTTCTGGACAGAACTCGTAATAAAGAGCCGTAGATAAGAACGGCAGTTTTGGCACCGAAAAGAATTTAATAACGTGACAGCATGTTATTGTCAGCCACACCATAGACACGCTCAATGTATGCATACAATAAAGGTTTTTGACCTTAACCAGTCGTGAGATTGCACAAAAATAACCGTCAAAAGCTACTGAACAGACGAGATAAATCGTCATGTCAGCGACAGAATTAGTAGAGTAACAATATGAAACGTATGCTAATCAATGCGACGCAGCAAGAAGAAATGCGTGTTGCACTGGTTGATGGCCAGCGCCTATATGATTTAGATATCGAAAGCCCAGGTCACGAACAAAAAAAAGCCAACATTTACAAGGGTAAAATCACCCGTATCGAACCATCTCTTGAAGCAGCCTTCGTTGATTATGGCGCTGAAAGACATGGTTTTCTACCATTAAAAGAGATCGCACGTACTTACTTCCCGCAAGGTTATACTTTCCAAGGTCGTCCGAATATTCGTGACGTAATTAAAGAAGGTCAGGAAGTTATCGTCCAAGTTGATAAAGAAGAACGTGGCCAAAAAGGTGCTGCGTTAACAACCTTTATCAGCGTTGCTGGTAGCTACTTGGTACTGATGCCAAACAACCCGCGTGCTGGTGGTATTTCACGCCGTATCGAGGGTGACGAGCGTACTGAATTAAAAGAAGCACTAAGCCGTTTAGAATTACCGAAAGGCATGGGCTTAATTGTTCGTACAGCCGGTGTTGGTAAATCATTTGAAGAACTTGAGTACGATTTAAAAGCACTGTTAGTTCATTGGGAAGCAATTCAGCAAGCTGCCGATAGCGGCCCTGCTCCATTTTTAATTCACCAAGAAAGCAACGTTATTTTCCGCGCTATTCGTGACTATCTACGTCGTGATATTGGTGAGATTTTAATTGATAAAGCACGCGTATTTGAAGAAGCAAAAGCGCACATTGAACGCTTCCGCCCTGACTTCATGAGCCGTGTGAAACTGTATCAAGGTGATGTGCCTTTATTCACGCATTACCAAATCGAAAGCCAAATTGAATCAGCCTTCCAACGCGAAGTTCGCTTACCGTCAGGTGGCTCAATTGTTATTGACCCAACAGAAGCATTAACATCTATCGATATCAACTCATCAAAAGCCACAAAAGGCGGCGATATCGAAGAAACTGCGCTTAATACAAACTTAGAAGCGGCTGACGAGATTGCCCGTCAATTACGTTTACGTGATTTAGGTGGTCTTATTGTTATTGATTTCATCGATATGACTCCACCTCGTCACCAACGTGAAGTTGAAAACCGTTTAAAAGATGCGGCGCGTCCAGACCGTGCTCGCGTACAAATTGGTAAGATCTCTCGCTTTGGTCTACTTGAAATGTCACGTCAACGCTTACGTCCATCATTAGGTGAAGCAAGCCAAGGTCCTTGTCCTCGTTGTAGCGGCCAAGGTACTATTCGCTCAAATGAGTCTATTGCCCTTTCAATTCTTCGTTTACTTGAAGAAGAAGCGATTAAAGACAACACATCGCAAGTGAATGCGCAAGTACCTGTTGCTGTTGCCGCTTATTTGTTAAATGAAAAGCGCCGTAGCGTTCACCGTATTGAAAAGCGCCATAATGTTGATGTCGTAATTATTCCAAATCAGCATTTAGAAACACCTCATTATGAAGTGGTTCGCTTACGTAAAGATGAAACGATTGAAACCGTAAGCTACGAACAAGTCGTTGCGCCTGAACCAGAATCATTCGAGATGGCTAAGTCACCTTCTGCACCTGTTCGTGAAGAGCCTGTGTTGAAAGGTGTGGTTATGCCTACAACACCAGCTCCTCAAGCGGCACCAAAAGCTGAGCAACCGGCTCCTGTAGTTAAGAAACCTGAAGGTGGTTTATTTGCTGCGATTGGTAAGTTCTTCAAGTCGTTATTCAGCAATGCCGAAGATGAAGCAGAAAAAGAGCAAGAAGAGAAAAAAGCAGCGCAAAGACGTAGCAATAATCGTCGCAACAACGACAACCGTCGTCGTAGTAACAATCAACGTCGTCGCAATTCTCGTAATAAACGTCCTGATGATGCGCAAGCTAAAGAAGAAAGCACAAACACTTCGAATAAGCCTGAGCAAAAAGAAGGAAACGAGAATCGCAACAAGCGTCGTCGTAATTCTAACAACAGAAAACGTAATGAAAAACGTAATGATGATGTTGAACAAACGACAAAAGACACTGCACAAGAAAAGCAATCTGAGCAACCAAAAGAGACAAAGCCTAAGGTTCGTCGTCAACGTCGTAACTTACGCAAAAAAGTTCGCGTAACAGACGAAAGCGCAGATGAAGCAAATACAGTACACACTACGACTGAAACAGTTGAGCAAGCAGCTAAAGCTGAGAAACCAGCTAAGCCTGTAAAAGAAGCTGTAGCTGTTGAGACTGAACAGGCAGAACAACCTGTTGCTGAAAAGCAAGCACCTACAGAACCTGTAAAAGCTGACACTGAGCCTAAACAAGCTGAGCAAGCTGAATCAGTGATTGAAACATCAACTGAAGAAGAGCAAGCCCAACCACGTACTCGCTCTCGTCGTTCGCCGCGTCACCTTCGTGCCGCTGGTCAACGTCGTCGTCGCCCAGAGCACGATGAAAAATCGAGTGATGAGAAAACTGATGCACCAGCATTCATCCCAGTTGCAGATCAAGCTGCTGCTGAATACGAAGCTGAACTAAAGGCAAAGCAAGCTCAAACTGAAGAACCAGTAAAAGCTGAAGAGCCAGTGAAAGCTGAAGAGCCAGTGAAAGCTGAAAAGCCAGTTAAAACTGAAGAACCAGTGAAAGCTGAAGAACCAGTAAAAGCTGAAGAACCAGTGAAAACTGAAGAACCAGTGAAAACTGAAGAACCAGTAAAAGCTGAAGAGCCAGTACAAGCTGAAGAGCCAGTGAAAACTGAAGAACCAGTAAAAGCTGAAGAGCCAGTACAAGCTGAAGAGCCAGTACAAGCTGAAGAGCCAGTACAAGCTGAAGAACCAGTACAAGCTGAAGAACCAGTTCAAGCTGCAGAACCAGTACAAGCTGAAGAACCAGTACAAGCTGAAGAGCCAGTACAAGCTGAAGAACCAGTGAAAGCTGAAGAACCAGTAAAAACTGGAGAGTCAGCACAAGCTGAACAGCCTGCTAAAAATGAGAAAACAATTTTAGTGAAAGGTTCAGCAAGCGCTGTAATGGCTAAACCTGCACCAGTTGCAGATAGTGAGCCAGAGCCTACTCCAGCGGCAATGGCACATGATAAACGTGTTACTATTCCAGACAGCGGCCTGCGTGCTGGTTCAATCAAGCCTGCAGGAAAAGCGAGTGCTGAAATGGCGAAAACAATGCTAGTAGACTAATTAAGCTCAGCAAACAAATGAAGCCGCGTTATCAACATAACGCGGCTTTTTTATTTTTACTGAGTTACATAAATATCAACGCACTTAATAAGCGTAGTAACGGTCTAACTTAAATTTCAACCTTATTGATCTGAACTTGTGGTTGTACGTTTGTAAAATTCGGTAAATCTGCAAGGATCTCCTCTGCATGAGGGCTAAACGAATCCTCAAATGCTTTTAAAGAATCAAACATCAAATGTCCAATCGCGATAAAGGCAGGTTTTTCATTAATAGTCCCGCCCGATAAACCAGAATCAACACTGACTCCAATCAGCGCATCCCCCAATAATCCTGAGACGAGTGGAAAATGAGTATTTACATAATAATTTATGTCAAAGAATGCCTTGTCACTATTAGGATACATAACACTTACTTTTATCATTGTTTTCACCTTTAGTTGTAAAGTTAACCCTAGAGTCGAACACACACAAAACCTAAATAAGGTACATAAACCTACTGTATGTTGGGAAAAGTTACAATGGTCTTTTAAGATAGGATTTAAAAACTAAGTTAGTTGATAACGCTGACCACAGAGCAATAGTAAATTAACGAAGAAACACAAAGGCAATACAAATACTGTGTTAAATTGAAGGCCTTGTGAAAGAATTAGCTCACAGATATACGCCTTGTGCCTATTTCATTAGCTGTACCACCGACAATAACCTTCTTAATTTGCCTATTATTAGATTCAACTGACGCAGTAATTAATGAAGAGCAGCCCATTGCTCGCCCTTGCTCAAATACAAAGTGATTATTCGAATTTCTAAAAACATGCTTTGTTAAATAACAGGCAAGCGCCCCACTCGCACTACCTGTTGCGGATTCCTCCGAAATACCAAATAAAGGCGCAAAATTGCGGCAACTTGCGGTTATAGTGCTTTGCGTGTTTTCAAGCTCAAAGGCGTGAATGCCTACCACATTATGTATTTTACTAAAATCAGCAATTAAAGAATCATCGCAACTTATCTTATCGAGTGTTCCATAAGGTACAGGCACAATTATATCTGCCAGGCCTGTTGATATAACCTCAATAGGCATCTTGGTTGATGATAATACACTCACATCAAGCCCGATTAGTTTTGCTATTTCATCGTATCTGAACGTGCCTAAAAACTGCGGTAAGGCTTGCTCCATGGTAACTAGGCCACTTTCATCAATGCTAACGCCAAGTAAACCTGCTTTGGTTCTCTGTGTATAGCTGCCTGCTTTAACAAGGCCATGTCGAAACAAAGTTGAAAACACAGCGAGTGTTGCATGACCACAAAAATCGACTTCAGTAGTGGTGGTAAAAAATGATACCGCAAAATCAGCTTCAGGATCGCGTGAAACAAACGCCGTTTCTGAAAAGCCGATTTCCTGAGCTATTGCTAATTTCTTATTATCAGAAAGCGCATCGGCATTTAGAACAACACCAGCAGGATTCCCACCGCTCTCCTGTGCAGTAAACGAGTTAACTAAAAATGCTGTTACTACCATTAGCTGGTTCTCTTAATAAAATGAGTTAGTATCGCCACGGTACTTACTTCATGCTAACGTAATGTGATGTTAGCTCCTTGTAGTTTAGTATCCATAGTGACTGTTTTTGATAAAGTATGTAAATAAAAAATGTCTAATAATCAAATACAATACTACCTATCGGGAGGTCCAATTATTGCTCATTTGAATCTGACATCAACAAGTTTGTTAACTACACCCAAATATCATTAACAGCCGTTAGTTCACCACCTGTATCACCGGTATTTACAACGCCTTTCGGCTCAACAAGCATTATTTTGCATTCCCTTATAGCTCTAGGTTTATGCTCAACACCCTTTGGAATGACAAACAGTTCTCCCGATGTTAGGCTTACCGCACCATCTCTGAACTCAATGTCTAACTCACCTTCAATGACAATAAATACTTCGTCAGTATCAGGGTGATCATGCCAAACAAACTCTCCTTCAACTTTAGCGAGTTTAAACTGATAGTCGTTCATTTCAGCTATGACACGTGGCGACCAATGATCACTAAATTTAGAAAATTTATCTTTAAAATTTATTGCCTTATAAGTCATAGTATCCCTTTAATAATTATTCAAACGGTTCGTTGGCATGGTAGTAAATTCGTCCACGCCAACCATAAGCTCAGACCACTGAATTGCTGTGCTAGTGCACTAAATAAATTAAATGTGCAAGATCGATAAAGCACTCAAACCCGCCATTCTTAGCTCGCTTTTAAGCTAATAGCTTAAAGCTCGCTCATCCCTTTTCTTGCTCCATAAAGCGCTGCAACTGGTCTTTCAGATTAGGCGGAATGCCTTTTATCACTAGCGTATCAGTTGCTTCGTTGTACGTTACACGTTCACCTAAATGTTTACGCTCAAAGCTGACACTGACGCCACCACCCATACCTGAAAATTTCACCATGCTGGTCACGGTCTTTTTATCTACAGGGAACGACTCTTCTAAGTCGTAGCTCTGCTCCTGGCAAAAGCTCTCAAATGGACTATCGTCACTTTTTGATAATGTAGCCGACAGCTCTTTAACATTGGCATCTTCCCCTGTCGTTACGCAGTCATTACAATAATCAAAAACTTGTTTGCGTAGCTCGTCTTTTTCTGACTTATCGTATTGCTGTTCTGATAAATAATCTTCTACGGCATTTAGCATCACTTGACTTTGTTGCTTAGGATCAATTCCCTCTTCACAGCCTAAAAAGTCTAAAAAGAAATCTGCGACTTTGCGACCCGCACGACCTTTAATGAAAGAAATGTAACGATTATCCTCTGGTTGCGTATCCCATGCGGTTAAGTCAACACGTGCAGCCAATTGCATACGAGAAATATCTAAGTGACGCGACGATGCTAAATCAAGCTCAGACGTAATTGAGTAATGCTCTTTGATGTTGATCATAGCAATCAACAGAAAGTCACTTGCCACATACTGATAATGACAAAAAACTAAATAACCTGTTTCATTAAAGGCATACTTATTGAGCTCTTCTTTTAATACGTTAGTTGCTTGCTCGGTCATATGCCAAAAGCCGAGCTCATCATTGCGGTAGCTTTGCATCGCTGATGCAACCACACTGTTTTTATCGCCGCTAAACGCGCAATAACCTTTCCCCGGTTTTCCATTGTATGCATGGTGTAACTGTTCAATAAATACAGCAACTTTGTCGTTAACAACCATCTCATCATTGCGTAAATGAATTTCTGTATCGTCGTCCTTTTTGTCTACATAATGAACGACTAATTTTTTAACATCTATTGTCATCTTTGTTTTTCACGCCTCTGGTGTTAAAATACGGGAATATAACTCTTTTTATCGAACCAACTGATGCCTATCATATCAAAATATTCCAATGACCAAGTAGAACAAATCGTAGATCAGCTGATTGATGTACTGACAGAGCATAAAGCGCCTGTTGATTTAAGTCTTATGTGTTTAGGAAATTCTATCACGCATATTTTAAAAGAGCATGTCCCGTCAGAGAAAAGACAAGCTGTTGCCGACAACTTTGCAAAAGCATTAGCACAGTCGGTTAAATAATATTTATGAATTTATCGCAACAAAGTCAATTCTCATCAAAAGTAAGTCAGCTTTTAAGCTGGGGGCACTGGTTTACCTTCGCAAATATCGGCTTAGTGTTATTTATTAGTCTGAGTTATTTATTTGCAGACAGCGCACCGACCACCTTTATGGGGGTTGTGTATATGTTGGTAACCTGGTTAAGTCATACAAGCTTTATTACTTTTATTGCCTTTGTTTTAACGATATTTCCATTAAGTTTAGTCTTTCCATACCCGCGACACATACGCGGTATGGCCGCTCTAATAGCCACCGTTGGGGCATCACTTTTAACGCTTGATGCCTATGTCTATTTTAATTTAGGGTATCACTTAAACTCGTCTGCATTACCTGAAATTGTCTCATTGTTATGGCATCGTTTAACCAGCTCTCCTGCACTTACAACCTTACTTGCAGGCGGTATTGTGCTGCTTATTCTCGCGTTTCAGTTACTTGTGAGTAATTATACTTGGCATCACCTTGCCCGTTTAAAGCAATACAAATTCGCACGTTATGCAACTAGCACTATTTTAGTGTGTTTTGCACTCAGCCATAGTATTCATATCTGGGCTGATGCTAACTTAAAGTTTGATATTACCAAACAAGATAATGTACTCCCGCTGTCATACCCAACAACAGCCAAAAGCTTATTAGCTAAAAACGACTTACTCGATATAGAAAGCTATAAAGAAGCGCACGATGTAAGGCTCGACCCTCATAACGTCGGCTATTTACCACCTTCGCCTATTGAACAATGTAGTGTAGAGACTGCCGCTAAAGTAGATATTTTAGTCTTTTCAGATAATCAAGCATTAGAGCAGTTTGTAGCCGGTGAGCCGACTTTACGCAAAACGGACTTATTTCTTCAACCTATTGAAACAGAAGACACACTATTTAGTTTGTTATACGGCTTACCTGCTTTTTATAAAGCCCCTATTATTACTAATCAGCAATTGCCGCTATGGGTTAATGAAAAACGTTCATTGCATGTAGAAGGCTTTAATCAATTCGATTATGTGAATATTACTCAGTCAGATGCCGCCGTTAGACTTATTAATGCGTCGAACACAACCAACGTTCGTGAAGATGCAACCACCATTTTTGCATTTAGCCTAGCACAGCAAAACAACGGTATAGTAACAACCTCAAGACTTTATAGCTCAGATAAAAAAGTTGTCCAAACTGACGGACTTATTCAGCCAAGTGATATTATCGCAACAAGCATTGGGCAATATCTTGGCTGCCAAAGCTTAGCTAAACAAACAATGCTGGGTAGTAATTTGTATAAACGCCATGACGACACAGGTGTAAACTATTCTCAAAATGTCTTTATTGCATTTAAAAAGGATCGGATCACACTAATAGATTCAGATGGCAACTTTAAAAATATATCGGCCGCACAGGGTTTTGCTATTGAGCAAGGACTCGACATTCCATTTTTAGTACAGAGCATAAAAAAACTAAAACGCTTTACCCCTTAATATGCTAAAAATGACGGCTTAATTATAGTTACTCAACACTATTAATTTAGAGGACATGGATGTCATGAAAGCCGTAATCCTTTTTTTATTTAGTTTTCTGTTTTTTATCTACCCTACAAAACAGTTTGCAGCTCAATACTATAAGTGTACGACAGATAAAGGCACTATTTTTAGCCAACAACCTTGCGGTAGCCGCGCAACTAAACACACCATCAATGTAACTGACCCTAATATTGAAGCACCGAAAGACTTTGTTAAGCAGTTAAACGAATTAGAGCGCCAGCAAATTGTTCGTAACCTTGAGGCTGAAATACGCAGTAATAAACACAAGCTTGCCATTTTAGACCGTGAGCGTGATCGCGCCCAATTTCAGCAAGAGCAACGCCTTAACAGAATATTATCTGATCAAGACAAAAAGCGAATCGAAAAAGACATCAAGCAACAGCTAAAATCAATTAATAAGCAATACAAACAAGATGTTGACGTGTTAACTAAAAAACTCGCTGGATTAGAAAAAAAGTTAAAGCGATATAATTAGTTATGTTTAACTATTGGGTTTCATGATTAAATAACATATTCTTAACACGCTAGAGTTAAAGCTCTAATATAAGTGTATTGAGTTTTTAAGAAGGGGTTTATATGCAACCACAACATATTGCAGAGCTAATTTTATCTGGCTTTCGCAATCACTATAAACTTTTTCAAGCAATAACAGCTAAAGCCCCCTATGCCTTTGCTCAGCAAAATTGGCAAAAGATTAATGAAATTAGCAAACTCAGGATCAGCCATTACGATGATCGGGTAAACGAAACAATTACAAAACTAAAATCGTTAAACGAGCAGCAAATCATCGAGCTTGATCAAACATGCTGGTTAGAAACCAAGCAAATCTATCAACATTTTTTAAGTTTCCACCCACAAGCAGAACTTGCCGAAACATTTTATAACTCCGTTTTTTGTCGACTATTTCATCGTCGCTATTTTAACAATAATTTTATTTTCGTCGAAGCAACACTCGCTGATGCACCTGCGCTTCCTGTTGAGGCTGAATATAGAAGCTATTTTCCTGTTGTTGATGGCTTAAGACCGACTATTCGCAAAATCATCACCCAATTTGATTTTAAGGCGCCATTCGTGGATTTAGAACGCGACATCCGCCTACTGGTAAAGGCCTTTTATAAACAAGCACCCGATACACATCATCAAGCGTGGCAAATGCGTTTTGATATCCTGCAAGCACCTTTTTACCGTAATAAAGCTGCCTACATTGTTGGTCGTGTGGTGTCACAAAGTGGTGTGCAGCCTTTCATTATTGCCGTTTTACACCATGAAGACAAAGGCCTGTATCTGGATGCGCTACTGACCAAGTCATCACAAATGCGAGTTATTTTTGGCTTCGCACGTGCTTATTTCATGGTTGAAACCCATGCGCCATCGGCACTCGTTCGCTTTCTAAACCAACTTATGCCAAATAAGACCTTAGCGGAGCTATACAATGCTATTGGCTTTCACAAACAAGGCAAGACAGAATTCTATCGTGAATTTTTAAGTCACTTAAACCATTCTAAAGACAACCTCATTATAGCCCCAGGTACACCGGGGATGGTGATGATGGTATTCACTCTTCCCTCGTTTGGTTACGTATTCAAAGTGATTAAAGACACCTTTGGCGAAAGCAAACCGTTTGGCCGTGATACCGTATTGAAACGCTACCAACTCGTTAAAAGCCATGACCGCGTTGGTCGAATGGCAGATACAATAGAGTATTCGAACGTCGTATTTCCTCTTGCTCGCTTTGATAGTAAATTACTTGAAGAGTTACATAAAACAATTGGCTCTTCGATGATTATTGAGGGCGAGTGGCTGATTATTAAACATTTATATATTGAAAGGCGAATGACCCCCCTTAATATGTACCTTGAGAATGCCACTGAGCAACAAGCGTTTGAAGCCATTGAAGAGTACGGCCAAGCTCTTAAAGAAATGATTGCCGTCAACATTTTTCCAGGTGACATGCTCTTAAAAAACTTTGGGGTGAGTAAACACAATCGCGTTATTTTTTACGATTACGATGAAGTTCAGTATTTAACTGATATGAACTTTAGAGCATTGCCAAAAGCAAAATCATATGATGATTATCTAACAAATGAGCAAAGCTACTCAGTTGCGCCACAAGATGTTTTCCCTGAACAATTATGCACCTTTGTCACGGCAAACCCTGTATATAAGCAATACTTGCTGAGTACTCATCCAGAGCTTGAAGACCCAGAGTTTTGGCAACAAGCGCAAAAGAATATAAAACAAGGCAAGGTGAGTCATATTTACCCGTACCCTGCCGGACAACGGTTTATCCATTATTGGTAAACACTAAGGACATGCAATGAATATAAGTAAAATAGATTTAAACTTACTTGTTTACCTCGATACGCTGCTTAGGGAGTGTAATGTAACAAAAGCAGCCAACCAGCTGAGTATAACTCAGCCAGCAATGAGTAACGGCCTCAAGCGTCTTCGCAATTTATTTAACGATCCTATCTTAGTTCGCACCAGTGAAGGTATGGTTCCAACTGAACGTGCTAAAGAACTGCAACCTGTGATCCGCGGCATTTTAATGACGTTAGAAGAAACGCTTGCCCCTAACCGCGAATTTGAAGCATCGCAAAGTAAGCGAGTCTTTCGTATCATGGCCAGTGACTACGCTGCAAGCACCCTCGCACCACGCTTACTGAGTAAATTACACGAAGAAGCACCGGATACAACATTAGATATCTTAACACCAAGCGATGTGACCTTTCATGATGTTGAAAACGGTAAAGTTGATATGGCTATAAATCGCTTTGAAAACTTACCACAATCATTTCATTATAAGCAGATTTGGAAAGATAGCTTTTGTTGCTTAGTAAAAGCCGATAATCCTATTATTGAAGACTTTAGCCTTGATAGCTATTTAAAAGCCCGCCATATCTGGGTAAGTAAAACAGGATTTGGTGTTGGCGTGGGTATGGATCCTAAAGATGTACAAAAGCTTGGCTGGGTAGATGAAGCACTTGCTCATTTTGGTAAGCACCGGAATATTGCAACCTTCACACGTAATTATCATGTAGCCATTCACTTAGCAAAAGAACAAAACCTGGTTGCAACTCTGCCTTCAAAAGCTGCCAATATATACCTAGATGACCCTGGTTTAACGATTCTTGAGCCACCCTTCCCTATTCCTCCATTTGAGCTCGATATGATCTGGAGCCCTTTATTACACCGTGATGCCAGTCATATATGGTTACGTCAAAAAGTGGCTGAAGTAGCAGATGAGCTTAAGTAACATTTTACCTATTAATTTGTAATTATTGCTGATGTTTGCTCTCTCGAGGACACATCAGCCCCTTTCTTATCTCTTTATAATTTTTCAAGCCTTTGAAAATAAAAAGCTTATAAATAATTAACGACTATGGAACGTGTCTTGCTCTAATTTATATGCATTGTTTTTAAGTTATTAAATTTAAATTTTAAAGAGGTCATTATGCAAACACATCAAGGACATGACGTTCATCATATTGCAGATATCATTCAAGTTATGAACAGTGGTATCGATTTTTATGAAAAAGCACAGGAAAAGGTTGAAGATCCAGCCATAATTGCACTATTTCAACGCATGATAGATGCTCGTAAAGTAAGTATAGAGCGCTTACAACCTTACGCCATCAATGAAACCGGTGAACGCGAAAATGGCTCTGCATTTGCTGTAGAAGCACGTAAAGCCTATACCGCGTTAATCACTAAACTTGGCGCTGATAAAGATAAAACCTATGTTGATGAGCTTGAAGAAGTTGAAGACAAAACACTTGCTGAAATTAAGCACGCACTCGACAAGCCTCAGCCACACGACTGTGAAGCAGCGTTATCAAAAACACTGCTAACTATTCAAAGCTGTCACGCTGAAATGAGTAAGCTTAAAAAACACTAACTTGCTAACTAATCAAAGCCCAGTTCAGCTGGGCTTTTATCTATTTAGATATTGGTTTGTATTTTATCTGAAATTTTAACCATTAATCTAACAGACAGCTATGTACCATTTTGAACTGTTCGACTACTTAGAAATCAACAACGCCCCATATGGGACATAGTAAGCTTGACTAGAATTATCATAGAATGACCGTCGGCCAAACTTTATACATCTAATCAAAAATGCCTTGTTGTAAGTTCATTTATCTAGACTTGGCTTGACTAATTTATCAATAAGATATTTTGTCCGAACCTTATCCATTGTTAATCCTTTACAAGTTTTGATGTTATTAGCAATAAACAGCTCTGATATCGCACCAGTTAAATCATCTGTTTCTTTTTGCAGCACAAAGTAAATCTGTTTGGTAGCTTCCACAAACTCTTTATTGTAAGTAAATCCGTATCCCTTCATAAACGGAACTACTTTATACCCGACTAATCTCTGCTTGTTTTTACATTTTCGAGGTAAGGTGCAATTTTTCTTCTACACCATTGGAAAGTAAAAAAATTAAAAATGACACTGAACCTTCCTAAACTTATAACGTCCCGCTTAAACGGTCAAAAATTTTGGTTATAGTGTGCAACAAAGCGGAACATAAGCAACTATTTTTGTTCCGTTTAAGTTGCTTGTTTTATGGATTATACAATCAACTTAAACAGTAGTTTTTGAAGTCTCACCTATTTCATGCTTAATTTCATTCCAAGCAGAAATAGTACCAGAGTATTTACCACTTAATATATACGTAAATAAATCGTTTATAAGTTCAACTGCTGGTTGCTCCTGACTCCATAAATTTTTTATACGTAACATAAACTCACGAATATAAATGGAATTTTTCTTCGTGGTACCACTACTACAATTAACATCAACAGGCATACCCAATGTGGGGTCCTCATTCAAATGAGACATTTTTAAAACTATATCCGATAACCTTTCACCTTCAGTCTGATATGTTTTTCCACCTGAATATTGCTTCATTGAGCATAAAACTTCGATAACAGATATAATCGCTAAACATCTAACTTCCGCATCATCTACGTGTTTACCCCTGCATAAATTTTGTAGGCCTCTATATAACATTGCCACGGCTATTAAATCAGCATCCATTTCTGTAGATTTTACATATAAATCTTTACTGACTAGCTTATTGTCAACTTCAGCATGAGCACGTCTTATATGGTTTATCTCATGAAAAACTATAAATTGGAAAGGAAGTTCAATTGGATTAGTATGCAGAACGCCTTTTATATACTCACTTTGCAATGCATTTTTATATTTACGAAGATCCATGTTATAACATGTAGAAAACACACCAGAGTTAATATAAAAGGCAAATGCATTTACTTCTGAGTTTATAACATCAGAGTTCTTAACTCTTATTTCTGCACAAAAACTTGACCTGCCTTTTTCTTCAAGCTCTTTATTTAGAAGATTTAATTGGTTAGTCGTGAATGCTAAGCTTCGTTCAACATAATTTGCATAAAGCGCGTCTTTTTTATAGGCTTCAGAAACGTAATCAATTGTTGACATATAACTACCCATATCACCTAAAATCATAATCTCTCCAGTTTACGACTACCATATAACGCCTCTTAAAACAGGCTAAACTAAGCGAAGAATGAGCGCAAGCCTGCTGTTTACGTCCACTGTTTAATTAACTTATTAGGTGTAACTACACGTTTTGTGTATATGGATTGATGCCAATTAGATCTGAAACACCTGAACCCGACTTTAAAGCTAATTTGATTGAGGATACAAAGTTGTCCAATGCTAAAGCTTCAAATTGAACAGTAAACTTTGCAACACATCCACTGTCATTTGATACTGAAACTAATACAGCGGTATGACCAGCGGAATCGAAGCAGTGAAATTTAAGGTCGCAATGCCCATAATTTGAGTCAATGTCGCCAACCCTGAAGGTTACTTCATCTGAGTTAGATTCAGGAAACATTGATAATTTATTAGCAAATTCTTTCAATAACTGAGCATTTATATATTGCTCTGTTTCTCCTGCGAAAGCGTCATTGCATGCTTTTACCCATATTTTCGAAGGGTCAGATTGCAAAAACTTGAATTCTAATCTAGGTTGCATATTTATACACACCTAACAACCAAGCTATGCGGTGCAAACGAAACGCGGCGTAGGTGCATCAGAACGAGCACCTTGTTATACAGTTTTGTGTCTGATGTGGTAAACATCACCATGAATATACTTTTCAAATGATTCATTCGTTATCCATCCGTATTTCTCTGAGAAATATCCTTCGTTATTTTTGGCATAGGATACGATTGTGTCCCACGTAAACAAGCAATGCTCGTGGTTGCCATTGTCTGGATATTTCTTCTTAATTCATTTTTCTTTTTGGTCCAGTGCTGCTTCCATAGCCTCTGGTAGCCACCAACCTCTATAAGAGAACACATCCCCAACCTTTAGTTTAGATGTGTACTCTTAAATGTTTCGAATGTGTACACAAGACCATCGTTGGCGATTACGCGATGCAATTGGAATTTTCGTTTCCTGTTTTTGGGTCGATATACAAACCAGCTGGAGCCACTGGCCCTATACCCATCCTGTCGAATTCGTTCACAACTCTTGTTACGTTTTCTTGTTCAGAAACGCTAACAATTACACCTTTTGCTTCTACGTAGCCCATGGTTCTCTTTTACGCATAACGCCTTAATAAAAGCTGAAAAATAGCAGGCTAAACTAAGTGAGGAGTGAGCATAAGCCTGCTGATTTACGTCCATTGTTTAATTAATTTGTATGTTTCTAATATTCTTCACCTTCATCACCAATGACTTTTGCCCTAAGTAACTGAGCTAGTTTTTTTAGCTTTTTTAATTTGAACTTTATCGCTACCGAAGCTAATACTGCCATTAGCATATGTGAAGTTGTACTTTCTTCTTAAAATTGGGCTAGTCCAGACGCAACTGTTTGGAGTTTGAATTTCAATAGTTTCTCCCGTCTGAGGATTCTTGATTTTAGCAACATGCTGAACCGTTAACGATGAATCGTTTGCACAAATTGCGAGCCACTCAACCTCAGAGATTTGCTTTTCACGCTCAATATGTAAGGTATAAGACGCCATAACATTCCAACTTTTTAAAATATAAGCATATACTAAAAGTTTACGCATATTTGTCTAGAAACATAACGCCTTACTAACATGCGATAACGCTATGCCGCCAACCTTAATTATTGTGCCATAAACACGAAACTGAAATTGCGACAGAAGACGCCAAGCGTTAGGTGTCCCTGTTAAGTAATTTATTATGTGCATATTTGATATAAGTGTCCTGACTAAAACCCGTTGTCAGTTGCGCATATTATTTGCCAGCCAAGTTTATGCGCCACTTTTTGACTACCTACATTATCTGAGGAGATGAAAACTTTAACTTTTGTCAAATCAATGAATTGAGCAAGTTTAGCGATTGCTAATTTGCACATTAGAAGCGCCAACCCTTGACCCCAGAACTTCTGACGAATGAAATACCCAAAATCTAGATCGCCATCAAGTAGTGTAATTCCGCAGAAACCAATAATTTCGTTAGTTTCAACATCTCTGAAAGCGAACCTAGTTTCTGCCTGCTGCTCTTTAGCAAACCAAGCCTCAGTTTCCGAATCAGTCAAAGGTCTTCTAGGTCCCAAAAACCTCATAACGTGTTCGTTTTGAAGCAAGTCAAACACAGCATTTCGATCACTTTCAACTAACTGTGAAATAACGATTTCGTCCAAGTTTTACTCCAAGTACATAACGTCGCTATCACAAGAGAGCAGGCTGTAATTGTAATTTATGTTAATGGAGCGGCAGCGAAGTGCATAAATAGCAACGAAGGAATGCAGTTCCAAGACATAGCGTAGTTATATTTTTCTATGTATTTTGAGGAATATCATCCCAATCTGATGTTTTGTCAAGACACCAAGTTAGCGCACGACGGCGTTCCATGATTATGCTCATATTAAAGTTTTCATGGGGTTCGCCATTAAGCTGGTAATGTCTACAACTCCACATGGCTCGATAATATACATCTCTCATTCGATATATTTCTTCAAATGAGCGCATTGTAATATTTTTTGTGAATTTCTCTGGGCCTTCACCTTGCTGGAGATTAGGGCAATAATTAATCATATTGTCTGGTATTGGATATGGAAAATCGAGATCATCGAATTTATTCATAACCCAAATCAAAGCCCAAAGTGACTCAAGGTACCAATGTAAATTGATTTTATCTTGTTCACTTATCGTCTCTTGGGTTTGAGTGAGTATATATTTCTCAACTTCAGACAAGTGTTCAGTTAGTTGGTTATCATCAATATAGTTTTTTATGTGGACAATCGGGGCATTGAAAGCAATATTGATCATTGCATTCATAATTAGAGATCTACTTATTATCTCATTATCTGATCTCATTTCTGTAATTTCATAGACAGGAAGCCAATCACAGATTTCCCCATCAAAATTTGAAACGATATCTTCACTATTTTTCTTTATTGCCAGAGTATCCATAACTTCTCTCAATCCCCTCCCTAAATATATACACCTCGTTAAGAGGCGAGAAATAGTTGGCTAAAATGTGAAGCGAAACGAGTCAACAGTTACGTGGCCCACTTGAAAGCTTGTTATATGCGCATTCACATATTTGGTTCGCAATACTTTAGCCTCGGCCTTGGATTAAAGTAAATTAAAAAATCATTATAATCTGTAGGGGTATCAAGATAAATCCGTAAGACTTGCTCACCTCCCCATGATTGAAACTCAACACTTTTTAAATTTTCTTTATAAACATGAAAAACCAACTCATCATTTTGAAATAACTTAACACTAATTGAATTATTTCCAAATGGAGAATGAGTAAATATCAATTTACTAACATTGTCATACGCCATGACAAATGAAAATAAACCTTCATCATGATCATATTCATCCGAATACCCAAAGCCTTTTTCAAAAAACTCTAGTTCTTCTGGAGATTCATAGGTCAAATTGAACTCCCAACTTTAAGTGCACATAAACATAATGACTTCCATACGGTGATAAACTGAGCTTTTCGTGGGTTAGCTACAAGCTAGAGCCATAATTAATTTGTCAAATAACTAAACAGCAGAGGCGCATACTTTTAACGGGCTAAATCCACATAAAGAATTCAAGGAAGTCGCCTATATTGAAGACCATCGAAGTACACAACCTATGCACTTTGGCAGAACAACATCATTTAAAATAGCTATTAAAAAACTATTAAAGTTTTTCACCATGTTTGCAAAAATTAAAAACCTAAATTAATGAATGAACTAAATCGACACCAACTAAAAACTTATTCATAATTGAATTCTTAAATACGACCTTTATTTCTATAAATGTAAGAAGTCCATTTATCTTACAAGTTTTTATACCTATCACACGCTTAAGTCATGAAAGCAGATGTTACCATTAATGCTCCACTAAACATGAACCAAAAAAAAGTAAAAACAAACCACTTTTTAATGTGCTTAGGTACACGCTGCCTTTTTTCAAACATTCCGAAACGCTTAGCATGAAAGGACCAAATAAAAACTGTAGCGTATTGTAGAACTCCGCTAGCGGATAAAAAGATGTTAAGGCTATAAAACCTAACACCATCATCAAGAATATCTTCGAGTAAAGGTAACCACTTACCCTTTAAATAAATAACCAGACCAATCCAAATAAAAATACCTATACAACCACCGAAAAAAAAGTATGCTGAAACGACTTGAATGAAAGATGGATCAATCAAATGCATTATTTTATACCATTAGCTTCATACAAAACTTCCCCTTTAGAGCCACCGAACTCCCCACCATATTTTCCACCAACATAACCTCCACTGCCTCCTGCTACAACTGCACACCAAAAAAAACTTGTACCACTTGATGGTAAACCAAATACAATTGAGCAAGTCGCCCAAGTAGCGACAGCCCCTCCCAGAACTCCGCCGCCTACTGCCCCAATAGCTTTGCCACTTTCAACATATTTAGCTTTAGTACAAGCTTGAGTATTATCTTCAGTGCAAGCTTTAACAATATTTGCACTTGCCTCAACACCCGTTAATGCAATACCAACATAGCCAACTCGTTTAAGATTTTTTGCCATGTTTGCGACAGTTTTATAATTTTCTGCAAAATGCGGAATACTCTGTGCGGTCCCTCCTTGTGACTTCCAATGATGGATCATACTTTTAGAGCTCAACCCCAAGTTTTGACGAATATTGCCGGCGGCTAAAGCACCTCCTAACGTAGGCTGAGCAAAACGACTAAGCGCTGTATCTAATCGCGTAAACATCAGTTTTCGCTTTTGTAAAAACTGTGAATTTTTTAAATTTCCGTGGCGATTGTAACTATTTACATATGCAGCCTCTAAATCAGTTAGAATAGTTTTGACTTGCGTAACATGAGTTGTCCATGAATTATTAGCAAAACCTAAAAGCATGCCATTATATTTTGCTACATTGCTAAGCAACTCATAACGCTTGGCTAATATTTCACGCTCATGTTCATCTAATTCTCGTAGCTTTTTATCTACTTCATCAGCGTATTTCTGAAATTGTTGTTCAAACTCAGTGCATTCTTGGCTATTTATAGGAGATATAAGCACTATTTGACCAGGCTTTACAAAGCCATCCACTAGGTGAGAGTTTACAAACTTAAAATGATCAAAAGTTTGTTCTGTAGGTGCGTTGTAAAGTACGATAATAAGTGCGTCGATGGTCATACGTTTTTCGACAATGTGAATCGCATAATCGTTGGGGGTAATAAAGCTGTTTGTCATTTTTATTCCTTAAATTTTATTCATCCGTGTATTAAGCACATTGAGCATTACATATTCCTATTTTGAGGTCAAACATATCAGTTTACATCACCTTATAATAAACCACGGCTATTTACTGCGGTTCATAGTATTACTTATTCAACAAGCTTATCTTAGTAAAAGAGAGGTAAATATTGTCAATGTTTCGTCGAGCATGAAAACCGACGACATTACTTGCTTCGTCCTATCATTAACTCGCTCTAATTAGACTTTAAGATTATGGCTTAAAAAGTTAAGCAAGGTTCAATGTGTTAACTTAACATTGGGAGTCATACCAACGCCGTAATAAACGGCAAATAATACTTGGCAAAAACGAGCGCGAGCCAAGCTTTACGCGCCCGAATAAATAGTTTTGTTAAGTTTTTGTAAGCGCGTATGCACGGGATATAACTAAAGGAAAAAAATCTCCCTCTAAAAGTACAGCCCATTGCCCATCACCGAAACGTTCAATCCGATTCGCATTTGTAAGTACATTACATAAATTATCAGGGGAAGCATTATCAATATTGGACATTATCTTTTTTACTTCTCGTGGGTCATAATCAATTTTTAACCATGGGGGAGCACAAAGAACCTTCATAAATTTAGAAATAACTTCAGGATATTTAGGGTAACCACCTGAGTTATCTATATCAGGTAACGCCTCCTTAGCCTGCCTATAGTCTTTTTCAAGTTTTTCAACATCACTTTTTGAAAACATCCATCCTCCATGAACACCTAACGCCGCGTAAACGGCGAGAAATAGCAGGCAGAACTGAATGAAGAATGGGCGCAAGCCTGCTGTTTTGCGTCCACGGTTTTTAACTTATTATACGTTTTTACTGCTGATAATGTCCCTACAGGCTTTAATTACATCGGTACGATAATATTGTATTGTTTCAGTCAACTCCTTGTCTGCTTTTATGAGAAAATCAGCAGAGCAATTAGGGCGAACATGCTTTAAAGGCAAATGGTCTGTTTCTGATTCAATAACACCGAATATATGATATTCAGTGTCCCAACATTGCCCATATTTTTCGTTACCAATACGCCACAGTGAAATTACGTTTTCTAAGTAGTTTTCATCACTTTTCAACAAGTTTTTTGCGATTTTCGCTGCTTCTTCAGACATGTTATTAACTAGGCTATAGAAATGTATAACAATTTTGTAGTGCACGTCGTGCATCTTTCTGCCGATGTCACGCTTTTGTATTTAATAAATCTATTTTTAACAAATAACATAATGCATTGCCAACTATAAAATTTTATTGGTGCTAAAGATTTTCAGGAAAAAGAAAACACGGCTCCTACTACTTAATTATATAGCAGTGTTATAAGTTAGCTTACAACACTGCGAGACGAAAAATGCGTTAGCGGAATATCAGATTTTATTAAGGACTATCAATCAAACCTGACAAGACTAAATCAAGTTTGATGATAACACTGCTCACATAATAAACTATCTAAGAGCCGTTTGAATTATTTAACATCAAGCTCCATTACAACACCATCTTCATCGTCTTCTTCCGTCACAACAAAACCAAACTGTGAATAGAATTTACGCATCACATGATGACCTGGCATGTAGAGTATGGTTATTTTTTTACACTCTGGAATGACTTTCATCTCGTTAATTACTAATTCTGTTGCGATTTTACCTATACCTTGGCCTTGATATTTTACATCAACCATAAACTGAGCAATGTAAAACTCATCAGGGAGTCCTTCTTCAAGTTCTTGGTAGTATTGAATAAAACCGACGACTTCATCTTCGCGATATATTGCTCGATTAACATAATGAGGATAAAAGCTAGATTCAGCGATAGACTCTGAATTTAACGCGACGTAATGCTCTTGCTCTTTAGTTATTTCTAAGTGAATTACATCCACCCAATTGTCCTTCGTAACATCACGCAAAGTAACGTTCATAAACCTCCCTTTATATTCTTTTCAAGAAAAGTATATATATGGGTAAAGTGAATAAAAACAATGCTTAATTAGAGGATAAGCCTTTGAGTGTGTGCGGGAACCTTTAGTTAAAATCGCTTGGTAGATAGATCGGCAAGTTCCTTTGGAAATCAAGTTCAAGGGATCTACATCAAGCGATTTAATTTTATTTATTGCCCCGTTAAACGCTTAGCAAATGAAATAGCGTAGGCTGTTGAGCGTAACTTAAGTACTTTATCATCACTTGGCATAAAGCCTTCAGACAATAGGTTTGGGTCATAATTAGTGAGGTCACAACCTGATTCGCCCGTAGATTCTATCGTAAGCTTTCCTAAATTAATTGTTGTGCGTTCAGCGGGCCAACGAACTGAGGGATCCGTTAATACATCACCTGGCTCGGCTAACTCTGCTTGAAAACGATAATGAACCTTCCCTTTCGCTAAATCCTTTTCAAGCCGCTTAGCCAGAAATGACTTGGGTAATGTTTTCATTTGCTCCTCTGTTAGCACTTGTTCTGGCTCTTCTGGCACCATAGTCCATCTAAAGGCATGCTTAGCGCCCTTTTCATCAACCATGTAAAAGGTATGCACACCAAAATAACGCGAAGATACATACGATTCAGGCGGATTATGGCTTTGTAGCCAATTAAATTGCCCTAAGGTACTCGGGTGTTGTTGCCTGTATGCTTTCACTTTTGCAAAATCGATTTGACCCGTTTTTTCGTCAGGTAATAAAGTGCTTAGCAAACCAAAAAATGCTTCAGGGCTGTTACCTGCAAAAACAGGCGTGGTAAGCCCTGCAATATTGTGCACATCGCCATTTTCTAAAACAAACTGCACCCCCATACCACGTGGTGAACGTGATGTTTCATCAGCGTGAGGGTTTCCACCGCCCATAGAAAAACGGATATTGGCTTGAGACGGCGCATTAAATAAAGGGCTGATTGAATACTGTTTTGCGGCTTGATTAGGTGTAAATGTGCCGACAGCGCACACACCTTTGGCGTGACCTTTTCTGATACCTGGCTGCTTACCCGAGAGCTTCTCAAATAAATTTATGAAATCTTGCCCATTTACTGATTGCTCAGCAAAACTTGCTGCGGGTAAAACAAGACATACAGCACAAACCAAAGACTTAATTTTTAGCATTTATCCATCCTTTTAACTTAGTTACATCGAGATGACCCAACAAAGCTCATTATGATTTCATTAAAGTTAATAAAAAACTCTACCAACAAAAACGCTACAAACATTTAATAAACTTAGAATAATTATTTAACTACCGTATTTTTAAAAGCTGCTAACTTTAAATTTAGGATCCGAAAAACTGCTGTGGCGCCCAGCAATTTAAAAATAATCCGTGTTCATAACACGACTGTGGCTAGTGCACTTAATCGTAAATTTTGTGTCTTGGCCAAAAACAACAAGGACCTAATTATGGTGAAACAACATAAAAAAACCACTGCAAACGCTGATGTAGATATGACCCCCATGCTCGATATTGTGTTTATCTTGCTTATATTTTTTATCGTAACAACCTCGTTTGTTAAAGAGCACGCTATTGAAATTAATCGCCCTTTGGCAAAACCAACTTTTGATAACCCGAAAAAACAAGCGCAATTTACTATCACTGAAAATGATAGTATTTACTTTGCAAACCGGCTTATAACACCAGAGCAGATAATCGCTAACCTCGCGTTATTTACCGCACAATTTGAAATGACAAATGTGCAAGTAACAGCAAGTGAGCAAAGTAGTCACAAAACCATGGTCACCTTGCTTGATAAAATAAAACAATATCAAGATGTTCCAATCTCTATAGGCACGTCTTTATAACTAAAAAAGGGCCTAACGGCCCTTTGCAAGTTTATAATAATAAAGGAATCTAAAGAGAGTTTAGAACTTGTACTCTGCACCTACGTAGTAGTATGCACCGTTAAAACCAAATGGTGCTGAGCGACGAGAGTAAGTGAATACACCAGGGCTTGACACTATTGTGTTGCCGTTTGCATCAACAATCGTACCCGAGCGCGAATTACCAATGGTGTTCTTATCTGGATAAACATCAAATAGGTTATTAGCACCAATGTTAAACGATAAGTTTTCATCAAAGAAGTAACTCACTTTCACATCCGTTAAGATTTCAGCACCGTATGTTTGACGTCCACCGTCTTCCACAGTGTACTCACCATAGCGATTCAGTGATAAGTTTACTGTCCAGTCTTCAAGTCGGTAAAGTGCACTTAAGTTAATGCGATCTTCTGGCTGCCACTCTTCGATAATTGACGTTTCTTGAGCAGAAAACACGTCTTCAACAGGAATCGTTTCAAGACCACTGCCTGATGGCGTAAATAAATCAACCACATCTGTTTTGGTGAAGTTAGCAGCAAAAGTGAAATCGAGCGTGCCGCCAAGGCCTTCAGTGTTCCATGTAGCAACTAAATCAACACCTTCTGTTTCTGTGTCCGCACCATTTAAGAAAAACTGACCAGCCCCTGCGCCAGAGCTGACAAGTGCAGCATCAAGTGTATCTGATAAACCTTTACCTAAACGGTTAGAAATAACAATACGGTCATCAATATCAATCGAATAGTAGTCAATGGTTACGTTGATATTGTCAGTCACGTTATACACAATACCTAAACTACGGTTTTGCGATTTTTCTTCTTTTAACTTAGGAATACCAATCGATTGCGCGAGTGTACTGTCGTTTCTAAAGGTACCCACTTGTTCAGCCACTAAGCTGCCATCATCGCCAACAACAAACTGTGTACTTATGTTATTAAAGTAAAGCTGTTGCATAGACGGTGCTCTAAAACCTGTACTCAATGCACCGCGTAAAGAGACATCTTCAGTAATCGACCAATTAGCCGCTAGCTTAAAGTTAACAGTATCGCCAAAGCCTTTGTAGTTATCGTAACGAAGCGCGCCTGAGATAATAACATCATCGATCACGTAAGTTTCAGCATCCGCATAAAATGAGATCACATCACGTGATTCATCCACAGATGACGCAGGATCTGAACCACCAAAGCCTTGTGTACCACTAGCTGCATCTTCACTACCTACACCGCCGCTGAGGCCTGAATAAATGCTTACACCATCAACGGTGTCGTAATCACGATAAGCATATTCACTGCCCTCTAAGATGCGGAATTCATCTGTGCGGATTTCAGCACCCAATGCTAATGAAAAATTATCGTAATCTTTTGTGTAATCGAGATTAAGTGTTTGTAGAGATAATTCTAGGCCATATGCAAACGCTGAACGCGGGATAGTGGCACGAATTTCATCTGCTGATAAACCTTGCTCATAACGAAGTAAGTTTGCGTACGAACCATTAATTGTGTCACTTGTGGTGTAATCAATGCTGTTTTCACCATAGGTGTAAGATAAGTCAATGCTTGAGTCATTATCGAACGACTTTTTAAAACCTACGTTATAAGACACGTCATCAATAACAGTATTAATTTTCGGCAAGAAACCCATTGGAATTGTTGCATCACCGTCTTGTAATACAGGGTTACCAGTCGCATTGGCGTTGTGGCGGAAAAATGCCGCTGATTCATTTTCACGGTTTGAATAAGTGATAAAACCATACAGCTCACCACCAGCAAGTTCATAACCAGTATTAACGGTTAGCGCAAATTGCTGAGAATCAGCATCACCAATTCTAAATGTATCACGCGGTGCTGTGAGTTCGCGTGGGTCACCAGCAAGTAAAGTGCCGTCATCAAGCTCCGTACAACCATAAAATTGACATGAGCCATGAAGGCCAGCACGGTTGGTTGGAGCGCGATCACGGTAGTTAATTGTGGTATTTAAATAACCATCATCACCTAGGGCAAAACCTTTGTTAAAATCAATATTAACGGTTTCGCCATCACCCTCTGAGTATTCGCCATAATTAATGGCTGCTTTACCGCCTTCTTCAGCATCTTTTAACACGATATTGATAACACCGGCAATCGCATCTGAACCATATTGTGCGGCCGCACCATCACGTAAAACTTCAATGCGCTTAATTGATGCCGCAGGAATAGCATTCATGTCAGTACCTGCGGTACCACGACCTACTGACGTATTAATGTGGATAATACTCGCTTGGTGACGACGCTTACCATTGATAAGCACTAAGGTTTGGTCGGGTCCTAAACCACGTAATGTTGCCGGACGCAGCGCATCAGTACCATCACTGATAGACGAGCTGGAAAAGTTAAAAGAAGGGGCGATAGCTTGAAGCATACGACCCACTTCTGTTTGTCCTGTATTTTCAAGTGCCTCCGCACTTAAAATATCAACGGGTACCGGTAAATCCTCAACTGAGCGCCCTGCTACACGACTACCAACAACAGCGATTTTCTCGATATTTTCTTCTGCAGCTTGTTCTGCTGCAAATGCCTGATTATTGCTTGCAAGTAGTAACGGCACGACTGCAGCACTGACCCCTGAAAGGTTTTTCATGTTGTTATCTTTCCTATTGATTTGTTTGAGTTTTATACTCAGTAAACCAGTTTGATCAACAACCGCATCGAGCTTTGTACCTTGAAGCATGGTCTCAAGTGCATCTAGCTTGGTATAAAAACCAAACACCGACTGTGCTTGATATTGCTTAGCAAGCTCAAAAGAGAAAATAACCGTTTGGTCTGTTTGCTTAGCGAATTCAATCAAGGCTAAATCTGCTCGTTGCGCTTTAATATCAAATTGCAGCATTTGCTTTTCAGCAGCAATGGCTGGTTGCCCCATACATAAGCCGTAGACAGCCATCGACGCTGGAAATAAATGCAATTGTTTACTGCGCAACTTAATCAAACAGTTCAGAAAGAAAAATCCACTATGTAAATTTAACTTTTTTTTATTTAATTTTTTGTGATTAACATTAACAACGTGAAAATCATTTTTTTTCATGAGGGAAATTAGCTTTTACTTTCAAAACTTAAACTAACACGATGCTCGCCTAAGCGTTGATGTTTAACCGCTAAATTAGCGTGTAACGACTCAAGTAATCCTTTTATATCGCCAGCCTTGAAAACGCCCGCAACTTTTAAAGAAGTTAAATCAGGATCAGTCAATTCAAAACGGGTAGCCGTGTAACGACTAACCTCTTGTAGCGCTTCACCTAAAGGCTCACCATTAAAAATAATCATGCCATGCTGCCATGCTAAATCTCGTTGTACATCATCCATCGACAGTTGTTTAACAGGCTCTGTTTTACTGTGTTTTATAAGCGCTTTTTCACCCGAGACAACCACGTTCGCATGGAGTTTTTTTATCGACAGACTCTCGTTTGAAGCATCTTTTAAATGCTCAAAGTCATTTGCATCAACAAGCGTGTGTGGCTCAGCTATCATTACTTTGCCCTCTGTGACTACCAACTCAAGATCTGATGAGGTATTGCGTTGAACATTAAACACGGTGCCAAGGGCTGTAAAAGACTTATCCCCAGCAATGACTGTAAAAGGTCTGCTCGCATCCTTGGCAACATTGAAACGCCCCTCGCCTCGATTCAATATAAGTTGACGACGGTCGCCCGTGTACACCACTTCTAGCTTTGTATTGGTGTTAAGCTGAACAATCGTGCTGTCTGGCAAGACATAGGTTGCCTGCTCACCGACTTTGGTTCGATAAATCTTTGTAAATTTCGCATGGTCGTCTTCAGCTGATTGCCAATAACTTGAGTAAATCAGTAAAACACAACCTAGTAACATCACAACTAGAAAACTTGCCGCGGTTGCCAAGCCAAAAACCGCAGGTTGTTTATGTTGAGTTTTTTCAGGAAAAAGGCTACTTAGCTCATTGAGCACACTCATTTCATCCCAAAGTTGAGCGAGTTCAAATAACGCATCTTGATGGATACTGCTTTGTTTTGCCCATTGCTGTAACTCATGCACCTCTTTATCAGATAAGCCTCTGTCAATTGCGCTTACCCAACGACTCGCCTGAGCTTGAATCATATCTTTCGACGAAAAAGGATGAACATTACTCATTTATTCACCTCTTTGGCGGTTACATCTGTGGTATTTAATTGATTTAGTTGCTGAGTGTCATGTGCTTTCATAGCATGCAATGCATGCAAGAGCCCTTTGGCGATGTGCTTTTCAACTGTACTTTCGCTCAACTTCATTTTAATTGCGATTTCCTTTTGGCTTAGACCATAGACCTTTTTTAAAATAAAACACTTTTTAACTTGAGGGCTCAATTCGTTAGTCACGCGACAAAAAAATAAAAACCGCTCTTTTGAGGTGACTTCATCTTCAAGTGCCATTGAGCGCATCTGATTGGTAACTTGTTGATGCTCGTCAAGGGACTCTTTGTATTTATTATCCCATTTCGCAACGTGATTTAATGCCAAGTGCTTAGCAGTTTTAAGCATATAACTGTGGGTATATTCAATATTTTGCTTAAGATCAGCCTCGTAACTTTTAATAAACGTTTCTTGAATTATATCTTCAACATCATCAGGGCTGACAATACGTGCAACAAATCGTCTGAGTTTGCTTGATATATCAGTAAATGCGGTAATAATTCCTGTCTGCTCCGTCATCCGTAACTCGCACTTGTTATTTTATAACTAAGGGTACGAGATTTCATTTTAATTACAAGACAATTTGTTAATTTTCTGTTCTCTAAGTAAATAAACTTTTCATAAAATTATAAAATATCTCTGTTTTTCGAGTGACTAAACTATTTTGAGGTTTTAAAAACCAGACTGGCGCATCTGCATCAGCTAAGCAATTGGGTAATATTTCAATTAACTCTCCTTTGCTGAGTTCATCCTGAATAGCAATGTGTGATTTGATGGTGATACCATGCCCTGCAATCGCTGCTTGAGTCATGTTATCTGAGTTTGAAATAGTAAATCGAGTACGCGCATTGTGATGAATGACTTGATTATTTTCGATGAGCTTAAGTTGGCGTTGCCACGGTAAACACACCCAGTAATGATCAACCAAATCAGCCACTGACTTTGGCATACCATATTTTTCAATGTAGCTTGGTGCAGCACATAGAATACGCGAGTTAACAGCAAGTTTTCGAGATAATAAATTAGAGTCAACTAACTGTCCTACCCTAATCGCCACATCTTGTGCGTCATCCACTACATTCACAAAATGATCTGTAATCATAAAATCCAGTTTTAAATCAGGGTATTGTTGCTCAAACTGATTAAGCTCAGGCATAACAAATTTAGAAAAGACCCATGGCGGCATGGTGACACGTAATAACCCTGATATTGCCGACCCTCTTGCACCTATTTGATGCTCAGCATCATACAACGCTTCCAAAATTGCGCTTGCGCGTTGGTAAAAGACGTCTCCTGCTGGTGATAACCTAATCCGTCGGCTATCCCGAAAAATAAGCACGGTTGAAAGTGCCTTTTCAAGCTTACTTAAACGGTGGCTCACTGTTGCTGGCGATAAACCTTGTGCTTTTGCAGCCGCCACGACCCCTTGGTTCTCAACAATCGCTATAAATGTTTCTAAATCGGATAGGCTATACATATTTTCAATTCAACATTTTCGAATTTAGCTTTCACTTTTGCCTAGTATATATAAAAAAATAAAACACTATACTGCATTTTTTACCCTAATGGTCTGGAGCCACACTATGTCTTTAAAAAGCCAAATTGACGCATTCGAAGTACAGAAAAAAGCAAATGTCCCAAGCGATATCTTAAACTTAATGGACATTACCACCGACAAACTGATCGCTGAGCAGTTAAATCAACATGCATTACCAGTAGGCGCCGTATTTCCTGACTTTAGCTTGCCAAATAGTCATGGTGAAACCGTGACACTCTCGCAGTTATTAGACAAAGGACCTCTGGTGCTTAGCTTTTACCGTGGCGGTTGGTGCCCATACTGTAACTTAGAATTACGTGCGCTAAATGCACTTAAGGACGAGTTTGCTAAACACCATGTTCAACTAGTAGCAGTTTCACCACAGTTACCTGATCACTCGTTATCCACTGAACAACAGAATGAATTAGCCTTTACGGTCTTATCAGATGTTGAAAATACACTAGCAAAAGCATGTGGATTAGTGTTCACATTAGATGAACGCTTAATTCCAGTCTATCAAGAGCTGGGCTTGGATATTCCTAGTGCAAATGGGGATAACAGTTACGAGCTTCCTCTTCCTGCAACCTACGTTATTGATAAAGACCGTACTGTTCAATATGTATTTGCTAAAGAAGACTATACGCTACGTGCAGAGCCAAGTGAGGTATTAAATGCGGCAAAAGGGTTGCAGGATGCGTAATGTCAGTCTATCAACTAAATTATTAGGTGCTTGTATATTAATATTTAGCACCTTAATTGGGAGTGAAGCTATGGCAAATAGTCAACATCTTGAAACCCCAAAAGTAATTGTATTTGATGTTAACGAAACCTTGCTTGACCTTGAACAAATGAGGGACTCTGTCGGGGAAGCACTTAACGGACAAACACAACTATTGCCTCTTTGGTTTTCGACCATGTTACATCACTCATTAGTTAGCACCGTGACGAATGACTACCATGATTTTGGTGAAATTGGTGTCGCAGCATTGATGATGGTGGCAAGTAACCATCAAATTAATATTACTAAAGAGCAGGCAAAACAAGCGATTGTACCACCGCTTTTATCTCTTCCAGCACACCCAGATGTAAAGCACGGACTTGCTCAGCTTAATGATAAAGGCTTTAAGTTAGTAAGCTTTACTAATTCATCAAATAAAGGGGTAGCAGCGCAATTTAAACACACTGATTTGACGAAATTTTTTAGCGACCGATACAGTGTTGAAGATATCAAGGTATATAAACCCGATCTTCGCTCGTATCAGTGGCTACTTAAACAACTTAATGTAGCACCCCATGAGGCACTGATGGTAGCCGCTCACGGTTGGGATGTTGCCGGTGCAAAGGCCGCAGGTATGCAAACAGCCTTTGTTGCAAGACCCGGTAAAGCGCTTTATCCACTAGCGACAAAACCTGACTACATTGTTAATGATATAAAAGAGCTCGCTTTACTACTTAATCGTTAATTAAACCCTCAGAAGACTACAAACGGTAGTCTTCATACTTTTTATTGTTCACTTCGCACAAAACTCAGTAATTTTAATGTATAGAGCATTCATTATTTAGTCTAAAAAACAAACCAAAAAGTAAACTAAATGGTGTACCTTTAAAAGTTTTAGGTATACACTGATTGCGCTTAATCCTAGCATGGTTCGCCTTTTCATGACTTGTGGGCTATCGACTATGCTTACTATACTTAACAATTGGACTGTGGAGTAAACATGCGTCTGTCTTTCGCACCTGCCAAATTATCATTATCTTTACTATTTTTGATCGCTGCACCACTTGTATTGCAAGGCTGTTCCGAAGCCCCTAAACCACAAGAGCAAATGCATCCTGCTGCTGTTGCTACAATGACCATAAAAACAGAAGATGCACCATTCACGATTGAATTACCAGCAACCCTATCTGGCTCTAAAGAAGTTGAAGTTCGAGCGCGTGTAGCGGGTATTCTAGAATCACGTAATTTTGAAGAAGGTCAGCGTGTCGAACAAGGTCAATCACTATTTACTATTGATCTTGAACCATACCAGCTAGCTGTTGATCGTGCCCAGGCGGCTCTTGATGGTGCCAAGGCATCGCTGGTACAAACTGAACGAGACGTTAAACGTTTAGGAAAACTTCGTGCAGAGAAGTCAGTTTCACAACGCGATTATGATAACGCGAGCTCAGCTAATGATATTGCCAAAACAAACCTCGCAGCGGCCAAGGTTGCGCTAAAAGAAGCACAATTAAATCTTGAATATGCCCAAGTAAAAGCCCCTGTTGCGGGTGTAATGGGACGTGAATTTGTTTCTGAAGGTACGTTTGTTTCAGGCCCTGACGTTTTACTCACGCAAATGACCCAGTTTGACCCTATACGTATTCGGTTTGGTTTGTCAGAACGCGAACAACTACAAATGCGTCAAGATGTTAAAAATGGCTCACTAACGTTACCAGAGCAAGGCCACTGGAGAACGCAAATAAAACTTCAAGATGGTTCTTTGTACGCTAAAACTGGCGAAGTGAACTTCTCTGATGTGCGTATCAATCCGAACACCGGCACCAGCGAGTTTCAAGCTGTGATCCCAAATCCTGATTTTCAGTTACGACCTGGCCAATTTGTCCGAATTGAGCTAACTGGCGCGGTACGCAAAAATGCCATCATCGTACCACAGCGCGCCGTACTCGATAACGGCACAGGCAAGTTTGTTTATGTTGTGAGTAAAAATGAACAAGGTATGGATGTAGCACTACCTGCGCCTGTTGAAGTGGGTGAATGGATAAAAAAACCAAACAATGAACAATTCCAAAACTTTTGGTTAATTCGCAGTGGTTTAAAAGAAGGCGACCAAGTGATTGTTGATGGCATGGCGCGTATTTTCTTCCCAGGTATGCCAGTCAATGTTGGCAAACCAGCCGCTAACTCAAGCCACGCAGAATAAGCACAGGGAGTCTTATGTTTTCTCGTTATTTTATAGACAGACCGATTTTCGCGTTTGTTATATCGATTGTTATTGTGCTTGCGGGCCTTGCTGCGATGCGCAGTTTACCTATTGCTCAGTACCCTGAAATAGCGCCTCCTGTAGTGCAAGTGACAGCTTCCTATCCAGGTGCATCTGCCGAGGTACTCGAACAAACAGTGGCAGCGCCGATCGAAAATGCAATAACTGGTGTTGAGGGCATGATGTATATGTCGTCTACTTCAACTAGCTCGGGTTCGACCACAATCGAAGTAACATTTGAAATTGGCACTGATGTCGATCAGGCCGCAGTCAATGTTAATAACCGTGTTAAGCAGGTCGAAGCACGCTTACCAGAAGAAACACGCCGCCAAGGTGTGGTGGTACAAAAAGGCTCTTCTAGCTTTTTACAGGTGCACGCTTTTTATTCACCTGATGGTTCTCGCTCAAGTTTGTGGACATCAAACTATGTCACTATGAATGTGCTGGATCGTATTAAACGTATTCCAGGCACTACGAGTGTGCAAATATTTGGTGCCAAAGATTACGCCATGCGTATTTGGTTACGTCCAGATGTTATGAGCCAGCTCGGTGTCACTGTTGAAGAAATCTCAGCCGCCATTCGTGTGCAAAACTCACAATATGCTGCCGGTAAAATTGGTGCGACACCAACGTCTAAATCTCCTCAAGAACTGGTTTACAGTGTGACCGCACAAGGCCGTTTGTCAGAGCCTGAGCAATTTGAAAATATTATTATTCGCTCAAATCTTGATGGCAGTAGCTTAAGATTAAAAGACGTAGCACGCATTGAGCTGGGTTCAAAAGACTATAACTTTAAAGGCACAATAAACGGTAAAGAAGCGGTACTATTAGGTATCTTCTTACAACCAGGCGCCAATGCCCTAGATGTTGCTGAAGAAGTAAACAGTGTTATTGAAGAAATGAAAAGTCAGTTCCCTATCGGACTTGCTCATTTAACCTCATATGACACAACCCGCTTTGTTGAAGTATCGATTCGTGAAGTAGTAAAAACACTGCTTGAAGCCATGGTATTGGTATTCTTAGTAGTGTATTTATTCTTACAAAACTGGCGCGCAACACTTATTCCAACTCTCGCAGTCCCCGTATCACTACTGGGCACGTTTGCGGGTATGTACATGCTGGGTTACTCAATTAACTCGTTAACCTTATTCGGCATGGTGCTGTCAATCGGTATCGTTGTTGATGATGCTATCGTTGTACTTGAAAACGTTGAGCGTATCATGCACGAAGAAGGACTAGGTGCACGAGACGCCGCAGTTAAGGCCATGGGTGAAGTTAGCGGCCCTGTTGTGGCGATTGTTCTAGTACTGTGTTCAGTGTTTGTGCCTATCGCATTTTTAGGTGGCTTAACTGGTGAATTATTCCGCCAGTTCGCTATTACCATTTCGATTGCTGTAAGTTTATCGGGTGTGGTCGCCTTAACAATGACGCCTGCTCTTTGTGTGCTTATTTTGAAGCAAGAGCATAAGCAAACAGCCCGCTTCTTCTTATGGTTTAATGCTACTTTTACAAAAATCACAGGGCGATATGTAGGTGCCGTTGGCTTTA
Organism: Pseudoalteromonas sp. L21; assembly: GCF_021728035.1. NCBI lineage: Bacteria > Pseudomonadati > Pseudomonadota > Gammaproteobacteria > Alteromonadales > Pseudoalteromonadaceae > Pseudoalteromonas > Pseudoalteromonas sp. L21. The sequence continues at coordinate 66,978 of NZ_JAKKCV010000004.1, read as the reverse complement.
TGATTCGACGCGGTTTACTCGGTTTAATTCTTATGACTGGGATGATTGTTGCAACTATAGGCCTTTGGCAAAATACGCCTGGTTCATTAGTGCCTGATGAAGACCAAGGTTATTACATCTCTGCGATTTTCTTACCTGACGGTTCATCACTTGAGCGCACCGAACAAGTAACGCAACAAGTTGTAAAAGCCGTGCAGTCAAACCCTGCTAACGAGAACGTGGTGGCGTTTACCGGTTTTGACTTTATTGGTGGTGGCTACAAAAATAGTGCTGCGACCTTATTCGTGACCCAAAAGCATTGGGATGAACGCGAAGTTGATACCAAAGCATTGGTGCAAGAGCTCTTCATGAAAACAGCAGGTATTAAGGAGGCGCTGGTGCTTGCCTTTAATCCTCCGGCTATTTTTGGTTTAGGTAATACCGGTGGTTTTGAGTTTTACATTCAAAACAAAGGTGATAGTGACCCTGATAAGCTACAGCAAGCCATGCAGTTAATGACAGCCGAAGCGCAAAAGAGCCCTATCATCAGTGGTCTGCAAACACTCTGGCGACCAGATGCCCCACAATTAAAAGTGGATATTGATCGTGAACAAGCGCGTGCCATGGGTGTTGAGATAGATGCTGCATTTAATGCCCTTGCGGGTAACTTAGGGACTTATTACGTTAACGACTTCAATAAATTTGGTAGAGCATGGCAAGTGCTAATGTCTGCTGAACCCGAATTTAGAATGAAGCCTGATGACATTGGCCGTATCTATGTTAAAAACAACCAAGGTACTATGGTACCGCTTTCAGCATTCACCACCATTGAGTATAGCCGTGGCCCAGAAAATCTTAACCGCTACAACAACTTACCAGCTGTTAAACTGATGGGTAATGCAGCGCCAGGTTACAGCTCAGGCCAAGCCATTGCTGAAGTTGAACGAATTGCACAAGCCGTGTTACCCCCTAATATGACCTACGAATGGACAGGCTCTGCATTCCAAGAAAAACGCAGTTCTGGTACCACAGGAATTGCCTTAGGCCTTGCTGTGATCATGGTATTTTTGATTTTAGCAGCGCTATATGAACGTTGGTCATTACCATTTTCAGTTATGCTTGCCCTGCCATTTGGTACCTTTGGTGCGCTTATAGCGGTTTGGGTTGTTGGCATGACAAACGATGTGTACTTCCAAATTGGCCTGGTAACACTACTTGGTCTTGCCAGTAAAAACGCGATTCTTATCGTTGAATACGCCTTGATGAAACATCAACAAGGCTGGAGCGCAAGTACTGCTGCACTTGAGGCTGCTCGTTTACGTTTTAGACCAATCATTATGACTTCGCTTGCTTTCATTTTAGGCGTAGTGCCTTTAGTACTGAGCACTGGTGCAGGCGCGGGGGCACGTCACAGTGTTGGTACGGGTGTTATGGGCGGAATGATGGCCGCCACATTCCTTGCGGTATTCTTTGTGCCTTTATTCTTTTATTGGTTAACGGCGCGTAAGTTAACTGAAAAACGCTCAAGACATGAACTTGCTGATGAGATAGCAGAACATCATCAACAAGAACATGTCAAAACCCAAGAGGGTAATCTGTAAAAAATGAAGGGCAAACAATGAGTTTGCCCTTTTTTTGATTATTGGATTACTAGCAATTTACAGCTTCCAACGCTAGTATTAAGGAAAGATGTGTGGAGTACAGCATGAATAATCAAAAATTAGCCGAATTTGAACAGTTTTTTCAAATCAACGAGAGCAACCGTGTCAATTTATATGCGGTTGAATCAAGTGCTGTGCCAAAAACCAATGCTGAACTCGAAGCGGATATCCCTGCTCTATTTAAACTTGCCAACGAAGTAAACGAACTTGAACAAACAAGCTTACGACCACTGCGTAATCTAGGTGATGTTGCACAGGAATTGGCAGCGTTTTTACAGGCGCAGTCTCGTAAAATCGATTTAATCATGAGTCATATCTTAGCTTCAGAGCAGCCTGACGATAACGCAAACTATTGCGATAGTTATGGCGGCGGTGGCGTAAAATTGACCTCAACTGATGTATATGAATTAGGGCAAACATTTCGCACTAAGTTATTCTTACAACACGAAGCATCGGCTATTTATTGCTATACCGAATTAGTGGCCATTGAAAAATGCGATGATGATAAATATCAATATACCTTATTGTTTACTGCCATTCGTGATGCTGACCAAGATTTAGTCGTAAGGGCTGCCTTACACGCACAAACACGTCAACTAAAAAAACGTCAGCAAGAAAACAATCAGCAAGACAATTAAAAATCGCGCTTAATCGCGCACAAAAAGCTGACATCTATGGCTAAAATGCTAAACTAGCCCCACCTTAGTTTGTTTATTACCTTCATGAAATTTAGACTTTTACCTGAATGGGCTGAGCAAGATGCCGTAATGCTCACTTGGCCTCATCAAGACACGGATTGGGCAGCAAATTTAACAGCTGTTGAGCCTGTGTATGTAGCGCTTTGCCAAGCAATTAGCCAACAACAAGATGTTGTTATCGTGGCCCATGATAATGCCCTAAAAACACATATTGCAGCTTTACTTGCAAATACAGAGGTTGATGCTAATCGCATTCACTTTGTGGTGACACCGTGTAACGATACCTGGGCACGTGACCATGGCCCATTGACCTGCGCGAATATTGATGACGCAACGCAATTAAAAGTGATGGATTTTATTTTTAATGGCTGGGGCAATAAATTTGCAAGTGATCTCGATAACCAAATTAATCAAGTGCTTGTAAAGCAAATCGCTAATCCTAAAAATGCTTATCAGCAAAGTGAGCTGGTTCTTGAAGGCGGCGGCGTTGAAATTAATGAACACGGCGTGCTACTCACAACCAGCGAATGTTTATTAAACCCAAATCGTAACCCAGAACTTACAAAAGCGGATATAGAAAAGACGCTGATTGAGCAACTGGGTGCTACGTCTTTCCTTTGGGTTGATCACGGCTATCTTGCAGGTGATGATACCGACAGCCATATTGATACGCTGGTACGTTTTGCACCAAACAACACCCTTGTTTATGTTCAGTGCGACGATAAAAATGATGAGCACTTTGCTGCCCTTGATGCAATGGAAAAACAACTGCAATCATTTAAAACAGCAGAAGGTGAAAACTACACGCTGATTGCCTTACCTTGGCCAAAAGCAGTGTTCAATGAAGATGGTGACAGACTCCCTGCCACATATGCTAATTATTTAATTATCAATAAAACCGTTTTAGTGCCAATTTATGGTGACGAAAACGACCAACTGGCGCTTGGTCAAGTTGCCAAAGCATACCCAGATCACACTGTGGTGGGTATTAATTGTGTGCCAATTATTCACCAATTTGGCAGCTTACACTGTATTACAATGCAATTACCGCGCGGCTTTTTAGCAGGAACAAACAATGACTAAACCAACGCATTTAAAGGTTGCTCTTGTTCAGCAATCAAACACCGATAATGCTCAAGACAATATGGCAAAATCAATTGCTGGTATTCGTGATGCAGCAAGCCAAGGCGCTAAGCTTATTGTTCTACAAGAGCTACACCGCAGTTTATATTTTTGCCAAACCGAAGATGTAGATGTTTTTGATTTAGCAGAAACCATTCCGGGCCCAAGCACAGACATCTTAGGTGCACTTGCCAAAGAACTCAATGTGGTGATCGTGTCATCATTATTCGAAAAGCGTGCTACAGGTCTTTATCACAATACTGCTGTGGTACTTGAAACTGACGGCAGCATTGCCGGTAAATACCGTAAAATGCATATTCCTGATGACCCAGGTTTTTACGAGAAGTTTTACTTCACACCGGGTGATTTAGGTTTCGAGCCTATTCAAACCTCTGTTGGTAAACTAGGCGTATTAGTGTGTTGGGATCAGTGGTTCCCAGAGGCTGCACGCTTAATGGCCATGGCCGGTGCTGAAATTTTAATTTACCCTACAGCCATTGGTTGGGACCCGCGTGATGAAAAAGACGAGCAAACACGTCAAAAAGACGCCTGGGTTATTTCACAACGCGCTCATGCAGTTGCCAATGGCGTACCGGTGATCAGCTGTAACCGTGTTGGCCACGAAAGTGATCCAAGCACTCAAAGTGAAGGTATTCAGTTCTGGGGTAACTCGTTTATTGCGGGTCCTCAAGGTGAAATTTTAGCTGAAGCGAACAACAGCGATGAGCAATTACTCGTTGTTGAATTAGACCAAGCACGTAGTGAAAACATACGTCGAATTTGGCCATACCTTCGTGATCGTCGTATCGATCACTATCAGGACTTAACCAAGATTTATCGAGACTAAGCAGTAAAAACAGTTTAAAGGAGTAGTAAATGGCGTTTGCGCAATGGGCAGCATTGCCTTGGGTAAAATCTGAAAAAGATAAAATTCAATGGGGACAACTTACCGGTAGCGGACTTAGCATCGCTATCGCAGAAGGTGTAAAACAACACAACGAGCTGGTTGTGATTGTCACCCCTGATACGCCAAGCGCCCTACGCCTTGAAACTGAACTCGAATTTCTGTTGCCTGAAAACCCAGTCATGGTCTTCCCTGACTGGGAAACACTCCCTTACGATCATTTTTCGCCGCATCAAGATATTATTTCGGCGCGCTTAGCCACGTTAAATACCTTAAAAAAAGAACAACAAAGCGTATTAATCGTGCCAGTGTCGACCTTGATGCTGCGTACTGCCCCTGCTTCGTTTATTTATGGTTCAACCCTTAACTTTAAAGTTGGCGATACGTTAGATACACACACACTACGTGAAAACTTAGAACAAGCAGGCTATTTACACGTACAACAAGTGATGGAGCATGGTGAATACGCGATTCGCGGCTCTATCGTTGATTTATACCCTATGGGTAGCCCGCACCCATTTCGTTTAGACTTTTTTGATGATGAGCTCGACAGCATTCGTTTATTTGATGTTGAAAGCCAACGCTCTGATGAAAAAGTCGACAAAATTGAGTTACTGCCAGCTCACGAATTCCCAACCAACGATGCTGACATTGAGCGTTTTCGTATTAATTATCGTGAACATTTTGGCGCAAGCTCTGAGCAAGACTCAATTTATATGCAGGTGACTAAAGGAACCTGGCCTGCGGGTATCGAATATTACATGCCACTGTTTTTTGATGGACTGGCAACTATTTTCGATTACTTACCAAGCAATACGACGTTTATGCATTTTGGCGATATAGAACATGCAGCTGATCAATTTTGGCATGATGTGAATGTACGCTATGAAAACCGCCGTGTTGATCCGCTCAGGCCTTTACTTGAACCTGTAAAGCTCTATCAAAGCGTTAATGAACTATTTGGTGAATTTGCTAAATACGCACGTATTCGTTTATCGCAAGCAAAGTTAGGCACCAAAGCAGGGCATACAAACCTTGCCAGTAAAGAGCTGCCGAATGTGCGTATTGATCATAAGTTACATGAACCGTATCAAGGTTTAATTGACTATGTTGCCAGCGAGAAAAAACAAAAAGGCCGCGTGCTGCTCTCAGTTGAATCGGATGGCCGCCGCGAATCATTACTCACCTTATTAAAACCAAGTGGTTTAAAGCTTAAAGAATTTGAATCGTTTAGCGATTTTACCAATAGTACCAGTGATGTTGGCCTTATCGTTTCACCACTTGAGCAAAGTGTGGTGTTAGACGGTAAACCGCGTTTAACCATCATCACAGAGCAAGAATTATTAGGCATCAAGGTTTCGCAGCGACGACGCCGTAAACACAAATACGAAGCCAGCCAAGATGCGCTTATTCGTAACCTTGCTGAATTACGTGAAGGCCAACCAATTGTTCACCTTGACCATGGTGTCGGCCGCTATCAAGGCCTTGAAACTATCGATGCTGCGGGTGTGATCACCGAGTTTGTTACGATCATCTACGCCAACGAGACAAAACTATACGTGCCCGTTTCTGCGTTACATATGCTGAGCCGCTATTCAGGTGGCGAAGAAGCCTCTGCCCCGCTCCATAAATTAGGCTCCGATGCGTGGGAAAAAGCCAAGAAACGTGCCGCCGAGAAAGTCCGTGATGTGGCTGCTGAGCTATTAGATATTTACGCTAAACGACAAGCAAAGCCTGGCAATAAATTTAAGCTTGATGGCAGTGCATATCGTCAGTTTAGCGATAGCTTCCCATTTGAAGAAACTGACGATCAACGCAACGCCATAGAGTCTGTGCTGGGTGATATGCAAAGTAAACAAGCAATGGACCGTTTAGTGTGTGGTGACGTTGGCTTTGGTAAAACAGAAGTGGCAATGCGCGCAGCCTTTGTTGCAGTAAATGATAATAAGCAAGTCGCTGTACTTGTCCCAACCACACTGCTTGCTCAACAACACTATGAAAACTTTAAAGACCGTTTTGCCGATTTACCCATTGAGGTGGGTGTTTTATCACGTTTTAACTCAACCAAAGAGCAGAAAGATACCCTAGATAAAATGGCCGAGGGTAAATTAGATATCGTAATTGGTACGCACAAGCTTATTCAACAAGATATTCAATTTAAAGACTTGGGATTATTGATTGTTGATGAAGAACATCGCTTTGGTGTGCGCCAAAAAGAAAAAATTAAAGCATTACGTGCCGATGTCGATATTTTAACGCTCACTGCAACCCCTATCCCACGTACATTAAACATGGCAATGAGTGGCATGCGTGACTTATCCATTATTGCCACACCGCCTGCGAAACGTTTAGCCGTTAAAACCTTTGTTAGACAAAGAGATGCTGAACTTATCCGCGAAGCAATTCTGCGTGAGATTAAACGTGGTGGTCAGGTGTATTTCTTACATAATAATGTTGAAACGATCGACCGAGTTGCGGAAGAAATCACTGAATGGGTCCCTGAAGCCAGCGTAACAACGGCACATGGTCAAATGCGAGAGCGCGAGCTTGAGCAAATTATGAGTGATTTTTATCACCAAAAATATAACGTGATTGTGTGTACCACCATTATCGAAACCGGTATCGATGTACCCACTGCCAACACTATTATTATGGATAGAGCAGACAAGCTCGGTCTGGCACAGCTTCACCAATTGCGTGGTCGTGTTGGCCGTAGCCACCACCAAGCGTATGCCTACCTACTGACTGGCAACCCCAAATCGTTAACTAAAGATGCCGTTAAGCGCCTAGAAGCAATTGAATCACTGGAAGATCTAGGTGCAGGTTTTGCGCTCGCAACGCATGATTTAGAAATTCGTGGTGCTGGTGAACTGCTCGGTGATGATCAATCAGGTCAAATGCAAACCATTGGTTTTAGTTTGTATATGGAGATGCTTGAACAGGCGGTCAACTCGCTCAAAGAAGGCAAAGAGCCAACCCTTGAAAACTTGCTCGGCCAGCAAACTGAGGTTGACTTAAAGCTACCAGCGTTATTACCCGATGATTATATTCATGATGTAAATGCACGTTTAGGTATCTATAAACGCATTGCAAGCTGTGCTAACCTCAATGATATGGACGAGTTACAGGTCGAGCTGATTGACCGTTTTGGTCTGCTGCCTGACGCGACGAAAAACTTATTCAGTCTGCAGCAATTAAAACTACAAGCAAGTCATATTGGTATTAAGAAGATTGAAGCAAACCCGAAAGGCGGCTATTTTGAGTTTAGCCAGCATACAAAGATTAACCCTAGCTTCATTATAGGTTTGATACAAAGTGCACCGCAGGTGTATAAAATGGATGGCGCAAACAAACTGCGCTTTGCTATTAGCGAGGCAAATCCTCGTGAACGCTTAAAAATGGTCACTGCAATGATTGCAGATTTCGAAAAAAAGGTTAGCCATTAATGTTGTTTAGAAATAGTTTTATTTTGCTTTGCTGCTTATTTACGAGCTCAGCCTTTGCAACTCGCTGGTTCGAAATTGAAGTTCTTATTTATAAACAGCGCCCTGCCCCTTACTTACAAGAAGATTTCAGTTTAAAACACGATGAAATCAATGCAAAGAACAAACTTGACTTGCTCACGCCAGCCCTTGAAGAACAAGCAAGGCAAGCCTGTATAGAAGGTGACACTCGTTTTAAATCAAACTCTTTTACAGACAGTCTAGTCAGCAACTCACCGCACTCTAATGTGTGTGATGATAGTGTGGACTTTTTATCTAGCTATACGCAATTACCTGTTACACCTTCAGTTAAGTTTCGTGAAGATACTGATGAAATATATCTTATCGCTTCATCAGATTTACAATTCACTGAACAAAAAAACCAGCTGGAAAGAAAAGGCTTAACCCCTATTTTGCATACCGGTTGGCGTTTCCCTGAAATGAGCCAATCAAGAGCGCCCAGTATACGCCTATTTGCTGGGGAGCATTTACAATCTGAACAATCAACGACTACAAATATTGATAACGATTTTATAAGCTTGGTCTCGCCTACACAGCAATATATACCTGACACAATACAAAGTGCTCCCAAGTGGGAGTTAGATGGCTTAATGAAAATATATGTACGCCATTACCTTTTCATTAATGCCGACTTTGATATTAGCAAACGTTTAGAGACTGGTGACTACGAGAAAGCTCGCTTTTCACAATTTAAACGTGTGATTAGTAATGAAATACACTATTTCGATCATCCTAGAATGGGGATGATTGTACAAATACGACGCTACAACCATTAATGGAAATGACTATGAAAAAATATATGGTAATTGCTGCAACAGCGCTTGCATTAGCCGGCTGTTCAAAAGTAAGTTTAGAAAATTACGAAAAGATCAAAATCGGTATGGATAAAACAGAAGTAGAAGCCATTTTAGGCTCTGCTGATTCATGTGAGGAGAAAACCCTACACACGAACTGCATTTGGGGTAATAAAGATAAAAATATCGAAATAACGCTCGTTTCTGACAAAGTTTCGCTATACAGCAAAACAGGTTTGGGCGCTAAATAACTTCCTCGTAGGGCGGCTCAAGCTACCCTACTCCTTTTCTTCAGCTTGGCTGTAAATTTGTTCTATATTCACTATTTTGCTGCGGTTTAACGTAATTTTATAGCGTTGATACAAGGTTTCTTGCCCACTTTCACTGAACACAAGCACTAAATTTAATTGATATCGCCGCTCAACCGACTGTTTTGATATTTTATTGCTTTCTAAATGATAAAGCTTACCTTCACCCCGTTTTAAGTAACGAGCAAACGGCGCTAAACTAAAGTTAATTGTTTGCTGCAAGCTATCATAACCAGGTAAGAACTTTTTTGCATTAACTTGCGTTTCACTGGCAAAATGTAACCACTGTGCAGCCTGCTTATTTTGGTGGCGACGTTTTGAAAAGATTTTCCTTACCTTCAAAGGAATACGTTTGAAAGAGGTATACTCAAGCCAAATATATTGACTGGCTATTTTATCCTTTGTAATACTATTTCTAAACTGAAAACGCCACTTTGGACGCCCTCTAACAATAGCACGCCAAATAACCCGCGTGATATCTTCTTTAAATATCTCACGTAGGCCATAAATAACTCCTAATATCAAAATCAGCGTGGCCGTCACTTCAGTAAAGTTAGAACGCGCATTAAGCACAACAAGCATCACAAAAGCCATGATAACTGCTGTGACTGTGCCTTTAACCATACGCTTTAGGTAACTATTCAAGTAACGCGTATGTCGGCTTAAAATGACGCCATGCTCAATTAAGCGCTGCAGTAAACGCATCTTGTTCGTGATGCGATTGGCATCTTCTAAAGTGGATTGCGAGTTATATTCTTGCTCTTCTCTGTAGTTATTTTCCGCTTTACAAAATTGCAGTAGATCGCCCCGCTCTTTTGCATAGTCACTGCTACGTGGCCCCTCGTCTAGTAACTTCAAAAATGACTGTTCTACGTGCCAACTTAAATAATTATCTGCGTTCTTATAAAATGGTAAAAGCTTTTCATCGTCTGGGGTATAGCGTCTTAACTTTTTCAGAAGACCTTGAGTTTGTTCACATAGCTCTATTGCTGCGGGGTAAAATAATTCTGCTTCTTTATATTGCAAGGTGTCTTTCACATCAGCATTCAATGCAAGCCTTACTTGGTAGCAATACAAGTTTAAGTTTTGGCGATAATCTTGCTGCTCACCTTTATTTTTACTGACAAAGCGACTGCGTACTAAAGGTAAGTGAATGTTGTTAGCATTATAAGCTAAGTGCGATTTAAAATGATTATTAAAATAGGATTCTTCACTGAGTGTTTGCGGGTTCACACTCATTTCATTGGGAATAGAGAAATACAGGTCGAGACGCTGCTCTGAACGTGGGTTAAGCTCAGGCTCAATAATAAAAGATAAGTTTTCGTCTTGTTTAAGCAATATTACCTCGTTTGTTAAAAATACCTCTATAGTTTACGCGTTGATAGACTTTCAGACAATAAAAAAGGCCCAGTAAAAACTGGGCCTTAGTATTCATTTCAAGCTAGATTAGAACTTAACGTTAATACCAGCGTGGAAACGACGACCTAGTACATCGTATGTGTACGGGTCAGTGTTTGAGTCATTGTTACCTGAGTAGTAAGGTGGCTCTTTATCAAACAAGTTGTTAACACCTGCAGATAACGTCACACGGTCAGATAGTAAGTATGAACCGCTGATGTCATGATAAACAACAGATGGTGTTGTAGGTGCTAAACAGCTTGATGGATCTGCTTGACAAGAGTAGCTATCCATACCAGCAATGTAACGTGCTTTATACGTTGCATCCCAGCTTTCGCCGCGTGCTGATAATGTAAAGTTAGACTTAAGGTCAGCATAACCACCTAGGCCAGAAGTGATAAGGCCAGCGTAATCAACAGTGTCATCAAGAACCGTTACAACGTACTCGTCTAGGTATGTTGTATCAAGCGTTGCTCTCCAGTTAAGGCCTGCAGCTTCGAAGCTGTATGTTAAGTTAAGGTCAAAACCAGATGTTTCTTCAGAACCAATGTTTTGTAATTGGTTATTGAATTTAACACGGCCAGTGCTGTCCATGCTGATGTTAGCAGATTGGCAAAGTGTCGTATTTGCGTTGCTAGAAGTAGCTAAACATTGATCAACAATATATTGCTCATTCACAGATGCAATCGCATTCTCGATTTCAATCTTGTAGTAATCAAGTGTCATGCTGAAACCGTCTAGCCACTCTGGGTCATATACGATACCAGCAGTTAGCGTGTCAGCTTCTTCTGGAGTAAGTAGTGAGTTACCACCAACAGTTACTTCAGCTTGCTGTTGAGCACCAGGGAAGTTAATTTGTTCAAATGATGGTGAATTACCTGAGTAAAGCTCATCAACAGTCGGCGCACGGAATGCTGTTGAAACAACGCTACGTAGCATTAATTCATCGTTTGCTTTCCATGTTAAACCTAGTTTCCACGTTTCGTCAGAACCAAATGTGCTGTAGTCAAACGCACGGATAGCAGCGCTTAGTTCAACATTTTGTGCAAATGGTGCATCAGCTAATAGTGGTAATGCAAACTCAACATATGCTTCATTTACGTCAAAGCCACCTGCTGTTGGTTCAACTGGAGGATCATTTGCCAAACCTTGTGCTGTTAGAGAATCTGGTGTGTACCATGCTTTCTCTTGACGACGCTCAATACCTGCAGCGAATGCAGCGTAACCAGCTGGCATTTCAAACATTTCGCCTGAAACAGATGCAGCTAGAATAAATAACTGGCTACCACCGTTGTTTACTTCTGTGTAAACATTCTTACGGAAGTCATCAGATACCCATGCAGATTGGTCTAATGGGTTGAAAGTACCTTCAAGAATTTGGTCTTGGATAGCACCCATGTTGTGAAGGTTGCTTAGCTTATCTACTGAGTCGTTACGACCGAAGTTAGCTGAAACGTCCCAAGAGTAATCACCGATGAAACCTTGTGCACCAACAACAGCACGTACAGTATCAACAGATTGTTCGAAGTAACGAGCACCTGTGTCAGACATACGACGACCGTAAGAAATCTTATCACCATATTGGTAGTTTCTTTCTTGAGTCACGTAGCTGCCATCAGCATTTTTATCTAGGTAGCCGTCACCATCAAGGTCAACACGCTCATCATAGCTTTGGCTAAGAAGTGCGTTACCCATGTTTTCAGTGTATTCGAAATCGAACCATACTGGTTGTGGAGCCATTTGTTGCTCTGACCAACGCTTAGTGTATGTGAATTCAGTGAATAACGACGTATCGTCAGATAATTCGTATGTCGCGATACCAGTAAGGTTTAAACGCTCCATTGGCGTGTAAAGGTAGCTAGCTGGTGAGTAGTTGTATGCATCAGCATTGCCATAGCGGTGATAATCACCACCACGACCTGTTACACCGCTGTCGTTGATAAGAGATACTGGCGTATCTTCACCTTTAGCGTTAACAGTTAGGCCTTTCTCGCCATTACCATTCCAAATGTGACCGCCTTCATTGTATGAAGAACCAGTACAGTATAGGCCATTGCTACCTTCAGCCAGAGGACACTCAGAGAAGTCGCGGTCTGCTTGAGAAGCTTTACCACGGTCAGTGTACTGCATACCGATTACGATATTACCTTTGTCAAAAGATGTACCTACAGTGAAGTCAATTGAGTTTTCTGTAGCATCGCCTTCGCCAGTGATCGCAGTATTTGCGTTCATGTCTAGGCCTTCGAAATCATCTTTAAGGATAATATTTACAACACCTGCTACTGCGTCAGTACCGTATACAGCTGATGCGCCATCTTTAAGTACTTCAACAGAACGGATCATTGAAACTGGGATAGTATTTAAATCAACAGTCGATGCTGCGCCTGTACCAGAAGCGATCATACGACGACCGTTTACAAGTACTAATGTACGACTTGAACCTAAACCACGTAAATCGATACGTGCGTTACCGCCTGAACCATTATTGATACCAGGGTTAGTCATCGCGCCGCCAGTGGCAGTCATTTTTTGTAATACGCTATCGATGCTTGTTGCACCCATAGCTTTGATGTCATCAGCGCCAATAATTGTTACTGGGCTAGCGTTTTCCATATCAGAACGCTTGATGCGTGAACCAGTAACTTGAATCTTTTCGATTGACTCAGCTGCGTCATCAGCAGCTAAAGCTTGCATGCTTGAGAACATTGGGATAGCTGAAACAACAGCTAAACCAAGAATTGATTTTTTCATGTGAAAACCCTACTTGTTGGAAATTTACCTTTAGTTAGGTAGCGCTCGTTATTATTAGAATCACGAGTCAGCGGGAGGCAACTTAGGCGGGTTTAACTGAATGAAAACTGAATGATAGATCAAATAAAATACAACCTAAATTTTCAGTACCCTTTACAGGTAATAAAGTTTCACGATGTGTCAATGTTAATAATAAAAAACACTTGTATTACATGTAGATAAAAAAGGTGAGACACAAAAAAAATACCAATGAAACTAATTGTATTCACTTTGTAATCAAATGTAATTGCTCAGCAAATATTCCTATCTATGAAATTTTTACAAGTTGATCACACATCATTATAAAAACCGTAATAGGTCAATAAATCTGCTAACCATAGTTATTCACAAAAACTAACTAAATAGATAAAGTTAGCTTACTAATGCATTATTAGGGGATGAATATTGTAATAAGTTCCAACTTTTAACGTTTTTTGTTGAAAAAACTGATGAAACTTTTAAGTGCGGCTATAGATAATGGAAATAAACTTCTAAGCACTTGCTTTTAAAGGAGTTCTTATTAATAACGAGAGTCAAAGTAATAAAATAGACTGTGTGTTTGATCATCCGTATCTATATAAGATACAGTCATTTTCCAAGTCATTACTTTTTCTGAGCATAAACCAACCATGGTATCTGCATGCCAGTAATTGGTGCCCTTTTTAAATTGCAAAGGTATGTAACCCATATACATAGTCACCCCTTCAAGTTTCGCTGAACTGATGCTTGCCCCATCAGGAAGCTTTAAATTAATTGTAAATGGGGTTTCAGGAGTAATGTTGGGTGCTGAAAGCCAAACTTCAGTTTTATTAGCAAATAAGCAATGGTCATTATTTTTACAGGTTGCAGATACACTTGGCTCTTCTATACTTTCCCTATCACAAGCAGTGACTAAAAGGCACAAGGTTAGAAGAAGTGGGATGTTTTTCATTTTTATTTGCCTGTAAAAATAAAACGGATACTAGTCAGCCGCGCTATAAAAAACAACTATGTTAAATTGAATGACTTAAAAAAACACAATGGCTGACAAAAAATAACCAACAAAACGTTAAAATTTGATTGATGTCATAATTTTATGCAATTGACCTATCTTTTTAAGGTCAAAAATTTTATCATTTCCATCGCAAAAATAAGGGTTTCTCGAGTTTGTTTTCTGAAGTTAACGTCTTTGGCTAGCTTTAGGTAACACGCTTGTGAAGTAATAGTAGGGCCCGCTTATTTTACAGTAGGTGGGTAATTCATTTCTAAACGCATTAATTGCAGCGGAAGCCAGAAAATGAGCCAAACAGTAGCATCACAAACTGAGTACAACTATAAGGTTGTACGCCAATTCGCTATTATGACAGTGATTTGGGGCATCGTTGGCATGAGTGTTGGGGTTCTGATTGCTGCCCAATTAGCTTGGCCAGCACTTAACTTTGATACACCATGGTTAACATACTCTCGACTACGTCCGTTACATACGAACGCAGTAATTTTCGCATTTGGTACGAGTGCACTTTTTGCGACGTCTTATTACGTCGTACAACGTACGTGTCAAACGCGACTTTTCTCAGATAAACTAGCAGCCTTTACCTTCTGGGGATGGCAACTTGTTATCGTACTAGCAGCGATTACCTTACCTCTAGGTATCACAAGCTCAAAAGAATACGCAGAACTAGAATGGCCAATCGATATTCTTATCGCGGTTGTTTGGGTTACCTATGCGGTTGTATTCTTTGGTACGCTAATCAAACGCAAAGTGTCGCACATTTATGTTGCGAACTGGTTCTACGCTGGTTTCATTATTACTGTCGCTGTATTACACATTGTAAACAGCATGGCAATTCCAGTTTCACTCACTAAATCTTACTCTATCTACGCAGGTGCTGTAGATGCGATGGTTCAGTGGTGGTACGGTCATAACGCTGTTGGTTTCTTATTAACTGCAGGTTTCCTAGGTATGATGTACTACTTCGTACCAAAACAAGCAGGCCGCCCTGTTTATTCATACCGCCTATCGGTCGTTCACTTCTGGGCACTTATTTCTTTATACATTTGGGCTGGTCCTCACCACCTTCATTACACGGCTCTACCTGACTGGACACAAAGCTTAGGTATGGTTATGTCAGTGATCCTATTCGTTCCATCTTGGGGTGGTATGATCAACGGTATCATGACATTGTCAGGTGCTTGGCATAAGCTACGTACTGACCCTGTATTACGTTTCTTAGTTGTTTCTCTCTCTTTCTACGGTATGTCTACGTTTGAAGGCCCGATGATGGCTATCAAGTCAGTTAACGCGCTTTCTCACTACACTGACTGGACTGTGGGTCACGTACATTCAGGTGCGCTAGGTTGGGTTGCAATGATTTCTATCGGTGCTATCTATCACCTAATCCCTGCACTATTCTCACAAGGCCGTATGTACAGTGTTAAATTAGTTAACACGCACTTCTGGTTACACACTGTGGGTGTTGTTCTATACATCGTAGCAATGTGGATCTCAGGTGTTATGCAAGGTCTAATGTGGCGTGCAGTAAACTCAGACGGTACGTTAATGTACAGCTTCGTACAATCTTTAGAAGCTTCATACCCGTTCTATATCATGCGTTTCCTAGGCGGTGTATTCATCGTAACAGGTATGCTAATTATGGCTTACAACGTTTATCGTACTGTTGCTGCGAAAAAAGACTCGCTGCAATTAGACGCTGACGCACAATTGGCATAACGGAGTAGAACGATGAGCAATAATAATTCACAAAACAAACACGAAATAGTCGAAAAAAATGTTGGCCTAATGGCTATCTTGACTGTCTTCGCAATCAGCTTTGGTGCACTTGTTGAAATTACTCCACTAATGTTCCAAGACGATACAACTAAACCTGTTGATGGCCTACGCCCTCTTACAGCTTTAGAAATGGAAGGTCGCGACATTTATGTACGTGAGGGTTGTTACAACTGTCACTCACAAATGATTCGTCCATTCCGTGACGAAGTTGAGCGTTACGGTCACTACTCTGTAGCTGGTGAATCAGTATGGGATCACCCATTCCAATGGGGTTCTAAGCGTACTGGTCCGGACCTAGCTCGTGTTGGTGAACGTTATTCAGACGATTGGCATCATGCTCACTTAATGGACCCACGTGCTGTGGTTCCAGAGTCAAATATGCCAGCGTTTCCTTGGTTAGACGAAAACAGAGTCGATACGACCCATACTCTTAAAAAGCTTCAAATATTCCGTGATAGTTTCGGGATCGACAAAGCGAGTAGCCGTTACGACGGTAAAGGTTATGGAAGCGACGAAGAGCTACAAGCTGACATTGCGAAAATTGAAGCCATGAACAATGGTGAAGGCGCAACTGAAATGCAAGCTCTAATCGCTTACTTACAACAGCTTGGCACACACTTGAAGTAATTATTATGGATTACGGAACATACAGAGGCATTTTGACTCTGGTAATTTTAGTACTGTTTATTGTGATTGTTGTATGGGCATACAGCAAGCGTAGCAAAAGTCGTTTTGATGACGCTGCCAATGCCATATTTGAAGATGAAAAAAAACACAACAACACAATCTCTAATGAGGAAAAGGAGTCTGAGAAATGACTAGCTTTTGGAGTATATGGGTTATCGTTTTAACCCTTGCGTGTCTTGCTATCATCTTCGGCCTACTTCTGTGGAACTTAAAAAACTACACAGGTGTTAAAGAAGGTGAGAGCTGTGGTCACGAGTTTGATGGCATTGAAGAGCTAAACAATCCACTACCAAAGTGGTGGACTTACATGTTCTTCGCGACATTTATTTGGTCTGTATACTACCTTGCAGCTTACCCAGGTTTAGGTAACTGGGAAGGTTTAGGTAAGTGGACAAGTTCTAACCAAGGTATCACCTCTTTAGAAGAGTCTAAAAAGGCAACTGAGCAAGCATTAGCTAATGGTGAAAACGTTCAATTAGACCAAGAGTTTATCGCAGCTGATGAGCGTTTCGGCCCTATCTTTGAAGCATTTGCTAAACAAGATATTGAGACACTGGTTAAAGATGAAAAAGCGCTTGAAATTGGTCAACGTTTATTCTCTCAAAACTGTGCGCAATGTCATGGTTCAGATGCACGTGGTGGTCAAGGCTTCCCTAACCTAACGGATAACGATTGGTTGTATGGCGGCACACCAGATAAAATCAAAGAAACACTTCTTCATGGTCGTGTTGCTGCGATGCCACCTTGGGGTGATGCATTAGGTGAGCAAGGCATTAAAGAAATGACAGCTCACGTACTAAGCCTATCTGGCCGTACTGTTAACCAAAAAGACGCTGAAGCAGGCGCAGCTAAGTTTGCAATGTGTGCTGCGTGTCACGGTGCTGACGGTAAAGGTTCAGTAGCTCATAACTTACCATTTGGTGCACCTAACCTCACAGATAACATCTGGTTATATGGTGGTTCTAAACGTGCCGTTGAAGAAACACTTATCAATGGCCGTGCAGGTGTTATGCCAGCATGGAAAGACATTTTAGGTGAAGATAAAGTACACCTGTTAACAGCGTACGTTTACAGCTTGTCACAAGAAAAATAACCACGCGGTTAATAATATGTATATTCAATTAATCTTTTAATTCAATAGATTAATTAAGATCAAAAAAGCCTCCATCTGGAGGCTTTTTTTTAGTCTTTTGCTTTTAGATCCGATAAAATGCGTACAACGTTTTTAAAGGTAGTAAGTACTATGAACCCCACTCCTTGGTATAAAAATTTTTGGCCTTGGTTTTTAATCTCTTTTCCACTTGCCGCTATCATTGGTTGTGCTGGTCTTATTTACATGGCTATTGGCAACGGGCCCGACATGGTTGTCGATGACTATTATAAAAAAGGCAAAGCTATCAACCTTGAACTCAGTAAATTTAACAAAGCAAAGGCGCTCTATTTGCATGGTGACTTAAATGTGACCGACGACAAAGTCACGTTTGTTTTCACTAAAGGTGATGCGAGTAATGTACATTCTTTAAAAATGTCATTTTACCACCGCACCATTAAAGCAAACGATTTTGATGTTAGCCTGATGAAAAACGCCCATGGCGATTTCACCGCCCTATTAGATGCGCATGTAAATGGTGCTTACACAGTGTTTATTGAACCTATTGATGGTAGTTGGAAACTAAAAGAAGATATTATTCTACCAACTGAAAAAACAATTTCGATTAGCCCTGAATATAAGTAGTAAACTCTCATGTCTGATAATTGCTTTCATTGTCTTGAAAGTGTGCCAAAAGGCTTTAATGCGACTGTCGAAATAGACGGTAAGGCACAACCTATGTGTTGTATTGGCTGCCAAACGGTTGCTGAGAATATCGTCGCCCAAGGCATGACCGATTACTATAAATTCAGAACGGTGCGCTCTGGCAAGGTAGAACAACTTGTTCCTGAACAGCTTGAATTAATTAAAAGCTATGATAACGAGGATATTCAAGACGAATTTATTTCAGCCGCCAACGACTTATCTGAAGTGCTTCTCACCGTTGAAGGTATAACCTGTGCGGCATGTGCTTGGTTAATTGAAAAACAGTTACTTAATTTAAAAGCAATTAAGCGCGTGGATGTAAATACATCGACTAATCGTGCCATGATCCAGTGGGATAAATCGGTTACCCCACTTAGCCAAATTATCACCTCGTTACACGAAATCGGCTATAAAGCATATCCGTTTCAGGCTGACTTGGAAGCCAGTCAAAAACAACAAGCCGCAAAAGCGTACATCCGCCGTTTAGGTGTGGCGGGCCTAATGACCATGCAGGTTATGATGTTCGCTTTTGCCATGTATTTTGGCATGTTCTCGGGCATGGAAGAAGACTTTGAACAATACTTTCGATGGATAAGCTTAGTACTTGCATCACCCGTTATCCTATACAGTGCCCTACCATTTTTAACCAATGCCATTAATGGGTTAAAAGCCAAACAGTTGAACATGGACTTACCCGTATCTTTAGCTATTTTTGGTGCTTACGGGGCAAGCTGTTATGCCACTTTAATGTCTGTTGGCGAAGTTTATTTTGAATCTATCTGTATGTTTACCTTCTTATTATTATTAGGTAAATATTTAGAATTTAGAGCCCGTTTAAAAGCCAGTGAGTTCACTGCTAATCTACAAAAATTACTGCCTCTTACCGCCCGTATTATCGATAAAAACAATCAAGAATCGATTATTGCCGCTAAAAAGCTAAAACTAGGTGATATTGTTTTAATTAAAGCCGGTGAAACCATCCCTGCCGATGGTGTCGTAATCAAAGGTAAAACAACTGTTGATGAAGCCATGATGACAGGCGAGCATCAACCTGTTAATAAATTTGTAAGCCATCAAGTTTTCGCTGGCACCATTAACCATGATGGTGTAATCAGTATTGAAATTAACAAAATTGGTCAAAACACACTGCTTAATCAAATTATTAGACTGCAACACACAGCACTAACCAAGCGCCCAAGATTAGTTGAAATCACTGATAAAGTGGCACAGTGGTTTGTTGCTTGTTTATTACTGTTTGCCTCAATAACAGCAATTGGTTGGTATCAAATAGACCCTGAACATGCCTTTTGGATTACTATTTCTGTGCTTGTCGCAACCTGCCCTTGTGCGCTGAGTTTAGCGATTCCAACTGCGCTAACTTGTGCGGTTGCCAGTCTCACTAAACGCGGTATCTTAATTAAACAAGCCCATGTGTTAGAAACGCTACCACAATTAACAGATATCGCCTTTGATAAAACAGGCACCTTAACGCAAGGTCGGTTTACCATAGAGCGAGTTGAAATGGTAAACAGTAGTTATAGTGAAGCAGATGTATTACGCTTAGCCGCTCAACTTGAGAGCTTCTCTGAGCACCCGATTGCCAATGCATTCGCTGGTTATAACGACACTGTGAATCAAATCGAAAATGTTACCATCGAGCCTGGTAAAGGCATTACAGCTGAGCTTAATGATCAACACCTTGCGATAGGTAAAAGTGGTTGGTTTGATACTGACAAAGCGGATGCACAAGCAACGTTATATATCAACAAACAAGTTATTGCTCGTTTTTATTTGGCTGACAGCTTACGTGATAACGCAGAAAAATTGATTACTAAACTTCATTCACAGCAGCTCAAATGCCATATGTTAACGGGCGATGCGTCAAACAGTGGTGAGCGACTCGCAAAGCAGCTAAATCTAGATACCGTGCATGCAGCATGTAGCCCTCGTGATAAACAAACTCATGTTGAAGCACTTGCAGGTAAAGGTGCCATTGTTGCTATGGTGGGTGATGGTGTCAATGACAGCCCTGTATTTGCCAGCGCGCATTTATCTATTGCCATGGAAACAGGGGCTGATATTTCCAAAAATAGTGCAGATGTGGTATTACTCAACAGTGACTTAAATGCAATTGAACACTTGCTCACTGTATCGAAAAAAACGCGTCGAATTGTGAAACAAAACTTGGCGTTGTCACTCATTTATAATGGTTCGATTTTACCACTGGCTGCTCTTGGCCTCGTTGCACCTTGGATGGCTGTAATTGGTATGTCTGCAAGCTCCATTCTGGTTATTACTAACTCATTAAGGTTATTAAAACTATGAGTATTATCTATATGCTAATCCCTATTGCTATATTATTTGTAATTATTGCAATTGGCGTTTTCTTTTGGGCTGTAAAAAGCGAACAATTTTCTGATTTAAATAAGCAAGGCCACAGCATCTTATTTGAAGACGACAAAGAGCAACATAATAAAAGTAATGATTGACCCCCTATTTATCAGCGCCTTTGTTATGGGTTTGCTCGGGAGTGGGCATTGTCTTGCTATGTGCGGTGGTATAGCAAGCAGTTTACAGCTTGCTGCAAAAAAACAACAAGCTGTCAGTTATTCTGTTGCTTACAATCTTGGCAGAGCGCTAAGTTATATGCTTGCTGGCGCACTAGTCGCTGGGATCAGTAGCAAATTTGCCGCACAAAATTCTCAGTTAGCCATTGTATTATCCTTCCTCAGCGGCCTATTTATGCTACTCGTTGGAATTTACATTATGCGTTTAGCTGCCACTTTACAATGGCTTGAGAAACTTGGAAAAACTCTAATATGGCAGCATTTAGTCAAACTTAATCGCCACCTTTTGCCGGTTAACTCCCTACCAAAAGCATTATTATATGGTGCATTATGGGGCTGGCTTCCTTGTGGCTTGGTTTATTCGGCGTTAACATGGGCACTAACAAGCCCATCAGCAGCACATGGCGCCGGTGTTATGCTCTTTTTTGCACTAGGTACCTTCCCTGCAATGGTCAGTGTTGGGCTTGTTAGCCATAAAATAAACACTTTTTTAAACCATGTTTGGACTAGGGTTATTCTAGGAAGTGTAATAATATGGTACGGTATATACTTATTAATTATAGCAACCGATAAACTCGTTCATTAGTATTCGTGTTGTTAACTTATTTGAATGGATTGGATGTATGGACTTTTCTCAAAACAAGTCAAAAAGCTTATGTACGATTAGCTGCAACAATTGCAGTATCAGTCAGCTATGTTTGCCATTTTCACTCAATGGTCAGGAAATGGATCGACTTGATGAAATTATTGAACGTAAAAAGCCACTCCACAAAGGCGATTACCTTTTCGAGTCTGGAGCAAGCCTTAATGCAATCTATGCAGTACGCTCAGGGTCATTCAAATCTTATACACTCTCTGAGCAGGGTGATGAACAAATAACGGGTTTCCACTTAGCGGGCGATCTTGTTGGCTTTGATGCTATAAATAAAATGGCACATCAAAGCTTCTCACAAGCACTTGAAACCTCTATGGTATGTGAAATTCCATTTGATACCCTTGACGAGTTAGCAGGTAAGCTCCCTAAGCTACGTCAGCAAATTATGCGTTTGATGAGTAACGAAATTAACTATGACCAAGAAATGCTGCTACTACTCAATAAAAAATCTGCTGAAGAACGTTTAGCCAGCTTTATTTTTAATCTCGCTGAGCGTTTTGGCGAACGCGGCTTTTCACGCAAAGAGTTTCGTTTAACCATGACACGCGGAGAAATCGGCAACTATCTGGGTTTAACCGTTGAAACGATTAGTCGTCTACTAAGTCGCTTCCAAAAAGCGGGGCTTATCAAGGTTGAAGGTAAGTTTATTACGATTTTAGATCAACAAGCGCTGGCGACAACTGCTGCTATCAAATGTAAATAGAGTTTGATTTAGCGCAACTTTATCTGGCTTGCCCCTTTAACTGTTCTGAATATAGGTTACACTCAACCTATACTTTTTGCGGAACAGTTAAGGAGCAGCACATGGACGCAATTAAACGAATCCTAGCAGTTATAGACCCAACTAAAGAACACCAACATGGCTTAAGCCGTTCAATTGATTTGGCGAAAAAATCTGGTGCCACCATCACCGCATTCCTCAGTATCTATGATTTTTCTTATGAAATGACCACTATGCTTTCCAGTGATGAGCGAGAAGCCATGCGCGAAGCTGTTATCAAAGATAGGCAAGTCTGGTTAGATGAGCAAATTGCACTCTACCCTGAACTTAGCATAGAGTCGTGTGTTGTTTGGCATAATCGCCCTTACGAAGCGATTATTAATACTGTTATTAATGATGGATTTGATCTTGTCGTCAAAGGCACACATCAGCATGACACTCTAAAATCGGTTATTTTCACTCCCACTGATTGGCACCTTATTCGTAAGTGCCCTGCCCCTGTATTACTCGTTAAAGAAAAAGAGTGGCCGGCTCAGGGCAATATTTTAGCTGCCGTTAATGCCGTAACTGAAAATGAACAACATCTAGAGCTAAATAAACGTATCATCAATGACGCCCGCTTTATTTGTGAACTCGCAAATGCGCAGCTTAATCTTGTTAATGCTTACCCAGCAACGCCGGTAAACATTGCGATTGAAATCCCCGAGTTCAACCCAGGCGTTTATAACGAATCAGTAAAAAAACATCATTTCGAATCAACCTTAGCGCTTGCAAAGAGCTTTTCAATTAGTGAAGAACACTGTCATATTGAAGAAGGTTTACCTGAAGATGTTATTCCTGATGTTGCCGCTAAGCTCAACAGCGAATTAGTGGTTATTGGTACGGTAGGACGCACAGGTTTGAGCGCCGCACTGGTTGGTAACACAGCCGAGCATGTAATTGATAGTCTTGATTGCGATGTATTAGCATTGAAACCTGATGGCTACATCAGTCCCCTTGCAAAATAATTAACCGTGCAAAGGGTAACTAACAATTGTTGTTTCCCCGCGCTTCCAATATAATACGCCCCTTTATTTTACCCATGTATTTTTAAGGGGGCGTAGTGTCTCACTCAGTAGAAGCTAAAGCGCAATATAACTTTAATAAGTTACAAAAACGCTTACGTCGATTAACCGGCCAAGCCGTGATGGACTTTAATATGATCGAAGAAGGCGATCGTATCATGGTGTGTTTATCAGGTGGTAAAGACAGCTACACCCTATTGGATACTCTGCAACATTTGCAACGCGTTGCGCCAATTAAGTTTGACTTATTTGCAGTCAATCTTGATCAGAAGCAACCAGGTTTTCCTGAGCATGTGTTACCCGAATACCTAGACAAGCTTGGTATTGAATACAAAATAGTAGAAGAAGACACCTACAGTATTGTCACCGATATTATTCCTGAAGGTAAAACAACCTGCTCGCTTTGCTCGCGCCTTCGTCGTGGTATTTTATATCGCACAGCAAAAGAAATGGGGGCAACCAAAATAGCCTTAGGTCATCATCGTGATGACATGATTGAAACACTTTTCTTAAACATGTTCTATGGCGGTAAATTAAAGAGCATGCCTGCTAAATTAATGAGTGATAATGGCGAGCACATGGTTATTCGCCCACTTGCTTATTGTAAAGAAACTGATATTGAAAAATATGCAGACCGTATGGCGTTTCCTATCATTCCTTGTAACCTGTGTGGTTCACAAGAAAATTTACAGCGTAAGCACACTAAAGCAATGCTTGCAGAGTGGAATAAACAACACCCAGGCCGCATTGAAAGTATTTTTACAGCCATGCAAAACGTTGTACCGTCACACTTAGCTGACAATGCCTTATTTAACTTTAAAGACCTTCAAACCGGTGGTGACGTAATTGATGGCGGTGATATCGCTCTAGATAAGCCTGATATCCCGAAACAACCTGCGCTTGAACAAGAGCAGGAAAATAACGTAGTAACAATTAATTTAAGCTAACCAGCTCTATTCAATATGCTAAAAAGGAGAGTCATTCGCTCTCCTTTTTAATTTTAGAACACAAATAGTCTAAGTAACTTTCGCTCCTAATTGAGCTGCTTTGTTAAGCCACGCTTTTCTTTTATCACTACTAGAGTTTATAACGGGCCCAAAGTATGTGGTGGCTTTATTTTTAATCCCTGAAAAGTCTAAAATACAATGTTTAAAGTTCTTATAGATAACATTTCCTTGAATGTATTTATACCAAAAGACAGGGGTATCTAACGTTACTAGCAACTCGGATGTACGCCCTTCTAATAACTTTTGCGGTATAGATTTACCCTCAACATATTTAAACGAAAACCCTGGTAAAAAAACTCTATCAATCGCCCCTTTAAACTTAGCAGGCATTGTTCCCCACCAAACAGGGCTAACTATCACAATATGTTCGGCCCAAAGGATTTTCTTTTGCAGATCGGCTAAACAAGGCTCTAACTCAATTACTTCATCGTAGCCTTCTGCTAAATTTATTGCGAAATTCAAGTCACCAATATGAACTTGTTTCACATCGTGTTTTTTTATCGCAACAGCGGCATACTGCTCTGCTAAAGATTTACACAAGCTCATTGATTTTGGGTTCGCATTAATTACTAGTATTCTTTTCATACACTTACATATCCATTTACAGTAAGGATACAGTGTAAACTCTCACCTAAGGGTGAGAG
This sequence comes from Pseudoalteromonas sp. L21, assembly GCF_021728035.1. NCBI lineage: Bacteria > Pseudomonadati > Pseudomonadota > Gammaproteobacteria > Alteromonadales > Pseudoalteromonadaceae > Pseudoalteromonas > Pseudoalteromonas sp. L21. Next base: position 41,911 of record NZ_JAKKCV010000004.1, on the reverse strand, counting down.
TCAAGTTCTTGAATACACTTATCAATTGAAATTCGATAATTTTTAATACGCTGTCTTTGGAGTTCAAGCTGCTTTATATTTTCTTCGACTAGAGCTTGCTTTTGAATGAGGTAATGGCTGACTGCCTGCCAATCAAAATCCTCATTTTCTCCCTTTAAAGCAACCATATCTGACAAGGCAACACCTAGAGTTTGAGCCTCTTTTATTAATTTGATTAGATGAATATTCTCTTGGCTATAAACTCGATACTTGCCTCGGCGAGAAACAGTCAGCAGCCCAACTGATTCATAAAGTCTTATCGCTCTTTGTGTTGCCCCTGTCAGTTTTGACGCCTCATTGATATACATTCGAACTTCCTTATTCATCAAATCAATTTATATAACACGCTTTATTGTATTTATGTGAGCGTGTTAGCTATCAACATCTGTCATATTAAATACTTAAAGAGTAATTTAAAATCAATAAAAAAGGACCTGTTAAGATCCTTTTTTTGAAAAGTTACCTATGCTGGCAAATGTGCACTCCCAAATATTATTTCGCAATCCAAGGAGTTGCACTTAATAACGCTCCATTATTACTAAGACGAGTTTCATCCTCCTCCCAGTCGTCAGTAACATTAATAAAACAGCGATTTTCTTTACAGCTAACTCCTGCTGCTGACATTGCATCTGTGCTATCAAACTTCAACACAACGCCTTTTTGTTCAGGTAACAGGAACCACATTAGTTTGCTCACAAAAAACCCTGAAAGGTCGGAGAGTAGTTCATCAAATTCTTGGTCAAGAGCAAATAGATTCGCTTTTGTTAATGCGAACTCATCCAGTTGTGTTGCCTCAATCTGTAACTTAAGCTGACAATCATGTTTAGGATTCATAGGCTGTACCACAATCACAGCTTTGTCAGTATCTAACTGTTTATCAAAAGGCAGTAAAAGCTGCGCTTGATCAGTATAAGTTAGATCAAACTCTTGTTGCTCTGTAATGATTTTTCCTGATTTAATGGTACATACTTCGTTAGTCGCAATATCAGTTAAATAGAAATTCACTTGTGCATATTGAAACTCACCTTTATTAACCACTTTTAAGCGGTCATAAAAACCATCGTAGGCTACAACAAACTCACTCGCCGCGACCTTAAAACTTGAAAAGCTCAAAGCCGCAACAGCACCAATTACTTTCAACCATGAAACCGTTTTATTCATCAAAGTATGCTCTGTTTTGATTAATCATTGTGTTTAATTCTTCTATGTACGCTTCACCACGCTCAGAGTATGACATCAACCCGTGTGTTAGCTTCGTCGCTTCAATAGGTTTTTGCTGACGTCGTAAGTCTTCGCGAATTGAGCGCAAATCTGAATACGCTGCGTGGGTATTAATATTTTTAAAATAAGAACTGACTGCTGCACGCACAGACTTAAATGCAGTAACTTCGTGTGCGGCTTCATTTGCACGGCGTCGAGGAACCATGCCACAGCCCTTTTTGTAGCACCACTGGCCAAAAAAGTTTAAGCCAATTCTTGCAAAGCGAGATGTTCCCCAAGCTGACTCATTTGCAGCCTGCATCAGTGCAAGTTCTTTGGGTATGATATCAACACGCCGTAATGCTTGCGTAAGTGATAAAACATCCAGTGAGCTAGGTAACTTGTAGCTGGCTAAGATTTTTTTAATATCTTGTTTTTGCTTGTTAGATAAAGGCTCATTAAACTCAAGCATCATGCGGGCAATTTCTAACGTTGCACGTTGCTGTAAAATCTTTTTATTTTCAGCTTCAATGTGCGGACGAATAAAATCAAAAAAAGCATGCTTTTTTTCTTTTACATCTGTAAAGCTCGAAAAGTCAGGCAGCTTTACATTATGTAAAGGTTTCTCTTTTTTTTGTACACGTTGTGTTCCTTTTTTTGTGCTGTCTGATTGTTCTACGCCTTTAACAACATGGTCTGTATTTATAAATGGATAAAGTAATGCCCAAGTAAAGAAAGCAGTAAGTAAGCCTCGAAAAAGGTATTTAAACATGTATTCTCTCAAGTAAACAACAACTCTGTGCGGCAACGTCACACACACATATAAAAGCGAATTATATCAAAGGGTATTTTTTTTGGCGAATTTCACTAAAAAGGTTATTTAATAGCCTTACATTTTATGTCGGGCTTCAAGTAATTAGCTCGCATTTTTCAAGTGCTTGCGTATACTAAAAGGCATCTGAGCGAGTAATTATAAGGTTATTTTATGTGCCAATATTGGCAAGCCCGTATCATTGATCAACAAAAATATCGCCCAAATGATAACCGTTCTGCGTGGCAAGTAGACAGATCACGTATTATACACGCAGCCGCATTTAGGCGTTTACAAGCAAAAACGCAAATAATGGGCATTGGCCTTAATGATTTTTACCGAACTCGCCTGACACACTCTCTAGAAGTTGCGCAAATTGGCAGTGGCCTACTTAGACATTTAAAAACGCAACACGCTAATTTTAAACATTTTCCCAGTGCAAGTTTACTTGAAACTCTATGTTTAGCTCATGATATAGGCCATCCCCCTTTTGGACATGGTGGGGAAATAGCACTTAACTACATGATGCGTGAAAATGGTGGATTTGAAGGCAATGCGCAAACATTACGGATTGTCTCAAAACTGGAACCATATAGTAATGGTTACGGTATGAACTTAACACGCCGCACTTTACTCGGATTTATCAAATACCCAGCGTTTATTGATGATTTATGGCATACCATTCCGCCTTTAAGTGGAAAAAGAAGCTTTATAAAAGCGGATCATTGGCGCCCTGCTAAAGGCTTATACAAAGATGATCAAGATGTATTTAGCTGGATAATCGCTCCGCTTTCAGGCGATGATAAAAAGCTTTTGTCTAGTCATTACCAAGCCGATGAATTTAGAGCTAGAACCCATTATAAATCACTCGACGCTGCAATCATGGAGTTGGCTGATGACATTGCCTATGCCGTGCATGATCTCGAAGATGCCATAGCAACAGAAGTGCTTACCCTGTCAGATTGGCTCAACCACGCTCAACAACAATTAGACGCTCTTAATTCACCTTGGTTAAATGGGCATTTAAACTCGATAACCAAACGGCTATTTTCAGAATATGAGTACGAGCGAAAAGACGCCATTGGAGAGTTGGTTAACACCTTTATTATTAATGCTCAGTTGGTGGTTCAAAACGCTGATTTTGAGTCTGAAATATTGCAGTACACGGTCAGCTTACCTGATGAATTCGCAGCCATTCTTAATGTTTTAAAGCATTTTGTGTTTAAGCGTTTAATTCGTGAACCCAAAATGCAGCAAGTTGAATTTAAAGGACAAAATTTATTGATTGAGCTATTCAGTGCGTTTGCCAGTGATCCTATGCGTCTACTGCCCGAAACAACCCAAGAAATGTGGTTGAGTGCCCATGACAAACAAGAAAACTCAATGCGCATTATTTGCGATTATTTATCGGGAATGAGTGACGAGTACGCATATAAAACCTATCAGCGATTATTTCTTCCTGTTAGTTAATCATTGTGTGTTTAGAAGTTGGTCTAACCTTGAGTAATTAGAACTGAATGACAAATTTTTCACGCATTAAATGAACATGGATTGCAATAAAGCTTCAACGATACTTAGTGCCATATTAGCTCACTCCCCAATGAGCTACGGCGCTGACACTCTTCCCGACCCATTACACAAAGAGCGCGACGTTAGTATTAAAGCTGCCTGAAAACAACAACGCCGAGCAATTGCTCGGCGTTGTATTTAGCCTCGTTATCTTTTTACTAAAGACTCTTTACACCCATATTATAAAGTGTGAAACCATAGATATCAGCGTACATATCAATAACCTTACTAGTAGGAGTACCCGCTCCATGTCCTGCATTTGTCTCTATTCGAATCAGGTACGGGTTTTGTTTCGCACCTTTTTCTTGTAACTCAGCAGCAAACTTAAATGAATGCGCAGGCACAACACGGTCATCATGATCCCCTGTTGTCACTAAAGTCGCAGGATAACTTACACCCGCTTTAACATTGTGAACAGGCGAGTAGCCTTTTAAGTAATCAAACATTTCCTTACTTTGCTCACTCGTGCCATAGTCGTAGGCCCAACCAGCACCGGCTGTAAAGGTGTGGTAACGCAGCATATCTAATACGCCCACGGCAGGAAGCGCAACTTTAAATAGCTCAGGACGCTGAGTCATAACCGCACCGACTAATAAGCCACCGTTAGAACCACCACGCACCGCTAAGTAATCAGGTGAGCTGTATTGCTTTTCGTTTAAGTACTCTGCAGCAGCAATAAAGTCATCAAATACATTTTGCTTCTTAAGTTGTGTACCATTCACATGCCACGCTTTACCGTATTCACCACCACCACGAATATTCGCTACCGCATACACACCACCGTGCTCAAGCCATGCCGCAACCGTAGGACTGTAGCTTGGTGTTAGGCTTACGTTAAAGCCACCATAACCATATAAAATAGTTGGGTTTTTACCGTTAAGCTCGGTGCCTTTTTTGTATGAGATAATCATCGGCACTTTAGTGCCATCTTTTGATGTATAGAATACTTGTTCAGAAATATAGTCTTCGCTATTAAATTTAGCGCCCGACTTGCGATACACATCAGACTTGCCTGATTCAACATCAAACGAATAGGTATTACCTGGCGTGGTGTAATTTGTGAATGAGTAATACAATGTTTGTGCATCGTGCTTACCGCTAAAGCCGTATGCAGTGCCCACACCTGGTAAGCTGATATCGCGCACCAGTTTACCTGATTTATCGTATTGTTTTACTTGCGAAATCGCATCAACCATATACTTAGCAAAGAAGTAGTCACCGCCTTTTGAAATACTAAGCACATTGTCAGTTTCTGGGATTAAATCTTGCCAATTTTCAGGGCGTGGATCAGCGGCATCAACAGTCACTACACGCATATTTGGTGCGTTTAAGTTAGTCACTAAATAGAGTTTCGAGCCGTCATTATCAATAATAGAAGTATCTGATTCTGTGTTATCCAAAATCGTCACTAATTCGCTATCAGACTTAGTTAAATCTTTTATAAACAGTTTATTACCTGATGTTGAAGTACTTGCAGCGATAATTAAATAACGATTATCACGGGTTACCTCTGCGCCAATATAACGGTGCTTTTGTACTTCAGTTCCACCATAAATTAATTGGTCATCAGCTTGCGCTGTACCTAATTTGTGATAATAAACTTTATGTTGATCTGTTTTGGCAGACAGCTCACTTCCTTTTGGCTTATCGTAGCTCGAATAATAGAAACCTTCGTTACCAAGCCAAGCAATACCACTAAATTTCACATCGACTAACGCTTCTTCAATTGGCTGTTTTGTCGCTGTATCAATAATGATAATTTTACGCCAGTCACTGCCGCCTTCAGAGATTTGATAAGCTGCTAACGTACCGTCTTCTGTGAAGGTTAAGCCCGACATTGAGGTTGTGCCGTCGCTACTAAAAGTATTTGGGTCTAAGAACACCTCAGCTTCTGAGTCGCCTTTTTTGCGATACACCACATATTGATTTTGCAGACCATCGTTTTTATAAAAGTAGGTATACTCACCCTCTTCAAATGGTGCTGTGACTTTTTCATAGTTCATCAGCTTTTCAAGCGTGGTTTTAAGCTCATCACGATAAGGAATATTTTTTAAATAAGAAAACGTGACGTCATTTTCAGCTTTGACCCATTGTGCTGTTTCGTCGCTCATATCGTCTTCTAACCAACGATACGGATCGGCCACTTTTTCACCGAAGTACTCATCGACAACAGTGCCTTTTTTAGTTTCTGGATAATTCACAGCAGCTTTTACCTCTGCAGTTTTTACAGTTTGTTCTGTATTTTTTGGGGTTGATTCACCACACCCCGCCAGTGCAACAACAATCGCACATGCAAGCGTTTTCTTGATCATAATAGGTTTACTTGTTAGTCATTATTAACAAAATGAAAATAAAGTTAATACCCATTAATGTCTAGTAATTTGCGCCTAAACACGGGTAGAGCTGTAAACCAATGTAAAAACAAAAAAGCCACGCAATTTACGTGGCTTTCCATATTTACTGCGCAATTATACTTTTGTTAACCAGCCGTGTTTATCCGCTGATTTACCCCATTGAATATCATTCAATGCTTGGCGTAATTTTGCGACTTTTTCGCCAGGTTCGCCCGAACCCACTTTAAACTCTTGGTCATTATGAATAAGCGTGCCAACCGACGTCAATACCGCAGCGGTACCCGATAATGCAGCTTCAGTGCCTGGTTTAGCGGCTCTTTCAAGCAACTCAGACACAGTAAAATTACGCTCAGATACTGTCATACCTAAATCTTTAGCAATCGTTAAAATACTATTACGCGTTACACCGTGTAAGAATGTGCTATCAAGTGCTTTTGTGATGATTTCATCCCCATCAATTAGAATGAAGTTTGCAGCACCGGTTTCTTGTACATCGCCACCTGGGCAGAATAAAATTTGGTCTGCTTGGTGCTCAGAGCGAGCCTGTAAGATTGGACCTAATGCACTTGCGTAGTTACCACCACTTTTCACCATACCCATATGTGGCGCACAGCGCATGCCATCTTCTTCAAGTAATACACGGAGTGCCGTTGCGCCACCAGCAAAGTAGTCACCCACTGGCGAAAGTAATACATAAAGCAAGGAACTCATTGACGGCGCAGCCGCTTTACCAATTGCGGCTTCTGTCCCAATGTGCGTAGGGCGAATATACATAGACCCCGGAGGTGTAGGTGTTTCGTCGGCATACTCTTTTACAATGTCTTTGATCATTTGCTCAAGCATGCTTTCGTCAAAGTCAGGTAAGTTTAGTAACTTAGAGCTTTGTTTCATACGCGCAATGTTAGCATCCATACGAAAGATATAGACCGTGCCATCTTCGTGACGAAATGCTTTTAATCCTTCAAAACAGGTGCTTGAGTAATGTAATACGTGAGCACCCGCATGTAATTCGATTTTATCAGATGGGACCAGCGCGCTTTCACTCCATGAGTTATCAGCAAAACGTGCTTGGATCATTTGTGGCATAAATACAGTACCAAATGCGGCCATTGTTGTTCTCTCTTGTTTGGACTACTTTTACCTCATTGTAAGCTAATCCATCCCCGTTTAACCATAGCAAACTAGTGCCTTTTATCGATTAAAGTGTTAAAAATTCGACCGTTTGGTACAAAAAATGCGCAACCTAAGCTGCGCATTGTTTACCAAGAATCATTCACTAACTTATGACTATAAATTATCGATAATTCATTTTTGCTGTGAGGCGATTAAAAAAGCTTGGAAAAAAACGCTTAATGGTCGGTGCTAAACCACTTATTCCCTCGCCAATCACAACCTCATCTTTCTCGGCTTCAATGGCTTTGATCATTTTTGCAGCGGCTTTTGCGACATCCATGCCATTCTCGATTGATTGCTCTGGCTTATTTTGCGGTTTACCTTGGCCATCTAACGAATTATGTGCAATAGCTGTTTTGATTGAACCTGGGCAAATTGTCAGGCAATTCACATTTTTGTCGGCTAGTTCTGCTCTTAAGCAATCCATAAAACCCACAACCGCATATTTAGAGCCCGAATAACCTGTTCTGAACTTTGAACCGACTTTACCTGCCACACTGCTAATTGAGACCACCATACCCATACCTTGCTTCACCATCTGTGGTACTACGGCCTTGGTTAAAGCAATTAAACCAAAGTAATTCACTTCCATCAGTTGGCGATAAACCGTAAATTCGTTTTCTAAAAATAAGCTACGCTGCGACACCCCACCGTTATTGATAAGTACATCAATTCGGCCCAGTCGTTCAATCACCGCTGGCATATCTTCAAGTAGGGCTTCGGGCTTTGCCAAATCAAGGGCGACCACATGATGATTGCCGCCGAGCCTTGCATTAAGAGCGTTGAGTTTTTCCTCATTACGGGCAGACAGTATTAGCGTTGCCCCTTTTGCCGCCAGTTGCTCACAAAGTGCCTCACCAATTCCAGAAGATGCCCCTGTGACCCAAACTGTTTTACCATTTAATTGCATGTGTGTTCCTTATTATTGTTGTTATGCTTTGTTAGGCCCTGCATGTTGTTCGATATGATCAGCAATGTCTTTATAAAAGCCAAGCATAATCAAGAACTCTGCTAATACAAATAAAGGCCCTATTACCAAACCAATTAAATCGTCAACAAAGGCTGGCTTTTTACCTTCAAAATAATGACCAATAAACTGAAACACCCAACCAACAACGAAACCACCAATACTCACAGCTAGCCATAATTCGGTCGAAAGCGATACCACAGGCTTAGCGGCAATACTTAACACACTTAAGCATACAGCCATAATTAACCCCATAGATAAGCTAAGCATTAAGTAATAAAGACAAGTGAGTGCAATCACCACAGTTGCCAAGGAGATAACAGCAGGCTCTGAGAGAAGCGTGACGCGTTGCAATAAACAAATAATTGCAAACACAATTAATGGGATACCAATAAAGTGAGTGTAAATATTACGTTTAGAGCGGTGATAGAGGGCGTAATTTGTTAGTTGTTGTTTTAATGTTTTCATTATTTTTCCTGACAAAACTGTGTTCAAAGTTCAGATTAGCAGAAAATTCACTACCAAGAATGTCAACTAGCCGACATTTAACGAACCAGCATTAACTTACACATCAAACCAGTGCATCGATAACCCTGCCCTTTTCAGCGTCTGGTTGCATGTCCATGCGGTCGCGTCCTTTTTGATATTCCTCTTCTAGCATAGATTGTAACTCTTCCATTTTTTCTTGCAGGGCTTCCATATCCGCGCCTTGTTGTTGCATTTGTTCAGCAAGCTTTTCTATTTGCGCTTTAATTTCATCAATTTTCTCTTTGTCCACGCCTAAACGCTGATAAACAAGCGCTTCCTTTGCTGTCTCTAAAAATGAGCTTGGCTCTGTATGTTTTCTTAACAACTGTTGTGCAGCTGAAGAAGATTGAGCCATGGGTTTTGCTTGTGATGGAGTAAGCGACGTCTCACTATTTTTAGTGCCAGAATAATGATAAGGGTTGTACTGATTATGAAATGTAATTGCCACACGCTGTCTTCCGTTTAAGCTTGATTGCTGCTTTGTAGCAATTTTAGTTCCAAATCAGCACTGTGATTGCAATTTATCTATATTAATTATTTCAATCGATTGATATTTAAGATTAATAATTGAGTCAGCTTGCAGGGTTTGTAATATTTGATTAATAGTTTGCCGTGTTAAATAGGTCATATCGGCAAGTTGTTGCTGGGTAAGCGGCAAAGGGTTTTGGCTTGACGACTGATAAAGCATGCATAACCGCTTACTCACCTTTTGCTTTGCTGTAAGGAGTGCGTGATCTTCTAATGAGTCAAACAGGTTTCGCACTTTATTGGTAAGCAGCAGCCCAAAATCATGCCAATAGGCAGGATGCTCTTGTAATAGCTGAGTTAATGCCCGCTCAGGTACGTGTAAAAGCCGTACCGCAGTTTGTGCATACACATCGTGGGTGCGTTTACCCCCATCAAACAAAGCAACTTCACCAAACCACATCGCACTGGTTATAAAACTGAGCACCGCTTCTTTGCCTTGACTATTAACCCCAGAAACTCTAAGCACGCCATCAATAACACAATACAGACCGGTATTTTCATCGCCACGCAAAAACAATGCATCACCTGCATTTAAGGTGATTAATTTAGCATTTTTAAGTAGGCTATCTTTAAAGTTCTGTGTGCGCTGCCCAAACCAATTATCTTGATTTATTAGCGCCTGTTCCTGTTCATTCAAAGCTTTATACTTTACATTGGTTTAATAAATTAATAATAAAAGGATACGGGATGTTAAACAAATTACTTTCGACCAGCCTACTACTCAGTGCGATTTCGACCCCTGCATTAGCTAGTGATATTAATACTGAGCTTAAATCTGCAAATAAAAGCGTCAGTGAAAAAGTCATTAAATGGCGCCGTCATTTACACCAATATCCAGAGCTGAGTAACCGTGAGTTTGAAACAGCCAAATACGTAGCGAAGCATTTACGTTCTTTAGGCCTTGAAGTGCAAACAGGTGTGGCTCATACCGGTGTGGTTGCCAAACTTAAAGGGGGCAAAAAAGGTCCGCTTATTGCGCTGCGCGCTGATATGGATGCACTACCTGTTAAAGAGCAAGTAGACTTACCCTTCGCGTCAACTCAAACAACAGAGTACAAAGGCAATACCGTTGGCGTAATGCATGCCTGTGGTCATGATAACCATGTGGCTATTTTAATGGCGGCCGCTGAGTCTTTAGTCAAAATAAAAGAAGAGCTCGCGGGAGATATTCTGTTTATCTTCCAACCAGCTGAAGAAGGTGCACCAGATGGTGAAGAAGGCGGTGCGGAGCTTATGCTTAAAGAGGGCTTATTTAAAGAAAAGCCAGAAGCCGTATTTGGTTTACACGTAACCAGCTCGCTAAATACCGGACAAATTGGTTTTCGTGAAGGACCGTTGATGGCCAGCGCCGACAAATTTACAATCACAGTAAAAGGTCGTCAAACCCACGGTTCACGCCCTTGGAATGGGGTTGATCCAATTGTAGCGTCATCACAAATTATTATGGCAACACAAACCATTGCTTCGCGCCAAGTTGATGTAACCAAAGCGCCTTCGGTAGTTTCATTTGGTGCTATTAATGGCGGTGTACGTAACAACATCATCCCAGATCAAGTTGAAATGGTGGGCACTATTCGTACCTTTGACCAAGAAATGCGCGCTGACATTAAAAAACGTTTAGCTAAAACCGCCGAGATGGTGGCTGAATCCGGTGGCGCACAAGCGCATGTTCACATTGACCATGGTTACCCAGTAACCGTGAACGATATTGAATTAACTAAGAAAATGGCGCCAACACTTGCTGGTGTGGTTGGCAAAGAGAACCTGATCACAACGCCACTTATCACAGGTGCCGAAGACTTTAGTTACTACGCTTTAGAAACACCAGGCATGTTCTTTTTCTTAGGTGTCACACCAAAAGGTCAAGATGCAGTTACAGCGCCTAGTAACCATTCACCACACTTTTTTGCAGACGAGAAAGCATTACAGCTTGGTGTAAATGCGATGACCCAATTAGTGGTTGATTACCTTAAATAATCAATAATTCCACACTGGCGGGTAAGGTCATTACCCGCCCTACTTTCTTATCTGTTCAGCGCCAATAAAGTTCATTTTGCTAGGGTTAACTTACTAACAGGTAAGGAGGCCGCATGACATCAGAATACTTTCACTTTTTAAGCATTATTGGGGTGGCATTTTTTGCTATTTCTGGCACCTTGCTAGGTCATGAAAAAAGTGTCGGTGGTTTTGGTGTAGTGGTGGTTGCCACGGTAACAGCCATAGGTGGTGGTACTTTACGAGATATCCTACTCAACAAGCCGGTATTTTGGATAGCCCAACCAGATTATTTATACGCAACTTACATAGCCATATTCGCGTCTATCTTATCAATTCGTCACCTCCCCGATTTAAGTAACACCACCATGCTATTAATGGATGCTGTAGGGATGGCAATTTTCAATATTATCGGTATTGAAAAAGCACTTATTGAAGGGGCTGATATGGTTGTTGCCATTACTATGGGTATGACAACAGGTATTTTTGGTGGCTTGATGCGCGATGTAATCTGTCGAGAAGTTCCACTGGTAATGGGCGAAGAGCTTTATTCAACCGCTTGCCTATCTGGCGGGCTTACTTATGCTGCATTATTTACTTTAGAGGTGGACTATATCTGGTGTATTGTTGGTGGTTTAGTTGTCACCGTTTTTTTAAGATTAGGCGCTCTTCATTTTGGCTGGCAACCTAATCTATTTCGTAAAAGCAGCTTTAAACGCTCTTAGCAGGTCATATAAATACAGCCATCGAGGGGCATGTCAGCTGGGTACTGAGTTTGAATAAACCCCAGTTTCTCATAGGCCGTTTTAGCGAGGATATTGTGGGTGTATACAAACAACGACAAGCTATCGCAGTTCAATTGCTGTTTGCCCTGCTCTCCTAATAGATTTATCAACAGCTTTGCAAAACCTTTACCACGCTCGCTTGGCGCGATAACTAGCCGCCCTAAATGGCAACGACCTTCACGTAAATAGTATTGACCAAACCCTAACATCTGGCCTTCGTCATTAATCAACGCGAATGAATTCAACTCATCTAGGTTTAAATCTTTTTTAAAGCTTTGCGTATCAAATGGGTAATTAAAAAATGGCCCTGACCAAATACGCAGTTCTGCCTCTGTGTTAAACCAACCCATTAACTCGTTGAGTTGGTTACTCGTTACTTTAACGAGCTTCATGTTTTAACCTATCATATAAACCCGATGCACGAGTAACAGATTTATTCATTGCCATAAGCAATACATTTTTATCGGCCACCAGCTCAAATGTACTTTTCGCGCGGGTGATACCCGTGTAAACCAATTGCCTGTTAATGCCCTGATTAGCCTGTTTTATTGGCGGTAAAATCATCGCTGTGTAAGCAAATTCTGAGCCTTGCGACTTATGAATTGTCATCGCATACACTTTATCGTGAGCAGGTAAACGTGCGGGCGAAAAGGCGCGAATATTTTCTTGTTCATCAACAAACATGGCTTTTAACTGACCTTGCTCATCGTGCATTAAAATACCTATGTCGCCATTAAACAGTTTTAACTGGTAGTCGTTTTGGTTGATCATAATTGGCATACCCACATAATGCCTTTGATATGGCGAAATTAAACCTTGTTGAGCCAGTGCTTTTTCAATACGCTGATTAAGGCTATTTACACCATAATCTCCCTCTCTAACGGCAGCCAGTAACTGATAATACGCAAATGCTTTATGCACACTGGCAACACTTGCCCCTTGCTGGATAAGCTGCAAATAATCGTGATATTGCAACGCCGCTTGTTGCACAAATTGCTCAATAGGTTTACTGATCACGCTGTAATTAAGTTTAAGGTCTTTAAAGCCACCTTGATTAATCGTTTGCTCAACGAAGCCCAGTAAGCCACTGTTATTGGTATTTACAGCTTGGGCTAATTGACCAATGCCGCTGCTGCCATCAAAACGATAACTTTGCTGTAAAAACGCAATACAATCGTTAAGTACAAAATGACTGCTCGCCGCGGGTATAAAGCTCTGATTATTAAAACAAACGCGATTAAGCTGCGCTGCTCTTTCACTGCTGTAATCAGGCATTTTGCCAAGCTCTAGCCCTTGGCATAGGTCGCTGAGAATACTGCCCGTATCAACCGAAGCTAATTGGTCTTTATCACCCAGTAAAATAAGCCTTGCATGGCTCGGTAATGCCTCGATTAGTTTTGCCATAAGCGACAAATCTACCATCGATGCCTCATCAATGATCAATACATCTAAATGCAGTGGGTTACGCTTGTTATGGCGAAACTTATTAGTATGCGGAATGACGCCCAATAAACGGTGAATCGTTTGTGCACTGTCTGGAATAAGTGGCACGATATTATCAGGGATCATATTAAGCTTTTGCTTTGCCCCTAAAATGGACTCAGTTAAACGAGCTGCCGCTTTACCTGTCGGTGCAACCAGCTTAATTGTTAGCGGCGCACTGGCATACAAAGATTGTAAAATGGCTAGTAGTTTAGTTACCGTGGTGGTTTTACCGGTACCTGGGCCGCCGGTTATCACACTAAAGCCTTTTGTTGCGGCAATCGCACAGGCTACTTTTTGCCAGTTTAATGTTTTAATAGCATAGCTTGGGTTTGTTGTATGTTCACTGTGAGGAAAATACACCTCAAGTAATGCCGTTAATTCACCTTCATCAAGGGTGAGTTCTTTCGTTGCTAAATGATGTAAACGTGATGCCAGTGTGGTTTCGTATTCAGCCAATCGGGCAAAGTAGAGTTTATTCGCAAACAACAGCAGTGGCTTATCATCCCCTACGCAATCAGCATTCATTAATTTATTAACGGCCTCAGTAAGGCCAAATTCTGTCGCAAACGGGGTTAAAACCTCGGGGGATGCAATGCTGGCATCAGCTAAACTTTGCTCTTTAATTTCAAACGGGTTTTGCCAGTTTATATTCACGAGCTCTAAACAACTGTGCTGACTTTGCTGCGCAGCCGCAAGTAATAAAATCAGGTAAAATACTTCACTGTTCGCTGCATCGTTATTCTCTATCAACGATTGCGAACCGGCTACTGTTTCTGTTCCAGTAAGTAGCTCTGCAAGTTTAACATCAACTAAGCGAATACGTTTTGCCTCAAGTAAATAACTCAGTAACGGCTGTGTTTTAAGTTCTGTGGCAGGCAACACTAAATCGCTTTGGGCATGTTGTTCTGGCTGCTTATTCATTGGCTCGTTTGGCTCATGGTCATCAAAGCCGAATGTCATTTGACTCATAGCATGGCTCCTTGTGCGAATAAGCTATCAAGCTCAGTTATTTGCTGTTTCGTAAGCTGATTAAAATACACCCCTTGCCCTTCGCTCATACCTCGTAAGAAGGTGTAGTAAACACCACCTAAATGCGTGTCGCTATCGTAATCTTGAATACGTTGTTTTAATAAGCGGTGCAATGCCACGGTATATATCAAATACTGCAAATGATACTGGTGACTGGTCATGGCTTGCTCTAATTGCTCATGTTGGTAGTCTGCCGCACTGTTACCTAAAAAATTCGATTTATAATCAAGAATATAATACTTACCCTGCCAGCAAAATATTAAATCTATAAAGCCTTTTAGTAAGCCTTGCACCTCACTAAAATCAAGCTGACTGGGTAAGTTAAAATGTTTTACCAACACTTGATTCAGCTTATCGCTTGAGAGCGATAACAGCGGTAAGTTAAATTCCATTTCGACCAAACAGGTATCAGGCTCAAGTACTGATAAACTAAGCCCTTTATCGTTTAATGGGCAATTCAGTGTAGCAAGGATCCACTGCTCGGTCATTTCCTGCCAGCTATCATCAATATGGTATTTTTCGAATAACGTTTTGATCACTTTATCAAGTGCATGGTCTTCTTGTTCGCTAGCTGGACGCTTTAACGCATAAGGGTCGGTAAAGTCTAATTGCTCAAAAATTTCATGCAAACAACTACCAGGCTTAGCCCCTTTAGGGAAGCTGTAAGGAGTTAAAGCATTGGCATTTTGGGCTAAAAATTCATCTTTTTCGTGGTCTTCATCACTGCGACCAAGCTCAATATGGTCAGTATGCTTTTTCAGCGTTAAGCTACTAAAGCTGGTTGAGCGCCAATCACGCTGAATGTCTGCTTTTACAGTATTAACTTGATAGGTTTGCTCACTGTCAGCTCCAGCAAATGTTAACTTTTCAAGCTCATCTGCTTGGCGAAACGCCTCATAGTGCATGTGCGCTGAGCCTTCACAAAATTGTTGTAACACTGCGCGCCATTCATCGCCCGATTTGATCTCTACCCCTGCAAATAATACGTGGCCAATGCTGGTACTTTGAATACCAGGGCGAGCACTACGACCTTGCGAAATGTTATACATACCCACAGAACAAAAATGCACGGCACGAGTCAGCGCCACATAAAGTAAGCGTAAATCTTCAGCCAAGCGCTCTTGCTCTGCTTTTTGCATTGCCTCGTCACTTTTAGCAAGGTCATAAATCAGCTTACCGTCTTTATGATAAAGGGCTTCTTTGCTTTCCCGATAGCCACAGGCAAACGGCATGAATACTATCGGGTACTCTAAGCCTTTTGAGGCGTGCATAGTGACAATTTTCACTAAATTAGCATCGCTTTCTAGGCGTACTTGCACCGCTTCGCCATCTTGTTGACTGACTTTTTGCGCAAACCAACGCAGCAATCTATGGGTTCCCTCAAGCTCAATTTGCTTTTGCTGTAAGATTTCCCCTAAATGGCGGAAATCGGTGAGCCAGCGCTCAACGTTGTAGCCTAAGCCTTGCCAACGCGCTGCAAGTTGATTATGACTCAATAAACGCTCGAGCATCGCCATAGCGCCCTGTTTATGCCAAATATGGGCTAGCTGAGCAAAAAAGTTTAAATGCTCTTGCCATGCGCTTTCATTTTCGTGAAGCTCATAAATGCGGTTGTAGCTTAAGCAAAACAATGGCCCAGCAAGTACACCGCGCAATAATGACTCATCATACTGACCATGCAATGCCGTTAAAAAGTTAAGTAAATGATGACTAAGCTCTTGGTTAAACACACTATCACGCGACAAATACACGCTGGCAATGGCGGCTTCTGCCAGTGCGGTTTTCATCAACTGTGCTTCGTTTCGGTCACGCACTAACACACAGATATCGGCAGCGGTGAGTGGTTTTCCTGCGATAGTCGCATAGCCGGCATCAGCTTGCTTGAGTAGCTCGGTGATTTTTTTCGTATACTGCAAAGCCAATGCTTGTTGAGCCACCCCTTTGCTGGTTGGCTTATTGTTCGCTTCGGCGTATTCATCAACAAAAACCGAAAACTCAAACGCACTGGGCATTTCACCGTTTATTAAAAACGCTTTGTCTTGCTGTTTTCCCTTAGCATTGACCTTTTGAAATGGGATTGCGTCGTTATAAATAAAGCTATTGTCATTTTTAGCAAATAAGCGGTTTACGCTATCAACAACCCCTTCACTTGAGCGGTAGTTGGTATCTAGGGTGTATTGTTTATCTTTCGCAACAGCTTCTTTTGCGCCAATATAAGTAAAAATATCTGCACCACGGAAACCATAAATAGCCTGTTTTGGGTCACCTATCATGGCAAGCGTGGTGTTTTTAATGCCATAAATGCGGCTAAAAATGCCGTATTGAATTGGATCGGTATCTTGGAATTCGTCAATCATGGCAACCGGAAACAAGGCGGCAATTTTTTCACTTAATGCTTGCCCTTGCTCGCTTAAAAGCGCCTGATGCAGGTTACTTAATAAATCATCAGGGGTGATCACGCCTTGCTCTTGCTTGCGTTTAACTAATGCATTTGCGACCCATTTAGCTGCGTATTGCACTATCGCAATATTCAATCCGTTATTGATAAGGCTACTGAGTTTGGCCATTTCACCAAACTGAGCCACCATTTCATGACTAAGCAAATTGCCGTTTTTCTTGTAATTTGCAGGGTCGCTTAAATTCTCTGTACTCCACACTTCAAAGGAGTATTTATTTGTACCAAATACAAAGAACAGCTCGTCATTGTTAAGGTATTCTTCAAGCGCTGCAAGGCTGTTTTTTCGACCTGGGGTTTTTGAGCCACTTAAATCAGATGCTTTTACAGCATTAATAAACTCACTCTCAAGGCATGCCTTTTTAAATGCCGGTACTTTTGCCACAAAGTTGTCGCGCGCTTGCCATATATCGTCAAGGTCGTACTCAGGGGTGATTGTTGCCCCTTGCTTGTTGAGTAAACTCACTACCTGTGAATACAGTGATGCAGGCACTGGGAAAATATCGGTAATTGCTTGGGTGCGCTCTTTTGATTGTGGGTAGACAAAGGCACGCCAAAAGTCATTAAGGGTTTCTTGAATAAGCTCACGCTCATCTAAAATAAACTCTAAGTTAAACGCCACACCTGATTCAAAAGCATGTTGTTTAAGCATTCGCTGACAAAAGCCATGAATGGTGAATATGGCGGCTTCATCCATCGACTTTGCCGCAGCGTCTAACAAATCAAATGCGGCGTGTTTGTCACTCACCTCGTTAATTACTTGCTCAATCAGCTCATCATCGGGCTTTTTACCAAGCAGTGCATCTCTGGCATTGATTATACGCGCCCGCACACGGTCTTTAATTTCTTGCGTTGCGGCCTCAGTGAAGGTCACCACCAGTATTTGCTCAACACTAAGCGGCGTATTTAATTGTTCATCTTCATCGGTCGCTTTTTGTAAACCCAACAAATACCGTAAATACAAACCTGTGATGGTGTAGGTTTTACCCGTACCGGCACTGGCTTCAATAAGGCTCTGCCCACACAGCGCCATACTCATTGGATTAAGCGTTTGCATGATCTGCCTCCTGTGCTAATTCAACAATTGGCGATAACAGCAGCTCGCTCCATTTTATAAACTCTTCTTCACAGTCTTTTAGGCTCTTTATAGTTAAGCGAATATAGGGGTTTTCACCTTCACCCATGCCTATGTACTGCGGTGCGAATTTATTGTTTGCTTTGACCATGTCTTTATCTGTTTTTATGTACTCGTAACCACTGACAGGGAAAAACGCCACTGGGCGAGTTAAAAGCGTTTCATAGAGCGAGAACCAATCGTTTAAATACTTGCGGGCATCGTCTTCTGACAAGGGTGAAAAACTAATTTGTTTGTCTAAGCCAAGAATGAGGGTTTCAACTGGCTGACCCATTATTTGCGCCGCTAAATGATGCACAAAGCCACGAATTACATCTTTTGCTTTAATACTGGCGGTGCGATAAAACACCTGTTTTTGACCATAAATATGATTTAACCAACCTTCTAGTGTGGTGTTGGCAATTTTAATATTTACTTCAACGGGTAATGCTTCATCACCTTGAATATGCGCTTTTACTTGCCCTGCAAGCGCGTCGACTCGGTGCTGCATACTTTCAAATACAAGGTCGCCAACATGGGCTTGTGGCAATTCACCACGCTGCATAATTTGCGCTTGGTTTAGGGGCATTTCTTGAATACTGGCTTCGAGAATTTCGTCTAGATAAAAGTAGCGACGTAACGCGTCTAAGCTAAACGGTTCTTCATCTTTAGCAATATCGTTAAATTGCGGCAAGCGTAAACCCAAGCTTTGCTGATAAAAGCTCTCGTGAGGCTGGCAAATACTGCGAATAAACTGAGTTAACTCAACACTGCTTTCTGGCTGAACACTAAGCGCTTGCTGAGGCTCAGGGTTAACAGGTTGAGTTGGCATCCAAACAGGGTTATAGCTATGCAATTGTGTGGCTAGCGGTTTGTCTGCTTTTTGCTCGATAGCACTTTTCTCTGTCAGATAATAAGCCGGATTAAATGGTTGTAAGTGCTGATAATTAATCAGCGCCTCTGGTAGCTTTAAGTGAGTTTCTTGGTCAGCAAATTCAAAACTACGGGCTATATATTCCAGCAGCTCGCTCACTAAGGTTGAGGGCATTCTTGGTTGGTTATCAAAGCAAGAGCGACCGATATAACTGATGTATAGATTCTCACGGGCACTTAAAATCGCTTCTAAAAACAGGTAACGGTCGTCGAGTTTGCGAGAACGATCGCCTTTTTGGCGTTTTGAGTAAGGAACTAAGTCAAAGCCAATTGGCTGAACTGTACGCGGGTAATCCGCATCATTTAAACCTAGCATGCACACCACTTTAAATGGCACCGCACGCATTGGCATCAAGGTACAAAAGTTAACTTGCCCCACTAAAAAGCGCTGCCCTACGCCTTTTTCTTGTATACCTTGTTTAACTAGGTAACTAATAATGCGCTGCGAAACGTTTTGTTGGTAATCACCATTATCATAATGCTTAATCAGTGTATCGAGCACTTTTTGCAACACTAATAAATCCCAGCTTTGTTCGCCTTCCTCGCTGTACACAGCGCTTAATAATTCTTTTAGAGTTTCTGCCTTTTCGTGAAGCGGTGCATCAGTTTGCAGCTTAGCTTTAAAACGGGCCAGTACATCAATAAATTCAATAAGTTTATTTAAAGTATTTAGTGCCATGCCTTCAACTTCATCGGCACTGTAAATACCCGAGAAAGGCAGTTGTTCATCACGTTGTGCAACACCTAATAACAAGCGGTTTAGGCCATGTTGCCAAGTATTTAAATCTATTGCGGGTAAGCCAAAACTATCTTTGTGGGCGGCATCTAAGCCCCATTTAACGCCAACGCGTTCAAGCCAAAAGCCAATTTGCTCATATTCATGGGGTTCGAGGTTAAATTTTTCGGCAATTTGCGTAACTTGCAGTAAATCAAGAATGTCAGACACACCAAAGCGTGAATAAGGTAAATCGGCCAAACTGGCAAACGAGCTAAGCACGGGTTTTTCTTGCTCTATGGCTAAATCGGCTAACGCATAAGGAATAAAGCGTCGCCCCTCTGCACCACCAAACACCGCCTCAATATACGGACTGTATGTGCCAACATCTGGCATCATTACAATAATATCTTTCGGTGTTAGCGCTTTATTTTCATTGAATAGATTGAGCAAGTAATCGTGTAGTCGCTCTACTTCACGAAGAGGCGTGTGGCAATCGCTCAGCACAATACTGGTATCATCGGCCTTAATTGGCAGTTTGCCCTCATCATTGATAAACCATTCTTTATCAGGCGTTAGTGATTCACCCTTAAAAGCTAATTGGTAAATTTCAGACTGAATTTGCGATAGCAAGCTTTGATCAAACTCGTTATCGAATCCGTCTAGCCACTGCGCATCGAGTTGTAGTAACTGCTCAAAATAGTCTCGGCCTAATTTACCCCACGATGAGAGTAACGGGTTACCGATAAAAAAGTACTCGTGATCAGGGTTTTTCGCACTGTCTTCAAGTGCTTGTAACTGTGGGCGTTTGGCATATTTAGCGGTAATTTTGGCTGCTGTTTTTTCATCGAGTGTGTCGCCCCAGTAATGTTCACTGGGGTTAAAGAAAAACAAAAATACCTGCGTTTTTTTCGCAATGGCCTGAAACACTTCAAGCTGGCTACTCGCAATTGCAGAAATACCAAATAAACTAATACGCTCAGGTAACAGGCTTGCGTCCATTTTTTCAAGGGCTGCAAGGAGTTTGTCTTGCATATTAGCGCGGTGATATTGGCTTTGCCCAAGCTCTTTACTGTGCGCCACCAGCTTGCGCCAAAGATCTGGCTGCCATGGCGCAATGCCTACATCAACATCATCAAGCTCATCGATGCCCTGCTCCCAAGTGGCAATCCAATTGGGGCGATACATTAAGTATTGGTCATAAACGTCGGCAATTTTCTCGCACAAGGCAAACGTTTTTTGCCCTTCACTGTCACCATCTAAATAGGTTTTGAGTGGTAAATACAGCGGCTCATCAATGCAGTTTGGTAAAATCGCAAACAGCTTCCAAGCAAGGTTAGCTTTGTTATACGGAGATTCACTGGGTACATCAGGCAATAATTGTTGGTAAAGCTGCCAAATAAAACTCGAAGGCAGCGGAAAATCGACCTGAGCGGCAATCCCTAAGTGTTCACTTAAACCTATTTTTAGCCACTGCGACATACCCGGTGACTGCACAAGCACAATTTCTTTTTTAAAGGGACTTGTTAACGGATTAACTTTAAGCAGCGCGTGAAACCGCGCTTGCAGTGCTTCCATGCGATTTGATTGAATTATATTCAGCACTTTACACTGTCCTTGCCTGAAACTAACTAATTGACACAGTGTAAGATATTTTAATTAGATGGGATAGGTATAAGCGTCACCTAAGCGAATACTTAGGTGACAATTTAAGCTGCCTATGAAATTAAATTAGTTCTGCCAGCATTTCGTCGCTGTATGGTGTTAACGCTTCACCATTTTTAACTTTACTAATGTAATCTGGGTTCGCAATGAATGGGCGACCAATCGCAATTAAATCAAATTGATCATTCTCAATTGACTCTTTTGCTGATTCAAACGTGTAACTACCCACTCCCACTAAGGTGCCTTTGTACGCACTACGTAAGTATTCAGACGTCGTTTTGTCTTCTAAGCTTGCAAAACGCATGCTGTCGTCAAAAATACCGCCATGAAGATAAGCTAGATGGCGACTTTCAAGAGCCGCTAATAAATAATCGAACACAGCTTTATCGCGGTTGTCTTCATCCATATTAAAGTATGCACCAGGTGATAAGCGTAACGCTGTTTTATCTGCACCAATTGCAGCAATGACAGCATCGACGACTTCAAGAGCAAAACGTGACATGTTTTCTGGTGTTTGACCGTATTGGTCTTCACGTTGGTTGGCAGCAAAATGTAAAAATTGATCAATCAAGTAACCATTTGCACCATGAATCTCCACCCCATCAAAACCTGCTTCAATAGCGTTTTCGGCCGCTTTTGCGTAATCAGTAATTAAACCTTGGATATCTTCAATGGTTGCAGCCTTTGGCGTAACATAAGTAAGTTCGCGCATACGAGGAACAGTCCCTTCAACACCGATTGCTGAGGGTGCCAGTACATCCCCACCAAAAAAGTGTGGATGAGCAACACGGCCTACATGCCAAAGCTGAGCAAACATCTTGCCGCCTTTCGCGTGCACCGCATCGGTGACTTTTTTCCAGCCCTGAATTTGTTCGCTGGTAAATAGGCCTGGCGTATTTGGGTAGCCCTGTGCATCTGGGCGGATAATGGTTGCTTCACTAATAATTAAACCCACATCAGCACGGCGAGCATAATAATCAACCATCGCTTGGGTTGGAACGAGATTATCGTCACTCATACAACGTGTCAGTGGTGCCATTAGTACGCGGTTTTTAAGCTCAATGCTGTCATTTAGTTTAAATGGAGAAAGTAAATCGGTTGTCATGGTTTTATCCTTATCTTGAACATACATTCAAGATAAGGGCGAAACAAACATACTTCAAGGTTTATTTTGAATAATCGTTCAAGATTACGTAAACTTCATCAATAAGCACCGAGGAACCCAAATGAGAACTGCTGAATTTGATACTGAATTTGTCCTACGCCAAGCCATGCATGCTTTTATGCAACATGGTTATGCCAAGACAAGTATGCAAAAGTTAAAGGAAGTGACTCACCTTCATCCGGGTTCTATTTACGCGGCTTATGGCAATAAAAAAGGTCTATTTCTAGCTGCGACAGAGCAATATCAAAAAGATAGAAACCAGCAGTTTACAGCGCTTTTTAATGACCAACAACCTATTTTATTGACCCTGAAACATTACTTAACTGTGATTGTTGATGAATGTATTGAAGGTGAAGTTGCTAAAGTGTGTTTGCTTACCAAGAGTATTTCTGAAGTCGAAGGCAACGATCCACAAATTTGCAGTGTACTGCGTGGTAACTTAAACGCTTACGAAAATACTCTCGCCGAGCAACTGCAAAAGGCGCTGGATAATAACGAATTTACAACGACTAAAACACCGCAGCAACTAGCGCGCTTTTTAGTGATGGGCATATACGGTATTCGTACCTATGCGCTAACAAATCAAGATTCTAAGGCTCTGCAGCAACTTGCTGATGATCTATTCGTTGCATTAATAAATTAATTTACCCAATAACTTTACTTGTCATATTTATTTATCACCTTATGATTAAGGTGTAGCTGTGTATAACTAAAAGAGTGAGCCTGTCATGAATAATGCAACTGCTAAACGTGTTGAAACTGAGTTTGATACTATTCTCGCTTTAGGCGCTAAGAAACGACTCGCTTATATGTTTGAAACGGTTCAAGAGTTCAAACAAGTGTGGATCCTCAATGATGAACATGGCTGCGTCATGCTCTCCAATGAAGACGACGACTGTGTACCTGTATGGCCTAGCCGTGAATTTGCACAAAGCTGGGCTACGGGCGAATGGCAAGATTGCACGCCAAAAGCCATACCAATAAAAGATTGGTTAAGCCGCTGGACACCAGGCCTTGAACAAGATGACTTACTCATTGCCGTGTTTCCAACTGATGAAGATGACGGCACAATTTTATTCCCCGATGAGTTTGACTCACAACTGAGAATGCCGAAAAGACGATTTTAAATTATGGGAGCTTTAAGCTCCCTTATTTATGCCGTTTGCTGTAGACGTAATGCTGAAATATCTTTTATGGGTGGTTTGCCAAAAAAGCGTGTGTACTCGCGACTAAATTGCGATGCGCTTTCGTATCCAACTTTAAGCGCCGCAGAGCCTACATCAATGCGTTCATTGAGCATAATTTGCCTTGCTGCCTGCAGTCGTAAGTTTTTTACATACTGTAACGGGCTCATTTTAACAACATCTCGAAAGTGCAGCCTAAATGTTGAAGGACTCATGTGTGCATTTCGTGCTAACTCGTCAATCGAAAATTGACTACTGAAGTTTTCTTTCAACCAACATAGGGTCTTGGCAATTTTTTGATGAGCTGAACCAGACATCACAATTTGCCTTAAATAAGGGCTATGCGGGCTATTTAATAACCGCAATATGATCTCTTTTTTAATCAGTGGCGCTAAATTAGCTTTTAGCAATGGCTCATTGTCGAGTTTGATAAGTCTCAGCAAAGCATCAAGCAAACCGTTATCAGTATCAACCACCGACATGGCTTGGTGTTTAGGGAACTTGTCTTGCCCTGCGAATTCCATTTCAGCAACAATGTGACTTATTTCATGGGCATCTAAGCGTAGGTACAAGCCATAAAATGGCTGCTCTTTACTGGCACGCGTAATGTGTGATGTAACAGGCACATCAACCGATGTCACCAATGATTGGCCATCCGTATAATCATAACTGTGCTCGCTAAGCACAACACATTTTGAGCCTTGTAAACTAATGCCCAAACCTAATTGATATACGCAGGCCATGGGTAACGACACTTCACTACGTCTGTAAACGAGTAACTCAGGAATCGTTGTTTCAAAATTACCATCTTCAATTGCAATCGCTTTTACTGCTTCAATTAATGCCTGACGCATCTAGCTTACCTCTTTTAATTACTCATTTAAGTGTATCACCGTAATTTAAGCTTAGGAGTATTTATGATGATGGTTCGTTATTTTAGGCAAAAATTAAATCATTTATAGCAAGCATAAACATCTGTTATCGACCATAATATATTTTCACATTTTCGATTGCTTAGTCTTTGCAATCAACCACTGCTACAAAACCTCAATACATTCAATATCTAAAATAAAAAGAGAAATTATGAGCCTAAACAACACGGATTTATTTGTGTTTGTCGCGATCGCTGCTTTGGTCACCGTTCATGACAAGCCTTTGTTAAAACGAGCATGTCAGCACGCATTGAATGATGGTGTATCAATGCAAGCGTTATGTGACATTTTACCGCATATTAGTGTGTATTCTGGGGTGCCAAAATCACTGATGGCGCTAGAGATTTTAAAGTCGCTTGATGATATTCAAGGTTCAAATACGTTACTTATCAAGCGCACAGAGCAGCAACTAAAAACCGCACTCACATTTGGTCAGCTACCTTTTGGCATCGAGCAACAAAACAACACCGTATTTGAGCTTGCTTCTTTAGGCGCACTATTTGCGCTAGAGGATGCCAGCAGTTTAGTAAACGAGCAACTTAAGCGCTGTGTATTACTTGGTTATAGCCGTGAACAACTTGAATTATTAGTGATAGAACTTGCTAGAAAAGTCAGTAGCAATATTGCCATGCGTGCTAAATGTAATCTCGAAAAGCACTTTGCTATGGTGGGGTAAATTTAAGAAATGGCGGTGACGGAGAGATTCGAACTCTCGATACGTTGCCGTATACACACTTTCCAGGCGTGCTCCTTCAGCCACTCGGACACGTCACCTAAGGCGCTTTGAGTTTAGCGCGGCGTTATAGTATGAAAACAACCCTACATACGCAAGGGGTTTTTAAAATACTGTGGTTAAGCGATTAGTAATTAAACAAAAAAGGCAAGGTAAATACCTTGCCTTTCATATTCACTACACGTGTTATTAACGTTGTAATGATGCAGAGAAGTCCAACATACGGTTAAGCGACTTTAATGCGCCTTCGCGTAAATCCATATCAACAAATACTTCTTTACCCTCTGGGTCTGTTAGTGCTTCTTCAATTGCTTTTAAACCATTCATTGCCATCCACGGGCAATGTGCACAGCTTTTACATGTTGCGCCTTCACCTGCTGTAGGTGCTTCAAAGAATTCTTTCTCTGGGCATAACTGCTGCATTTTATAGAAGATGCCACGGTCAGTCGCTACGATGAACTTTTTATTGTCCATAGTTTGCGCAGCTTTAATAAGCTGACTTGTTGAACCAACTGCATCAGCTAAAGCTACAATCTCCGCAGGAGACTCTGGGTGAACCAATACAGCCGCATCTGGGTGTAAGGCTTTCATATCCTTAAGCGCTTTGGTTTTAAACTCATCATGAACGATACAAGCGCCATTCCACATAATCATATCGGCACCTGTGTTCTTTTGAATGTAAGAACCTAGGTGTTTATCAGGGCCCCAAATGATCTTTTCGCCTTGCTCATCTAAATGCTCAACAATTTCAAGAGCACATGATGAGGTAACAATCCAATCTGCACGCGCTTTAACAGCTGTTGAGGTATTCGCGTATACAACAACTTTGCGATCGGGGTGCTGATCACAAAACGCTGAAAACTCTTCAATTGGGCAGCCTACGTCTAACGAACAGGTTGCTGCCAATGTAGGCATTACAACTGTTTTATTAGGCGTTAGGATTTTAGCTGTTTCACCCATGAAACGAACACCTGCCACCACGATTACATCAGCATCATGCTTTGCACCAAAACGTGCCATCTCTAGTGAATCAGCAACACAACCACCGGTTTCTTCAGCAAGCGCTTGAATTTCAGGATCAGTGTAATAATGGGCAACAAGAACGGCGTTCTTATCTTTTAATAATTGTTTGATACGTGCCTTATACTCAGCTTGCTCGTCTTTTGATAACGGCGCAGGCTTTGGAGGGAAGATATAATCTTCAGGCATAATTTGTTCGGCTAGACTCATTTCTCGACCACTTAGTCCACAGTGCATTCATGGCGCGAATTATACGAGAATCTTACGCTAAAGAACAGTATTGCTGTAAGCTGTTAAGATAAATAAAGGATAACTTAGATAGAAAAGATAAATAAAGAATGGTGGGTCATGATGGACTTGAACCATCGACCAATGGATTAAAAGTCCACTGCTCTACCAACTGAGCTAATGACCCGCTCTGGATATTAAGATGCGTAAATCCGCCGATATAACCATTCAAAGAATGGTGGGTCATGATGGACTTGAACCATCGACCAATGGATTAAAAGTCCACTGCTCTACCAACTGAGCTAATGACCCGCTCTGGATATTAAGATGCGTAAATCCGCCGATATAGCCATTCAAAAGAATGGTGGGTCATGATGGACTTGAACCATCGACCAATGGATTAAAAGTCCACTGCTCTACCAACTGAGCTAATGACCCGCTCTGATGCTTGTTAAGCTGCGTAAATCCGCCGATATAGCCATTCAAAAAGAATGGTGGGTCATGATGGACTTGAACCATCGACCAATGGATTAAAAGTCCACTGCTCTACCAACTGAGCTAATGACCCGCTCTGATGCTTGTTAAGCTGCGTAAATCCGCCGATATAGCCAT
>NZ_JAKKCV010000004.1:0-14592 GCF_021728035.1 Pseudoalteromonas sp. L21 | reverse complement strand
TCAAAAAGAATGGTGGGTCATGATGGACTTGAACCATCGACCAATGGATTAAAAGTCCACTGCTCTACCAACTGAGCTAATGACCCGCTCTGCTGCTTTATAAAAGCAATACGTGAATCCGCCGATATAGCCATTCAAAAGAATGGTGGGTCATGATGGACTTGAACCATCGACCAATGGATTAAAAGTCCACTGCTCTACCAACTGAGCTAATGACCCGCTCTGCTGCTTTATAAAAGCAATACGTAAATCCGCCGATTAAAGATTACCATTCAAAAAAGAATGGTGGGTCATGATGGACTTGAACCATCGACCAATGGATTAAAAGTCCACTGCTCTACCAACTGAGCTAATGACCCGCTCTTTTTGCCGCACTTTGACTGTTGTTACCAATCGCCTGCTGCGGGCGCTTATAATACTTATTTAAATGCTGAGTGCAACAGAAAATATCTCTTTTTTTAAGTTTTTATGTCTAGTTGCCTAATTTTAGACCGCTTATATCAAAAAGCAGTCTAATCAGGTCAAATCTACATTTGCGACAAACGTTCTGTGGCTAATTTTGCAGCAGTCGTACTTGGGTACTGGTTAATTAAATCATTAAAGGTTTTTAGTGCTTGTTCAGCTAAACCTTGATCCGCTAACAGATTTCCTAATTTTAACATGGCATCAGGACGCTTGTTAGAATTTGGGTATTCATTTACAACCACTTTAAAGTGCTCAGTTGCACCTGTCGGATTATTTTGAATAGTTAAAAGCTGACCTAACCAGTAGTGTGCGTTTGAAGCGTAGACTGAATTAGGGTACGTCGTTAAGAAGTTTTGAAATTCAGGGATCGCTTGTTCATAACGCTTATCTTTCATTATTAGCGCTACAGCACGCTCATAAGCTTCGTTTTCAGATAAATCTGAACTGATTGCTTGAGAAGCATTAACATCAGTAGATGGAGCTTGAGTCACGGCCGGTTGAGAGTAAGCCTGACTGACACGGTTTTCAATTTCTTGATACAACTCACGCTGACGCTGTAAAACTTTCTCGAGCTTATAGCTTTGCTCTTCTGTAATACCACGTACCTGACTTACTTCGTCTTGCAAAATATTAAGCTGTTGTTGAAGTTCAGCTTGTAATAAATTGCGAGACTTCATCATATTCTCTAATGCAGATAAACGTTTCTCGATACTCGATTGCGAGCTTGCAGCTTCTGAAACAGGAGCGGGAGCAGCCCATAACTGAGTGCTCCCGCTTAAGATCATTGCTGCCAAAATAATTTTCGGCTTCATAATGTCTCTTTCTTAGTAAACTAATACTGCACGACGGTTCTTAGCGAACGCTTCTTCAGTGCGAGATTTAACCATAGGCTTCTCTTCACCGTAGCTCACTACTGACATTTGGCTAGCAGATACACCTAGGCTTTGTAGGTATTTTTCAACTGCTTGGCCACGGTGCTCACCTAGAGCAATATTGTATTCTGGTGTACCACGCTCATCCGCGTGACCTTCGATTAATACTTTAACAGAAGGATTTTGTACTAAGAATTCAGCGTGTGCTTGTAAAAGCTCAGCGTATTTGCTTTGGATTTTTGCGTTATCAAAACCAAAGTAAATGATTTGCTCTTGACGTAAAGCTTCATACTTCTCACGAAGTGCTTCTTCAGCTTGTTGCTCAGGAGTAAGCGTTGCAACTTCAACTGTATCATTGTTGGTTGTTTGCTCAACCGCACCTTGGTTAGATTGGTTTGCAGCACCTTCGTCAAGATCAGAAGAAGAGCTACACGCTGCTAATGTCATCACTGGCACAGCAATTAGCAGGCCTTTTAGTGTTTTATTAAGTTGCATTGAATTGATTCCTATATTGAGTAAACCAGTAAAATTACTGTAAGTAAGGCGACCAAGCTGGTGCCTTCACTTGTCCGTCAAGCACAGGTAAACGTGCCTTAAAGCGACCATCCATAGAGACTAAAGCCAGAACCTGCTTATTGTTATGTAGCGTACTATAGATAATCATCGAGCCGTTTGGTGCGATACTCGGTGATTCATCCAGACGTGTTCTTGTTAGTACCTGGAACGCACCTGTCGCTAGCTCTTTCTTAGCAAGATGGTATTGTCCATTAGTACGATTTACCATCACCAGTTCTTTTCCGTCAGGTGAAATCGAACCTGCTAAATTCATATCACCATCAAACGTCATTCGTTTAGCCCTGCCTGTTTTTAAATTTAACTTATAAATCTGAGCATTACCACCCCTTTCAGACGTAAAGACAATATCTTGTCCATTTGGGAACCAAGATGGCTCAGTATCTATACTACGATGGTTTGTTAAACGTCTTTCTTGGCGAGTTGCTAAGTCAAGTAAATAGACTTCTGTGGCACCTGTGCGGTCTTTAGAAAGCACTAATAATAGCTGTTTACCATCAGGCGAAAACTGAGGTGCACCGTTAATACCTTGGTGGCTTGTAATTAACTCACGCTTACCTGAGTATAAGTCTTGAATATAAATTTGGCTTTGGCGGTTTTCAAATGTTACATAAGCAAGCTTAGTTCCATCTGGCGACCATGCTGGCGACATTAATGGTTCTTTTGAGCGTAGTAATACTTGTTCATTAAAACCGTCGTAGTCTGCAACAACTAATTGATATGGTTTTGCATCATCTTCACGAACGATAACATAGGCAATTTTAGTTAAAAACGCCCCTTTTTCGCCTGTAAGTGCTTCATAAACGACATCACTGATACGATGTGCATAACGGCGAAAACCACTTTCAGAAATAACACTCTCACGGGCATCTAAAACATGATCTTGGCTTTGCATTAACTTGCCGTTAGCCATCATTTTTGTTTGGCCGCCAGTAATTTGGCCGCGAATTACATCAATTAATTCATACTTTACTAAGTAACGTCCACCCGGTTGCTGCTCTACTTGACCAACCAGTACGGCTTCAACGCCTTTATTTACCCATGCGCCATAATCTACATCGGCATCTTTACCTGGTAACTGTGGCATGGTTGATACATCAATAGGTTTAAATTTACCGCTGCGCATTAAATCCGCAGAAATAACAGCGCTTAATTTTTCAGGGATAGGACCTACACCTTGATATTTGAATGGTACGACTGCAATTGGACGCGCGCCGTCAATACCTTCAGTAATCACTATTTCAAGTGCAGCACTGGCAATGCCATGAAAGCCCAGTAATACAATAAAACATACAGTTTTTATCTGGTTAAACATATCATTCCTTTAGAATTCAGGCTTAATTGTTAAGTTAATATTTTTCAGTTGCTCAAACACATCTTTATCTGGTGAAACTGGTAATGTATCAGCCATGCGTACAGCACGTAACGCGGCCTCACATACCAACTTATCGCCACCAAGAGACGTAACTTGTGTTACAAGCCCATTAAAGCCAAGTCGAATATTAACGCGACATTGCTTATTCTTCATCTTTTCATCGATAAGTAAAGTTTGCTGAATACGCGCCATAATTAACGCTTTGTATTTATCAACTTCACTAACAACTTGTTGCTGACGAATTTTATTTCGTGCAGCTTGCTCTGCTGCTAACTGCTCTTGAAGCATTTGCTCTTGCAGCGCTTGCTGACGTTTACGC
Source organism: Pseudoalteromonas sp. L21 (assembly GCF_021728035.1). Lineage (NCBI taxonomy): Bacteria > Pseudomonadati > Pseudomonadota > Gammaproteobacteria > Alteromonadales > Pseudoalteromonadaceae > Pseudoalteromonas > Pseudoalteromonas sp. L21. The sequence goes on along the minus strand of NZ_JAKKCV010000004.1, from coordinate 10,988 downwards.
TCGGCTTCAGCTTCTTTACGTTTGCGCTCAGCTTCTGCTTCTGCCGCTTTACGCTTACGCTCTTCTTCCGCTTTTTTCAGCGCTTCTTCTTCAGCTTTACGCTTATCTGCAGCTGCTTTTGCTGCGGCTTCCGCTTCTTGCTTTTGCTTTTCAGCTTGCTTAGCTTTCGCTCGCTCTTTTTCTTGAATTTCGCGCGCTTTTTTAGCTTGTGCTTCTGCCTCTGCTTTTTCTTTTTCTTTAGCACGGCGTTGCTGTTCTAGCTTTTTAAGACGACGGTCTTCAGCCTCTCGTTGTTTTCGAGCATCATTAGCACGACGCTCAAGGTCGCGAAGTCGTTTTGCTTCCGCTTGCTTTTTGGCTTCTTCTTGCTTTTTAAGCTCGGCAATCTTTTGTTCAACCTTTTGTTGATCAACAGTCACCGCCGATACTGCTTTTTCTGGTTCAGGCAAAGCAGTGTTCAGTGTCACTTCCATCACCTTAGGTGCAGGCATGTGGAAATTAGCTGACGCAACTAAAAAAACGATAATAGCAAGGTGCAAAAGAAGCGATTTAATTACTGATGCACGCATACTAACCCTCAAACGATTCAGTCATTAAACCCACTGACGGCACACCGGCGTTTTTCAAAAAGTCCATAAGCAGCAGTACTTCTTGATAAGAAACTTTGCCCGAACCTTTGATCATCACTGGCGTATCTGGATTTTTTTGCAGTTGTAATTTAATTACCGCTGCAACGTCCAACGCTTCCATAGGAGCTTCTGGATCTGTGCCGATACTTACATAATACTTACCTTCAGCGTCAATTGACGCAATAATAGGCGGCGTATCTTTTGTATCAACAAGATCAGACTCTTCCATTTTCGGCAAATCAACTTTTACGCCATGAGTAATAAGCGGCGCAGTTGCCATGAATATAATAAGCAGTACTAACATCACGTCAATGTAAGGTACTACGTTTATCTCACCTACTGGGCGACGTTTTTTACGCTGATACATTCGCTTTAGCCTCTATTTGCGCAGCTGCTTGGCGGTGTAAAATATTGGCAAATTCTTCCATGAAGTTAATGTAATTACCCTCAAGCTTTTCAACTTTATTTGCAAAACGGTTGTAAGCGATAACCGCTGGGATTGCCGCAAATAAACCCATTGCCGTTGCAATCAGTGCTTCTGCGATACCAGGTGCAACCATTTGTAATGTAGCTTGCTTAACTTCGCCTAATGCAATAAATGCATTCATAATACCCCACACAGTACCAAACAGACCTATGTATGGACTAATAGAACCTACCGTTGCTAAAAACGATAAGCTTGATTCTAATTTTTCTATTTCACGAGATAAGGCGACGCGCATAGAACGATGCGTACCTTCCATAACGATGCCAGCACTTTGGAATGTTGTTTTTTTATGGCGTGCAAATTCTTTGAAGCCAGCAACAAATAATGATTCAACACCAGTTGTGCCGCCAGGTCTTGCTGAAACTTCGTTATATAGTTTACTTAAGTCAACGCCAGACCAAAATTTTTGCTCAAAACGCTTAGCACCATTTTGTGCATCAGAAATCGCTTTTTTACGTTGAAAAATAATTGCCCATGACATGACCGACATACCGACTAATGCCAACATAACTAATTGGACAAGTACACTGGCTTCTAGAATAAGATCTAAAAAATTAAGCCCTGATCCCACGTTAAACTCCTAAAATAGATTTCTATATAATTTGTTATACTTATTACACTTGTGTTAGTTGACCATCATAATGGTCAAAAGTTACATCTAGTGTATCTAGTCAGTTATGAACTGACAACGCCCTTGCTGTGAAATAGCTACAAATAACGGTGAAAAGCAAATGCTTTAGTTATTTTTTAACCATTTTGTTCACGACTCCAAAAGCAGGACTTCCCTTTTAAAACTAAAATGCATCTACACGGTGCTTAAAAATATAACTAAACTTGGTAAAATACGGCGTTTATTCACATTATGCGCATAAACACCCAAAACACTATTCACCAACCTAGCACAGAATACTTAAACTAATCCTGAACAAAATGAGCATTAATTATAAAAATCTTTTTATTCATAAACTTATAAAACTAACAACGAATAAGCGAACAAAAAGAAAACAATAGAAAATAACGCTGCTATTAGTTTTTTTTATCTGAAAATAAAATTTTTCTAGTTTGAAGAAAAACTCACAGTTACGTATTATACCCACATACCGAGCTAACAACCTTTGAAAGCTTCTTTCATTAAGCTCCGTTTTTTGCAATATGATTATTTCGTATTGCCTAGTTAGCTTAACTTGGATAAAACCTTTTTAAGCTGGCTGTAGTTCCCTGAATTACTTCCTTCAACTTGTTGTTTGCCCGCATCGTTATGCGGGCTTTTTTTTGCCTACACAAAACGAAAAGACATTACCGAAAATTAGCTTAACTGTATGTGAATTAAATAGCAGGAAGGTATGATGCTTGTTAGATTCTGCATCTAAAATAATTTGCGTTAGCAATATAGAGGGCTAAGATTCACTGCTCCTTTTTAGATTTGTTTCAAGATTAAAAAACCCCGCATATGCGAGGCTGAGTTTTTATTTGTCTGGGGTCAGTCCAAAATGAAGGTAGGCTATATCGGACACTAACCTTCCACGGGGAGTACGTTGTATAAAACCTTGCTGAATTAGAAAGGGCTCAATCACATCTTCTATGGTTTCTTTTTCTTCGCCAATGGCCGCCGCTAAATTATCAAGCCCAACTGGGCCACCCATAAATTTTTCGATGATAGCAAGCAAGTATTTACGGTCCATGTAATCAAACCCGCTTTTATCTACATCAATCATATCAAGCGCTTGTTCTGCCACATTGGCGTTAACCTTGCCGTCAGATTTCACTTGAGTGTAATCACGTACACGACGTAACAACCTATTAGCAATACGTGGTGTACCACGTGAACGTTTAGCGATTTCTGCTGCGCCTTCATCGCACATGGTTAAATCTAAAAAGTGTGCTGAACGCGCTACAATTTTTGATAAATCTTCAACTGAATAAAACTCTAAACGCTGCACAATACCGAAACGGTCTCTAAGTGGTGATGTTAAAGAGCCTGCGCGTGTTGTTGCGCCAATTAAAGTAAATGGCGGCAAGTCGAGTTTGATTGAACGCGCGGCAGGGCCTTCCCCAATCATAATATCGAGTTGATAATCTTCCATCGCAGGATAAAGGATTTCTTCGACTTGTGGGCTTAGACGATGTATTTCGTCAATAAAGAGTACGTCACCTTCTTCAAGGTTCGTTAACAACGCAGCTAAATCACCTGCTTTTTCAAGCACAGGACCAGATGTCGTTTTAATATTAACGTTCAATTCGTTGGCAACAATATTTGCAAGTGTGGTTTTACCAAGACCTGGCGGACCAAAAATCAACAAATGATCGAGCGCTTCACCACGATGACGAGCAGCTTCGATAAAAATTTCCATTTGTTGCTTAACATGTGGCTGACCTGTGTAATCGTTTAATAGTTTTGGTCGTATAGCTCGATCAACACTGTCTTCATTACTTTGCTCACTGGCATCTATTAAGCGATCTGCTTCAATCATGGTTTACTCACAACATCGATTTTAGAGCTTCTTTTATAAGAACCTCAGTCGTCATATCTGGTTTATTTACCGCTTTTACTGCTTTTTGCGCTTGCGGCAGTTTATAACCAAGGGCAATAAGTGCTGACACAGCATCATCTGCTGCGTTGTTGGCTACAAGCGTATCATTACTTGCAGGCTCAATAATGGCATTATCGCTAAATGGCGTGAATAAGTCATTACCCCAATCTTTTAGCCTATCTTTCATTTCAAGTACTAAACGCTCTGCTGTTTTTTTACCCACACCAGGGAGTTTAACAAGCGTTGTTGCATCTTCGTTATTTACACATGTCACAAACTGCTGTGCAGACATACCCGACAAAATAGCAAGGCCAAGCTTTGGACCCACACCATTGGCTTTTAGAAGCTCTCGAAATAACGCACGCTCTGTTTTGTTATTGAAACCAAATAACAACTGCGCATCTTCACGCACCACAAAGTGAGTGTATATAATAGCTTGCTCACCAACCGCAGGGAGGTCATAAAAGCAGGTCATCGGCATTTGTACTTCGTAACCTACGCCGCTTACTTCAATTAAAATTTCAGGCGGTTGCTTTTCAACTAGCAAACCATTCAATCGGCCTATCATATTACTTCCTTAATCGTCCTCTTACGGTCTTGCTCGCACTGCCCGCAAGTTTTATTAAATTTTGTTCTGAGTGAGCATGACAAATAGCAATAGCCAATGCATCAGCCGCATCGGCTTGTGGTGTGCCTGGTAATTTTAAAATATTTTTAACCATGTGCTGTACTTGTGATTTGTCGGCACCGCCATTGCCTACCACAGCTTGCTTTATTTGTCGTGCCGAATATTCAAATACCGGAAGTTCAGCCATAGATGCACCAACAATCGCCGCACCACGAGCTTGACCTAATTTAAGAGCTGAATCTGGATTGTGAGCCATAAATACTTTTTCGATAGCAAAACTATCGGGCGAAAATTGCTCAACTAACTGACTGATCCCTTGGTAAATCATTTTTAATCGCACAGGAAAATCATGCTCAGCTAGCTTAATACAACCACTCCCTAAATAAGTAAATTTAGCGCCTTGGTGTGCTATTACGCCATAACCTGTTAAACGTGAACCAGGATCAATTCCTAAAATAATTGCCAACTAACTGACCCATTTTTTTTCTTTATTCAATAGCCTTAATAATGCCAGAGCACTGTATAAATTACCAGTAACCAATTGCAAAACATAAAAAAGCCCGTATACACGGGCATTTTATAAACATTATTGAGCTTTATATCACCCTAGTGCACGCAGTAACCCTTGTGTATTTTTACGCATTGTTCGCGCTATCATCAAATAGCCTAAACTAGCTACAAAGACACCACCAACAATAGGGCCAATTAACCAAATATGAGGGTGTAATTTACCGGCAAGGTCAAACATTTGCTGTTGTACTATTAATAAAGCAATATCACTCACAATGGCAGCTACCCCACCCGCGGTTAAGCCTAATAATAAAAACTCATACAAGGTGGCATTTTTAATAAGCCGCCCTTTTGCACCGAGAGTTCTTAATATAACAATCTCTTGCATCCGTTCGCCCAAGCTCGCTTGCACCTGAGATATAAGTACTAAAGCACCACACACCACTACAATAGACAATACAAAACCAATCGCAAGAGATACCTGCTCTATGGTTGAACGGATCTGTTTAATAAAGCTTTCAACATCAATCACATTAACCGTTGGATATTGGCGCATCAGCTCATTAAATTCCCGCTTTTGATGTTCTTTAACACTCACCGACGAAATATACGTTGCTGGGAAGCTCTCAAGTACATCTGGGCTTAAAATAATAAAGAAGTTTGGTTTTAATGTGGTCCAGTTAACTTTACGTACACTGGTAATTTTTGCATCGAACGATTGCGCACCAATCAAAAACGTTAATGTATCACCTAGTTTTACATCAAGGCGTTCAAGCATAGACTCCTCAACCGAGGCCTCTGCCACTGAGTTTTGTGTAAACCACTGACCCTCTATTAACTCATTTTGAGCAGGTAAGTCTTCTCGCCAAGTAAGGTTTAATTCACGGCCGATACCTGAGCGTGCCTCTTCATCTTTTTTCTCGTTATCTTGCTGTGATACTTCACGCGCAACTAGCTCACCGTTCACTGCATTAACACGGCCTCGTACTATCGGGTAAAAATCAGAGGTGGGCATGTCGCGCTCTGCTAAAAAAGAGGTAATGGGTTCAAGCTCTTGCTCTGTAATATTCACTAAAAACGAGTTTGGCGCATCGACTGGAAGCTGCGACTGCCAATCTGAAATCATGTCATTTTTAAGCACAATTAAAAACAACAATAACTTAATAGCAAGGGCAAAACTTATCAGCTGTACTGCATTAGCATTAGCACGTTTTTGAATTGAAGCAATCGCAAGCGACCAACTATTACCAGGGCTTAGTCCTAGTTTACGACCACCACCAAAAATGAGTTTGGATAAACCAAATAAAAGCGCAATCAGTACCGTTGTCGAGATAAATAAGATAGCTGTGATCTTAATATTATTACTAAATAGCCACATTAATAAAAACACAGTTAGTGCCGACATTGCCAAGTGAACCTTGCTGACAAGTAAACGATCTCCCAAATTACGGCGTAGTACGCGAAGTGGCGGAATATCAAACAAATCTAGCAAGGGCTTAATTGAGAACATTACCGCGCAAATAACCCCTGTACCAATAGCAATCAACCAAGGTTTCATACTTGAAGCAGGTAGTGCTGTGCCCATCGACTGTGCTAAATAATCACTAGCAATACTTTGCAGCGCAAAACCAACAACCAGCCCAACAACCACAGACATAAAGCAGACTAAGCTCAAATGCAGCAAGTAAATTTTACGGATTGTGGCACGACTGCCCCCCAACGTTTTCATCATCGCAACAGGGTCATATTGACGCTCGCAATAGCGTTTTGCAGATACAGCAATAGCCACCGCCGCTAATATAATTCCTAGTAAACCAGCTAATAATAAAAAGCTCTCAGCACGATTTAGGCTATTCGCAATGGGCGATTGTCTATCTTTAACACCATACCATTGCTGGTTTTCTTTCATTTGGGGCTTTAACCAAGCATAGAACGTGTTTATGCTCTCTTCATCACCGGCATAAAGCTGGCGATAAAAAACACGACTCCCAGGTTGAATAACTTGAGTGCTGGCAATATCTTGCTGATTAATTAAAATACGCTGACTACTAGAAAAGACATTAAATGGCGCATCTGGCTCTTCAGCTACTACATGACTTGCCACAAAAGTAGCCGCACCTAACTCGACCTTGTCACCAACCTGTATGTTCAATGCATAAAATACCGACTCACTAAGCCAAACCTCACCACGGTTTGGTACTTTATCGGTAATAAATGCCTCTCCTAACAAGCTAGTTTTTACTTTGAGTTGCCCTTTAAGGGGATAGGTGTTTGATACAGCCTTAACTGAGCCTAATTGCATTTCATCATTGGCAAACAGCATGGTATCAAAATAAGTGATTTTCGCGGTGCGTAGGTTTTCTGCTTGCGCTTTCTCTAAAAACTCAACAGGTAATTCATGATTACTGGCAAGGACGCGATCTGCCGCGATAAAAGCACTGCTTTTTTGTGCAATACTCTGTCCTATTCGGTCGGTAACCATAGACAGCGTTAAAACGGTCAGTACGGCTAAGGCAATAGCTGCACTAATGACCGTTAATTCACCGCGCTTAAATTCACGTGAAAACAGTTTAAGTGCTAGTTTAGCCCACATTCGCTTGCACTCCCTCTGACTCTTTTACTGTTACCAGTTTTCCCGCTTCAATGTGTAAAATTTGTTGGCACTTTTCAGCTAACTGCTCATCATGTGTGACCAGAATTAACGTTGTTCCATGTTCTTTATTTAACTCAAATAAAAGTGATTCGATTAACTTACCATTTTTACTATCAAGATTGGCTGATGGCTCATCAGCAAACAAAATTTTAGGCGTTCCTATAAACGCACGCGCAATAGCTACACGTTGTTGCTCACCACCAGATAATTGTGATGGGTAATGCCCCACTCGATGACTCAGCCCCACTTTTTCAAGTAGTGCAAGCGCTTGCTCTTTTGCATTTGAACTACCCGCAAGCTCAGCGGGTAGCATAACATTTTCAAGCGCAGTTAAGCTTTGTACTAACATGAATGACTGAAATACAAAGCCCACTTTTTCTGCCCGTAATGCCGCACGGGCTTCTTCATCTAATTCATGCAGCGCTAAGCCATCAAGGTGGATACTCCCCTGCGTTGACTGATCAAGCCCTGCAAGTAAGCTGAGTAATGTTGACTTACCCGAACCTGAAGTACCCACCACTGCGACTGAGTTACCTGACTTGACATTAAAGCTGATGTCACTGAGGATGGTTAGGTCGCCTTCAACTGTGGTGACCGTTTTAGAAAGTCCTTTAACTTGAATAATGTTTAATTGAGAAAGCGCTGACATATGATGTATCCAATCCTACGTTTTATATTCGTTTTACTGTTAGTAATCAAACCACTTACGGCAGCAGCTGACAACACAATTTTAATTTTAGGTGACAGTTTAAGCGCCGCATATGGCCTTAAACAAGAGCAAGGCTGGGTTAAATTGTTACAAGATAAATACGATGAAAAAGATCAATTTGTGTATCTTGTTAACGCCAGTATTAGCGGTGAAACCACAGGTGGCGCTCTTAGACGACTCGATGCCCTACTTGACGAGTTCGAACCCACCCATGTACTTATTGAACTTGGCGGAAATGACGGACTACGTGGCTTTCCAATCAAGCGCTTACAAGCTAACTTACGCGATTTAGTCAGCAAAAGCCAACAAGCGGGGGCTAATACAGCCATTATGGAAGTGCATATTCCACCCAATTATGGGCCACGTTATACCAAACTATTTACTGGCAGCTTTGAAACCATCGCAGATGAAACAAACTCTGAGTTGTTACCATTTTTCATGCTTGAAATAGCTGCTCGCCCTGAGCTCATGCAAAATGACAACCTGCACCCTAACGCTGAAGCCCAACCCCTTATACGCGATATAATGTATAAAGAGATCAACCAATGGCTAGATTAACCTCTAGCCAATGCCCCTCATAATAAACCTCGTGCAATCGTGCAATCGTGCAATCGTGCAATCGTGCAATCGTGCAATCGTGCAATCGTGCAATAATGAACAATAAACAGGCAAACAAACCTAAGGTGTATTGATTTTTATAAAAAAAGCCGTACTATAGCTCGCAACGTCGGCATATAGCGCAGCTTGGTAGCGCACTGTCATGGGGTGTCAGGGGTCGCAGGTTCAAATCCTGCTATGCCGACCATTTTCTACACTCTATTCAGTAAATTGAAATCTATTTACTTTATTGCACCTTAAATATACATTCCTTTATTTATATCGCACATTTATCGCATCATACTTAACTAAATTTATTTTTCGATTAGGTGTTGATTTGGGGATATATAGGAAGATAGCTAATGGCACCTTTCCTACCTTCCTCACAATAGAATTTCATAAAAGCTTCTCGGATAAATAATTTGCAAGAGACAGGCAATGGATTGTGGCAGGTCATATACAACCTTATGCTTTTAACAATGAGGTTGGAATTTTGCCCAACAGATAAGTTTGAGCGAGGAGCAGACGACCACTTCAGTGCGTTTTTCGACAATTCGGTAACGCCTGCAACAGCCAGGAGCGAAGCGAGTCGGCTGCTTGCGTTTGTTATGCATTTTTCCCTAACAACTGTGAGACCGTAACAAATTTGTAGCCCTTTGCTCTCAGCCCCTTAATTATTGGCCCTATAGCGTCTCGCGATTCTTTGTTTTTAGATCCCAAAACGTGTAAAAGAATAATTGAACCTGGAGTAGAAGATTTAACAACATACTCTGCGATAGACGCAGAACTTCCCACAATTTCAGGATAGATTTCAGGCTCAACGTTCCATGTGATTGTTTTTACTCCTTCCGACTTCAAATAATAAGGCAGAACAAAAAGCTTTTTACCATATGGAGGCCTAAAGTATATCTCATCCTTAAATCCAACCTGGCGGATTAAAGCTGTGGTGGAGTCGATTTCTTCCCTCACTTCATCAAGCCCCATTAACATCATTCTTTTATGGCTGTACGAATGATTGCCTATCTGATGACCTGCGTTAACCAAATCTATAGCCGACTGCTTGTTTTGTTGAATTCCAGACCCATTGAGGAAGAACGTACCCTTCACATCATGCTCTTCAAGGATATTCAACACTTGAGTGGTATATTTCGCCCCCCAAGGACCATCATCAAATGTCAATGCGATAATCTTTTCATTGGTTTCGGCCTTTGCGACTATCTCTCCAAACACCTGAAAAGTTCTTGATTTACTTATATTCCAGGCTCCAAAGATGATTACTACAGAAAGAATCAATATCGGCAGGTATACTTTTTTCAATGGTTTTTATCCTTATTTGTCTCAGCCCGCTCGCGGGCGACTACAGTGGTTTGTTAGAAGACGATGTTTTTACTATCTTTGGTTGCTCAAAAGCTAAAACCGAAACACACTCGTTTAAACCAATAATTAGATATTCCTTTGGCTGATATAGCTTACCCGTAACGAAGTGCTCTCTAGTTTTTTCCAGAGCATTCCAGCCGCCGTCGATTACTTCAAAACACCAACCAGTTTTTAAGTTACATTCACTCCAAAACTCGCCTAAATCACCTTCATCAAGCACTCTGAAACCATAAATAACATCGAAATGAACTTTTACACTCCAACTATTCGATTTAACAGTGATGTTTAAGCATTCTTTGTCAAATGTAATTTCGTCAATGTCGACTGTAGTGCCTGATTCGTAATCAGTCTTTACTCTTACAACCTTAGGCTCAAAAATCATCGCTAGTTTCCTAAACTCCCTCGCTGCAATGGCTTATTATGTTTTTAAACGACTCGCCCAAAAATATATACTAAAGTAAACAATACCAAAACAATCATGCCGTAAAGGTTTATACCTTTATTGACATATGGTTTGTAACTAGCGGCATCTTCTAAATTTACTTGTCGTTTAAGTAAACCTGATAGGAATAAAATCCAAGATAGGCAAAGGAAAAGCAAAAACGATTGCTTATAAACCTCTTCTACATTGAGATTTAATGCGAAAGCAACTATTCCGAAGAAATGGTACATAGGCATCAGTGCAATTCCAATGCACTTTAAAACAAAATATCGATTATCCATATCAACCTCTGATAAAAATATAACGCCTCAGTTAAAAGGCAAAATTTGGTTGGCTATAATGTGAAGCGGAGCGAAACCAGCCAACTGAATTTTGTCCGCTTTTAAACTGTTTGTTAGGCGTAATTTACACCTTATCTTGAATGC
>NZ_JAKKCV010000003.1:0-637895 GCF_021728035.1 Pseudoalteromonas sp. L21 | reverse complement strand
GGACATCGCCAGGCTCCTAATTAGAGAAACCCGATTCGAAAGAGTCGGGTTTTTTGTTGCCTGTAGAAAAATAAAACACCCAACCAAGACCCTACTACTTCTATCCTTGTAGGCATAGTGTGGCATTCGCCATGTGAAAGTAGGACATCCTACTGCGTAGCGCACCATGGCTCCTAATTAGAGAAACCCGATTCGAAAGAGTCGGGTTTTTTGTTGCCTGTAGAAAAATAAAACACCCAACCAAGACCCTACTACTTCTATCCTTGTAGGCATAGTGTGGCATTTGCCATGTGCAAGCAGGACATCCTACTGCGTAGCGCACCATGGCTCCTAATTAGAGAAACCCGTTGTAGTAATGCAACGGGTTTTTTTCGTATGTCGTCGCGCTCTATGAGCGAACAGACAACCAATGGACGCGGGATAAACCCGCAGCTACGCAACAAGGCCGCCCCAACACGTGTGTCGTCGGGGTTTTACATCGCGTGATAGACTTTTAGCCGCAGGCTATCAGCCGAAACACAGAGACATTAAGTGTCAGCTGACCTGTGTGGGTGTTAAGTGCTGAGTCTCTCAGCACTTGCCCTGCTCATTCTTCACACCTCCACTTGCTTCAGTTACGTTGTTATGCGATAAAGCATTTATATTTGTAATATAATTTAGGTTTGCTGTGTCTCGTAAGAAAACTACTAAGTCAAAAGGCTCCTCAGGTTTAAACCGTAAAAATAGTGAAGCATTCATCGTTAAGTTCTCATCTCATCCAGATACGCATCAGTGCCCATCGGGTTTAATGTATAAAGTGATTGATGATGTTGAGGGGGATCGCATAACGGAGTTTGATACTGTGGTGATTAATCAGCGCATTATGCTTGCTGATGGCAGTGTGATTGCCGATAGTTACAAAGCGGGTATGCCAGAGGTGTTCGCTTTATCTGAAGCAATTGAAGGATTAAAAGAAGGCTTGTTGCTAATGAATATTGGTTCTCGCTATGAATTTGTGGTCCCCCCAGAGCTTGCTTGGGGTAAAAAAGGTAACGGTGGCAAGATTGGCGCAAACGCAGTGCTGCATTTTGATGTTCGATTAATGCGTTTAGCTTAACTCTCTTCGCATAACTCACTTAGCATAAGTCGACAGTGTATTTAAAACGCGTTAACGTTGACTATTGGTTACTGAGGAATATTATGGACGCATTTACTTCACGAGTTTACTTTCTTCGCCATGGCGAGATAGCTACGCTAGGCATTCTTGCTGGGCAAATCGATATTGTTTTATCTGAGCAAGGCCTTGAACAAATGCGCCAAGCCTCTGCTGAGCTTATAAATTTAAATGCCATATATAGCTCACCGCTAAAACGTTGCTCAGTCCATGCAGATTATTTAGCCAACCAACATAACTTGAATGTACAGTACAATAACGCGCTGAAAGAGTTTAATTTCGGTGATTGGGACGGCCAAGACTACCAGCAACTTTGGCAGCAAACTAGTAAACCTCATATCGGTGATTTTTGGCAGCATCCTTGGCAAGTAAAAGTACCTAATGGTGAGTCTATGGCAGACTTTTATGCACGAGTAGAGGCATGGTGGCAAACGTTTTTACAATCATTGTGCGAATCTAAGCATGAACAGTCATTGGTAATTAGTCACGCAGGTGTGATTAAACAAATCCTTGCTATTGTTTGCCTGATGCCAAAACAATCAGCTACGCATTTAAATGTTTTCCATCTCCCTTATGCAGGGCTAATTACACTCGATGTATATATAGATGAACAAGGGCAAGCTTGGCCAAAAATTGTTTTTTAGCCATCTAGAGCGATATTCATTGAATTATTTACTTAGCCCGCCATAATACTCATACGCTATGGAATGGAGTGAAATTCTCCAGCTGTTCCCGCAACTGTAATCCATATAAATATATGGTCAGCCAGATACTTAGTACTAACAATTAATCATCGAGCGGGTCAACTCACGTCATTTTCTGGTACTTAGCAGTACTTTCTTGTGCGTTGTGCTTACTCGCCAAGAGAGAAAAAGCTTGCAACAAAATAGCCTTAGCGCTGCGCCATTGATATCAGTGTCTGATTTAAGTTGGGGTACTGCGAATAAAACCATACTTGAATCAATTAACCTTGAGTTAAAAGCAGGGCAGTTTATAGGTTTACTCGGCCCTAATGGGGCTGGTAAATCAAGCCTGCTGCGTTGTCTTTATCGTTACTTGAAACCTCAGCAAGGAGCTGTGCTGCTAAGCGGTCAAGATATCTGGCAAATCAGTGCTGATGAGTATGCAAAGCAGGTTGCTGTGGTTTTACAAGAATCACCATCGCAGTTTAATTTGTCTTTATTCGATGTGGTGAGTTTAGGCTTAACACCTCATAAGCGACTTTTTAGCGGTACGTCTGCCAATGATAAGCAACGAATATATCAAGCGATAGAGCAGGTTGGTTTATCTCATCACAGTGAACAAGCATTTGATTCGCTTTCAGGCGGCGAAAAGCAAAGAGCGCTCATTGCACGCTCTATTGTACAGCAGCCTAAGTTGCTCATCATGGATGAGCCAACTAGCCATCTTGATGTTAAATACCAAATTCAAATTATGGAATTAGCGAAGTCCCTCGATGTAACTGTGCTTGCCTCTTTCCATGATCTAAATCTCGCAGCGAGTTTATGTGATGAGCTACTGGTGATTGATGAAGGTCGCTTGGTTTGTCAGGGGCAACCAAAAGCGGTGCTAACAGAGCAGCTGTTGAGCGATGTATTTGACGTCTGTGCAGCGGTATCTGCTCATCCGCAATCAAGCACTGAAAAGTTTATTCCGCATATAACTTATTTCTATGGTTATCAGACACAGGAGCATCAACATGACTGATACAATGCGTTTAAGTATATGTGTTGTCGTTGGAGTTATTAGTTGCTTTTTAGCACTGAGCTTTGGTGCTGCAAATACACCGCTGAGTGAGGTTTTCAATGGCTTGTTTAGCCAAGGTAGCGATGAATTTGTGCAGCGCATTATTTGGCAGTTGCGTATGCCAAGAACAGTGCTGGCATTTTTAGCGGGATCTGGACTTGCTCTCGCGGGATTAATTTTGCAGACCGTAACCCGAAACCCACTTGCTGATCCTTACTTGTTTGGTATTTCTTCCGGGGCTTCATTTGGTGTGGTGTGCTTTATAGCCCTAACAGGTGTGAGTTTTGGCTTTAGTATGTCAGTTGCAGCATTTGCCGGAAGCTTACTTTCTATGCTGTTGCTTATTGCTATTGCAGGGCGTCGCCATGTTGGCCAAGTTGAAGCCATGTTACTTGCTGGTGTTGCTCTATCTTTTTTATTTAGTGCTCTGACTAGTCTGCTGCTTTATTTTAGCGATCCTCAAGCCATAACCGCTATTTTGTTTTGGACGATGGGCAGTTTTTCTCGTGCCCAGTGGGACACTCTTTGGTTGCCATTTGCCGTTATTATTGCCTGCATGACGCTGATGATTGCATTTCGTCGTCAGCTCAATGCAATGCTGCTTGGTGATGAAAGTGCTGCGACCTTGGGGATTCATGTACAGCGCTTTCGAATCATGATGCTGCTGCTAAGCTCATTAATTACAGCAGTGCTTGTTGCCATGTGTGGGGGCGTTGGTTTTGTCGGCCTGATGATCCCACATATTGTGCGCTACTTTTCACCGCAAGGCAGCAGCCATAACTTAGTTATGACATCCTTGGTCGGTGGTATTTTTATGGTGTGGGTAGATGTGTTATGCCGAACCCTATTGAATAACCAAGAACTACCCGTTGGTGTGATCACAGCCGCTATCGGTAGCGTGTTCTTTTTATTTTTACTTTACTTTCGTAAACAGAGCAGGTAGCTGATGTTTAATATCATGCCAATTAACCAGCAATTTTCAGCTGTTATTCAACAAAAAATAGACCTTAAAACAAAGCCGCTTGGTGCCTTAGGTCAGCTTGAGAATTGTGCTAAACAATTAACGCTTATTTTTTCAAAGCAGCTTGATAGTGAGCAGGCACTAGTTGCCTTTAAACCGGTTATTTCAACCCCCTCTTTGGTTGTATTTGCAGGCGACCATGGTGTGGCAAGCCAAGGGGTGTCAATTGCTCCTAGCAGTGTTACATCACAAATGGTGGCAAACTTTGCAGCAGGAGGTGCAGCGATCAATGTTTTTTGTCGCCAGCTTGGCTGGCAGCTAGAAGTTGTTGATGCTGGAACACTCACTACGGCACACGATAAAAGTGTGCATAACCAGCGTTTAGGTGAAATCACTGCACCACTGCATACTGAAATGGCTATGTCACTTAATCAGGTTGAAAAAGGGTTTGAATTAGCCAAGCAGCGAGTTCATTCACTCTATGAGCAAGGCTGCAATACCATCGCCTTTGGTGAGATGGGCATTGGCAATACCACAAGTGCTGCAGCACTAATGGCTGCTTTGTTGTCTTTACCTGCCAGCCAATGTGTTGGTAAAGGCACTGGTGTGAGTGACGAGGTTATTGCTAAAAAAATCAAGGTTGTTGAGCAAGCCCTTCAATTACATCAAGCCCATTTTGACGACCCTTTAATGACGCTAGCGGCATTAGGTGGGTTTGAAATTGTACAGATCACCGGTGCCATTTTAGCTGCTGCTGAGCTTGGTATGGCTGTGATCGTTGATGGCTTTATTTGTACCGCAGCGGCGCTTGTTGCAACTCGTATTAATGCAAACGCTCGTGATTACATGTTATTTGCCCATGTCTCTGATGAGCAAGGACACAAAATAATGCTCAATGCCTTGCATGCATCACCTTTATTACAGCTCGATTTACGTTTAGGAGAGGGCACTGGGGCTGCGCTTGCCTTACCTTTACTGCAAGCATCTTTGGCGTTTTACAATGACATGGCAAGTTTTGCCGATGCTAATGTTGAGCAAGTAGTTTGATATGAGCGTTGAACATCACACTTCAAACACGACCCCAAGCCAGCTTCAGTTATTTTTGCTGGCGCTTAGTTTTCTAACGCGTATCCCCGTTAAATTAAACTTTGAGGTATCGAGCACGGCACTCAATCAGGCCAGCCGTTATTTTGCATTAGTTGGAGTGTTATTAGGTGTACTTTTAGCGCTGAGCTTTTTACTGCTAAGTTGGTTATTCCCTGTAGCCATTGCAGTCGCGTTAGTTATGGCGTTTAGCTTGGTAATCACAGGGGCCTTTCATGAAGATGGTCTAGCTGATGTGTGGGATGGCTTTGGTGGCGGTTGGCAAGTTGCAGATAAGCTGAGCATTATGAAAGATAGTCGCTTAGGTACCTATGGTGCTGCGGCGTTAATGATGGCCTTATTAATTAAGTACCAAACACTCGTCGCACTTAGTGAAGTAACCAGTACTCTGATTATTGCACTTGTTTTAGGGCAAAGCTTAAGCCGTGTTGTCGCAACAAGTTTAATTGCAGACATGGACTATGTAAGTCAGGACGCCACATCTAAAGTAAAACCAATAGCGATGCATTTAAGCACGCAAAGTTATCAAATACTGCTAGCAACGGGCGGTGCGGTGTTAGCAATTGCATGGTTGTTTTTTGGCTACACCCTAGGGCAAATATTAATACTCGTCAGTGTGCTTTTTGTTACTCGTTTACTATTAAAGCGCTGGTTTGAAAAACAGTTATCTGGCTATACCGGTGATTGCTTAGGAGCAGCCCAGCAAGTGTCAGAGCTTGCTACCTACCTTTGCTTGGTGAGTTTATTATGAGCCAACAACATACTTTAATTTTAGGTGGTGCGCGCAGCGGTAAAAGCCGTTTTGCTGAGCAGCAGGCAATAAATTCAAACAAGCCGCTTATCTACATTGCCACAGCAAATGCAGGTGATGAAGAAATGACAGCCCGAATTAATAGGCATCAAGCAGAGCGTGCTAAGCATTGGCAACTTGTTGAAGAGCCTTTGTATTTAGCCAAAGCATTACAACAGTATAGCCAAGCTGAAAACTGTATTTTAGTGGACTGTTTAACCCTGTGGTTGAGTAATTGCTTATGCCAGCATGGTGAAACATTTTGGCTTGAGCAAAAAGCGGCCTTACTTGATGTGCAAGCAAAATTGCCTGGTGAAGTGATTTTTGTTAGTAACGAAGTAGGTCATGGTATTGTGCCGCTCGGTGAATTAAGTCGTCAGTTTGTTGATCATTCTGGCTGGTTGCATCAAGCCTTAGCACAGCAAGTTACACGTGTTGAGTTTGTGATTGCAGGCCTTGCACAAACCTTAAAAAGTGAAAAATCATGAAAACAATAATGGTGCAAGGCACGACCTCAGATGCAGGTAAAAGTACTCTTGTCGCAGCACTTTGCCGGATCTTTGCTGAGCGAGGCGTTAAGGTTGCGCCCTTTAAGCCACAAAATATGGCATTAAATAGCGCTGTAACCGCCGATGGTGGCGAGATAGGTCGAGCACAAGCTCTACAAGCTATAGCAGCAAAAGTGCCCGCAGAAGTCGATTTTAACCCTATCTTATTAAAACCTAACAGCGATACCGGGGCGCAGGTCATTGTTCATGGTAAAGCGCTGTCGAATATGGAAGCGGGCAGTTATCACGACTACAAAAAAGTGGCGATGGATGCGGTTCTTACTTCGCAGCAGCGCTTAAGTGAGCGTTTTGAATTACTTATTGTTGAAGGAGCAGGGAGCCCTGCAGAAATTAACCTGCGCGAAAACGACATTGCCAATATGGGCTACGCCGAGGCGGTAGATTGCCCAGTGATCATTATTGCCGATATCGACAAAGGTGGTGTGTTTGCCCATTTAGTCGGTACATTAGCGTTATTATCAGAATCAGAGCAAGCGCGAGTAAAAGGCTTTGTGATCAATCGTTTTCGGGGTGATATTGCGTTATTGCAAGGTGGCCTTGATTGGTTAGAGCAATACACCAATAAGCCAGTGCTTGGGGTGTTACCTTATTTACATGACTTAGCACTAGATGCTGAAGATGCCGTTGCTATAACTAATCAGGTCGATAAACCGCAATTACGCATAGCAGTGCCGTTACTCCCTCATATTAGTAATCACACAGATTTTGATGCTTTGCGATTACAACCCGAAATCGATTTACAGTATGTACGTCATACTCAGGCTATTCCAAGTGTTGATCTGATTATTATTCCGGGTAGTAAAAATGTACTTAGCGACTTAGCGTTTTTAAAAAATGAAGGTTGGCATAAACAAATAACACGTCATCTACGCTATGGTGGCAAAGTGCTCGGAGTATGTGGTGGGCTGCAGATGTTAGGTAACTACCTTGCTGATCCACATGCTGTTGAATCTAATTTAGGTAGCGCAGAAGGACTAAGGCTTGCTGACTTTGAAACCCAATTAGGGCAACAAAAAGTACTAAGCCAAGTCTCTGGCACTCTTCATTTAAACAATAGCGATAAAGCAATTTCAGGTTATGAAATTCACGCAGGGATAAGCCAAGGGCCGGCATTTGAAAAGCCATTTTTGAGTTTTAATAATCACCCAAGTGGATTCAAAGTAGATGGCTTTATTAGTAATGATAACCAAATAGCAGGTACTTACTTACATGGCTTGTTCGATACCCCTGAGGGCGTATCTGAGCTAATAACTTGGCTTGCACCAAATAGCCAAATAAATCCCATTGATATTAATTTAAACCGTGAACAGCAGTTAAGCCGTTTAGCAAACGTGGTAGCAGAGAATCTCGATATTGAACAAATCATCAATATTTATGAGAATTTCAATTTAGAGGCATAAGGAACAATAATGAACGAACAGAATCAAGATAAGCACCAACAACGCCAGCAAAAAGTTAAAGAAAAAGTCGACGAACGGATTGCTGCTGCACAAAAAGAACAGGGTATTTTTCAGGTTATAACTGGCAATGGCAAGGGTAAATCGACTTCTGGGTTTGGTACTGTTGCACGTGCGGTTGGTCACGGAATGAAAGCGGCTGTGTGTCAGTTTATTAAAGGGACTTGGGAGTGCGGTGAGCGTAACCTATTGGAAAAAGCAGGGGTTGAATTTGTTATTATGAACACCGGTTTTACTTGGGAAACACAAAACAAAGAGTCAGATACCGCTGCTGCGCAGGTGACATGGCAAGAAGCAAAAAGAATGCTGAAGGATGACTCGATTAACCTCGTTATGCTAGACGAAATAACCTACATGATCACCTACGGCTATATTGATTTAGATGAAGTGCTAGAGGCAATTAGCTCTCGCCCTGCTATGCAATCGGTGATTATTACTGGGCGTGGAGCGCACCGAAAATTGACCGACTTAGCTGATACAGTCAGTGAAGTCAAAAATGTAAAACACGCTTTTGATGCAGGAATAAAAGCGCAAAAAGGGTTCGATTATTAACATGAAGGCCATCAAGTTTGCACTCTTAGGTGTTTTATTTTATTTACCAGCATTGGCTCAGGCTCATGAAATAAAACAGCCTCAGCGTATTGTTGCTTTAGCACCGCATATCGTTGAAAACCTATTTGCGATTGGTGCAGGAGAGCGCATTGTTGGTACCGTTGATTATGCAGACTTCCCTCAGCAAGCGAATGATATCGAACGGGTAGGCGGTTATTACGGCATCAACATGGAAAAACTGTTGTCGTTAAAACCAGACCTTGTTTTGGCTTGGAAAACGGGCAACAAAGCCGACGATCTTGCTTACATTGAAAAATTAGGCATTCCGGTAGCGTACAGCAACCCAAATCAGGTTGATAATGTTGCTGATGAACTACGTAAACTAGGCACGCTTACGCATTTGCAAACAAAGGCAAATAAAGTGGCTAAAGAGTTTGAAGCTAAGCTGAGTGCTATTCGTGCAGCCCAAGAGGGTAAAACGACCGTTTCGGTGTTTTATCAATTATGGCCAGAGCCGATGATGACAGTTGGCGGAAATACTTGGATCAATCAGCTATTAACCATTTGTCATGCGGATAATGTGTTTGCTAATAGCGATACAGACTACCCGCGCATTAGTATTGAAAATGTATTGGTAGCAGAGCCAGAAGTCATCATTATCCCAGATGAAAAATCGAAAAAGCCTCAGCCTAAAATTGATTGGCGACAATGGCCAGAAATGCCAGCGGTGCAGCATAACCAGTTTATTAGTGTGAATGCAGATTTATTGCACCGCTTTACAACCCGCATGCTTGATGGTTTGACTGATATGTGTGGTAAAATAGACGTTTCTCGTCAGCAAATACAGGCTTCAAAATGAACGATTGGCAAACATTTTTAGATAACGAGCTTGCTAAACCCTACATGCAAGAAACCTTGCAATATGTGGCAGATAGACGTGCAGCAGGCGTTAGCGTTTATCCAAAAGATGAACAGGTATTTTCAGCTTTTGATGCCACACCATTAAGTGAAATCAAAGTGGTTATTTTAGGGCAAGATCCTTACCACGGAGAAGGCCAAGCCCATGGTTTGTGCTTTTCTGTATTGCCTGAAGTTAAAAAGTTACCTCCCTCTTTGAAAAATATGTATAAAGAGTTGGCAACCGATATTGATGGTTTTGAAGTACCTCACCATGGCTATTTGCAAAGTTGGGCCGAGCAAGGTGTGTTTTTACTTAACACCGTACTGACGGTCGAGCAAGGGCAGGCTCATTCTCATAAGCACCTTGGCTGGGAGCAATTTACCGATGCAGTGATTGCGTTTATCAATCAGCATTGTGAGGGGGTGGTGTTTATATTATGGGGCGCACATGCTCAGAAAAAAGGTAAACATATTGATACCTCGCGTCATCATGTGATTCAAGGTCCGCATCCATCACCGCTTTCTGCTCACCGTGGCTTTTTTGGTTGTCAGCACTTTTCAAAAGCAAACCAGCTACTTAGCGATCAAAATAAAACGCCAGTAAATTGGTCTTTACCACAAATTCTATAACAGAAATGCAAAAGGCCCAATTGGGCCTTTGAATTTACAAAAAGTCTAGCTCATCAATAGCAATACTGTCTGTAAAGTAGTCTAACTCCTGTAGTTCTTTGCGTAATCTATGCTTATCTTTTAACGCTTCGATTTCACGCCATTTTCTCTTCTTATTTTTTGTAGAGGTCTTTCTTGTTTTATTAGGACCTTCTAATATTTCTAAAATATCGTCTAGGCTATCCATGAACTTCTCCTATTGATTTTTTGAACCTCGGAAATACCTATACCACAGGCTGCTTAAAAATAGAATAAAAAAGTGACAATACTGTTACAGAACTGTGATTGATAGATGAATAGATCAATGATTTAGTTATTTTAGAAACAAAAACGCCACCGAGCGGTGGCGTTTCAAAAAAATGCTGTTGTGCAAATTACATCGCTTTAAAGCGAGCTTCTAATTCAATTTGAGCTTGAGCGAACGAGCGGATACCTTCAGCTAGTTTCTCTGTTGCCATAGCATCTTGGTTGTGTAACCAACGGAACTGGCTTTCAGTTAGCGGTGCTGGTTTTTCTTCAACAGTAAAGTCGCTCTCTAGTAGGTACTCTTGTGCATCAGTTAATTGGCCTAACTCTTCTAAAAGAGCAGGGCTAATCGTTAACTTATCACAGCCTGTAAGCGCGATGATCTCGCCTGTGTTACGGAAGCTTGCGCCCATAACAACCGTTTTGTAACCGTGGCGTTTGTAGAATTCGTAAATACTACGTACTGATTGCACACCAGGATCTTTTAGCGGATCAGTTGGTTTTTCCATGCCATTAGCAACGTGCCAATCTAGAATACGGCCAACGAATGGTGAAATTAAAAATACATTTGCATCGGCACATGCGCGGGCTTGTGCTTCAGAGAATAACAGCGTTAAGTTACACTTAGTGCCTTCTTTTTCAAGCTGTTCTGCGGCTTTGATACCTTCCCACGTTGATGCAACTTTGATTAGAATTTTATCTTTGCTCACGCCTTCTTTTTCGTAAAGGCTCAGTAAAGTGTGAGCTTTGTCGATAGTCGCTTGGGTATCAAATGATAAACGAGCGTCTACTTCTGTTGAGATATAGCCCGGTACGATTTCGCTAATTTCTTTACCGATTAATACAGCGAAGTAATCACATGCTAACTCAAGTTGTTTAGCTGCATCTTGCTCGGTCTCTTTAGCGTATTGCCACGCTTTATCTAAATAAGGCTTATACGCTTCAATTTCACTGGCTTTTAAAAGTAAAGATGGGTTTGTTGTTGCATCTTCTGGTTGGTGCTTTTTGATAGCTTCGATATCACCTGTATCTGCAACAATAGATGAATGCTGTTTAAGCCTTTGTAGTGCTGAAGTCATTTGCTTTCCTCATTCCAAGCAAGTTAAAAGAAAATCCATTATAGCGGCCTTAATACTGCAACACTATGACAGTGTTTAATAGGTTATATGTCCTTAATTTAGAAAACCAAGGCATTACGGTGTAAAAATGCAGTGTATCAAGGCAGGATGAAACAAAACGTGCATTTTGATTCAATTAATGTTGAAATTGACATCAAACAAATTACAAGTCAATAGCTAACTATGATCACTGTTATTTCACCTGCAAAAAATTTAGATTACGAAACACCAGCCACGACCGATAAATTCACTCAGCCTGAATTACTCGAGCACAGCGAAGAGTTAATGTCAGTTTGCCGTGATTTAACACCAGCGCAAATTGGTAGCTTGATGAAAATTAGCGATAAATTAGCGGGGTTAAATGCGGCACGTTTCGCTGAGTGGTCACAGCCTTTTACTACCGATAACGCAAAACAAGCAGTGCTGGCTTTTAATGGTGATGTGTATGGTGGTTTAGATGCTGCAACATTGACAAGTTCAGAGCTAGATTATGCACAATCTCACTTACGTATTTTGTCTGGTCTTTACGGTGTGCTGAAGCCACTTGATTTAATGCAAGCTTATCGCCTTGAGATGGGCACCAAGCTTGAAAATCCACGTGGTAAAAACCTCTATGAATTTTGGGGCAGCGTGATTGCCGAAAAGCTTAATACTGTGCTTGCTGAGCAAGATAGCAAGTATTTAGTTAATCTTGCTTCTAATGAGTATTTTAAAGCGGTTGATAAAAAAGCCTTAAATGCACAAATTATCACGCCACACTTTAAGGACTGTAAAAACGGCCAATATAAAGTGATCAGCTTTTATGCGAAAAAGGCCCGCGGCATGATGGCGCGTTACATCATTGAAAATAAAGTTACCCAATTGAGTGATTTAAAAGATTTCACCGTTGCAGGTTATTACTTCAGCAGCGATGCAACAGCAAAAGAATTAGAGCCCGTTTTCTTACGCGAAGAGCAGAACTAATTTTTAGTAAAATGAATTAGAAGAGCCGTGCTAAGCACGGCTTTTTTATGGTTTTAATATACTAAATTAGAAATGGCGTTCATTTTGCTAAATACTTTGTTGAGCAATTAATTCAACAAGGTATAAAAATGTTAAAAATTCCGTCAGTAAGTGAAGCTGAAAAGCTGATAGAAGAAAAACTCGGTGGCTGGGTTGATATCATCATAAGCCATATTCCAAACTTTATTGTCGCAGTAATAATCACTATCGTGTTTTCATTGCTGGCGCGTATTGTTGGTTCAATGCTCAGAAAGCTATTACGCCGCTCGCTAGAGTCTTCGCAAATAGCCGATTTAATGTCATCGATAGTAAAAGTCATCGTGTTATGTGTAGGCTTATTTGTAGCCCTTGATTTCTTGGGGCTTAGAGGTACTGTCACCTCATTACTCGCGGGTGCGGGTATAGTTGGCCTTGCCATTGGTTTTGCCTTTCAGGATATGACAGAGAACCTTATAGCAGGTATTGCTATGGGTATTCGCAAACCATTTAAAACAGGTGATGTAATTCGCACCGAAAGTGTGTTTGGTACCGTCAAGGCGATTAACCTTAGAAACACTCTTATCGAAAACTTTTATGGGCAACTTATCTTGGTGCCTAACAAGATTCTGTTTAGAAATATACTCAGTAATTACAGTACATTAGGTGTGCGTCGTATCGAAGTGCCTGTGGGTATTTCGTATGCTGACGACCCCGAGCAAGCGGCAGAAGTTATTGTTAAAAAAATCAATGAGTTTGATTTTGTTATTAAACAAGAAGAAACCGCCGTGTACGCCGAAAGCTTTGGTGATAGCAGCGTTAACTTACTGGTTTGGTTTTGGATTAAATACCCAGGTGAAGCGGATTTCATGACCGTTCGCCATAAGGCTGTTGTGGCAGTTAGAAACGCGCTAAGCGAAGCTGACATGACCATCCCATTCCCAATCCGCACCTTAGATTTTGGTATCAAAGGCGGCGAGAAATTAAACGCCATGATAAGCGAAAAGCACCAAGATAAAGACGCTGAGGCACCGCAAACCGATGAGTAAAATTTACTGACTCATCGGCGTGATTTACACAGGGAAGTGTGTTTGAGGTGGGGGGAGGTTAAGTATAGTTGATTACCAGCACCAATAAGCTAAGCTTGATTGTAGTAGTACAAAGTAGGATTATATCTGGATTTGATCTGCTTAAGATGAGTAAATTATGGCGATGGTAAAAAAAAGTATCACTGTGACTGCCCAACAAGAAAAATGGATGCAAGCACAGCTCGCTTCAGGAAATTATGCGAGTGACAGTGAGTTACTTAGAGATTTGATTAGAAAAGAGCAAATGCGAGCTTCTGAAATTGAAGCTATTCGTATGAAATTGATTGAAGCAGAGAAAAGTGGACTCTCAGATAAATCACCAAATCAAATGTTAGCTAGTTTCAAGGAAGAAGCGAGTAAGGATGGGAAGTTATAAACTTAATATTCAAGTCGAAGTTGATTTGAAGCGAATTTGGTTTCGTGGTTTGGAGCAATATGGTGAAAATCAGGCTGATGCTTATATTTATAAGTTTTTTGATCGTTTTGAGCAATTGGCAAAGCAACCTTATTTAGCACCAGCAGTCGATGAAATTAGGCAAGGTTATCGACGAACTGTTTGTGGTGTTGATAGCATTTATTTTCGCATTCAAGGTGGTAATATAGAAATTATGAGAGTATTAAGCAGGCAAGACATTCAAGCTAATCTTTGAATTGGCAATGTATAATCAATTTAACTTCAGACATAACAAAATATCGACAGGCTTTTTGTTTAATTCAGTAACTCGTATAGATTTTCTATGACTGCTAATTTATTTGTTGTGGCTTTATCAAATCTATCCAGATCGAAGGAGTCGTTTTGGGGTATGAAGTATTTTTCAATTTTTTTGATTTTAATTTCGCTTGTCGGCTGTAAGTCCACACAAAGCACTATCGAATATACTGACCCTGGGTTTTATCTGGAACCCGTTTTAAAACTGAAAGTTGTTCCAACTTTCTCAAACCCTTTAATATATGAGGTTACAAGTGTGAGACCTTATCAGCTATTAACTACAGTTTATGAAGGGTCTGGTGGCTATAATTGGAAAGGCATTAAGTCAGAGAAGAGTGTTGAGTTAACTGAAGGTGAGTATTCAAGCTTATTGTTAATGCTTGAAAAAGCATTGGAGTTTCCAAAAGATAAAACGCGAGGTGTGGATGGAGACACTTGGATGCTGGAAAGCTCATTGTATCAATATACCGCTGTAGCTTTTTGGGAGCCTGAAGTTCAAACCGGTGAGCGAGGACTTGGTAGTTTTGTAAAGTTAAAAGAGTTTCTTGCGCATCTAAGTAGTAAAAATTAAGTGAAATACTAATAGTTACATGTTTAATTTAGTTAAAGTGTAGTGGCCTTTCTTAGACATAACTTTTCGCGCGAAATAAATTTTACGCCTACATTAAAGTATTGCACTCTAACAACAGGTGAGCACAATCAGCTTATTGCTGACAGCTTAAGGCTTACAGCTTTGTTAAAGTTTTTGTCCTACAAAAAAAAGCGCAAGCAGTTTAACTGTTTGCGCTTTTTATTTATTTGTTATATCAAAGATTAGTGAAGGATACGTGCTCTGATTGTACCTTCAACGGCACTTAGTTCTTTAAGGGCTACTTCAGAGTGATCGGTATCTACATCGATGACCACGTAACCAATCGCTTCGTCAGTTTGTAAGTACTGGGCAGCGATATTAATACCGTGCTGTGCAAACGCTTGGTTAATTTGCGTTAGAACACCTGGGCGGTTGTGGTGTACGTGTAATAGGCGGCTACGGTTTGCAAGCTCAGGCAGTGATACTTCAGGGAAGTTAACCGCAGTTATGGTTGAACCATTATCAGAGTATTTAGCGAGTTTACCTGCTACTTCAATACCGATATTTTCTTGCGCTTCTTGTGTTGAACCACCAATATGTGGAGTCAAAATTACGTTATCGAACTCGCGCAATGGTGATACAAATTCTTCATCATTTGATTTTGGTTCGACAGGGAACACGTCGATTGCTGCGCCGCTTAGCTTTTTATCACGTAGTGATTCTGCTAGTGCATCGATATCAACAACCGTACCGCGAGACGCATTGATCAAGATGGCGCCTTGCTTCATTACTTCAAGCTCTGCCATACCAATAAGGTTCTTCGTTTGCGGTGTTTCTGGTACGTGTAAGCTAATCACATCGGCACGCTGTAATAACTGAGTGAGGTTATGAACTTGTGTTGCATTACCCAGTGTTAGCTTGTCTTCAATATCGTAAAACTCAACGTTCATACCGATGTTTTCAGCCATGATCCCTAGCTGTGTACCAATGTGGCCGTAACCGATAATACCTAATGTTTTACCACGGGCTTCAAATGAACCGTTGGCAGATTTTAACCAACCGCCACGGTGCGCGAGAGCATTACGTTCTGGAATACCGCGAAGGAGTAATAAAATTTCACCTAGTACTAATTCTGCAACAGAACGAGTGTTTGAGAATGGTGCGTTAAATACCGCAATACCACGCTCACGGGCACCTTGCAGATCGACTTGGTTAGTACCGATACAGAAGCAGCCGATTGCCACGAGCTTATCAGCTGCTTCTAATACCGCTTCATTAATATGAGTGCGAGAACGAAGCCCTACAAAGTGCACATCTTTAATGCGCTCAATAAGCTCGTCTTCAGGTAAGGAGGTTTTTACGTAATCAATATTACTATAGCCATTACGCTTAAGCGTTTCTACAGCACTTTGATGCACGCCTTCCAGCAAGAGAATTTTAATTTTGTCTTTTGCTAACGATACCTTACTCATATCCTCATTCCTATTTACTTGATTTGCGGCCCATTTTTGGTGCCGATAATGACTTTATCTGCACCGCGATGGGCAAATAAGCCGTTTGTTACTACACCCACAATCTGGTTGATTGTTAGTTCTAATTCTTTGGCATTGCTGATATCTAAATTGTGTACGTCTAAAATAACGTTACCGTTATCTGTTACAACACCTTCACGGTAAACCGGGTCACCACCTAGTTTTACGAGTTCACGAGCTACATAGCTGCGTGCCATCGGGATCACTTCAACCGGCAGTGGAAAAGCCCCTAATGTTGCAACTTCTTTAGATTCGTCAACAATACAAACAAATTGTTTTGCGACTGCTGAAACGATTTTTTCACGTGTCAGCGCTGCACCACCGCCTTTGATCATTTCGTTGTGTGGGTTGATTTCGTCTGCACCATCAACATACACATCAAGACTTGATACCTCGTTAAGCTCGAATACTTCAATACCCAGTGCTTTTAGCTTTTCAGTTGAAGCCTCAGAGCTTGAAACCGCACCAACAAGGGTGTCTTTTACGGTACCCAGTGCATCAATAAAATGATTGACTGTTGAGCCTGTACCTACACCCACTATGGTGTTTTCATTTACAAACTCGAGTGCTGCCCAGGCAGCGGCTTTTTTTAATTCATCTTGCGTCATAATTATGTGCTCAGTTAGCTGTCAGAGAGGGCCCATAGTATACAAATAGTTTGCTTACCATTGGTAGATTTTCTCTGGGGTTATAATATGTTTTAACGGTACATCCCACGATTCAATCGGCAATGCTGAAACATGCTGACATTGATGGGCAAGGCCTATCAAAATCGGTTTTTGCCAGTTTTCTTGGTAATACCGTGCCAACGTTTTGTCATAAAACCCACCGCCCATTCCTAAACGG
Organism: Pseudoalteromonas sp. L21; assembly: GCF_021728035.1. Classification (NCBI taxonomy): domain Bacteria; kingdom Pseudomonadati; phylum Pseudomonadota; class Gammaproteobacteria; order Alteromonadales; family Pseudoalteromonadaceae; genus Pseudoalteromonas; species Pseudoalteromonas sp. L21. The sequence continues at coordinate 620,906 of NZ_JAKKCV010000003.1, read as the reverse complement.
TTACCTTGATCATCAAATGCCACTAATGGCATAAGTAAAATATCAAGCTTGTCTAAAGGACATATTTGACTGCAATTCAACTTGGGCTCCAAGATACCATAGCGGTTTGCTGTCATGGGTGAATTTTCTTCATACCTCTGAAAGTACAAAGTTGTGCCATTGAAGGGGTGAATTATAGGCAGGTATAAATGCTGTTCTTGCATCCATAATTCTTTAATTAACAATGAGGTGTCTAATTCGCCATCATTACTGAAATAAATACCGATGTGGGCGTTTTTAGTGGTTTTTAGTGATTTTAAGTGTTGAGTAAAATTCACTTTCAGCGCAATTGCTGCATTTTTTTGTTGCTCAACAGTCAGTGAATTGCGCTTTTTTCGAATGGATTGTCTAATTTCTGCTCGCGTGTTGCTCATGTCAATATAGGTGTTAACTTTCTAAAAAAGAGAAAAACTCAGGAAAAAGCTCTACAACGCCAAGAATAGCTAGTAACAAAATCACCATGGCGATGAGTGAATAAAGTAATGTATTAGAGCGTTTTTTAACGGGCTCTGTTAACTCTTCTTCCAGCAGTAAGTCATCTTCTTGCCAGCTATCTTCGTTATCTTGTGGATTGGTACTCTCACTTTCAGGCAAACGCTGTTCTAGATCATCAAGCTTTTCTTCAAGGCGAATGAGGCTACTTGTAATGTAATCTAAGGCATCAAAAATGCGTTCATCACGTTGTTTAGCCTCAAGACTTGCATTCGTTTGTTGATTAACTTGGTTTTGATTTACTGGCTGGAGCTTTGCTTTAATCCCCACGCTTGCCAACAGCTTTGCTTGCTTTAATGCTTTTTCTTGTTCGCTAGGTGCAAAGAGTGGTTTATGTTCAAAAAGAGTGGCTACTTTATCTGTATTTGTTTTTAATTTTGCTGCAAGTTGCTCAGTAGCGTGTGCTTGATCAACACCGGCTTCTAGCCCTGCAAACATCACACGAAATTTTTCAGCCATGTTGTGATTATCCAATTCCTTAAATCAATGACTTGAGTATATACCCAAATAGATTAGTGGATAAACAAAAGCCCGTATAAAACGGGCTTTTTCTTTATAAATGAGTCATCGTCTAGTTAGTACTTAGCTGCTTTGCCTTCAGCTGGTAGTGATTTAAGGATAAACTCACGTAAATCATTATTTGATGATTCAAGATCAGCATGACGTAAATACATCATGTGGCCACTGCGGTAGCCTTTAAAGCTTAGGCGGTCTTTCATTTTGCCGCTTGGGTCTAATTGCCACATTGTGTATTTAGCATCAAAGTAATTGGTTGCACCATCGTAGTAACCTGATTGGATCATCACGTTTAAGTATGGGTTTTGCGCCATCGCTAAACGTAAATTTTCACCTGTGTTATTACCAGTACGATCCCAAGGGTGAACATTACCAAATAGGTTGTATTTGATATCTGTTTTGTAGTTAAGCTCTTCACGTAGGTAATAGTTAATTGCTGGCGTGAATGAGTGTAACCATGAGGTAAGCTCTGCCCAGTAATCAGGTGACTCACCTGCATCACGTTTATCAATACCTAAATAACGAGAATCTAAGCGACCCACTGTTTGACCGCGCTCGCGTAATAGTTCTTTCCAGAAGAAATTAGTAGGAATATCAAGGTTGTTTTGTTCAACAAACTTTTCAGATAAGCCTGCGTATTTTGCTGCTTGCTTGATGATTGCGCGTTTTTCATCGGCAGCTAAGAAGCCACCTTTAGCTATCGCTGGTAAGAACTTATTAACGGTAAACTCTTCAACTTCAGGCAGTAACTCATCTAAGTCTTTTGCTTGTAAGTCTGCACTGAGGGCTTTGTGGTACCAAGCCGTTGCGGCAAAGTAAGGTAGGCGATTTGCTGCTTCTACCGGGCCTTCGCGTTTAATACCAATTTCAGTTGGTGATACTAAAATAACACCGTTGATATACATCCACTGGCGGTTTTGTAATTCGTGAGCAAGGCCTGAAACGCGAGTTGTACCATAGCTTTCACCAATTAAGAACTTAGGTGAGCGCCAACGCTCGTTGCGCGACACAAAGGTATTTAACCACTCAGCCAAATATTTGATGTCGGCGTTTACACCAAAAAACATTTTTTGTTGGTCAGCTTTACTTGGTAACTCTCCTTTATCGTTTTCAAGAACGCGAGAGTAACCCGTGTTTACGGGGTTGATATAAACAATATCAGCCACGTCTAAAATTGAGTAAGGATTATCTTTTACGCCATAAGGTTGAACTGGGTAGCCTTCGTCATCAATTTTTAATACACGTGGTCCAGTATAAGCAAGGTGCATCCACACTGACGCAGAGCCAGGGCCGCCATTAAATGAAAAAACCAGTGGACGTTTTGTTCTATCGTCTACTTTATCGCGGGTATAATAAGTATATTGCAGCGTTGCAACCGCATTACCTTGCTCATCCCAAACTGGTTGGGTGCCTGTTGTTGCAGTATAAGAGAAGCGCTCACCGTTAATACGTGCTTTATGTTCTGTAACAACACTGCTGTCAACGTCTATGCGTCGTTCATTATCAGCAAAGCTGGGGGTGCTGAAGGTCAGTGTTAGGGCTGTTACTGACAAGCCAATAAAACTAACTAGTTTCATGTTGATTCCTTATTATTCGAGTTGCTGCTATTAAAGAGAAAAGCTCGCTTGAAGACAAACTATTGAGACTAGTGACCAATAATAGCTGTTAAATAGGAAGATTCTCTAAACTGCGTGGTTAATTACTAAAAAGTACTTTTTAATAAAGATATTTTGCTTAATCATTTAGCTAGATTAAAAAATAACGTATATTTGGCATGTTGGTAATTTGTGTACATCTGCATAGAAAAGAGAAGTTGCAATGCAAAGAGTGTTAGTTGTTGAAGACAGTAAAGTAGTACAGCAAGTGTTACGCCACTTATCTGCCCACTATTTAGATGTGGATGTCGACTTTGCTTGGTCTTTGCAAGAGGGCATAGATTTAATCGCTGAGCATGACTACACCCTCGCTTTAGTCGACTTAACACTGCCCGATGCGATGAACGGTGAAGTGGCTAAATACACCTTATCAAAGAATATTCCTACCGTTGTGTTAACGTCTAAAATTGATGAATACATTCGTCAACAAATGCTAGAACTTGGTGTGGTTGATTATGTTGTTAAAGATAATCGTGACTCATACCACTATGCTATTAAGCTTGTTGCACAACTACTTAGAAACCATGGTTCAAAGGCACTTGTTGCCGATGATTCGGTATTAAGTCGCACCTTGATGAAGCAAATGTTAGAAAAGCAGCTTTTTAATGTAAGTGATGCCCACGATGGTGAGCAAGCATTGCAAATGCTCAAAGATGACCCTGAAATTAAGCTGCTACTCACAGACTATGCAATGCCAACGATGGATGGCTTTGAGCTTGTTAAAGCGGTGCGTAATTTTCGAGGCCGTGATGACTTAGCTATTATAGGTTTATCAGGTGCAGGTAAGCACGGTTTGTCGGCACGTTTTATCAAGTACGGCGCTAATGACTTTTTGACTAAGCCATTTATGAATGAAGAGTTTCATTGCCGTGTAATGCAGACGATGGAACAGCTTGCCCTAATCGCAGACATTAAAGAAAGCGCATACCGGGATCACTTAACCGGGCTTCATAATCGCCGTTATTTTTATCAATACGCTGAGAAAATCCTAAAGAAAACAGAACAAAAGAATGTACTGGCATTACTCGATATTGATTTTTTCAAAACGATTAATGATCAGTTTGGTCACGAAGCGGGTGATCATGCATTAAAGCAAGTAACCACCTTTTTAAAAACCAAGTTCGACGACTTCACAATTGCTCGCATTGGTGGGGAAGAATTTGCAGTTGTGTTAGACAACATGGACCTTGAAAAAGCAGAAGCAAGGTTAAATAGTTTCAGGGAACAACTTGCGGAGCACCAGTTTTCAATTAATGGCGAACCTTATTCACTCACCATGAGTATTGGCATGACCGCATTTCAACATGTCTCACTCACAGCCGCAATGCGCTTAGCTGATAAAGCTTTATATCAAGCTAAACAGCAACAACGTAACTGCGTGGTCCGTTTATAGTATCAATACGCAATAATACTTAATTATTTAAGGGATTAAAGCTGTTGCTAGCCGATTGAAAAATAATTGCTTTACGACTTCATGGATGCAAAGCAATAACCAAGTATAACTAAGTAACGAGATTTTTGCTTTGCTATAATCAAGGTTTAATTGCTTGAATTGCACCAGTGCTGGTTAATTGTTAAAAAAATGCACCCTTGTGGTGCATTTTTTTTGTTTGTAAGTGACTAATTGTATTTAACCAGTTGAAAATAAATAATAAAAAATAGTGGCACAAAGGTTGGATTGTTAAAGCCAACAGGATAACAATAAGCGTCCGAAGGGGGCCACTATGAAAATGATTAGTGCAATAATAAAGCCATTCAAACTTGATGATGTGCGTGAAGCACTGGCTGATTTAGGCATTGAGGGGATGACAGTTGTCGACGTTAAAGGCTTTGGCCGCCAACGTGGTCATACTGAGCTATACCGTGGAGCTGAATACCAAGTCGATTTTATTCCTAAAATTAAACTTGAAATTGCAACTCGTAGCGAAAATTGTCAACGCGTTGTTGAAACCATCACGAAAATTGCTTCAACAGGCAAAATTGGTGACGGCAAAATTTTTGTTTACGACCTAGACCAAATCGTCCGTATTCGTACCGGCGAACTTGATGAAGAAGCAATTTAAGGGGGATTTATGGAAAACACGATTGTAGAGTTGAAGTTCTCACTCGACACTTTTTACTTTTTGATGTCGGGTGTTTTAGTCATGTGGATGGCTGCCGGTTTTGCGATGCTAGAGGCGGGTTTAGTTCGTGCAAAAAATACAACAGAAATACTGACTAAAAACGTAGCACTTTTCTCGATCGCCTGCACCATGTTCTTACTTGTGGGTTATAACATCATGTATGTTGATAACGCTGAAGGCGGTTTTGTTCCTTCTTTTGGTGCGTTAATTGGTACGCAAGCAGCTGATGCAAATCACTCATTAGAGTCTGATTTCTTCTTCCAAGTTGTATTTGTAGCTACGGCTATGTCTATTGTATCTGGTGCTGTTGCTGAGCGTATGAAGTTATGGGCATTTTTGATCTTTACTGTTGTTATGACAGGTTTTATTTACCCGATTGAAGGCTATTGGACTTGGGGCGCAGGCTTTTTATCTGAAATGGGCTTTGTTGACTTTGCAGGTTCTGCAATTGTTCACGGGGCAGGTGCTGCGGCTGCGCTAGCAGGTGTACTTTTCCTTGGTGCTCGTAAAGGTAAATACGGTAAAAACGGTGAAATTTACCCAATTCCTGGTTCTAACTTACCACTTGCCACATTAGGCACATTAATCCTTTGGATGGGGTGGTTTGGCTTTAACGGTGGTTCACAGCTGCTTGTTTCTGACGCTGAAAATGCAACAGCAGTGGGTAAAATCTTCTTAAACACTAACGCAGCAGCGGCATGTGGTGCTATTGCAGCACTGTTCGTATGTAAAGTGCTTTGGGGGAAAGCTGATTTAACTATGGTACTAAACGGTGCGTTAGCAGGCCTTGTCACTATTACGGCTGAGCCAGCATCACCCACACCATTACTTGCTTGTCTATTAGGTCTACTCGGCGGTTCACTGGTTGTATTTAGTATTGTTGCACTTGATAAAGCAAAAATCGATGACCCTGTCGGTGCTATTTCTGTACACGGTGTATGTGGTGCTTTAGGTATCATGCTAGTACCACTTTCAAACTCAGATGCAACCTTCGTTAATCAATTAATTGGCTTAGTGTGTATCTTAGGGTTTGTGTTCATTGCGTCATCAATCGTGTGGGCAATTCTGAAAAATACCATGGGTATCCGTGTTACCGAAGAAGAAGAATTAAACGGTATGGATCAACATGACTGTGGCATTGATGCTTACCCTGAGTTTGTATCAGTTCGCAGTAACTAATTTTAGTGCGTGCTTCAGCACGCACATACAATAATCATTGTGTGTTCAAATCAAAGCTCTACTCAGGTAGGGCTTTTTTGCATTCAAAATAAGTGTTTTCTTATAGGCGATTTCAACAATATTGACTATGCTCAAATAACTTAATCAACAAGGGAATACTATGGATAACAAACTGTTATTAATTATTTTGTCATTGTTTTTACCACCTGTGGCTGTGTTTTTAAAAGCCGGTGTTGGTAAAGATTTGGTTATTAATATTATTTTATGCTTTATATTTTTTATACCTGCGGTTATTCACTCGCTTTGGTTATGTACCCGCTAATCGAGTTTAAGTGACTGTTAATTTTACAGGTGATAGAATTGCGGCTGATTACACCTGTAAAATTAACTGACCAATAGCGAACTCAATGGCTGATAAAAAAACTCCTGCTAAAAAAACGCCAGCAAAGAAAACGGCGTCCACGAAACGAACCACTAAAAAACGCAAAACCTCTTCGAATACGACAGTAAAGTCGCGTATTTTTCGTAAAACGTGGTCAATTTTTTGGAAGTTATCCTTAGCTGTTGTGATTGCGATGGTGCTGTATCTTATTTATTTAGATGCAAAAATAACGCGTCAATTTGAGGGCAATAAGTGGCAGTTACCTGCGCAGGTATACGCGCGAGCAATGAGCTTTTACCCTGGGCAGTTTTTATCACAACAAGAAGTTCTTTGGGAGCTTAACAGATTAAACTACTCTTCAGTTAATAAGCTTAGTCGTACAGGGCAGTATGTTAAGTCATCTAACAGTATTAAAGTGTATCGCCGCGAATTTGAATTTTACGATGGGCTCGAAGATGCTCGTGTTATTGAGCTTCGTTTTTCAGGGAAAAAATTAGCAACTATTAAGGATAAATTCGGTCGACGCTTAAATTCTGCGCGTTTGGAGCCTGTGCAAATTGCGCGAATTGGTAATGATTCGAATCAAGATCGTGAGTTTGTGCCGCTTGATAAGTTTCCTGCAATGTTAAAAGACACCTTGCTGGTGGTTGAAGACAGAGATTTTTATCAGCACCACGGTGTGTCGGTATGGTCTATTATGCGTGCCCTATACAGCAATATTAAAGCGGGAAGAACAGTGCAGGGTGGAAGTACCTTAACACAACAGCTCGCTAAAAATATTTATTTAACACGTGAACGCTCTCTTGTACGTAAGTTTAATGAAGCACTTATCGCATTGATATTAGACTACCGCTATAGCAAAGATGAAATTTTAGAAGCCTACTTAAATGAAGTATACCTAGGGCAATCATACAATCAGGGTGTTCACGGTATGGGGCTTGCCGCTGAATTCTACTTTTCTAAACCTGTGGACGAGCTAGAGTATGACCAAATTGCGTTACTGGTTGCTATGGTTAAAGGCCCATCGTACTACAACCCACGCCGTTACAGTGAACGTGCGATGGAGCGTCGCGATTTAGTACTGCGCTTAATGGTCGAAAATAACTTAATAAATACACGTGAGTATCGCGCATCGTTAAAGCGTCCAATTGATATTTCACCTATGAAAGATAGCCTACAGAAGTCGTATCCTGGTTATTTAGAGTTAGTTAATCGCGAATTAAAGCGTTTGTTACCTGACCAGCAAGTATTGGATGCTGGTGTGCGTGTCTTTACTTATTTCGACTTACAAAAACAAACTGCAATGGAAAAATCGGTTGAGGCAAGCTTACCTTACCTTGAAAGACGTCCTAAAACCGAAGAATTAGAAGCCGCTATGATCTCGGTTAACGTTGAAAAAGGTGGCGTCTCAGCCTTAGTTGCCGGTCGTGATGTTCGCTATTTTGGTTTTAATCGAGTATTAGATACCAAGCGTAATATAGGCTCATTAGTAAAACCTGCTGTTTATTTGAGTGCCTTTGAAAGCGGCAAGTTTAACCTTGCATCTTTGGTTGATGACTCTCCTCTAAGAGTAACGAATGAGCAAGGAAAAATATGGCAGCCAGAGAATTTTGATAGGCAATTTAGAGGCATGATGCCGCTTTATAAAGCATTTAGTAATAGTATCAATATACCTGCGGTAAATACTGGGTTAGATGTAGGGGTCGACACTGTCGCAACGACCTTGAAGCGATTAGGAGTTGAAGGAAGCATCGATGAATACCCATCACTGCTACTTGGGGCATTGGAGTTGTCTAGCTTTGAGGTCGCTCAACTTTATACAACACTTGCTGCTGACGGACAGTATCGTGAACTAACATCAATTTCTGCACTGACTGATTCAGTAGGTAAAGTACTTTATAAGCATAATGTTGAGTCACAAAAGCGATTTGATGAAGCATCAGTTTATATGACTAAATATGCGATGAAGCGAGTAACTAAAGATGGCACAGCAAAACGTTTAAATGCCCACTTTCCATCGATTCAGTTAGCGGGTAAAACGGGCACAAGTAATGACTTACGAGATAGCTGGTTTGCAGGTTTTGACCAAAATACAGTTACCGTTGCTTGGATTGGTCGAGACGATAATAAAAATACCGGCCTAACGGGGAGTGTTGGTGCGTTAGAAACCTATATTCGTTATCTAAAACCACTTAACCCTGAAGCCATTGCAGATACTCGCCCAGCTTCTATTCGCTGGGCGTTCATAAATGAAGAAACAGGTCTGCAAGCACCACCTGGCTGCGGCAAAGTGGTGCAACTGCCTATTCGAGCTAGTGAGTTTGAGCCTCGTCCGAGTTGTCGACGCTAAATGCTTTCATTGCATCGTTAAGTTGCTCAGCAAGCGCGGTTAAATCGTGTGCGCTTGCTGAGGCATTTTTTGATGATTTAAGCGTCTCTTCGGCTAAACAGCTTACCCGCTTGGCATCATTTAAAGCATCTTGTGTTGCACTCGTTTGCTCAGCAACTAACTGCGCGATTTGTTCACCATGTTGACTGATTTCATCCATCGTATTTACGGCTTCAACTAAACTTGCTTTTGTTTGGTTAGCGGATGCTGCCCCTTGCTCCATTTTTTCGACACTTTGCTGCATTTTCTGCTGTGTTAACTGCAATGCATTTTGTAATGAAGCGATAATATCGTGTATTTCCTTTGTTTGTAGCTGAGTTCGCCCTGCCAATGTTCTAACCTCATCAGCGACAACAGCAAACCCTCGTCCTTGCTCGCCGGCTCTTGCAGCTTCGATTGCAGCATTTAAGGCTAAAAGATTTGTTTGTTCAGCTATGTCGCTAATTCCTTTGCTTACTTGGCTAATATTTGAGGTGTCTTGCGCTAATGAATCCAGCGCTTTTAACCCTTGGTTAAACTCTTGTTGTAACTGTGCGATATGTTGCGCTAACTCCTCACTATTTTTTGCGCTGTTTTGGACCTGTTTGGCGGCACTATTAGCGAGAAAAACAGCATGCGAGGCTGTTTTTTCAACATGCTCTGCCGATTGGCTCATGTTATCTAGCGAGTCATTAATAGCGCTAATGCTTTGTTGCTGCTCAGTAACATCATTGGTTGTTTTATTGCGGCTTTCAAATACGTGCTGAGTGGTACTTCTTACTGAGTGAGTGGTTTTTTGAGCATTTTTGATAAGCGCCGTAAACGATTTTAGTAAATCATTGAATAGTAAGCTTATTGAGTTGAGCTCGTCTTTGCCTTTTAAATCTAATCGCACGCCTAAATTACCTGTTGCAGCCTCTGTTGCTGCGTTAGAAAACTGCTTTAAAGTATCAACTAATGAGCGGTAAAACCCCATCATCAAATAACTTGCTATAAATAGGCTGATTAAAGCGGCAATGATAACCACAACACGGGTCATACGTTGCTGTTTTAATTGCGTTAAGATCATCAATGATAAAGCTGGCTCACTGTTGCTAATAAAGTGATTAATCTTACTGTTAATATTTACTTTTAAATTTGCAAGCTGCTGCTGTGTAAGCGCAATTTCATCTGGCTCGAGTAGATCTTGGTTTAATGCTAGAAAAAGCGCATTAATACTGCTTGAAAGTTGCGTTGCGGGTTCTGTTAGGGTGTTTTTAAGTTTCTCGTTTGCAGTTAAAGATGTATTCAAACTCATTAAAAACTGTGACTCTAACTGCGGCAGAGCTTTAACTTGGTTTGATAAAGTAATAAATGTACTCGGTGAAAACTGCCCGCTAGATAAAACGGTTTCTGCACTTTGTATGGTTTTATTTAAATGTGTGATAAGAGGCGGTAGAGCGGTCACTAATGTACGATTTAAGTAGCTACTACTGAGCTCGTTTACAATAGCAAGCTGTGACTCAATCGAGACTATCTCTAAAATGTTGTCGTCATCAGTGGCTGTATTCGCAAAACCCGCTTGTTGGGCAATACTGATATTATCAGCTTGATTTGCAGTGAGTAAATTAGCGAGTAATTGAGGATATATTTGGACCCCTTGATTTTGTTTTTGTGATATTTCAATTCCTTTACTTAGAACGCTTAGTAAAAAAAATAAACTTAAACAAAGAGGAAAAATTAAAATGCCAAACATTAGCGACATTTTTGCTTTGTAACTTAATTGTCTCATTAAGAAAACAGCAGGTTTAATTAGATTATTCACAGATACACCCAGTTAGAAATTATATTAGGAGTAGACCTGTGGTTACGTTGTTTTTATTCATAAAAAAAGCCCTTACGGGCTTTTTTTTCTAATTATATTTTATAGCTTCGCAAAGGCGCGTTCTGCCGCTGCTATGGTGTCGCTAATTTCTTGCTCTGAATGCTCTGCACATACAAAGCCTGCTTCGAATGCTGAAGGAGCAAGGTAAACACCTTCTTCAAGCATTAAGTGGAAGAACTTTTTGAAGCGCTCTAAATCACACTCAGTGGCTTGTTGGTAGCTAGTTACTTTTTCTTTGTCAGTAAAGAAGAAGCCGTACATACCACCTGCGTAGTTTGTTGTAAGTGCAATGCCAGCTTTTTTCGCAGCGGCTTCAAAGCCTTCACAAATTGCTTTGCTCTTTGCTTCTAATTGATCGTGTAAGCCTTCAGCACTTAAAAGCTCTAAAGATTTTAAGCCTGCAGCCATGGCAATAGGGTTACCTGATAATGTGCCCGCTTGGTAAACCGGCCCGACTGGTGCGATGTAATCCATGATTTCTTTTTTACCACCAAACGCACCCACAGGCATACCGCCACCGATTACTTTACCCAAACACGTTAGGTCTGGTTTGATGTTGTAGTACGCTTGCGCGCCGCCTAAAGCAACACGGAAACCTGTCATTACTTCATCAAAAATAAGCACTGATTTGTATTCATCACACACTTCACGCAAACCTTCTAAGAAGCCAGGTACAGGAGGAATACAGTTCATGTTGCCAGCAACTGGCTCAACGATGATACAAGCGATTTCGTCAGCGTATTTGGCAAAAATGGCTTTTACTTCATCAAGGTTGTTAAATGACACAGTTAATGTGTGTTTAGCAAAATCTTCAGGAATACCTGGTGAGTTCGGTACGCCCATAGTCAGCGCACCTGAGCCTGCTTTAACTAGGAGTGAATCTGCATGGCCGTGGTAACAGCCTTCAAATTTTAAGATTTTGTCACGGCCAGTGAAGCCACGCGCTAAGCGAATTGCACTCATTGTCGCTTCAGTACCTGAGCTTACCATACGTACTTTTTCGATTGATGGTACCAGTTCTTTTACTTTTTCGGCCATGAGGATTTCAGTTTCAGTTGGCGCACCATAGCTTAGGCCATTTTCAACGGCTTCTAAGACTGCTTGTTTAATAGCAGGGTGGTTATGCCCCATGATCATGGGTCCCCATGAACCAACGTAATCAATGTAGCGGTTGCCATCAGCATCAAAGGTAAAAGGACCTTCTGCTTTAGTGATGAATAAAGGAGTACCGCCAACGCCATTGAAGGCACGAACTGGTGAGTTAACACCGCCTGGGATTGATTCTTGCGCGCGATTAAAAAGGTCTTGGCTAATTGTCATGAATAGTCCTATTGGGTTGTCACGTTAAATGAGTTGGTTTGCAAGGGCTCAAAGAGCCCAAAATGAAGCGTATTAGCTATTACGCTTACGGCTAAACCAAGGCACGTCGACTTCATATTGCTCAACTTTGTCGGCAACATCTAAGGTTAGAGCAAACAACGCCATGCGAATTAACACACCGTTTTGTACTTGGCGGAAAATGGCTAGGTTGTCGTTGCTATTTAAATCGTTATCTAGCTCGTTTGCTTCTAAACGGCTGTCACGAGGCAGTGGGTGCATCAGTACTGAGTTTGGCTTACAGTGTGCATTGTAAATTGCTTGGCTGATACGAAAACCACCGCGATATTTGTTAGCTTCTTCTTGTGAAGGGAAGCGCTCTTCCTGGATACGGGTTTGATAAACAATATCTGCCGCTAAGTTGCCTTCCATTTTATTCACTACTTGAATTTTATGACCTGCGTTATCAACAGCATCTAAAATGTAGTCCGGCATCTGTAAACCATCTGGTGCCACCATAGAGAACTTAACGTCTTTATAATGACACAGTAATTTAGATAAAGAGTGCACAGTACGGCCATATTTTAAATCGCCCACTAGGGCAATATGCATACCGTCGATACCTTGGTTGAAGCGAGAAAGTTCACGTTCAATGGTTAGTAAGTCAAGTAAGGCTTGGGTTGGGTGTTCATTTGCGCCGTCACCACCATTGATGACAGGTACATCACAACCGGTTGCAAACTCTGCAACTGATCCTGAATCAGGATGACGCATTGCAACGGCATCAGCATACGCTGAGATAACGCGTGCGGTGTCATAAAGAGATTCGCCTTTGGCTAAAGCTGAGCTTTGCATGCCTGTTGTTTCGCGAACTAAACCACCCAGTAAGTTAAATGCTGTACCAAAGCTTACGCGAGTACGTGTACTTGGTTCAAAGAATAAGTTTGCTAAAATTGCGCCTTCTAATACATTGGTGCGCTTTTGCTTTTTAGCATAAGGCTCCATTTTTTTAGCAACTGCAAAAATACGTTCAATACAATCGCGGTCAAGTTGATTAACCGACAGAATATTTTCACCTTGGAAACTTAACATGGGGTTGTTCCTAATTACATTTATTAAGGCGCCGGCTCTCTGTATAGGAGGCCGCATAAATTTGCGCCGTACTATAGCAAATTTTTAGCGTACACCGCAGCAAATTATAAGCTAGGTTTGATAATAGCGAGTGCAACTATTGCTAATAGAATAAGTACTGGGACTTCATTAAAAATACGATAAAAACGATCACTGCGAGTATTACGATCATGTTTAAAGTCAGCCAGTAATTTGAAACAGTAGCCATGATAGATATAAAGAATAATCACTAACACGAGTTTGTAGTGCAGCCACATGCTGTATCTAAACCAATCTCGACCATATTCAAAAATGGTCAGTACGCCAAACACGAGTGTTAAAACGGCAAACGGTGTCACAAAAAACAGTAAACGGCGTTCCATTACTTTTAGCATCGAGTTGCAGGCTTTTTCTTCACTCATTGCGTGGTATACAAACAAGCGAGGAAGATAAAAAATCCCCGCAAACCAAGCAATCATAAAAAATACATGAAAGGTTTTGTAAACTAATAGCGCGCTCATTGTTGTGTCCATTTTTAGTTGTTATAGCAAGCTGTTACGTATGGTAAGAATATGCCTGATTTGATCCCAACGCAAAAGCCCCATAATTTGCTGGTTATCCAGTAGGTTATAAATATATACAGCACCACTTCGTTTATCTTTTAATAGATCAAATGCATCGGCAAGTGTTGCTTGGCTACTTAAACCATTCAAACTGACATACTTTATATTACTACTTTGGTCAGACATTAGGCTTAAGTCATACTCTGCAAGGCGATAGCCATTTTCATCATCATGAACAATCAATGGCGTTTGACTATCTAAAGCGTCTAATGACTCTTTTATTTGTTCTTTATCGTCGCTGTATAGCAGTTTAAATTGTTCATCCATTTCTTCCATCACTCCAACCTTCTGTAATGCTTCGGTTGCAGGGGATATTTGATATTCAAGCCCTTGAAAGTCTAGTTGCTGCATAAAGATAGAACGATTGCCAAAAAATTGCAGAGCAGTAACATACGCAGAAGAAATAACTAACATGGCAGGAACAATAATTTCAGGACTGGATGTTAGCTCCATTACCGTTGTTAGTGCTGCAAGAGGGGCGTGCAGGGTGGCCGCTAATAAGCCTGCCATGCCAAGCATGCTATAGGTGCCCGCAATATCTGTTCCTGGGCTAATAAATTGAGCAAAAAATGCCATTAAGGTACCCATTAATACGCCCAAACCAATCACGGGGCCAATAATACCGCCGGGGATCCCTAGACCAATAGCAAAGAGTGTGGCAAGTAATTTAGCGATTAAAATCGTTGTTAAAAATTGCACATCATCAGGGGATTCAATGGCAATGGTGATGGCACTCATACCAGAGCCCATTGCATGAGGCACCATATAGGCAATTAGCCCTGCAATTAAGCCTGCGAGTAATAAGCGAGGAAACATACTTAGCGGTTTAAAGGTACGAATAATCAACATTAAATTTTGATTAAATGCATAAGCGACTGCGCCTAGCGCCATGCCAAAAATAATTAAAAAAGGATAGTGCCAGCCACTTAGAGGGTTCATAGTGATAAGTGCAAGTTCAGATGCGTCACCAAAGACAAATTGAGTGGCTAAGGCGCCTGTAACCGCTGCGAGCATAATAGGCACAAAAATATGTACTTTGTATTCTCTCAGTACTACTTCCATTACAAAAATAACGGCAGCAAGCGGGGTATTAAACGAGGCGGCAATGCCTGCAGCCACACCACAACCGCTGAGTGTGCGCATGGCATTATGGGGTAAATGTAGTTTATCTGCTAACAAGCTTGCACCGGTTGCGCCCATATGCACAGAAGGACCTTCTCGGCCAACAGAAAAACCACTGATTAAAGCGAGCGCACCACCAACAAATTGATTGACCGTGTTATACAGTGGCATATGACCATAATGCTTTTTTATCCGGTGGATAACGAAAGGAATACCTAAACGGTAATGCTTAAAACCTGTTAGTGCTGCAAATAAAGCGATGACTAAGGCAGCACCAATCGGGAGAAGTACACGCTCTAGTGTGTCTAAGGTAGAGAAGTCATCGGGCTTTTCCAAAAAAAGACTTTGAAAAAACATAATTGTGAGGCGGAATAATATAATCAGTACTGCCGCAATTAATCCTGCGCAAACTCCTAGTAAGCACAATTGCACAGATGTTTTAGGCTTTGCTAGACGACGCCTCAGCGTTTCAAGCCACATGCATTTTTCCTCACAGCACTTTAGAGACGCAAGTTTAGCAAATCAAATTCACTAAGTCCTTGTGATTTTGCAAAATTATCTGCTTTAAACAAGTGCACAGAGTCACTGGGTTTTTATTCTTGTTGTTTTAAGCGAGCAATCTCGCTTTTGCTTATACATTTGCTCGTCGGCTTTTTTAAGAAGTTCGTCGAGAGACTTAGCATTATCAGGATAGACTGCATAACCCACACTTGCACTTATGTTTAACATACCCACTTCACTGATTATCGGCGCTTCTATCGCATTAATTAACCGCGTTAGAGCACGCTTTATATGTTCTTTATTTTCAACATCCGTTATCACAACAACAAATTCATCACCACCGATACGCGCCGTACAATCTGTTTTTCGTGCGGTTTCTTGCAATCGTTTTGCGATTTCTACAAGCACAAAGTCACCCATCAAATGGCCATAGGTATCGTTAATGGGTTTAAATTTATCAAGGTCAAAGTATAAGCAAGCTACTTTTGTTCCTGTTCGCTCTACACGAGCAAACTCATGCTTAAGGAATTTACTTAGTGCACTGCGGTTAGCTAAACCTGTGAGGTGATCTGTTTGGGCAAGCTGTCTGATCTTTTGCTCTGCTAAAACCCGTTTGGTGATATCAAAATTAACACCAATCATCCTATTTCCGTAGATTCTACCATCGGCATTTATGAAGCGTACTTGCCCGCTGGGGAGAACAATTTGAAATTCGGCATGAAAATCCTCGTTATTGAGAACTGCTAGTTTGAGTTTGTTTGTCACGGCTTCGTATTCATCAGGATGAAGCGTATTAGCCCATGCGGCATAATTACCATTAAACTGAGATTTGGGGATCTCAAATAAGGTATGCATCCAATCATCCCAAATAAGTTCGTTGCTTTCAAAGTTCCACTCCCAAATTCCTATTTGGGCTGCATCGGCGGCCATTGACATTCTTTGATGTAAATTATCAAGCTCTGTTTTGGCTTGCTTAAGCTCTGTTATATCCTCTGAAACATCGAGCAGGTACTGTGCTTTACCATGGCTATCTTTAATAGGGAGTTTACGGGTACGAAGGTAGTGAGTTCGGCCGTCAATTGTAATAGGCTTTTCATCCAGTGTCAGAATATCGTTACTTGCAAGCACATCACGGTCTGTTTGCGCATAACCAAGCGCATCTTCATCATTAAAAATGTCAAAGTCGTTAAGGCCGATCAGTTGTTCTTTAGTTTTCCCTAAGAGTTGCTCGCCGGCCTTATTTACGTGGCTAAATGTTAAGTGCTCAGCTTCTTTTACAAACAACATAATAGGTAGGTTATCGAATATGGTTTGAGTAAATGCTTCTTGATTGTGGATATCACTCAA
Organism: Pseudoalteromonas sp. L21; assembly: GCF_021728035.1. Taxonomy (NCBI): domain Bacteria; kingdom Pseudomonadati; phylum Pseudomonadota; class Gammaproteobacteria; order Alteromonadales; family Pseudoalteromonadaceae; genus Pseudoalteromonas; species Pseudoalteromonas sp. L21. The sequence goes on along the minus strand of NZ_JAKKCV010000003.1, from coordinate 604,268 downwards.
ATCTTTAATCGTGGCAACGTATGGGCCTATCTCCTTGTTACCTATAGAGCTGATTGTCATGGTAATTGGAAATGAGTTTTGGTTCGCTCTATGAGCATTTAATAACCTGCTTTTACAAAAGCAACTTGATTGCTGGGATGTCGTTGATGAGGTATTTAAGATTAGCTCAAGTTCGGTTGATTTATCAGGGATGAGCGTATAAATATGCTTACCGATTAATTCATTAGGCTTATAGCCAAAAACAGGCAAAACAGCAGGGTTAGCAAACTCGATGATACCCGTGTTATCAAAGCTAATAACGACATCTTGCACAGTATTCAGTACGGCTTTTAGTTTAGCGGAAAGTAAGCTTCTTGCTCTAAGCTCTACTACACTCAGTACTAAAAGACTTAACGCCAGTAGTACAGAAATGACAAGCTGAGCCAGCGTTGAGCTATCGTGACTCGTAGTATAAACGGTTTGCTCGGTTGCATAGACCGACATAGCAATCATACCGATGTAATGCATACCTGAAATAGCACTACCCATCACAATAGCCACTAACATATTCATGCGTACTTGATGTATTTTTTGGGCTTGTCTGAGGTCATTTATTTTTAGGGCAATGCCAGAAAGAATGATTGCCACAAAAATTGATAATGAAAACAGCTTTGGCTCATAAGCCATATGAGCGGGCATCATCATTGCCATCATACCGACAAAGTGCATACTGCCAATTCCTGCTCCCATTAGAACGCTTCGAAAAATAAGCCCTTTTATATGACTGAGTGAAGTTGAAAGTACAATATAACTGGCAAACACACTTGGCAGTACAGATACTAAGGTTATTGTGGTGTTGTACTCTACATTTATCGGTAATGTATAAGCAAGCATACCGATAAAGTGCATACCCCAAATACCGATACCCAAAAAGCAGGCTGCCATTACAGTCCATACCAAGCTTTCATTTTTAAGGTGAGAACTTTTGATTCGTGCCGATAGTAAAAAAGAAATATAAGAGGCGAATACGGCGGTAAGTACTGAGGCTATGACAAGCAAAGTATCATATTGTGCGGGGATTATTTGCGCACTATTTAAGTCAGAGCTAATAAAATGAAGCCTTAAATGGTCAAACACTGTGATACTCTCTCACCGCTTACTTTAATTAATTAAAAAGTTGTATAAATTAAACTTAGTTCAATGCAAATGACTTGGCTAATACGTACTTGCAAATACTTATGAGTCTATGTCGATACTTGATTAAAATACTCGGGTATTAGATAATTACAGCATTATAGATTTTGAGGGGTTTGGTATGTCTGAAGAGTTGCCAATTAAGTTCAGTGATGCAGCTGCTGTTCGCGTTAAACAGTTAATTGAAGAAGAAGAGAATCCAGATCTAAAACTACGTGTTTATGTGACAGGTGGTGGATGTTCGGGTTTTCAATATGGTTTTACCTTTGATGAAAAGGCCAACCCTGGCGATTTAGAAATTGTAAAAAATGGCGTTACCTTAGTGATTGACCCTATGAGTATTCAATACCTCGTTGATGGAACGGTCGATTACACCGAAGGACTCGAAGGGGCACGCTTTTTTGTAAACAACCCCAACGCTACCACAACCTGTGGTTGCGGAGCTAGCTTCAGCGTTTAACGGATTTTATGAAAAGCCATGTGATATGGCTTTTTTATTGCTTTAATTTCTACATCATCCTGCCTTTATTCTTAGTGCTGATCTTAGCAATGGCTTTTCGTTTAGAAAAAATTTTGAAAATGAAAACAGCGTTAATAGAAACGCTTGCCTTTCGTATATGATTATACCGCGAAGCTGAGCTTCGTTAATAAGTACCATTCACCAAGTAGTTATTATAAATGTTAGCGCTACTAGCTTTGGGTAACCTGAATCATTAACAGGAAAAACCCTAATACCAGTGCTGAGGCGATTAAAATATAGATAAATCCTCGTTTGCCTTGCTTAATAGGTATACGATTTTGCTTTAGAAATAGGTACCAGATGACACACAGTACAATTGGCAACAAAAATAATATTCGAAACATTTTCTAGCCTTTTTCAGTATTTACGTACACTTTAAGCATAAGTATGCAATTTTAAAAGCTATATTTATAGTTAACACGGTTCCAATTGATCGATTTTTTGGTACAGTTAAGCAACTAATAATAGAGCATCTGCTTTAATTTTAGCTTTAAAACTAGACTTGCTAAGCAAAGCAGTCTATACCTGAAACGTGGACATTTGTATAATTATTAATTCACAGAAAAAATTATTAGTATATAATGTATCCAAGAGTGAGACGGGCAAAATTTCACTCTTAATTAATTAACTTAAATCATCTAGTAGGAGATGTATTTTTATGATGGGTAAAACAGTTTCTTCTGAAGAAAACTCAAAACTAACGAAATGGCTTAAAACAAAACGCCATGAGAAAGGCCATACAATGCGCAGCCTTGCTCAAGTTTTAGGAACGCCACATTCATTCATTGGTAAAATTGAAAACCAAGAACGTCGTTTAGACGTTATTGAATTTATGCGTTACTGTGATGCTTTGGAAGTAGACCCATACGAAGGTCTTAATCTATTAAAAGACGCTTAATTTGCTGTTACTAATACATTTTTAGTAATACAATTAGTGCATGGATGCACTAAACAGTCATCCTCACTTTTCTGTCTATTTCAATTACACCTTTACATTTTTTGTTAATTATCTCGGTGATAATTGTTCTCTAACGCATAAAGTTTGTGGCGGATTAAGAATAAAAATACCAGCGAAGGGATAACCATGAGTGCTGTTAGTACAAAAAACAGTGCCCAGTTACCTAAAAGCCAATCATCTATCACAACACCACTGTAACTGGACAAGAGTGTTCTGCCTAAGTTTCCAAGTGACGCTAAAAGTGCATAATGAGTTGCGCTAAAGGCGCGATCACATAGCATAGAAATAAAGGCGACCATTGCCACCAGTGACCAAGCCTGTGTAAAGCCGTCAATGATAATTGCAAAAGCATAGAGGCTTAATTTAGGGCCTGCAATCGCAATCCAAGCAAATGCAAGGTTAGATGCTGCCATAGCAATGCCGCTAATGAATAAGCCTTTTACGATACCGTAGCGTTGATTGAATAGGCTCCCGACGAAAGTAAAAGCGATGGTAAGAATCGCAGTGCCTACTTTTGAGAAGGTGGCAATATCACTGTTGCTAAAGCCCACTTCTTTATAAAACACAATCGACATTCGGCCAAGAAAGGCTTCGCCAATTTTAAATAGGAAGATAAACGCTAAAAGTGCGAGCGCTGTTTTTACACCATTGCGTGCAAAAAAGGTTCTAAATGGATCAAACACGGTGACCGCTAACCAAGCAATTACTTTTGCAAATCGCGTTTGTTCTACACCGGCAAGCTTTTGCTGATAGGTAGACTCAAGTTCAGCCTGAATAACTTCACGATTTGATTCGGGCTCTTTTGCCCAAAGTACACTACCCATTAATAGCAACATGATAACGGATAAGAAAAAGTAAACTTGGGGCCAATCAATAGAGGGGATATCAGCCATGTAGAAGGGGAGTGCCCCTAGCAAAGCATAACCACTCCACCAACCTGATGTTGCCATGGCTGCAGCCGCCGTGGCTTTATGGCTTTCATTTTCACTTAAAGTATCGATACGAAACGCATCAATGGCGATGTCTTGAGTCGCAGAGGCAACCGCAATGACTAAGCACAGCGCGGCGGCAAACCAAAGGTTCGCTTTGATATCGAGCCCTGCAAGTGAAAAGGTGCCTATAAAAATTATTGATTGGCATAGTAAAATCCAGCTGCGGCGCTGACCAAGCCAGTTAAATAAAATTGGCAGTTTTACGCGGTCAACCAAAGGTGACCATAAAAAGTTAATACTGTACGCCCCAAATACAATGCCAAATAGGCCGATCATACTTCGGCTGAGGCCTTCATCTTTTAGCCACGCAGACATGACAGAACCAATGAGTACCCACGGAAAGCCACTGCTGATCCCAAACAGAAAAATATTGATTAAGCGTTTGTCTTTAAAGTACGAAAAATACTCTGAAACAGAAAGCGTCTTTGTCATAGTACTGCCATATGAGTGGGGCGATGAGCTCGCTTGTTATTTTTATAGTGCAGTGGGTTCAATCATTTTTACATTTAAGATAACCACAGGCGTTTTGGGTACGAAGCTGTAACCTATTTTTTCGTTATAAGCCGTTTCCACACGCATAATTTTATCCAGTGTTTCATAGCCATCCATAACCATGCCAAATACAGCAAATCCCCAGTCACGACCGGGGTTTAAATGATCATTGTCATCCATATTAAAAAAGAATTGGCGTGTCCCTGAGTGTGGTTGTCTGTCTTGATAAGCCATGGCGATACTATACATATCATTTTTTAAACCATTCCCGCTCTCATTAAAAATAGGATCGTACTCGTGTAGGCCATCGTAATCTTTATCGTAGCCACCGCCTTGAATAACGAAATCTCGTTCGTTGTCTTCATCACGTTCTACACGATGAAATACACTCCCTTTGTAGCTACCATCAGCGACATAAGTTAAGAAGTTGTTGACTGTGATAGGGGCGCGAGAGCGGTCCATTTCTACTATGATGCTACCGAGTGTGGTGACAATTTCGACACGAGGAAACATGTTGTCTTTTTGGATGAACTTACCCTCAGTTGCACTGAAGGTGTTCTGGCTGAACAGTAAGATAAAACTAAGTATAAAAATGCGCTTCATAGTTAACCTTCCAAATAAGCGATTAATTCTGGGTCAGATACAATGCGGGTAATTAGTTGTTCAGTCAACTTATTAAGCTGACTCTCAATTTTTGCTCTATCGTGTCTTAATGGCCCTTCAAGGTTTGCACTACCACGGTAAACTTTACTAAAGTTACTGTTACTTCTTATTACGCGAATACCCAGCTCAATATTGGCATGACTCGTGTGTGTCATCATTTTTTCGGTGACGATCGCTTGTAATGCATGAATATCTAATTCAAAGCGTGTTGTCGCAAGGTTAGAGATACTGGCACCATTTCGGCTAAGGGCGCTATCAAGAGTGCTTTTTACCGATTCAGTCAGGCCTGGACTTGCCAATGTTTTTACTTTATCTGATTCAATAATTTTTAGGGTTACATTATCACCACGCAAATCAATGACGCTAGTACTGATATTTGCATTGATGGATGCAACCTTACCGCCTTTATAAACAGGGTTTAAGATCAGTTGGTTAGGTTGGTTACTACACGCTGTTAGCGCAACTAACATGCTTAAAAGAAGTATTTTTTTCATTTATATTGCTCCATTAAGTTGTCTTTTTTGCACTTAAAACAACAAACTTTTTATTTGAACCCAATAGTTTACAGTTGCCGAACATGCGTTTTAGTTTTTCATGATAATCGAGGTGACGATTACCTATTATTCTTAATTCACCACCTTGTTTAAGTGCCTGCTTAGCTTGTTTAAACATCTGCCAAGCAATGTGATCGGTCACAGCTTGCGCTTGATGAAAAGGGGGGTTGCACAAAACAAGATCTGCACTTTGCGGCTCAAAATCTGTTAAACAATCATTTTGAATAAATTCACAGTTAGCTAATTGCTCAGGTAAATTACTTTGTATATTTAGGCGTGCAGATTCAACTGCCATGTATGATTCATCAACAAAGGTGACATGTGCTTTGGGGCAGCGTTTGAGTGTCATCAGTCCAATCACGCCATTGCCACAGCCCAAATCAATGATGTGGCGTGCTTTACTGGTTTGTGGCAAGTAGTTAAAGAAAAAGCGAGCGCCAATATCTAAAGAATCACGAGAGAAAACATTGGCGTGATTTTGAATCTCAAACTCACTGCCTTCAAGTGGCCAGCTTACAGGAAATGCAGCTTGTTTATTGAGTTGGCTCGTTTTACTGATGATTAAGCGAGATTTCTTAACGGCTAAACTTGTTGATGTTTCGCCAATGAATTGGCTAAACGCTTTAATTGTCGAGTTATGAATATCTTTGGTTTTGCCTGCTGCAATTATGTCAACATCTTTAGGTAGCGCGGCACTGATTGCAGCAAGTTGATGTTGTAAATAGCCTAAATTTCGTGGCACTTTTAAGATCACTAAATCAACCTTGTTTGGTAATGCCTCTAAAGAGTTTAATTGCGTCAATGAGCTTGTTTCTAAGCCATTTGCTTGTAAATTGTAATATGTTGCTTGATGACTAATATACGAATCATTAACTGAATAAGTGGTTAATTGATTAAACGCACAAGCCAATGCACCAAAGCTGTCATTTAAAATCAGGATTAAATTTGCCTGCGCATGATGCTCCCGTACATAAGTGACAAGGTACTCATCGGCAGAGTCCCAAGCTTGTAGGCTGCGATTTTTTTGATCTAATGGAAAACGTTCTAGGGTATAGGTATTATCGCCGAGTTGTACTTGGGTGGTCATCATGGTTTTAGGGTAAGTATTTAAGTATGGGTAAATTCTAACATGCAACAGCCAAACGCCAAGCCTAATCATTTACCTGAAGGGTTTTATTATCAACAGAAAGCGTTGAGTGCTCAAAAAAGTCTCGATTTGTTTTATTTTTTACAGCAACATTTAAATTGGCAACAGCCCAATATCACTGTTTTTGGTAAAACCCATCCTATTCCTCGTTTGCAGTGCTTTATCGCTGATGAGCAGATTAACTATGCTTATTCAGGCACACAGCTTGTGGTTGAACCTTGGCCTGAGGTGCTTGATGCAATGCGAAAGCGCTTATCCCAACAATTACGCATTCCATTTAATGCGTTGTTGGTAAATTTATATCGTGACGGTCAAGATTGTATGGGATGGCATAGTGATGATGAAAAAGAGCTTGGTGAGCAGCCGACTATTGCGTCTATTTCACTGGGGGCTGAGCGGGTATTTAAAATTAAGCACAAACACAGTAATGAAAAACAGAGTATCTTGCTGCAAAGTGGTAGCTGCTTAATAATGAATGGCTTTAGTCAACGTGACTATCAACACAGCTTGCCAAAGCAGCAAAAGCTAATGCATCCCCGTATTAATTTAACCTTTCGCTCGATAATATAAAATTATTGGTAAAATGAGTCATCCCCTTGATATAGTGACGACCAATTATTTTGCTATTAAAGGTCTATGACACATGTCAATGCAACAACAAATTGAGGAAAAGCTCGCAGCGGGTATTGAATGTAAGCACCTAAATGTTGTTAATGAAAGCCATATGCATAGTCGTGGCACAGAATCACACTTTAAGGTAATTGTGGTGAGCGAAGAGTTCGCTGGTAAGCGTTTACTTGCACGCCACCGTCAAATTAATGAATTATTACAAGATGAATTAGCTAATCATATACATGCATTGGCGATTCATACTTTTACGCCCGATGAGTTTTCTGCACAGCAAGGGCAGGCTCCTGAATCACCAACATGTTTGGGTGGTTCAAAGTTCGATTAATCGTATGGTTTGATTAGTAATTTATACTTATATTACTGATCAGACCTGTATTTTAACTATTAGCCTTTAAACTAGCGCTAATTTTTATTGTGATAGATATAGGATGATCAATGGTCATTAAGCCTAAAATTCGTGGATTTATCTGCACTAACGCGCATCCAGTAGGGTGTGCTGAGCATGTACAAGAACAAATTAATTATGTGAAAGCACAGGGGCCACTGAGCAATGCGCCTAAAAATGTATTAGTGATTGGTGCCTCTACTGGTTATGGTTTGGCATCGCGTATTACAGCTGCATTCGGTGGTGGCGCTAAGACTTTAGGCATCTTCTTTGAAAAAGAAGGTAGCGAGCGTAAAACAGGCTCAGCAGGTTGGTATAATACTGCGGCATTCCAAGCAGCTGCTGAAGAAGCGGGTTTATGGTCTAAAAATATCAATGGCGATGCGTTTTCTAATGAAATCAAGCAAAAAGCAATTGATACGATTAAAGCTGACTTAGGTAAAATTGATTTAGTTATCTACAGCTTAGCGTCTCCTCGTCGTACTGACCCAAATACAGGTGAGACATACTCATCAACGCTTAAGCCAATTGGCTCAGATATCACAACGAAAAACTTAAATACGTCTAAGCGTGTGATTGATGAAGTAACCGTTGAAGCGGCAAGCCAAGAAGACATCGACAATACAATTAAAGTAATGGGCGGTGAAGATTGGGAAATGTGGATTGATGCATTAAAAGCAGCCGATGTCCTTGCTGATAACTTCAAAACAACGGCTTATACCTACATTGGTAAAGAGTTAACATGGCCAATTTACGGTCACGCAACGATTGGTAAAGCAAAAGAAGACCTTGATCGCGCAACACAAGCAATCAAAGAATCTACAAAAGGCTTAAATGGTGAAGCGTATGTTTCTTCATTAAATGCAGTTGTGACACAGGCAAGTTCAGCAATTCCTATCATGCCTTTATATATCTCTGCGTTATTCAAAGTAATGAAAGCAGACGGTACATATGAAGGTACGATTGAACAAATCCATGCGCTATTCACTGAAAACCTTTACGGCGAAACGCCACGTTTCGATGACGGCGGTCATTTATTCCAAAACTACAAAGAGTTAGAAGACGATGTTCAAGCTCGTGTTCAAAAAGTGTGGGATACGGTAGACACAGACACCATTGACGAATTAACGGATTATGTGGGTTACCACAATGAGTTTTTACGTTTATTCGGTTTTGGTATTGATAGCGTAGATTACGAGCAAGATGTGAATCCTGATGTGGCGATTTCACAGCTGATTGACTAGTGATTAAATAACGCTGGTTTTGGAAAAGTCGCTTTTTTAAGCGGCTTTTTTGTTTTTAAGAGAAAATAAAACGGCATCAATAGCACTTTGGTCTATATTGAAATTAATTCAAATGGTTTTTTGTAGTCTAAATAACCACATCAGTCGTATAAATTTCATATTTGCTCTCGCATAGTCACCCTGATTGATGTTAAAATTCGGGCAATATATGTGAGGAGTTTACTGCGTTGCTTGTTTGGGTGTGAAACAAGCTGTTTTTAGACACTAAGAACTTAACTTGAGCATATCAAGAAGCGACGTGGTTGGTACGATTTTTCAGTTTCTTTCCGTTAATGTAATGCAAGTGCGTATGATCAACATAAAAAAAGGTCTGGATTTACCCATAGAGGGCGCACCTCAGCAAGTTATTCATGATGGTTCTGCCGTCAAACGTGTAGCTGTGCTAGGTGAAGAATTTATTGGTATGCGTCCAACCATGCATGTTCGTGTGGATGACCAAGTCAAAAAAGGCCAGGTACTTTTTGAAGACAAAAAGAACCCAGGCGTCTTATTTACTGCACCAGCTTCTGGGGTAGTTAAAGAAATTAATCGTGGTGCTAAACGTGTGCTGCAATCTGTTGTTATTGAAGTTAATGGCAGTGAGCAAATCACCTTTGACTCTTTCAAGGCCGACGAGCTTTCAAGCTTAGACCGTGAAAAAGTGAAAGAAGTACTAGTTCAGTCAGGTCAATGGACAGCACTACGTGCTCGCCCATTCAGCAGAGTAGCTGCTTTGGATGCAAATCCTAGCTCTATCTTTGTAACGGCTATCGACACTAACCCGCTAGCTGCAGATCCTGCAGTCATCATTGCTGAAAACACTCCAGCATTTGAAGCCGGTTTAGCTGTGGTATCTCGTTTAACTGACGGCAAAGTATTTGTTTGTAAACAAGCTGGTAGTCAAGTGCCTAGTTCATCAATCCCTCAAGTAGAAGTACATGAGTTTGGTGGCAAACACCCGGCTGGCCTTGTTGGTACACACATTCATCATTTAGACCCCGTTTCTGCTAGCAAACAGGTTTGGCACTTAGGCTACCAAGACGTTATTGCGTTTGGTAACTTATTCCTGACAGGTGAAATCTTCACAGACCGTGTTGTTTCGCTTGCTGGTCCGCGTGTTAAAAACCCACGCTTAGTGAAAACTCAATTAGGTGCATCATTAGATGATTTAGTTGCTGGCGAATTAGAAGACGGTGATAACCGTGTAATTTCTGGTTCTGTGCTGTCAGGCGCTACTTCACAAGGTCCACATGCTTTCTTAGGTCGTTACCATGTTCAAGTATCTGTATTACTTGAAGGTCGCGAAAAAGAATTCTTTGGTTGGATTGCACCTGGTGCTAATAAGTTCTCTGTAACACGTACCTTCTTATCTCACCTGACTCCGAGCCGTCTATTTAACATGACGACCTCTACAGGTGGTTCGAACCGTGCCATGGTACCAATTGGTAGCTATGAGCGTGTTATGCCTTTAGACATCTTACCTACACTATTATTACGTGATTTAATCGCACGTGATCTTGATGGTGCAATTTCGTTAGGTGCGCTAGAGCTTGATGAAGAAGATTTAGCGTTATGTACTTTCGTTTGTCCAGGTAAATACGAGTACGGTTCAATCCTGCGCGATTGCTTGACTACGATCGAGAAGGAAGGCTAGAGAGATGGGTTTAAAGAAATTTCTAGAAGATATTGAGCCGCATTTTGAACCGGGTGGTAAACATGAAAAGTGGTATGCGCTTTACGAAGCTGCTGCGACTATTTTCTACACGCCTGGTTATGTAAATAAAGGCAAAACACACGTTCGCGATAACATCGACCTAAAACGTATGATGATTTTAGTGTGGATGGCAACGTTCCCTGCAATGTTCTTTGGTATGTTCAACATCGGTCATCAGGCCGCGGGTGCATTAGCACAAGGTTTTGAATTAGCAAACACATGGCAAGTTGGTCTGTTCCAATTATTTGGCGGTGAATTAACTGCTGACTCTGGTTGGGGCGCGAAAATGTTTTACGGGGCCTGCTTCTTCCTACCAATATACGCAGTAACGTTTGCTGTAGGTGGTTTCTGGGAAGTACTATTCGCTTCTGTGCGTAAGCACGAAGTAAATGAAGGTTTCTTCGTAACATCTGTACTATTCGCACTCATTCTGCCGGCAACAATTCCTTTATGGCAAGTTGCATTAGGTATTACGTTTGGTGTTGTAATCGCTAAAGAAATCTTTGGTGGTACAGGTCGTAACTTCCTTAACCCTGCGCTTGCTGGTCGTGCGTTCTTATTCTTCGCATACCCTGCGCAAATTTCAGGTGACACAGTATGGACTGCGGTAGATTCATTCTCTGGCGCAACTATGCTAGGCCAAGCGTTCGTTGGTTCACTTGATTACAGCAACATGGAACTATGGTGGAATGCGTTCTACGGTTTCATTCAAGGTTCTGTAGGTGAAACGTCAACATTAGCATTATTAATCGGTGGTTTATTCCTGATTTATGTGCGTATTGCTTCATGGCGTATCGTGCTAGGTGTATTCCTAGGTATGGTTGCAACGGCATTCTTACTAAATACAGTTGGTTCTGAAACTAACGCAGTATTTGCGATGCCTTGGCACTGGCACTTAGTGCTTGGTGGTTTTGCATTTGGTATGTTCTTTATGGCAACAGACCCAGTATCTGCATCATTCACTGACAAAGGTAAGTTCGCTTACGGTGCGTTAATCGGCTTTATGGTTGTAATGATCCGTGTTGTTAACCCGGCATTCCCAGAAGGTATGATGCTAGCAATCTTATTTGCTAACTTATTTGCACCATTATTCGATCACTTTGTAGTGCAAGCTAATATCAAGCGGAGGTTGGCACGTAATGTCTAGTAATAACGAATCAATCGGCAAAACGCTAACCGTTGTTGTTGCACTATGTTTAGTGTGTGCAGTCATCGTATCGTTTGCTTCAGTTCAGCTTCGTCCTTTACAGCAAGCTAACAAAACTCAAGATATTCAACGTAATATCCTAGCGGCAGCTGACATTGACGTTGAAGGCTCTGTATCAGAGACTTTCAATGGCAAAATTGAAGCGCGCGTTGTAGATATGGATACTGGTGAATTTGTTGAAGGCGCAGATCCTAACTCATTTGATTTCGAGAAAACTAAATTCGACCAAGCGCGTAGCTTTGCGTTGAAAGAAGAGGGAATTAAAGACATCGCGGGTATTCAACGCATGACTAAGAATTCACCTGTTTATATCTCGAAAAAAGCAGATGGTTCTACTGACGCAATCATTCTCCCTATCCAAGGTTATGGCCTTTGGGGTGTAATGTATGGCTTCTTAGCGCTTGAGAGTGATGGTGAAACTGTTAAGAACATCAATTTCTTCAAGCACAACGAAACGCCAGGTCTAGGTGGTGAAATTCAAAATCCACAGTGGACTGCTAAATGGCAAGGTAAAGAGTTACCAATCAACATCGTGAAAAGTGGTGCAAGCAATGAACATCAAATCGATGGTCTTTCTGGCGCAACATTAACTTCAAATGGTGTTGATCATACAGTTGACTTCTGGACTGGCGAAAACGGCTTTGGTCCTTTCCTTGCGAAAGTACGTGAAGGAGCGTTGAAATAATGGCTGATACTAAAGAAATGAAGTCGGTCCTATTTGGTCCGGTATTCGCAAATAACCCAATCGCACTACAAGTACTTGGTATTTGTTCTGCGCTAGCGGTAACATCAAGCTTAAAAAATGCACTTATCATGTCAATCGCATTGACACTTGTAACAGCATTCTCAAGCTTGTTTATTTCGTCAATTCGTAACCACATCCCATCATCTGTGCGTATTATCGTGCAAATGACGATTATTGCATCATTAGTAATCGTGGTTGACCAAGTATTGCAAGCATTTTCTTATGCAACGGCAAAAGAGCTTTCAGTATTCGTTGGTCTAATCATTACTAACTGTATCGTAATGGGGCGTGCTGAAGCATACGCAATGAAGTCACCACCGTTAATGTCTTTCTTAGACGGTATCGGTAACGGTTTAGGCTACTCAGTAGTACTACTAACTGTTGGTTTCATCCGTGAGTTATTCGGTAAAGGTTCACTATTCGGTGTTGATATTATCCCACTTGTACAAAACGGTGGCTGGTATCAACCAATGGGTCTATTGATTTTACCACCGAGTGCATTCTTCATTATTGGTTTATTCATCTGGGTACTTCGTACCTTCAAGAAAGACCAAGTAGAAGCAAAAGCGTAAGGGGCGAGCAGTGGAACATTATATTAGTTTATTTGTAAAAGCGGTTTTCATTGAAAACTTGGCTTTAGCCTTCTTCCTAGGTATGTGTACTTTCCTTGCGGTATCAAAGAAAGTAACAACGTCAATCGGCCTAGGTGTGGCAGTTATCGTGGTACTAGGTATCTCAGTACCAGTAAATAACTTGGTTTATCACGCTGTTCTTGCACCAGGTGCATTAGAGTGGCTTGGCTACCCAGAAGCAGACCTTAGCTTCTTACGTTTCTTGACATTTATCGGTGTTATTGCAGCATTGGTACAAATTCTTGAAATGGCATTAGATAAGTTCTTCCCTGCACTTTACAACGCGTTAGGTATCTTCTTACCACTTATCACAGTTAACTGTGCGATCTTCGGTGCGGTATCTTTCATGGTTGAGCGTAACTATAACTTCGGTGAGTCTGTTGTTTATGGTATCGGTTCAGGTGTGGGCTGGGCACTAGCAATTACTTTACTTGCTGGTATCCGTGAAAAAATGAAGTATTCAGACGTTCCTGATGGCTTACGTGGTTTAGGTATTACTTTCATCACTGTTGGTCTTATGGGTCTTGGCTTTATGTCATTCTCTGGTATTTCACTTTAATAGGTAGCGAGGATAAATCATGAATGAGATTTTCTTAGGCGTTGGTGTTTTCATCGCTATCGTTGTTATTTTAGTTTTAGTTATCATTGGTGCTAAATCTAAATTAGTAGCAAGCGGCGATATCATCATCGGAATTAATGGCGACCCAGATAAAGCTATTAAAACATCAGCAGGTAGCAAGCTATTAGGCGCGCTAGCTGATTCAGGTATCTTCGTTTCATCTGCATGTGGTGGCGGTGGCTCTTGTGGTCAGTGTCGTGTACACATCAAAGAAGGTGGCGGCGATATCTTACCAACAGAACTTGATCACATCTCTAAAGGTGAAGCGCGTGAAGGCTGCCGTTTAGCGTGTCAGGTAAATGTTAAGAACGACATGGAAATTGAACTTGAAGAGTCAATTTTCGGTGTTAAGAAGTGGGACTGTACTGTTATCTCTAACGATAACAAGGCAACCTTCATCAAGGAACTTAAATTACAAATTCCTGATGGCGAGTCAGTACCTTTCCGTGCCGGTGGTTATATTCAAATTGAAGCACCAGCACACCATGTTAAATACGCTGATTTCGATATTCCAGAAGAGTATCGTGGCGACTGGAACCACTTCGGTTTCTTCGATCTGGAGTCTAAAGTAGACGACGAAACAATTCGTGCTTACTCAATGGCTAACTACCCAGAAGAAGAAGGCATCATCATGCTTAACGTGCGTATCGCTACGCCGCCGCCAAGAGACCTAAGCCTTCCATGTGGTAAAATGTCTTCGTACATTTGGTCACTAAAAGAAGGTGATAAAGTGACTATCTCTGGTCCATTCGGTGAGTTCTTCGCGAAAGACACTGATGCAGAAATGGTATTCGTAGGTGGTGGTGCAGGTATGGCACCAATGCGTTCACATATATTTGACCAACTTAAGCGTTTAAATTCTAAGCGTAAGATGAGCTTCTGGTATGGTGCGCGTTCTAAGCGTGAAATGTTCTACGTAGAAGATTTCGACGGCTTAGCAGCAGAAAACGATAACTTCGTATGGCACACAGCACTGTCTGATCCACAACCAGAAGATAACTGGGAAGGTTACACAGGCTTCATCCATAACGTACTTTATGAAAACTACTTGAAAGATCATGAAGCGCCAGAAGATTGTGAGTTCTACATGTGTGGTCCTCCAATGATGAACGCGGCTGTTATCAACATGCTTAAAGACTTAGGTGTAGAAGACGAAAACATCTTATTAGATGACTTCGGTGGCTAACACCATACACAAAACAATAAGTTTTGGTTAGAATACAGGCCTCGTAGCACTTAGTGTTACGAGGCTTTTTTATTTTTATATCAACGTCACGGTATTTTAAAGGTGAGTGCTATGAATAGAGTGTTTTATCGCCAAGGCTTGATGGCCTTTTTTTTACTAACTATTACTTTACTCGTGGCAGGTTGTAGCCAAGCAGATAAAGCTGAGGAGCATTATTTCGAAGGCAAAACCATGGGAACGACTTATCACATCAAGGTATTTGCTGAACCTTCTAAACTAGAAGGGGCTGATTTACATTCTGAAATTAAGCAAGCACTCAAAGATGTAAACCAATCTATGTCGACTTACATTGCTGATTCAGAAATTAACCAGTTCAACCAGTTACCAGCAGGGCAGGTTATGCCGATTAGTGATGATTTCCGTAAGGTTGTGGCTGAGTCAATTCGCCTTGGTGAATCAACAAAAACCCTTGATGTGACAATGGGGCCACTTATTGACTTATGGGGCTTTGGTCCAGATAAAAAGCCGACTAAACGCCCGACTGATGAAGCCTTAGCGGCGATGATTGAAAAGATTGGTGTTGATAAGCTTGAATTAACAGATTCAGGCCTTATGAAAACGATAGACGGTTTAGAACTGTCGTTTTCGGCTACGGCAAAAGGCTATGGCATAGATAAAGTTGCAGAGGTTATTGAAAGCCACGGCTTAACAAATTATATGGTTGAGATAGGTGGTGAGCTACGTGTATCGGGTATTAAGCCAGACAACATCACGTGGAAAATTGCAATTGAGCAGCCAGATGCAGAGCCTGGCGTGCGCAAAGTACATAAAGTGATTGAACCAGGTACCAATGGTATTGCCACATCAGGTGACTACAGAATTTTTTATGAAATGGATGGTGTGACATATAGTCACTTAATTGATCCTGTAACAGGTATGCCGAGTCGTCATGACTTAGTGTCGGTCACAGTATTGCATCCTTCAGCAATGACGGCTGATGGTTTAGCAACAGCATTGACAGTTATGGGGATGGATCGTGCCCAAAAATATGCTGAAGAACATAGCCTGCCGGTATATTTAATTGGTAAGTCAGACAATGGCTTAGTCACTTATTCAAGCCCTGCTTTTAAACCTTATTTGTAGCAGGGCAAGAAGCAGTTTATAATGCATACAGCCCAACAGGTTGGGCTCATTTTTATTGCTGAACAATAGGGGCAAAGCAATGTCACTTTTTCTTCTTACATTTGGTCTACTTATTTTAATTGTGGCAGCGATGGCTGTTGGTATGATTGTGCAAAAGAAATCTATGGCCAGTAGTTGTGGCGGCCTAGGTGCTGTTGGTATCGACAAAGCCTGCGACTGCGACGACCCGTGTGACAAGCGCAAAAAGCGCATGGCAAAAGAACAAGTCTGGAAAGAGAATCAAATTCTTTAACCACAAAAAAAGCGCCTTTAGGCGCTTTTTTAATGTTTATTAATTGAGTTTTATGAGTTCTGAACCTAGTACTGCGTATTTTATGGTTTGTCCTTGGTAAAGTAAGAATGCCGCTGAGGCGTGCAATTTAGGTTGTGAATCAAATGCGCCTTGGCACCGGTAAACTGGCCAGTGGGAACGGTTATCTAGTTTCGCGAAATCCCCTGAAAAGCAGCTATAACCTTGCTTTAATAGCTCTTTATAATGCCTCTTATTAAGCTTAATTGGTTCTGTTAAAGAAAAACCTTTACCTGGGTTATAAACGAGCTTGTTGGCATCTATTTGAGTGTAGCCACGGCGAATGCTACTTATATCTCCCAGCTCTTTGATACGTGGTGCATTACCTTTGTTATTAATGGCTATATCTATTTTGTAATCACCGTAATGGCTCTGTACATTCACATCATCAATAAGTAGATCGACCCAGTTATTACTAGCATTAAAAGGAATTGCATTGTATTGGTTAATGCTGGCTGCTTTCCACGTGCCATTTTGTAGTGTATCGATTATCTCTTTATAAAGTACACGATTTACTTTTCGCGCAACTTGGCGATGAGGGTCGTTCGGGTAAGCACCTGATTCAATTAATATAGTGCGAATACCCATTTCGGAAAATGTATCACCAAAGCTTCGATACGAGTAACTGTCGTTATACTTTGCTAGGTGCCCTGGGATCATTGTCTCAATTGTTTTAGCTAAGTGAGCGATAAGCTGCATGGCTTCGCCACGGCTAGTATTAATCTCTCTTGCATCATTATAGGCAGGGGCGAGTACAGAAATAGTAGCTTGATTCCCTTTTTTTCCTGCACCGTAATACGCGTTCTGATCATGCAAGTTAAAGCCAAAGTCAGGTTTAAACTCCTTAGCGGCACGCATGAGTGTTTGCCCCTCTGGGGTCCTCAATGCTTTTGCATCACGGTTTAGATCAATACCTTGTGCATTGTGACGCGTTTGAGCTTTGGCACCGTCAGGATTAATCATGGGAATAATCCTGAGCGTTAGTTTGTCTTGCCAGTTTTGTAGCCAGTTAGCGTTTTCGGGCAAAGTTATAAAATCAAGAAAATCCATAAGTGCAGCGGTTGCCGTGTTTTCATCACCATGCATTTGACTCCACATCATCACTTTTGTGGTGCCAGAGCCTATATCAAGAGCGTAAATGGGTTGACTGTGGTACGATCTACCGAGTTGCTGTAGTGTAATTGCAGGATGCTTGGCTATGCGGTTTAAAACAGGTTTTATATCTGTGAGATTAATCGCTGCTTTATCAAAACCATCAACCTCGTTATTTTCAATTTCAGTGGCAATTATTGGTGTACTGATTAGCAAAGTCATGGCAAGTATACAGCCCCGCATAAGATATCCTTTATTCCTTTTTGTTTTAATGCTAAGAATATTATATTTGCATTCGTTTGGCTAACTTTTGTTCAACCTTATCTTCTTGTTTTTATTCTTTTTAACTTTGGGGTACTTAGCGGCGCGCGTCTTTAGTTGATTTTTTATAGAAGCACACAGAATAGAGGCGCTATTATTGAATCTTGCTCTTGGAATATTTCCCAAGAGCAAGTAAAGGTTGGAGTTGCTAAGTTTATACAGTGAAAGAAAACTTCGATTTACGCAGCAGTCCCACAATGGCAAGTAATGAAAGAATATAGAAGGGCATACTGCCCCCGCTTTTTTCTTTTGTTTCTTCGCCATTATCGTCTGTATCATCGGCTTTAGTGGTTATAGTAACTGTACTTGGCTCAGAGTAGCTCATACCATCAAAAACGCGGTACTGAAAGCTAGTTTCGTAGCTTGTATTAGTTTGCGGCGTATATGATACGATTCCACTGATGTTGTCTAATGTTACTGAACCTATGCTTGGCTCAGATACAAGCTCATAAGTAAGTGGATCTGAATCTGCATCTTGGGCTAATAGTTCGAATTGAGCTGCTTCAGATTGATTGATGATTAATTCCAGAGCCTGTGTCTGTGGGGATGTATTGGTATGATTTATTGTAATCATTTTATCAATATTTAAACCAATCTCGTTGCTTATATTAACGACAAAATTAGCTGGTTCTAACGTTGAGATTAATGGTGTATAGGTAAACTCACCCGTTGCATTATTACTAAACACAAACTCGCCTGATGCTGGCTGTACCTTTACGTTAAGTTGAAGATTACTGTTTTCACCTGCACCTGATAAGGAGAGAGTTTCGCTCAGTGGCGTGCGCCAATGAGCAGAAATTGGATTAGGCTCAATGACAAGAGGTGTTCCATCAATATTGACTGAAACCGACACACTTTCAGTGGCCCTTCCGCCTATAGACATAGAAAGCTCAAATTGGTCTAGGCCAACTTCGCCAGTTGTGGGAGTGTAACTAAAGTGGCCAAGAGCCCTATCGGTAAATGTAATATTGCCTTTGCTAGGTGCCTTTGAAATATAAAAGCGATAGTTGAAGGAATCTTTTTCACTCAATGCTTTAAACTCAACAGGCGTGAACTTATTGGTGTTAAATTCAGTTACACTAAGTTGATAAGGTTGCTCTGTTTTTTCGCCGATTTTAAATAGTTCTCTGCCATTTGAGTGTGTTATTAGCCAATAGGTCTTTTCGTTAACTATTTCAATATCTGAATGTGTAGCGGCCACATCAAGAGTAACCAGCTTATTATATTGTGCATTTGCCAAATTAAAGACACCTAGTTCATTTTCGCAGGCGATATGAAGTTGGCCACTAAGGTGTTGCTCAACAGCAATTAATTTTGATGATGCACAGAAGTTAGCCACTTCTTGTTTGTTTCCTTGGGCGGAAATAGATACTAAAGCCCCGTCCTGAGTTGTTGTATACAATTGCTCGTTATTATTATACGTAAAAGTATCAAGTGATTGGATATCACCTAAATCAAGTAATGAGTGGGTGTCTTTAACAAAGTTATAGACGGCTGTCTGCTTGTTAGTTCCTAGATGCTCGAACACAAGTTCTTTAATACCATCACCGTCAAAGTCAATTGTCGTTAGTAATTCTGATATATCAAGTTGAGGCTCACCGATAAGTGAAATCGTATATTTTATGTTGTCACTGTATAACTCTCTGACTTCAAATGGTTTTGACTGATCAGCATAATACCAGTCTGAATATTGGTAGAGGTATTCTTGGTTTCCGTCACCGTCAATATCACCCAATAGCTTGAAATAGCCAATAAAAGGTTGTTCGATATGATTAGACCCATCCATGTTCAATATATAGTGTTTACTAATACCGGGATTCCACTGCTCACCTAGAGTCGAGTACACAATTTTATTATCGGTGTTTCTACCAAAAGGTATTATGGAAACTTTATCTACTTCAGAAGCATAAAGCTCTTTAGTTACACTTTTTGACCATGATTCAGTTTGTGTGACAGGAGAAATACTATTTAATATTGTATAACTTGTTAAATAGGCAGGATCCCACTTCGAACCTGTGGTAATAATAAGCTGTCTATACTCTTCAATAATCTTTATCTCTTCATTTTGCATGGCTAAATAAGCATTGCCGTTAAAGCCGAGTTCAGTTACCTCTCCGAATCTCACTTCTTTAACATTGAGTCTCTGTATTTGCTCAATTGTTTCTTTTTGCTCATCGCCATACAAGTCTAAATATTCATAGATATAATGAAGAATATTAGGTTGATAATCGCCTCCATCCTGTGTTGTGACGCTCCTGCCAATGACTTCTTCTTCTCTTGTTAAATAGTTATAGAAATAGTTAAAGTGAGTCCTACGATTCGAATCACTGTACATCTCGGCATTGTTATCAATGGCTGTATAATCTTGATAAAGGTCGTTGTTGTAGTAAGGCGATCTACTAGTGTATTTTAAAAAATCATTATCTTGATTACAATCTTCTAGCGTACTCTCCAAAGGCCAAATAACGCTGTTTTCATTTACATCGATAGTACACTTTTCACCTACAGCTTCATCCATGCCATCATTATTTAAATCTTTGGCAAATAAGTATCTGCTTGTTACGGGTAGCTCGCCAACTTTTTTTACATCACTGCCTTGAATTTGGTAGATTTCGCCGTCCCATGTCAGCATTTCATTGAGCAGATGATTGGTAAACTTTCCGACAGTAAACTCATAATGTGGCAGGGTGTAGTGCGCTTTTGTTTCGAGGCTATGCATATCTAGCGTATACATAGTGCTTTCATTTATTAGCATAACCTCAATATTGCCATCGTTATCTATGTCTTTAAATTTAACGTTATCAGCAGTTATATTTGGGATCTTTTTTACATATTTTCTAGCAGTTAAATTTACAAGGTGTGCGTTGCGTTGATCGCTAATAATAATAGCAAAGTGATTATCTGAACTTTTATCGTAATAAATTTCAAACGAAGCAATTGATTCTCCTTCGCTCTCAAACTCTATTGCATTGGTTACTGGCGTGTTGACAGTTTCATCATTGCCGATGATACTAATAATATACAACCTTTGGCTATCATCATTAATCATTGCAATGATATCTTTATTCGAATCATTATCAATATCGATCACTCTAACATTACTTAAATCATCAAAGCTTGAAAAATGCTTCATTTTTTCTACGTCGGCGTATGATGATTGAGTGGTTAACATCAAGCTGAGAAGTGTCGATGTAATAGCAAACTTCATATTATTCCCTTAAAAATAGTTTCGCGTTTTTGTTTTGGACCCTTGTATATCAACAACAAGAGGTAATAGTAAATTAACATACTTTATTATGCTGCGTAACTGAATTAGGGAATGAAAAATAAAAAAGTGATATTATTTAGAATGCTTCTGGGTTTGAGTACTGATACACAGTTGTCTCAAGCTGCATTACCTTGCAGTATTAAGAAGTTTTTATACAATTTCTTTCCTATCTATTTCACTTTGTAATATAAAATCCTCTAATTTTTTAGGTGGTTATCTAAGTTAGTATTGGTTATTTACATTTTTTTATAGCTTAATTAAATGCTGGTTAACTGACCGCTGTTAATTTTTTCTTGTATGATAAGTTGACTTTGTTATACTCCACATCGAAATTTCAGTAATTACTGAAACTTTATTGATGAAGATCATGTTACCGCATTAAAAAATAGGGTAGAGCAACTACCTTAAATGTGGTGAAAGTTTTAAAAGGCGTGAGTTTTGCGAGCAATTAATCAGTCACAAGGTGTCAAACAGTCTAGTTTAGCTAGATTGCAATTGGCTGCGCGTGCGTTTTTTGCTGGTAAAGAACTAATGTCTGTTTTAGCTTTGCTGCTGATTAATTCAGCCATGCTAATCAACGGTACATTAGAAGATGCTCACGGGCTAAGAAGTTTATTAAGTGAAGGGGCTCTGTACGAAGCACCATTACTTAATGTGTTGAGCTTTTTAGCTTACCCAGTGGTGTCTTGCCAGTTACTTATTGGTTTATGCTGGTTGGTCTTCCATTTCTTCCCTGCGCGTCGTGCAGGTGTCATTTTACGTAAAGCGGCCTTCGCAGCGCGTGAAACGATAAAGTCTTTAGTAGTACACAGCGCTCATGGCTGTCGTGCTCCTCCTCGTGTAAATGGTTGTCTGTAAATAAGCTTTGTTGCTTAAGTTCAGCCATTTTAGTCGTTTACTAAGTTGTCTTTACTAAGCACCTAGTGGGCCTTCTGCGTCCAAATTTCAGTCAGCTAACCTAATTATTCCCACATTTTAGCGTGCCGATTTTCTGTGCTCGTTACTTGGCTGGGGATGTCTGTGGCCGTTTTTTGCTACAGAGAAGCGTCGTGTACTTATCGACAAGTGTTAACTTTTAGGTTGTAGGATATTCCTTTGTCAATTCGTAACCTTTGTAATATTGCTCTAGCGTCTTTAGTGCTGGCTTTGTCTGGCTGTAAAGGCGGGGTACTTGATCCAAAAGGTCAAATTGGGGCTGACGAAAAGTATTTAATTATCGTAGCGACGGTATTAATGCTGATTGTTGTAATCCCAGTTATTGCCATGACAATTTATTTTGCATGGAAATACCGTGATGGACGAGACCAAGAAATTTATGCTCCTAAGTGGGCTCACTCAAACAAGATTGAAGCGGTTGTATGGACCATTCCGATTATTATTGTGGTTATTTTAGGTGTGATCACTTGGCAATCAACGCAAGATCTTGACCCTTATAAACCACTTGAAGGGAAGGGTGAGCACCTTACTGTAGAAGTGGTGTCTTTAAACTGGAAATGGTTATTTATTTACCCAGAGCAAGGCATTGCAACAGTGAATGAGTTGGTTTTTCCGGCTAACGTGCCTGTTCAATACAAGATCACCTCAGAAAGCACCATGAATTCGTTTTTCATACCTCAGCTTGGTAGCCAAATTTACTCAATGGCAGGCATGGAAACCAAACTTCACTTGATAGCTGATGAACCAGGAACTTTTAAAGGTTTCTCTGCAAATTACAGCGGTGCTGGTTTCACGGGTATGAAGTTTAATGCCATTGCTACCCCAACCCAAGCTGATTTCGATGCATGGGTAAATAAGGTTAAAAATACAGGCTCTGCGCTTACTAAACAGACCTATGTTGAACTTGCTAAGCCAAGTGAGTACGACCCAGTTAAATACTACGCCAGTGTTGATAAAGATATGTTCCATTCAATCGTAATGAAATATATGCAAGCGCATGGCTCACACGGTGCAATGCAACACGCAATGCCAGAGCACTCAGCTCATAAAGGGCATAGCGAGGACGAGGAATAATCATGTCGTTGTTAGGTAAATTAACATTAGACGCAATCCCGTTTCATGAACCAATTATCATGGTTACCATGACGGTGGTTGCTGTCTTAGGCTTGCTAGTGGCAGGCTTAGTAACAAAATATAAAAAATGGGGCGTGCTTTGGCACGACTGGATCACCTCAATTGATCATAAGCGCTTAGGTGTGATGTACATCATTCTTGCGCTTATCATGCTTTTCCGTGGTTTCGCGGATGCCATTATGATGCGACTGCAATTAGCGATGGCTACCGGCGGTGCAAGTGGTTACTTACCACCTGAACATTACGACCAAATTTTTACGGCACACGGGGTGATTATGATCATCTTTATGGCGATGCCGTTCATGATTGGTTTAATGAACATCATTTTACCGCTGCAAATTGGTGCCCGTGATGTTGCATTCCCATTTTTGAATAATCTAAGTTTTTGGTTAACTGCTGGTGGTGCGATACTCATTAATATTTCACTGTTTTTCGGTGAATTTGCTAAAACGGGTTGGGTTGCTTATCCGCCATTATCTGAGCTGTCGTTTAGTCCGGGTGTGGGGGTCGATTATTATATCTGGGCCTTGCAAATATCCGGTTTGGGTACCTTATTAACATCAGTAAACTTCTTAGCGACTGTATTCAAAATGCGTGCACCAGGCATGACATTAATGAAAATGCCTATTTTTACGTGGGCTTGTACGTGGGCAAATATCTTAATTGCAGCATCGTTCCCAATTTTAACTGCTGTACTGGCAATGCTAACGCTTGATCGTTATCTCGATTTCCACTTCTTCACGAATGAATTAGGTGGTAATGCGATGATGTACATCAACTTATTCTGGGCATGGGGTCACCCTGAAGTTTACATTCTGATCTTACCTGCGTTTGGTATTTTCTCAGAAGTTATCTCAACGTTTGCTGGTAAACGCCTGTTTGGTTATAAGTCGATGGTTTACGCAAGCGGTGCGATTTCTATTTTAGGGTTCATCGTTTGGCTTCACCACTTCTTTACTATGGGCTCAAGCGCTAATGTGAATGCCTTCTTTGGTGTGATGACCATGGTCATTGCAGTACCGACGGGTGTGAAACTCTTCAACTGGTTATTCACTATGTATCGTGGTCGTTTACGTATTACGGTGCCAGTTCTTTGGACTTTAGGTTTCATGGTGACTTTCACTATCGGCGGTATGACCGGTGTGTTACTTGCCATTCCAGGTGCTGACTACGTATTACACAATAGCTTATTCTTAATCGCTCACTTCCATAACACCATTATTGGTGGCGCAGTGTTTGGTTATTTAGCTGGTTTTGCATTTTGGTTCCCTAAAGCAATGGGCTTCAAACTTGATGAAAGCTGGGGCAGAAGATCTTTCTGGTGTTGGTTAATTGGTTTCTTCGTAGCATTTATGCCGTTATACGTACTTGGTTTCTTAGGTATGACACGTCGCTTAAACCACACAAACAACCCTGATTGGAACATCTGGTTATACATTGCAGCTGGCGGTGCGGTGATCATTATGTTCGGTATCTTGTTCCAAGTAGTACAACTTGTGGTGAGCTTCAAAAACCGCGAGCAACTTGACGATACAACGGGCGATCCGTGGAACGGTCATACCCTAGAGTGGGCATCTGCTTCACCTCCGCAGTACTATAACTTTGCAAAAATCCCCCATGTTGATGACATTGATGCATGGACTGACATGAAAGAAAAAGGCCTAGCTTACAAGCAAGAAGCCTCTTATAGCCCAATTCACATGCCAAAAAATACATCGGCAGGTGTATTAATGAGCGCAGCTTTAACAACTTTCTGTTTTGCCATGATTTGGCATATTTGGTGGCTTGCAGCCTTTGGTTTACTGGGCGCTATCGCGGTATTTATCAAACGTTGTTATACGGCGGATGTTGATTACTACGTGCAACCAGATGAAATTGTTGAACTTGAAACGGCGCACAATACCGCCGCGACTAAAGGGGTGAATGCATGAGTTCTATCACTGCTGATTTAAACACCTTAGATAATACTCAAGGTCATGTTGATGCACATGACCATGAGCATCACGATACGGGTGGCAACACGGTTTTCGGTTTTTGGTTGTACTTAATGACCGACTGCTTATTGTTTGCTTCTTTCTTTGCAACCTATGCCGTACTGTTTATGAACACAGCCGGTGGCGTGTCTGGCAAAGATATTTTTGAACTTGATTTTGTTGCGGTTGAAACCGCGGCACTCCTACTTAGTAGTATTACCTTTGGTTTTGCGATGATCTCTGCGCATTCGCAGAAGAAGGCCGCTACGTTAACTTGGTTGCTGGTCACGTTTGCCTTTGGTGCCGTATTTATTGGTATGGAAGTATATGAATTCCATCACCTAATTGCGCACGGTAATGGCCCACAACAAAGCGCCTTTTTAACCTCGTTTTTCTCTTTAGTGGGCTTACACGGTCTGCATGTGACGGCAGGTTTGATTTGGATGACAATCATGATGATCGAAGTTTTACGTCGTGGTTTAAACCCGCAAACAGTGACACGCCTAAGTTGTTTAAGCTTATTCTGGCATTTCTTAGATGTGGTGTGGATCTGTGTATTTACCGTTGTTTATTTAATGGGAGCAATGTAATGAGTCACAGTGAATCACATGTCATTAATAATCTAGAAGTACACGCACATAACGCGCAATCACATGGCAGTATCAAAGACTATTTAGTTGGCTTTCTACTGTCAGTGGTTTTAACGGCTATTCCATTTTGGGCTGTAATTAGTGGGTCGTTTTCAAAACCAGCCACCGTATGGTGCATTGTAACGATGGCTGTTGTGCAAATTTGGGTGCATTTAAAGTACTTCTTGCATTTAAGTTTTAAAACTGAAGACGGCAAGGCCAGCTCATTGTCATTTATCTTCAGCGCTATCATTATCGTAATGGTGGTTGGTTTGTCGGTGTGGATCATCTACGAATCGAACGCCATGATGATGTACTAATAACAATTACTTTGTAATTGATTAAAGAGTTTACGAAAGGAGCTGGTTAGTTTGAGGTTGTGTCTCCAGTTCTTACAGTCTGTTACTAGCTAGTTTCTTTCGTAATTTTGCGTTTGTGCGAAATATTAGAGGAGTCGAGGAAGTGTTTCGACGTTATTTAAATGTCACTAAACCTGGCATTATCATGGGCAACTTAATCTCCGTCGCGGGAGGATTCTTGCTAGCCTCTCGTGGTGATGTTGACCCATGGTTAATGGTCGCGACCTTGCTAGGGTTATCTTTAGTCGTAGCATCTGGATGCGCAATCAATAATGTCATTGATCGTGATATTGATGTTGCTATGGCGCGCACTCGCAAACGCGTCACAGTCACTGGCGAAATGTCAGCAAAGGCGGCTATGACACATGGCATCGTGCTTGGTGTTTTTGGTTTCACATTATTAGCAGTGTATACCAACGTAGTGGCACTCTTATTTGCTACGTTTGGTTACGTCATTTACGTCGGTGTGTACAGCTTATATATGAAGCGTCGTTCTGTGTACGGCACCTTTGTAGGGAGTTTATCGGGCGCAGTTCCACCTGTGGTGGGCTATTGTGCGGTAACTGGGCAGTTTGATGCTGGTGCTGTGATTTTATTGGTAATGTTTAGTTTATGGCAAATGCCTCATTCATATGCAATTGCAATCTTTCGTTATAACGACTACCAAGCGGCCAGAATTCCTGTGCTACCTGTAGCGCAAGGGATTGAGAAGGCAAAGCATCACATTGTTTTATATATCGCCGTGTATGCGTTGGTTGTGATGTTATTAACCATTAGTGGTTATACAGGTTTAGCTTTTATGGCTGTGGCTTGTACAACGAGTTTTTGGTGGTTGCTAATGGCGCTCCGTGGCTATCGTCGCAATATTGATGTAAGCGGCTGGGCGCGCCAAGTGTTTGCTTTTTCAATTGTAAACATCACGGTTTTGAGTATAGCGATGGCTTTAGATTACCATTCGGTAGCTCCACAGCTACTTGTTTTAACTTAGAAAAAAGTTGCTAACATATCCCAATGTTACAGTAGCAAAGGCCCGGTTCTTTTCTCCACCGGGCCTTTTTTTGTTATTGTTTAAAAGCGTGCAGCTTGCTCTACCACTATGCCATGGCGAGCGGCAAGACGATGGTGATCTTTGTCATAGCCACCACCAATTACCGTTGCGACAGGTACATTGCGCTCTAGGCAACGCTTAAGGACTAAATGATCGCGTCGCTCTATCCCTTTCCAGCTTATATCAAGTTTTCCTAAGCCATCCTCTTGCCATACATCAACACCTGCATCATAAAGCACTAAATCTGGGTTAAGGGTGTTTAATAAATAACTCAGAGTATCGTCAACAACGCCTAAGTATTCACTATCCGCCGCATTGGGTGCTAATCCTATGTCTAAATCGCTGGCTGACTTGCGAAACGGAAAATTCTTTTCGCAGTGGATAGAGCAGGTATAGGCATAGGGCTGATGCGCGAGCATTGCTGCGGTACCATCACCTTGGTGAACGTCTAAATCAAAAATAAGTATATTGGTGACTTCACCACTTTTTATTAGGGTTTCGCTGGTAAACGCTAAGTCGTTTACCATGCAGTAGCCGGATCCAAAATCAGTATGAGCATGGTGGGTGCCTCCTGCTAGATGGCATGCTATACCATGCTTCAAGGCAAGACGCGCCGTTTGCAAGGTGCCAAGTGGGGCGGTAAAAGTACGCGCCATGAGTTGCTCAGACCACGGTAGGCCGATACGGCGCATTGCTTTTTCGTCAAGGCGGTTATGCCAAAGGTCATAAATATAATTATCGCAATGTACTAGTTCGAGCGGTTCTGGCGTGCCTAATATTGGTTGCTCTAAATTGCTATTAATAAGGCCGAGGCTTTTTACATGTTCATATAAGTATGCAAATTTGCTCATAACAAAGCGATGCTTCGGATCGAAGTTAAATGAGTAATTAGGATGATAGACGATAGGTAAGTGTGGATTTAAATTCATTGAATACAGCACAGCCAGTTTTTAACTATGGTAATAAAGTTACCTTTAATAGTCTATTCGGGTGTATGTATCAGCATAGTTAGCTCTCGGTGTAAGAGGTCATCGTCTCCTAGGTTTAGCTCTACTAATCGCTTTAAGTGAGTGATGCTATCAATATCGATATGGACACAGTGTAAGCCTAAATGAAACGGCTCAATATGCCTGATTTCAACAGACATATTAATAGTGATTTGGCTTTCTGGCAGCGAAAAAGTAAGTTCTGCCAACGCATTTTTATCAGCCAAGAGCTTATCAGGAAGGCTTATCAGTGCCCCATTTAAAGATATATCGAGTAATTCACAATTGTATGTGTGTTCATTCATAACCAATGTTGCTGGTGTAGAAAACAAGATACGCGAATACTTACGACGATTTTTCATAATAACCCTTAGCGATGCATCAGCTTAGAGTATAGTCAATCACTCACGAGTTTGGCGGCATAGTCATGAAGTTTTTTATCGTCAGGGTCTGATGTGGTGGTTAGCCAAACAACTTGGCCTTGTTTATTGATAAAAAGCGTTGTGGGTGTTCCTTTTACGCCAAGTTGTTGCGCAATCAGATCTGCTTTTATTGCTGTTTTAAAATGATGCCCTCTGTTTATTAAAGATTGTTGAGGTGTTGCATCATCGTCTTCACGAAAGCTAACACCTATCACGCGAAAGCCGTGACGTTTATATTTTTGATGAATTTTCTCAAGCCCCGGTTGAAGCTTTTTACAGTATGGGCACCACGTTGCCCAAAAGTGAAGAATATAAGGCGTGCCAAGTAATTCAGCCGTTTTAAGCTGGCTCCCATCAGCCATTTCAAGCGTGAGAGGAGGAAGTTGAATGAGGTTTTCCTGTTCAGATGCAATGGTGCTATTTATAAAGCATGAGAAGAGTAGAATAAGTGCTAGCAGGTGTTTCATGAGATTAGTTCTTTTTTAAAGTTGGTACTTTAATAAGAACTAAATGCAAACATTTTTCTTTCAAAATAAAAAGCCCTGCGTGTGCAGGGCTCTGATAATGATAGCTTAAGTATCAATTAACCTATTTTTTTGTATTTAATACGCTTAGGTTGCGCCGCTTCTGCGCCTAAGGTTTTCTTCAACCACTCTTCGTATTCTGTGTAGTTACCATCGAAGAAGTTAATTTGGCCTTCGTCACGGTAATCAAGAATATGTGTAGCAATACGGTCAAGGAACCAACGGTCATGCGAGATACACATTACACAGCCTGGGAACTCTAAAATAGCGTTCTCAAGTGCACGTAGTGTTTCAACGTCTAGGTCATTGGTTGGCTCATCCAGTAGTAATACGTTACCACCTGCTTTTAATAGCTTAGCTAGGTGTAAACGGTTGCGCTCACCGCCTGATAAGTCTTTAACGAATTTTTGTTGGTCGTTACCTTTGAAGTTAAAGCGACCAACATAGGCGCGGCTTGGGAATTCAAAGTTACCAATTTTTAATACGTCTTGGCCGTTAGAGATTTCTTGGAAAACCGTGTTGCTCTCGTCCATGTCGCCACGGAACTGATCAACGGTTGCAAGTTCAACCGTGTCACCAACAAGGATCTCGCCGCTATCTGGCGTTTCTTCACCGCTTAGCATTTTGAATAGGGTTGATTTACCCGCACCATTGGCACCGATGATACCTACGATAGCGCCTTTAGGCATTGCAAAGTTTAAGTCATCGATTAATACGCGATCGCCAAAGCTCTTCTTCAGGCCTTTCACTTCGATAACTTGGTCACCTAAGCGTGGACCCGGTGGAATGAATAGTTCATTCGTTTCGTTACGCTTTTGGTAATCGTTTTGCTGAAGCTCAGAGAACTGTGCCATACGTGCTTTAGACTTAGCTTGACGGCCTTTCGGGTTTGAACGAACCCATTCAAGTTCTTGTGCGATTGATTTTTGACGTGCTTTTTCAGATTTCTGTTCTTGTTGTAAACGTAAATCTTTTTGCTCAAGCCACGATGAGTAGTTACCTTCCCAAGGAATACCTTCACCACGGTCAAGCTCTAAAATCCAACCTGCTACGTTATCTAAGAAGTAACGGTCGTGGGTTACAGCAACCACAGTACCTTCGTAGTCGTGTAAGAAGCGTTCTAACCAAGCAACTGACTCAGCGTCTAAGTGGTTGGTCGGTTCGTCAAGAATAAGCATATCTGGTTTTTCAAGTAGTAAACGACAGATCGCAACACGGCGACGCTCACCACCCGAAAGGTGTTCAATTTTTGCATCCCAAGGTGGTAGGCGTAATGCATCAGCTGCACGCTCTAACACGTTGTCGATATTGTGACCATCGTGTGCTTGGATGATAGCTTCAAGTTCACCTTGCTCTTTCGCAAGTGCATCGAAGTCAGCACCGTCCATTGCATACTCGTTGTATACTTCATCAAGACGATTAAGTGCATTTTTAACTTCGCTTACTGCTTCTTCTACTGTTTCGCGAACTGTTTTGTTCTCGTCTAGCACTGGTTCTTGCGGTAAGTAACCGATTTTAGTACCTGGTTGAGGGCGAGCTTCACCTTCAAAGTCTTGGTCAACACCAGCCATAATGCGAAGTAACGTTGATTTACCTGCACCGTTTAGGCCTAGCACACCAATTTTTGCGCCTGGGAAAAAGTGTAAAGAAATATCTTTTAAGATAGTGCGCTTAGGTGGCACAACCTTAGAAACTCGACTCATCGAGAATATAAACTTATCTGGTAACACCATGAAAGGAGCCTTCAATTTATAAGAAAAATTAACAGCAAGTATTGTATACCCAAACTACCTCAAAATACAGAATTCAGCGTTTATGATAGGCTTAATATCAAGGTGTTATTTACTCAAAGAGTCATACATTTTAATTAATGACCACTCAGAAATATCACTTCATTTGGACATCTAAACATCTAGAGGTTGAAATTTCTAACTATCCGTTCATAATTAGCAGTCAGATAAGTATGCTCGGAGCCAGCTATGCCCATTACAGTAAAAGATGAATTGCCTGCTATTGCAAAGTTACGTCAAGAAAACGTGTTTGTAATGCCAAAAAGTCGCGCGAAAACGCAAGAAATACGCCCAATGCGTTTGGCCATCTTAAACTTAATGCCAAACAAAGTTGAAACCGAAGTGCAGTTTATTCGTTTGCTCGCTAACTCACCGCTGCAAGTTAATGTTGAGCTGTTGCGCTTAGATACTCACCGCACCAGTAGTAACTCTGAGCAGCACATGGATACGTTTTATCGTTATTTTTCAGAAGTGAAAGATAATAACTACGATGCCATGATTATCACT
Organism: Pseudoalteromonas sp. L21; assembly: GCF_021728035.1. Classification (NCBI taxonomy): domain Bacteria; kingdom Pseudomonadati; phylum Pseudomonadota; class Gammaproteobacteria; order Alteromonadales; family Pseudoalteromonadaceae; genus Pseudoalteromonas; species Pseudoalteromonas sp. L21. The sequence continues at coordinate 572,887 of NZ_JAKKCV010000003.1, read as the reverse complement.
GGGGCGCCGCTTGCTCATTTAGAGTATGACGAAGTTGCTTACTGGGACGAGCTAAAAGTTATTTTAGATTGGGCAGAGCAACATGTTACGTCTACGCTGTTTTCGTGTTGGGCGGCCCATGCGGGTCTATATCATCACTATGGCCTTAAGCGTGAACTTAAACCAAATAAACTGAGCGGGGTATTTACCCATAAAAGTTACTTTGACCATGCAGCACTTACCCGTGGTTTTGATGATACCTTTTTAGTGCCACACTCTCGCTATGGTCATATTGATATCGACAAGATCACTGCCTGCGACGAGCTCGTAGTGTTAGCTGGTTCTGAGCGAGTAGGTGCCTACTTAATTAAAAATAAATCAGGCAGCCAAGTGTATATTACAGGCCATCCAGAGTACGATGCGCATACCTTAAAAGGGGAGTATTTGCGTGACCAAGAAAAATCAGCGGATGCGCCTAAGCCAGAAAACTACTTCCCTGACGATAACCCAGATAACGAACCGTCGAAAACGTGGCAAAGTCATGCCTTTTTATTGTTTTCGAATTGGTTAAACTATTATGTGTACCAAACTACACCGTATGATATTAATTTAGTTAGCCAAGATGTAAGGACTAACAACTATGCCGAGTAATGCAGTGAATAAACGCGAACAATTAACCGAGGCGCTTAAACAGCGAATTTTAATCCTCGATGGCGCGATGGGCACCATGATCCAAGAACATAAATTAGAAGAACAGGATTATCGCGGTGAGCGCTTTAAAGACTGGCATGTACTTATTAAAGGCAATAACGATTTATTAAGTCTAACTCAGCCAAAAATCATTGCTGATATTCACCGTGCTTACTTAGAAGCCGGTGCCGATATCATCGAAACGAATACCTTTAATGCCACGACTATTTCGATGGAAGATTACGATATGGCGAGTCTTAGCCGCGAAATCAACCTCGAGTCAGCGAAACTTGCACGCGGTGTGTGTGATGAGTTTGAAGCAAAAAATCCAAGCAAACCGCGTTATGTAGCCGGTGTACTTGGGCCAACGTCAAAAACCTGTTCGATTTCACCAGATGTAAATGACCCAGGTTATCGTAATATCAACTTTGATAAGCTGGTGGCTGCGTATGTTGAGTCAACACTTGCACTTATGGAAGGCGGTGCAGACCTTATTTTGATTGAAACTATCTTTGATACGCTAAATGCAAAAGCGGCTTCGTTTGCCGTAGAGGAAGCCTTCGAGCAAGCTGGCCGCAGTTTACCTGTGATGATCTCAGGCACCATTACCGATGCCTCTGGTCGTACTTTATCAGGACAAACCACCGAAGCATTTTATAACTCAATTCGCCATATTAAACCGCTCTCAATCGGCCTTAACTGCGCCCTTGGCCCTGACTTACTGCGTCAATATGTTGAAGAGCTATCGCGCGTTTGTGAAACCTTTACCTCGGTGCATCCAAATGCGGGTTTACCGAATGAGTTTGGTGAATATGATTTAGAAGCCCCTGAGATGGCCAAAGAAATTATCGATTGGGGCAAGTCTGGCTTTATTAATATTGTAGGTGGTTGTTGTGGCACGACACCGGCTCATATTAAGGCGTTTGCGAAAGGCCTTGAAGGTGTTAAACCGCGCCAATTGCCAGAGCTTGAAGTGCGTATGCGCTTATCGGGCCTTGAAGCGTGTAACTTAAACTAGGAAACCGACATGACTGACCAAATTGCTGTATTTACTAACGTCGGTGAGCGTACCAATGTAACAGGCTCGGCTAAGTTTAAACGCTTAATCATGGAAGAAGATTACGAGACTGCCCTCGATGTTGCCCGTGAACAAGTAGAAAATGGTGCGCAAGTGATTGATATCAATATGGATGAAGCCATGTTGGATTCGAAAGCTGCGATGGTAAAGTTTTTAAATTTAATTGCATCAGAGCCTGATATCTCAAAAGTACCTATTATGGTCGACTCATCGAAATGGGAGGTGATTGAAGCAGGCTTAAAATGTATTCAAGGTAAGGCCATTGTTAACTCAATTTCACTTAAGGAAGGTGAAGAGCCGTTTATTCGCCAAGCTAAGCTAATTAAGCGCTTTGGTGCAGCTGCGGTGGTTATGGCGTTTGATGAAACCGGTCAAGCTGAAACCGCTGATCGTAAGTTCGAGATTTGTCAGCGTAGCTACAAAATTCTTGTTGAAGATATTGGCTTTCCGCCAGAAGACATTATTTTTGACCCGAACATTTTTGCTGTCGCAACGGGCATTGAAGAGCACGATAACTACGCGGTTGAGTTTATTGAAGGTACGCGTCGAATTAAGCAAGGCTTAGCGCATTGTAAAGTGTCGGGCGGTGTATCGAATGTGTCGTTCTCGTTTCGTGGTAACAACCCAGTACGTGAAGCGATTCACTCAGTGTTTTTATATCACGCGATTAAAGCGGGTATGGATATGGGCATTGTAAATGCTGGCCAATTAGCGGTTTACGACGATATCCCCGAAGAGCTGCGCAAAGCAGTGGAAGATGTGATCCTCAATACCGACCCAGGTGCTGGTGAGCGACTTGTTGAACTTGCACCAAAATACTCAGGTATGGCGCAAGCAGAGAAAGTAGAAGATTTAGAGTGGCGTACTTGGCCTGTTGAAAAGCGCCTTGAACATGCGTTAGTAAAAGGCATTACCGAGTATATTGACGAAGATACCGAAGAGTGCCGTAAGAGCAAAGCTAAGCCTATCGAAGTGATCGAAGGCCCACTTATGGACGGCATGAACGTTGTAGGTGACTTATTCGGCGCGGGTAAAATGTTCTTACCTCAGGTTGTTAAATCTGCACGTGTAATGAAGCGCGCCGTTGCCTATCTTGACCCTTTCATCGAAGCTGAAAAAGAAGAGGGCGCAACCAACGGTAAAGTGGTTATGGCAACCGTTAAGGGCGACGTACACGACATTGGTAAGAATATCGTAGGCGTTGTACTGCAGTGTAATAACTACGAGGTTATCGACCTTGGTGTGATGGTGCCGGCAGAGAAAATCTTGCAAACCGCCATTGACGAAAAAGCCGACATTATTGGTTTATCAGGGCTGATTACCCCATCGCTTGATGAAATGGTGCATGTGGCGAAAGAAATGACCCGTCGTGGTTTTGAATTACCGCTACTGATTGGCGGTGCAACAACCTCGAAAGCGCATACCGCGGTTAAAATTGAGCCTCAGTATGATAAAGGTGTGGTTTACGTCAATAACGCCAGCCGCGCAGTGGGTGTGGTTTCTAATTTATTGTCGAAAGAGTTAAAACCGGCATTTTTAGAGAAAACCAAGGCTGAGTATGAAAAAGTACGTGAACAACAAGCACGTAAAAAGCCTCGCTCAAAACCCGTTACTTTACAGCGTGCTCGCGACAACGCAGTCAAACTTGATTGGGACAACTACACGCCACCTGTGCCGAAAAAGCTGGGTGTGACTGAGTTTAAAGATGTTTCGATTGCGACGTTAAGACAGTACATCGACTGGACACCTTATTTCATGACCTGGTCAATCGCTGGTAAGTACCCACGTATTCTTGAAGATGAAATTGTTGGTGAACAGGCTAAAAGCTTATTCGCTGATGCTAATGCAATGCTTGATGAGCTTGAGCAATCAGGTGCGTTACAACCACTTGGTGTCATTGGTTTATTCCCAGCAAATAGAGTAGGGGATGACATTGAGATTTACACCGATGAGTCGCGTACAACGCTTTTAACTACATCGTGTCATTTACGTCAGCAAACTGAAAAAACCGACTTTGCTAACTACTGTTTAGCTGATTATATAGCGCCTAAAGGCACCCCTGATTACTTTGGTGCGTTTGCGGTTACCGGTGGTCTTGAAGAAGATGACCTTGCTGATGCCTTCGATGCTAAGCAAGATGATTACAATAAGATTATGGTTAAAGCCGTTGCTGACCGTTTAGCAGAAGCGTTTGCTGAATATTTGCATGAGCAAGTGCGTAAAGAGTATTGGGGCTATGCGGTAGATGAAAACCTATCGAACGATGAACTTATTCGTGAAAACTACCAAGGTATTCGCCCAGCGCCAGGTTATCCTGCTTGCCCTGAACATACTGAGAAAAAGAAAATCTGGCAGTTACTTGATACCGAGCAGCGTATCGGCATGAAGCTAACCAGTTCATACGCAATGTGGCCTGGGGCGGCGGTATCAGGTTGGTATTTCTCTCATCCTGAAGCGAAATACTACGCAGTGGCGCAAATTCAACAAGATCAGGTTGAAGATTACGCTAAGCGTACCAACATGACTCTTGCCGAAGCTGAGCGTTGGCTATCACCGAACTTAGGCTACGAGCCAGAATAGTAAACAGCCGAGTATGTAAATACTCGGCTTTTTTATTGTGCTTAGATTTGCATGATAAAGTCTTAATTTGAGGGAGTGGTGCTAGAAGCCGATACTCTAAAGCGATACTTAATTGCGAATAAGGCTAAGTACCTAACTTAAACTTTCGTACTTTAAATCTCGTACGATGCATCAGGTTAATTCTTCTAACGGATGGGGTTAAACTTTGTAAAGCTTTTCCGTAACTTCATCTCGTTTAATCACTTTCGTTGTTATGAGTTATCTCTACTCTCCATTGATTCAAGCCATAAATTCATTCTTTCTTGTTCATCACACACCGCTTTTTCAAGGTATCGCTCTGAACCATCGAGAAAATACTTGACGGTAACCTCATTTATTATCCAACGATTGTCTTCTTGATTAAACGAAATGTAGTAATCAAGAGGGACTCCGCTAGTATTGGTACCGCTTACTAATAAACACCCATCTTTATCATCAATTGACTCTTTAGTATTAATTATTTTGGTAATTTCTATGGGGAATTTTGCTAGAGGATCAACAAATGCTGTTTTATCAGTTATGGATCTTGCTTCCACTAAAGCCTCCCAGAGCTCTTTTTTTAGTAAAGTTTGCTCTCTAGGGGTGCCGTACAGGGATTTATATTTATTGAAGGAATCGAGCAAATCATTATTATGCAAAGTATTATTACTTGAACTGCAGCCAAATAAAAAAGTGCTTAATATGAAAAGTAAATATCTCATTAAACTTAGGTGCGAAAATATTAATTTAAACGTCATCTAATTCTAACCTATAAATCTAGATTAGCTTTATTAAAATAGAAAGCACCACACCAATGAACTGATGTGATGCTAGGGGAGGCATAAAAATTAAAAAGGTGATTCAGGGTAAGCGGTTTTACTTTGTGTGCCTGTTAGTCTGTGCAGTAACTGTTTTTGTCGGGCTAATAATAAACCTGAACGTTCGTTAAGTGCCTGACAATGCTTTGATTTAATGACTAACTGCTGCATTAATGTTTGTGTTGTTTGTTTGATTTCTTTTGGCAACTTTTCAACTAACATCATTAAGCCTTCTTTACCTTGTGCAAGCCCTAAACTTTGTAAATAGCTATCACGGCTTAGATGGTTTTTATCTAAAGACTGTAAAACAGCAGACATCTTGGCGTTGTGCTGTTGTAATGTTGTATCTCGTTCGCTTAGAAGCACATACTGTTGTTCAAGTGCACTAATGAGTGAATCAAGCTTGCGTACATCGTGTTGTAGGCTTTCAATAAACTGCTTAATGCTGTTTATGGTCATTTTTTATGAAACTCTAGTAGGGCATTGATTAATGTATCTTGGTCAAGCGACAGCTCACCATTAGCAATAGCGGCTTTTACTTTTGCTACTTTTTCAAGGTCAACATCAGGCTTTGACGCTAAGTCTTCAAAGGTATTATCGATTGTTTTACTAAGCGAACTAATTTGTTCTGCGCTTGCTTGCTTGTTCGCCGCTGTGTGAGATTTTTTACTGATATCTTGATTGCCCGCATCAATAAAGTTGTTCACTTTTGCAGCTTGCTCAACATGACTACTGCTACCTTTGTTGTTTATGTTCATTATCAATCCCCAATTAATTTTCTACTAATTTTGTAAAGCGACCCAATTTATCGATTTCTTAAATTTATTTTTAAATTTATAAAAGTGTTGCTTTTACAACCCCTTTATCAATCACTTGGCCTTCAACAATTTTACCAGAACTGAGGTTTTTTACTTTGATCATTTGGCCTTTAATCCCTTCCTCAAGTGCAATTGCTTTTACGCTTGCAGTAAAGGAGCTTGTGCTGATGAGAAGTTTTATATGCTGCTCTTTATTGACTAGGTAGTTATTTTCGAGCTGTCTGCGAGTGATTAAATCGCCTTGCTTGATGTTTCTTTTAACTGTCATTCCAATCAATTCATTTGTGCTCGTTTCCATACCGTAAACGTGTTTTGCAATATTAATCGAATCATAGTTTAGTAACTCATTACTTAACACTTCGCCGCGTTGTAAGTCGCGTTTAGCAACGACTAAATTGAGCCACAGATCCACTTTTGCGGTGGCTCTAAATTGCCAAATAGGATCTGCACAGCTGACGGTCAGACGAATTCTGCCTGCGGGAATGGAATTGGGTTTTACTCTGTTTATTGATAACTGATCACAGCTAAGCTCTTTTGCTGCAGCTGGTATGTATAACGCAATTTTTTTTTGCTGACTTTGCTTGTTTATGCTGCCCAAGTAATGAGTTATTTCGTTATTTATATACCGTTTAATCTCTTTTTTAAAGTTGCTTGCTAAGACATTGGCTGAAAATAACAAGGAAATAATTCCAAAAAAGAGGAAAAAAGCACCATTCCGTATCGGAAGTATTGCTTCCGCTTTGGCGTGCCTTAGATTGAATTTATTACAGTAACTCATTGAAAAATATGTCTTATAAAATTTGGCACAAAGGTTGTTAATAGCCTTATACCGAATTCAAAATGTGCAAACGAGCATACAAGACGTAGTCAGTTGAGGCAACAATGGCATTATTTGATAAAGCGTTAGGCGTACACCCATTTGCTATGCAGTTGAGAATAGACAGAGCTGAGGTGATCGCAAGTAACCTAGCAAATGTTGATACCCCAAATTTTAAAGCCAGAGATGTGGATTACCAGCAAATTTTGGGCGATGTCGCAGCGAGTATGGAGCATAACAATGATGTAGGCTTTGCGGGAATCACTGCCAATGAGCTGATGTATCGTGTGCCGTATCAAGCATCCAGTGATGGTAATACCGTAGAGCTCAATGTCGAGCAGGCAAAATTCTCTAACAACAGCATGGATTTTCAGACCAGTATGACCTTTCTAAACATGAAAATCAGTGGCCTGCATAAAGTAATCAAAGGAAATTAATAATGTCTTTTAATTCTATTTATGACATTAGCGGCAGTGCAATGCGTGCTCAAGTGATGCGCTTAGATACCATTGCTTCTAACCTTGCTAATGCTGACACAGCGGCGTCTACCGAAGAGGGCGCATATAAGGCGCTTAAACCGGTTTTTTCTGCCATGTATAAAGACTCTTTTGATCAGCAAAATGTTGCGGCTGCTGTTAATACCATGGGTGTGACAGAGTCTAATCGTACTGTTGAGCAACGTTATGAGCCTAACAACCCACTTGCCAATGATGATGGCTATGTCTTCTATTCAAACGTCAATGTACTTGAAGAAATGGCAGACATGATGTCAGCAAGTCGTAGTTATCAAACATCCGTTGATGTTATGTCGCGTGTTAACAGCATGCAGCAAAGCATTCTTAAATTAGGACAGTAGCACCATGGATATCGCAAATACCACACATAGCAATAATAATGCTGCCAATGTAAGCTCAAGTATTTCAGGGAATGTTAACTCGGCAGAAGAAATGTCGACCATGTTTTTAGAGTTGCTAGTGGCACAGATCAGTAATCAGAACCCGTTACAACCTATGGACGGAACCGAATATGTTAGCCAACTAGCTGAATTCTCAAATGTTGAATCATTACAAAGTATAAAAAATAACACCAGTGCGAGTTTAGATAACAGTAGCAGCATGTTAGTCCTTGAAGCGACCAACTTAGTTGGTGAAACAGTGACAGTGCCAGCGGATGTGGTGGCTTTAGAAAAAGAGGGCAAAGTGTCGGGTCTTGTTAACTTATCAACACCTGCTGATTCAGTCACTGTGCAACTTTATGACAGTAATGGCCAGTTAGTTGAAGAAAAACAGTTGGCATACAGTGGTGTGGGTTCTTTGAATTTCGAATTTGATGAACAAGATGCGGGTGGCTATTCGATTAATGCTTTTTCGACTACCAATGGTGTTTCACAACGCCTAACACCTTGGCTAAATGGTGAAGTAGAACGCGTTTCTGTGGGTAGCAGCAGCGACGATATTTTATTGCAAGTTGATGGCTTAGGTAATTTTGCCTTAACCGATATTAATCAAGTTGCTTAGACTGAAGAGGAATAATTATGTCTATGTTTAATATAGGTTTAAGCGGCCTTAAAAGCACTCAAACAGGGTTAGAAGTAACAAGTAATAATATCGCTAACTCATCAACTTCTGGTTATAAAACAGGTAATACAGAATTTGCCGCGGTTTACAATGGTGGTAGTCGTGGTGGTGTACGTGTTTCAGATATCAAAGAAGACTTTGTAACCGGTGGTGATATTGTTAGAACAGGTAACGCACTTGATATTGCAATTGATGGTCAAGGTTTCTTTGCTATCTCTGAAGGTAACCGTATTGCTTATACGCAAGCAGGGCAATTTACCCTAGATAATGAGCTTAATATTGTTAATGCAAATGGGGCAAAGCTGCAAGGTTATGGCGTGAGTGATGCTGATGCGGCTGGCGAAGCTGAGATCATCCCAGGTGTGTTAACGGATCTTAAAGTACAAGGCGCGAACATCCCAGCTGTCGCAACTGATGCAATCGATTTTCATGGCAACTTAAGCTCTGCCAGCGACATTATTTCTTATCCTGTAGCACCGAATAACTTTGATCCTACCGATGGCACACAGTATAACTTTTCGCAGCTAACAGAAGTATTCGATTCGCAAGGTAACAGCCATGTATTGACTCAATACTTCAATCACACAGCTGATAACCAATGGCAAGTAATGTACTTTATGGATGGTTCACCACTACCAGCAAGTGCACTTGGTACCCCCGCAGGGGCTGTGACTGATACTCAGGATGTTGTTGTTGATGGCAATGTTGTCACAGCAGGTGTTGTTAATATTACCTTTGATGCCGACGGTCAAATGCAACCGCTTGATCCTGGCTTTACGCCTCCTGCGCCGCCAGCACAAGAAGATGACAACGTACTTGACCCTTACAATCAACGTGAAATTACCATGTCTTTCCCTGTTGGGGGCGGTGCTGCGCCAATGTCTTTAACGCTGGATATGGCAAAAACAACGCAGTTTGGTACTAATTTTAATATTCTTGAAAATGATGCTAGTGGCTATTCAGCAGGCACTTTCTCAGGTTTATCAGTCGAAGAAGATGGCAAAATTTTCGCCACATTCACTAACGGAGAATCTAAGCTTCAAGGGCAGGTTGTACTTGCTTCGTTTGCAAACACAAATGGTTTAGAAGCGGGTGATAATACGGTTTGGTATGAAACCCGTGACTCTGGTGGTGCCTCATACAGTGAGCCAGACAGCGGCACAGTTGGCGGATTAATCGCAGGTGCGTATGTCGGCTCTAATGTTGATATCAGTGAGCAGTTAGTCGGCTTAATGTCGTTCCAACAGAACTACCAAGCAAATGCGAAAACCATCAGCAGTGCTGATGAAATGATGCAAATTTTATTTAGTAATACTTAAGGTTTCATCTTATGGAAAAGTTAATTTATACCGCTGTCTCAGGGGCTGAACTAAACAATACAGCCTTAAAAGTAACAGCCAATAACTTAGCCAATGTAAGCACTGCAGGTTTTAAGGCTGATTTAGAGCAAGCGCAATCAATGCAAGTTACAGGCAGTGGGTTTCGCACTCGTTATCACGCACAAATGTTGCCTGTCACTACCGATTTATCAGCGGGTCCTATGATGGACACTGGCAGAAAACTGGATGTTGCTCTTAGCGATGGTGGTTTTTTAGAAGTGATTGATGACAATGGCGAACCTGCTTATACGCGCTCTGGTAACCTTGAAATTGATGCGGATGGTTTCTTAACCGTAAATAATCGCCGTGTGCAAAGCAATATCGGTGATATTCAGCTAGGGGATTTTGCAGAGTTGGAAATTGCCCCTGACGGTATCATTAATGTGGTTCCGCTCGGTGGTGGTGTTATCGCTGAAGAAGCACAAATTAAACTTGCTAGTACCGGTGATGAAGGTGCGGTGATGGTTAAAGGGCGTGATGGTTTATTTCGTGCTGAGAACCTTGAGCCGCTAGACATGGACGAAGCTATTCGTTTGCGTACAGGTGTACTGGAAGGGTCGAATGTGAATGCGGTTCAAGAAATGATTAAAACAATGAATATCAGCCGCCAATTTGAAATGAATATCAACATGATGAAAGCAGCTGATGAACTGGCAAACAGTGGCAATAAGCTGGTTAGCGGTCGCGGTTAGGATGTGGAGTGAATAATGAATTCAGCATTATGGGTAAGTAAAACAGGGTTAGCAGCGCAAGATTTGCGTATGACCACAATTTCAAACAACTTAGCGAATGTGAGCACGGCCGGTTTCAAAAAAGACCGTGCCGTATTTGAAGATCTATTCTACCAAGTACAGAAGCAACCAGGCGCACAAGCAGATGACTTGAATCAGTTACCGTCGGGTATTCAGGTGGGAACAGGGGTGCGTATTAATGGTACGCAAAAGCAATTTACTGAAGGAAGCTTTGAGACAAGTAGCAATCAATTAGATGTTGCGATTGCAGGTCAAGGCTTTTTTCAAATTGAAAGCCCTGATGGTGAGTTACTTTACACACGTAATGGTCAATTCCAATTAAATTCAGAATCTTTATTGGTGAATGGTAACGGCTTACCGCTTGCGCAAAATATCGCCCTACCAGAGGGGACAACTAAAGTCACCATCGGTCGCGATGGTACAGTGAGTGCGGTTGTTGATAATGGCGTTGAGCCAATTGAGTTGGGTCAGTTACTAACGGTTAATTTTGCGAACCCTGCTGGTTTAGAGAGCTTAGGCGGTAACCTTTACCGTGAAACAGCAGCCTCAGGTGAAGCTATTGAAGGTGTGCCAGGTGAAGAAGCATTTGGTGAATTACAGCAATTTACCATTGAAGGTTCGAATGTCAGTGTTGTTGATGAAATGGTAAGTATGATTGCGGTACAGCGCGCGTACGAAATGAACGCTAAGGTCGTATCTGCAGCTGACGAAATGTTGCGTTTCATTAATCAGAATGTGTGATTGCTATGATTAAGTTAAGTGCTACTGTTTTATTGGTTATGCTGCTAGCAGGATGCAGCACTACCGATCATGAACAATATGTGCAATGTAAAGTTGTTCATGGTGAACCCAAGTGCCCGATTCAAAAACAATCTAGAGCACGCGAAGACTATGAAGTCGCTAAAGATGCGTATCAAGTAGGCTTAAATTATGAAAACGGTAGCCTTTACAGTGACAGCTATATGTTTTCTCTGTATTCCGATAAACGTGCTTATCGAGTGGGTGACATTTTAACGGTTGTTTTAAATGAGCGTACACAGTCGAGCAAAAGTGCTGATAGTAACTTAGAAAAAAATACTGATGTTGATGTGTCGGTGCCTTTTGCGGGTAACTTGAATGTCGCTGATTTTAATTTAGGAATTGGTTCAAGTACTGAATTTGATGGTGGTAGTAGCGCAAGTCAGCAAAACTTTTTAAGCGGTGCAATCACAGTGCGCGTTATTCATGTGCTGTCAAATGGCACATTAGTGATTAAAGGACGCAAACAAATTCAGCTAAATCAAGGTGATGAATACATTGAAATGGAAGGCCTCGTTCGCCCAGATGATATTGACGTAGCTAACCGCATTTCATCATTAAGAGTTGCCGAAGCACAAATTAGCTATACAGGTAGCGGCACACTAGCCGATGCATCAAGCCCAGGTTGGTTTACTTCTTTATTTAGCCGTTATTTAAACCCATTTTAGAGCGTAGATATGAAACAGATACTTTTACTATTGCTTGTTCTTAGTAGTTGCTTTACGCCAGTGCAAGCAGAGCCGTCTTCACGCCAGCTTCTTGAGCTGGTTGATGTCTTAGGAGTAAGAGACAATCAGCTTGTAGGTTACGGCTTAGTGGTTGGTCTAGCTGGTTCAGGCGATAAGGCACAAGTAAAGTTTTCTGCGCAATCTTTGAATAATATGCTTAAACAGTTCGGCGTAACAATGGATGAAAGCCGTCTGCCGAAATCAAAGAATATTGCTGCGGTTGCTGTGCATGCAACACTTCCTCCTATGGCCAACCCTGGCCAAGCAATTGATGTAACGGTCAACTCTTTAGGTGATGCCAAAAGCCTTCATGGGGGAAGTTTAATGCTTACTCCTTTAAAGGGCATTGATGGCAAAGTGTATGCGCTGGCACAAGGTAATCTTGTTGTAGGTGGTACTAATGCCAGTGGCCGTAATGGTTCATCTGTCACAGTAAACGTACCCACGTCGGGGATTATTCCTGACGGTGCGATTATTGAACGTAACACGGCTGATATGTTCAAGTTGCAACCTGATGTCATTTTGAATTTAAAAGAACCCAATTACCAAACCGCTCGAAACATTGTTAAAGCGATCAATAAAGTTTTTGGGCCATCGGTTGCAAGTGCTGAAAACTGGGGGCGTTTAAAAGTCAGTGCGCCAATCGACCCTGATAGCCGCAACACTTTTATGTCAATGCTTCAAGATATTCGTGTTGAACAGGGCTCTAAACAGCCTCGTGTTATTTTTAATAGTCGTACTGGTACGGTCGTGATGAACGAGTTGGTAAAAGTGAATCAAGCTGCGGTAAGTCATGGCAACTTGACCATTACGATTACTGAAATGGAAGGGGCTTCACAGCCTAACGCATTTTCGAATGGCAGAACGATGCCATTGCAATCGAGTAATATCGATGTGCAGGAGCAACACAATGGCATGTTACTGATGCCGGCAGGGACTTCGCTGGATGAAATTGTAAAAGCAATTAATGCGCTTGGTGCTACACCGAGTGAGTTAATGTCAATTCTAATTGCGCTCGATAAGGCTGGCGCCTTAGAAGCTGAACTACTCGTGATTTAATAAGGGGTCAATATAGTGACTATTGAGTTAACCAAGCCGGATTTTAATACCTTACAATCGCTTGCTATCGATCCTGGTCAAGTTCAGCAGCTTATAGCTAATAATACGCAAGAGGAAGGAGTTCAAAAGGCCGCGGAGCAATTTGAAGCTATTTTCTTACAGTTAGTATTGAAAAACATGCATGCAGCAACCGAGGCCGTGTCATCACAAAATGGCTTTTTTGCAAGTAAAGAGCAACAGCAATTTCGTGATATGTATGATGCCCAAACAGCTCAGGAGCTAGCTGCAAATAACCAGTTAGGTTTAGCTGAGGCTATTGTCCGTCAATTTAGCGAAAAGTTTACACCGGTTGAAAATAAATTTAAGGAAATGGCACAGGTTGTCGCTGAACATAGTAAAGAGGTGAATGAAATTGAGGCAGCGCCTGCGCCTGTTGAGCGTTTAAGTGGCCCTGCATTCGCTCAATCACTTAATATTATTCCGATTAGGTAATTGCTATGTCAATGATAAGTAACGCCATGAGTGGCTTAAATGCGGCTAATGTCGCTATGACGGTTGCAGGTCAAAATGTTGCAAATGCAGCGGTTGATGGCTACTCACGTCAAGCTGCAAGTTTTGCTACGAGCAACTCGCCGTTAGGCGGTGTTTATGTTAATTCAGTCGATCGTATTGTCGATGCATTTTTAAATGATGATATTTGGCGCACGCAGTCTGACTTGTCTTATTATCAAAGCAAGCAAACATATTTAGGTTATGTAGAAGAAATTGTTGGTACAGACTCGTTAAATTTTAATGATGCTGTTGGACAGATAACAAATGCCTTTAATGCTGCGGCAAGTAGCCCTGATTCAAACGCATATAGACAGCAAATTATTTCTTCATCGGAAGGATTGATACAAGATTTAGCACAAATGAATGGTGCGCTTTCGGCACAAATAGATAAGTTGAGCCTAGAGATGACGAACCTAGCAAGTAACACAAGTTCAACAGCTCATCAGATCGCGGACGTGAATCAGAGTATAGTGCAAGCTATAGCAAACAAGCAGCCTACCGCAGAACTCAAAGACAAGCGCGAACAATTAATAACAGAACTATCATCGCAGATAGGCATTGCCATCACTGAACGTGATGATGGCAGCCTTGATATTAGTACCCTAAGTGGCGCGCCTTTAGTTATTGGGACTTCTGCTGCAACAGTGTCAGTTGCGGGAACTGAGGTTAGCACGTCATTAAAGGGGCAATCATTTACACTTAATGACCAAGTCGGTGGTAAGTTTGGTGGCTTAATTAGTGCTGACTCACAGGTTATTCAACCAACACTTGAAAAGCTAAGTGATTTGGTCAAGGACTTTGCCGATGATGTGAATACTGCTTTATCTGAAGGATTTGACTTAAATGGTGATGCTGGTATTCCTTTATTTACTTACAACGTTGCAAATCCTCTATCGTCAATCGACATTAATCCTGCAATTACCCCAGAAAAAATAGCGTTAATAGGGGGGGAGTTTGACGCAGGAGGAAATTGGGTTGCAGCAGGCGGGCGTGGCGATAATGCCAATGTCGCCAATATTATTGCGGCAATTCAAAGTAATGATGATGATTTCTCTGTGTTGGTTGGGGATTTGGGAATTGCAAGTAAACAAAATCAAAACAGTGCGACAACCTCTGAAGTGTTAAATAGCAATGCGGTACTTGCTCGAGATAGCCGAAGCGGCGTTAATTTAGATGAAGAAGCTGCTAATTTGCTGCATTTTCAACAAATGTACAGCGCTAATGCCAAAGTGATTACTACGGCTGATCAAGTATTCAATACTTTACTAACCATGTTTTAGGAGTGAGTCATGCGTATTAGTAGTCACCAATTTCATCTTAATTCAATTAAAAATATCCAACATAACACTGCAGAATTTAATAAAGCATCGGTTCAATTGTCGACCAATGAGCGTATTTCGAAACCATCGGATGACCCTTTAGGAGCCGTAATGCTGCTAAAGCTTGAGAGTGAAATCGAGTCTTTATCGCAATATCAAAGCAACATGGATGCAGTCAATTACGCTTTAGGTCAGCAAGAAGTACAGCTAACAGGCATTGTAAATCAGAGCTACTCATTACAAGAGCTCATTACGACTGCAGCAGATGGTTCAATGGGCACTGAGCAATTAAAAGCACTTGGACAAGAAATGCGGGTGATTTTTCAAGGAATGCTCGATTTAATGAATGCTCAGGATGGCGAAGGGCGTTATTTATTTTCTGGTAGCGAAACCAATAATAAGCCTTTTATTCAAGATGCAGCGGGAGATTACATTTATAACGGTGATGAACGTATTCGCGAAGTGGCAGTGTCACCAGACTCTAACGTATTAACAAATATTATCGGTAGTGATTTAGACCCTAATGCTGATTTTTTAAACGCTATGAAAGATTATTTGGATTTAATTGACAACCCACCTGCTGCGGGTGTTGGTAATGAATCGCGCACCATGATTAATAATTTATCTGATTATTTAGGGCATATTACCGGCGAAATAACAGTGATCGGTGGCACGATGGCATCAATGGATTCGTTGGCAACCAGCAACCAAGACATCAATACGTTTACGACTAACCTGCGTGATGATATTAGTGCAGTTGACTACCCTGAAGCCTATATTCGCATGAACGAATCAATGGCCGCTTATGAGTCTTCGATGCAAGTGTATGCAAATGTTACACAGCTATCATTGTTTTCATATATTAAGTAGTTATTGTTTAAGGAATAATTAATCATGCTTGTTCAAGGTAGCGAGAAGCCAACGCAGATTGAATCAGTTAAGTCGAGCAAAGCATCTGTTGTTGAGCAGCAGAGCCCGGTGTCGGCGAGTGATGTAAAGCAATCAGCTAAACATACAGCTCCTGAACAAGGCCAAGTTGCCGTATTATCTCGATGGGCTAAAAAGGGCCAGTTGAGCCAAGCTATGGCGCAAGTTGAACATCGTGAAATGACCATAAAACAGTTATATTCAGGTCTTGAAAAACTCGCGCAACAGTTAAAATCAATGCCTAGTAGTGCACCGGTTTCTGCTTTACAAAGCCACAGTATGACGCAGCAAATTACTCAACTGCAGCAACAAGCAAGCGCACAAAGTTCAGGTCTAAATTCGCAACTTAAAGTGCAGCAGCCAAATGCTCAAGTTGTGCGCCAGTTAAATAGTAAAGTCGATTTGATATCACAACGTCCGCACGATGAAAGTATTCATTTGCTGCTAGGACGAAGCGGTAAAGCTGTACATTTACAGCTACCGGCTAATCAAAGTGAAGCTGAAAACTTGAATACGATTGCTGAAGCATTCGCCAAGCAGCAAATAAATGTTGAGGTTAACCGCGATAACCGTTTACTGTTCACTACATCCCCTGAGCACAGTGATGCACTTAAAGAAAATTGGGTCATTACCGGCCAGGGAGTACGGGTGGCAGCGGGTAACCCTATTTCACTTCAACTTTCAGAGCTCGCCAGTCCGCTTGATCAACTAGAAGAGTCGGTAAAAAAACAGCAAGATGTTAGCGCACATTTAGATTTTATAAATCGTGCTCAGCGTCAGCTAAAGGCCAATTTATTACAAATCCAAGCCCAGCACCGTGAGCTTACAGCCCAATTACAGCAAATAGAAAAAAGTGCAGATGTCTCTGGTGAGCAAATGACGCAACTTAGCCAATCATTAAAATCAAAAATGCTTACGCCAAATGTTGATAACATTGCTGTGATAACAGCACAAGCAAACATGACCCGTAGCATGGTGAAATACGCTTTAGCTTAAAAGATAAATTAGTTTTTAAATTCGTACAGCGTGCCTTGAAGCACGCTGTTGCGTTTTTAATAACAGGCGGTTTTGAACAGATTTAAAAATAAATGAAAAAAATAGAAAAAAAATTTTAGTTTTTACAATAGGTGGTCGCTCTTAATAAATGAAAGTTAAATAAATAGAATTCACAGGAGAATTTAAAAATGGCTTTATCAATTCAATCAAACATGGCGTCACTTTCTATTCAAAACCAACTTAACCGCAGCAACAACGATCTTTCTGTTGCACTTGAGCGTTTAGGTTCTGGTTTTAAAATTAACTCAGCAAAAGATGATGCTGCGGGTCTGCAAATCGCAACACGTCTTAATGCACAGGTTCGTGGTCAAGAAGCTGGTCTTTATAACGGTAACAATGCAATGTCTATGATGCAAACAGCTGAAGGCGCGTTTGAAGAAATGACCAATATTGCATACCGCATGAAAGAACTTGCAACGCAAGGTGCAAGTGACACAAATGGTGCAGGTGAGTGGACAGCACAAAGTGCAGAGTACACAGCTCTTGCAGCAGAGCTAACTAACATCATGGATAACACGTCGTTTGGTGACGGTACAACACTACTTGATGCAGCGGGTAAATTTGGTGCTGGTCAAGTTGATTTCCAAGTAGGTGCAAGTGCAGCAGAAACACTCGGTGTGGATATCTCAACTGAGCTTGGCAACGTAACTACTGCAATTGGTAACGCAGCAGCGTTTACTGATGTTGCAACAGCTCAAGCTCAAATCGCATTTGTTGACACTATCATTGATGAGATTGGTACAGCGCGTTCTGGTTTAGGTGCAACAATGAACCGCCTTGAGCACACAATGAACAACGTTACAAACATGAAAGAGAACACGCAAGCTTCTGCGGGTCAATTAATGGATGCTGATTTTGCACAAGAAACGTCAAACATGACTAAGCAACAGCTACTTATGAATTCTGGTATTTCAGTACTAAGTACAGCAAACAGCACAACACAAATGATTGGTTCACTATTACGTTAATCTAATCATTATAATAAGCACCGCCAATTAAGCGGTGCTTTGCAATAACGAAAGCGCTTTTTTGTAAAGTGCTTTCGTTATCGTTAATTGGAGAGCCAATATGACATCAGCGCTAAGCATTGATCCCGCTAATTTAGCGAGTCAATACACGCAAATTGAGCGACAAGCAAAAGATCAGATTTTATCTACGCAATATGCAAAATATAATAATCAAATTAAAGCATTTACTCAGCTTAAGAATGATTTATCAGATTTTTTTGATGCATTAGAAGATTACCAAGACCCTGATACAGGTTTGCTTACTAATACAGCGTCTGTTAGTAGCGAAACAAATATGAATGTGACAGCCTCAGCTGATGCAGTCAGCGGTGACTACGATATTTTTGTTGAGCAGTTAGCACAAGCACACCAGATAGCATTAAGTTTTGATCCAAGCCAACCCTTATCGACCGATGGCGAATTGGCTGTTAGCCTTGGCACGGACAGCTTTTCTGTTGACTTAGCGGGTTTGCCTGCGGGGGCAACGCTTACTGACTTGGCCAGTGCAATCAACAATCATGCTGACAATAGTGGCGTAAAAGCGACGTTGATGCGCTCAGGGAGTGAAACATTTTTAGTGCTGACCAGTGAAGAGTCTGGTGTTGCAAATACTGTATCAACAACATTTACACCCGGTGCAGACGCAAATGGTGCAAATATTAGTAATGCCATTGCATCACAGCAAGAACTAACCAGTGCGCAAGATGCTATTGTAAAGCTAGGTGCAAATTCAAATATTACGGTGACCTCAACCAGTAACCAACTAGATAATGTTATTGATGGTGTGAGTATTAACCTTACTCAAGCCCAGCAGGCTGGAGAGACACCCATTAAAGTGTCTGTTGCACAAGATAATGAGAAAAGCGTTGAGAATATTCAGCAATTTGTTGATAAATTCAATACATTATTAAGCTCAATAAACGATAACGATGCATTAAAAAGAGATGTTATGGCATCGGGAATAGGGCGTTCATTACGCAATGACTTTCAAGGTGAATTTGCAGGGAAAACCTTATTTTCCATTGGTATTGAATTTGACCGTTATGGCAAGCTATCTATTGATAAAGGTAAGTTAGAAGATGCAATTGCCACTCAACCTGAGCAACTAACACACATGTTAACAGGTGCTGATGGTTTGATGGCGAAACTCGAGCAGCGTGTTGAGCCATACACAAAAAGCTATGGCTTAATTAATGATAAGAAAAATACTCTGCAAGCGAGTTTAAACCTAGTGACAGATAAACAACAGCGCCATGAATATTCTATGGAGCAGGTTTACAACCGCTACTTATCACAATTTACGCAAATGCAAATAACGATTTCTAAATTAGAGTCATCAATGGGACAATTTTAAGGGGATTAATTATGTATGATTTAAATGATGGCTTTTCAGCTTATAAAAATACTTCAGTAGAAAGCCGTGCGGCTGGCGCTGATATTCATAAGTTAGTTTTAATGTTATTCGATGGGTTTTTAGATGAACTTGAGCGGGTAGCTGGTCATATACAGCAAAAGCGTTTTGATAAAAAAGCTCAGGGCATCGAAAAAATGATGCGTATTCTTGGTGGTTTAGATGCCTCTTTAGATACAGAAAAAGGCGGCGAAGTCGTTGTTAATATGCAGCAGCTTTATGAGTACTGTGGTGGTGCTTTAATGACTGCAAGTCTTCAAAATGATTTATCTGCATTGTCATCTGTACGTGAAGTTATGCAAAACCTACAGCAGGGCTGGGCAGGATTAGGCTCTCAAGCTGCTTAATCACACCTTATTTATAAGTAATGTTATTTGTTCTGAATCCAAAGCCAGCACTTTTAGCTGGCTTTTTTTGTAACTCAACAAACGCTTAAGTTCCTCTTTACTTCCTACCTTTCCTATAAGCGGAAATTAAACTTCCGTTCAGCATTTTGTAAATTAATTTTTCCTTTATATATCAATACCTTGCGTTTTGGAATGCTTTTTGCTCGTTAAGCTGGTGTTAATGCAGCTCTGAATTGTTTACGGCTGCTCGCTTTAATTGAAATGATCATGATGAATAAACAGCAAACAGACCAGAAAATTCAAACCCTATTGCAAGCTATGGCGAAAGCGATAGAAGAGCAGCAGTGGCAACATATTCGTCATTTTGATCAGCAATTAATGCAGATCCTTAATGAGGCGAAGTTAGCACCTTGGTATCCAAGTTGGCAGTCTAGAGTGAGTGAGTTGAAAGGTGAATATTCACACTTTCTAGCATTAATTAATGCGCAAAAAAACGAATTACAAACACGTATGCAGCAACATCAAAAAGATCGCGACGGCATTATTGCATACAAACAATTTACTGATGGTGCGCGTTAATGAAAGAATTAATCATACACCCACATGTTTCAGGGAATAGAGCCGGTGCTGAAAAGGTGCAAGCAAACTTTACTGACCCTGAAACAAGCCAATTCGATTTAACCGAACATGAAGAACACGCGCAATCTACTAGTGAGCTTCGCTCTGAGCTTGAGCAAGTAGAGACAGAAAAGCCATTTGAGCTACCGTCTCAATGGCGCTCAGGTGTATATACACAGTTTAAAGCTGAAAATGAGTCAAGCATGTTAGCGCCAGGTATAACTGCATTATCTGAAACATCGCTGCAACAAGGTGCTGAAGCGACAGTTCAAGAACAAATCAATATGGAGCAAGTTGATTCAGCCCTGCCTATTCAACCCGCTTCTCAGGGAGTTACAGAACCACAAGCTTTGGGCTCGCTTCCTGTGCAGGATAGCCTTACTTTAGCTATGCAGACTGCTGCTGAAAATGAAGCTATATCAGAAAAAATACGCGTGAATGAGCAAAGCCCTACTACACAGGGTGAATCAGCCTCGAAAACCTTGCTTGGTGGTTTATCTACTCAGTCGATAGCAAATGCTACAGAGCAGGAACAGTTACAAGTAACGAGTGCTTCGAACGCTAAAGAGTTATTACAGCCTAGCCCTAATAGCGCTCAAGCTATACCGGCAGCTAATCAATTATTAAACAATGAAACTGTTGAGTTAACTAAAAAGCAAGTACCTTTATTTAATGCATCAAGTTTGAATACGGCTATTGCATCGCCGAGTAAAGAATACCCACTTAGCAGCCAACAACCGCACATGCCCCCGGTGGCTGAGTTGGAAACGTTGCGCTCAAGTGAAACTAGAGTAGGACCGGCTTTAATGGTGGAAACAAGCCCTACACAGCCCACTAAGGTTAAGACAGCGCTTGAGCAGCCCAATTTTGCGACGACAGAATTAAGTCGTTCATTTTCTTTTTCTTCTGCTGCTAGTTCAGAGCAAGCCACACAGGTGCAGCAGTGGCGAACTGAGTCGTTATCGACAAATAGTAGTGAATGGGGCCAACGCTTACTGAATGTGCTGCATGACAAGGTGCAGTTGCAAATAGGCCAACAGGTTCAACGCGCGCAAATCCGCCTTGATCCTCCCCAGTTAGGCAGTATTGACATAAGTATTAGTGTTGAGGGAGAAAAAACCACAGTACACATTGTTGCGAGTAATCCACAAATACGTGAAGCCATGCAACAAACGCTTGAGCAACTTCGCCAATCACTCACTCATGCCGAGCAAAGTACTGTTGATGTTGATATTAGCGATAGACATCAACAGCACAAACAAACACACGAATTTACACAAGAGCAAGATATTGCAGCTAATCAGTTAAATGATTTGCCTACCTCCGTTGAGCCTAGGCAAGCGCAGCAACAAGATTGGTTGAATAGACTGATATAGAAATGGGAGTGGAACTTTGAAAAAAATACAATTAGCAGTACTTGCTGTCGGATTATTAGCACTTGGTTTTTTTGGTGCAAGCTATTTTCAAGAATCAAAAACAGAGCAAGCCCCAGTGGCCTCTGTTGATAAACCAGACGTTAAATATATGGCAATGGATCGCTTTATTATCAGTGTTGCTGACGATGAATATGCTCGCTATTTAGTGCTCGATTTAAGCCTTGGTTTTGCACCAACCTTACAAAACGAAACAGATGCAGAAACCTTTATGCCAGTACTACGCAATGTGCTTGTAAAAAACTTTGCGAATATGGAGCACGCTACTGTGCGGAGCACATTTACTGATGTAGAGAAAGTTCAAACAGACCTACTTAGTCAGTTTAATAAGGTGTTGGCTAATAAGTCATCGCTTGAATTGGCTGATGTATTAATAACCAATGTTTTCATTCAGTAGAGAACGCGTATGTTAGTTGAACAACAATGGCCATCTTCGGATGAGCAGCAAGCAGGTTTAATGAGTACACATACCGAGGGGGAACTACTGGAACGGTATGCATACTTAGTGAAGCGTGCAGCTTCCCACATGCGAACGCAATTGGGTGTTGTTGTCGACATGGACGATATTCAGCAAATAGGTTTAGTGGCACTGCTTTCGTCAATTCGTCGTTATGGTCGAAATGTCGACGAACAATTTTCGGCATTTGCTTTTAAGCGTATTCGGGGCGCGATGCTAGATGAGTTTCGTCGAATAGATTGGCGAGGACGACAACTAAGACAACAGTCGCATCAATTGCGTGATGCTTCGCGCAAGTTATTGAAGCAACTAGGCAGAGAGCCAAGTGATAGTGAGCTATGCCAAGCATTGGATATTGATTTAGACCAGCTGTTGAAACTGCATTATGCAAGTCAAGCTGAAGCAATTGATAGCCTTGAAGCATTGCTCGGTCACGATGATTCGTTTACTGATGCAGGCAGCCAGTTATCACATACAGAAACGGCTTTAATGCTACAAAAAGCACTCGCCAGCCTACCAGAAAGAAACAAGTTGTTACTGCATCTTTACTACAGCCATGAAATGAACATGAAAGAAATAGCCCTTGCCCTTGATTTAACCGAAGCACGGGTCTGCCAACTACATAAATTGGCAATAGAATCTTTAACAAGAAAACTTCAACAAAGTGAATAACCAACCGGGAAAACAATTATGCAAAGAATATTAGGTTTAGTCGTTGTGCTGGCCGCCGTACTAGGTGGCTTTGCTATTGCTGGTGGTAACTTAGCGAGTATGTGGCAGCCTGCAGAGTTTGTAATCATTTTTGGTGCGGGCTTAGGAGCACTTATTGTTGGTAATTCACGTCATGTTTTAACTGAAATGTTAAGTCAGTTAAAATATCAATTCTTTGGCAATAAAAATCAAAATAACAAAGACTTGTATCATGACTTGCTCATGGTGGTATACACCTTACTTGAACTGGCTCGCCTAAAAGGGATTAAAGAGTTAGATGATCACGTAGAAAACCCTGATACTAGCTCAATTTTTTTAGCCTACCCACAGGTCACAGCCTTTCCTGAGTTAGTAACATTTATTTGTGACAACCTACGCTTATACAGCATGGGAAAAATTAGCCCACATGATTTCGATGCTATGTTAGAGCAAGAGATCTTTTCCATTGAAGAGCAAAAAATGAAGCCGTCAAATGCGTTAGGCGACATTGCCGAAGCAATGCCCGGTTTCGGTATTTTAGCTGCGGTAGGTGGCATTATTATCACGATGCAGCACTTAGATGGACCATTGAGCGAAATTGGCTATCACGTTGCGGCAGCACTGGTGGGAACCTTTGTTGGTATTTTTGGTTGTTACTGCCTATTAGCACCTCTGTCATCGGCTATGCAGCAGTATGTAAAGAAACAAATGACTATGCTTGAGTGTGTTCGAGCTATGTTGGTTGCCCACGCAAAAGGCCATGTAGCTATTGTGGCGACTGACTCTGGTCGAAAACTGATAACACAAGAAAGTAAACCTTCTTTTACCACGATGGAACAGTGGATCAATAACCGAGCAGCTTAAATGAATAATTCTAACCCAGTAATTATTAAACGTGGTCGCCGCTCAGCAAAGAGTGGCAAGCATGGTGGTGCTTGGAAAGTCGCCTTTGCTGATTTCACATTAGCGATGATGGCGTTCTTCATGGTGCTATGGATCATGGCTATTACCAATGAGCAAGAGCGAAAAGATATTGCTCATTATATGCGTACACATTCAATCTTTGATGGTAGCCCCGCATTATTTGAACCAGGCAATAGCCCTTTTCCTGTCGATTTAGGGGGGTCACCTTCCGTTGTTGATCATAAAGCATCAAATCGCTTGCCACCTGATAATCCTCGCCCAGGCATGAGTGAATATTTAAAAGTACCTAAAGGCGATCATGCGCCTTTAGCGGGTAAAGGCGATAAGCTTAATTCAGTGATTGACAGTGAATTTGCAGCATCAAGTGAGCTGAGTTTATTACTAAGTAGCTTTCAAGATTTAGCCAAAGAAGAGCTATTACAGAACAATCTGCAGGTTGAGAAAGTTAGTTCTGGGCTCAGAGTAATTATTCAAGATGACAAAAATCATCAAATGTTTGCGCGTTCAGAGCAAACCATGTCGCCATTTTTTGAAGACTTATTTTTACACTTAGGTGGCCTGTTCAGAAGTATTGAAAACAAAATCATTATTTCGGGTCACAGTGATGCCAGTGCATTCAAAGGAACTCAGTCGAATAACTGGGACTTATCAGGTGCACGTGCATTTCAAGCAAGAAAAATCATGGCAGCAGGTGGGATGCCAACAAACCAAGTTATGCAAGTTAATGCTTTTTCTTCTAATAGACCGATTAATCAAAAAGATAGATTTGCGAGTGAAAATAGACGTGTCGAGATCCTGATTCTGACCAAAAAGGCAGAATCAGAGTTAGAGGCGTTATTCGCTGAGGATAACATCAATAATCCTGTTAAAAAGGCCGCTAGTGCTGCAACAGCAAATCAGCCAGTATTACGCTCGCAGGAGTTATATGAATAAGTCAGAAGAGTCGAAACGAACTCACCCTCGCTGGCCGCTTTGTGAGCAAGATACTCAACTTCCTGCGGCAATGCAACAAGGTGGCATTGCCGTTAAGCTGCATCATTCATGGTTGTTTAACTACTTTATATGCCGTGCTGTGGTTAAAGATATTAGCGTAGGTGGGGCTGGAATGTTGGTGCCAAATGAGCATAAGTTACCGGGCAAGGTCCGTGTAGCATTTAATGATAGTAATGCTTTTATTGGCACAATTCGTTATACGTATCCCGTTACAGAAAAACTGAACTTTGTTGGTATTGAATGGCAAAAGAAAGATGAATTAAGGCGTATAGAGTTAGTTGCTGAGTTACAAAAGCAGGCTAATTACACAACGACTTTATAGCCACACTTTTGGATATTGGAAAATTTTATGAAGCAATTTGTTAAGCCAAAAATAAAGCTCTTCAAGGCTGAACAAGGTAAAGAGTTTAGGCCGTATGCGATCACACAGCAACAACGTCAATACGAAATTGCCCATCAGCGAGCGGGTGAGTTTAGTTTGCATAAAGCCATCGAGTTTGAGTTAGGACAGCTATTTAATGATAGTCAGTTTGCTGTTGATATTAACTTATGTTCACACAGCACCTTGCAAAGCTGGCTAGCTGAAGCGAAACGCGTTTTCTTTAAAAGTTCTGTTTTTGAGCCAATAGACGCTGATGCTTATATCGCATTGGATTACACAAGTGCTCACAGAATGGCTGATTTATGCCTAGGTGGTGATTTAAGCCAAGCTAATAAGGCTGTAGCAGAAGAGCCGCCAGCAGAGTTAACACGCACAGAAAGCCGCATTTGTGCACGGTTATTACAAAAACAAGTTCAGGGTATTCAAGAGCTTATTTTTAAAGAGCGGGCATGCTTACTCGCTGAGCCATGTAGCACTAACAACTTACCGAGCGCGGTCAATTACCTTGCATTTAAAGTACGGTTAATTCTTGATAACGATGTGATCAGCTGGTTCATTTGGTTGCCAGTGGCTTTCTTTAGTCAACCGCAAAGCGAGCATGACGAACAACAAACACACTTATTAAATATGGAAAAAAGCAGCCAATTTTTAGTGAGAGGACATGTTGAAATGGCGCGCAAAAAAGTCACGTTAAGGCAGTTAAAAGCGGCATTAAATGGTGAGGTATTGCCTATTCAACTTAGTGAGCCTGCTTCTTTCAAGTTAGGTAATAAAACCTTCTTTACAGGTCAAATTGTACAACAAGATGCCAGTTTGACTTTCCAAATTACAGATAACACAAATAAAGAGTAAATGAATTATGACTGACAACCTTGATGATGCATTAGCAGGTTTAGAGCTTGATGGCTTAGACAACTTAAGCGCTGAGCCAAGCAATGAGAATGATATGTCTGTATTTGCTGATGTGCCGTTAACTATTACGCTAGAAGTCGCGAGCACAGAATTAACGTTAGGTGAGTTATCACAAGCCAAACACGGCGATGTTTTACGCTTAGACAAAGCCGCAGGTGAGCCGATGGATGTGAAAGTGAACGGTGTATACTTTGCGAAAGCTGAAGTTGTACTGGTTGATGGCCAATATGGCATTAAGTTTATCAGCCAAGATGAGCAAGAAAAGGCGGATAGTTAAGTAATGAATTTACGCAGTGCATTCAACGTCGGGTTTGGTTTACTTATCCTTCTTTTACCAACTTGGTTAAACGCGCAAGAATTAACATTGTTCTCGTTGCAAGACACAGAGCAAGGGCAAGACTATAACGTCAAGCTACAAATTTTGTTAATGATGACGGTGTTGAGTTTAATACCAGCGTTGTTAATGGTACTGACTTCCTTTACTCGGATCATTGTTGTGCTCGCGATTTTGCGCCAAGCAATGGGGCTACAGCAAAGTCCCCCAAATCGTGTCTTAATTGGTATTGCATTGATGCTCACCATGCTTATTATGCGTCCGGTTTGGCAAGATATATATCAAAATGCGTATAAGCCTTTTCAAGCAGAAGAGATGGGATTAGAGCAAGCACTAGCTCGAGCTGAACAGCCTCTACGTGCATTTATGCTTAAGCAAACACGTGAAAGCGAGCTACATCAAGTGCTTTTAATTGCTAATGAGCCCACCAACTTAAAAGCGGATGAAATTCCATTTGAAGTACTTATGCCTGCTTTTGTGCTTAGTGAGCTGACAACCGCTTTTCAAATCGGTTTTATGCTCTTTATTCCCTTCTTGATTATTGATTTAGTGGTTGCCAGCGTATTGATGTCGATGGGTATGATGATGTTATCCCCATTGATTATCAGCTTACCATTTAAGCTGATGGTGTTCGTACTCGCTGATGGTTGGTCAATGGTGGCAGGAACGCTGGCTGCAACATTCGGAGGGCCAATATGAGTCCTGAGATGGCCACGCAACTGATTGCCGATGCAGTCTATACCATTATAGAGATGATTTTGGTACTGATAGTACCAGGGCTTATCTTGGGTATTGTGGTGGCAGTTATACAAGGCGCCACCTCTATTCAAGAGCAAACGTTAACCTTTCTACCTCGTATGTTGCTAACACTGTTAATGGTGGTGTTTGCAGGGCATTGGTTAGTGCGCACCTTATTGACGTGGTTTGAAGACCTTAAGTTTATGATCCCAGGGGTTTTTGGTTGAACTCCTTAATTGCTTTAACCAGTAACGACATTGTTAGCTGGATGGGCACCATGTGGTGGCCATTTGTTCGGTTTTCGGCTTTGCTGTGGGCAATGCCAGTATTTGAAAACCCCGCAGTGACTCCACGCGCCCGAATCGCTGTGGCTATGATGCTGGCCTTTTTAGTGGCAGGGCAATTGCCACTCGCTCCAGCGGTTGATATTTTTTCGTTAGATGCTGTCGTGCTGACTGTTGAGCAGATCATTTTTGGTGTCTTAATGGGGCTTGCCTTGCGGTTGTTGTTTGAAGTGATGTCTCTGGTTGGTCTTGTGTTGTCGATGCAAATGGGTTTATCGATGGCTTTGGTAATGGACCCTGGCAGTGGTAATCAGGTTGCATTATTAGGGCAGTTATTCTGGATAATGGCTGCGCTTTTGTTTTTTGCCGCTGACGGTCATTTAATTACGTTGCACGTTATGGTCGAGAGTTTTACTGTTTGGCCTATAGGCAGCAGTATTTATAACTTGGACATTATGGCTGTCGTTAATTTATTTGCTTGGTTATTAGCCTCTACTCTACTACTTGCACTACCTGGCGTGATTGCCATGATGTTAGTCAATCTAACGTTTGGCGTAGCAAGTCGCGCAGCTCCTTCTTTGAATATCTTTGTTTTAGGCTTTCCGATGGCCTTAATAATGGGTTTCTTTTGTGTATTTATGACACTTAGTTACACAGGCAATGCATTTGCTAAATTGACCTACCATGTTTTAACCGTATTTAAAACGGCGATGGGAGGGTGAATGTCAGATAACAGTGCACAAGAAAAAACAGAACAGCCCAGTGAAAAGCGCCTCAAAAAAGCACGTGAAGATGGGCAGGTAGCCCGTTCTAAAGAACTTAATACGGCTATTTTATTGATGGTGAGTGTGGCAGGGCTATTGTTTTTCGCTAATTTATTTTATGACCTATTTATTGGCTTGATGCGCACAAGTATGCAACTGGATCATCGTATTATCGATAATACGAAACTCATGCCAAATGCCATTGCTCAAGCAATACTCGATATGCTGGCAACTTTAGTGCCGTTTTTATTGCTCGCGTTTTGCGCTATGTGGATCACGGGAGTGTTACCTGGTGGGTTTATTTTCTCAAAAAAATTACTCGCACCTAAGTTAAGTAAGCTAAATCCTCTTTCGGGTTTAGGAAGAATGTTTGGTAAACAGGTTTTGACTGAGCTGTTAAAGTCGATGATTAAAATTGCCTTGTTAGCTATTTGCTTATTTAGCTTTTTGACTCAGTTATGGCAGCAGTTAGTAGCCTTACAAAATCAAGACTTGCTGGTGGCTCTAAATCAAGGTATTAGCCTGCTATTTTTAGCTATGATGATCACTGTAACTTTGCTGTTATTTGTAGCTGTGATTGATGTGCCTATTCAGCAAAAACAAATTCTAGATAAAATTAAAATGACCCATCAAGAAGTCAAGGAAGAGCGCAAATCATCCGATGGTAACCCCGAGATCAAAAGCAAAATTAAGCAAATTCAATATCAGCAAGCAAATAGGCGTATCGAAGAGCGGGTCCCCACAGCAGACGTGATTGTTACAAATCCAACACACTATGCGGTTGCGATTCGCTATAACGAAGAAAAAGCCAAAGCACCTTATGTTGTCGCTAAAGGCATGGATGAAATGGCACTTAGGATCAGAACATTAGGGCGTCAGCACAATAAAGAAGTTATTGAGTTACCTGCTTTAGCGCGGGCTATCTATTTTTCGACACGCATCGACCAAGAAGTACCTAATGGACTTTATAAAGCGGTTGCTTATGTACTTACTTATGTAATGCAGCTAAAGGCTTACAAGCAAGGGCGAGGTCAAGCGCCAGCGCCATTGCCTGAACTTGAAATTCCAAAAAATTTACAAAAACCATAATGGTGGAGAATGACTTTGAATTGGCGTAGTTTAACCCGACCTTATACTGCTATACCGGTATTGCTGTTAGCTGTTTTATCTATGGTTATTTTGCCATTACCCGCATGGCTACTGGATACCTTATTCACCTTTAATATTGTACTTTCTGTGATCGTGTTATTGGTTGCTGTTTCAAGTTCGAAACCACTCGATTTTTCTGTTTTCCCAACCATTCTGTTGGTTGCAACCTTAATGCGCCTTACCCTAAATATTGCATCGACTAGGGTTGTTTTACTACATGGTCATGAAGGCTCTGATGTGGCAGGGCGAGTCATTCAAGCATTTGGTGAGGTGGTGATTGGTGGCAACTATGTTGTTGGTATCGTCGTATTCATTATTCTGATGGTGATTAACTTTGTCGTAATCACCAAAGGTGGCGAGCGTATCTCTGAAGTTGCAGCACGTTTTACTCTTGATGCAATGCCAGGCAAGCAAATGGCAATTGATGCCGACTTAAATGCGGGACTAATTGGCCCAGAACAAGCTAAAGAACGACGTACTACCGTGGCACAAGAAGCTGATTTCTATGGTTCAATGGATGGTGCTTCTAAATTTGTACGCGGTGATGCAATAGCCGGTCTGATCATCTTAGTGATCAACTTACTGGGTGGTGTCAGCATTGGGGTATTTCAGCATGACTTGAGCATGGCTGAAGCATTTCAACGTTTCGCTCTTTTAACAATTGGTGACGGCTTAGTTGCACAAGTCCCTTCATTATTACTGGCTGTTGCTGCGGCAATTATTGTTACCAGAATGAACGATGAAGGTGACATGAGTGAAGCGGTGGGAAGCCAGTTACTTGCCTCACCAAGAGTGATTCTAACAGCCGCATTAGTCATGCTGGTGTTAGGTATTGTGCCAGGCATGCCAAGCCTTGCGTTTATTGGCTTTGCACTGCCTCTTTTGTATGTTGCTTGGCGACTTTACAAAAAGACACCACAAGGGCAGTTAGAAGAAGCGCAAAGTATTACAGATACAATTGCCCAAGAACAAGCAGCTCTGAGCTGGCAAGATATTCCGCATGTCGATACTTTAAGCGTTGAGCTTGGTTTTCGTTTAGTTTATCTGGCCGATAAGGAAAAAGGTGAGGAGCTAGCAAAAACAATACGTGGTATGCGTAAAAGCTTATCTGAACAACTTGGTTTCTTGTTACCTGAAATCAGAGTTAAAGATAATCTCAATCTTAATCCTCAAGAATATAAAATCAAACTAGCAGGAGTGGCCGTTGCGTCTGCTCAACTGAATGCCAAGCAGCTACTAGCTTTAAACACCGGCGATACTTACGGCCAGTTAGATGGTGAACTAACGACGGACCCAGCTTATGGTTTGGAAGCTGTGTGGGTTGATGAGAAAAATAAAGCCAAGGCACTGAATATGGGTTATTCAGTTGTCGACTTAGCCACGGTAATCGCAACGCATATGGGCAAAGTGATAAAAGAGCATTTAGATGAGCTGTTTAGTTATGAAGATATTCAAAACTTACACGAGAGATTAAAGACTGTA
This sequence comes from Pseudoalteromonas sp. L21, assembly GCF_021728035.1. Classification (NCBI taxonomy): domain Bacteria; kingdom Pseudomonadati; phylum Pseudomonadota; class Gammaproteobacteria; order Alteromonadales; family Pseudoalteromonadaceae; genus Pseudoalteromonas; species Pseudoalteromonas sp. L21. The sequence goes on along the minus strand of NZ_JAKKCV010000003.1, from coordinate 542,017 downwards.
TCACCTAGTTTGGCTGATGCGCTTGAAAAGTCTTTACCAATTAACCTGCAACTAAAAGTGATGAGAATGCTACTTAAGGAGCATGTCGCGATTGGTGATATCGTGACTATTGCAGGCACTTTAGTTGACAGTATCGAAGTCACAAAAGACCCGATTCTACTTGCTGCCGATGTACGCTGTGCACTAAAACGTGTGTTAGTAAAACAAGTGATGGGCAATCGTGACGAATTAGCTGCTTATAGCTTAGATGAAAAACTAGAGCAAACGATGCAAAGTTCGTTAGAACAAGCCATGCAAGCAGGGAAGGTAGCATTAGATAGTTTTGCTGTAGATCCTAATTTACTTGGCCAGTTCCAACGAGCCATGCCTGTGATTACTGATGAAATGAAATCTCAAGGTGTTAACCCTGTGTTGATTGTTATTCCGCAGCTAAGACCTTTACTGGCGCGCTATGCACGTTCATTTACGAAGGGAGGTTTATCAGTGCTTTCTTATAATGAAGTGCCTGATAATATTAAAGTTAGTATCGTTGGCTCTTTAGGATAGTGTAAGTGGTATGAATTTAATATGAATAAATACCCGTAATGTTGCTTTTTGGTTTTTTTTATCTATAATCATTAAGAATTAGGTACTTGTTAACTGTTTTATAATAACAGTTACTTAGTTGGAAACACTAAGACAATTAAATGGCAAACTACACCGAAAGGGTAGGACGCAAAGCTTCCAGTCTAAAACCGCAAGGTCATGATAGTGGGGTTACATTAACTTAGCGGCACGTCTATTCGCCTCTTCAGGCAATTTGTTCCGCTTATTATATACGTTAAAGCCCTTAATTGGGCTGTTTATGATAATTGGAATACGAATGAACAACTCATATCAGCTTGTTAAGGCAACTTTTTTAATTGTTGTAGGCATTATAACTGCTTATGCATTGCCTGTGAAAGCTGAACGCGTAATTACCCAAAATTATGAGCAGGCAACATGGTATGTCAGTGGTGATGCTTTTTATTGCCAACTTAGCCAAAAATTAGATAGTTATGCGCAATTATCGATTATTAGCGAGCCTGCAGAGCCACAGCACCTAGATTTTAAGTGGTTGTTAACCGAACGTGATATCACGGATGTACAAGTATTTGCCCGTACAGCGGATTGGCAAAACAAGCAAGCAATCGCCCCTTCTATACAATTCTTTTCAGCCAATATTGAGCAGCAACAGGTTACGTTTAAACAAGGTGTTGCACCTCTTTTAAGCGCCATTAAGCAAGGCTACTGGTTAGATACAATCGTCGGGTTTGGCGATGAGCAACTGAGACTGACCTTTCCTACAACTCATAGTGATAACGCGATTGATAAATACCAGCAATGCCGTGAAAAATTAGCACCTTTATCTTGGCGACAAGCGAGAGATTATGAAATTAATTTTGACTCAGGAGAGCGTGTTGTTAAACGTGCCGCAGACCTGAGTTATTTAGAGAAACTAGTTCGTTATATTCAACTCGATCCTAAAGTTAAGAAAGTCATGATTGATGGACATACAGATAATGTCGGTTCTCCACTTGCCAATCGTTTGTTATCGAAAGAAAGAGCCGATGATGTGGCATCCCGACTTATTGAGTACGGGATCGATGCAAAGTTAATTGAGATCAGGGCTCACGGAGGACGCTATCCCGTGGCAAGCAATTCAGATTCGAACGGTCAGTCTTCAAATAGGCGCGTCTTAATTCGTCTATTTCGTCAAAAAAGCTAAGGTGTGAGAAGGAATATGGATCAGAAACATCTACTATGGCTTGCGCCAGAACAACCATCACGTGAAATTGAATTGGCGATCAATGATGAGCAGTATCAACTTCTGTACACAGATTCGATCCCCGATGCTATTGGTTATTGTTTGAGTTATCAGCCTGAACTGGTATTAATTGATGCTCAACAAGCACAAATGAACTTGGTTGACTTGGTAAAACTAGTTAAAAGAACTCATCAAGGTGGACAAATTATCACGCTTGTGGAATCGAACCAAGGTGAGCTTGCTTCACAGTCACTTAATAATGGTGCTGTCGACTTTTTACTTAAACCGTTTTTTGCTGATCAACTCAAACTAACTATCCGTAACGCTGATTCTATGAAGCATGGTGTGAGTGACTTAATTGCTGTGTCACTGAAATCACAGCAAGTGCTGAGACTTGCCAATCGTGCAGCACAAACATCTGCAAGCGTACTCATTATGGGTGAGTCGGGTACAGGTAAAGAAAAGCTCGCTAACTTCATTCATCAATCTTCTCCACGTGCAGATAAGCCATTTATTGCGGTTAACTGCGCAGCTATTCCAGAAAATATGCTGGAGTCTATGTTATTTGGTTATAACAAAGGTGCATTTACGGGGGCGGTAGCACAGCAAGCGGGTAAGTTTGAGCTTGCAAATGGCGGCACTATTTTACTGGATGAGATAACTGAACTGCCTTTAGAGCTGCAAGCTAAATTACTTCGTGTCCTACAGGAGCGAGAGGTTGAGCGATTAGGCAGTCATCAACGCATTAAACTCGACATTCGTGTGATTGCAGCATGCAATAAGCCACTGCGTGAGCAAGTAGAGAAAGGCCTTTTTCGTGAAGACTTATTTTACCGCTTAGATGTATTGCCGTTAATGTGGCCAGCATTACGTGACCGAAGTGACGATATTTTACCATTAGCGAAGTATTTTATTGCTAAATACGGAGATGAGAAGTTTCACTTTAGTCAACAGGCAGAGCAGTTGATGCATAGCTATCACTGGCCAGGTAATGTTCGTGAGCTGGAAAATGTAGTGCAAAGGGCATTAGTGATGGCTCGCGGTGTCGAAATTCAAGCGGCAGATCTAAACCTACCCGAAAACGTTAAAGCACTCACGACAACCAGTGCGTCACAGTTAAAACATAGCAAGAAACAAGCTGAATTTGATTATATTTATGATTTACTTAGCCGTTTCAAAGGACACAGAACCCAAACCGCAGAGGCACTCGGTGTGAGTACCCGAGCTCTTCGATACAAAATAGCCGCCATGCGTGAGTATGGCATGGATATAGACGCAATCGCTTAATTTAAGGAACAGAGTAATGTCACCTATTGAAAGTCAACGCCTTCTGCTTGGAAAAATGACTGATATGCAGCAACTAGCTGCGGCAGAGAGCATTGCGCCTGCAGCAAGTAAATATCAAGACGCAGCAATTAGTACTGAATTCAAAACAGTTGTTCGCGCTGTTAATGAGCAACAAAATATCTCATCGCAAATGATGCATGCGGTAGATACGGGGCAAACGGATGATGTTGTGGGGGCAATGGTCGCAAGTCAAAAAGCCAGCCTAAGCTTCTCAATGTTAATGGAAGTACGCAATAAACTACTTAATGGCATTGATGATGTCATGCGTATGTCACTGTAGAGGTTGTTATGAAAGGCGAATTAACTAAAGCTGTACCGCCGATGTCTGGGGAGACAAACCTACGTGAAAAAGTCGTAAACTTCTCAAATAAAATAAACTTTTCAAATAAAAGCCATGATAGAAATGTCGCGACAATCGCTTTATTGGCGACGTTAGTAGCTGCAACTATCGTTGTTATTTTGTGGACATCAGCAAAGAACTACGTGCCACTCTACGGCAACCAAGAAAGTTATGATAAAGCTAATATTTTAGAAATATTGGATAAAGAACAAATTGTGTTTCGTATCGATAACGACACAGGCAATATTTTAGTTCCTCAAGAAAAATTAGCAGACGCACGAATCACTCTAGCGGCACGTGGTATTAAAGCTTCAATGCCTGAGGGCGTTGATAACCTAAGTGCTAAAGTGTCGATGGGCACAAGCCAGTTTATGGAATCGATGCAATATCAACATGCTTTGGAGGGAGAACTTGCTCGCACCATTATTAATATGCAAGGTGTTCGCAATGCGCGAGTACATTTAGCAATACCAAAGCGTAGCTTATTTATAGGTAGGGAAGAGCAAAAATCAGCTGCATCTGTAATGGTTGATTTAGCGCCAGGGCATGAGCTAAAAGCTGAACAAGTAGAAGCTATTATTTCACTCATCATTGGCTCGGTACCAGGTTTAAACCCGCGAGATGTATCAGTAGTCGATCAACGCGGTAAGTTACTGTCGGGTGATTTATTTGATACCACTCCCGTTGGTAAAGAAAGTGATAAGAAGCTCGCATTTATCGAAAAGGTTGAACGTAACATAGAACAACGCGCTGAAATTATGTTACTGCCTATTTTAGGCGAAGGAAATTTTCGAATTCAGGTCTCAACAGATGTTGATTTTAGCGTTGTTGAAGAAACACGTGAAGCGGTAGACCCACAAGGGGTGTTAAAGCAAGAATTGGTTAAATCAGATTCTCGACAAGACCAATTTGCCGGTGGTATTCCGGGTTCACTGGCTAATCAACCTCCATTGCCAGATCAAGAAGGTGAAGAGGCTGAAAATGAACGAGTGTCTGAACGCAGTGAAAGTAGCCGTGAATATGAAAATGGCCGCTCTGTTACCCATACTCGTTTTGAAGTTGGACGCTTAAGCTCAATGAGCGTATCGGTACTTGTTAATGAACAAGCCGCAGCCACAGCTGAAGGTTGGAGCCAAGAAGGCCTAAACTCTTTAGGAGAAATGGTTAAAACAGCCACCGGTTTTAATGAGCAGCGTGGCGATCAGTTCAATATCACCAGTTTTGCATTTGTTGAAGCAAAACCTTTTGTACCGTCTGACGGATTACAATGGTGGCAAATGCCTGAAATTCGAGAGTATGCTCGTTACATTTTCGGTACTTTTATTAGTTTAATGCTTATTTTCTTTGCGGTAAGACCGCTGGTAAATCATTTGATTAAAGGCAAAACAACAGCTTCAACACCAAGTGAAAATGAGCAAGAAAAATTAGCCGCCGCTAAAAGCGATGCCTATGAAAGACAAAGTACACCTCTGGATGGCGCACTTGAGCGAGATAGCAAAAATGAGCAGCCTGAGCAGGAAGGTGAAAATATTGCGTTGCCTAAGATAGGCAGTGATTTTGAAGAGCAAATTGCACATATGCAGTTATTAGCAAGCCGAGAAACCGAGCGTGTAACCTCTGTTATTAAATATTGGGTAGAGCAAGGAGTTGAAGTTGAGTCAAGTAAATCAAGATAATGTGACAATGTCAGCACCTGCTCGTGCGTCACTCGATAGAGCTGCTATTTTACTGCTCAGTATGGGTGAAGAAAATGCAGCAAGTGTGATCCGTAAACTCGGTCGCCGTGAGGTACAGGCAATCTCAGAGCGAATGGCCAGTATTTCTAACATTACAAAAAATGATGTAGCTGACACGCTCACCAGTTTTTTCGATTGTTACCGTAACGAAAGTGGGGTTAATGGTGCATCAAGGCTGTATCTTGAAAGAGCACTTGATAAAGCCGTTGGACGTAAGCTTGCCCGTGGCATGTTAGATGATATTTATGGTGGCGCGATGAGTGACGATCTGCGTCGTTTAGAGTGGATCCCACCTGAGCTAATTGTCCGTTTCTTAGAGCATGAACATGTGCAAATGCAAGCGCTGTTTTTAGCGTTTTTACCAGCGGATCAAGCCGCTGCTGTCATTGCATTGTTTCCTGAAGCAAAGCATGAAGACCTATTATACCGTATTGCCAGCTTACGAGAAGTCAGTGAGCATGTGATGGATGATATTCGATTAACCATTGAAGCCTGTATTGAGTTTGTCGGCAAGCAAGTCGGCTCTCAGGTAAATGGTGTTGATAAAGTCGCTGATATTATGAGCCGTTATAACGGCAATAAAAGCCAAATTATTGAAGTTATTAAAAAGCATGATTTACAAGTGGCAGATGCAGTACAAGAGCGTATGTATGACTTTGCCAGTTTATTACTGCAAAGTGATGAGACCCTTTCTCAATTAATGAACGACGTACCTGACGAGCTTTGGTTGATGGCATTAAAAGGCGCAGATGAAAAAATTGTGGCGCGCCTTTTGGGGGCATTACCAAAACGCTTAGCGCAAGTGTATCAACAGCAGTTAGAAGCAACAACATCACAGCCGGTGAGTAAAGTGGATGCTGCACGTCGTGAAATCATGAGCATTGTACGTGATATGAGCAAGCGAGAAGAAATTACTTATCAGCTATACGAAGAAGAGACCGCGGGTTAAGTGCTATGCAAGCTTATCAATTTCCAACGTTAACAAAAGAACAACAGCACCAGAGTGTTCAACAGCGTATCGAGGCAGCTGAGCAGGCTGCTTGGCAAAAGGGTTATGATGAGGGATTAAAGCAAGGTCAAGCGGCGCTACAAGCTGATATAGAAAAGCGCGTCTCGCAGCAAGCTGAACTTTTACTACAAGAGCGTGAACTAGAATTAAAGCAGCAAATGCTGGCACAATTCGATGTGCTAACACAGCAAACAAAGCAACAACTTAATCTGCTGTCTAATGAGGTACTAAAAGATCTTAGTGTGTTAGTTGCAAAGGTCGCGGAGCAGGTAATTGCCTGTGAGTTAACTTTGCAGCCTAATTGCTTAATTGATTTAGTCGAACAGGCCCTCAATTTATTAGCAGGGCGAGATGATGTTAACGAAATTGTTTTTTCTAGCGCTGATGCGGCCCTTTTTGACGATTCAAGCTTTGATAAAATACCCCTAACAGTGAGTTTTGAGCCTCAACTTGCAAGCGGCAGTGTAAAGCTTATTTCTAGTGAGCAAAGCCATAGCTTGTCTCTTTCAGAGCGTTTAGATGCTGTACTTGCTGATATAACGCCAGCCCTTCTAAACGGTCAAGTTATTCATGAGTAATACCGTGTTATCTCATGTTCTTAATACTGCTACAAAACAGCTGACAGCCCCGCCTTTAATCCAAAGTTACGGTCGTCTTGTAAGAGTCAATGGTATGACATTAACAGCTGTCGGCGGGCAGTTTTTAATGGCAAAAAAATACCAAGTCGAGAGCATTGATGGCACGTGGAATGACGCTCAAGTGATTGGTTTTGATGATACCAAAGCGTTCTTGATGCTACTAAATAAAGCAGATGGTTTATACGCAGGTGCGAGAGTCAGAGCTGTTGCTGATACACAAGCGATAAAGGTTGATATGTCTTTACTCGGAAGAGTAATTGATGCACAAATGCAACCGATAGATGATTTAGGTAACTTAAGTCGTGTTGATTTAGGAGCTGATTGCGTTCTAAAAAAACAACCCTCTTTAAATCCATTGCAGCGTAAAGGGGTGAGCGAACCCTTGGATGTAGGAGTCCGTTCAATAAACGGTCTTTTTACCGTTGGAAAAGGGCAGCGTTTAGGGCTTTTTGCAGGCTCAGGTGTCGGTAAAAGTAAGCTACTGGCCATGATGACTCGCTTTACCAGTGCAGACGTTGTAATCGTGTCTCTAGTTGGTGAGCGTGGCTGGGAAGTGAAAGAATTTATAGAACAAAGTCTTGGTCCAGAAGGGCTCAAAAAGGCCATCGTAATTGCTTCCCCTGCTGATGATTCACCGCTTCTGCGAGCAAAAGCGGCGGAGTTAAGTCATCAACTGGCTGCTTTTTATCGTGACCAAGATTTAAATGTTCTGTTATTGATGGACTCTTTGACTCGCTATGCGCAAGCACAGCGAGAAATAGGCCTTGCGGTTGGCGAGTTGCCTGTCGCTAAGGGGTATCCGCCATCGGTATTTAGTAAGCTAACTCAGTTAGTTGAAAGCTCTGGAAACAGTGAAAAAAGTAAAGGTTCAATGACTGCCATCTACACGGTATTAGCAGAAGGGGACGACCAGCAAGACCCAATTGCGGACAATGCGCGGGCTATTTTAGATGGCCACATTGTATTGGACCGAACGCTTGCAGAAAAAGGTCATTATCCAGCTATTAATATTGGCGCATCTATAAGCCGTGTTATGCCTAACATTGTCTCCTCTGAGCAGCTTGCCTTTTGTTATAAGCTTAAAAAGCTCTACAGTCGATACCTACAAGTACATGAATTAATACCGCTTGGTGCCTACCAAGCAGGGAAAGATGCTGAATTGGATTTAGCTGTACACTTGTATCCACAAATAGAAGCATTCTTATGCCAATCATTAAATGAAAAAGCAGACTTTGCGACTACAAATCAACAGCTTTCGCAGTTAATAGGAAAACATGATGCTAGATAAGTTTAAAGACATGCAACAAGAGAAGCTTGATAACATGCTCTCTGAGCAGGCAGTTCTAAAACAACAAACCGAAGTAGAGCAACAGCGACTAGCCCAACTAAAGCAATTTATCGACGAAATGCAAACAAACAACCAGATGGGTAATGCAATTGGTTTGCAAAATTTAGCAGGCATGAAACACATTCTGCATGGGCTATCGCAGCAGCAGGCCGAACGAGTAACGCAGCTACAAGGCGATCAATCACGTCAACAACATGCTTGTATCCAACAACTTTCATTCACGAAGGGGTTAGAGGGCGTAATTGCTAAAAAGGCACATCAGACAAAGCAAAAACAGGCTCGTCAGCATCAGAATCAACTTGATGAGCTAGTCGCGCATGCAGCCGTCCGTCGTAGTTAAAATAATCTGCCATATAAACATGGCTAACCTCTTACTCGCCTAGCTCTCAGTTTTGATAGTGCTATAAGTAGTTAATTTATAGAAACTTTGCTCCTATTTAAGGTAAAAATAACCTAGCCTTAATGAACAAAAAGGCCGGTATTTTTAATACTTTATTCTTTTTGTTAAGCATTTAGCATGTGAAAAGCTGTATTACGCCTTCATTATTAGATATTTGTGTTAAAGTTATTTAGGAATAAGCAATAATAAACGCAAGGCAAAAGTGTGATCGATACAGTCAATGCAAGTCAGCAAGATAAAGCACGGTTTTTACGTGTATTTGCATTCATTGGGGCTGTTACCTCTTTTTTTATGTCTATTACTAGTTACTTAGATGGCTACACCCTTCTTAGTGCTATGCTAGTGGTTGCTGTGGGTGTATTTGCCAGTCCGTTTATAATCAAAAATCGTGACCATACAATTGCTATTCTGATGCTTTACACCTTATATGCGATTATGTGCTTTTTGATAGTGTCTGGCGGTAATCATGGTACAGGTCCTTTATGGTTATTTATTGCCTCGCCTGTGACCTTTTTTATTCGTGGCTTAAAGCGCGGAGCGATAGACTTAATCGTGCTTGCTTGTGTGATTTCAACTCTCTTTTATTACACGGACAAATTGGGTTATTACAGTTATCCAAGTCATTACTTTCCTACACGAGTTATGCTGTGCTTTTCAATTTTATGTATACTTGGCGCGTTCTATGAGTATTACCGAAATAAGTACAGTCGTGAGCTCATAGCACAGCTTAAAATAAACAAAAAGCTGGCCCGCACCGACGCCATGACCGGTTTATCAAACCGACGTTATGCGACAGAGTGTATGCAAAGTCGTTGCTTTGCAGAGGGCGCCGTGTTTCTTTTAATTGATGTTGATAACTTTAAACAAGTGAATGACACCTATGGCCACCAAGTGGGTGACGAAGTGCTTATCTTCATTGCCAATATCTTTAAGAAGGTGTGTACCGATGAAGACATTAATTCGCGTTGGGGTGGTGAAGAGTTTTTAATTGTAACCCCAAAAGGGCATGAACTTCGCGCACGAAACGTTGCTGATGAAATACACACACAACTCGCAAATAATACATTTAAAAGTGGTAAGCATTCCTTCAATGTGAGTTTAAGTATTGGTTTGTATCAGCGAACTCTAGTGGACAGTATTGATCAATGCTTAAATATTGCTGATAAGCGACTATACAAAGCAAAATCTCAAGGTAAAAACCAAACAGTTGCTGAGCCTGATTTGGCCAAACACGAGCCAGCCTAATAAGCCTCGCCGACTCAATTATTTTTACTGATGCTACTTTTTATCACTAAGTTGTGTATTATGTGCTCATTATTTACAAGGGCATGTGAATAGTGAGTCAAGATAAGGAATATCATCGACATCTTCTTAAGTTCACCGCCTGTTTTGAGGCTCATTTTTAATGTCACTCTTAGAATCATTTAAGAAGTTGGGTAACTATTTTGGTGCATACAAGGTACACCTATGCCCCGAAGTTAAAGGCCAGGTGAGTGAAAATGACCAACCTTTAATAAACGCAAAAATAGAAAGAAGGCTTCGTTTCTCTGATGGAAAATATGTAGAAGATTTTGCCTATACCGATGATAAAGGCGGCTTTTCTTTTCCAGAAGTCAATATTCGTTCTAACCAACCTGCTGTGCCATTTGCAGAAATTTTTACTTCCCAGTCACTTCTTTTAACACATAAGAGTAAAGAGTACTGCTTATGGGGGGCAAGATTGTCAGGTTTTAGTTATCGTGAAGAATATGCCAAGAAGCTAGGATGTTTAGTTGCAGATATTTCTAGTGATAAAGTACTTTTTAAATTTGAGAACACAAAAGTTGAAGGCTATACATTTGAAGCCGTCAGTATTGGGCGTTGGGATAAAGATTTTGAGATTTTAGAGCAAAGTGATTATTTCGATCTTTCTGAGATTGAAGAAGATTAAGGTTTCAAAATCAAAATTATAAGGAAATGAAAATGAAGACTTTAAGTCCTGCAATTGCGGCTAACTTCTCTGCAATTGCATATGAACTATTAGATAAACAACCTTTAATAGCTACCAACCCTTACGTTGAACGAGTTAATTCTCTTTTTACGCTGGAGTCTGAGCCAGTTCAGGGGGTGAGTGGCTCAGTTTTAGAACGAATGTTTAATCATAAAACTGAATTTGGTTGTATTGCAAAAGGCAAAAGGGACTATTTGAAGGTGATTATGTTTTAGCATTACGCGGTACGGCGAAAATGCGAGATGTGATTACTGACCTTAATTGTGGTTTGAGTACCTGTAGTAATAGTCAGCCTGTGCATGCGGGGTTTAATCACACCTTTAACTCATTTAGAAAGCAGTTAGAACAATTTTTTAGTAAAAAAGCGAGCAAAAAGCTAAATATACATGTTGTGGGTCATAGCTTAGGCGGTGCTTTGGCTAATTTGGCTGCGAATTGGTTAAAAAATCACTTTGGTGCAAATGTGAAGCTTTATACTTTTGGTGCTCCACGAGTTGGTTATCATAGCTTTGCTATACAGACAGAAGCAGCAACAAATAACCATGTTTATCGCTGTGTGCATGCCGCCGACCCCGTACCTTTAGTGCCAGTCTGGCCATTTATGCATACGGAGCAAGAATATATTTTAAATGGTGCTGCAACAATTACTCCAAAAGCCCATAGTATGACAGACCAGACGCCAGGCTACTTACATACTGCGAGTAATTTTAAAAGTTATGCTGCAATCAATAAGGGCATGGAAAAACGGATTCAAGAAGAAGTCAGGCTTGATTATGATAAGCGATTAGAGTGCAGCCGTACTTCAAGATGGGCAAGAAAAATAGGCGCTGCATTAATCACATATTTACGTGATACAGGTAAGTTATATGCGATACAAAACCACTACACGAATACGCTTACCGTCTATGATCAAATTGCTAAAGCATTAACCGACAGCATCGATCTCTCTAAAAATTATACAAGTGATGTGAAGGGAATTTTAGGTTACATGCTGGCTTTTTGTGGCTATCCATTCAAAGCAATCTCGTTTACGTATGCATCTATCAGGCATATTTTAAAGTTAATGCTTAAAAATGTGTTTTCTCTTGCAGGCCAAGCAATAGCACTAACAAAATAAGTACAAAAGCCGCCGATGGCGGCTTTTGTTAGGCTGCAAAATTAATGGCTTTTCTCAAAGTCATTAACTTCACGCTCTGCTTCTTCTTTCGATTTGCCGTATTTTTGCTGGATTTTACCAACAAGCTCTGTACGGCTACCTTCGATTCTATCTAAATCATCATTGGTAAGGTCGCCCCATTTACGTTGCACTTTACCTTTTAACTCTTTCCAATTGCCTTCTAAACGATCGCTGTTCATCATTATCTCCTTACTTTGTTAAACATTCATTTTTATAAAAGCAATTGATATGCCATACCGTTAGATCTTTTAACCTGTTGAAATTGTTGTAAATAATTGTTTTTATCTATAAGGCGTTTATTTTTTACTGCAATTTGTTCTTAGTTATTTATAAAACCCTGTAATTTTTTCTTGCAAGGGAGAGTCATTGTCGTCGGCTGTTTTTTGTTACAATAGCTAAAAATAAAGTAAGAGAAAGAAACGTGCTGCCCGTACAAGATATTTACCAATCATTGTTAACGACGATACAAAATAACCCTATGGCTTTGCTGCAAGCGCCACCAGGGGCAGGTAAATCAACATGGCTGCCATTAACGCTGATGCAAGCAGGCCACTTCAAGCGGATTGTTATGCTTGAACCTAGGCGTTTGGCTGCACGTAATATTGCTCAATACTTAGCGTCTTTACAAAATGAGGCCGTTGGCGAAAGTGTTGGTTTGCGCATTAGGGGTGAATCAAAAATTAGTAATGCAACCAAGCTGGAAATTGTGACAGAAGGGATGCTCACACGGATGCTACAAAATGACCCTGAGTTAAGCGGTGTCGATTTACTTATTTTTGATGAATTTCATGAGCGCTCGATTGCCGCAGACACAGCCCTCGCTTTTGCGCTTGAAACGCAAGCGGCCCTTAGAGACGATTTAAAAATCTTACTCATGTCGGCCACCTTAGACGGTGAGCGGTACAGTGAGTTTTTTGATTGCCCAATAATATCATCTGAAGGGCGAAGTTACCCAATTGATGAAATTTATGTTCCACTTAAAGATGAAAGCCGATGGTTAGAGGATATTCCTGCGGTTATTAAGCAAGCACTCAATGAGCAAACTGGTAGTGCTTTGGTGTTTTTACCCGGTCAGCGAGAAATTCTACGTGTAAAACAGGCATTGAACGATCTTGCAGATGATTGCGAAGTGTTTACTTTATTTGGTGAACAAAGCAAAGGAGAGCAACAAGCAGCCATAGCTCCTGCACAACAAGGTAAGCGAAAAGTCGTGCTGACAACAAATGTAGCCGAAACCAGCTTAACGATTGAAGGGATCCGTATTGTTGTCGATAGCGGTAAGCGCCGCGCAGCCAGCTTCAACTTAAAAACTGGCGTAACTGAACTTGTAACCCAAAGCATCTCTCGTTCCTCTGCGGTACAACGTGCAGGCCGTGCAGGGCGTTTAGAAGCTGGTGTGGTATATCGCCTAGGTAGTAAACAAACGTTTGAACGTCGTAACAGCCATGACGCCCCAGAAATTCTAACAAGTGATATTAGCCAACTACTGCTTGAAACTAAGCAGTGGGGCGCAGCTATTACTGAACTAAACCTTCTTGATGCACCAAGCCCACAGCAAATTAAACACGCCACAGCACTTTTAAAAATGCTTGAAGCGCTTGATGAAAATGAAAAGCTAACAAAACTTGGTAGCCAAATGCTTAGTTTTGGGGCGGATATTCGTTTATCACATATGCTTATTAAGGCTAAGCAACTTCAAGCAAGTATGCCGAGAATTTATGAACTCGCTGCATACTTAGTGGCGCTACTTGAGAGTCGTGTGAGTATACCGGCTGATCTTAAGCTTGCACTTCACAGCATGCATACAAAGCCTCATCCACTGTTTAAGCAACAATTAAACTATTGGCTATCACGTTTAAACTTGAAGGCAGTGCGTGAGTTAAATATGCAGCACCTTGCTTTGCTGGTGGCTTTTGCATTTCCAGATCGCTTAGCGAAAAAGCGTGGCAACGGCTATTTGCTCGCCAATGGCGCGGGGGCCGACTTAAGTGATGAGTTTTGGCATAACGATGACTATCTTGCTATTGCCAGTATGGGCGGCCACAGAGGAAGTCGAATATTTGCGGCAGTCGCATTTTTACCAGATGAACTTGAAGATCAGTTAGGGCATTTATTTTCAGAGCAAACTCGCTGTGAATACGATGAAAAATCTGGACGTTTTATTCATCAAGAGGAACTAAAGCTAGGGGCGATTACAGTAGCAAGCCAGCCAAGTAAACAGCCTCTTGATAAAGCCGAGCGCACTAAAGCATGGCTAAATTTGTTCAATAAAAAAGGTTTTTCACTATTTAATGAGCAAAGTGAAAGTGAGCAATTACTAATTAGAATGAGCTTAGCGAGCAAATTATTGCCGCAGTCATTTCCAGTTATTAGTCGTGACGAATTGACGACTAATAATCAGTGGCTTGCACCTTTCCTTGATGAGATAAAAAACGTAGAGCAATTAAAAAAGCTTAATTACAGTGAAGCTTTAAAAAATTGTTTTGATTGGCACCAGCAGAGTTTATTAAATGAGTTGTTGCCGCTGCGTTTAACCGTCCCCAGTGGCTCAAATGTGAGAATTACATACCAGCTTGATGGACCTGCAAAGCTGAGTGTACGCATGCAAGAAGTTTATGGCATGACTAGCACACCCTTGCTTGCACAGGGCAAGTTACCCCTTCTAATGGAGCTATTGTCGCCAGCAAGGCGGCCACTACAACTCACTCAAGATTTAGAGAATTTCTGGCAAACTAGTTATAAAGAAGTACAGAAAGAGATGAAAGGTCGTTACCCCAAACATTTCTGGCCAGATAACCCTGCTTTAAGTCAGGCAACTAACAAAGTAAAAAGCAAGATGTAATCTAACTCGCACTATGTGTTAATTCAGAGGAACAGTGTGGTTATAAAGCAAAACCCCAGTAAATTAGTTACTGGGGTTTTTAATTATTCAACTTTAGTGATTACTTGTTAAGTGCCAGTTGTAGCTCACGATTGCGTTCAAGCTGCGCTAAGAAGTTGTCGGCAATTGGTTTAAACTTAGCTAACTCATCGCGTGGTAGTGGCTCTGACTTAGGCAGTTTAACTGTTTTAGGATTGCGGTGAACGCCATTTACTAAAAATTCATAATGTAAATGAGGGCCTGTAACACGACCTGTAGCACCAACGGTACCAATCTTTTGACCTTGTTTTACTTTTTGACCTGTTTTAACAAGCTTTTTGTTCAAGTGTAAGTATTTAGTCACGTATTGAGTGCCGTGGCTAATAAATACATAGTTACCGTTATACTTACTGTAGCCAGCTTTAACCACTTTACCATTACCAGCAGAAACCACCGGTGTCCCCGTACGAGCAGCGTAGTCAATACCATTATGCGGCTTAACAGTCTTCGTTACTGGATGTAAGCGACGCGGATTAAAGCTTGAGCTGATATATTTAAAGTTAACAGGGGCACGTAAGAATGCTTTTTTCATACTGCGGCCTTCCGGTGTGTAGAAGTTTCCATCAGTATGACGAATTGCAGAATAGCGTTCGCCTTGGTTGATAAATTCAGCGGCAATTATTTTGCCGTCGCCTATGTACTCGCCATCAACATAATGCGCTTCGTAAATAAGACCAAACTGGTCGCCTTTACGAATGTCGTTAGCAAAGTCAACATCCCAACCAAAGATGTCAGCAAAATTCATTATTTGGCGTTCACTTAACCCAGCGGCGATACCTGAGGTCCAAAAGCTATTGCTGATTTCGCCACCGGCCGACTTACTTAAGGTTTCGATTTCTTTACTATCGATTGCCGTGTCGTAGTTACCTTCATCATTTAAAGTAACGTACAGAGTATCGGTTTTTGAAATTACATAACGAAGCTGTGCAAGAGAACCGTCTTCAGCTGTAGCAAAACTCAAAATTTCACCAGGGTGAATTTTGGTTAATTTACGCGTTTCGGCATTTGTGTTGATTAGTTTATGTAATGTTTGCGCTGAAAAGCCCGCGCGTTTGAAAATAAGTGCTAGATTATCGCCGTTACGTACTTGATGATCGACAAGGTCGTATTCTGGTAATTTAGCAGCTGCTTGCTCTGAATTTAGTTCAGTTAGTTTTTCGTTATCATCAACTTTAACTTGTAATTCGTAGCGTTTGCCAATTTCAAGTGCGTCGGCACTGTTATCCTTTGAAGCGGTGGCTTTTTCTGACGGTAATAATGCTAAGCCGATAATAGCAGAAACCAAACCGAGAATAAGCAGTTTGTGTTTTTTGGGGAGTTTATGCACTACGTGAACCATAACGTGCCTTTTTCTGCTGTCAAGAAAATTAATTACTAATATTGCAGGATATACCTAAAATAGAGCAAATACCAGTGTTTTGTAGATTTAAACTAGCGCTATTTTACGCTAGAATTGCTCAGCGTGTTAATCTTTTTTGGTTAAATTTGCAGCATATGTCTGATGTTAAGCTAAATATGCATTAGTTAACTAAAGTACCTTCATAAAAATGCAATAACGCGGTATAAAGAACAATCACGCGCGCTGCTCCACTAGGCTGATGCTTAAAATACTTAAGTTGGCTTGCTCTTGGTGCAGCTTTTCTGGAGCTAACTTGCTAAATTTAATCATGTTTAGCTCTATTTTTAACCCTGATAGGCCACCACGCCCGGTAAGCTGAATTTTTGGAGTAATACACAGTGGATTTACAAACCGCTCTAGCTGAGATAAAACGCGGTGCAGAAGAGATATTAATTGAAGACGAATTAGTTGAAAAACTAAAGTCTGGTAAAAAGCTTAAAATTAAAGCGGGTTTCGATCCAACGGCGCCTGATCTGCATTTAGGTCATACAGTTTTAATTAATAAAATGAAAACCTTTCAAGACTTAGGTCATGAGGTTATTTTCCTTATTGGTGACTTTACTGGCATGATCGGCGACCCAACGGGTAAAAATGTGACGCGTAAGCCGTTAACTCGTGAAGATGTACTTGCTAATGCAGAAACATATAAAGAGCAAGTATTTAAGATTCTAGATCCTGCAAAAACAACGGTTGCATTTAATTCTACTTGGATGGAAAACTTAGGTGCAGCAGGTATGATCAAACTGGCTGCGCGTCAAACAGTAGCACGTATGCTAGAACGTGATGACTTCAAAAAGCGTTATGCCGGTGGTCAATCAATTGCTATCCACGAATTTTTATACCCACTGGTACAAGGGTGGGATTCAGTTGCATTAGAAGCAGATGTTGAGCTTGGCGGTACAGATCAACGTTTCAACCTACTCATGGGCCGAGAGCTACAAAAAGATGAAGGTCAAAAACCACAAACAGTGCTAATGATGCCACTGCTTGAAGGTACTGACGGCGTTCAGAAAATGTCTAAGTCATTAGGTAACTACATTGGTATTACTGATGAGCCAAACGATATGTTTGGTAAAGTGATGTCTATTAGCGATGAGCTAATGTGGCGCTACTATGACTTATTAAGCGCATTATCAATCGAAGAAATTGCAGCTCTTAAACAGCGTGTTGCTGACGGTGCAAACCCGCGCGACATTAAGATTGAATTAGCAAAAGAAATGATTGCTCGTTTCCACAGTGAAGAAGCGGCAGAAGGTGCTCATCAAGATTTTATTAAGCGTTTTCAAAAAAATGCATTACCAGATGAGATCCCAGAAGTAACAGTAACAATTGCTGAAGACACTGTATTTATCACTAATTTATTAAAAGAAGCTAATCTTGTTGCAAGTACGTCTGAGGCTATGCGTATGATCAAACAAGGTGCTGTAAAAATTAATGGTGAAGAAAAAGTAACAGATACTAAGCTTGAAGTTGCTAAAGGCAGTACTGAAATTTACCAAGTAGGTAAACGTAAGTTTGCTAAAATCACCGTCGCTTAAGCGTTAATAGGGCGTATTATAAAAACCAGCCTCGGCTGGTTTTTTTGTATTTGTTAAGCAAAAGCTAGAAATGTGATTATCTCAATACAGATGATAAATAGTAGCCAAAATGCTTTAGCCTGATTTAGTCGGCTTATAAGAATTGGAATGTCATCTGCACTGGGTAATCGCTCCGTACCTACACGCATTTTGTTAAAGCGCACACCTTTGTATAAAGCGGGCCCCCCTAGTTGCACACCCAGTGATGCCGCACTTACGCTGAGTAGCCAGCCAGTATTGGTTTGGTAAAAATGGCGTCCATAATGTTTAATGTAATGCAGGCTTTGTTTACTCGCATTTGTTGCTGCAAGTGTAATGGCTAGGAGTCGAATAGGTATCCACTCAAGTACAAATAACAGTTTAGCAATGGGTAGTAAAAAAGGGCTGTCAGGTAATTGTTTTTCACGCCATGCTTGGTGAATAAGGGTTAATAAACGGTAAGTCAGGCATATTATTGCGCCGCCGACTAAGTAAAAAAAGATCACGGCAAAATACTGCCGTGCGCTTTGTAGCAGTAAAGACTCCATGCATGCCTTACAAATCCCAGGAGCTGATAGACGAGATACATCTCGTGCAACTAAACCTGAGAGTAATTCTCTGGCAGCCGCTTTCTGATTTTTTTTAACTAAGCGCGCAATTCGAAGTGACTTCTTTTCTTGTCCGCGGCTATTGAGTAATAAGTAAAGAATTAGCCCGCTGAGCAGCTCAGGATAAAAGGCAAACTCTAAAAACAACATGACCAGTACGACAATCAGCAAAGTTGTAAGCGTAAATGCAAGTATTGACGATAAATACTGATAGCTTCTTGGGTTATGTTGATCGTAAAGGCGATCGCCAAGTGAAGAAAAAATAACACTCAGCAATGTATTGGGGTGATACCAGCTTACTAAAGGGAAAAAGCGCTCAGCAAGGAGCGCTATAAAAAATACAATAATGTCCAAATGGGTTTGAACAAAACTTGCAATCACCTTATAAACTCACCGACGTTAGTTTCTCTAGTAGAGCAACAACCATTTTAGATGAGTTAATAGAGGCAGTTTCGATGTACTCTTCAAATGATTGTGGAGACTCTTTACCAGCAATATCAGACATAGAGCGGATAACCACAAAAGGAGTGTCTAGTGAGTAACAGGCTTGAGCAATTGCTGCGCCTTCCATTTCAACTGCAAGCATGGTTGGGAAGTCTGCACGTGCTTTATCGATTCGCACCGGATCACACATAAATGAATCGCCTGTACAGATTAGACCAATCATGGTTTTTACATCGCTGATTTGGCTTACGCTTTGCTCAGCAGCTTCAATTAATTTAGGATGTGCAGCAAAACCTGCTGGCATTTGTGGTACTTGGCCAATTTCGTAACCAAAGGCTGTTACATCAACATCGTGGTGACGAACTTCAGATGAAATAACGACATCACCCACGTTAAGAGAAGCCTCAAAGCCGCCAGCTGAACCTGTGTTAATCACACAATCTGGAGTGAAGTTGTCAATTAAAAGCGTAGTAGCAACTGCAGAAGCAACCTTACCAATGCCTGATTGTACAAGTGTAACAGTATGGCCTGCTAACTCACCTGTATAAAATGTGAATCCAGCTTTTGTCATGACACTTGGGTTAACCATGGTTTCGCGTAAAATTTTTACTTCAGGCTCCATCGCGCCAATAATACCAACATGCATAATATTTGTTTCCTTAGATTGAATAGGGTGATTATATACCCAACCTTGAGTAGTTACGAGAATTCAGCAAGTGTAAAAACAAAAAAGCAGACTTAAAGTCTGCTTTTGCCAAAATTATGACACGCTATATTTCTGCCAATGCTGTAGAGTGAGCTTTTGCCTGAGAAGGCGACAACACGGCTGGTTTTGTTACGCGGTTGCGAGTGGGCCTTAGTGGCGCTGCGCTAGGTTTACCAAGTTTAAACATAATCGCATCACGTACTTCTTTAGGTTGGTAACCCGCTTTTACTTTCATGCGGATATGTGGAATACCTGCTGCTTCAAGCGCACCACTTACAAACCAATCACGCTGCGCTTTGTGCCCATCCTTGTTGGTGTTATTAACAAGATCAACTGCGGCAACAATGGTGAGCTTATCTTTATCAATTAAGACATAGTCTAATTGCTTGTTTTTGGCTTTAGTAATAGCAGCACGTTTAGCTTTCGGCGAAAGCCCTTGTTTGCAGTCAATTAAGTCGATGAGTTTAACACGACTTACAATCTTATATTGATCGCCAACTGCACGTTCAAGAAGGTGTAAAAACGCACTCTCTACTTGTGTAAATACACTTTGTTTACGAGTGAAAGGGTATGGGTTTCCGCCATCATCTGTATACTTTGACGCAACAACAGAAGCCCCTACGACTAAAACTAAAATTGATAATAAAGCGAATTCCATCTGGTAACTCCACAACAACAAATTGACACTGAATTGTATTAGCAATTTATGTGCCTAAGTTGTGAGGAGTTACTGAATTAAGCGGTATATCCGTTGGCAACACCTTTTACCGCAATGGCAACGGCGTCATGCGCATGCAAAGATTCATAGTGATTGATTTGCAACCAATAATCAGCGTAGCTTTGTGCCTCAAGCAGGGCTTTAATTTTACGGGCAGCGTCTTCACAAAACATCAGGTTTTGACCATTTAAGCGAGCAAATTCTTGCTCATCTTCACGTTTTACCGCCGCTTGTACTGGTGTTTTCAGTTCGCTTTCAATGGCATCTATTAAACCAACAACATCAAAGCTCTCAATCTTGCTATCAAGCTTCACTTTTACATTGGCAATCGAACGTTGTGAGTGTGGTGTTGCTACTATTCCCTCTGTGCTGCCAAGCCACTCATGGACAGCTTGTTTATCAAGTTGACTGTCAGTAAATTTTTCAGCAAAGGCATTTTGAATTAACTGACGAGCAAGGGCCGCTGAGCATGGGCAAGTTGATGAGTAAGTAACATCAACCATTAATTCAAAGCTTAAGGTGCCTTGGTTTATTTTTGCTATAAGATGAATAGGGTAGTTTTTCCAGCCAACTTTGCCACTTAACAGTGATTTACGACGCAGCGGCAGTTCAAACTTAAACTCAATTTGTGCTCGGTCGCTCAAATCATCATGGCTAGTAATAAAAGCATCGAGTGCTTGTGCTAATGTCTGCGGGTTAACGTGTTGCTCAGTCGATAAGGTATCAAGCGCCAAAAATAATCGCGACATATGGATGCCTTTGGCATCTTCTTTGTATAAGTTTACAAAAGCACGTGCCTTGGCAATCACATTTACAGGGGCAATATTGTGAGATTCAAAAATAAAAGGGAGCTCAATTTCACCCATGCCAACCCAGTCTAATTTACCAGTTTGTAAAGCAGGTGCTGTATCAGCAATGTCAGGCATTGTGGTTTGCATGGTTATACTCATTTCTTTGCAGTTATTAAAGCGCGGTAGTTTACATGAAAAAATATAAAAAATCGGCGTTGATGAAAAAATTCTGTGTTTATCGCACAATATGAATATTTCTAAAGGAATAGTGGTAAAATTAACTATGCTGTTTTTTTTCAATTATGTGCCTAAGCTTTATCTATGATTGATTCGTCTTTGAGTCCGTGGGCTCGCACACTCTCAAGCTTGATCTCTAAATATGGTGAGTTTAAAACTGCCGCAGTTTGTTATGCCTTATTGTTAGTCATGTCATTAATTCTGTCATGTATGTTTTATTACGTGGCAGTGGGCACTGTTACCTTGGTTGATGTTCTTGCGGTGATGTTTTTTACCGCTGTCGTATCGCCACTTTTAATTTCTGTATTATTAAACTCAATTCGTCAGTTAGAAGCCTCTTACAGTTATTTAGATAGTGCAACTAAGCAAGAAAAGCTGTTAAACCAAACGCTAAAAGACAATATCAGTCGTTTAAATGAAGAGATTGATGAACGTAAAATGGCTTTTCATGCAAAGCACAGAGCAATTGAAGAGCTAAGGCGTGAAATCGCAGAGCGTAAAAAAACACAGCAAGAGCTGGCACAGCAAGGGATGTTACTGCGCTCAATCGTCGACTCCTCACCCGATTTATTTTATTACCGCGACAACAATGGTGTTTTTGCAGGCTGTAATAAAATGTTTGAACAAGTGATGGGTAAAAGTAGTGAAGAGTTAATAGGGAAGAGCGTTGAAGAAATCTACCCTAGTGATTACCTTCCTGAAGTGCTGTGTACAGATAAAAAGGTAGCACAAACCCATCAAGCACTTACCTTGGATGTTGAATACCCTGTTGATGGTGAAAAACGGTGGTTTGAGATGCGTAAGTTACCGTTTATCAATGAAAAAGGTGAGTACATAGGTTTGCTCGCTTTCGGCCGTGATATTACTAGCCGTAAAGAGGCTGCTCAAGCACTTGAAGCGGCATATAAAGATAAAGGGAAATTTATTGCCACCTTAAGTCATGAGCTAAGAACTCCCTTGAACGGTATCGTTGGTTTAACCCGTATGTTACTCGATACTGAGCTCGATAAGCAGCAGCGTAGCTGGTGTAATACTGTTTTTTCTAGTGCCGAAACGCTTGGTAATATCTTTAATGACATTATTGACTTAGACAAAATTGATCGTGAGCAATTAGATATTGTCACGGATTCTGTGAATGTCGCTGACTTTATCAACGATGTAGTGAATTTTGCAGGTCTTATTGCTGAGCAAAAAGGGCTTGAGTTTAATATTAAACGTAAAGGCACGCTGGATGTTTATGCGTCGCTCGACCCAACTCGCTTACGCCAAGTTGTTTGGAATTTAATTAATAATGCGGTGAAGTTTACCCAGCAAGGTCATGTTGAGCTTGAGTGCCGCCGCGAAAACCGCCCTGATGGTCCTTGGCTTGTTATGCGAGTCACTGATACTGGGCAAGGGATCCCACGAGAGCAACTACATCGTATTTTTGATATGTATTATAAAGCGCCAGATGTGAATGGTACCAATGCAATCGGCTCGGGCATTGGTCTAGCGGTAACAAAAGCACTTGTAACTGCAATGAAAGGCGAAATCCACGTGAGTAGTACAGAGGGCGAGGGAAGCGTATTTGTGGTGGAAATACCGCTTAAGCTTTGTATTGCACCGACAGAGAAAAGCTATGCCGTGCGTAGTTTAAATATCTTGTTGGTTGAGGATGTTCCTCTTAATGCTGAAATTGCTACGAACTTACTTGAGCAACGAGGGCATGAGGTTATTTGGGCGGAAACCGGTGAAGATGCATTGTCGTTCGTTTATACCGAAGATGATTTAGATCTCGTGTTACTTGATATGCAGTTACCTGATATTAATGGCGATGAAGTAGCTCGCCAAATTCGTGATGATGAACATTTTGATAGCCTACCTATAGTCGCGTTGACCGCAAACGTTCGTAGTGCTGAAGAAGAGCTTGCTGGTATTAACATTCAAGGAGCACTTGCTAAGCCGATTAATACCACGAAACTTGATAAAATGCTCGGTGAGCTATTTGATATCAAGCAGCAACAAAACTGTCAGCCTGAGCCAATCAAAACCGTGACTAAAAAAGACTTATCGGGTATTCGTGTTGAATTACTCGATATAGAAACGATTGAGGACTTTGTTGGTTCAATGGGCTTAGTTATCTTTAATCGTAGCTGTGAGTTATTCAATAAGTTGAACCCGCAGTATCAAACAGAGCTTGCAGATGCTTTGGCATCAGATGATAGAGAAGAATATAAGTCTGTTGCGCATAAACTAAAAGGTGCGGCTGGCTCTGTGGGCTTAAATGATGTGCAGTTACACGCGAAGAAGATGGAACACGGCGCGCTTGAACAAAGTAGTGAAGAGTTACAACAGTGGCTGGATGTTTTAGCAGTTAAAATAAATGAAGGGCGTGACGCCCTCCAATCATTTTTACAACAGTTAGAAAGCTAATTCTAATTAGCTGTCGATTTTACCAATGAAGCGATAGCCTTCACCATGGATGGTGCTAATCAGCTCAGATGTGCTGTTATCGCTTTCAAAGTGTTTTCTGATACGACGAATAGTAACGTCTACAGTACGGTCATTAGCACGCAGCTCACGACCTGTCATGTGCTTAATAAGTTGCTCACGGCTGAAGATACGACCAGGAGAGTCAAGCATTAGACGCAGTGCACGGTATTCACCTTTAGGTAAACGTTTAGCATCACCACTTGGCGATGTTAAACAACGGCTGTTTTCATCAAGTTCCCAACCGTTAAATGTAATCACACCATTTGTTTCAAGGTTAGTTTCTTCACCACCAAGCGCTGTACGTGTAATAAGGTTACGCGCACGAATTGTTAATTCGCGTGGGTTGAATGGTTTTGTGATGTAATCATCAGCACCAATCTCAAGACCTAAGATGCGGTCAACGTCGTTGTCACGACCTGTTAAGAAAATTAGACCAACGTTGCGTTTTTGGCGTAGCTCACGTGCTAGAATTAGCCCGTTTTTACCTGGCAGATTGATGTCCATAACTACAAGGTTCACATCATCATTATTTGTAAGCTTGTCATGCATATCATCGCCATCAATGGCTTCAATAACTTTGTAACCTTCAGCTTCAAATAAACTAACGAGGTTTAGTCGAGTTACGTCTTCATCCTCTACGATCAGAATGACTGGCGTTTGCATTGTATATTAACCTTTTCGGAAATTTTATTTACAAAAATTCGGTATTACCAAGCAAAACCGAATACTAGAGATTATAGGATTAGATCCAATTGTTAACAAGTAAAATCAATTTGGATAAAACTTAGCCATAGCTAACAATCGAGATTGCACTTTAAAGTTTTGCTGCAATACGTGCTGCTTATTGATATACAGTCGGATTTTATTTCCTTCTTGAACCAGAGAGGCTATACCGCCGTTTTCTAAAAAACTGATACTTTCACCTATGGTTAAAGTATCCAATGAAATTGTATCGGTCCAAAGTGGAAGTATATCATTTTCTAATGTTTCATCAACGTATGTGATATCACAAACCTGAGAAAGTTCAGAAATTTGCTGACTTTTTTTCACTAAAATAACCTTGATTGGTTTTTTGTTAATTTGCAGTTCATTTCTATCTTTTAGGAACGCACCTGGTCCGTACTCTAAGTCATAAAAACAAAATGAAATAGGGCGGGTTATATCATCGTGGGTAAACTCGACAAACTTTGCAATCTGAAACAAAAAAGCAGATTTAACTTGATCAGGAGATTTAGCCAAAACCGACCACGATGAAAGCAACAGCAATATAAAAACAATACTTCTCATCGTATGTCACCTTCTTTCTTTGGTAAGGTGATGATGAAGTGTGCCCCATCTTGCGCTAACTCGTCATACACAATACTGCCACCAAGCGCTTGAGTGACCAAGTTGTAAACTAAATGCATGCCCAAACCACTGCCACCTTCACCACGTTTGGTGGTAACAAATGGATCGAAAATACGTTTTTTTACGGACTTCTCAACACCGATGCCATTATCAAAATAATGAATAGTGAAGTTTGATTCATTATTTTGTACGTTGAAGGTGATTTCGTTGTCTTTATCATCATTAAATGCGTGGATCACCGAGTTACTTAGGAGTTGCTGTAAAACTTGCTGTAAGGGCCCTGATTTGGTTTCAATATTAAGTTCTTTATCACAGTTTATTGTAATTTTAGGGTTGCGGTATTGTATTTCTGAACGCATGGAAAGTACCACATCACTTAATAAGTTATTAAGATTAACTTGTGAGGTGCTTTCACTATCTTGATTCACAGCGACCTTTTTAAAACTTGAAACGAGCTCGGCTGCTCGATTAAGGTTTCGATAAATGAGATCGAGGTTTTCAATGCCATCGTCAATAAAACGCTTTAAGTGAGTCGAGGTTAAGGTTTTTTGCTCAAACTCTGTACAAATTTCTGCAAGCTTATCGCGTAATAGGGTGGAACCAGTTATACCCAGTCCAATAGGGGTATTTACTTCATGGGCAACACCCGCAACCATTTGCCCAAGCGAAGCCATTTTTTCATTTTCAACAATTTGGTTTTGATACTGGTGCATCCTTTCAAGGGTATTAAGAAGCTCTTGATTTGCCTCGCGTAGGGCTATTGTTCGTTGGTTAACTTTTTCTTCGAGACTTTGGTTGAGCTGTTTTATTTCTTGCTTATCTTTTTCATGACGTTCAATTTGCTTTTGTGTGCGAGCAAGCATGATATTCAAACTAGCAGCAAGTTGGTTTATTTCATCGATATTTGTCTTTTTCGCCCGTGTTTCGTAATTATGGTTTTTTGACACATCTTGCAACAACACACTGAGCTCATCAATTGGGTTTGCAATACGCCTTTGAATTTGACGCGCGACAAAATACACCAACACTAAGACAAAAAGTATCAGAAAAATATCAATAATGATTTTTCTGTTGATGTATTGGTTTAATCTGTCTAATCCACCTCGCACATACACGTAGCCTATGGTGTTGCCTTCGTAAACGATGGGGGTAATGAGCTCAATGACCTTATCTTTTATATGAGGCTCTAATAGCTCATTTATGCTGCCGACTTTAATGGGCACTGGCGGCGTTTTGCTGGCATTAAAGCTACTAAAGAAGACGGGCTCGTTAGATAACTCATCAATAGAGTAAATATGAATATTTTTGATTAATGGCACAGATTCAAATGACTTTAAGCGTTCAGTTTCTGTGTCATTATCGTCGAATAGCACAGTCACTTGGGCATTATAAGAGACAATCTTCGAGAGGATCGTTATTTTATCAATAATAAGGCTTTTTTGTTCTTTGACATCAAGATAAGTCGAAATTGAGATCGACAATGACAAGCATAATGCTGTGACTAACATAACAGCATTAGTCAATGCTTTGCGAATACTTGTTTGTCTTTTGAATATTGACATATGCCTTATTAAGCCAAGCTTTTTTATATTATTAGTAACTGTTTAGTCTAGCAAAGACAATAGAAAGTAACTAAATATTAGGAAAAATATTTAGTCACGGAATAGGCTATTAGGCGTTTTGGCTATTTAGCAGAGTAAACGGCAAATTTGGTATTCTTAAAATCTGTGTTGAAACTAGCAAACTGCGCCTCGAGGATGGGCGGGTATTTTAAAAAGCTATTAGCAACAATCGTTAATGAACCTTGCTTGGTTAGGTGGTGTTTAGCATTAGCTAAAAACGCTTCAGCAATACTGTAATCTGTGGCGATACCTGTGTGGAATGGCGGGTTGCTGATGATTAAATCAAATTTGCCCCTAATATTTTCAAGGCCATCACTCAATAAAGCTTCACCTTTGAGGTTATTTAGCGCAAGCGTTTGCTCAGTGGCATAAGTTGCCAGCGCACTTACATCGCTACACACAAATTCAAGTTCAGGCTGCTTGAGTCCTAAGTAAGTAGCAATAACACCTGCACCACACGCGAAGTCGAGCACTTTACCCTTGTTAATACGAGGTGCATTATTAAGAAGTACCGCCGTACCAACATCAAGCGCACCGTGGTTAAATACCCCAGGCACACTAATAGCTGTAAATTCTAGATCGTTTGTTTTGACTTGGAATTGTTTGTGATAACGGCTGATATCAAAGCTATTGTTTAGCGTAAGCTCAGAAAATAGATACAAAATGCAGTGTTTGGCACTGTCGATTTTGTTACTAAAGCCAGAGTAGTCTTTTAATTGCTTTTCTGCTGATTTAACGCCGCTTTTATTTTCACCTACCACAAACAACTGGGCATCTTGGTGACATACAGCACGAATGTTATCAAGGCACATTAGTGCTTCAGGCTTCGCTTTTGGATAGTAGTAGATAACTAAATCATAGTTACCATTGGGAATGGTGTGATCAACCACAGCATGTACACCGGCAATTTTGCTGGCATACATAGCGTTAGCGTGGTTATAACTGAATGCGGTAATTTTTGCGTCAGGGTTTAGCGCTGTAAGCTCGCGTAAAAAGCCATCTTGCTCAAAGTTAACCACTAAAATGGACTTTCCAACAAGCTCGTCTTCATTTCGAAGCAATAATAAACTTGGGTTGGTTAACTTACTCATGCTGCTTTTACCTTATTATTACTTAGTGCGCTCAAACATTAGATCCCATACGCCGTGGCCTAAACGGTGCCCGCGTTGCTCAAACTTCGTCAACGGACGAGAATCTGGACGAGGAACATAATCATTCGTGTTTGATTGGTTTTTGTAACCTTCAGCGACCTGCATTACTTCAAGCATGTGCTCGGCATAGTTTTCCCAGTCAGTAGCCATGTGAAAAACACCACCAATTTTTAATTTGCTACGTAATTTTTGTGCAAATTCAGCCTGTACGATACGACGCTTGTGGTGACGTTTTTTGTGCCATGGATCAGGGAAGAATAACTGCAACTTAGCTAAGCTTTCATCAGCAATACAATCGGCTAATACTTCAACTGCATCGTGCTCGAATACGCGTAAGTTAGTAACTCCGGCTTCGTCGGCATCCATTAAACAAGCGCCAACACCTGGACGGTGTACTTCAATACCTATGAAGTTAAGCTCTGGAGCGTTTTTAGCCATTTCAACCAGTGACTTACCCATACCAAAGCCGATTTCTAGTACGACGTCGTTATCGTTACCAAATACATCTTTAAAGTCGAGCATGCCATTTTTGTGCTCAAGGCCCATTGTTGGCCAACACTTTTCGATGGCGGCTGCTTGGCCTTTTGTTAGGCGACCTTCGCGCTTAACGAAACTACGAATTGTGCGGATATATTTACCCTCTTGCTTTGCTTGCTCGAGGTTTGGGTTACTTGAGTCATTCATATAATTTGGCCTGATAAAAACACTGACTATAGAAAAAGGGTGCGTATTATCCCTGACCTGCGCCTTGAGTACAAGCTTTTAGCTTGCTTGGCCTAACTAACTGCAATAGACTGAGCCGCAATGAGCTTCAGCAAGTAAAGATGTTATTTTGAATTTAAGCAATAAGGAGTCAACTTGGTTCGCGAGCCAAGTCGTTGACTGGTATCACCTTCACGGCCGTAAAACTCTTCCATGGCAGTTAAATAAAACCCCTTATAAAGTGTGGATCTCTGAGGTTATGCTTCAGCAAACTCAGGTCGTCACTGTCATTCCGTATTTTGAAAAGTTCATGCAGAGTTTTCCTGATATTATTGCGCTGGCCGATGCCGATGAAGATCAAGTGCTGCATCACTGGACGGGCCTTGGTTACTACGCTCGCGCACGTAACTTACATAAAACGGCAAAAATAGCCCGTGATAAATACCAAGGTGAGTTTCCAACCACGCTTGAAGAAGTGATGGATTTGCCTGGCATCGGTCGTTCAACTGCGGGGGCTATCTTATCGTTATCGCTTGGTCAGCATCACCCAATTTTGGACGGTAACGTTAAACGTGTACTCGCGCGCTTTTTTATGATCGAAGGCTGGTATGGGGTTAAAAAAGTTGAAAACCAACTTTGGTCACTATCATCACAATTAACGCCTAAAGAGTCCGTTACTGAGTTTAACCAAGCAATGATGGATTTGGGGGCAAGTCTGTGTTCACGCAGCAAGTTTGACTGTGAGCCTTGTCCTTTAAACAGTAAGTGCCTTGCTTTTAATGAAGGTAAAGTTAAAGAGTTTCCGCATTCAAAGCCTAAAAAGGCGGTACCGAAAAAGTCATGTCATCAGCTTATTTTAGCTTGTGGTGATAAAGTACTTATGGAAAAACGACCTAATTCAGGAATTTGGGGAGGCTTATTTGGCTTTTTCGAGTTTAGTGAGTTAAGCGAGCTAGAAACATTTTTAGTCCAGCATGGTTTAACGGCTAATACACAGGAACTTGAAGTGTTTACTCATGTGTTTTCGCATTTTGAGCTGACCATTAATCCGCATGTTTTAACATTGCCAAGCATTCCAGATCTCATTAATGAGCGTCAATTGGTTTGGTATCCGCTTGATGAGTCTATTGAAGTCGGCCTTGCAGCCCCTACGAAAAAGCTGGTTAAACAATTACGCACAATAGATTACAATAACATCACGCAATAAGAGTAGAGAGCAATTATGGCACGTACAGTATTTTGTCAAAAGTTACAAAAAGAAGCTGAAGGCTTAGGCTTCCAACTATATCCAGGTGAGCTTGGTGAAAAGATTTTCAACAACATCAGTAAAGAGGCGTGGGCCCAATGGCAACACAAACAAACGATGCTGATCAACGAAAAGCATCTAAACATGATGGACCCAGAACATCGCACTTTTTTAGAAGAGCAGATGGTTGGTTTTTTATTTGAAGGTAAAGACGTTGAAATTGAAGGTTATCGTCCACCTGAAAAATAAGCACAGAAATTAAAAAGGGCCGATTGGCCCTTTTTAATTTTCACTTTCTTGTTCGGCTTTTTTGATTTGTTCTTTTAAGAACTGTGCTACTTTAGAGTACTCGATTTCGAACTCGTCGCGCAGCTCAATTAGATCGTCACTTGTTAGCTCTTCTTCTTTACAGCGTTGTTCAAATGCTGATGCCAGTTCGGCAATTTTCACTGCTCCAATTGTTTTGGAAATCGATTTTAATTGGTGGCATGCCGAAATGATGGTTTCTAAATCATGATCGATCACCCCTGCATTTACCTCTTTAGTTAGTTGATTACTTTGTTCAAGGTACATTTTAAAGAAACGCAGTTTTTTAGCTTCATCGTTATTTATGTATTTACCAAGCATGTTCATATCAATTGGCATGGCAGGTTGTTTTATTTCAAGAGGTGTTCGCTCAGGGTCGACTTTATGCGACCACTTTAGCAATGTTGCCTCAAGTACGTTGAGTTCGACAGGTTTTGTAATATAGTCGTTCATGCCAATACTTAAACATCGCTCTTTCTCCCCTTTGAGTGCATTAGCGGTAATAGCAACAATGTAGGGTTGGGCATTGATGTCAGGAAGCAAAGAGGCTTCGCTGCGAATTTTTTCAACCATGTCATAGCCTGACATTTTTGGCATGTGTAAGTCGGTCAAAATGATCGAGTAGTGGTTTTCACGCCACATCTCTAATCCTTGCTCACCGTTTTCGGCTAACTCGACACCATAACCTAATAGATGTAATTGATCTGTCAGCACTTGCTGATTAAGAACATTGTCTTCAACCAAAAGAATTAATTTATTTTCTTCACGGGCTTGATCCACGCTCAAATAGTTATTGAGTGTTTTTGCAGAGGAAATTTGTTTTGGCTGATGAAGGCCAGCAGCAACTAATAACGACACCATAAAGTTAGACTTACATAGTGGTGCTGCATTTAAATAAAAAATATTTTTATGATTAACAGCGGCTTCATCTAGCTTACTTAATACAATCACTTGTTGATGGTTGTCTTCTAAGGTGTAAAGCAAACGGCGCAGTATGTAGTTAATATCCTCCATGCTTTCGATGCCATCGAGAATCCAAATTATGTCTTTTTTATCTTGCTCAGCTTCTATTTTTTCATTGCTATTGGCAATGATTGTCGTTGCGCCCATAAATGAAAGATAACGAGTTAATAAGCTGTGTCTGCCTTCGTGCTGGGTTACAACAACCACTCGCTGGTTTTTCATCACCTGTTTGTGAGCAAAGTTAACTTTTCCTTGCGTGCTAAACGGCAGCTCAACGATAAATTCACTACCGATCCCCAAATCACTGTTTACAGTAATCGTACCTAGCATCAACTCGGTAAGGCTCTTACAGATCGAAAGCCCAAGACCTGTGCCTCCATACTCGCGTGTAATAGAGCTTTCGGCTTGAATAAATGGGTTAAATATTTCGCGAAGCTGTGCCTGGGTCATGCCTTTACCGTTGTCGGAAACGCTAAAACGCAAGGTGTAATGATCGGTGGTGTTTTGCGCGACTTCGACAGATATTTTTACATGACCTTTTCGGTTATCGTCTGTGGTTGTAAATTTAATCGCATTACTACATAGGTTATAAAGCACTTGGCGTACGCGCACTGTATCGCCAATTAAGTTAGTCGGAATATCGGGTGCTATGGCAAGTTCTAGATCTAAGTTACGCTTTTTAGCGACAGAAGACAGCACACGGGCAACTTCTTCGATAGTATCTGAGACCGAAAAAGGAATGTTATCGATATTGAGTTTTCCTGCTTCGATTTTAGAGAAGTCGAGAATGTCGTCTAAAATGCCAAGCAATGAAAAGGCAGAATCACGAATTATTGTACTGAGTCTATGTTGTGCACCATCGAGCTCTGTTTGGCGCAGCAAATCAATAGTCCCAATCACCCCATTCATTGGTGTTCTTATTTCGTGACTCATTGTTGCTAAGAAGGTTGTTTTAGTTTCGTTGGCTTGCTCTGCTTTTAATGTTGCTTGTTCAAGTGCCAGAGTTCTGTTTTGTACTTCAGTTTCAAGGCTACTTTGTAGTTTTTGTAGGTCTTGTTGTGCTGCTTTATTTTCAGTAATTGCAGACTGAACTTTACTAAGTAAATGGTTAATGTTTTTAGCTACAATATCTAAACCAAAGTCAAGGGTTTCAGTAACATGAGTGTGGTAATTTTGGTTTTCTGTAATAGCTAATAGTTCATCGCTAAGTAGTTCACTACTTTTCATAAAACGTTTATTAATATACACATTTAATAATACAGACAGAAAAATAAGTGCAATCAGAGCAACAGCAGCTAATACATATGACATTACAGCTGATTCAACAATTGGCTGTTCTTGTGAATGCTGCTTTACGATTAACTCGCCAACGGGTTGGTCGTTAAATTCAAGCACTTTGTGAATTATGCTGGCTTGTTCTAATTGCTGATTTACTTTCGTTACAGCGATGAGTTCTTCTTTATTGTTTGCAAATACCAAAGATACATCACCATTCACTTCGTACCTATACAAGTAGTAATCAAACCCAGCATTGAGTAAAAGGCTAAGATCCAGTACTTCTTTGACCTTATCTTGGCCTGGCATTGTGAGTGCGCTTACTAATGGTGGTGATAATTGTTCGACTACTTGCGCAGCATTTAGGCTTGGGTGTGTAACTTGAGTTTTAGAATCCTTTGTTGGGTAAAAAGAGTAAGCTACAACTGCGAGAAGTGTAATAACAAGATTCGTTATAATGAATAACGGTAATAGCCCTTTTACAGGAGATGTAGATTTACTCGACATGGCTTTTATCCAACAATTTTACAGCAGTAAGAAGTAGTTACTTGATTGATTAACATAATCCTACCATCAACGAAGAAAAATTCACCACGTTTTTACTTTAGCAAAGCAATAATCGTTGGAGGAAACTATCAGAATAGGAGTTTTTGCTGCATAAGTAACCGTAAAAGTACGAAAAATAGCAATCTTGATTGAAAACTGTTCAAACAGTCAGAATCCTTAAAAAAAAGTTGACTTGAGAGGGCAAAACCCGTTTAATACGCCGCACGCCCAGACAGCGACAACTAGATTTGTTGCTTAAAAGTGCGTTTAAAAGTTAGTGCCCAGATAGCTCAGTTGTAGAGCTGTTAGGAGTTGCATTGAAAATCCTTGTGGATATTCTGCATAAAACTAAATATTGCCCAGATAGCTCAGCCGGTAGAGCCATTTGGAGTTGCATTGAAAATCCTCTTTGGATATTCAGCACAAAAACCGAATATTGCCCAGATAGCTCAGTCGGTAGAGCAGAGGATTGAAAATCCTCGTGTCGGTGGTTCGATTCCGCCTCTGGGCACCATTATTTAATATATTGGTGTTATCTCTAATAGTGAGAACATCAGTATTGTGCAAAGCACACAAATTTAGTGTGCCGACTTAGCTCAGTTGGTAGAGCAACTGACTTGTAATCAGTAGGTCATCCGTTCAACTCGGATAGTCGGCACCATTTATTTAAACATCAAGCTTCTAGCTTTTTGTTATGCCCAGATAGCTCAGTTAGTAGAGCCATTGGGAGTTGCATTGAAAATCCTCTTCGGATGTTCAGCACAAAAATAGAATATTGCCCAGATAGCTCAGTCGGTAGAGCCATTGGGAGTTGCATTGAAAATCCTCTTCGGATGTTCAGCACAAAAACAGAATATTGCCCAGATAGCTCAGTCGGTAGAGCAGAGGATTGAAAATCCTCGTGTCGGTGGTTCGATTCCGCCTCTGGGCACCATTATTTGATAATCTCTTTTAAAGTGATTATAGTGCACAGCGCACACAAATTTAGTGTGCCGACTTAGCTCAGTTGGTAGAGCAACTGACTTGTAATCAGTAGGTCATCCGTTCAACTCGGATAGTCGGCACCATTTATTATCCTTGGCAGCAAATTGCAGTCAGGAACTTAGCCCAGATAGCTCAGTCGGTAGAGCCATTGGGAGTTGCATTGAAAATCCTCTTCGGATGTTCAGCACAAAAATAGAATATTGCCCAGATAGCTCAGTCGGTAGAGCAGAGGATTGAAAATCCTCGTGTCGGTGGTTCGATTCCGCCTCTGGGCACCATTATTTGATAATCTCTTTTAAAGTGATTATAGTGCACAGCGCACGCAAATTTAGTGTGCCGACTTAGCTCAGTTGGTAGAGCAACTGACTTGTAATCAGTAGGTCATCCGTTCAACTCGGATAGTCGGCACCATTTATTTTAAACGAAAGTTTAGAATGCCCAGATAGCTCAGTCGGTAGAGCCATTGGGAATTGCATTGAAAATCCTCTTTGGATATTCAGCATAAAAACCGAATATTGCCCAGATAGCTCAGTCGGTAGAGCCATCGGGAATTGCATTGAAAATCCTCTTTGGATATTCAGCATAAAAACCGAATATTGCCCAGATAGCTCAGTCGGTAGAGCAGAGGATTGAAAATCCTCGTGTCGGTGGTTCGATTCCGCCTCTGGGCACCATCCTTTGCTACTTCAAACTATTTCCCTAAATCAATATTAAAAATTTATAATTAATTTGGTTTTTAAGCAATAAGCACATGTTTTTTAAGTGTTTGTTTCCCTAATTCAACGTGTTAGAGTTTTACTCAATAAATTATTGCTCAAAGATTATGCTTTTTAGTTGAGTTATGCCAACATGTGATAGTATTTTGTCATTTTTAGGGACTTGATTAGATGCTACTTATCAAAAAATCATTGTCATGATCAAATTATGCGAAAAGAAAAAGATATAGCAACATTGTCGAAAGTGCCTAAATAACAAAGGGTATTTTAAAAACAACGCACTTAACTAAGAAGGTTAGGCCTAAATTTTATATTGGTTTAATTTAATTATATGATTTTAAATTAAGTAGTCATATAGTTAAACGTCATGGTAAGCACATTTAAATGGACAGGAATATTTAATATGGATATTAAGAATATCGCACTATCTATCACATTTAGTCTTTTATTTTTGGTCGGCTGTGGTGGTAGTGGTGGTGAAGATAACCCTCCACAAAGCACTCCAGAAGCGCCTACAGATGCGCCAGTGGCGAATACTTCACCCACTTTAAGTTTGAGTCCCGAAGTAGAAGTTAATGAATTAACTGAGGTTATAATTAATGCAGAGGCAACAGATTCCGATGGAACAATTACTTCAATAAAGTGGGAACAAGTATCAGGAGAACCAGTCTCTTTAAATGATACAGATAAGTTGGTACTTTCGTTCACATCACCAAAAGTCTTAGCTTATGAAGTTGAAAAGTCGTTTACTTTTAAGTTAGTCGTTACGGATGATCAAGCTGCATCCGCTGAAGCAGAAGTGAATGTTAAAGTTATCCCTACTAATAACGTTCCTGTTGCTGAAGCCGGAGATAACAAGACTTTCCTAGAAAATGAATTAGTAAGCTTAAGTTGTGATGAAAGCTACGATCCAGATGGTTCTGCTATAAGCTATAACTGGGAACAAGTAGAAGGACCTGAGGTTAAAGTACTTAGTGCAGATACCTGTAACCCCTCATTTAAATTGCCTCTAGGGTCAAGTCAGCTAAGTTTTAAGTTAACAGTAGAAGATGAGGATAAAACCACCTCTTCTGACTTAGTGAGCATTGTTGGTAAGGAGTATTCGGGTACGGTAAATAGCTTTAATAAAGAAAGTTTAATTTTTCGTGATGAGTACTCTAGTGACTCAACCTACTCTTTTTCTGCAAGTGTAGAAAAAGGCATCGTTTTTACCTCGGATAACAGTCGATTAAAAGCTTTAGATATATCTGATCCTTACAATATTCGAGCGTTCGGTTGGGAGAGTGCTCAAAATGGTTATCAGGCGAGTGTGATTTTTGATGATCTATTGATTGCTGAGGGAAGAACTGGACTTTGGTTCTATGATATAAGCGACATTTCAAATATAAATCTTGTAAGTTCTATTGAAAATGCTTTCCAAAACAAAAAATTTGCTAGGTATAAAAATATAGTTTATGTATCTTCAAGTGAATTTGGGATTGAAGCGATTGATATTTCTAATTTAGCATCGCCTCGCTATATAGATAGTAATACCTTAAATGAGAGTCTTTCTGGAGTAAATGACTTAAAAATTAAAGGAGATTTTTTATATGTTGCAACTGAAAGTGAGGGGTTGAAGGTATTTAATGTATCAACGCCACTTGAGTCTATTTTAGTGGCTGAGTTACAGTGTGATTGCTCTTTCAAACAAATCGAAATAAATGAGAATATAGCAGCATTAACTGGTTCAAAACAAAGCTTGCTGCTCGTTGATATTTCATTACCTACACAATTGAGCGTCATTTCAGAAACAAGCGTATCATCCCAGAATATTGCTATGGCCATTGCTAAAAACGTTATTGCGGTTGGTGATAGCTCCGAAAGTGTCCGTTTTTTAGATATATCTGATCCTAATTTTCCTAAATGGGTAGGTAAATTACCAAACACTATAGCCTCAAAATGGCTAACTTTTCATGAAGACACTTTGCTTTTAGTAGACTATTTTAGTTCAAGCCTAGAAAGTTTTGACATTTCTTCTCTTTCAGCTCCTCTAACAAAAGAATATCAAGTTGATCAAAATTTTCAGTTAAATTCACTGGTCGTTGAAGATGAGGTTTTATACTTATCTAGCAAAGATAATAGATTAATTATTAAAGATGCCTCTAATTATGAACAGCCAGAAGTATTGAGTGAAGTTACAGTTTCCAAAGCGAATAAACTTCTAATTAGTGAAGATTTATTGTTTGTTGGTACTCAGAGCGAAGGTTTACATATCCTTAATGTTAGTGATAAGAGAGCTCCTTTTTCAGTGGGTAATATCCCATCGGCTAACCCAGTAAATGCTTTGGCTGTGAAGGGTGATAAACTTCTAATTAATACAGCTAATTCAAACCTAGTTTTATATGATATAAGTGAACCTAGTGAGCCAGTAGATAAGTCAGTATTACATGGTTTAGCATCTAGAGGTGGGGCAATTTCTGATATATCCACCTCTGGAAATACAGTTCACGTTGCTGCTGAAAATGAAGCTGCGATTATCAATATTAATGAAAATAATGAGCTCAACAAACAAGGGTATTTTTTTAAAGATTGGTTTGGAGATGATAGCTGGCACTACGTCTCAATTGTTTCCTATAAAGATTACGTATATTTGTTGAGTAAATATTATGGACTAAGGATACTGAACATTTCAGAACCCGAAAACATTATTGAAGAAGCACGCCTACTGAATATTTCTGGAACTAGTTTAAAGTTAATTGGTAATGAGCTGTATGTCGTTGATCCAGAAACTGGCATTTCAAAGTACTCTATCAAAGCACCCAGCAGCCCAAAATTGTTAAGTAGTTACATAACAAGTGATTATGTTACAGATATAGCGATTCAAGGAGATAAGATCTTTAATATGGAGTGGAGTAGGGATCCGACTGCTTATTATTACAACTACTCTTTGCCTAAGAATGGATACTCTGTTTTTGATTTTGATAAGTTACTCAACGTGACTGGTGGTAAAGCAAGAGCAACTGCAGGTTCGAATTTAACTTATGATGTAACATGGGATTTTGACGGTAAAATAAAGCTGGATTGTATTGTGAGTGGAGGGGAATGTGAAGTGACTCTCGATACACAAAATAACAGTGCTAAAGTCTTGTGGAACACTCCTATTAGTAAAGGTGAATATCAAATTTCGATATTAATAGGTAATACCAGCTTTTTTAACTCATATGAAGACATGTTAATTTTAGATTGAGTTTTTACTACATATTAAAATGCGTACTCTCCTGCAATTAGGGAGAGTACTTCGAGCCATTAAGTTGATGCAGTCTTTAGATACTCTATTACATTACGCTGTAACACGTTAAAAAAATAGGACTTTGGTTTTCCCCCTATCTTTACATTCTTATAGTTAAATCTCTCCTTTAATTGCAATCTATTTAGGTCGACTCAAAAGGGAAAAAGATACATATGATCCTTTAGCAAAGTAGCTGGCAGTTACCTTGCCAGAATATAATAAGATTACACTAAATTATTAATTCAGGTATTCAAACAGTAATCTATCTTTAATTGTCTTTACATATCATAGAGAGGGTCCTATTTAGCTAGAAAATGAATCAATATTGAGCCGCCAATGCTTTTGAGATTTTTAGTACGAAAAATAGGAATATTTAAAAACTCATTTAATATCAAATGATAAAGTAGTACTATGTGGTTTAACTATAGAGAGTTCGTATTAACTGAAGCACTCTCTATTCCTAGAAGGAACCGTAAAGCTTCTATTTTTTAGAAACTTGTAATTGCATTAAGGGAAATTCTTAGTACATGCTTACTTTTAATGATATTTTTAAGTTAATTAGACCTCATCAATATATAAAGAATTTTTTTGTTTTCGCTCCACTTTTTTTTGCTGCAAAATTCACGAATATTTCACTTCTAATCGACACCACTGTTGCTTTTTTTGCTTTTTCTTTAGCTGCCAGTTCAATATATGTTTTAAATGACTATTTGGATATTGAGGATGATAAAAAACATCCCAAAAAAAGGATGCGCCCATTAGCTTCTGGAGCAATTAGTAAGCCGCAAGCAATTCTAATTATGATCATCATGTTTTCTTCTAGCGTCGCCTTGTTAGTTTCAACTTCCGTTGAAGCATTAGGTATTATGCTTATTTATGTTTGTATGAATATTGCGTACAGCGTGCGCCTTAAGCATGTTGCGATACTAGATGTTACGATTATAGCTATTGGCTTCGTATTAAGACTTTTTATTGGTTCGGTGGTTACTAATATCCCTTTGTCGTCTTGGATTGTCGTGATGACATTTCTTCTTGCGCTTTTTATGGCTTTAGCTAAAAGGCGTGACGATGTGCTCATTTACCTTGATACAGGTAAAAAAATGAGGAAAGTGATTGATGGCTATAACCTGCAGCTTGTAGATACTGCTATGGCAATTATGGCTTCTGTTGTTATTATTGCTTATATCACCTATACAACTTCTGCGGAAGTGGCTGCAAGAGTTGATAGCTCTTATCTTTACTTGACCGCTCTTTTTGTCACTTTAGGCATTATGAGGTATTTACAGATTGCATACGTGCACCTAGACAGTGGCTCCCCTACAAAAATTGTAACTAAAGATAGATTTATTCAACTAGTGCTAGTGGGTTGGCTTATATCTTTTACTTGGATACTTTATTAATGTTGTTAGTTAAATATTCAATTTTTGCGGCGTTTTCTATCTCAGTAAATTTAGCCTTTCAATTTCTTAGTTTCAAACTCTATACGGGCTTCGGCTCGTTGTATCTTGGGATGTTTGTCGGAACTTTATCCGGTTTAGTAGCTAAATATTTTTTAGATAAAAAATGGATTTTTTATCATGTAACAGCGGGAAAGTCAGATGATGCAAAGAAGTTCGCTTTATATTCATTGATGGGTGTTTTTACCACGATGATTTTTTGGGGAACTGAAATAATATTTGATTATCTAGTTCCAATTCATAATGCTAAGTATATTGGCGCTATTTTAGGCCTAACTATCGGCTATGTTATCAAATACAACCTTGATAAAAAATACGTATTTGTTGAAGGGGGGAAATCTCGATGAAATGCAGCGGGTGGGGCCGATACCCTCAAGTTGATTGTGAAGAATTTTCCATTAGTCAAAAAACCAACTTGAACGAACTCATAACTCATTGTGACTCTGCTATTGCGTTTGGCAATGGTCGAAGTTACGGAGACAGCGCTCTTGGCAGTCACATAATGAAGCTTAAACAAAGAGATTACTTTTTGAGTTTCGATCATAAAACTGGTTTGCTGCATGTACAGGCTGGCGTATTGTTGAGTGAGATTATTGAGCACTATGTTCCGCTTGGTTGGTTTTTGAAAGTTACGCCAGGTACTAAGCTAATCACTGTAGGTGGCGCAATAGCGTCTGATGTACATGGTAAAAATCACCATATTGAAGGGTGCTTCAGTGAATGTGTACATGAATTTACAATCATGCTTGCAAATGGTGAAATCACAACTTGCGACAAAGAGCAAAATCCTGACTTATTTCATGCCACATGCGGTGGACAAGGCCTCACAGGCGTTATCTTGGATGCAAAAATATACCTTAAAAAGATTAACTCTCAATTCATCAGTCAAACAACAATTAAAACAAAAAATTTAAAAGAAACTTTTGAGGCATTTGAAAAATATAAAAATATGCCATATTCGGTTGCTTGGATTGATTGTCTTGCTAAGGGAAGTAGCAAAGGTAAGAGTTTATTAATGGTTGGTGATTTCAGAGATGATTGTGAGCTTGAGTATAAACATAAGCATCAAGTTTCAATCCCATTTAACTTTCCGACGTGGTCTCTTAATAACTGGAGTGTAAGCGCGTTTAATTGGATTTATTATCATAAAGTTACAGAGAAAATTTCGCATCAAAAGGTGGATATTGACTCATTCTTTTATCCATTGGATGCTTTGGGGAATTGGAATCGTATATATGGGAAAAATGGGTTTACTCAATATCAATTTATTTTACCTAAAGAAACCAGTTATGAAGGTTTAGATGAGATACTTTCGACGATCGCTGAGTCTGGGAAGGGCTCCTTTTTAGCTGTACTAAAACTCTATGGTAAAGCAAATGATAACTGGCTTTCTTTTCCTATGGAGGGTTACAGTCTCGCACTAGACTTTAAAGTCGAACCCGAATTATTCCAGCTTTTTGAGGTATTGGATAAAGTTGTACTTAAATACGGTGGTCGTTTTTATTTAGCTAAAGACGCAAGAGTCTCAAAAGAAGTTTTCGAGCAGGGTTATCCTAATATTGAGAAGTTTAGAGAGTTTCGTAAAAAAAATCATATGGATATAAAGTTTCAATCATTACAATCAAAGAGAGTAGGAATTTAATATGAGTTATGTCCTTATCGTCGGCGCAAAAAGCGATATAGCTAAAGCCATAGCAAGGGAGTATGCAAAGCATGGCTATGATCTTTACCTGGCTGCAAGGAATAGCGCAGAGCTCGCTGATTTTGCTAATGATATTAACGTAAGAACTCAACGGAAAGTAAAGCTGGTCGAGCTTGATATATTGGCATATCAAAGTCATCAGGCAGTATATGATTCTTTAGAAGAAAAACCTTTAGGAGTTATAACAGCTGTTGGCTACCTCGGAGAACAAAAAAAAGCACAGGTCAACTTTGATGAGGCTCAGCGTATTTTAGACACAAACTACACTGGCGTTGTTAGTTTCTTAAATATAGTTGCTAATGATTTCGAACAGCGAAAAAGTGGCTTTATTGTTGGGATTAGTTCAGTAGCTGGTGAACGGGGACGTAAAAGCAATTACCTCTACGGCTCAGCAAAAGCGGCACTTACCGCTTATCTTTCTGGATTGCGAAATAGGTTACATCAAGCTCATGTGCAAGTTCTGACTGTAAAGCCAGGTTTTGTTGCAACAAAGATGACTGAGGGGATGGATTTACCTAAGAAATTAACAGCAACGCCCGAGGAAGTGGCGTCTGATATTTTTTCTGCGCAGCAAAAAGGTAAAAATTCAATTTATACAAAGTGGATTTGGAAGTACATTATGCTAGTGATAAAACTTATACCAGAATGGAAGTTCAAAGGTATGAGTATATGAACACGACGTTCTTTCAGGGTAAGGATAAAGCTTTTACCATATTGCTTTGCATAGGAATATTTTATGTTTTAGCGCTCCCCTTGATCCTGCTTAACATTAATTATGGGCGGGCTTTTGATGATCAGAAACTATTTCATTACCCGACTATTTTACACTTTATTCAAAGCTTAGATTTTTCTGATTATCCCTCAGCAACAACTCCAGGATATCATGTTCTGTTAGGATTTGTTGGTCAGCTATTTTCGTCAAATGAGATAATACTCAAGCTTACTAGCTCCGCTTTTACGGCTGCCCTTATTGGTATAATCGTGGAAAGACTATATAGTCACTTTGGTAAGTTACATAGCATCTTGCTTTCACTTCCAATGATATTATCTATTTACATTTTTCCATCAGGGGTATGGTTATTGCCAGATAACCTTGCTTGGTTGACTGTTTTGGGTGTGTTTATCATTGCGACAAAGTCTGAGTTATTGAATAAACATTTTTTGTATTTAGCTTTCATTCTAATTTTAGCTATGATGGTTAGGCAACCTTTTTTATGGCTTGCATCAACTATTTGGGCTAGCGCATTAGCTTACTATTCCTATAACACAGCTGAGCTATCTGATAGAGGCGGTTTTTTGTTAAAAGGAGTGCTTGCAACTTTACCCGCATTTGCCATTTTTTATTACTTCTATGTGCTATGGGGAGGCCTTGTTCCTCCCTCATTTCAGAATAGTCACCAAAATATTAGTCTGGCTACACCTGCGTTCTTTTTAAGTGTATTCGCTTTTTATAGTTTGTTCTTCTTGCCAGTTATGTATGGGACTATACGAGATGTTATTTCTAGCTCTAAGTTTAAATGGGTAATGTTTGGCTGTGTGATTGGATTTATTATTGCAGTTATTCCTGATACCAGCTACAGCAAGGAGTTGGGTAGATACTCTGGATTGTGGAATTTTGTAAAAATAGCTCCTACTATTGCTGATAAATCAACTTTTATCATTCTCTTATCCTCACTCGGTGGTGGCCTTTTCGTTTTGTTTTGTACGGTGCTTCCTCCACGCATTCGCTTAATATTTGCTTTGTCCACGATTGCATTTGTGTTCTCACTAATGCCAAATAAGTATGTTTTTGAACGATATATGTCTGGTTACATATTCATCTTTATTTATTGTACCTTGTGTCATATCAAACTTAAGAATAACCCACTACCAGCTGTGGTTGCTTGGTCTGGACCTGTTATCTTCGCAGTCTTCAATGGTTTAGTTTTAGTTAGAAGTATGTTGGCATAATATGAAAATTGCTTTTTTTGACTTTGATGGCACGATCACTACTGATGATAGCCTAATTAAGTTTATTCGGTTTGCCGTTGGTGATTTTAAAATGATGTTAGGCATGTTCCTTTTATCTCCAATGCTAGTGGCATTTAAGCTAAAAATAATTCCTAACTACATAGCAAAGCAAAAGATGTTGGCATATTTCTTTAAAGGAATGAAGGAAAGCACGTTTAAGCAACTTGCACATGAGTACTCTTTAAACCATATTGATAGTATGCTTAGAGAAAAAGCAATGGCTAAAATTGCTTGGCATAAGGAGCAAGGTCACCGTGTAGTGATAGTTTCAGCCTCAATTGAGAGCTGGTTGGCACCTTGGTGTGCAAAACATGATATCGAATTGCTGGGCACACAGTTAGAGTTTAAAAGTGGTTTTGTTACAGGGGAGCTTGCAACAAAAAATTGCTTTGGACCCGAAAAAGTTTCGAGAATTAAAACCGCTTATACTCTTTCTGAATTTGAACATATTTATGCTTATGGCGATAGTTCAGGAGATATAGAGCTTCTTGAATTAGCTGATACGTCTGGTTATCGTATTTTTTAATTTGATGTGTATCAGTTATTTTATCCCTAAAGTTTAGCCATTTATCGTATACCTATGTCAGACAGTGTAATTTTATGTAAAGTCAGTTGAGCAAAGCTTAACGTGGTGCTTGAATAACATTCATAAATTGATGTTTTTCAGGTTTTTAGAATGAATTGGCAATATAAGCCGAGTTTATTGGCTTTAAGTGTAATTTTGCTAAGTGCATGTGCGAGCCAGCCGACTCACCATGAGCGAGTCGTTGAGCTTGAGACTGTGCCAAGTGCATGGCAGCAACTTCCTTCGGGTGACAAGGTGCTTGCTGTTGAAGATAACTGGCTACAGCAATTACACGATCCTCAAGTTTTTACTTTAGTTGAGCAAGCATTAGCTTATAACCAAGCAATTTTACAAGCGGGTTACGATGTAGCGATTAAAGAGCAGCAGCTTATTGCTGCAGGGGCAGATTTATGGCCCAGTCTTGATTTATCAACACGTGCTAGCCGTAGTAAAGATAATCGTCCTGTTAATTATAACAACGCCAGCTCAGCATCATTAGAATTAAGCTACGAAGTTGATTTATGGGGTAAATTATCGTCCTCAGAACGACAAGCAAACCTTGAATACCTAGCTGAAAAAGCCACATTTTCGCAAAGCAAACAACAATTAGTAGCTGATGTAGTATCTGGTTGGTTTGATGTAATCACAAATCAAAAACTGCTCGAACTTTATAAACAGCGCGAACAAAATGCCGAACAGAATTTATCGATCATTGAATCTGGTTATCGCCAAGGTTTAAATGAAGCGCTTGATGTCTATCTTGCGCGTAATGAGCTAAATACAGAGCGCTCGAACATTGCCGCGCAGCAAGCAACGTTAACTAAATCTATTCGTGATTTAGAGCGTTTAACAGGCCAATACCCAACTGGCGCGTTAAGCGTTAGCGCAGACTTGCCATTACTTGAGAATACTATACCACTGGGCTTGCCTTCAGAGCTCATCACCCGCAAACCCGAGTTAATGGCAAGCTGGTATCAATTACTTAGCACCGATGCTGGGCTTGCTTATGCGCATAAACAGCGTTTTCCAAGCTTAAATCTTTCAGCGTCGATCAGTGATAGCACGGATAGAATGAGCGACTTATTTTCACCTTCAAGCTTAGCGTGGTCGTTGATTGGTAGTATTTCGATGCCGCTTTTTGAAGGAGGCCGCTTAAAAGCCAATGAAGAACAAGCAAGGCTCAATGTTAAGCGCCAAGAGCAGGCGTATCTTGCCACACTTTATGATGCCTTTAACGATGTTGAAACAGCGATCAGCCAAGAACAAGCGCTTAAAGTACGCTACGAAAAAACCTTAGAAGCGCAAGAAAACGCTATAGCTGCAGAGCGTTTGTCTTTTGAACAATATCAAAGTGGTTTGGTTACCTATACCACGGTACTTGATGCGCAAGACCGTTCGTTCAATGCGCAAAGTTCGGTCATTGAACTAAAAAACCAGCTTATTAAAAATCGAATTAACTTACACATTGCCCTTGGTGGT
The DNA here is from genome assembly GCF_021728035.1 of Pseudoalteromonas sp. L21. NCBI lineage: Bacteria > Pseudomonadati > Pseudomonadota > Gammaproteobacteria > Alteromonadales > Pseudoalteromonadaceae > Pseudoalteromonas > Pseudoalteromonas sp. L21. The sequence continues at coordinate 497,056 of NZ_JAKKCV010000003.1, read as the reverse complement.
GACTTTAGTGCAGCAAATAGCGAAGTAGAAGAGCAATAATCATGAATAGCAAGACACGTAAAATATTAATCCCACTTGTAGTGATAGCTGTGACGGTACTGCTCGTCATGTTTATTAAAGGCAACCCACCACAAGCAAACCGCTTTTCTTCACCACCGAAAGCGAAAGTAAATGTTGCTGTTAAAACGCTGACGCCAGAATCCTATCAAGTGATGATAGATAGTTTTGGAACGGTTAAGCCGCGTACGCAAAGTTTGTTAGTTGCTCAGGCCTCAGGGCAAATTATCGAAATTAGTGAGCAATTCCGTGAAGGTGGCTTTTTTGAAAAAGGCGATGTGTTGTTGCAGCTAGACGATAGAGATCACCGCGCCGAAGTGAAATCAGCCCAGGCGGCTTTATTAACCGCTGAACAAGGCTTACTTGAAGAACAAGCCCGCGGTCGCCAAGCTGAAACCGATTGGCAGCGCTTAGGTAAGGGCGATGAAGCTAGTAGCTTAGTGCTGCGTAAACCACAATTAGCTGCAGCTGAAGCAAGTGTATTGTCGGCTCAAGCCGCCCTTGAAAAAGCCAAGCTCGATTTAGAGCGTACAAAAGTCACGGCACCATACGCGGGTCGTGTTTTAAGTCGTAGCGTAGACTTAGGTCAAGTGGTGACTAATAACATGGAACTTGCCAGCATTTATGCAATTGACCGTGTTGAAATACGCTTACCAATCAAAAATAAAGACTTACCGTTCATTAACTTACCAGAGCAATTTCGTGATGGTGCTAAAAATAGCGCGGGCTCATTAGTTAAATTTAGCTCAGATCTCGTTGGCAAGCAGCATTGGCAAGGTCAAGTTATTCGTACCGAAGGGGCTATTGACGAAAATGCGCAGCAGCTTTATGTGGTTGCACAAATTAATGACCCTTATAAAGCAACATCTATAAATCAATACCCAATCAAAATTGGTCAATATATCAAAGCGCAGATTACCGGTAAGACGATTGATAATGCCATTGTGATCCCAAATAGCGCGATTTACCAAGGCACTTATGTTTATGTTGAAGAGCAAGGTGTGTTACGTCGTAAAAATATTTCACTTGCTTGGCAAAATGCTAATCAAGCTGTTGTTGCTGAAGGTTTGTCTGCAGGCGATAACTTAGTGATTACACCACTTGGTCAAGTGAGCTCAGGTACGCAAGTGACGGTAATGGGAAGCGAAGAGTATCAAGCTACGAGGGGGAAAGCTAAGCGCCTCAATAATCAAGAGCAACCTAAAGAGCAGGGAGCGCAATAATGATTGCTTGGTTTACAAAGAATCATGTTGCAGCAAACTTATTGCTGATCAGCATTTTATTAGCGGGGCTATTTAGCGTTTCGACACAAATCCCGCTTGAGGTATTTCCATCGTTTGAGTCTGATCGCATTAGTGTCAGTGTATCACTTCGTGGCTCGACGCCTGAGGATGTAGAAAAAGGAGTCTCTATTCGCATTGAGGAAGCTGTTCAAGATCTTGAAGGTGTAAAGCGGATCACGAGTCGTTCATCAGAAGGCTCTTCATCAGTAAGTATTGAGGTCGAGACAGGGTATGATCCAAGGGAGCTATTGGCTGATATTAAAAGTCGAGTAGATGCGATTAACACCTTTCCGGTTGATGCGGAAAAGCCGATAGTTTCGCTTGCCGAATGGAAGCGCGAAGTTATCGCAGTATCTGTTTCAAGTATTTATGGTGAAAAAGAAACACTTGAATACGCAGAAACTGTACGTGATGAGCTTTTGCGTTTGCCAAGTGTAACTCAAGTTGAGTTAAGCGGTGTTCGTAATTACGAAATAGCCATAGAGGTGAGTCAAGATACTTTGCGACAATATGATTTGAGTTTAGCGGATATTTCTTCAGCTATTAAGAACTCAAGCACAGACGTTTCTGCTGGTAATTTAAAAACAGAGGGGGGGGATGTACTTATTCGCTCTAAAGGGCAAGCATATCGTAAGGATGAGTTTGCTAATATAGTGGTTAAGAACCAAGCCGATGGCACTATTATCCGTTTAGGTGATATTGCCCGTATTAGTGATGATTTTGAAGAAACGCCAGTGCGTACTCGTTTCAATGGTAAACAGGCTGCTTTTATTGATGTGTATCGTATTGGCCCGCAAAGTGCGATTGAAGTTGCAGATGCGGTAAAAAATTATATTACTGAGCATCAAAGCCAACTACCGGAAGGGTTTGAGTTAAGTTATTGGGATGATGACTCAGAAGTTGTAAAAAGCCGCATAGCAACGCTTACTAGTAACGCAATTCAGGGCGGAATTTTAGTCCTTGCGCTACTTACCTTATTTTTGCGTCCTGCCATTGCATTTTGGGTATTTATTGGCATACCTGTATCGTTTATGGGCGCATTTTTGATAATGCCTATCTTTGGTATAACACTCAATGTAATCAGCTTATTTGGTTTTATTTTAGTGCTCGGTATTGTTGTAGATGATGCCATTGTTACTGGTGAAAACGTTTATACACACTTAAAAACGGCAGAAAGTGGTGAGCAAGCCGCTATTCGTGGAACGCAAGAAGTGGCAACCCCAGTAACATTTGGTGTACTCACGACAGTTGCGGCATTTTTACCTCTTGCTTTTATTGAAGGTGCGCGGGGCGCTATTTTTGCACAAATTCCTGTTGTGGTTATTCCGGTTTTACTGTTTTCTTTGATTGAGTCTAAGTTTGTATTACCAGCTCACTTAAAATACTTAAAGTTACGTCATGAAAAGGGCGAACCATCGAAATTAGAGCGTCTTCAACAGCGCTTTGCTGATGGCTTTGAACACGCAATAATGAAGTATTACCAACCACTACTTAATCTAGCCTTGAAGAATAAAATGGCTACGGTTAGTTTATTTGTCGGTATTTTTGTAATTATTGTTACCTTGATAACAAGTGGTTGGACTAAATTTACGTTTTTCCCGCGTATTCCAAGTGAAACTGTGCGTGCATCCGTTACTTTTCCTGCCGGAACACCGTTTGAAGTGACCAATAAATACGTCATTAAAATGTCAGACAAGGCAAAAGAATTACAAGATAAATACCGTGATGAAGACGGCCAAAGTGTGATTCTAAATATTTTGGCAACCACAGGTGGTCGAGGTGGTTCGTCAAATACGGGTAGTGTTAGATTTGAGATCATGCCGGCTGAAAAGCGTGAATCAGATATTGGCTCCCGAGAGCTTGCCAGCGAATGGCGTGAGCTTATCGGTATTATTCCTGGCGCTGAAAGTGTCACTTTCCGTGCTGAGTTTGGCCGAACATCGAGCCCGATTGATGTACAGCTAAGCGGCAGCTCAATTGAAATGCTTGAAGCAGTAGCTGAAAAAGTGAAAGAACGGTTATCGACCTATCCAACTGTATACGAAATTGCTGATAGCATGTCAGATGGTAAAGAAGAGCTGCAAATTGAGCTGACAGAACAAGGTTTAGCGCTTGGTTTAAACCGTGTTGATGTATCGCAGCAAGTGCGTAACTCGTTCTTTGGTGCGCAGGTGCAGCGCATTCAACGTGGGCGCGACGATGTGCGGGTAATGGTGCGTTTACCGATTGAAGAGCGCCGCTCGGTTGCAGATTTAAAAGACATTCTTATTAAAACACCTGCTGGTGGTACTGTGCCGCTTTCGCACGTGGCGACTTTAGTGCCGGGGCAAAGCCCATCGTCTATTTATCGTATTGATCGCTATCGCACACTGAATGTAACGGCCGATGTTGAAAAATCAAATACTAACATGACGGTACTGCAAGCAGACTTAAAAGCCTACTTAGATGAGCTCATGGTGCAATACCCAGGTGTTGATTACACACTCGAAGGTGAAGCCAAAGAGCAGCGTGAATCATTTGGTTCACTGGCCTGGGGCCTCGTGTTTGTATTCTTTATTATTTATGCGCTATTAGCGATACCGTTTAAATCCTATATGCAGCCATTAATTGTGATGAGTGTTATACCATTTGGCATGATAGGTGCGGTAATGGGTCACTGGATAATGGGTATGGAGTTAACCATTATGAGCTTACTTGGCATGTTAGCCCTGATAGGCGTGGTAGTGAATGACTCACTGGTGCTGGTTGATTTCATTAATAAAAAGCGTGAAGAAGGCGGTGATTTACTCGAAACTGTGAAAATGGCAGGTGCAGCACGTTTTCGCCCCGTTATGCTAACCAGTTTAACCACCTTTATTGGTTTAATGCCGCTGTTATTTGAAAAAGCAACGCAAGCACAATTCCTTATTCCGATGGCAGTAAGCCTTGGCTTTGGAATCATCTTCGCAACCCTTATCACCTTGCTTTTAGTGCCAGCTAATTACCTATTAATGGAGCGCTTTCAGGGATGGTTTAAATAAGGCGTGAAGATAAAAATTGGCGCTTGGTTGAGACTAGGTGCTAGGAGCTAGGACGCGGGATAAATCTGCTGCTACGGGTAACGATGTGGTGGCGGATTTATCCCACGTTTTAACGCCGAAAAATATAAGAGTTATTAGATATCAGTCGCCAGAAGTTAAATTAGATTGTGTCTACACATCGTTAAAGTGAAATGCTCACCCGTAGGCGTGAAATTTATTTCGCGCGAATAAGTTAGTTATTGTAAAAGCGAAAAACTACAGAGAAGATTTCGATATCTGATAGATAAAAAAGAAAAGGTGTTCCCCAAGTATGCGGTGCCCGGTGTCAGTCCTGAAACCTTGAGGTTTCAGGGCGGGAATCTGCGGTTTACCGTAGGCTTCTCGGTACATGCCGAGCTTGCACAATAGTAGACGAACAGAAACCCTAACATAAAATTTATCGGCTCAGGGACTTAACCAAGCTCCTGCACCCTAGGGAACACCTTTAGTATATAAGACAAGTTTCGATCCTTAAACCATAGAAGTAAAAAAAGCGGATCGTTCGGGTAGTTTTTCCCCACCTTTAACTGCTTATTTACTTTTCAGATTGCTTTTTGACCTCAATCATACAATTAATTGGAGTTGCGATTTATCGAGTGGTAGCATGGCGTTACTTAGCCGAACAAAGAAAAAGTTATGAGCACGTTACCTGATTACCAACAAGCCCAATTGTTATTAGAAAAAAATGAAATTTTTGTCGCACCAGCCGAAGCCCATGGTGTGATCAGTGGTTTATTAGCCTGTGGCATCAATATTGAAGCCGACGAATACTTAGGTTTATTAAGCGATGTATTCAACGATGGCTTAGCCTTCAATAAAGATTTAAAAGCATTTTTTGCTGATGTGTATTCTCAGGTTGTTGCCAGCTTTAGCGATGAAGAATTTCAGTTTGACCTATTCTTACCAAGCGACGACGAAACACTGATCGATTTAGCCAATGGCTTAGTATCTTGGGTATCGGGTTTTATGCTTGGTTTTGGTTTAAAACAAAAAGATTACGGCAAGTTATCAGCGGATGTGAAAGAAGTGATCAGCGACTTTAGTGAAATTACCCGCCTAGACACCCTATTTGAAGAGACTGAAGAAGACAGCCAAGCTCTGCACGAAGTGATCGAGTATGTGCGTGTTTCTGCGCTGTTATGTTTTGCTGAGCTAGGTAAAGAGCCCGCAGACAAAAACCCTAAGAAGACCCTTCACTAATCAAATTACAGAGGTTTAGTATGTCGTCAATTGCAATCGATAAAGCTGAATTTAAAGCCCGTCGTGAGCGCTTACTTGCGATGATGGATAAAAACAGCGTGGCTATTATTCCTGCGGCAGGAGAAGTAACACGTAGTCGTGATACTGAGTATGCATTTCGCCAAGACAGTGATTTTTTCTACCTAACAGGGTTTAACGAACCGGATGCGGTTTTAGTACTGTGTCCTTCGAGCGATACACCAAGTACCCTAATTTGCCGTAACAAAGACAAGCTGGCTGAAATTTGGCATGGTCGCAGAATAGGCTTCGAAAAGGCTAAATCTGAGTACTTATTCGACGCAACTTGTCCACTTACTGAACTAGATGAACAATTATTAGATTTGGTGAACGGCCAGCAGATTTTATTTTATGCACAAGGCACTTATGCAAACTTTGATGCAAAGGTTTGGGATATATTAAGCACACTTCGCGGCGCACCTAAAAAAGGTTACAAAGCTCCGCATACCATCAAAGATATTCGCGGCTTAGTGCACGAAATGCGTTTGTTTAAATCTGACGCAGAATTAAACATTATGCGCGCAGCGTGCGAAATTAGTGCACAAGGTCATATTCGCGCTATGCAATTTGCCAAACCTGGCGCAACTGAATACCAATTAGAAGCAGAGCTTCATCATCATTACGCAATGAATGGTGCTCGTCATCCTGCTTATGGCACGATTGTCGGCAGTGGCGACAACGCCAATATTTTGCACTACACACAAAATGACGCTGAGCTAAAAGATGGTGATTTAGTGTTAATCGATTCTGGCTGTGAACTTGAAGGTTATGCGGCAGATATCACACGCACTTTCCCAATCAATGGCAAATTTAGCGATCCACAAGCGGCGCTTTACAATATTGTATTAGCAGCTCAAGAAGCGGCATTTAGCCAAGTAAAACCGGGTGGTAGCTTATCTAAAGCGAATGAATTGGCTTCGACGGTACTGACGCAAGGGCTCATTGATTTAGGCATTCTAACGGGCGAGCTTGATGAGCTAATGGCAAACCAAGCGTGCAAAGCGTTTTACATGCATGGCCTTGGCCACTGGTTAGGGTTAGATGTTCACGATGTTGGCGAATATAAGCTTGATGAAAAAGAGCGTGTATTTGAGCCAGGCATGGTGCTCACTATCGAGCCGGGTTTATATATTAGCGAAGATGCAAAAGCACCGGAGCAATATAAAGGCATTGGTATTCGTATTGAAGATAACTTACTTGTCACTCAAGATGGCCATGAAAATCTGACCATTTCGGTTCCTAAAACCATTCGTGACATTGAAGCAGTGATGCAAGCAAATAAAGGCTAGGAGCAAGCGTGGCAAAGCAGTTTGATGTTGTCATTATCGGCGGTGGAATGGCGGGTGCAAGTTGTGCACTGGGCCTAAAACAGAGCAATAAGCAGTTATCAATCGCTGTAATTGAAGCAAATGAAGTAAGCGCAGACTATCACCCAAGCTTTGATGATAGAAGCATTGCGCTGGCTCAGCAGTCGGTGCAGTACTTAAAATCAATCAATGCCTTTGATTGCCAAGCGCCATTTGCGGCAGCGATTGAAAAAGTAACCGTATCTGATCGTGGCCATTTTGGTAAAACACATATTGATTGCCAAGAATACGGCCATGATGCCCTTGGCTATGTGGTCGAAGTGAATCCATTTGGGCGTAGTCTTCATCAGCAACTCATAGGTACTGACGTCAGTTTATTTTGCCCTGATACAGTCGCCAAACTTGAATACCAGAGCGACTGTGCCAACGTCACGCTAAGCTCCGATGAGCAGTTAAGCGCAAAGCTTGTGGTGATTGCCGATGGCGCTCATTCGCAAAGCCGTAAACTGGCTAATATTGAGTTTAATACCCGCGCTTATCAGCAAGCGGCGATTATTGCCAACATCGAAGTAGCTGGTGGTCATCATCATCATGCCTTTGAGCGTTTTACCGAGCACGGCCCAATGGCACTGTTGCCAATGAGTAATAATCGATACTCGTTGGTGTGGTGTATGGAGCCTGAGCAAGTTGAGCACACTATGGCGCTTGAAGACGATGCCTTTTTAGCTGCGTTACAAAAAGCATTTGGTTACTGCGGCGGTTCATTTAGCAAAGTGGGTATGCGTGCAAGCTACCCGCTTGTGTACGGTAAAGCAGAATCACTGAGCAGCCACCGCACAGTATTAATTGGTAATGCAGGCCACGCTATTCACCCAATTGCCGGGCAGGGCTTTAATTTAGGCCTGCGTGATGTGCAATTATTGTGTGATATGGCTAATAGAAGCGACCTTGGTGATTACGCCTTTACCCGTTATTACAGTCAAACTCGCAGTAAAGATATTACTACCGTGATGACACTCACAGACAGCCTAGTGCGTTTGTTCTCAAACTCATCACGATTGCTCGCGCTTGGTCGCAGCATTGGCCTTTTCTCAATGGATTTATTCTCCTCGTTAAAAACCCCGCTGGCAAAACAGCTTATGGGTCAGGTTAAGCAAGGTAAACGGATATGAAACAAGCACAAGTTTGTATTGTCGGTGGTGGCTGTGTTGGCCTTACGCTAGCACTAGGTTTAGCAAAAGCAGATATCAGCGTTGTGGTGATTGACGCGAGTAAAAATCAAACCTTACCGGGTGATGATTACGCACTTCGCGTGAGCGCGTTAAGCCTAGCTAGTCAGGGCTTACTCGAGTCTTTAAATGTTTGGCCAGAGATCATTAAACACCGTGCTACACCGTATACGTCGATGGATGTACGTGATCAAGACAGCTTTGGTAAAATTCATTTTGATCATAACGATCTCGACTTACCACAGCTAGGTCATATCGTTGAAAACGACATTATTCGCTATGCTTTAATTAGCGAACTTGAAAAGCAAAGTAATGCCACTTTACTGTTCGAAACCCGTTATCAGCAAATTCATCAAACTGACTCTGATGTGTTTATTACCCTTGAAAGTGGCGAGCCTGTGATTGCTAAATTATTAGTGGCGGCTGATGGGGCTAACTCGGCTATTCGCAAGCAGTTCAACATGCCAATTACCTTTAAAGATTATGACCATCACGCCATTGTCGCCACGGTGAAAACTGCTGATGAGCATAACAACACGGCACGCCAAGTGTTTTTGCCAACAGGGCCGCTGGCGTTCTTACCCTTGCCAGATAAACACACTCACTCAATTGTCTGGTCAACAAGCCCAGAGCATTGCGACACACTTTTAGCGCTTGATGATAGCAACTTTAATAAAGCGGTTATGGCAGCCCTCGATGGCCAATGCGGTTTATGTGAAGTGCAAAGTGAGCGCATAGCGTTTCCGCTTAAGATGCGTTATGCCCAGCAGTGGGTGTCGGGCAACGTGGTATTAATGGGCGATGCAGCACATACCATTCACCCATTAGCTGGTTTAGGTATGAACCTTGGCCTAAAAGACGCCGCTTATTTAATTACCCTTTTAAGTAATGAGCAAGGCGAGTTTGCAAGTGCACGCACGCTGCGTGATTATGAACGTACTCGTAAGCTTGATGCACAAAAGCACATTGCTATGATGCAAGGCTTAAAAGAGCTATTTGCAGGGGCTAACCCACTGAAAAAACTCGTCCGTGGCGTTGGTTTAAGCCTTGTAGACAACCTTGGGCCAATTAAGCACTTATTTGCCAAAGAGGCCATTGGCAAATAACTATATTAGCGATTTTTGTTTCAAACGTTTTCTAAATTGGCTCGGTGTCGAGCCTTTTAATGTTAAAAACCGTCGATTAAAGTTTGATGCGTTTTTAAATCCGCACTGATCGCTAATTGCTGTGATAGAACGATTAGTATTAATAAGTAACTTGCATGCCTTACCAATTCTAAGCTGATTAATAAACTCAGTGAGCGTTCGCTCCATTCGTTTTTTAAAAAAACGATGAAAATGATTTGTACTCATATGTGCCATTTTAGCGAGTTGATCTGCGTATAATGGCTCTGTGTAGTATTGGTAGATATACTCAATTACTTTATCAAACTTATCTTTGCTAGGATCTGTTCTGTCGGTATATCGAAACCCAGAGCTTGATAACGACAAGGCACTGTTATCTTGGCTCATAAGTCTTAGTAATTTTAATAGTCCTAAATATTGCTCAAACGGCTCACTGAGTTCAATTTCTTCAAAGTATGATTTAGCGTGTCGAGCACATGCTTTTGAAAATTTTAATCCTTGATAAGAGTCTAGGAGTAATCCTTCTAGGGAGTGTAGCTCAGGGTGGCTATCAATCAGTTGAAATAACCATTGCTTGGGGATTTGTGCAACATGAACAATTTGGTTGCTCTGATCCTGATTGGGTGTTGATTGCCATGTGTGGGGTAAATCAGGGCCGAGTAAAACTAAATCTAACTCGTCATAAGGCGCAATATAATCACCAATATGACATACACCTTGGCTATTCAGTGTTAAACAGACTTCAAATTCCGGATGGTAATGCCAATTAAATGGAATGTAATCAAGCTGATATTTACAGTATCGCCACGATGAGTTTGTATTGGGGATCACTTTTTCGCACATTGCACGCATTGAATCAGCCTATTATTATTTTTAATTTCCTTATTTGAGCAAATGTTAAGATTGATAGTGATACTATTCTATTACCTTTTGGTATTAACCTACTCCAAGCTTATTCTTATTTATTATCATGGTTTAAATTTTCGTCATAAATAGGCATTAATTGATAGAAAAATACTAGAACAGGTAAGAATTGTACCTCTTAACGTAAGGTTAACGGGATAACCTAGTGCCGCTTTTATAACAATAAATAGGGACTAGGAATGAAGATTAAACACACCAAAGCACCATTTCGACTAAGCATATTGGCAATCTGTACTTCAACATTATTTAGCGCACCAACAACAAGTTATGCTCAAGAGATTGATGCTAAAGACGACATCGAAACCATCGAAGTAAGAGGCATTCGCCGCTCATTAGAAGCATCCATGAATACCAAACGATTTGCCGACGGTGTTGTCGATGCTATCACCGCAGAAGATATTGGTAAGTTTCCTGATAAAAATATTGGTGATGCACTGCAACGTATTTCAGGGGTAACTGTTGACCGTCAATACGGCGAAGTAAGTGGCGTGACAATCCGTGGTACAGCACCTGAGCAGTCACGTGTGTTATTAAATGGACAAACAGTGGCAAGTACATCTTGGTATGATTTAGGCCCTGCCACACGTACTTTCAATATGGAGCTATTATCGGCTGAGCAAGTATCTGCTGTTGAAGTGTTCAAAACGCCTGAAGCAAATATTGAAGAAGGTGCTCTAGGCGGCACGGTTAACTTAACAACGCGTAAGCCTTTAGACCTTGATAAAAATACGCTCATGGTGTCGGCTGAGCTGGCAAGAAGCTCGCTGTATGATGAAACGGATCCTGGCGGTTCTGTGCTATTCAGTTGGAAAGACGATAACGAAAAATTTGGTGTGCTAGCAGCCTATTCATATGAACAGTTAACATCTGGTCGTCATGTATTAGAGTCCATAGGTGGCTACTACGAGTACTTCGCAGAAGATCAAAGTGCAAATCAACAATCAACGGTAGGTGCGTGGAGTATTGGCTCGCAAGCATTTAAAGCAGAGCGTGAGAGAACAAGTGCGCAACTCACGGCACAGTTTACACCAATCGATAATACAGAGTTTGTCGTTGATTATTTTCGTTTTGAATTCGATAACCCGCATGTAAACCATAACTTTTTAACAGTCAGTGCGCGTGGTATGGGCTCATCTAATGTTGTTAATAATTCATTAGGGGGAACAGAGCAGGCAACAATCGAGCCTGGGTATGCATCTATTATATACAACCCTGTGGTGCGTAATGCCGTTAACATGAAGGCTGATGTATTAAACCTATCGGGTAAATATGTTGGCGATAGCTTTACTTTATCAGGGGTTATTGGTCAGTCGACATCCGATGGTGGTACTCAGTTTGGTGCATCTTCTTGGTGGATCCCCGCAACAGATGAAGGCGATAAAATTGGTGATCCGGCATTTCCTGATGGACAAAATAGTACCGATGGGGGGTTTACCTATGATGCAACAGGACCCTACCAAGTATGGTTAACATCACTTGATGCGACAGATGCTTCGCAGCTTAAGCATGCACAAGAAGCTAACTATGAAACCACAGTTCAAGAGCATGAAGTGAGCTATGCGCAATTAGATCTTGAATTTATCCTAGACGGCCAATTTTTTACTGCGCTTGAAACCGGTATTAAATTTAATCGTAGTGAGTTTTCTCGGGTCGCGTTTAATCGTAATCCCGATGAAATAATTGGTTTTGTGCCAGACAGTAATTTTGCAAACTGGAGTGGCGGTGTTTTTACAGGCCTACACTCACAATCTTCAGGCCACACACTTGATTCATATGCCTATCTTGATACCGACAAATGGTGGGCATTTATTTCAGATAAATATAAAGCCGGTGCGCTCACTGAAGTTGCAAATCTAGGTAATACCTTCTCGGTTGATGAAGATATGATTGCTGTGTACGTAAAAGCCGATTTCAGCGGTGAAAACTATCGCGGTAATATGGGGGTGCGCTATGTTGAAACAGAACAAACATCACAAGGTTTTGCAACAGGTCAGCAGTTTGAAGAAACCATCGATTACGATAACTTCTTACCAAGCATTAACTTTGCCTATGATTTAACAGACAACATTATTATTCGTGCGGCAGCATCGCAGGTAATGGCGCGTACCAACTACAGTGATTTAAAACCTGGTTTAGCTATTAATGAAAACTTTGGTAATGCAACAGGGGGTAATCCAGATTTAAAACCGTATGAGGCTGATCAAGCTGATTTAGGCATAGAGTATTACTTCACAGACGCATCAATGTTTTCAGCAGCGTTATTTACTAAACAGATTGAGAATGTTGTCTTCTCAACAGAAGCCGTTGAAACCGTTGATGGCTGTGGTGCGAGCTCAGATCTTTATGATCAATGCCGTGTGACCAGACCGCGTAGTAATGGTGACGGTGAAGTAACAGGTTTAGAGCTACAGCTTCAGCATAGCTTTGATAATGGGATTGGCTTTATAACCAATTACACTTACGTTGATAGCGAAACCAATACCCCTGATAACACCAAAGAAATGGTGCCAGGGGTGTCGGAAAATAGCTTCAATGCATCATTGTTTTATGAAAATGCTTACATCAGCACTCGACTTGCGTACAACTGGCGCAGCGAGTGGATTGGTGTTGGTGCGGCCCAAGCTGTGAAAAACGATGATTATCAGCAAATTGATGCTTCAATCATTTGGCATGCGATGGAAAACCTTGATGTCAGCCTTGAAGGCGTAAACCTGACCAACGAGGTTATCCAATCATACGACACCAATTATGGTCTTACACAAAATACCATTGAATTTGGTTCTCGTTACTATCTAAGTGTTAGCTATAAATTTTAATGGAGTTAGGCCGTGTAATACGGCCTAAACACCCTATGAAAGAAATTAAAAAGTTAGCAATTTTAGGGGGTGGTACAGCCGGTTGGATGTGTGCTGCTTACCTAAGTAAATTCCACACTGATCTGGATATTACCCTGATTGAGTCGAGTAAAATCGGTGCTATTGGCGTAGGAGAAGGATCTACACCTCATCTAAAACAGTTTATGCAACAGCTGGGTATTGCAGAACAGCAGTGGATGCCTCATTGCGATGCGACATTTAAAGCGGGTATTTACTTTAAAAATTGGAATGGTGATCACCGTGCTTATTTTCATCCCTTTTATAGTGAGATGGATATCAATACCGCGGAGGTATTTTTTGTAAATGCCAATGCAAGACGTCGCGGTCATGAGCAGTGGTGTGGCCCCGATAGTTATTTTTTAACAGGACATCTTGCAAAAAACGCGTTAAGCCCGAAAGCCAAGAGCCCGATGGTGCGTGAGCAGCACTATGGTTATCATTTTGATGCCAAAAAGTTAGCTCATATTCTAAAGTGCTATGCAATCGAGCGTGATGTTACACATATTGATGATGAATTTGTTGCAGCAACAACAAATGCTCAAGATGAAATAAGCAACCTAAAACTAAAACACTCAGCACCGGTTAATGCTGATTTTTATATTGATGCAAGTGGTTTTAACGCGCTCTTAATTGGTGAAACACTCGGCTGTAGGTTTCAACCTTTTACAGAACAGCTATTAAATGACAGCGCTGTAACTGTAGCGTGCCCACAAAATATGAATCAGCCGCTACCAGCTGCGACACATTCAACTGCGTTGAGTGCAGGTTGGCTTTGGCAAATTCCTTTAACCTCACGCATTGGCACAGGCTATGTTTATAGCTCGGCTTTTCTCTCAAAACAGCAGGCAGAGCAAGAGCTTGCAGCAACGCTTAATATTTCAGTGAATGACGTTGAATTCAGACATGTGTCCATGAAAGTAGGGGCACGCTCTTCTGCATGGCAAAAAAATGTCATGGCAATAGGCTTAGCACAGAGCTTTATCGAACCTCTTGAGGCGACATCACTGATGGTTACCCAGCAATCCATTTTGTGGCTGAGTGAGGCTATATCAAAAATACAAACAAGTCCTACACAAACTGAAAAACTAAGACTACACACCAATCAACAGCTTCATTATTTAGTGAATGGGATTAAAGATTATATTTGTGCACATTATGCAACATCAAAGCGTCGTGATAGCGCTTATTGGCGTGCTGTAACACAGACTACCGAGATACCAACTAGGTTAGAGCCATTGTTAGCAGCATGGCGAAACGGCGATGATTTTGATGCTTATTTATATCATCAATACCCAGAAAGCGTTTACTCAAGGCCGAGTTGGTACAGCTTACTGGCAGGTATGGACTATAGAGATAGCGCGTTAAATGCCCCCACTGAAAGCGCTCAACAAGAGATCGATTTAGCCGCTCATGCCTATTTAGAGTCGTTATGTAGCAAGCACTTCGAACCGCACATAATGCAGCTTAAGGCAATGCGGCAAAACAACTTTGAATAGTATTAGTAATCGCTTGATAAATGTCACATGGCTTTAATTTTTTAAGCACACTAAGAATTAAGAGTGGTGATTACCACCCCTTGGATCATTTTGTTTGTCCGCCCACAAGCAAATGCAATCACCACTCTGCTTAATTTAGGTATATAACAATGAAAATTAATTACTTATTAGTAACTTTGTTACTTTTTACATTTTTTACTATCTCTTTTATCACTAACTTGCTGGCACCTTTGTTTCCGGCATTAATCGAAAGCTATGACATAGGCTTGGCACTAGCTGGTTTCTTTGCATTTGCTTTTTTTATTGCATACGGCGTGATGTCAATTCCCGCGGGCTTGTTGGTGCAGCAATTTGGTGAAAAGAAAATCATGCAGCTAGCGTTTTTATTAGCGCTGATTGGCAGTGTTATTTTTGTAACTATGCCGACCTTTTTTGTTGCTATGCTCGCGCTATTTTTGATTGGTTGTGCAATGGCGATGCTGCAAGTTGCTATTAACCCATTACTCAGAGCCAGTGGTGGTGCACATAACTTTGCGGTGTTATCGGTAGCCGCTCAATTAATGTTTGGCCTCGCTGCGAGCATTTCTCCATTAGTGTATAGCCACATAGCGGGCTCTGCCAACAGAGGTGAGAAGAGTTGGTTACTACAGTGGGTGCCAGAGAATATGAGTTGGCTCAGTATGTATTTAATCTTTGCTTTGGTATGTGCCGTGATGTTGGTTGCTGTATCACTTGTACCTATGGCGAAAAAGGCCGACGACAACAGCGAAACGTTACATCTCAAAGACAGCTTAGCGCTTTTAAAAGACCGCACTGTGATTAAGTTCTTTTTTGCTATTGCTGCTTATGTGGCTATTGAACAAGGCGTTGCGAATTCAATTTCAGTTTTTCTAGAAAGATATCATCAAATCGATCCACAAACTCAAGGCGCACAAGTCGTCAGCCATTTTTGGTTAGCACTCACATTAGGCTGTTTATTGGGGATTGTATTATTGAAACTGTTCAACGCTAAACGTGTATTACAAGGTTTTAGTGTTGCTGCCAGTGCCTGCTTTATTGCTGCAATATTCGGTAGTAAAGAGGTTGCAGTGATGGCTTTTCCTGCGGTTGGATTTTTCTTATCTATTATGTGGTCCGTAATATTTTCTCTTGCCCTGAACTCAGTGTCATATGGGCATGGAGCTGTGTCAGGTGTTTTATGTACAGGGATTATCGGTGGAGCGCTTGCATCGCCAACCATCGGTTTGATTAGCGACCAGACTAATAGCTTGCAGTTGGCTCTATTGATTGTGCTTATTCCACTGGTTTACTTATTCAGTGTGGGAATATGGGCCAAGCCACTTGTTAATAATCACACCATTAATATTTTTAAGCGTAACGCGCAAACGTCGATTTAAATAAATTTAGAGTAGAGGCTGAGATGTCAGACACCATTTTATGCGTAGATTTAGGCGGAACTAAAGCACTGGTTGCTCAAGTTGATGAGCAAGGGGTTAAGGAAAAACATTACTTTGACGTTGATAGCCATTTAACTAAGCAGCAGATGAATCAATTTTTGTATCGCATTATTGATCACGTGATAGAAAAACATTGCAAAGGCATCGTTGTCGGCGTGCCAAGCATGGTGTTACAGCCGACAGGTGTGGTTATTGAAACGATCAATATTCCCCATTGGTATGATGTTCCTTTAAAAACATTATTAGAGAATCGTTTTAACTTACCGGTTCTGATCCATAACGATGCAAATTGCTTTGCGATGGGGGAGTATAAATATTCTCAGGTAAACCCAGACGATAATCTTGTTGGTGTCTGCATTGGCACTGGGTTGGGGGCAGGACTTATTTTAAATGAGCAACTATACACAGGAAAGCATTCTGCGGCAGGCGAGTTTGGTAGTTTTCCCTATTTAGATGGCATTATCGAAGACTACACATCTGGGCAGTTTTTTAAAAATCAACAAACCACAGGTCGTGCAGCTTACAACCACGCACTTAACGGCGACACCCAATCATTGCGTTTATTTACGCAGCTAGGGCAGCATCTTGCGCATGCCATTAATCAGGTAATACTTGCCTTTAACCCAGATAAAGTTGTGTTGGGTGGGTCTGTTGCTCAATCCCACGCGCTATTTATGCCAGCGCTTAAATCGGAACTCGCCTTACTGGTGCAGCCCATTATTATGCAGTCGCTGCAAATTACCATTAGTGAGCTTGGTGACAATGCGCCATTACTCGGTGGTTATGAGTTATTTCAACTTGCTGCATCTGAAACGAATTTATTGGAACAAGCATCATGAACAAGGTTATTTTATTGGTTATAACAGGGTTGCTATTGCTGACGCATTCAGCCCAAAGTGCGACTCAAACAGAGTTAAATCGTTTAGCGGAGAGTCTACAAGTAAACTATCAGTTGGTAGATGCAAACCCCGTAAACTGCCCAGCGCCACATGAAAAGCAATGTTATTTATCAGCGCTTACATTTACCTCTAGCACTGATATTGACCCACAACAGTGGCACATTTACTTTAGCCAATTAATGCCTGTTTATAAGGTCGATTCGAAGTGGTTTGATATTGAACATATCAATGGTGATATTCATCGTATTTCGGCTAAACAAGCATTTAAAGATATGCCGGCAAATACCGCTTTTGCAGTACAGTTTTATAGCCAAGAGTCGCAAATTACTCGTTCAGAATTTTTACCTAACTTTATACTCGCTGCACCAGGGCTTGATAGTAAGGTTATTGCCAGTACTAAAACATCTGTCGATAATGAAACACAACTTGAGCTACAGCCGTACTTGCAACCTTTCACTACTGACGCACAACTACAAGTGAGCGATGACGATGAAACGCCTTGGATGGGCGCAAATTATCTTTATGATAGCTACACAAAACCGATATTTAAAACAGCTCCGTTAGGGTTAATCCCTTCACCTATAAAGCTTGAACAGCTTTCAAGCTCGCGTATTGATTTAAGCAAAGGCATAAATGTCGTAGCTAAAAAGTCGCATTATATTGCTCTCATACCGGCATTAGAGCGACTAGCCAAGTTAGGAGTACCACAATCGAAAGAGGGGATTGTGATTAATGTATCGCAGCAATTAACGTCTCAGTTACCTGATGCGTATGAACTTACCTTACGTCATAACGCCATAACAATAAATGCAAACAATACAAGGGGTGCTTTTTATGCCTTACAAAGTCTTGCTGCCTTAATAAGCTTAGATGATTTAACCTTACCCGAGCTGAAAGTTACAGACGGCGCTAGGTATGAATACAGAGGCATGCATATCGATGTGGCCCGTAATTTTAGATCAAAGGCATTTATTTTAAATACGATAGAGCAAATGGCTGCGTATAAATTAAATAAGCTTCATTTACACTTAGCTGATGACGAAGGCTGGCGTTTGCAGATTGCGGGTCTTCCTGAACTAACTTCTGTAGGAGCAAATAGGTGTTTTGATTTAACAGAGCAAACTTGCCTGCTACCTCAGCTTGGTGCAGGCATAAATGCTAACTCTGGCATAAATGGCTATTTTAGTCGCGCTGACTATATTGAAATTTTACAGCATGCTAAAAAACATTTTGTTGAGGTGATCCCCTCATTTGATATGCCAGGGCACTCTCGAGCAGCAGTTGTTGCAATGGAGGCACGTTTTAATCATTTTATGGCATTAAATAAACCAGCCCTTGCAAAGCAATATCGACTTACCGAGCCTGAAGACACTACTGCATATAGCTCTATCCAACATTACAAAGACAACACGCTGAATGTATGCCTTGATACAACCTATGACTTTATCGATAAAATCTTAGACGAGGTTATTACACTTCATAAAGAAGCGGGTGTGCCTTTAAACACATACCATATTGGTGCCGATGAAACAGCTGGAGCTTGGTTACAATCACCAAGCTGTATCGCATTACAGCAAAAAACCAAGATACACTCGTTTAATGGTTACTTTATTGAAAGAATAGCTAAGCTCGTTGCCGATAAAGGCTTAAATGTGGCGGGGTGGAGCGATGGTTTAAGTGATGTGAATGTAAATAATATGCCCAGTAATGTGTATTCCTACGCATGGGCAACATTAAGTGACGAAGGTCACAAAGTCGCGCATAACCACATAAACAATGGTTGGAAAGTCGTTGTGACCAGCCCTGATGTTACCTATTTTGATTTTCCTTATCAGTCACACCCACAAGAAAGAGGAAATCATTGGGCAAGTCGTGCCATAGACAGTAAAAAAGTCTTCTCTTTTATGCCGGATAACTTACCCGCACACGCGCAAATTTGGCGCTCTGTAAAGCATCAAACCTACGTCGCCGATGATAGCCAATCAGCAAGAACGGCGGATGCATACGGTATTCAAGGACATTTATGGTCTGAACTATTACGAAGCGATCAACAAGCTGAATACATGATGTACCCTCGCTTGTTTGCGCTTGCCGAGCGAGCATGGCACAAAGCTGAGTGGGAACTTGATTATAAAAACGAAGGCGCTATTTATAGCCATAAAACTCAACAGTTCACTCTAGCCATGCAGCAACAAAAAGAGCAAGACTGGCAACACTTTGCAGCTCTTGTCGGGTTTAAAGAGCTTGCCAAGCTTGAGCAAGCAGGGCGCTTTTATCGTATTCCCACAGTGGCAGCCAAAAAGACGGACAGTGGCATTGATGCGTTTGTTCCCTATCCAAATATTGCTGTCGAGTATCAAGATAAGTTAGGAAATTGGCATCGTTACGATAGCCATAATAAACCTTTGCAAGCTGTCAAAGTAAGAGCGAAGAGTATCAATAATGAAAGGGCAGGTCGTGCTTTAAAACTAACTAATTAAATCAAAGCACTGTCGATTTTTAAAGCCGCAATTAGCCTGCTGATTGCGGCTTTTTCATGTTGTACACACAGCAAAATGATAGCGCTGTCATTTTTGTTAGTGTATGATTAAATTTTTGTGATTGGTATGGAAATTAAACGGCAGAAAGCTGCTATTATGACCCGCCAAATAAAAATAATTAACCAAGAGAACAATTATGGAAGCAACGGTTGAGTGTGACAACAACACAAAACAAAGCATCTGGCTGCCAATGGTATTGGCCGGCTCGATGTTTTTTATTCTAGGGTGTATAACCTGGCTTAATGGCGCAATTACACCATTCTTACAACAAATGCTTGAGCTATCGCCGTTACAAGCTTCGTTTATTATCTCCTCATTTTACATTGCTGTAACCGTTGCTGGTATTCCATCTGCAATGCTTATAAAACGAGTCGGCTATAAAAACGGTATGGCGATTGGTTGCGCTATTATGGCTTTGTCGGCGTTAATGTATATTCCGGCCGCTAAACTGCAAATGATCGAAATCTTTTTGTTTGCTCAGTTAATGATTGGTGTTGGGCAAACTGTTTTACAAACTGCTGTTAACCCGTATGTGGTTAAAATGGGCTCTGAAAAGTCAGCCGCAGTGCGTGTTTGTATTATGGGCTTATTAAATAAGTTTGCAGGTGTTATCGTGCCTGTTATTTTTGCTGCTGTGGTTGTAAGTGGTGTAGTGGATGGTGCGGGCAAATTATCGCAAGAACAAAAAGACATCATGGCAAATAGCCTTATCATGCCTTATGTACTGATTGCTGGTTTAATCATGCTTTTTGCGGCATTTGCTAAATTTGCCCCATTACCTGATTTAGTGTTTGATGAAGATCAATCATCAAATGGCAAAGGCGAAATTAAAGAAACTCTTGCACACCCTCACTTAGTTTTAGGTGTTGTTGGTATTGCGCTATACGTTGCTGTTGAAGTGATTGCCGCAGATACTATTGGCTCGTACGCGTTGCAAATTGGTGTAGCTGACTATTCAGTGATGACCTCATACACCATGGCGTGTATGTTAATTGGTTATGCAATTGGTATTTTAACTATTCCACGCTTTATGAGTCAGCAAACTGCGTTATTAATGTCGGGTATTGCCGGTATTATCACAGTCTTGTTAGTGGTTATGGGTAGCAACGACTCATTCATTATCTCAAACTTTTTATTAGTGCCATTTGGTGGCCCAGAGCTTCCAGATCCTCTGTTATGTATTGCTTTACTCGGTTTTGCTAATGCTATGGTGTGGCCAGCAATTTGGCCTTTAGCGCTTGCAGGCTTGGGCCGTTTAACTGGCACAGCCTCAGGGTTATTGATCATGGGTATTGCTGGTGGTGCATTAGGTCCTTTATTAATTGGCCTTGGGAACGTGGCAGGCCTTGGTGCACAAGGCGCGTACATTGTGATGATCCCAAGCTATGTATTTATCTTATTCTATGCCTTAAAAGGTCATAAGATGAGAAGTTGGAAATAACTTGGTGTAATAATTCAAGTTAGGCAAAGCCGCGGTACGCCCATCACCGCGGCTTTTTTTATTTCGTATAGGTTATCTTAATGGTTATGCTTTAATAAACGCGCCATGCAAGCATAACGCCTACACAATTATATAAGCGCCGCCGTAGGCGTGAAATTCATTTCGCGCGAATTTATTCCACAAAAAAGCCGTGGGATTTTCATCACACGGCTTTTAAACTTTCGTTAAGTCATTTTATTAGAACGAGTAGCTGTAACCTAGTTGTAGGGTACGTGGTTTACCAGTTTGGATACCACCATGAGCGCGGTTTGCAACGTAAGTCTTATCAAACAAGTTATCTACAGTTAGATATACTTTTTGTTTGTCGTCGATAAGGTATTTAGCTGCTAAATCCCATACTACACGGCTGTCGATTGCATTGCGGCCTGAGTCTGATAGGTCTGCATGCGCATCTGAAACATAGCGCATTTGCGTATCGAATACGAAGCTTGAGAACGCAGCACCAACAGAAAGGGCTAGCTGGTTTTCAGGCACGTATGGCATTTCATCACCACTTGTTACACTTCCCCATAGGTCAGATTCAAAATCGTTTTCGAACTCAGAGTCAGTGTATGTGTATGTTAAGCGAACAGGGAATGATGCGGCATTGCTTGTAAATACTTTACCCGCGCTTAGCTCAAAACCAGATACTGATACTTCACCATAGTTGTATTGGTCGCCAATGTTGTCATCACTACAACCTACAGCTGCAGTACAGTTACCATGCATGTTGCTGTAGTCAGAGTTAAAGTAAATGACTTCACCAGTGATTCCAGCGTAATCATAACGACCACCAAGCTCAATATTTACACTCTCTTCTTCTTCTTGGTCAGCGTTACCTGGCGCTGCTGGAGCATAACCTTTTTGGATACCTGCAAGCAGCGTAAGGTTGTCGTTTAATGTATAAGTTGCGCCAAGTGAAGGCACTAAAATATCGCTGTCGTTGCTGATATCTTTTGTTAGGCCATTAGAGCGTGTTGGATCAGACTTAGACCACTCTTCACGTGTAATCGTAATATCTTCGTAGCGTAGGCCAGCATTAATGATTAATGCGTCAAGAGTCCATTGATCTTGGATAAAGAATGTTGTCGCCTCAGCGCTATCTACGCGGTTACTATCAGAACCACGTACGCCTCTTTCAGTTAGCGTCATTGAAAGGTCTTGATTTAGCGTGTATGTGTCTTGCCACTGAAAGCGGTCCATCTCGTCTTCATGGTAACGAGCACCAACAGTAATGTAGTGGTTACCTGCTGGAATGTGGAACTCAGTTTGTAAGCCTTTTGCTTGGTAGTCACGGTTATTCGCTTTTACGCCAATGCCTTCGATACCTTCGCTTGTTGGGTTTGCTTCAAACTCGCTGTATTGCTCAAGGTAGCTTGTACCCACTTTACTTGCTTTATACCAGTTACGGTGAAAGTCGTTTACATAAGCCGTAGCCAGTAGTTCGTAACCGTCACCAAAACGATATGCATAGTTTAGCTGATACGCATTGTGGCGTGTATTCATTTCATCGTTTTGTGATGCTGCATAACGACGGTATGGGCTTTCTTTGTAATCTGCATCTGTTAAGCCCATATATGTTTCATCAGAGCGCTCATCAGAATACTTTAGTTTCATTTCTAGGCTATGGGCTTCGTTATCGCCAAAATCAAAACCAAATTTTAAGAGTAAGTCATTTTTCTCAAACCCAGTGTTGTCACTGCCAACAGGTAGATCTTTAAAGCCATCAGCACCATAAGAGAATACTTCTACAAGGCCCGCAGCATTGTTTTTCTTTTTACCGTAGTAAGCATGGCCTTTATAGAAGCCATCACTACCAAGCTCGGCATTAAACAATCCTTTAGAGCCTTCTGTTGGTAAACTACGAGAAACTAAGTTTAAAACACCACCTGTTGTACGAGGACCATATTTAACAGAGGCTGCACCTTTTAGTACTTCGATAGACTCCATACGACCCATAGTAGGGAAGTAATAAGCTGAAGGGGCAGAATATGGAGCAGGGGCTACAAGTACGCCGTCTTCCATTACAGATATTTTATCATTACGAGAAGTGCCCGTGCCGCGCATGCCGATATTTGGGCGAAGGCCATAGCCATCTTCCTCTTGTACATAAACGCCAGGTACTGAGCTCAATACACGTGAGATATCTGTGTATTCAAACTTTTCTAGCTCTTGCTCGCTAATAAACGTTGCTGAACCTGGAATATCATTAATAGCTGCAGCTGAGCCAATTACAGTAATTTGTTCAAAGCTTTTTTCTTCTTTTGTTGCATCTTTTGCAAGTGCATTGGCGCTTAAAGATAACGCGATTGCAGTCGAAAGTGTTGAAACAATAAACTTAGGTGTCATTGTGTGTCCTGTCTGTGCTTGGTTTTGAAACGGTGTAATTTAAACATGGAAAATAATACGAATCAATCCTATTTGTACTAAAATAGGTACTAATGATTAAGTTTTTGATATAAAAGAGTAAAATTACCTTATGGTAGTATTGTAATACTATACTTTATCTAGTGTTTTAGGGTTGATTTTAAGATGATTGCTAGGGGTTTTGTTTAGGAAAATGCAATAACTTAATGATTGATATCAATATGCTGTTTTAACTATGCACGATGTTTTGGCTTACATTCGTGTCGTAAACACTGCTTTTATAGTGATTCAACCTTAGGTTAAGCGCAAGGCGATGAACTCAGCGAGTTTATCTACTGCGTTACCAGCTTCATCAGCGCGTTTTATTAAACTAATGCCAATTTGACCAAGTTCAGGGAGATCTTTAGTTTGTAGCTGGTAGTTAAGTTCATTGGGCACGGTACTTTTTGCGAGCACCGTAATGCCTAAGCCTTCTTTTAAGGCGGCAGTCAGGCCCGTTAAGTCGGCATTACTGTAAGCAATACGGTATTTAATACCTGCACTTTGTAGTGCTTCGATTGCACGGCGGCGATAAATACACCCTTCTGGAGCGGTTACAAGTGTTACCACATCGTTTTGCGCAAGGCTTAAATCGCCTACCCAAACTAGTTGGTCTTGCATAAAAATAGGGAACTTGGCTGATTCGAGCTCTTCGTTTAATGCCAGTACTAAATCGAATTGATCTTGGCGTGAAACCGACAATAAATGTTTACTCAAACGAGAGCGTACTTCGAGCGATACATCAGGGTAGAGGGCAACGAAATCACCAATGATCGAAGGTAAAATACGTGCGGCAAATTCACTTGGGATCCCCAAACGCACTTTACCGGTGACGTTTTCGCTGGTGAACTGCTGCAAAATAGCGTCGTTTTGTTGCAGCATTTGCTTAGCTAATGGCATGAGCAACTCACCATACTGGTTAAGCACTTGGCGCTGTCCTTGCTTTTTAAACAGCTTGTGGCCAAGCATGTCTTCTAGGCGCTTTATTTGTAAGCTCACAGCCGGTTGCGATAGCCCCAATAACTCACCCGCTTTGGCAAAGCCGCCTACTTCAACAACGGTGACTAGGGTGCGTAAACTGTCGGTAGAAATATTTTTCATAAAAAAAATCTATTTATAGGGCTATATATATAAGCATTATTTATCAATTGATAAATAATTACAATTTGTTGTTGCCTGCACGGCGCAATATACTTCAAGCATTAACGATTGATAGGTGTCACATATGACTTTTACGCCAATAATGTTTGCTCGCCACAGCCAAGCTGAGACACCAGCAGACAACGTGCTACAAGCAAATAACGATACTGCCATTATGGACTTTAGTGGCACTGAAGCAATCCCATTTTTAACGGCTATTTTAGGTATTGATATTAATAAGCTAACCGCCAGCGGTTTAGGCTTACGTAGTTCATTAGACGATGACCTAACAAGCAGCTACGCTTATGCCCTGTACTACTTTAATGAAACCGCATTTCGTTTTGTGCTAGGTAAAGATGCCAGCGTGCAATTACAGTCGCTTATTAATGAGCAACAACTACGTTACGACATTGATTATGTAATGCGGGACGATTTAAGCGCGCTAACCCTAAGTGGTGAGCAAGCGTTTGATGCCTTGGTGGACAGCTTTAAACTAACGCCAGGGCTGCGTTTATCAGACATGCGCAGCTGCTATGGTGCACAAAGTGGTGAAGTGTTTATAACCGCTATAGACAACCAAGCAACACAGCAATTTCAGCTGGTGGCGCGCCAAGCAGAGCTTGATAAATGGCAAACGCACTTACAGCAGCTCGGTTTTGATTTAGCCTTAGCCAACGTTGCTTAAAATAGAAAGTTTTTAAAACAGCTATACACTTGGGTGTTTAGCTGTTTTTAGTTACAAAATCGCAATTTGGGTGTGACAACTGTGCAACTAATGTATAATCGCCGCCCATGTTATTCCCCCTCATTAAATTGAGGCCACGCCCCACAACTAGTGGGTTAATTTAAAAGTGAAGGAATATTATGACTTCTAAAACAGTTTTACATGCTAAGCACCTAGAAGCTGGCGCAAAAATGGTTGATTTCCACGGCTGGGAAATGCCAATCAACTACGGCTCACAAATCGAAGAGCATAATGCGGTTCGCACAGATGCAGGTATGTTTGACGTATCTCACATGACAATTGTTGATGTTCAAGGCGAACAAGCACAAGCATTCTTACGTAAGCTTGTTGCAAACGATGTTGCTAAGTTAACTGTACCAGGTAAAGCACTTTACACAGGTATGCTTAACGAAGAAGGCGGCGTAATCGACGACCTGATCATCTACTTCTTTTCAGACACTGACTATCGTTTAGTTGTTAACTCAGCAACACGTGAAAAAGATTTAGCACATTTAGCTAAAGTGTCGGCTGATTTTGCCGTAACAGTGACTGAGCGTCCTGAGTTTGCAATGATTGCCGTTCAAGGCCCTAACGCACGTGCTAAAACAGCAACAGTACTTAACGCAGAGCAACAAGCTGCTGTTGAAGGTATGAAGCCTTTCTTTGGTGTGCAAGCAGGTGATTTATTTATTGCGACAACAGGCTATACTGGCGAAGATGGTTATGAAATCGTAGTACCTAACGATCAAGCTGCTGATTTATGGCAACAACTTCTAGACGCAGGCGTAGCGCCAGCAGGTCTAGGTGCGCGCGATACGTTACGTCTTGAAGCGGGTATGAACCTTTACGGCTTAGATATGGACGAAAGTGTTTCTCCACTTGCTGCAAACATGGCGTGGACAATCGCATGGGAGCCAGAAGATCGTAAGTTTATCGGTCGTGAAGTATTAGAGCAGCAACGCGCTGACAAGAGCACAGATAAACTAGTTGGCTTAGTGCTTGAAGAAAAAGGCGTATTGCGTAGCGGTTTAAAAGTCATCGTTGAAGGTGGTGAAGGGGTGATTACCTCTGGTACATTCTCACCAACGCTTGGTCACAGTGTTGCGCTAGCACGCGTTCCGCGTTCAACTGGCGAAACAGCCCAAGTAGAGATGCGTAAAAAACTGGTTAACGTTAAGGTTGTTAAACCTTGCTTTGTACGTAACGGTAAATCAGTTATCTAAACTATAAAAAATTTGGTGTTATCACCTAATAATGCCAATCATGTTGAGTTGTTAGCATGATTGGTATCAGAACCAAAGGAACAAAAAGATGAGCAATATCCCAAGCGAATTAAAATATGCTACTTCACACGAGTGGGTTCGCGACGAAGGTGACGGTACGTTTACTGTAGGTATCACTGAGCACGCACAAGAACTTCTTGGCGACATGGTATTCGTTGAATTACCAGAAGTTGGTGATGAAGTTGACGCGGGTGAAGACTGCGCAGTAGCTGAGTCTGTAAAAGCAGCATCAGACATCTACGCACCTATCGGCGGTGAAATCGTTGCAATCAACGAAGATCTTGAAGATTCGCCTGAAACAGTAAATAACGACCCGTACACTGACGGTTGGTTATTCCGTATCAAAGCATCTGACACATCAGAGCTTGATAACCTGTTAGACGCTGAAGGCTACGCTAACACAATCGACGAAGACTAATTAATTAGTCACGCCGACTAAAAGCCCCGTCTAGATACCTAGCTAATCAACTACCTAGCTTGGGTTTCACTGGGGCTTTTATGATTTTATAGCTTACGTTTCCATACGCTGTAAGTTACTAAATCAACACGTTTTTAAGTTATTGCCAGTTACCCATTGGCAGTAACCACTTTTTTTTGGATCATAGGAATCTGGACAAATGTCAAACGCCAAATCTCTTGAACAATTAGAGCAAAAGCAAGATTTTATTCGCCGTCACATTGGGCCAAGCCCAGCGCAAGTAAGCGACATGCTGAGCGCTCTTGGAGTATCGAGTGTTGAAGAGCTGATCGGTCAAACGGTACCTGCAAGCATTCGCTTAGAGCAAGGTTTATCAATTGGCGAAAGCCGCACTGAAGTTGAAACACTAAGCTACTTAAAATCTGTAGCAAGCAAAAATAAAGTGTTCAAATCATACATCGGTCAAGGCTACCACCCAACTCACGTACCACACGTTATTTTACGTAACGTACTTGAGAACCCAGGCTGGTACACTGCGTATACACCATACCAACCAGAGATTGCACAAGGTCGTTTAGAATCATTATTAAACTTCCAGACTATGACCCTAGACCTAACAGGTCTTGACTTAGCAAGCGCGTCATTACTTGACGAGTCAACGGCTGCGGCAGAAGCTATGGGCCTTGCAAAGCGTGTTGCAAAGTCTAAAGCGAATGCATTCTTCATTGCTGATGACGTACACACACAAACAATCGACGTTGTTGCAACACGTGCAGAGCAGTTCGGTTTTGACGTTATCGTTGGTAAAGCAGCTGAAGCACTAGACCACGACATTTTTGGTGCGTTATTCCAATACCCATCAACAACGGGTGAAATCACCGACGTAACCGATTTAATCGCTGGCGTACAAAGCAAAAAAGCGATTGCCTGTGTTGCTGCAGACATCATGAGCTTATTACTGCTTAAAGCACCAGGTAAACTAGGTGCAGACGTAGTGCTTGGTTCAGCACAGCGTTTTGGTGTACCTATGGGTTACGGTGGTCCACACGCTGCATTCTTCGCGACACGCGACAAGTACAAGCGTTCACTACCAGGTCGTATTATCGGTGTTTCTAAAGACCGTTTAGGTAACGACGCACTGCGTATGGCAATGCAAACACGTGAACAACACATTCGTCGTGAAAAAGCCAACTCAAACATTTGTACAGCGCAAGTACTACTCGCGAACATGGCAGCGTTCTACGCGGTCTACCACGGTCCACAAGGCCTTAAAACGATTGCTGAGCGTATCCACCGTTTTGCAGACATCTTAGCGGCAGGCTTAAAAGCGAAAGGTGTAAACCTTAAGCACGACACATGGTTCGATACACTGACTGTTGTTGCAGATAACAAAGACGAAATCGTTGCACGTGCAGTAGAGCACGGCGTTAACTTTGCCTCTAACCGCGCAGGTGAATAC
Organism: Pseudoalteromonas sp. L21; assembly: GCF_021728035.1. Taxonomy (NCBI): domain Bacteria; kingdom Pseudomonadati; phylum Pseudomonadota; class Gammaproteobacteria; order Alteromonadales; family Pseudoalteromonadaceae; genus Pseudoalteromonas; species Pseudoalteromonas sp. L21. The sequence continues at coordinate 468,638 of NZ_JAKKCV010000003.1, read as the reverse complement.
TCAATTTCTGTATCAGAAACAACAACGCGTGCAGACGTAGCTGAGCTATTCGACATCATCTTAGGTGAAGACCACGGCCTGAGCGTTGACGCACTAGCAAACGAAATCGAAGTAAACGGCAGCAACTCTATTCCTGCCAGCCTAGTACGCGATGACGAAATTTTAACGCACCCTAACTTCAACTCGTACCACAGCGAGACTGAAATGCTGCGTTACATCAAGCGTCTAGAAAACAAAGATTTAGCGCTTAACCACTCAATGATCTCATTAGGTTCATGTACGATGAAACTTAATGCGACAGCTGAGATGATCCCAATCACTTGGCCTGAGTTTGCAAACTTACACCCATTCTGCCCACTTGATCAGGCAGCGGGTTACCAAATCATGATGACTGAGTTACATGATTGGTTAGTAAACATCACAGGTTACGATGCAGTTTCACTACAACCTAACTCAGGTGCACAAGGTGAATACGCAGGCTTAATCGCGATTCGTAAATACCATGAGTCACGCGGTGAAGGTCACCGTAACGTATGTTTGATCCCTAGTTCAGCGCACGGTACAAACCCAGCGTCTGCACAAATGGCAAGCATGAAAATCGTGGTTGTTGACTGTGATAAAAACGGTAACGTTGATATGGCAGACCTTAAAGCGAAAGCCGAAGAGGTATCTGAAAACCTATCGTGTATCATGATCACTTACCCATCTACACACGGTGTTTACGAAGAAACAATTCGTGAAATCTGTGACATCGTACACCAGCATGGCGGTCAAGTGTACATGGACGGCGCAAACATGAACGCACAAGTAGGTGTTACAAGCCCAGGCTCAATCGGTTCTGACGTATCGCACCTTAACCTACACAAAACATTCTGTATTCCACACGGTGGTGGTGGTCCAGGTGTTGGCCCTATCGGTGTTAAATCTCACCTAGCGCCATTTATGCCTAACCACAGCGTCATCAATGTTGCTGGCACAAACATCGGTAACGGTGCGGTTTCTGCTGCCCCTTACGGCTCAGCAGCTATTTTACCAATTTCGTGGGCATACATTGCCATGATGGGCTCTGAAGGCTTAAAACAAGCAACAGAAATGGCTATCGTGAACGCTAACTACTTATCTGAGAAGCTAAGCGAGCACTACCCAATTTTATACCGTGGCCGTAACAACCGCGTTGCGCACGAGTGTATTGTTGACCTACGCCCACTTAAAGAGCAAACAGGCATCTCTGAAATGGATGTAGCTAAACGTCTACAAGACTACGGCTTCCATTCACCAACTATGTCATTCCCAGTAGCTGGCACACTCATGATTGAGCCAACTGAGTCTGAGTCTAAAGTTGAGATCGACCGTTTCATCGAAGCCATGGTGTCAATCAAGTCAGAAATCGACCGTATCGCATCTGGCGAATGGTCAATTGAAAACAACCCGCTCGTGTTTGCACCGCACACACAAGCAGACGTACTAGGCAATGAGTGGGACCGTGCATACGACCGTTTCTACGCAGCATTCCCAGTACCAAGCGTAGCAAAAGACAAATTCTGGCCTACAGTAACCCGTATCGACGACGTATACGGCGACCGTAACCTAGTTTGTTCATGCCCAGCGGTTGAGACATACCGTGACTAAGGTTTGATTGATAACTGGTAATGAAGTTTGTGACAGTTTTAATGAAGTCTGTGACAGGTAATTAAGATTGTGACAATCTAGCTAGTTGAACTCTAAAAAGGCGAACCAGAAATGGTTCGCCTTTTTGTTAACTCGTTTTTGCCCCAAAACGATTTACAAACTGGAATGTTGACGGGCCGCTTCGAGCGATAATCGGTCATTGATACTGGCTAAATATTGTCGTTAATAGATTGGTTAAACTGCTCTTTTCGCATATATTCATGAAAATGGGCGCTGAGTGCATATTGTTCTATTTAACTTTTCTTTAAAGCTTTAGAAAACTTAGTGATGGTAATATCTTAGGCTATTTGTTAAAACATATAATGTAGAAAAATGAGCGTAGCGTCGGCAGAAATATGCGCGATTAGCGCACTATTAAATTGTTATGCGTAAAGGAATTCAATTGATTAAGAAGTTTGTAAATTCTCTAGGGTATATAGACACTAATTATAGCCGTGTAAGTCCATTTCCATTCATGTTGTGGTTTTCTATTAGTTTGTGTGTGTGGGGCATTTCAAAACTTGGATTTTCTTTTGAGTTCATATTTGCGAACGCAACATACTTAAATGTTATATATGGAGCAGTCATATGTACATTCATAATGTTAGTAAGTTGCATTTTGTTACCATGCCCAAAAGTTACGGATAAGTATTACAAAAGTGCTCATGCTGTATCTAAAATATTTTCGGATACAGCTATGGGTTCTGCTGGTTTTATTGCCGTTGCGGGGCTTTATAATGGCAATTATCTTCCCGTAGGGCTATTAGTTTTAGGGCTAGTTATATATGTTTTAGTCGGGAATCATGTATTTCATAGTATTTTTAATGAAAATATAGGTACTCGTAGATTTTTTAAAGAAATAGATAAAAAATCCAATACAAGAATAGGTACGGGTAAGATTGAACGAAATATTGAAGCAAAGGTTATTGCTTTCACCTCTTTAATTGTTCTAATGGTTGGCTTGGGACTTATGTATGTTTTTTATACTGTTCACGCATAACAAGTGTTTTCAAGTCGGACAAAACAGTTGGCTTTGTTCGTACCTCACAAATTGTAGCCAACTATTTTTAGCCGCTTAAAACGGCGTTCACGCGTTAGCTTTCCCTGCCTCAATAAAGAGATATTACATGGCGCGATTATCCCGACACGAAAAGCCATTGCTTAAGACTAATGAGCATGGAAACAACCCTAATAAAATAATTGTTAATCAACATGTAATTCCTAACAAACATCTTTTAGAGTGGTCTTCTGATGGGAAAATGGTTGAGATATTTGACATTGAAAGCAAGAAGTTAAAAACACTTCCTGCTAAAAGCCCATACTTCTGTGTTATGAGGTTGTGGGATCAATGGACAGAATCGAAGATGTTGAAAAGCAATGAAGATAACTATCAAAGCCAGATCGGGCTTATGAAAAATGGAAATGATTTTACCCATCCCGATTATGTTATGGCTTATTATGTATTGCTGTGTGTTAGGGTTTGGGTTGCTAATAAAGAGCGTCCCCACTACCCATCAGAATCTTCTTCAATATCGCATGAATATAATCAATCTGAATTAGAAGATAATGAATTGGAAATGGATGGCCCTGTTCAAATCGTAAAGGCCACAATAGATCCTGATAGTCAGCATATGGCGAGAGGTGTTGTAAAAATGGCAATGAATCAAGCCTTCGCACAATGGTGCGGAAGTATAAAAAATCAAAAGTGGCGGTTGTATCAAAGCGACAATGATAACTTTATCCTATCAGATGCTTTTTGTACCAATTTCCTCGAAGGGTTTCATGTACTTCCTCTTAACCCGAAACAAGTGTTAATTGCTGAATCAACTTATGAAAATTTAGTGAAAAATTCATGTTTGTCCGTTCAGTTCATTAATAATGTTATGAAAAGAAATGCAGTTAACTATTACGTTGAGTCATCGAACTCTGATGATACAGCAAGCTAACAAGGCCAACACCGGAAATTTACTCGCTGTCGCTCCTAAATTTCCGGTGTTGGCGGCGTTATATTTCAAATGGAGTCTTTAAGTGAGTCAGCAGGAATTACACGATTTAATTATTTATCAAGATAGGTATTTTGAGATATTAACGGAGTTTTTCCTCTGCGTTACAGGCTGTTTGCCTCGTGATTTTTCTCCATTGGGGAACTTCTCTGAGTCAATTCAAGGAATGGCATCTGTTTTAAGAGAGAGCCCTAAGAGAGCTGAAAAGTCTATGATGGCTTTTTCAATTCTCGAAAAAAATCTTAAGAAATTATATTCAGAAGAAGGTGGTAAAGCTTTTAGTGCAGCCAAGAAATTAGATGCATGTAAATTGAACTTGGGAGGGAGTAGTCGCTTTTTACAAACACAGTTAAATGCTACACGTAAATCACTTCTCTATTCCGATACAGTTTTAATTCCAGACCCTGTCATGCCGTGGTTAGAAAAAAAACGTGATGAAGAACAGTTTAATCATGTCATACCCCTTCAAATGGCTTTTTTCATATTGCATTTGTCTGACATTAAAGGTGACGAGTTTGATCTACCGCCATTTATTATATTTCCAAGCTTTGAAAAATCACTTGAAGAACACGATCATCAAACGCAAGAAAATAGTGTTCAACTGATCACCGATGTGTTTTCACATTATGTCGATTCAGGTATAGCGCACCCGCAAGATATAATGGAGTTCGCTACAAATCACCCCGACCAATACTTTCAAAAGATAGAAGAGGCAAGACTTTTTGTTTCACCAGATTCTGAGCCAGGGGAGTCTGTGAAAGTAGAATTAGAAAATTACAAAGCTGAAATGAGGAAGTGGAGGTCAGAAGATTGGTGTAATGAGTTGTTTTCGAATGGTGATGTAAGTGTTGTAACTAATGCGATCTTTGAACGTATTATGCCAAATTATCATTTACTAGAAAATGCAGATGAACTTAGGAGTCATCCATTTCTGTGTGTTAATGCGCAGGCACATTATTACCAGCTTATTGCAAATATGAAGAATACATCTGCTGGTGAAATTGCGTCATTTGACCCATCTACATCAGCAATTTTACAGTCTCTTACATCTAAAAGACTTGATTATTTAGCTAATATTGAAGACTCGCAACTTGTGGCATTGAGAAAGACAGATGAAAATATTGAGTTTAGAAGAGAGTTAAGAGATTTAGTTAACAGCTTACCTAATACCAAGGTCGAAGATTTAGGGTCTGTTGCTGCTGAAGTGTGCTCCCATATTGAAAGAGCAATATCGAAGCATGAGAAGCAAGTTTCATTATTTAATGATAAATATCAAGCAAAGCATAAATACACAGCTTTAATTGCTGGTGGAACATTAGGTGTAACTATGTTTCCAGTTTTAGCTCCTTTCTTAGGTGCGTTACTTCCCCTTGGTGCGGCTGCAGCTGCAGGTAAGTATGTTTCAGATAAACTTGATGAAAAAGCTGAAATTGGACAGTTTTCTCACTCCATGATGGGAGTAATTTCGCGAGCAAAAGGGAAGTGAAATATAACAAGGCGCTGCTACGGAAAATTTACTCGCTGGCGCTCCTAAATTTCCGCAGAGCGCAACGTTACCACCGTCTGCAATTGGCACAAATCGGTCAATGAGTTCCAACTTATTTATGTCCAAAAGTGATTTTGAATCTCTGTGATCACTCATTTTAATATGAGAATCAGGCAAAAATATCTTTTACGAAGGTTTAGTCTTCCCCATTTAACATTGTGTTATCGATTAATGACTATCAAGTTGGAGAATAATTAAAAATTATTAAGAGTTTTTCGTTATTGATATCGTGTTTTTAATAACCAAAATTATTCTCCTATTCTGCCATTGTTTATTAATACTGAAATAGTAAATAACCCCGAAAATACCAGTATCTTGTTTTTATTATGATTTTAAAAGTGTCAAAAATTGCCACTCTTAAAATTGGCAGGTTTTTTAATTGTCGATATGTTATATCCTCAATTATATCATATAGTTAGGTTGTTTTGTAGACTGCTTGATTAAACTTTTCTCTGCTAAATTGTTTTTTATTTGTGCAGAGTTGTCTATGTCTAAACTTGTTGTAACCAACGCGGAAACAATCAGAAAGTTAAATAAATGGAAAAAGTTGATTCATAACTTAGATGATTATGAATCATATTTAACTGTTCGCGATGTGAATCAAATCGGTCGCCGTCACTGGATTTATTGTCCAATCCAAAAGCTTCACGTCCACTTGTTGTCAGATGGTGAGCTAAGGGCATATAAAAAACTTCTACTTCAAAAGAATATAGTGCGAATCTTTTCTCAATACGCTCTAGATTTAGACGAGACGCTCGATATTTCAGTGAGTTTGAATTTGATTCATCCTCGAAACTGGCAAACGAATGTAGCGCATGTGATGACTACAGACTTGCTCGCAACATATAGAAATAAAGAAGGGAAAGAATATCGCATCGCGTACACGTTCAAATACTGGGAACAAATTTATAAATTAAACACTGGACTTCCCAGAGTTTGCTAGACAGCAGATTAACAACAAAAGCTAGCGAGTTAGAAAGGGAAAGTCGTTTTTTATAATTATTATTCCTATTTTTTAAAAGTTTTACGTATAATTTATTTTTAGTATCTTTATAAGGATAATTAGGAATGGTCACGGGAGTTAGGCGCGTAGTCAGTGTTTTTTTCTTTTTAATGTTATTAGTCAATTGTTATGCTGGTTTCGCGCATAGTAATAGTGTTAACCAAATCAGCATCACACAATTAGCAGATGGTGTGTGGCTGCATACAACTTATTATACCTACCCAGATGGTACTCGATTCCCTTCAAATGGCTTAATTGTGAAAGAAGGGGATAGTTTAACTCTTATCGATACAGCGTGGGGTGAATTACTCACCATAGAGCTACTTGAGGCTATTAACTCAGAAATAAAATTGCCAGTAAGTAAAGCATTTGTCACCCATGCCCATGGCGATAGAGCTGCTGGAGTAGATGTGCTTGAGTCGAAGGGAATAAAGGTTTTTGCCCATCCTTTAACTGTTCAGCTAACGACAGAGCAAGGGGCAGCGGTTCCAAACAATATCATCAGTGAACTTGAAGAAGCGGGCTCAGTTGTTAAATTTGGCTCACTTGAGCTATTTTTTCCAGGGGCAGGGCATGCAATGGACAATGTTATGGCATGGTTACCTGATAAAAGAATTTTATTTGGTGGCTGCGCTGTTCGAGCACTTCAATCATCGTCTGTTGGTAATGTAGTACATGGCGATGTACATTCTTGGCTTAAAATAACAAAGCAATTAAAAAGGAAATTTAAAAGTGCAGCGATTGTTGTACCCGGTCATGGTCGCGTTGGCGGGTATGACTTGCTCCCACATACGGAAAAGTTAATAACAGAACGTCTAAAATAGCCAGTCATTATTACGATTGCGGCTTTAGATTTACTCAGCACATTCTAAGGTCGCTTGCGCCTAAAAGTTTTTAGCACTGAACTCAAAAGCAGCTTAAATTCGCTTTGTATTATTTGAAACTCGTCTTGCCGAATTTGACTAGCAATGAAAAATGAACCTGCAGATACTGTTAAATTAAAGTAAATACTTTTAAATTTGAACACACATCTAAAGGTTGAATATGCACACAATAAATAAAAAGGCATTAGCAGTTGCTGTCGCTTTAGCTTGCTCATTCCCTGTATATGCACAAAACGAAAATCAGCAGGATACTGATAGTAAAGCAGCAAAAGAACCGCAAAGTGGCTTAGAAATCATTTCTGTTACGGCAACAAAACGTAAAACTAAATTAATGGAAACTCCCGTAGCGATTACGGCACTAACAGAAGCTGAGCTTAAAAAAAATGGGGTTAATAATATTAAGGATATTGCTAACCTTGTTCCTAGTCTTGATATTTCAACAGCAACAGACCAGTCTGCACCTGTTATTTCAATGCGTGGTGTACGCTCTACCAATCTCACAGAGCTTGGTGACCCTGCGGTTGGTGTGCATTTAGACGGTGTGTATTCACCTAGAATGCAAGGAGCGCTTGCACTTATGTACGATATTGACCGTGTTGAAGCATTACGTGGTCCGCAAGGGACTTTATTTGGCCGAAACTCCACGGTCGGTAGTATCAACGTTATATCTGCAAAGCCGCAATTTGAAAACGTCTTTGGTAACGTCAATGTTGAAGCTGGTAAGTACAACAGTAAAAACATTGATGGCATGATTAATATTCCTATTAATGAGGAATTTGCAGTTCGTTTTGCTGCTAAAGGTTTAAAACGTGATTCCTATTTAGAAGGCTACTATGACCCTAACCAATACGATACTCGCAGACTCTCTGATGATGTATTGAATGCCCCTGTAATATCTGAAGACTCTTATCAAGGTGTGGGCCAAACGGTTACTCAAAGAGAAAACTGGTGGATTGACGGCGCGGGTACAGACCCTGAAGCACAAAAAGTTCGTGCGTTAACACCTGCCGATAAAAGTGATTTTTATAATAATGCCGATGAGTATTCATTTCGTATCAGTACACTTTGGGAGCCATTAAATGGTAATTTCTCAAACCATACGGTTTTCCAAAAATACGTAAACAACAGCAGCAATAATCTTGATTTAGTTAATTGTGATAAGTTAAGAGGACGCCCAGTTGAAATGGGAGGCGATTGCGCAAACTTCTTGCCAAGTGATAACACTTATCAGGCGGTTGTGAATGTTCCTGGGCAATTAGATTTGGACATCACATATCTTCGCAACACGTTAAATTATAACCTAAATGATAAATACAATATTGTGTGGTTGATGGGTTATGAAGACATGGAAAGAGAGTCAGCACAAGACAGTGAAGTGGGTCTTGATCCTTGGGATGGTGCTACTTACTTCCTAGACGGTACAGGGGCTGAATCGTTTTCAACAGAGCTTCAACTTCAATCCGATGAGTACGGTGACTTTATATGGATTGTAGGTGCTAATTACTTTCACGAAAAAACCACAACGGTGGGTTATTACGATAACCCGATGGATGATAAAGCATTTTGGGATCAACCCGATCGCTCAACGGATGCATTTGCCATCTTTGGCCAAGGAACTTATAAATTAACAGAAAAATTGCATGCAACTTTGGGCTATCGTTTTAGTGATGAAACAAAGCAAGATAAAGGCGGTAGAACTTATCGTTGCTCAAATGCAGATGGCTGTACTGTTGGTTGGTTAAATAGAACTGAGTTAAATAACCTTCCAGTCGACTATTATGAAGATTCATCTATATATGCGTCTTATTTTGAAAACGACAATAAAGGAAGCTGGCAGCACCATGATTTCCGTATTGGTTTAGACTATGACATTTCATCAGAAACCATGCTCTATGCATACTTAGCGAGTGGCTTTAAAGCGGGTGGTATTGGTGATGTGTACGAAGTGGTTAACGATAGAACCGGTGATGTTACACGATTCGAAACGAAGTTTGACCCAGAAGAAGTACTGACTTGGGAGCTAGGTGCTAAATCAAGCTTTTTTGATAACTCGCTGAACTTAAAAGCTGCTTTTTTCTACACAGACTATACCGATATGCAGTATGCATCAGTTGGTTCGATTGGTAATGTTGAACGCTTATCAGTTGTGGAAGATGACAACGGAACACCGATTTTAGATGATAATGGTGATCCTATTCTTGATTATCAAAATCAACCCGTTATAGCGTATTACACGCAGAACGTTCCCGCATCGACGATTAAAGGTATTGAATTCGAGTTTGATTGGAAGCCATATCCAAATGGTCGTATTACAGGTTACGTAACTTGGACTGATGCTAAAATTACGGAAGATTGGAATACCAAGTGGGACTATGACTCAGAATATTTATTCGATATCTCTTATGAAGAATCAAAAGACCCAGAAAACACGTTGTTAGCCACTAACCTCAAGGGTAACAATCTAGCAATGACACCTAAATACACTGCGAATATTAGTTATACGCATACGTTCAATTTAGGTGAATATGGCTTTATTCATGGCTGGTTTAACGCAAGTTGGAAAGACAAATCCTATTCAACGGTATGGAACTTAGATAAGCATTTAGATGATATGGATTTTGCCGTTTCTGATGAAGCGACAAAGTATATCGATGACAGCCGAGATGCCTTCGCGGTATATAATGCTTCTTTGAAGTATGAGCCGCAAAGTCAAACATGGTATGCGGAGCTGTTCATTAATAACGCTTCTGATGAGACCATTCAATACTGGAACAACACAAGTAAAGGTGTACCAAAAGGAAGTTTTGGCATGCCAAGATACTATGGTGTTAGAGCCGGTTTCTCATTTTAACCCTACCACTAGATGCCCTCATTTTGCTTAGCAATTTGGGGGCGAACCAGATATGAGGCAAAAAAATGAAAAAAAATTGGCTACATATATCAATTTTCTGTATTGCATTTTTATCCCCTAGTTTAAGTGCTAACTACTTTAAAGATAACTTCGCTTGGGGTTATAACACTAGTATTTGGACGGCACGACAAGGGGATAATGGCACGCCATTTGGGTGTACTTTTCAGCCTAATATGCTAAGCCCCAGTGAATATGGTTTAACACTGTCGTTATCGCAGGGCAGATGCTCAGAGTTACAAAGTAATCAGTTTTATAGTTATGGCAAAGTACAAGGACGTTTAAAGTCAGGAAATATTGCGGGTACGGTTTCATCTATATTCACTTACACATCATGGTGGGATAGCCCTGGTCGAGCATGGCAAGAAATCGATATTGAGCTGCTCCCCTCACTTGGTAATGTTGTGCATACAAATATTATCTATCAGCCGCAAGGCGGAGTATATCAGAGCTGGGAAAAGGACATCGATTTAAGTCAATATGGTCTCGATTACCGTGAAAGCCTGCTCATGATAGGCTTTGATTGGTCTAGCAGTGTTATTCGTTGGTATCTTTATGATGCCAATGGCCAAGAGCAAACTATTCGTACCGTGTATAAAGATAATGGTGATGGTGTGCTCACACATAATGAGATACCTGTGTACGCTTGGCCTGTTGATAACACCAAAATTATGATTAATCACTGGCACGGCGATAACTCACAAGAAGCCAATTACTTTCCTGGGCAATATTATGGTGCTTCATCTTGGGTATATTATGATTTTATTGAATACATACCTAACTAACTATTTATTTTTCAACGTGTTGTATTATAGGTTTTAAATGTCTAGATTTAAATTTTCAGCGTTATTATTAAGCCCATTCGTTCTTGTTGGGCTTGTCTATAGTCATCTTTCACATGCCATCGGCAGTGAACAGGTAAACTGGCCCGATGTAAATACTAAACTCAAGCAAGACCCTGCTGTTGAAACGCAAATTGATGAGCTCATTGAAACAATGACAATTGAGCAAAAAGTAGCGCAAATGATTCAACCTGAAATAGGCTATTTAAGTGTCGAACAGATGCGCAAGTATGGCTTTGGATCGTACTTGAATGGTGGTAATACCGCGCCTTATGGTAATAAACGAGCCTCGATGAAACAGTGGCTTCAATACGCAGACGAAATGTATCAGGCGTCTGTAGATGCATCATTAGATGGGGCTGCAATCCCGACTATTTGGGGCACAGATGCGATGCATGGACACAGCAATGTGTATGGAGCTACGTTATTTCCACATAATATCGGTTTAGGTGCAACCAGAGATAAAGAGCTCATTAAACGCATCGGTCAAGCAACAGCAAAAGAAGTTGCTGCAACCGGAATAGAATGGAGTTTTGCGCCTACTGTCGCAGTAGTCAGGGACGATCGGTGGGGTAGAACATATGAAAGCTACTCTGAGAACCCTGATTTAGTTAAAGATTACGCAGGCGAAATGGTTGTGGGTATTCAGGGAAACATCAACAATGATTTCTTAACAGGAACAAATCGGATTGCAACAGCAAAGCACTTTGTTGGTGATGGTGGAACTGAGCGTGGTATAGACCGTGGTAACACCATTATTGATGAAAAGGGATTGAGAGACATTCATAGCCCTGGCTATTTTTCAGCGATCAATGAAGGGGTTCAGTCAGTTATGGCGTCCTTTAATAGTTGGAATGGTCAACGTGTGCACGGTGATAAGTATTTACTGACCGAGGTACTTAAAAAGCAAATGGGCTTTGATGGTTTTGTTGTTAGCGACTGGAATGCCCATAAATTCGTTGAAGGCTGTGACTTAGAGCAATGTGCCGCTGCTATTAATGCCGGTGTCGATGTTATTATGGTCCCAGAGCACTTTGAGGCCTTTTATCATAATACGGTTGCACAAGTGAAAGAGGGGATTATCTCTGAAGAAAGAATTAATGATGCTGTTCGACGCTTTTTGAGAGCGAAAATTCGATGGGGAGCTTTCTCAAGAGGTAAACCATCAAGCCGATCTGAATCTCAGCATCCTGAATGGTTAGGTGCTGCTGAGCACCGTGAGCTCGCTAGAGAAGCGGTTCGTAAATCATTAGTGTTACTAAAAAATAATGACCAAATACTCCCTATTAAAGCAACAAGCAAGATATTGGTTGCTGGCGAGGGTGCCGATAATATTGCAAAGCAAGCGGGTGGTTGGAGCGTTTCATGGCAAGGTACAGACAATACCAATGATGATTTCCCTAATGCAACGTCAATTTATAACGGTTTGAAGAAGCAAGTTGAAAAAGCTGGTGGGCAAATTGAACTAAATGAAGCCGGAAACTACTCGGTCAAACCTGATGTAGCGATTGTAGTTATAGGTGAAGAGCCTTATGCAGAGTGGTTTGGTGATATCGAATATCTTGAATATCAGCATAAAACAAAAGCAGATCTAGCATTATTGAAAAAATTAAAAGCTGATGGTATTGCGGTTGTTACTGTATTTTTGAGCGGTAGGCCACTTTGGATAAATAAAGAACTCAATGCATCTGATGCATTTGTTGCTGCATGGTTACCCGGCTCTGAAGGTGAGGGCGTGGCAGATGTTTTATTGACAGATGCGAAGGGTAACACTCAGTTCGATTTCTCTGGTAGATTAAGCTTTTCATGGCCAAAGTATGATACGCAATACACATTAAACCTAGGTGACAAAACGTATGATCCATTGTTTGCTTATGATTATGGATTAACTTATCAAGATACGGTTAATGTGCCTTTATTAAGTGAAGAGACAACACCTAAAAAGGTGGCAAGTGATGACGCTAAGCCTTTATTTGTAAGAGGACTTTCAGAGCACTTAGTGTGGGAACTTAAAGATGCAAAAACAGCAGCCACTGAAACCACAGGCTCTTCTGCAACCAGTGGTGATGGTGCTAGTTTGTTAATGCAATCAGTTAACTTGTCTTATCAGGAAGATGCAAGGCAGTTCATTTGGCGAGCAGGGGCAAAGAAAGCCACTTTGAGCTTAAGCTACCAGCAGCCTGAAGTGCTCAGTGATGCAAGTAAGTCAGCTATTCTTGAACTTAAAATGAGAATTAATACTGCGCCAAGTAATCAGGCTCAATTGCAAGTAATGTGTAATGAAGGAAATTGCTTGCGCAACATTAAGTTTGCATCAATAGAAGCCTTGATGAATGATAAGAAATGGCATACGTTAGCGATACCGTTAAATTGTCCATCTGCGTTAAATAATATAACCAAGGTGACAGAGGTGTTAAATGTTTCAGCAAAGGCTGCCAGCTTAGCTGTTGCGGATATAGCACTGACTAGTAAACCAAATGCAGATGCTTATTTACTCTCATGCTCTGACTAAATCTTAGTAAAGCTGATGGGCAAGTAATGCTTATCAGCTTTACCTTATGGATTGAATAATTTGAATACTAGTAACCCCCGCGGCCACTTATTTTGGCTGTTTCAGATATGTGGTTGGGTTGTTTACGCAATGCTAACCGAGTTAATGATTAAAGTACCAAGTGATGAGCCTTGGACTATCCATATCCCGCATTTGATTATTGACACAGCTTGCGGGTTTCTAATTACTCTTATCCTTAGAAAACTATTCGCCTCTATCAATTTTATTGAGCTAAAGCTGAAGATTGCGCTTCATATTTTCGTTGTCATAATCGCGACGTTAATTTGGACGCAAATAAAGTGGATAACACTTCAGTGGTTTTATGGAAACTTATGGCAACCAATGACATGGTTTGATTTTGGCACATGGACATCGGCGTCATTAACGGTTCTTTCAACGTGGACCGCGTTTTATTATGGGATTAAGATTTATTTAGATAATTTAGAGCAAACGCAAAAAGCAGCAGAAGCCACACATTTAGCTAAAGAGTCACAATTAAAAATGCTGCGCTACCAGCTAAACCCCCATTTCATGTTCAATAGTATCAATGCAATTTGTACATTGATTTTGAAGAAAGAAAGTTTAGAGGCTGTAAAAATGCTTGAAAAACTGTGTGACCTTTTACGGCACAGTTTATATACAGATCCACTGGAAAAAGTAACAATTAAAGAAGAAATCGGCATTCTTAGCAATTATCTAGACATAGAAAAGTGCCGGTTTACAGACAAGCTGGTTGTTGATATTTCTGTGGCAGATGATTGTAACGAGTTGCTAATCCCATCCATGTTGATTCAACCTCTTGTAGAAAATGCATTAAAACATGGCATGCGTTCAAACCAGTCAATGTGTATCACCATTGCGATAGAAAAAACAAAGAGCTATTTAAATATAAAAGTGTCTGATACTGGCAAGGGATTTGGTGATGAAAGCACCAACAAAAGAGGGATTGGATTAGCAAATTGTGAGCAACGTCTAAAGTTAATGTATGGAAAGTCACACCGATTAGAAAAGGGCAACTTAAGCGAAGGTGGTGCTTGGGTATGTATAATCTTACCAATAAGTGGTCACAATAAATGATAAAACTAAACACGATACTGGTTGATGATGAATACAGTGCTGTCGAAGGGTTACGTATTCGGCTCGAACAATTTCCTGAAATCAATATTGTTGGGAGTGCATGCAGTGTTGACGATGCTATTGAACTCATAAACAATAATGAAATTGACTTAATTTTTTTAGACATCGAAATGCCCACTAAATCAGGCTTTGAATTGATAAAGTATTTTCAACCCGAAGCATGTCCAGCGGTCATCTTTGTCACAGCTTTTCACCAACATGCAGTACAAGCTTTTGAAGTTAGAGCTATTGATTATTTATTAAAACCAGTGAAACTAGACAGGCTTGCAGAAGCTATAGAAAGAGTGGTCAGTAACGTAAAGCTATTTCAAAAAAGTGAGTTGATAGCGCTCGAGCAAGCAGTGAGTAACAAAGCTGAGCATCACAAACATTCTGTCAATCAGTCAGAGTATAATTTTGATAGTGATCACTTGGTGATCCGAGACGCTAAAAATCCGATTCAAATAATTTCATTCACCGATATTCTTTGGATTGATGCAGCCGGTGACTATATGTGTGTGCATACTGCAACCGAAACCCATGTTATGAGAGCAAGGTTGAAAGAGCTTGAAAGCAATATGCTACCAGAGGCATTTTTGCGGATCCATAAGTCGACCATCGTCAATTTAACTTACGTAAGACAGCTTGAGCCACTTCGTAACTCTGAATATATGGCAACGTTAACAACAGGTAAAACATTAAAAGTAAGCCGAACTTATAGTAAGCAATTAAAAAAGCTCATATAAGGAGACGGGTGCTGCTTTACAAAGGGTTATAAACAGCACCTTACGGTGGCTAATTTTAGTATTACTGTTTAGACCAAACTGATTTTAAAATGTTAAACCCTATGGCACCGAGTAAGACACCCGTTACTTTATCAATATAAAATGCCGCTCTAATGAACTTTTGTCTGATAGTATTTTTTGACAGCATATAAATAATTGCCATATCCCATAAGAAGACCACTAAGGTCATCCACACGCCTAAAAGCACTTTAAAGCTAATACTGACCTCAGGTGTCAGTGCAACAGTGAATAGGCTCAAATAAAATAATAAGTTTTTAGGGTTTAATATGCCTGAAAGAAACCCAGTCACAAATTCCTTGCAAAAGCATGACAACGAAAACTCAGTTGATGTCTTCGTGTTTGTGGAGAAATTAGCATAGGCATTTTTAGGTGCTTTTAATGCGTGATAGGCTATATACATCAAAAATAAGCCACCAATAACTTTGAGTGTCATCATCAAGCCAATAGATGCAGATAATATGGCACCAACGCCAATAAGGCACAGGGCAATATACACTGCGTTAGCTGTTGCTATACCAAGTGCTACGCCTATGGCGTTCTTTTGATTGCCTTTTAATGCACTTTTTACAACCAAGACAAAATCAGGCCCAGGACTAAGTAATGCAAGAAAATGTGCAGCTGCAACTGAGACAAATATACTGATTAAGCTAATATCCATAAATTCCCCTGAGAATGGTGAAACGCGAAGAATGGCTCATTTTAAAGGTGCTTCCTCGCTTTAATTGAAAAAATAAGAGGGACTTGATGCCCTCTATGAAGTAATTGATACCCCTTATCAGACACGTACTCTAAGCCTTCAAAACAGTCATATGGGCTAAATGGGTACTCGTTGAATGACTCTATCGTTAAACCTGCCTGAATGAGCGCGTTTATAATGTCACTAATTGAGTGGCTCCATGTCACTGTTTTCGACAGAGTGCCGTCACAATTCTCGGTATAGGTGCCTTCTTCTTCAATCGTTGGGGCAGTGTCATGAAAATAAGAATAACCATTTAATAATTCATTGAAAGAATGAAATTCTATTAGGTAAAACTCTCCACCTTTTTGTAAAGAGTTAGCGATTACGTTAGCCCACTTACTTAAATTGGGTAACCAGTTTAGGACACCATAAGAGGTATAAACAATATCAAACAGATGTGTGTTGATAGTGCTAAAACTATATACATCACTTGCTATGAATGTTGCTTCTATATTTAAGCTTTGTTTGAGCTTATTTGCGTACTCAATTGCTGTAGGCGATAAATCAACGCCGGTTACACGTGCGCCAAGTCGCGCCCAAGAGAGTGTGTCTTGACCAAAATGGCATTGTAAATGTAGGAGTGATTTATTTTTCACATCAGCGAGTAGGGCCAGTTCAATCGGGTTAAGAGAGTTTGTTCCACTTTTAAACATGGGTAGGTTGTAAAAAGTAGATTGGGTATGAAGGGCAGTTCTTTTATTCCACGTATCTCTATTTACTTTAATATAATCCATTTGCTCGCTATCCAATCAATTTTCTATTTGGCATATCCTTAGAGCCGCAGCAATGCCTAATAGAAATAATAATATATTATATTTTAAGCAACCATAAGCCTTTAGTCATACTGAGAACTAAGCTGACTAACGCCCTTCTGGTGCATCGAAATCACCCCATTAGAAAGTATGGTTTGTAGTTTCGTCATGGCAGTTTAAAAATGAAGAGCTTTGTTTTAGCACGTAATTGCAAGTCTAAAGCCTGCCCTTAACGGGAGAGTCAATCATTACCTGAAGAACAGTTTGGTATAATTTTTATACTTTATTAGGTCTGTGACCCACAAACAAAACTGGTTAGTTTTAGTTTAGCTGTTAGCGAGCCAGCGAAAAGACTTACGTAAAAACTCAACGGCTTGGTGTTTAATCAATTCACCATGAGCCATAACTAACATCTCAGGCTCCCAAGCCAGTATTTTTCTGAAGTGCTGTCTGGCTTGGGACTTTTTAAACATGAAACTTAAACGCCAATCTATCGGTGTTTGTCCTACGGGAGCTAAGATCCCAGCACCTTTTGCTAGCCATTTCTGCCAACTGTTAAAGTCATCACCAGAAAAGTTCTCGACCAAATCCGTCACGATCAATGTTTTTGAACGTTTATGAAAAAACAGGCATTCTTCCATCAAGGGCGAGCCTGTAAATAACTCTTGAGAAATATCGGCATGCCACTGCCACGCTAAATCGTCATTGAGGGACGCATCAAATGAGATATCGCTACGCTTTTTGATGACTTCATCTGTGCCATAGGTTTTAGCATCTGGATATGCTGTAATCCATTGAGGTAAAAATAAGTGATGTAAGTGATTAGGTGCGATGAGGTGTTTAACTGGACCTAAGCGGTCTATTTGGTTCTTTAGAGCGTCGCTCAGATAGATAGGGCTGTGTACCCATAGGTCGCCATTAGCGAGTTTAATGACTGTCATCCTCGTTGTAAAAGGTAAAAAGAAAAAATTTACTGTTTTACCATCAACAACCCAAATCTCGTTTGCCAACTTTTCCATATTATTTCCGAATAAGAATCAAAGTTATCAGAAAGGCTTAATTTTTTGAAATTATTATAATTAAACACAATGTACGTGCTATGACGTTTGACTATTTTAATAATCTTCAACGATTATAAACCTTCCACTAAGGGGGAGAGTCAACTAACGAGTTAGCGTTAATAATCGCAACACATGAATCGATTTTGGTGATTTTCTGTTTTGTTTGCTCAATCTGATCTTGCAAACGGCCTTTTAAGTGCAATAGAAACTCACTTATCTCAGCCCAGTTAGCTTCTCCGTTTTCATATTTTATGAACCCTTTCAGTTCAGCTAATGTAACACCCAACAGTTTCGCTTCTTTGATTAACCTCAATACTTCTATGTGCTCATCGGTGTAAACACGGTACTTTCCTTGACGTTTTGGTGGGGTAATGAGCTCTTTCTCTTCGTAAAACCGAATAGCTTTAACAGATAAATTGGTTTTTTTTGCTACTTCACCGATAAACACCTGTTACTCCATTAGTAAATCGATATTATTCGTTATATAAAATAAGCGGTTAGTGTCGCCTTTGTTAAGCTTAGACTAAATGCGTTGTCGAATCGCGTACCAGTAGATCAGGTGTAAAAATATGCTCTATATTAGAGCGATTTTGTTTATACACCTGTTTTAACACAAGGTTGGCAGCCATAATGCCCATTTTTTCAACTGGGTTATCAATCGTCGTCAAAGTTGGGTACAAGTAATTTGTAAAATGAACATTGTCAAAGCCGACAATTGCTAAGTCTTTTGGAAGGTCAAGTTTATGCTCTCTTGCACATTTCATTACACCGGAAGCCATTTCATCATTTGCACAAACAACAGCGGTAAATTTTATATTGTTGCTAAAGAAATACTCTAAGCCGTTATACCCGCCGGTTTCTTTAAAGTCACCGACAAATAGTGTTTGCTCATCAAAAGCAATACCATGTTCTTTTAAGGCTTTTTTGTGACCTTCTAATCGATCGAATGCATCGGGTTTAAATAACGGACCCGCAATGTATGTTATGTCTGTATGGCCTTGATTAAGTAAGTGTTTGGTTGCTAAGTAGCCTCCCATCACGTTATCAAGGCTAATGCAGTTTTCTTTCATTTTATCTACATAGCGGCTGATCAAATAAATAGGGGTTTTACCTTTGTTTAACTTTACTAGATACTCATCACTAACAGCTTCAACATGGGCAATGATTGCATCACAATTACGTGAAATTAAAAATTCTAAGCCATTTTTTTCTTTGTCTTCTTCACTGTGTCCGGGAGTAATAATGACATGTTTCCCAGCGGCCCTTAATTGCGCTTCAATAGCAGACATCATCTCACCAAAAAACGCGCCATCTAATTCAGAGACTAAAATACCCACACTATTAGTGCAATTTGAAGCAAGGGAGCGAGCTATCGAGTTTGGTGTATAACCAAGCTGCTCCATTGCATCGAGTACTTTTTGTTTCGTTTTTTTACTGACGTAGTCATTCTCATTCAAAACGCGAGAAACGGTCGATAAAGAAACGCCTGCGAGCTCTGATACTTGATAAATAGTTGCCATAATTATTATTAAATATAAACCTTAGCTTTTTAATTTACAGACTTGCGCGTCTAATTGCCAAGTCTTCTGTAATTTTTTCCGTCATGTCAGATGTTAATGGATAAAAGGCCATCAGTGCCGCGGCGATAAGAGCAAAAGCGGCTGGTAGCCAGCTCATTAGTAGAATCATGCCATCGAGTGAGTGTGCAACGGTCGTTTCGTCCATTCCATCATAGCCATAGCTTGCAAGCACAACGAGCACTAAGGCTCCTGCAAAGCCTCCACCTGTTTTTTGCACAAAAGTCCCTGCTGAATATATAAGGCCAGTGGCACGGCGCTTATTTTTCCATTCAGAATAGTCAGCACTATCTCCTAACATAGTAAAAAATAGGGTAGGCATCATGGCGGCGAAGAATTCGGAAAGACAGCCCATTACAAAAATCAGGCCGAGGTTATCATTAGGCAGCCAAAAGAAACAAATGGTAAAGAGGGCACTTAATAATAAGGAAGCAATAAACAACGTGCGTTTGCCGAGTATTTCCGCTAACTTCCCTGTACTAAGCGCACCGAAAATTGAGACAACTAATAAAGCAATAAAGTACTGGCCTGTCAAAAGCTCGTTACCAACATAGTATTTAAAGTAGTAGGCAATGACACCATATTTAATGCCATTAAACATCATTGTTAAAAAGCCCATACCTAACAATATCAGCCATGGTTTATTTGTAAGTAAATCAACCATATCTCGTTGTGAGCCACTCAGTTTACTGTGATCACTTGCCAGTAAGCGACGGATCAGGACTGTCATAAATATCATTGTCGCCGCAAAAAATAAGCCTGAGTAGAGCTCGCGATAATAGAAAAATAATGTGATTGCTAATAAGGGAAGGATGATAAAAGGTAAGCTTGAACTTAAATCCGCTAACTCTGTTTTTAGTGAGATTTGCTTATTTGTAGCAGGTTGAACACGCTCCTTGGTACTTGCAAACGTGACTAACATGAGTACGGTGAGTAAGGCGGCAAATACATACATGGTGTATTGGTAACCTTCCGCACTATCCCCTTGTCCAAAGTAAGCGACTAGGTCTGGTAAAAAGCCCATTACTAATAAACCACCTGCAAACGCCCCAGCAAAACGGAAACCTGATAACTTAGTTCGTTCTAGATCATCACCTGTCATAACCCCCATTAATGCAGAGTAGGGCACATTACTTACGGTATACGCTAAAGTGAGACCAATATAGGTGAAGTAGGCATAAATTAGTTTTGCCGTTGGGCTAATATCAGGTGTCGTAAAGCACAGCACCATGAAGAGTGCCAAAAATGGCGTTGACCATAATATCCATGGGCGAAACTTACCTAACCGTGTTTGCGTCCGATCTGCAATCATGCCCATTATTATATCAGTGACCCCATCTGATAGGCGTACGACTAAAAAAAGTAAAGCGGCAGCGGCGGCAGAAATACCAAAAGTATCAGTATAAAATACGGCTAAGTAAGCTAGAGCTCCACGCCAAACTAAATTAGCACCGGCATCGCCCATCGCGTAGCCAATTTTTTCGTAGATGGGAAGAGTGTGTTTTATCATTGTTGTTGTCTTTTTTATCGGCGAGTAATTAACTGGCTATATGCTTTACCACTTAGCTTTACTGTTCGTATTTGTGTGTTGTAATCAACATGAACAATACCAAAGCGTTTTGAATAACCTTCAGCCCACTCAAAATTATCCATTAAGCTCCATGCGAAGTAGCCAGCTACATTAACACCTTGTAATATGGCATCATTCACTGCATTTAAATGGGCATTATAATAGGCGATACGATCTTGATCGTTCACCTCACCATCCACCATTTTGTCGGCCATAGCAGCGCCATTCTCTGTAATATAAATTGGCGGCAAATCATATTTTTGATGCAAAGAAACTAATAATTCTGTTAATGCAGATGGATAAATTTCCCACCCAATATCTGTCATTGGCGCTTGGTGAGGCAGTTCATGGTAATAATCTGTATCACTTGCTTCATAGCGCAGCCTGGTATAGAAATTTACGCCTAAGAAATCTAATGGTTGGCAAATAATATCCATATCGCCAGCTAGAATGTCAGGTCTGTGAGCGGGTGGCAACTGTTCTATGATGTCAGGATATGCTCCTTGCATCACAGGTTTCATATACCATTGGTTTATATAGTCATCTGCAAAAGCTGTTGCTGCAGTGTCTGCTTCGCTCGATGATACAGAATAACAAGGAGTAAAGTTGAGCACGATACCGTTTAATGACTCAGGGCTATTTTTAGTTAGCACTTTCATCGCTAAACCATGGGCAAGTAATAAATGATGAGCGGCTTTTCTGCCAAATTCACGGCCTTTGATACCCGGTGCGTGAACGCCTATTTCATAGCCCAAATACGAGCTGCAGAAAGGTTCATTCAACGTTGCATATGAATATACTTTTCCTGATAGTGCTTTACTTACTAGATCTACATAGCGAGCAAACTCATACGCTGTTTCGCGATTTAACCAGCCTCCTTTATCCTCTAAATGCTGTGGTAAATCCCAATGATATAAGGTAACAAATGCTTTAATATTTCGACGCATTAGTTCGTCTAAAATAGTAATGTAAAAGTGAATACCTTCTTGATTTAAAGTACCGTCTAACTTTATGACTCTTGGCCAAGAAATTGATAGGCGATAGGCATCTACACCTAAAGAGTCGATTAGTTCAACATCGTCTTGCCAATTTTTTACATGCTCACAGGCGGAATCGCCGTTTGAGTTATCAGCTATTTTTCCAGGCGTCGCGCAGAAAGTATCCCAAATACAAGGGAGACGCTGATCGGCTGCTCCTTCTATTTGAAATGAGGCTGTTGCAACGCCATAGATAAAATCTTTGCTAAGCATTGTTGAGTTTTTTGGTAACGTGAGCTGAGTCATGTAAAGAAACCTTTGGTAAACAAATGCAAGTAAATCTTGCGACTAAATTTAAATTGTTATGGTAGCGCTTCCATTTTTTTGTGTTTCACTTGAGTCGAAGTTATTGGGTTGTTTATGGTAGCGCTTCCATATTTAGGTTAGAGGCTATTGTCCGAACGGTCAACCGTTTATTTAATTTAGTCTTAA
Source organism: Pseudoalteromonas sp. L21 (assembly GCF_021728035.1). Taxonomy (NCBI): domain Bacteria; kingdom Pseudomonadati; phylum Pseudomonadota; class Gammaproteobacteria; order Alteromonadales; family Pseudoalteromonadaceae; genus Pseudoalteromonas; species Pseudoalteromonas sp. L21. Next base: position 446,143 of record NZ_JAKKCV010000003.1, on the reverse strand, counting down.
AACAACGTAATTAATTCATTTTATTATTTAATAATTAATGAGTTAGATGCAGGTTGTTTTTAGGGTTATTAGTAATAAATCAAGAGTGAATAGGTGAATGATTCAGTTATTTTCTATGTTGAGTCATGGTTTTATTTTTTAGCAATCGTACGCTAAGTAGTTTTAGTTACCACTCATACTTAACACTAAAAACTCTCATTAAGAAAGATGTAATTTAGTGTATTATTACTGTAAAGCGAGCGCTTAGAAGTGGCTTTACAGTAAATTTTATTATCAATATTTTAACAATAATATTATCGGCTTTACTGTGGGCTTAATCATCTATTCGACAGTACTCGTTAATAAACTCTTTATGAGTTGGTAATTGCGCTAACCTATGGGCAATTTGTTGTTTAATGCCTTGCATAAAGCGACTTAACTCTTGGTTATTCATTAAAGAAGCGACATGATGATATTGCGCTGGTTTAACACCTTGCCCAAGCATGACTTGAACCCAAGAGTCGACACGAAAAATATCGCCGTCATCTAAGAAAACCCGCCCTGTTTCTTTAAATAATGCGATTTTATGAGCAAGGGATTCAGGTATTTCCATAGCTTGGCAATGGCGCCAAAATTCACTGTCTTGTCTATCCGTAACCTTATAATGCAAAACAATAAAGTCACGAATACTTTCGAGCTCTGACTGTAATTGCTTATTGTATTCATCGATCGCTTGTGGCGTTACACCTGTAAAAGGGAACAGTCGCATAAAACGAATGATACCAGTCATAATTAAGTGGATACTCGTTGATTCAAGAGGTTCTAAAAAGCCACTGGCAAGACCTAGAGCAAGACAATTTTTATTCCAGCCTTTACGTCGTCGACCAGTTTTAAATTTAATAATTTTTGGTTCGGTTAGGGTGTCACTAACAAGGTTACTCAATAGTAACTCAGTTGCATTATGGTCATTTAAATAGCGGCTGCAATAAACTAAGCCATTGCCAACTCTGTTTTGCAAAGGAATCTGCCACTGCCATCCTGATTGATGCGCAATAGAGCGGGTGTAAGGGAGAGGGTCTGGTGTTCCTTTTGTTTGTACCGCAACGGCACTGTCGCAAGGTAATAAATGAGACCAATCTTCAAACCCTGTATGTAAGGCTTGCTCGATAAGTATGCCTTTGAAACCAGTGCAATCAATAAAAAAATCACCCGCTATTTCAGTGTTATTATCCAGCGATAAGCTTTTAATAAAGCCATTATCAACATGTTTATTTACCCGTTCAATTTTACCCTCTATACGTTTTACACCGAGGTTTTCTGAAAATGCTCGTAAAAATGCAGCATAACGGCTGGCATCCATATGAAATGCGTAATTAATTGGGTTTTGAGGGCTAAACCCAAATTTACCTTGCTTAGCTGCCTGTAGTTCATAGCAGTAATCTGCGAAATCATCGGTATTGCCCATTTTTTGCCAATGCAACCAAAAATGGTGGAACTCACCAGCCCAGCATTCTTTACCTGTCATACCGAAAGAGTGAATGTAATCACTGTTTGGCTGAAGCCAATTCTCAAAGCGAATTCCCAGTTTGAATGTTGCTTGTGTTGCCCTCATAAATTCTTGCTCATCGATACCTAGCAATTTATGAAAGGTACGAATAGGTGGAATGGTTGCTTCGCCAACACCGACAGTGCCGATATCGTCTGATTCAATTAAGCAGATTTCAATATCTTTATTTAGTAATTTAGCTAACGCGGCTGCGGCCATCCAGCCTGCGGTACCACCGCCAGCTATGACCACCTGTTTAATTTGTTGTTGTTTCATGTTGCCACCTTATTCCTTTTGTAATTGCTTTAATAACAGTCGATTAGTGGGTAGTTTTTGTAAGTATTGCGCAATCTTCTTGCGATTGAGTTGGTAGAGTTGTTGTGCCATCTGGTATGTATGGTTATCAAGTTTTGTTGTTTGTTTGGTTTTGAAGCCCATGCCATACAGCACGTATTGATAACTTGGAGAAGAAAAAATCTCTTCATTTTCTATAAAATCGAATCGACTGGGAGCCTGATATTGCCACAATGTTAGTAAGTTCTGTAATTCAATTGGGATACTTTTAGGGTGGTGGTTATCGCACCAATAGCTATTATCATCACGACTACTCAATACATAATGCAGTTTTAGAAAATTGATGACTTGCTCCCAGCGGTACCTAAAGCGTTTATTAAACCGATCACTCAACAGCTGCATGTGCACTTGGTTTACTGGCATTTGCTCACTTAGCATACTGATGCTTAATTCAACCATGGCTAACGCTGAAGCCTCTAGTGGCTCTATAAACCCTTGCGACATTCCGATCGCAACACAGTTTTTATGCCAAAATACTTCTCTGTAACCAGGCGTAAAACGTAGTGTTCGTGTTTCAATCTTGCTAGCTTGTTGAATGCCAACAGATTGTGCAGCATAGCTTTTTAGTGTTTCAATAGCCGTTGTAACGTCACAATATTTATCACTAAATGTATAGCCAATACCGCGTCTAGTTGGTAATCCTATATCCCAAATCCAGCCAGCGGATTGTGCGGTGGATAAAGTCGCTGATGCAATATTCTGAGATGGGCTTTCGTAGGGCAAGTGTGCGGCCACAGCAGTATTATTAAAAAGAATGTGACTTTGATCTAAAAACGGGATCCGGTAGTGCTTGGCGATTAACAGCCCCTGGCTACCAGAACAATCAATAAACAAATCACCGTAAATCTCACCATTATTCTGTGTAGTGACACTTTCAATGTAGCCTTGAGCATTATTATTGGCGTGAAGAACATTATCGGTGATGTGTTTTACGTTAAGCGTATTTACACAATGTCTTGCTAGAAATTGTGCGAATTTATGGGCATCTAGGTGGTAACCGTAATTCGTAACACCTGCATATTCAGGTGTATTAAGTTGTTTGGGGGCAAGAGCTGCTTGGCAAATAAAGCTTTGCATATTCATAGCATCGGCGTATTTTTGTTCAGGGAATAATTGCTGCCATGCAGTATGAACATCATATTTATAGTAGCCTTCAGGTATCATGAAAGGATGATAATAGTTATCTGCCTGTTCTTTTCCCCGCCAGTTTATGAACTTTGAACCTTGCTTAAAAGAGGCGTCACATTGCTGTAAAAAGTCACTTTCTTTTACTCCAATCCGCTGCAGTGTGTTGCGCATTGATGGCCATGTGCCTTCACCAACACCCGAAATACCAATATCAGCAGACTCAATTAAGATGATACTTTTATCTGGGTGTTCTTTGGCTAGTAACCCAGCTGTAAGCCAACCAGCCGCGCCACCGCCAATGATCACAATATTATTTATTTTTTTGCTCATATACTTACTTTAAATAGTAAAGCCGCTTCAATTAAGAAGCGGCTTTGTAGCAATTTACATTAACCGTGAGCCTTTTAGAGAATATAGCGTGATACTATTTGCGTTAAAAATGTCTAATTTAGAACAACTAAATAACAACGTCGTTTAATCCTTACAAGCTCACTTCATTAAGTAAATAGGTATCAAACTGTAAACATTTTTACAGCTATCGTTTAGAAGTTATAACGCAAGCCTAAATTGTAGCGAGCCCCATTTTTGTCTAAGTTCCACAACTGTGCTTTATATCGACCATGTTGGCGATTGTCTTGCTCAGTAATGTTAATTCCTTCTAAGAAGAAAGACAGTTGTTCACTGTAGTTATAAGCCACATTAAAATCGATTTGATAATACTCTTCTGTAAATGCGGGCTCGTTTACATAGCGAGCAGCATTATTTAAGAATTTATCACGCCAGTTATACGCTACACGCGCTTGAAATTTATCATTCTCATACATCGCAATGAAGTTAGCTGTGTCACTTAAACCAACTAATGCAAACTGTGTTGTCGTTGGATCTGCGGCAACATTAAAGTCAACATCGCCATTTACGATCGTGTAGTTTGCTTGAATACCAAAGCCTGAGTCACCAAAGAAATGCTGAATAGCAAACTCATAGCCATCAATTTTTGCATTTTTGTTATTGGTTGGAACTTGAGCTGTGAACTCCATCAAAGGGTCATCGCTGTTAGGTAAGATATCGTAAGCGGCTTCAAACTCTTCGTAAGTCATTGAATCAAAAGCCACCCCATTTTCCATGGCAGCAACCATTTGGAATAGGTTTGAGTCAGTGATTGCCAGACCTCTTGCTTCTAGTTCAGCTTTTGCTGCTTGGGCACGAGGGCCAGCAGAAACATCTCGTAAGTCATAGTAATTTTGAGTCATCGGTGTTAGGCCAATAAAATTATCAACTTTTTTATTGTAATAACCGACAGAAACATAGCTAACATCGCTGTAATACCACTCAGCGGAAACATCGATATTATCTGATTCGAGTGGTACTAAACCAGGATTACCCGTCGATGCAGGCGCATTGGTTGTGCCTGGAATTAAACTAGGTCCAGTGGGTACCCCAACTGTTGCTGCAGAGCTTAAATTATCATAAGTAGGCCGTGCGATTGTTGTGCTATATGAAGCACGAAGTTTTACATCATCGACCACATTTATGTCAAAATCTACGCTAGGCAGAAAGTGATCATAGTCAGCGCTTAGCGAGTAATCTTGTTTGTCAGTGCCATATCGCACATTAAAATCGTTGTTACCTTCCCAAGCTACTGCATTTGGTAAATCAATATTTGCTGTTGAGGTGATATCTGTGGTTTCGTATCGAGCCCCAACTAGTAGGTTAAATGGCATATCGCCAATTTCACCTTGATAGTTATATTGCACAAATGCAGCTTGAATCTCTTCTTTAATGGTGCGGTTTGTTGCAAATGCACCATCAGCAGCAAAATTAAAGCCGTACTGGCTTGCTGCCCAATAACCAATTTCAGATGCGCTACCTGTAAAACCTTGAGCAAACGAGCCAGAGGTGTTGTAGCCATCTAATTCACTTAAGAAGTTTGTAGGATCAAGGTAACCGTCTGGCAACTCTCCAGGGTTTTCAATCCCCCAGTTGCCCATTGTATTACGTGTAAGGGATTGTAATGAATGGCTTTCCATAGAGCGTGACTCAATACCAAAATCAATTACACCTGACTCTATTTCATATTTGCCAAGTAATCGGAATTCATCAACGGTTGACTCTTGGCGCGCAAAGTTAGAATCGAGAATAGAAGTACCTACGTCATCTTGGTCTAATACGCCATTACAGTTTAGATTAGCTCGGCTGCAATCATCAAAACCAATTACCATTGAGGGTAACTTGCGACTAAAATCGACTTCTTGAGAGGCGACGATATTTGCTCCTAACCCCGCATTCACCCAACTGCCATAAGGTGCATCTGGTTCACTCGTTGCTTTTGAGCTATGTGCATCAAATACAAATCTAAGTCGATCATTTACAAAGTATTCAAGGTTAAGACCGATAGAGTCATTTTTATTAAGCTGATTTAGTTCTTGTAACGCGAGGCCTAGATCACGCGTTGATAGATCTCTACGCTCTTCTTTGTAGTAAATGGGGGTTTTAACGGTATTGTCATCAAAAATTAAATGGGTTTTATAGTTATCCATCCAGATTGACTGTTCAGCCCGCGACTCAAATAACTCTTGCTGCGAGTATGTATAATCAAGTGTTGCTGTTAGTGACTCTACGGGGCTATATTGTAGAGTTAATTGCGCATTTGTTCGAGTTCGTTCGCGATCTGCGATAGTATAACGAAGATCAGAAGGCATCGAATAATATTGCCCCATTGCAGGTGCATTTTCGATAATGATGTCATCCGCAGATTGAGGAATTGTGCCATCGTAAGCGGTCGTTCTCCATTCGTTAACAAAAGCCCCTGCAGCAGAACTATCGCGCTCTTGAACACTTGCAGTAAGTGATACACCAAATTTAGCGTCTTCGTCCGTCCAACTAAAAATGCCCGAAATTTCAGGTGTGATATCATCGCCTACACGGTTTGTTGTGTCGTGCATGGCTTTAACACCGATATTAGCAATTAAACCAGGATTGTCTAAAGGGCGAGCTGTATTAATATTGATTGTGGCGCCAATACCCCCTGATGCGATATTTGCTTTTCCTGTTTTATAAACTTCGACAGATTTAACACTTTCTGATGCCAGATTAGCAAAATCATAGGCACGAGAATTTGGCGATCCTCCGCCTGCAGGAAGCGAAGCTGCTGGCATGGTACGGCCATTTAAAGTCACCATATTATAATCTGGACCAAACCCACGTACAGTTACTTTTGAGCCTTCACCATTACTGCGGTCTATCGATACACCTGTAATGCGTTGTAAAGATTCTGCTAGGTTTGTATCGGGGAATTTACCTATATCTTCTGATGAAATAGCATCAACAACACCTGAAGAGTAGCGTTTTAGTTGGGTTGATTCTTTAATACTGCCTTTAAACCCGGTTACTTGAATAACTTCAATGTTGTCGTTGTGTTCAGATTGCTCTGCGTAAGCAGATAAGCAGGTGCTAGCACCCAAAAGCAAAGATAAGCTGGAAGCTAACTTTGTTCTTTTAAAGTTATGGCTTGGCATCAGGTTTCCCTCGTTTTTATCATTGTTATTCATGCTGTTAGAGCATGATATTGTTGTCAAAATAGATTTTATATCATATCTGGAAGCGCTACCATAAAGAGGTTGAAAACCGCCCTTATGAAAGCGCTTCCAGAAAAGAGTAGTGTGATTTGCAGTTTACGTCAACAGCTACATCAATAAATTGTTATAAAAGTTACGCTAAAATTGAATGGATGTTGCTTCGTTTTTTCATGGTTTAATTCACTGTTGGGAAGATGGTTTATTAATTACTTTTATGCGGTATCAAGATAAGAAACAAGCTATCTTGGGTGAACAAAGTGACTGTGCTGTATAGTCAAAAAGAGAGAACTGGCCTTTTAATTTGGCAAATTATGGGGTTATTACGGAGTGTTTTTCTGGTAAAAAAGTAGATTAGTTTGTGTAATCATTTTCCCTGACTGTTATGAAACTGGCTAGCTTAAATATCGTACTATGCTACTATTTTATCTGACTTTGTTTAACAGTTAGGATGTTAGTATGGATAGTCGTTTTTTTTCAATCAAACCAATCGAATCACTCCTTTTTTGTTTATCGCTTCTTTGTCTTTCGTCTACTTCACAGGCTGAAGAATTAAACTTAAGTTTAAAGTGTAAAGGTTCTGGCACGGTGAGTGATACGGAGACAACATTTAAGAATAGTCGCAATAAAAGTGAGCATTCGAAAGAGTTTGGTACTGAGCAAGCCATGATAAAACGACCTTTTGAAGGGGTTATGCTTGTTGAAATTCACTCAGATAAAGGCCAAGTAAAAATACCTGTTGGTATGCTACCTCCTTTTCAAAAAGATGAAGCCTCAGATTGGTTTCCTATTCGTGAATATAAAATCACGAATACTGAGGTAACGGGTGAGGTCAAAATCAATTTTTTAAATAAACCAAACCTTCGGATTGATCGGACAACAGGTACAATTGTTTTTGCAAGTGGGCTCAATGAATTTTCTGGTGAGTGTGAAAAAGTTGACCCTAACGCAAAACCACTCTTTTAACCCACAGCTAATATTAAAACGGAATTGTGATGAAAAAACGGTTACTTCTATTAGGTTTGTCTTTCTATACGTCTGTATCAATAGCGAACGCTGATGGACCTGATTTTTTTCGCGTATCGAGTGAAAACTCAATACAAATGTTTGAAAAAATGCAAGCCAACAGCAAGTTGGTTTTACTTGTTCCTCCAGATACAAATGGTATTAAAAATTTAGGCTGCACAGGGGGCACTTCATTACAAGCATGGCAAAAAATGACAGAGCAACAAAGAGAGACGTCTAAAAATAATGCATGGTGTAATGTGGGTGTGCAAGGTAAAACTGGCTGGGTACTTAGTAAGTATTTATCCGAAGGCAACCGTATAGAAGAAACCCCTTCTTTTAATTGTAATGCGGCTCACCCCCATGAGATTGAGATATTAATCTGCGGCAATACTGAACTTATTTTATTAGATAATGAGTTAGCGTCTGTTTACCAAAATGCAATTTCAAAGGCCAAAGCAATGACTAAAGGCTCAGAAAATGTGCTCAGTGATTTAAAGCAAAAACAAATTGGGTGGATTAAAGAGCGAAATGAGTGCTGGAAAGAAATTGGCGCAAAACTTACTTGCTCAATAAGTAAATATAAAGAACGGATTGAAGCTCTTCAAAACTATAAAAATAAATCTTAGTTGAAACAAGCACTAAAGTTGAAAAAACAGGGTGATTTACGACTCAGAAATGTAGTTGTCGTGGTGCGTGTTTAAACCATCAGTTTAGATTAATTTAGAACAAGGACTATTTATGCGTTTATTGTTGACTCTATTTATGGCGCTCCTAACTGGTTGCGTGGCAATGCAAGAAAGTAAGCCACCTCCTCAACATACGATAAAAAAGTTCTCAATAAGTGAGGAACTTCCAACTTTACCCTCGGGTTCACGGTTGATCCCTGGCACTCATTTTTCAGTCATATTTGCTGACAGCGCTGCAACGTTACTAGTTCCAGTTCCTTTTGTTGGTGAGGCTGTTACAGGGGCCATAAACTCAAGTAAAAGTGAGTCTTATAAAGAGCATTATGTTGGTATTGATATTTTAAAATTTGCTAAAGAGGCTTTTAGTCGTAGTGAATTTTATAGTGAACAGCCACAAGCAACTAAGCTTTTTCCAGTTGGTTATGTTCAGGAATGCTTCGATGATGTATTTAGAATATCTTTAGCAATAGAAGTTGACTCAGATAATTGGGTGGGTCGATATTTATATCATATTCCAACTCATATTCCAGTCAGTGATGTTAAAAACCCAACTCAATTAGAAGTTGAAACGCTTAGTTTCGAGCTAAATGAGGGCATGCAAAAGCTTACTGAATTAATTGAGCGAGATATAAGGGGGCAGCTTAATTCGACGAATAAAAGTGTAGATTTTGGTAGCTACTATATTTATGGCAGTAATTTGGGTGGTTTAATTACTCCGTCTGTAATGCATCTATCAGATGGTCAGTTAATTGAAGAGGGGAATGATTATGTCATATTTAGACATAGTGGAGACCCTAGTGTCGCCGGAAATGCAGGTGCTCTACTTTTTGGTGTTCATTACTTTAGAAAAGAGCAACTACACACATTCGAAGTGATAGAGTAGCCAAATTTATACTTCGAGAGTTTGACTAATATTAGATCTAGATACAGGAACGGAAGGCTTGTTTTGTTTGTCACCCCCAAATGTCAATAACTCTGGATATAATTAAATTCAAATACCCAAGAAGCTGTCCTAGTAATGCAACAGCTTTTTTGAATAAACAAAAGTAACAAGGTGCGAAAATGGATTCGAAGTCTAGGACGCATTTTAACGCCATAGAGTGCGTAGTGGTTTCATCCTATATTATAGTTATTTCTGCAACTGTTTCTTAATATACTGTAATTGCTTTTTGTGTCGTCTTTTATGCCTTTTTATAACAAGCGCACTTGTTTTAAGTTGCTTACTAAAAAATAACACCGCTAGTAATAAATTAAACAAAAGAAAAAAGCTTGATACTTTCAAGCCATTAATAGATTGGGCATAAATGTCAGTGAATGAAATCATAAATAATGTATAAAGTGAGATTGAGATTGCTGTAATAACCAGCGCTTTAAAAACTTTTATGACTCATGTTTTGCCGATAGATAAAAGTACACCCAGTGTTATACATGCTAAGTGACCTTTATACATTAAAAGATGAAAGATCCTATGTGTCAATTTAGAGATATGGATTAATAAGATTTATAAATAAAAGTTAATTCTGAGGGCTTTCGCCTAATGATTAGCTTTAAAACCTTCCAAGCAGGCAAGTCTCTCATATTCATTTGGCAGTTTTTACCAATGAAAAACCTAATAATTTGTACTTAAAAAACACAATAAAGTTAAATTTATGTAAATTTTTCTTGCTTTCGTACCTATTTGGTCTATGTTTTTGGTCGGAGGTCACTCCTCCAACCTGATAGATAAAATTACAATCAACAGGAACACACATGAAAATAAAAACACTCTCACTAGTGCCAGCTTTAGTGTTGGCAGCGGGTATCAGCCACAGTGCTTTTGCTGCGCAAGGAGTCGCATTTGTGCACGGTACAGGCCAGCAAAGCGATGCGTATAATGACTATTGGACTGGTAGCTTTGTCGACACGGTTCGTCAAGGTTTACCCAATAGCAGTAATTACACCGTCATTAATTGTGATTTTGAGCAGTATATGTGGGCAGATGCGGCATCTGGTTGTTTAGCGGGGCAGCTTACTACATTTATCAATAATAAAAACATCACCGATTTAACCCTGATCACTCATTCTAACGGCGGTAATGTGGTGCGTTGGATTTTATCTAACCCAACATGGGATAGCCGTTATCCAAATATTATTAGCAAAGTCACGCGTACTATTGCCCTGGCTCCTTCAAGTGGTGGTACGCCTTTGGCTGATGCGGTTATTGCAGGTAATTCGTTTGAGCAAAGCTTGGGTTGGCTGTTAGGTTATGGCAACGATGCGGTTAAGCAACAACAGGTGTCTTGGATGGCGTCGTATAACGCACAGTGGCTATACGGCACACCGAACCGCCCGAGCTTACCGTCTCGATTTGAAACTGTGGTAGGTAGTGACGTTGAATCAGCTGTATGGGACAGCGACAGTTATTGTGGCGGCTATCAAAATCAAGTGGGTCTTGAAGTAACACAAAACTGGTTAGACAGCTGCTCAGATGGTTTTTTAAATTGCAGTTCTCAGTCGTTAGCTGGGGTGGTGTGGTTTACCGATAAATCACGAACTCAAGGTAGCGAACCTTTGAGCCATCAGCAAAGTCGTCGCAATTGTTTTGGCTTACCAAACATACTTAAAAATCGAATTTAGGAGCTAAGCCATGATTAATAAGTTAACCACACTTTGTGCTGCAATGATGCTTGTAAGCACGGCGACGTATGCTAATGAGCAAACGGTTTATCAATTTCCTCAGGTGCAATCTTCATCTGCGGTGCAGTTACACATGCTTGAAAAAGATAGCGTTGAATATTGGCAGAAGGTTTCGGGCAAAGAGCTTAAGCGCGGTGTGCCACTGTATGTAAACCAAGTAGATAATTTTATTCGTATCGCGCCAAAAGCACGCTTTGATAGTGGTGAAGTGTTTAAGCCTGATGATTTACAGCTCGATAAGTTATCAATTAAAGATGCAAACTCCCAGCCGTTATCAATACAAGCCGTTGCGTCACAGCAAAAAATGCAAAATGCTGGATTTAATGACGGTAGTGTAGGGCTTAGGCTTGGTCAGGTAGGTGCTAAGGCAATGTTAAAAACAAGCCAAGCCCTAAACGACAGCGACACTTATTTAGTACATGTAATTGAAAAAGGCTCACGTAACGCCTTACATGCTAAAACACAGTTTAAAGTGAAGGATCAGCAGCAACGTATAGGTATACAGCTAAGTATGGGTCAAAAGCGCTTTAAAGATAAGCAGGTGAAACTAAGTTTATACAGCCCTGAAGGCGAGCAGCTTGATGTGCGTTATGAAAATGGTGAAGCGGTGCTTAAATACCCACTTGAAACCCTAGGTGCCGTAAATGGTTACTATGAACTTGAGGCAAGTGTTAAAGCGGTGGTAAATGGGCAAATAGTTAAACGCTCTATAAAAATGCCGTTTGTGCACAGTTCGCAAACCATCACTATGGATAACGCGAAAGTGACAGCTCTTGGTAATAATCAATACCAAGCTCAGGTACCTGTGCAAGTAACCGATGCTGGCCGCTACGCGATTCGTGCAACGTTAACAGGCATGGGCGATAAAGGTAAACGTGTAAAGCTTGCAACGGTTGAGGTCGCAAAGCAGATTAATGGTCAAGATAACTTTATGATGCCGTTTTCTGTGACTAAAGCTGCCAAAGCACCATTTGAGTTGGTGGATATTGAACTTACCGATCAAACACGAATGTTAAAGTTTGCAGGAGAATAAAGGTCAAGCAATATGCAATGGGTTGGAGGTTGTAGTGCAACCTCCTACTTTTTAGGGATTATTGATAGCCGCTTTAGGGAATTATTTAGCGAGTATGAATACGCTGGTAATGGATTTATTCGTTATTCGCCAAAACGGGTATTTCTGTCATTGTGGTTACTATTTTTTCAATACATGCGTGTTTGTCTACAACCCACAGTCCGTAACTTATGGGTAGCATTTCAATGCCAGCACGTTTGAATCGTTTGTAGGTGTTTAGCTCAAAAAAAGTGGCCCAAGGGCCAGGAAAACCAATCAGATCAACCGCTAAGTAGCGGCCATTGTAACGACATAAAATATCAACTTCTGTGCCAGCAATTGTGTAACCTGGCCATGTTTCAATAGCTCGTTTATTCAGTTCATTGATTACCTCATGCTGAAATTGATCAAGTTGGTTTTGAACAGAGTGTTTAGCTTCAAATTCACTGATGCTTGTAAGGTACTTTTGTAATAGGTTTTGTTTGGGAAGTTGGGTTGCATCAACCGATAAAAATAGCACTTGTAGTTGGCGTGCTCGGGTGATTGTGACGTTAAAAACATCCGCTTTATTTAAATAGGCTGCGGCTCGTTTAGATTCATTGTCGAGTGAAAAAGAGATCAACATTATATCTCTTTCTTCGCCCTGAAAGCCAAACGGGGTAGCGGCACGTATTTTATGTTTTGTTATCTCCGATTCACTAAAGGTTGTGGCTATTTCTTTAGCTATGTCGTCGGCTTGTTGCCTAAACGGTGAAATTACCCCTATGCTATGGTTAACCCCCGTTTTTTCATCTTCCTGTATTTGTGTTTTTATAAACTCTATAACACTCAAGGTTTCTCGATGATTTACCCCTGTTTTATTTCTTATGCCGTTAATGCGTTTTACATGTAAATAGCCACTGCTGGTACAGGGCTTATGTTGCATTACTTTTAATTTATTTTGATAAAAGTGCTGGTTACTAAAGTGAATAAGCTCTGGCTTACTTCTAAAGTGTTCATCAAGAAATGCAATGTCTGCTTGGCTATTAATTGAGTTCAGTGCTAAATCTAAAATTGAGTTATCACGATAACTTACTACACCTTGGCTATTATGGGATAAGTTATGTTGTGTTTTAAAATGTGCTTCTTTATGTTTTGCCAAAAAAGAGTAGTGTCTTAATTGTTTAGTATCGCCTACGATGAGTGCTCTTTTAGCGCGATAAAGGGCAGGAACACAACTACTAATATTACATTGAGTTGCTTCATCAATAATAACAAGATCAAACATTTCTGCTTTTAGTGGCAGAACACGGTGTAAGGTATTTAAGCTCACTAACCACACTGGAAATGCAGACAAAAGCGCACTGTACTCAATATTATCAAATAACTCGAACTGTCGTTTTGATGTGCGGCTACGTATTGCTTTATTAAAGGCTTGCAGAGACTGGCGCTGTGTTTCTACAAGTGTTTTAAGGTTTTTGAGTTTCAGTGCATTTAAATAGTTACTCGCGAGTAACTCTCTTTGCATATGTTGCGTGTTTATTTTATCTAAGGCTGACCACTGCTTTGTTAGTTGTTGAATTTTGCTTTTCACTAAAGTTAAGTAAAGGCGCTTTAGCCATTGAGGCGATTTGTCTTCAATATTTTTTAACCGTTGTCCTCTAATAATCGCTTTTTCACAAAACTTTAGGAAGCGTAGCTCTAGCGTATTTAATTGGCTGTTGAGCTGTGTAAGCTCTTGCTCACATTCATTGGGCTCTTTATTTAATTCATTTGAAAAATAGCCTGCTAGTAAAGATTCTAAATAATCTTTTAGCTTCGATAAAAATGCGTTTTGACCCACTCTTATAGAGATATCACTTAAGTTGAAGTTTTCATCGAGTTTACTGGCAATGACGTCTAAAGCCGCATCATTATTTGCGACAACAAGCACTGACTGACCCCTTGCTATGTGCTCAGCAGCAACAGCGGCTATAGTGTAGCTTTTACCTGTTCCTGGCGGGCCAGATACACACCCTAATGAGCTATTAGCAGCAATTTCAATCACCTTTTTCTGCGAAGAGGAGAGCAATCCTGGCAAGTAATTAAATTTTAGTTGTGCTGCGTTACCAGTTGTATTTGTATGGCTAAACAGACTAGCCAGTGGGGCAGGCAATGTGTTTGAAGCTGTAATTTCTTCTAACTCATGGAGTATACCGCGAGAGCTTCTTGAGCGCTCAACAAAGGTAAGCATAGATACCGGTAATAACGAGGCTGTTTTTCTTTTTAGAGCACGCTGAATGGCGCTTGCATCTGTAAGCTCGGGATAGTTAAGTAACTCAAGTAGGTTAAGCTCAACAGGGCTGCCTTTGAGTCGTGAAGTCCAATAATGAGGTGATTGAATATCTATAGAGTTGGTAATGTGATGAACTGAGTCTTCCTCAGGCATCAGTAGTTGAATCAACGGTTCATTGACTTCAGGTACTGGGTTATTAGTTGAAAAGTAATAATCTTCACCGTCTTTTTCTATGCTTGCTTCGTTGAATAAAATAGGGGAAACAACCGATTTCATTTCACCTTTTATGTCTAATTTACCAACGAGAATAAACCTGACATAAAGCAGAACCCGCTCGCGTTGATATATTTCAACACGTTTAACCATTTGCTCGGCAAATTCGCTAGGCAATGGAAGCCGAGGTAAAAAGCCTGAGCCCAGCTCATCTTTTCCTTCGAGAACGAAACTATCTTCCTTTTTTAACTTATTGAGATTCCATAAATTAAGATCCGCGCTATCTTCTTTATAGCAATCTCGGTAATAAGAAAGGATGTTTTGAAGGTTCAAGATTAAATTCCATTTTTAAAAGTCAGTTTGCTGGTAATTTATAACATAAAACTTGGCGTTAATAGTGAGATTAACAGTAGATATCGGCATAGATCATACAAGTTTTGCTTGTAAAAAGTGTTACATCCGCTTTGGCAGATACTTGAAAGAAGTCACTGTAGTGGTTAACCATTTTTGGCCATCTCGCTATAAGTATTTCCAATACTGTTTTTTAGTATTGGCATCGTTTTAACGTAGGCCTTTTGAGTAATTTCAAATAGGTGAGCTCTCAGTGTTTAAAATTTACAGAACAAGATTACCTTACATTTTCACAAATTGGCTACTGAGCCTAGCGCTAGATAACCACAATTAAAGCGCTCTACAAGAGCTTTTTCATTGGGGATGAATACCCATTAGCACGATCATAATAGTGCAAGATTTTTCAATCGACATCTAGCTCTTTTATTTCTATTTATTTATAATATTAAAAATGATAATAATTTTTGTTAACGATTGAGTTTTCACCTTGCCAGTAGAGGGGAGTTATGTGAGTGAAAACTTAATCGATTAAGTTTTACTTAAGAGTTAAAATGAATAAATCAAACCTATTTAACGTGTCAGTTCTTTCGCTTGCTATTAGTGCACTTTTTTCACCACCGGTAGTCGCTGTAACATCATCAGATATAGAGAAGATATCTGTATCTGGAGTAAGACAGGCTTTTCGCGGTGATGTACCTATGAATCAGCAGCCTCAAAGTATTGAATTTATTTCAGCCAATAGTCTTGAATATGCTGGTGTAACTGAGCTAAACGACATTTTTGATCTAACGCCAAGTATCACAGAGCAAAATGATTTTGGTGGTCTATGGGAGAGTTTCGCGATTCGTGGCTTAGTGGGTGATGAGAATATTCCATCGGGCTTTTTAATTAATGGCTATTCATCGGGCAGAAGCTTTAGTGGTATCCGCGATGCAAGCAATATTGATTATGTTGAAGTTATGAAGGGGCCAGGTTCTGCACTTTATGGGCGCTCAGAACCTGGTGGAACGATTAACATCATGACGAAAAAACCACAGTTTGAAGAGCAAGGCTATGTAAAAGTAACTGCGGGGAGCTGGCAAAACTACCGTGCTGAGGGAGATTACACCAATGCACTTTCAGAGCAGATTGCTTTTAGAGTTAATGGGGCGGTGGAAGATAGTGAAAGTTTTAGAGATTATCATGAAGCTCAAAAAACAGTTGTAACCCCTTCAATTCTTTGGCTTATTTCAGAACACACGAAGTTAAATTATGAACTTGAATATGTTGATCAAAGCACAACCTTTGACCGCGGTATTGTTGCAATTGATGGTGATATTGATGCATTACCTATTGAATCATTTTTAGGTGAGCCAAACGATAAGCCGACAGAAGTTGATACGATTTCTCATCAGCTTACATTTGAGCATCAACTTGGGCAGTGGTCACTTTTAAATGGTTTTAGTTATAGTGATTCGAAGTTTATTAGTGAGTCGAGCGATGCCGAACTAGCACCTGCTAGGCAAATCTATTTTATGGATGGTGTAACATTAAGCAGACAACATAACCAACGTGACTTTCGAACCAAGTACTTCTCTACTCGACTAGAGCTCAGTGGTAGCATTGATACTGTGGGTTTCACTCATCATTTACTAATAGGTGCTGATGCCAGTAAATTTGATTTTGATAAACGTTGGCACCGATACCGTCCAACGATTGATGACACTCGATATGCAATCAATATGTACGAACCTGAGTATGGAAAAACAGCCCCAGAGGGAGCTCTGTTATTTGACAGTTCGGAGGTTCAGCATAGTTATGGGGTTTACATTCAAGATCAAATTGATCTGACTGAACAATGGAAAGTGCAGGTAGGTGGTCGATTTGATTGGTTTGATCAACAAATAGATAATCACATGAACAAACAAAGCTTAAAGAGCGACCAAACTACGTTCAGTCCTCGTGTGGGTATTGTGTACGCATACTCTGATGAGATTCAATATTATACTAGTTACTCTGAAGGCTTTAGACCAAATAGCGGCTACGATAAAAATGGTGATGCATTTGAACCTGAAGAAACAAGCTCTTTCGAAGTGGGTGTTAAATTCAGTTCAAATAGTGTCAATGGTAGCGTCACAGTATTTAGTGCAAAAAAGACTAATATGCTGACTACTGATTTGCAAGCAGGTATATCAACGGCGCTTGGAGAGGTAAGCAGTGAAGGGGTCGAGCTTGATTTACATGGTTACATCTCAGACAGTACATCTTTTGATTTTGCCTATACTTATACAGATGCAAAAACAGCCAATGATACAGTTAATACTGATTGGTGGGTCAAGTTACCCCAAGGCAGTCCTTTGTTGAATATCCCTAAACATAGCGCTAATGCTCAAATCAAAAGAGACTTAAACGGCTTAGTGGACTCCGATGCAACAGTTGGCGTTGCGGTGCAGTATGTTGGTGAGCGTTTGGGCGAAACGATAGATCTAGACTATTACTTACCTTCTTACACCTTGGTAAACTTGTTTGCAAATTACGCTGTTAATAATGATGTCACTATACAGTTTAATGTAAATAACTTACTAAATAAAACTTACTACGCTAATTCTTATTCTGCAATTTGGACACAACCAGGTGAGCCGGTTAATTATAAGTTGAGCTTAAAATATAGCTTCTGACAATCTTAATCCAGTAATAGAGGAAAGGGGACACCTTTCCTCCTAAAGTACGCTTTGCTCTGTTTTTCATTAACAGCCAATTTCTATTACAATCTATAAAACGACTTAATTTAGAGTATGTGTTGAACTACTTAGCTCACCTTTATTGTGCAAAACCGACAGCTGATTCACATTTTGGTAATTTGCTAGGGGATTTTGGCGGGCGTAGGCATGTAAACGGCTTGCCTGTTACAGTCAAAAATGCGCTTGAGAATCACTATTTAGTAGACCGATTTACCGATGCACATCCTTTAGTAAAAGAAGCTAAACACTTCTTTTCTCCACAGCGTAAGCGTTTTGCCAGTGTTGCAATTGATGTGGTATTTGATCACTTTTTAATTCAGCATTGGCATCGTTTTAACGACCAGCCATTAGCAGATTTTAAACACCAAAGTTATGGGCTGTTAAATACACGCCAAGCCTTGATGCCCTCACGTATGCAACAAGTTGTCACGAGTATGACCAATAATGACTGGTTCAAAGAATATGAAACAGTGGCTGGAGTAGGGCTTGCGCTTGATAATATCGCAAGGCGTATTCGTTTTAGTAATAACTTTTCAGGGGCTGCTGAGGATATTACCCGTCACTACCATGAGTTAGATGCCGTTTTTTTAGCATTTTTTCCAGAGCTAGTTGAGCACGTGAAGATACACAATCTTGAAAGATGATAGGTTGTACTAAACAGTGTTATGTCTTTACTGTTTAACTAAGCAAGTATTGGTAGTTTATTTATAAAAATAGAATAATTAATGCGCTGTGTTTTTCTTTGTACTATTTATAGTATATTTTTAGTTAAGTTTATTTTTTTTACTTATTTTATTCTTTCGTTCGGTTTTGTGTTTGATAATTATTTGATTCTATATATTTTATGTGCGATTCAAATTAATACAGTTGAAGCCTTAAGTCTTATTTAGTATTGTTTTTTTGTAATATATTTAACAAGGAATTTTATTTCTAAGCTAGTTTTAACTAGCTGATGTTGTAATAAAAAGGGTTTAACACTGTTGATAAATGAAATGACGTATTAAAAATAAAATTTTATCAACTGGTGTGGTTAAATCGTTTATTTAAAGGTGTGAACTTTACTTAAGTTCACACCTTTTTAATTTTAGGCTCAAGTTATACCATTTATGGTATTAAAACCGCTACTTGTCGATAGACAAAGTTAATCATCAGGGCCTTTTAAGGTAAACACTAAGTGCCTGCGCATGTCTTTTAGAATCACGCCTTTTTTCAGCATTGCTGCACTCAAGCGTTTCTGCCATTTCAACAGCTCAGGGTTTGCTGCATCTAATGTTTGCTGGTTTTCAAACTGAAAGCACAAAAGTAAAGAGCCTGGGAATAAGTGATATTCAACATCAAACCAGCATTGCAGCATACCTTCGAGCTCAGCGCGGCCTTGCTCTTCAAGGGCGTCGGCAACGTTAAGAACCAGTGCCTGTTGCTTTTGTTGTACTTTCGAGAGTGTTTTCATTGGGTGCCTTGTATTCATCAACAAAATTTAAATCATTAAAAGTAGCCACTTCTAATGATTGCGTGCAATTTACCATAGATTTTTTATTTGATGGCATTTTAGTTTTGAGCGAGGTTCGTTTTATATTTACTCATGGTGCTGGTTCAGGTATAAAATCTTTAAATAGCAATAAGTTACTTATTACAAATTTTAATATAAAAAGGAATTTTTATGGGGTCGATGGCCAAGCATTCACTTGAATTAGATTTAAATGACAAGAACTGGTTTCGATACGCCGCTTTTAAAGGGAAGTCGTCATTAACCGAGGATTCAATAACTGAGTTAGAGACATTACCAGGCCTTGCGGTTTTATCTGGCAAGGCAGAAGTTCTGTTTGCATTTATGGTATTCGCTATTTCTCTTTCGGCCTTTTATTTAAAAGATGCAGTGCTCCCTTGGTTGGCTTTTTTGATTTGTCTTGGCAGTTTTTTAGCTGTGTTTATCACAAAACGTATCATGACTTACAAAAAGTATGGCTTTGGCTTTAAATGGGCAATGAGCATAAGTAAGAATGAGCTTAAAATTGATAAATTGACGTTTAAAAAGCACACAAATCGTACAGTTACAATTGCTAGAGACGACATTGCAGAGGTGATATTTAATTATACAATGGATCTTAAGTACAGGCGGAAGTTTGGTGAAGCACATAGGAGGCTACCAAGTTTGCATGTTTGTGAAATCCACTTAAAAAATGGCGATACGCTTGAAATTGACGGGATGCGGGTAGGGCTATTTAACGTTTTATACTTAATGGTATTCCATGATTACCCGCTGAGTTTTAGAGGGACTCTAGCCGGTGGGGCAGGCAATGTTTCAATTTTACTGCTTCGCATGTTTGCTCTTTCGGCAATTGCGAGTTCACTTAGTATGCTTTTTTTTAATTTGAAATAGGGTGTATGTTAAAGCTCACATTACAGACGTTCTGTGAGCTTTAATAATCGTATTAGTTTGTTAATTGGCAAGCATCATTAGCAAGTTTCCAAACGCCCCATTGGTCTGAGCTAGTCGGTTGTTCACCTTTAGTCCACCAACCGGCTCTATAAATATTTCCTTCATAGTTTACTAGTTGGTTTGCTAGGTAGACTGTGTCTTTATCCCATTGGCTTGCACATAGTGTGCTGCCTGAAATTGTAATAGTTCTAACCACTGTTGAGGTTTGTGAAGCACTGTCAGATACTGAATAGGTTAGGGTGTATTGACCAACTCTTGAGTTATCAACACGACCTGAAACCGAGACGTTAGCTGTTAAATCACCGTCCTCAGTGTCATTTGCTGTGACACCTGCCATTGGTTCAAAAGTACTACCTAGGGCAAGCTTCACGTTATTAACCCCGCTGAATAAAGGCTTATCACTAAACACCTCGACTTTGCGGCTTTCTTTACTTTCGTTACCAGCAGAGTCTTTAACAGTATAAACGAGAATATATTGTCCGAGAGTTGATGTATCGACACGGCCCGTGACGACAATACTACTGGTGAGGTTATTGTCTTCTTTATCGATGGCGCTTACATTTGCTAGCTCGTCAAATGAGGCTCCTTGGCGAACTCTTGCGTCAGTTATACCACTTAGTACAGGTGCATTTTTTGGAGGTTCAATAATTTGACCATGAATAAAGGGACCATAGTTTTTTATAAACGTGTTGTTATACATTGCACCTGCGGCATTCGTCCCCATGTCCCAATTGATAGACCAAGTCATCACGCCTTTAAGAGGCTGTCCTTGCTGAGTTAATTGATTAAAGGCACTGTAAAGCGTTTCAGGATTTTGAATAAACCCAGATGCAGCTGCATCCATATTGGCAGGAATACCAAACACGAGTTTATCATTCGGGATTTTATGAAAGCCGCGAGTACCATTTGCTAAAGAGTCAGCCATATAGTAGATGAACTCCTGCTTTAGAGATTCATTTGTTTGGGCAACCCAACCTACACCATCAACAAAAACACCGTCACCACCCTGATTATAAAACTGCGGGTTTATCCAATCATAATACCCTGCAAGTGCGGTAATATAAGGAATGTACTTACCACCTTGTCTAAGGTAAGGAAATTCTGGAGCCATGGTAATTAAAAAGTTTTTACCTTGCGCTTTGTAATGATCTTTTACCAAACGAAGTGCGGCAGGTATCACGGTTTGATTATCAGCTGCTGTCACGGCTGCTTGTTCAAGATCAATATCGAGTCCGTCAAAGCCAAATTTATCGGTAAGGCGAATTATTTCGTCGGCAAAAGCGTGTTCATCGCCCTGTTGTAACTCTATATGGGCATCGGCACCCCCTAAAGCGAGTAATACGCTACGCCCTTGGCGGTTTAGTTCACTAATTTCGTTGATAAACGCTTGTTCTGATAAACCTATGTTTGGATCTAAGCGAAAAGTGGGAATGCGGCCTTCTGCTACATCAAATACTTTCATAAATGAGACATTAACCACGTTATATTGGCTATTAACTTGTTTTAAACTAACACAAGGTGCCTTCCCGCCTTTATAGCCTGCACCATCACACCAATTATGCCAGTAGCCTACAATAACGCCACTTTGTTGATTGACCATTAGGTTACCATCATTTGCATTTGCTGGAAGTATTGAGAGTACAGATACGCTTATTGCAGTCATTGTAAACAGGTTTTGGGTTATTCTAATCATGTTGTTTAATTCCTTTCATAAAAAGTTACTTTCCTACTAAAAGCATACGTGCGTTTAGTTGATTAAACTGAACTTTGAACCATTATTAGGTACGAAGTTCGGCGTTAAGTTATATGTGTTTATGTGAATTTAATGTGAATGGTAAGTGGCTTGAAAAGCGTTTAATTAATTTTTTATGTTTGGAGTTAAAGTCACTATTTTTGGCGCCCATATAAATACAGGCGCATTATTGTGTTTAGTTTGAGGTTTAATTAGGCAATAAAATCTAATGTGAGTAGTAAGCGCTTTTCCCCAGTTGCAACCTGTGGTGAGCGATGTACAAGGCCTAAACCTTCATTGCCTTGCCATGTTTCTCCTTTTAATAAGGCAACATCACCGACAGTTAATGACTGCACTTTAGTGTGTGGGGCAATTAAACCAGATTCCTGATCACTTAAACCTTGGTTTCCTGCACCCAGTTTATTGCGGTCGAGTCCGCTATTCTGTAGCCATTCAGAGCCACTACCGCTATAGGTGCTCACTAATCGACAAGGAACACGATCAACATGAAAGCGTGGGCACATAGCCCGCTCAAGTACTTTTAGTCTTAAACCCACACGCTTAAGCTCAAATAAATAGCAAAACATATCAACAAGCTGAGCAAGATCGGCTTTAAGCGCTTTTGCTTGAGGTCGTTTTTCGAGTGCTTTATCAATGTCTGCCGCAATCGCGTTTTGATTGATCACAGCGTTAATACTGAGATCTGCAAAGGCTGCAACAGTCTCGGTTACTTCAGTTTGCAGCTGCTCTGATAAGCTACGCTGCCAAATTGCGATGTTATGCTCGGGTTTATAGATTTGTGAAAATACCACTGGGCTTAATGCTATTGCTGCCTCTGCTGGTAGGTTATCAGTATCATGTTCAAATGCGTGGGCTGTCATTTATGCTTCCTCCCAAATTGGAAATGGATCGGGTAGTGTTTGCCAAAGCTCTTTTCCTGCTAGCAGTTCATCATCGCTAAGTAAGCAGTTGTCGAGTGCGCGTGTGATTTCTGCTTGATTGAGGTTTTGACCAATAAAAACCAGCTCTTGACGCATATCGCCAAAGGGTTCTTGCCAAACTTGGTTAATTGAATTTAAGTAATCGTTATCGGTTGGCCACTGATCTTTTGGTAAGGCCTTCCAAAATATCCCGCCAAAACCATAACGTGCAATACCGCCAGCTTGGTTCCATTGACAAGCAAACTGTGGTCGAGAGGCTAGCCAGAAATAGCCTTTTGAGCGGAGTAGTTTGCCTTCGCGTTGATTATTATGGATAAAGTTATAAAATTTCTCGGGGTGAAAAGGACGCCTAGCCTCATAGGTAAAGCTACTAATACCGTATTCTTCGGTTTCTGGGATATGCTCACCGCGCAGCTCTTTTAACCAGCCTGGTGCTTGTTGCGCTTTTTCAAAGTTAAACAAGCCTGTGCCTAAAATTTTATTGATATCAATTTGACCATTTTCAATGGCAATAAGCTCTGCGGAGGTATTTAATGAGCTTAAAATGGCTTTTAAACTTTCAAGCTCATCTGCGTTAATTAAATCGGTTTTACTAATTAAAATCACATCAGCAAATTCAACTTGATCGATCAGTAAGTCGGCAACGCTGCGCTCATCTTCGTCACCTAAGTGTTCACCGGTTTCTTGCAAAAACTTGGCTTCGTTAAAGTCTTTTAGAAAGTTTACAGCATCAACTACTGTGACCATGGTATCAAGCCTAGCAACATCTGAAAGTGATACGCCGTCTTCATCGGCAAAGGTAAATGTTTCGGCGACCGGAAGGGGTTCTGAAATACCGGTTGACTCGATAACCAGATAATCAAATTGCCCCGTCTCTGCTAAAGCGCGTACTTCTATGAGTAGGTCTTCACGCAGAGTGCAACAGATGCAGCCATTACTCATTTCAACCAGTTTTTCTTCGCCGCGATTAAGTGACACATCGTTTTTAACTGTCGCCGCATCGATGTTTATTTCGCTCATATCATTGACGATGACAGCTACTTTTTTGTCTTGACGGTTATTCAAAATATGGCTGAGTACGGTGGTTTTACCTGCACCCAAAAAACCAGAGAGCACGGTGACGGGGAGTTTGCTCATGTTAGTGACCCTTAAGTAGATTAAATAAAATAACACTAAATGTTTTGTTATAATATATCAACTTTGTGTCATTTAGAAATAGCTATACCTGATCTCGTTAGACTATTTGGCAGTGTACTTATAGGTACAGCTCACTTAAGCTTTATAATCGACTGCTTAATAAGGATTTGTATGCGCTTAACCAAACTGTTTTTACCGCTTTTTATTACTTGTTTGCCTTACACTTTATCGGCAAGTGAGGAGTTCGCACCTGAGCTTCCTGAGGCTATACAAGAAATTTACCCCACAGTAATGAATAAGCAAATTTGGGTTGCTGGCGGTATCTCTACTGAGCTGCCAGCATCAACGGGTAAAATGACGGAAAAAGTGCACTTTTGGTCACCTGATTATGCAACTTGGCAATCAGCTCCAAGCTTGCCTGAAGGACGCCACCACACCTATTTAATTGCAGTAGAAAACAAATTATTTGCCTTTGGTGGTTTTGTTAATACCCAAGGTCAGTGGACCAATAGCCGTGATGTATTAATGCTAGGTAAGGGCGCCAAAGCATGGCAAAAGGTGGCGCGTTTACCTTTTGCGTTAAGTGAAACAGTAGGTGCAGTGCTTAATGGAAAGGTGCATTTAGTGGGTGGCCGCAGTCCAAGTAATGAACAAAATGGGCAGTGGCAACATAGTTTAGATAAAGCAGAACACCTTGTGTTCAACCCAAATAACTATGAGTTTGCTAAAGCAGCACCGTTACCCTTTGCACGTAATAGTGCGGCAAGTGTGCAGGTGAATGGCCGCTGGTTTGTGCTTGGCGGCAGAACCGTTGGTGGTGAACCTTTAAAAGATGTACTTGAATACGTGCCAGAGCAAGATCAGTGGCTAACTCATCCGGCCCTGCCAAAAGGTAGGGCAGGGCACGCTGCGGCAGCAATCGACAACATGATCTACATTTTTGGAGGGGAGCATAATCAAGCTGTTGATAGTGAAATCTTTAAATATGATGTACTTAAAAAGCAATGGCATAAAGTGACCACGTGGTTAGCCCCTCGCCATGGATTGGGTGCTGTTACTTTAAATAATCAAATTTGGCTAATAGGCGGCGCAAAGGCTGTCGGATTATCACAAACAACTAATGAACTAACATCTGCGCATGAGCTATTAAATAAGCGCTAATACAAAAATGTAAGATTCTGATTTGGTTTTAACACATTAAAACCAAATCAGAAAAGATTACAAACGTTATGTAACCTATTTACTTTATGTTGTAACGCTTTTTATTAACTTATTGTTTGTAAGGCTATTTTTTATTGGTCTCTTTTTTGCTCACTAGTTTTTCACGTGTACCCACGTGATGTTATATAAACCAGTAAATAAGAAAGGGAAACTCATGGCAGAGTCATTTAAATATTCAGGTCAAAAAGGGCATGGTGGCGAGCTTCACCAAACTGCGAACAATCAACATCCTACCATGACAACAGCACAAGGTTGTCCTGTTAGTGATAATCAAAACTCCTTAACAGCAGGCAAGCGCGGCCCAACATTAATGGAAGATCACGTCTTTCGTGAAAAGATGTTTCATTTTGATCATGAACGTATTCCAGAGCGAGTTGTGCACGCAAGAGGCTATGGTGCACATGGTTACTTTGAAACATACGATACACTTGAGGATCTTACGTGCGCGGATATTTTTCAGCGCAAGGGAGAAAAAACACCTGTTTTCACACGTTTTTCGACTGTGGCAGGTAGCAAAGGTTCACCCGATTTAGCACGAGATGTGCGTGGATTTGCAGTAAAATTTTATACCAAAGAAGGTAATTGGGATTTAGTCGGCAATAATATCCCTGTTTTTTTTATTCAAGACGCAATGAAATTTCCAGATTTGATCCACAGCGCCAAAGCCGAGCCTGATCGTGGTTTTCCGCAAGCACAAACGGCGCATGATAACTTTTGGGATTTTATTAGTTTATCGCCTGAGTCTATGCACATGGTTATGTGGGCAATGTCAGACAGAGCCATTCCACGGTCATTACGTTTTATGGAAGGCTTTGGTGTGCATACATTTAAGTTTGTTAATGCAAAGGGTGAGCAGAAGTACGTTAAATTTCACTGGAAGCCAAAAGCAGGAATGCAGTCTGTGGTGTGGAATGAAGCATTAAAACTTAATGGTGCAGATCCTGATTTTCATCGTCGCGATATGTGGGAATCAATTCAAAATGGCGACTTTCCAGAATGGGAGCTCGGTGTACAAGTATTTGACCAAGCTTTTGCAGATGAGTTTGAATTTGATGTTTTTGATGCTACAAAACTTATACCTGAAGAACAGGTGCCAGTAAAAATTATTGGCCGCATGGTGCTCGATAGAGTTGTCGATAACTTTTTTGCAGAGACAGAGCAAGTTGCTTTTTGTACTCAAAACATAGTGCCAGGCATTGATTTTACCCCTGATCCACTATTGCAAGGTCGTAACTTTTCCTACTTGGATACGCAAACTAAACGGTTAGGCGGGCCAAACTTTACTCATATTCCTGTTAATGCACCTAAATGCCCAATGCACCACTTTCATCAAGATGGTCATATGGCGATGCATAATCCTAAAGGGCGAGTAAATTACGAACCCAACTCGTGGCAAGGTGATGAAAACAACCCTCGCGCATGCCCTGCACATGGTTTCAAAAGTACAGACGAAGACACACAAGGTGGCAAGCTGAGATACCGCTCAGAAACCTTTAGCGACCATTACAGTCAAGCAAGGCAGTTTTATTTAAGCCAAACTCAAGTAGAACAATCACATATTCAAGATGCGCTGGTTTTTGAGCTTTCAAAAGTTGAGCATTTAGCGATAAGGGAGCGTGTCGTGTCTCATTTACTTAATATTGATAGCGAATTAGCTAAATTAGTGGCCTCTGGTTTGGGCTTACAAACAATGCCAGAACCTGCCGAAGCTGCACTCGAAACACGCCAAGACCTTCCAGTGTCTGATGCCCTGAGCATTCAAAAGAGTGCGCTAAATACATTCAAAGGCCGTAAGCTGGGTATTCTTGTGAGTGATGGCTTTGATGCTCAGCTATTTGATTCATTGCGTTGTGCGCTTAAAGAGCAAGGTGCAAATTTTGAAGTTATTGCTGCTCAAGTGGGTGGCGCGAAAAGCTCGACTGGTGAGCATCTAAGTGCCGATCAAGTTATTAATGGTGGCCCTTCGGTTTTATATGATGCGGTGGCGCTACTGACAACAAAAGAAGGGGCCGAAAAACTGAGTCATATTCCTGAGGCAAAAGACTTTGTTTCAGATGCGTTTTCGCATAACAAATTTATTGGTTATAGCAAGGATTCAGTTGAGCTGCTAAAAGCGGTTGGGCTTGCTGAAAACCAAGATGATGGCGTCATTGATTTAGGCACCTGTCAGGTAGATGAGTTTTTGAATAGATTAAAAAATCTTCGCTATTGGAAACGATAGAAGCACACCTCAAGGCGGGCTTAGCTCGCCTCGAAAGGCTGTATTACTTAAGGTAGTGAGGAAATGTAATGAAACTGATTTATGTTGATGATAATTTGCCAGGAATTACTCGAAAACGACATTCAAAATGCTGGCTTTACTACGACCCCGCTGGCAAACGAATTACAGCAAAAAAAGAAATTAAGCGTTTAAATGCGCTGGCATTCCCCCCTGCATACAAAGATGTTTGGCTTTGTCCTGAAGAAAATGGGCATATTTTAGCAACAGGGTATGATACAAAAGGCAGAAAACAATATCTTTATCATCCAGATTTTAGAGAGCAGCAGGAGCTAAAAAAGTTCGAGGCCTGTGAGCTTTTTGGCACCAAACTTCCTTTATTGCGAGCTAAATTATCTGAATACTTACAAGGTCATGAGCTGGATTATCAACGAACATTAGCTGCGGTTGTCCGGTTAATGGACTTAGGTTCATTACGTGTAGGCTCTAAACGAAACGCGAAAAAAAATAACAGTTTTGGTGCAACAACGTTACGTAATCGCCATGCCAAATTAACGGGTAAAAATATTCGCTTAGAATATAAAGCTAAATCTGGCAAAGTGAGAGAGGTTAATCTTACAGATCGTGTTTTAAGCAGCATTATTAAAGAGTTGCAAGATTTACCAGGGCAAAATCTATTTCAATATAAAGAAGGTGGGGAATGTATTCCCGTGACCTCCCGTGAGGTTAATCAGTTTATTCAGCAAGTGATGGGAGAGGAGTTTAGTGCTAAACACTTTAGAACATGGCGCGCCAGTGTTTTAGCATTCGAAGCTTTTTATAATGCTAAGAAAAAGCTCCCTTTGTGCGATATGCTAGAAACGGTATCGAGCCATTTGGGTAACACACCAACGATAGCCCGTAATTCTTATGTTCATCCTGCGCTGATTGATTTATGTAAAGAAAGTGAAGCCACACAGGTACGTACAAGACAACAACTTAAGTTACCGCGTAAAACAAAATACTTGAGCCGATATGAACGTGGCTTACTACTTTTTTTAGCACAGTAACAGCTGTCTAATTGATGACGATTAGATCAACCACTCGATTTACATTTATGCTCACTGTCTGATAAAAATGATGTTATATTTGTGTTCTTAGCTATAAGTAATAAAATAATACAAATTAAATTTACGATCAGGTTTAAACATGACATTACAAACAAACAGCCCGTTAGTCGAACAGCGGGCCGACCCGTTTGTGCATAAGCACAGCGATGGTTTTTATTATTTTACAGGTTCTGTACCAACGTATGATCGCATTGAACTGCGTAAATCTGCGACATTAGAAGGCTTAAAAGACGCTGAGACCTTTGATATTTGGTTTAAGCATGACAATGGCCCAATGAGTCGCCATATTTGGGCACCTGAAATTCATTATCTGGATGGTAAATGGTA
Organism: Pseudoalteromonas sp. L21; assembly: GCF_021728035.1. Classification (NCBI taxonomy): domain Bacteria; kingdom Pseudomonadati; phylum Pseudomonadota; class Gammaproteobacteria; order Alteromonadales; family Pseudoalteromonadaceae; genus Pseudoalteromonas; species Pseudoalteromonas sp. L21. Next base: position 417,480 of record NZ_JAKKCV010000003.1, on the reverse strand, counting down.
CATCTACTTTGCAGCCAGCCAAGAAGACGATATATGGGCATTACGCCCGTATGTATTGGAATGTAAAGGCCAAGATCCATTAAATGATGAATGGGTTGAGCTGGGTATGATGCAAGCGGCTGAGGGTGATGAAAAGTCGTTCACAGACTTCTCACTGGATGCGACGATTTTTGAGAACAATGGCAAACGTTATTTCTGTTGGGCAGAGAAAACCGGCGGCCAATTTGCTGCATCAAACCTGTATTTAGCTGAGATGGAATCACCAATTAAGTTAAAAACAGCACAATTTATGCTAACTACGCCTGATTACGATTGGGAGCGTGTGGACTTTTGGGTAAACGAAGGCCCTGCGGTACTTAAAAATAACGGCAAAATCTTTATCGCTTTTTCTGCCAGCGCAACAGGTGCATGTTACTGCATGGGCTATATGGAAGCAGATGAAAACAGCGATTTACTTGATCGAAATTCGTGGACTAAAACACGCATGCCAGTGCTTGAAACAAGTGTTGAAAAGAAAATTTTCGGCCCTGGTCATAACTGTTTTACCGTTGCTGAAGATGGCGAAACACCATTATGTATTTACCATGCCCGTGACTATGAGCATGCCGTCGGTGAGCCAAGTGTGGTGCCAAAAACGGATACACGTCCACTTGAGGAAATTGTAAAAGATCCGCTTTACGATCCAAACCGACATGCCCGCATAATGGAAGTAAAATATGACGAAAATGGCCGACCATTATTCGAATTGTATTAATTAATGTTAGCTTCAATTCAGGCCACCTCTAGGTGGCTTTTTTATTTCTGTATCCTGTTTTGTTTTCTTAAAGTTAAATTTATTTACATAAAATAAACAAAACACTTTATTTTGGGAACGAATGGTTTAGACTTTACCTCTTAAGTATTTTTATATTACAAATTTGAGAGGGATAGTTTTGAAAACAATAAACGTCATTAAACAAATTGGCTTGGCTAGTCTATTTCTGAGCTGTTTACCAGTACAAGCGGAAAATTGCACTGCAATGCCTGAATCAGGTCAGTTGTATTCTGTTATTAACCGTGGGTCTGGCTTAGCGTTAGATATTAATACAAGTGATACAAGTGCAGCGCCTAATGTCATAACTTATGACTATTGGGGAGGAAATAATCAAAAGTTTCAGTTTATTAAAGAAAGCGATGGATATTGGATTATCCGATCTAAGTACAATAATAAGGTGTTAGATGTACTTGATTCATCGCAGTCAAATGGTGCTAATATTATCGTTTATGATGATTGGCAAGGAGCCAATCAACGTTGGCAACTTAAAGCATCGTCATCAGGTGGTTTTAATATAACGAATAAGTTAACCAATAAATCATTGACTGTTGCAGGCTCAAACAATGCGGCTAATGTGTATCAAAATGATGACGCAGGTATAAGCTCTCAAAGGTGGTTTATAAACCCTGTCGATACAACGTGTGGTAGTGACGGAGGCACTCAGCCAACACCAAGTGATTTAGTTGGTTTTGCTGCACAACCAGGTCAAGATGGCCTAACGACAACAATCGGTGGCGGTAATGCAACACCTGTTAGGGTTACAAGCTGCAGTGCTTTAAGTGACGCTTTAAGCTCGCCTTCTGCTAAAGTGATCCACATACCTGATAATACGACGATTAACTGTCTCACTAACAATAGAACGGTGCAAGCATGTCCTTTAGATTGTGGCCAATGGAATGATTACGGTAAAACATGGTACCGAGTGCCTGTAGGGAATCAAAGCTGTAGTGAGCTGGGCAGCTCTTCCAATTCACCAGTTAATGTAACACGTAATGAGCGCCGTATTATTGTAAAGTCCAACAAAACGTTACTAGGCTTAGGTAAAAACTCAAAAATTGTTGGTGCTAGCTTAGTTATTAGCAAGCAACGTAATATTATTATTAAAAATGTCATGCTGGAAAATATTAACCCTGCACTCGTCGAAGCGGGCGATGGCATTTCAATTGATGATAGTAGCCATATTTGGGTCGATCATATGGCCTTTAATAAGATAAGTGACGGTTATATCGATATTGATAATAGTCAGAATGTGACCCTCAGTTGGAATCGTTTCTATGGTTATAACACCCAAGTTTGCGCTAATCAGCATTGGTACACGCATTTATTCAAAAACTCGCAAGTAACAGCACATCATAACTTTTGGGATACTGCAGCAGGGCGTAATCCAAAAATAGATGGTTACAACTCACGGGTTCATATGTTTAATAATTACTGGAAAAACATTACTTATTTTGCAATTAGTGCCAGTGATGGTGCAGAAGTATTAGTCGAGAATAACTATTTTGAAAACTCAGCAAAGCCACATTGGAATCAAGGCTCGGGTTACTTCAGTGCATCAGGAAACATTTACACAGGGCGCTCAGCGACAGATCAATACCGTGATAATGGTGCAACAGTGTTTAGTGATGTGCAGCTTTACCCGTATAGATTAGAGAGTGCAAATACTTTGGGGAGCCAAGTAGATGGAGGAACGGGCCCGCAATAGGCTGTAGGTTTTATTGCTCAGCGAATGCATTAAACACTCGCTGAGCTAGTTAACTAGAGTGCTACAAGGCTGTGTTCGAGCATAGCTTTGATTTGTTTAACGATTTTTGCTTCTGTCTCTGGCTCAAATTGCGCAATACGAGGGGTATGAATATGCCCTGTTGGAATATCTGAATTAAGCTCATCACGCAGGCGAATACTACGGTACGAAATTTCGTTTGATAAGTAACCACCGCCACCACCTTTTACTGCGATGGCACCTTCAAGTTCTTTGAGTGATGTTGGCTCAAAAGCCTTTTCAAGTGTAACGACCTTGTGATTATCGTTAATTGGGAAGGGGCCTTTCGCTTTTTGCATTTGCTCTACGGGTAGGCTAAACGTCACAAACTCATTACCTGGTAAGGGACGGTTGTGCAAGCTTGATATTTTTGGGTTAGTTTCTGTTCCACCATAAACAATATTGGCGTTATCGGGTGCCGTTACGCTGCGACGTTTACCAGGGAAGCGTTCTAAGTCAAAGTCTTTACTACCCATACTGATGGTAGCAATCATATCTACGTTGTTTAGTGCATAATACGGTGCAAGTAATGATTCAATAATACCTTGATCAAAGTCTTCATAGCGCACAGGCACCATCACTGTGTTGATCTCCGCAGTAATACCCTGATAGCTAATTACTTGCCCGTCGAGTAATAATGCGGCCACGCCAGATGGATTACTTTGGTTGATATTTCTATCAAGTAAAAAAGGATCAAAGCCGGTAATTAATATACGTTTGTCGGTTTTTTTACTGAAATCAAGGTCGGTACGACCACGGCTACCATTTTCTAGCATGGTTAACAGCGCAGCTTGCTCGCTGTCAGTGATTGCAAACTGGGGCTTGCTGGTACGAATAACTTTACTTGAAAGTAAGCGTGCCCAATAAAGTTCACGGTCGTCGTAGCTGTTGGTTTTTTTGATCCGTGCTTTTGCATCACGCCATAATTGTTTTGAGTAGTCATCAATAAGATCACTTGCTTGCTGGTAGCTTGTGGTTGCTTGCCAAGCATTTTTAAAATGACTTATGTCATCACTGTAAGCGTTTAAGACCTTTGGCATTGCCTTTGTCGCTTTTTCAATACGCAGTTCTTCAACGGTTAAATTGGCTGCAAATGCCGTAAATGAGAAAGCGATTAAGCTGGTGGCAAGTAAAACTTTTTTCATGATTATCCTATTGTGTAACAGCAAGTTTTTAGGCTTTTGTTAACTATCCTATGGATAAAAGCTGATCGCAAATAAAATCGCCCGTTGGCAAGTAAGTTCATGCTATTTAAGTGAGTTTGATAATCGATATAGAACTTTTATTTGATGAATTTAATATACCGATTTCAACGCATAATGAGTTTGGTTTTTTTAGTATGCGTGTTATTCAATAGTTTCCGGTATCTTGCTGGTGTAATATGCATTATCGCTTTGAATTCTTTAATGAAATGCGGCTGGTCAGTAAAGCCACACTGTTGAGCAATATCTGCAAAGCCCATCGTCGGGTTATCTTTTATTGTTTGTTTGGCCATTTTTACGCGGTAAATTCGTTCAAAATACTTAGGTGTAACGCCACACTGGCTTTTTATTTGCCGTTCAAGCTGCCTCTTACTTAATGGAGCCAGTTGATAAGCGGTTTGCAGTGGCGTTAACTCAATCAGTTTACTAATTAATTGCTTTGCATATGTGTGACCAATACTAGGTTGGTAGTTGTAATGCGTGCTTATGAGCGCCTCAAAAGCCTGCAGATTGGCGTTTTTTTGAAGGCCTTTGGCAATAGCCATTAATGATTGCTCACAAATAAGTGGGTGGTTGTGGTGTTTGAACTCAGCTAAAACAGTTGGGTTAAAGCGAATACCACAAAATTGTGCATTTTCTGAAAATGTGATCTTTGCTGCGTGAGTAGATGTTTCTTGAAATGCATAAGGTGGAGAAAGCGCTTTATCATCAAGTAAAAGCGCCCCTGCAAGAGGAAAAATAACCCCAGTCGCACCATCGCAAGCAAGCCATTGCTCACCGTGTGAATGCGCCGTCGCATACCAGATAGCTTGAATATAATTAGCGATGTCACCCTTAGGTGTTTTTAGTTCTAAAGTTAAATGGTTACTCATTAAACTCAACGTCAGGTTTAAACATTTTCACAATGCGATTCCAGCTGTTGATTGCGTTAATAGCAATCGTCAGTGCAACTAACCCCTGTTCAGAAAATGTATCACTAAGAGATTGATAGAAAGTATCATCAATAGGTTGGGCAAGTGTCAACTTTTCACATAATTTTAAAGCCAGACATTCTTGTTTTGTATAAATTGGCATGTCTTGCCATGCACTTAAACCAATAATACGGTTGGTCGTTTCACCGTATTCTCTTGCTTGTTTGGTATGCATTGCAATGCAAAAAGCACATTGATTTATTTGTGATGCTCTTAGTTTGATCAGCTCCCATATTGTTAGACCAAAACTTGTTTCAACCGCTTTTTTAATTAATTGCTCTTGCTCAACAAGGTGTTTGATTAATGCAGGTTGAAGGTTGTAATAGTCACCACGTTTCATCGTAAATTAGCCTTTTAAAATTAAATGAGTATTCACTTTAGGCCGATTGCAAAGTCGAGGATTGCAAAAAAACGACGTTTATATGGGGAAATTCGGTTTACCTAGTTCGCACCAAAATTTCAATCCTGTTATGCTAGGCCGATTAGCAATCACTGAGTATTTAAGATGATTAACGATAACGATGTAATCGAAACTTTAGACGAATTAGAAACGTTTTTACGCCTTGTTGAACATGGTGGCTTGGGGCTAGAAAATGTTGCGGGTGTTGCGCTTGCTACAAATAACAGTGATGGTCGTCCATTTGTCGCTGTGCTGGATGATAATCATCAGCTTTTATTGGGGCGTTATGTAAGTAGTGACGTTTATGAAAATGGTAAAGATATGGTGAGATACGGCACTAAAAAACCGCATTAAGTAATATTTTGTACCTAAAAAATTTTATTTTAGGGCTGCAATATAATAGTATGTTCTTAATAAACACTGAATCAATATAAAAAAAGGGAAGTCTATGAAATTTTTAAGTGTTATTTTATTAGCCGTTTTAATGAGTGGCTGTGCAAGTTCAAGCGACGAGCAAGCAAGCAATGATGGCTTAATTTGTAAAAGGGAAAAACCAACCGGCAGTAATATACCAACACGTGTATGCCGTACTCCTGAGCAAATTGCTGCGATGGAAAAGGAAAGTAAAGAAGGTATTCGTGATATCCAGCGAAACAGTACAAATACAGTAAGAATGAATTAGTACAAGTACTAAACGACTTTACATTATAAAAATGGCCGCACTCATTAGAAGTGCGGCTGTTTTGTTTATATCTTTGCGTGGATACTCATCGCAATACTGCGCCTTAGTTTAGGCTTGTTGTGTGGCTAATCAACTGACGCTTTAAAGTTGTCAAATTGCCAATGCACTGCTGTGCCATCGTTGTCGGTTGGTGTGTGAGCAATACTGCCGACTTCGAGTTGATGGAGAGTACCTGGCTATTTTAGGATTGCTTAGCGTGCTCCAGTTACTAAGGAGCACAGTAGATTGTCAAAGCCTTACTGAGAGAGTTGTTGGTGGATGTTATCAACCAGTTCATTTGGAATACATAACTGATTTGCTAACGCTTCTAAATAATGTTTAGAGATACTCTGGTTTAAGTCGATGGCACTGGCACTTGCAACATACACTTCAATACCCATTTGAGCGTTAGGTACAGCATTAATAAGCGCTGATAGTTGCATGGGTTTTCTTAGCTCATCGAATAACATCGCTTTTTCTTGTGCACTCAGTTCTAGGGTATCGACTTGTGCAAAAATCTTTTGTCTCTCTGTGTCGTCAATATGGCCATCTGCATAGGCGGCAGCGATCATTGCTCGCATTAATAAGAGTTGCCCGTCGGTGTGGTTATCATCAATGACTTCATTAAATGACTGCTCTGGCATTGCTGCTGGAGTAAAGTCAAAAGTGCGAGAAGAAGTAGCTTGAGCTGTTGTTGGTTTTTGCTCTGAATATTGCTTATATGCTTTCCAAGCAAGGCCACCAATGGCAGCAAGCGCACCATACTTTACTACTTTTTTCCCCGTTTTCTTGCTTTTGCTTCCCATTAAGCTTGTCAGTCCACTACCAGCCACACCACCTAGCAAGCCACTGAGCGCACCCGATTTATTTAAATTACCTACTAGTTTTTGCAAGTCTTTCATTATTATCTCCTTATCATCTACTACTGAGAGTAGAGTTTTTAGAAACAAAATTAAATAAGTATTATGTTACCAAGCATGATAGAGCGCATTTTGTTGGCATTTTCCGATCTAGCCAATTCAAATAAAAGTAAGCCTGTGGTTAGTTTTGTGCCTTTATAAACTTCTGCTAGGTTTGTAGTTGGTATTAGAAAGGTTAAACAGTACTTCTCGTTTTTTGGTGAGTTGAATAAGTGCAATTCGTACTGCTGATGGTTATCAAGCTTTGGAGAAAGAGCAATGCATTTATTTTGCTAAAAAGGTGTATTTAGCTTGATAGTTGCTGGTACTATTTTGTCACTTAGGTAAAAAAGAGTGGCGCATATGTTAAGATTTTTTTCAATTGACCAAGGTGTAATAACACAAATCGAACCAGCCCCCGACACGCCATTAGCCACATCCATTAAAAATGCTCATTGGATTGACACGATTAACCCAACAGGCGAAGAGCGTCGCGCCCTCGCGAGTACCCTAAATATTACTTTGCCTGCGGCTGATGATGTTGAAGAAATTGAAGCGTCGTCGCGTTGCTTTATTGATCATGAAGGGCTTCATGTACATGCTCTGTTTATGTCGCCAAATGAAGGACGTTTTAATACGGTGACAGTTGCGTGTTTACTGCAAGATAATTGTTTATTGACGATTCGTGATGATGAATTAGCTGATTTTCGTTTATTAAGACTCCGTGCTCGTAAAGGGCAGGTGGCGTGTGATAACCCTAAACAATTACTCGTAACTTTATTTGATCAAAAGGTCGAAAATCATGCGGATATGCTTGAAGACATGCACCATCAGCTAGAAAATCTCAGTGCTTATGTACTTGAAGAGGATGGCTCAGACTTAGAGCAAGCGGTAAGTCGGATTGCACGGCTTGAGGACAACAACGGTAAAGTACGCTTATGCTTGATGGATACTCGCCGCAATATTTCGTTTTTACTGCGTTACCTTGGCGCACCTACTGAAGACCGTGAGTCACTTCGCGAGATTGTACTTGATATCGATACCCTAATGTCTCACTGTACTTTTTTGTTTGATAAAGTTAATTTCTTGATGGATTCAACTCAGGGTTTTATCAATATTGAGCAAAACCAAATCATTAAAACTTTCTCGATTGCATCGGTGGTTTTTTTGCCTCCCACAGTGGTTGCAAGTATTTACGGTATGAATTTTAATAGCATGCCAGAGCTTGAGTGGGCTTGAGGCTACCCATTTGCTATTGCCATTATGCTACTGTCCGGCTTCGCGCCTTATTTATTTTTTAAACATAAAGGTTGGCTGTAAAGGCATAAAAAAGCCCAGCGCTAGCTGGGCAAGGGGTCTTCGGATAGAAGTGTTAACCTTTTAATTCGCCTGTAGACGATTCGATATGTGCACGAACAAACCACTGGAACTGTTCAAGCTCTGCAAGTTGGCCTGTGATCATATCCTCAGAAACAGGGTCTAATTCAGCAAGTTGCTCAAGCGCCTTACGGTGATCTTTATTGACGCCGTTATAAACTTTATCGAGAGCAGTTAAGTGATCAGATACTAGCCCTTTGCCTAGTGAGTAATCTTTCCACTCGCGGCGATCAACGATTGACTGTGGTGTGCCAACAGGAACACCGCCCATAGTTGCAATACGCTCGGCAATAGTGTCGGTCATTTCTTGAACGGCACTTACTTGTGGATCAAGCATTTCATGCACACCGATAAAGTTTGGACCGACAACATTCCAGTGGATATGCTTAAGAGTAAGGTGTAAATCGATTAAAGCGACCATGCGCTTGTCTAAAATAGCAATTGTATCGGCTGCTGATTCGTTATTAACGCCTGGGGCCGTGAATTCAGCGACTTTTGATGATGTATTACTCATTACTCCTCCGAGATTCTCTAAAATTGTATTTCCATAAAGCTTTTAAGTTACTTAGTCGTTACTTAAAAAGCGAAGTTATTAGAGTAGAAGCAATCGTTATGCCGATATCTGAAATTTTTTAAGCTGTTGATTTTTAATGTTTTATTTTTATTTTTATTTTGAGGGTGCTCAACAAGATACTGAATGAATATGAAAAGTCTGCACACTCTATGTAAAAAATTCAGTGTGCAGAAGCTAGGAACATAAATCGTTAAGAGAGCAGGGCCGCTGCTAAACGAACAAAGTCAGAAGAGGTTAAAATGCCAACTAAGTTATTATCATCATCGACAACGGGCATACAGCCGTGACGGTTTTCAACAAAAAACTTTGCTACTTCATGCAATGGTTGATTAGGTGAAATACTTGTGAAATCAGTGGCCATAATATCTTGCACTTTAGTTTGCTTTTCTTTGCGTTCAAGTGCACTGGCACTGAAGTTCGCCATAATACTCATTACTTGAGCGATCATGATCTTTTGAGTCAGCATGCCAACTAAACCACCATGCTCATTAATGACAGGAATGTGTCGAATATTTTTTTCTTTCATTAAGTTATGAGCATCATGCAATGAGTTTGCTGCGGTGATAGCCAGCGGATCGGGCGTCATCAAGTCTGAAACAAGGTGTGTCATGGTAAAGTCCTAGTAATTTAATCATGTTGGTATCAGTGTAGCCTGAATATGATTGAGTGCACTTCACCTAGATCAAAGTTTATGATTAATTACTTAATTTTTTTAATGATAAGGAATTAAAATTAAACTGTTCAAATGATTAAAATGTGGTTTCAATTCGGTTGCGACCATTGTTTTTAGCCGAATAGAGGGCTTTATCTGCTCGGTTAATTAAGTCGTCAAATGTGTCTGCTTGTTGCCAATGAGTAAGGCCAAAGCTGGCTGTGAGTGAAATGATTTGTTGTTTATATTCAATTTGACTTGTTTCTATGGTCTGGCGAAGCTTTTCAAGTTTTTGGTAGGCTTGCTCTGGGGATTTTTCGATACTGAGAATGAGAAATTCCTCGCCCCCTAAACGGCAGCATAGATCTTCTCGGTGTAGGTGACGTTGTAAAAGCTCTGCTAACACTTCCAGCACTAGGTCTCCTGCTTCATGCCCGTAGTTATCATTTATGCTTTTAAAAAAGTCGATGTCTAAAGCGCTTGCATAAAGGAAAGTCGCATGCTGATTAGTCAATAACTGCCGTTTGTCTAAAACATACTGAAGACCTCGACGGTTATATAAATTTGTGAGTGGATCCTTGAGTGATAGTTCAGCATAGCGCCGTTTTTCATCGATTAGAAGGGTGGTGATAAGCCCAAGCCCTGTCATGACAAATACCGTGGCATGAGCAACCACGGTTAATGAGTAAAGTGTCAGTAGGTTATGTGAATGAGTGATAATAGTTAACTGAGTAATAGGCACTAAAAGTAAAATACATTGTGCTGCTAAGAGCACAGTATTACCTATATTGCTCTTGTATAGTGCTCGGGTAAAAGTAAAGTAAATAAGGGCAGGTAACACGGTTAGAGTAAAACATGCCTCTACTAAAGCAAGTTGGTTAATACTGTTTGTGAATAATACGCAAACTGAAAAAATAGCACCGTGGCCAATCATTAATCGATTAAAGCGGCACTTTTCATCGTGGTTATAAATCGAGAGCTGAAGTAGTACCATTGACAGAATATAAATAATAACACTGGGCCGAAAATCACTGGGAAGCCCGAAAATATTTTGTATCCACAGCCAAGCAAAGCCAGCAACACCTAGATAGAAAAATAAGTTAAAGAAGACAATTGACTTACTTTTAAAACGGCTAATCATTAATCCGGTTGCAATGACCGAGCAGGTTATTACAGTGATCAGCAAAAAAACAAAGAAGCCGTGATAAAAATAACTTTCGAGGTTTATAGCCATAACTCACATAGAAAAACGAGCAATAGTTAAAAGCTTAGCATAGAAAGATTTTTACACTAAAATCTACTCTGTTGTTGTGCTGGCCTTTTTGTGCTGCGACAAGTTCAAAATAAGCTAAACAATACAGAAACGATTAATAGCCCTGCCATAATGTAATTAAATCCTTTTAATCGTACTGGATTTCTGAGGTAGTGTTGAAGCTTTTGTCCGAGCAAGGTCCAAGAGCACACGCATGGTAAGTTAACGACGCCAAAAACGATACTAACAATAAAAACAGAGAGTAGATTTTTATCAGGTGCGTAAAGACCAATAGCACTTAGTGCCATTGCCCACGCTTTTGGATTAACCCATTGAAATAATGCAGCTTGGGTAAAAGTAAAGGGCTCACTCTTGTTATTAGAGGCTTGTTGCCCATTGCTAGTGGCAATCTTAAACGCAAGATAGAACAGGTAAGCAACACAAAATACTTTGAGAATCAGGTAGCTTGATGGAAATAAGTCAAACACTTGCATAACACCTAGTCCAACAAGTATTAGCATTAACATGAATCCAAGTGTTACGCCAAGTAAGTGTGGCATTGTTCTACGAAAACCAAAATTCGCGCCAGAGCTCATTAACATCAAATTATTAGGACCAGGCGTAATTGATGAAACTAAGGCAAATAGCGCCAGTGCAGTAAGGATCTCAAAAGTCATTATCACTTCTCCATATTTTTAGAAATGCAATTATAGCTTGATGTTGATGCAATTTTATCGCTTAATGTTGTTTGCATGGTTAATTTAAAGCAATAATGAATGAAAAAAGACAATATAAATAACAGAATATTGCATGAGCTAAAACGCAATGGCCGTATGGCTAATGCTGAGCTTGCAGAGAAAGTTGGATTATCACCATCAGCCTGCCTACGCAGAGTACAGGAACTTGAACGCTCAGGCGTTATTTCAGGTTATCGAGCTGTTATTAATAACCAAGCAGTGGGTCTAGGGTTTATAGCCTATGTGGGGGTTGGCCTGAATGAGCACTCAACACGATCGCAGCTAGCATTTGAGCAAGCCCTTGAATTTATTGCTGAGGTTAAAGAGTGCCATAACGTGACGGGTTCGTACGAATATTTGCTAAGAGTCGAAACAACAGACCTTAAAGCCTATAAATCGTTTCACGCTGATGTACTGGGCTCAATCCCTCAGGTGAGAACAATTACTTCACATGTGGTTATGGATTCGCCAAAAGATGAGCGAGCCTGATAGGTTAAAATGATTACTATTGTTATTTTATAAAGTTATTTAGTTTTAGTTTTTTCATATAAATAAAAAATGAATCTCAAATTAATATAAATAACAGAAATACAAATAATAACATTACCTCTGTTAAGCTAAAGTTAATTCTTGTGTTGACAGAATGTCCCGATTAAAGACGTATACCATTAAATATAATAATATTTATGGTGCTTATGTTCTGATGTTGGTAGTTGGACTAATAATTTTTGTTGGTTTATTATCCACGCCTAAAATTTCACATGCAGGGACAATAATAAGAATGGATCTTCACACATTGCTCATTTGCACCGCCCTAGTAAGCTTTATTATGATGCTTACAATGGCAGCGCTTTTCATCGTTAGTCGTAATGAAAAATACTTGCTTGATTGGCTTGTTTGTGGAGTGTTATTTTTTGTATCTAACTTAGTCGGAATTGTTGCGACTCAAGTTTCTCTTTCCTGGATTTTCCATCCTTCTTTTGCTAATGCTTGTTACCTTGGTGCACATGCAGCCTTATTTAGTGGTGTATCACGTTGCTTATATGGTCGCTCCACTTGGGGGTTGGTCGTTATAGTATTTGTGGGTATTTACTTGCTTAATCTGGTTCCTCCTTTGGTTGAGTCTGTTGAGTTAAGAATCGTAGCCTTGTATCCAGTAATTGCGGCGCTTGATATTTCAGCAACTATGGCACTTTGGAAACACCGCAAAGAAGAAGTCGGCAGGGGATATTATTTATTAATAGGTATTTTATTTATATTCGCTGCTCAACTTTTAATACGAGGTTATTTTTTATTGGCGGGTGTAGAAAATTATCCGTGGTTAGATAAAGGTCTTTTATTAGATATTGGTAGTTTGGCTGTTATCGCATTTGTATTTTTATTAACCATTTCATTTTCAGTCGTCGTAACATGGCGAAAAGAGCTAGCCCTTAGAGAATACTCTTTTACTGACCATTTAACAGGTTGGTATAACCGAAAAGCGCTTGAAAAGGTCGCTAGTAATGAAATTAAACGCTGCTCTAGAAATAATTTTCGCCTCGCATTCATCGTGTTTGATATTGATTATTTTAAATCAGTGAATGATAGGTTTGGTCATATACAAGGTGATAAAGCCTTGAAACATGTCACCAAGATAGCAAAGCAACAGTTAAGGGGGTATGATCATAATTTTCGCTTAGGCGGCGAAGAGTTTGCTGTTTTGGTCAGCCACTTAAAGCCTCAAGATGTTGAATTGCTTGCACAACGTATTCGTAAAAAAGTCGCAAGAACACCTTTAAATATTGAAGGTGAAGCAGTGCACTTAACCATTAGTGTGGGTGTTGCGATATCAAAAAATCAAGAAACCTCTTGGGAGGATGTTTTAAAGCGTGCGGATGATGCCCTTTACCGCTCTAAGCATGATGGCCGTAATTTAGTAACGAGCTATGGTGATTTGGCCGAGGCTTAGCACTGGGTAACTCGCTTTAAATTAAACCTAAATCAATCGCTTTTAGAGCGGCTCGTGTTCTATCGCGCACATCTAGCTTTCGTAAAATAAACGATACTTGATTACGTATTGTACCTTCTGATTTATATAATGCTTGGGCTATTTCTGAATTTGAGTAGCCCGCAGCAATTAAATTAAGTACCCTCAGCTCACTTTTACTTAACTTATCAGGCAATAAGGTTGGCTCACTGTGAGACTTAATTGGATTGTTAAGTATTCTCTGCGTAATTGCCGGTGAAAGTGCAGAGCCGCCACTAGCCAGTGTTTCGATGGCAGACACTAGTCGTTCTAAATTAATATCCTTTAATGCATAACCTTTTGCACCATAGCGAATACATTCAAGTACTTGCTCACTATCATCGAAAGTTGTAAGCACTAATACTGGGTGAGTGAATCCCTGTTTCTGCATTGTTTTGAGTACGCCAATACCATCTAAAATAGGCATGCGAATATCTAAAAGCACAACATCCACAGCACATCGATTAAGTATTTCTAAAGCAGTGCGACCATTATCTGCTTCAGCGACAACGTGGATGTTGTCTTTTAACGCCAATAAGCTTTTGAGCCCTTCTCTTAGTAAAGTTTGGTCATCAACTAATAGCACATTAATCATAATGTTACGCCAATGTATGTGGGTTAAGTTTATGGGGAAGGGTTGCATTAATAGCAAAGCCGTTATCACAGTGCTTGAACTCAATGGCTCCTTTGACTAGAGCCAGTCGCTCTTGCATACCTTTTAAACCGTTACCTAAATTAAGTTCAGTACTTTTATTGCCATTATCTTTTATATGTAATTGCACAGTTTGATTTTCGAGCCGTAAAGTAACGTTAAGCTCATCGGCATCACTATGCTTTATACTATTTGTTATCGCTTCTTGAATTGCATGAAATAGGGTTTGTGCTAAGAGTGCATCGCTTATTTTGATCGCCGGATCATATTCAAGCATAACATTTAAGCCTGCAACATCACTGCATAAAGAGTGCAGTGATGCGTATAAGTCGATAGTTTGGTTTTCACGCATAGATGACACTGAATCACGCACATCACTGAGTAATAAGCGCGTTATCTGCTGGGCTTTAGCAATATGCTTAGGTGCTTGGACGCTTGCGCAGTGACTCGCTACTTCTAAATGAATACTCAACCCTGTTAAATGGTGACCAAGGGTGTCATGTAAATCACGGGCTATGCGAATACGCTCATCGCGAGTGGCAGTGTCGTTTAAAAGTGATTGCGTTGCTTTTAATTCACGTAATAAATGCGCAGCTTGCTCTTTTGCTTTGCGTTCAGAAATAAGCCGTGTTGCAAAACGATATGCAAAGCTATTGTACAAGGTAAATGCTAGGCCATTTAACAAAACAAACTCTCTATTGAAACCATAATGAAGAACTAACGCCATACAAAAGGGCAAGCATATAAGGAGATAAAGTATTGATTTTCTTGGCTCGTAATCACTGAACTTAACTAAAAAAATGATCAATAAAATAGCGACAAAGCCAATATTAAATAACCACATTAATAGTAATACATTGGTGACAGTGACGTTTAAAATAACAGTTTGATAAACCTTAAAGTGGCGTCTAAAAAACTCAAAGTAAATTAAAAATGCGAAAAAGCTAGTAAATAAACAGCTGATCAATACAACATGCACCGGTGTGTAATCAAGTGGTGGAGGCGTGCTGAGCGACCATGCATGCAAGGTGTAAATAAACACAAATAGCCAAGTGACTGCTGAAAGCAGAAAGTCGCTGCGCTGTACAAAAAGACGTAAAAATTTGTTCATGTCTTTATTCTAATCCGCATTTATCTGTTTATGTATATGACAAATGTCACGTTTAAAGTTGTGACATTTGCAGCATGTTTGCCCATCAGATGAGCGTTATATTGTTATTAAACATCAATATAGGGACATTATCATGACCAAACATGAAATTCTGCGAAATAGTTTATTTTCTTATCCGTTCATCCTTGCTTATTGCTTTGCATCACTATTTATCAATGGTGCTCAAGCAAAAGAGCAAACAGATAAATGGCAAATGGATGTGGGAGCAGGGCAGCTTGCAATCGATACTCCTTGGCATGGCTACGATATACAAACGATGTCGCTTCCATACTTTAATGCGCGTAAAGGTGCGTGGCGTATTGGTCCTAAATACGGCTTAGTGCAATATGCTTTTTTATATGGTGCAGAATTTGAAGCTACCATGGGGCTTAGTTTTCGTGATGAGACCTATGATAGTAGCTTAATTTTTAGTGATGAGTTGTCAGACGATGAGGTATTTACAAATTATAAAGATGGCAAGGGCGAGCTTACTTTTAGAACTCAGTTACAGTACAAACAGTTGTTTTTACGTTTAGCGCAAGATGTTTCTAACCACTCACAGGGACTTACCTTACTTGCGCAGTATCGTCTACCTATTTACGGTAAAGGTTTGGGTTTACAGCTTAGTGCTGATCTTGGTCTCTACTGGCAAGATGAAAAGTACACCCAATACCTCTATGGCATCTCTAAGAAGAACATTGCCCCAGAATACGGTCGATATGCTTATCAAACTCGCTCTGCTATTAATCCATTTACTGCCTTGAATCTTGCTTATATTTATAACGAACATTGGTCCATCCAAGCGACTTACCGAATTGAAACGTTAGACTCAACAATTAAAAAAAGCCCATTAGTTGCAGACAGTGCTAAGCAGCAGTTGGCCGTTTTTGTAAATTATCGTTTTGAAAAGTAAGGGATATAAATGAAACTGTTAAGTACAATTCTTATCTTTTGTTTGCTTGCTGGCTGTAATAGCGCAGAGGATGAGGTATTCAATGAAGATGATTTATATGAGCCTTTTTTCTCGAGTGATTATTATGTGTATAACTTCAGCGAGTACCCAATTGATTTTTATATGATGAATCTAAGAAATAGCACCTCAGCTGACGCAATTTATAAACAGCATAATTATCAACAATCTGTGGATGCATATAATGGTTTTACCAAGCTCAGCTTTAAACGCTCAACCCTTGGTAATGTTGGTTTTGCAGCTTTTTATGATGATGAAATCAAAGCGCAAAGACAGAAATGGATTGCCAATGATACAGAAAATTATTTAATAGTATATGAGGCAAATTCACAGCTAAAACTTGGCTTTTTAGCCCGAACGAACGCTATTGATATTACCGGTGATCCCATGGTTCGACTTGTAAGCTTTGCAGGTGATATGAATTATACCTACAAGCGTGGTACGAGCTTACTCTTAGAGGAAATTGCTACGAGCTACTTGCCTATTACTGATTGTGGCACTGATTTGCAAATTATTGGGTATGAGTATGACTTTTGCAGTTTAGAGAGTCGTGGTTATTTAGTTTTAGTTCTTCCTAATCAGTCGCTTGCGATTATTGAAGAGTAGCTACGACAGTGGTTCATGACATTTTTGTGAATATTGTGATAATGTAACTTTTTGCTGCTTTATTGCTTTATAATGCTTTTTTTATTTGTATGATAAAGCTGCTTTCAGCTTGGAGTTAACATGGTTTCACGTCGAGAGTTTTTAGTCGGGGCAGGTACTTTAGCTTTTTTAGGGTTGTCTAAAAGTGCCATGGGGAATGTTTCATTCAGTGATCTTAAAGCAACAATTAGTGGTTTTGGTCCATTACTTCCAGATCCTAACAAATTATTAGATTTACCCGCAGGGTTCAGTTATCAAGTTATTTCAAGCCTAGGTGAAAAAATGTCTGATGGATTTACGGTCCCTGATAAAGCCGATGGTATGGGCTGCATCGCACTTGGTAATGACCACGTTGCTTTAGTGCGTAATCATGAGCTAAAGCCAAAAGATTTAGCAAAAGCTGAAGTAAGTATTGCAAACCATAAAACCCCCCTCGCATTCGATACCAACAGTGACGGTATTGCATTACCAGGTGGAACTAGCCACATCATTTATAACTTAAAAACACACCAAAAAGAGCAAGAGTATTTGTCGTTAGTGGGAACTATTCGGAATTGTTCTGGAGGAATTACCCCATGGGGCACATGGCTAACCTGCGAAGAAACCACCGATACTAAAGCTGATGGATTCAATCAAGATCATGGTTATATTTTTGAAGTACCAGCAAATAGTAAAGGCCTAATTAAACCAGAGCCATTAACAGCAATGGGGCGATTCAACCATGAAGCTGCCGCGGTTGACCCGCGTACGGGCATTGTTTATTTAACGGAAGACAAAGGCGACAGTGTATTTTATCGTTTTATTCCGAATGAATATGGCAAGCTGCATAAAGGCGGGCAATTACAAGCCATGGTTGTGAAGAATAAACCACAATTCGATAGCCGTAATTGGAATAAAAAAGCCATGGGGTTACATCAAGAATTTGAGGTTGAGTGGGTAAATCTGGATAACCCTGAAAGCCCAAAAGACGACTTACGCCTGCGTGGATATAAACAAGGAGCAGCATTATTTGCCCGTGGTGAAGGTATTCATTGGGGCGATAAAGAGCTGTACTTTTGTTGTACCAACGGCGGTAAAAAACAACTGGGTCAGGTTATGAAATATCAGCCATCAGAGTTTGAAGGCACGGATAAAGAAGGTGAGCGACCTGGTAAAATCTCCTTGTTTGTCGAAAGTAGCAGCAAAACCCTTTATAACTTTGGCGATAACTTAACTGTGTCACCTAATGGCCATTTAATTGTGTGTGAAGACCAATATACCGATGTGGTTGATAATCACTTGCGTGGTGTAACACCACAAGGTCAAGTTTATAATTTTGCCCGCTTAGTTGCACAAACAGAGCTTGCTGGTGCCTGTTTTTCACCAGATGGTAGTACTTTGTTTGTGAATGTTTACTCACCTTCAAAAACACTCGCTATTAGAGGTCCTTGGCATCAATTTAGTGCTTAAGTTATTCGCTCTCATAGTCATTTTTTAAAGTGGCTATGGGCATGCTTTGCTTTAGGTATACTTTTTTGTGACGCTTTATAGGCGTGTTTGCTAATCCATTTGGTTATCTTTTTCATTAAAGCAGGCGGAAAATCGTGACCCATACCGGGCACGACTCTTAATTTGCTGCGCTTTATTAACAGTGCGGTGTTGATACCCGCAGACAGTGGCATAACAGGATCTGCACTGCCATGGATCACTAAAGTAGGGGCTTTAATTTTCTTTAAAAGTTGCTCCCGATACGGCGTTGCGGCAATGGCCGCAAGCTGACGTTTAAACCCCTTTTGGTTATTGGCAGCGCGTGTAATATAGCGTTCGGCGTTGGCATACAAAATGTGTTCATCTTGCGGGTAAGCAGGGCTGCCAATGAGTTGATTTAGACGAACATTATATTCAATAGCGGCTTGTTTATTGCTGCTGCGAGGTCTTATTTTGGCAAGCTTTACTAGTAGGTTGATATTGGAACTTGAAAACGACAAAGGCGAGCTGCTCGACATAATAGAGGTTAAGCTCAGCACGCGTTTTTTATATTTTGCCGCAGCTATTTGTGCAATCATACCACCCATAGAAGCCCCCACTAAATGGGCTTTTTTTATGCCTAAAGCGTTCATGAATTGTTTTACATCGCGAGCCATGTCATCTAACGAGTAAGGTAAATTAGCGCGAATAGGAAAGCGTCGACTTAGCCAATGTTTTAGCAAGCTCGGGTTACCAAACTCATCTAGTTTTGATGACAACCCCGCATCACGATTATCAAAACGGATGACCCTAAAACCTTTTTCAACGAGTCCATAATAAAGACTGTCTGGCCACACCGTGTATTGCGCCCCTAAACCAATGATCAAGATAATAACAGGCGCATGTTTATTGCCTTCATCTTGATAACTAATAGATATGCCGCTGGCTGTAAGGATATGTTCCATAGACTGACAAATAAGCTTACGCAGGTATCATTAGCTTAGTGTGTGAAGTTGGCAGTTTAGTGACAGTAATAAGAATAGAGTCAGTAAGAGAAATAGACAGCACATGACTGCATGCTGTCTATTTTCAGAGAGTTAAAACTTAGAAGTAAGCGGTAACGCCAATCCAGAAGTTACGACCTTTATCTTTCACGTTGTAGTCGTCTGTGAATGTTACTTCACTAACTACACCGCGACCTGTTAGGTACTCATATTCACCATCACCATTTAAGTCGGTATAGCTTGTGCTATAAGACGTGAAGTCTTCGTCTAATAGGTTGTTTACACGGGCATTAATTTGCACGTACTCATTTACATAGAACTGCGCACCTAAGTTAAGTAGATTGTAGTTTTTATAGTAAAGAGCTTTGTCGTGTACGTTATCCCAACCGCGGTAACGATCTGAACGATATACACCTTGAAGGTACAGGTTCATAAAGTCAGTGGCTTCCCAGTTTAGGGTAAGGTTAGCCATATGCTCAGCTGAGTTAGTTAATGGCTGACCTTCTTCTGGACCGCTCTTTTGTTCGCTATCAGTCCACGTATAGTTACCGTTAATCGATACCGTTTTAGTGATAGTATATTGGCCTGCAATTTCAACACCTTGTAGGTCTACTTCATCGATATTGATTTTTTGGCTGTAGCTATCGTAGCCAAGTTGATCGTACTGACCTAAGTTCACACAAGGGCGAACATTGTTCGTTTGCTCACAGCTTAAAATAGTATCGCCGCGGGCTATTTTGTCTTCAAACTTGGTGTTGTAGTAAGTCACATTGATATTGTGATCGCCGTCTAAAGAGTTCCAGTAAAGTGCGATTTCTGAGTTCACACTGGTTTCTGGCTCTAGATCTGGGTTACCCGCAAATGGGCTTGTACCTTGGCCACCAAACCCGGTGATACCGTCGTAAAGATCGGTTGTTTGTGGTGTTTTATAACCTGTACTCACACCCCCTTTTAACGTCCAAGTATCTGATAAGTTGTATACACCGTAAACGCGAGGTGATACTTGGCTGCCAAATACATCATGGTCATCGTAACGAGCACCTAATGTGAAGGTAAAGTTGTCTGTTGCCATCCAGTTATCTTCGGCAAATACCGAGTACATGTTTTGCTCTTGTACTTGACCTGCTTGGTCACTTTCAAGGCCAAATACGCCGTCTTTTAACTCGCCGTCGATAAGTTGGCCACCCATTGCTAGGTTATGGCTACCAAAACGCCCTGTAATTGGAATATCAAAACGTAAGTCATAGGTGTATTGGCTGCTTTCAAGTGGACGAGCAGGGCGTGGTAAGAAGGTTTCTTCTGCTAAGTCTTTACGTGCCTGCTCATCTAACCCTTCGTATTCGCCAGTACCATCGTACATAGCTTGCAGCTCTAAACGCTCGCTTACACTAAGTGGTAAAGTACGGCCGTTATTTTGTGTATCAACATAAGAAACAGAGGCCTTAACGGTCGCCCATTCAAGCTCGCCATCGTAACTGAGTGACCACCATTCACGGTCAAACTCTTGATCAGCTGCATAACCAGCACGCGGGTTAACTTGACCACGGCGGTCTTGCCAAATTGATTCAATATTGTCTTTTGTGCCAAGTGGGTAAGTAATCGTGCCCGATTCAATGTCGTAGCTAGGCGTGTTGTCATACACTTGGCTTGAGTTATCATAATCAAAACGTAGATGATGAGACTCAAACGGGGTATAAGTTAAAGTAAAACCATACTGCTCGTTTGTGTTATCGACTGTACGACCACCACTACCAAAGCCAAGTGAGCGAACATGTACAACACCATTCGGATCCGTTGCTGGTTCGAATGTTGGCGATGATGCTTGTTGTTCATATACACTGCCGCGCACACCTAAGCTTAATACGTCTTTGATAAGCGGACCCATCACACTAAAGTCAGTGGTAATGTCATCACCAAAATCATCGTTTTGCTGTAATGAACGGCTAAATGAAACAGCACCGCTCCAGCTATCAGTGTGCTTTTTAGTGATGATATTAATTACACCGCCAAGTGCATCAGCACCATAAAGCGTTGATGCAGGCCCGCGAATAACTTCAACACGTTCAATGGCATCGACCGGTGGTACGTGGTTAAACGCGTTGCCACCAAAATTGTTTGGGTAAATATCACCATGGTTATTTTGGCGTTTACCATCAATCAATAACAGGGTGTACTCGCCTGTTAAACCACGCATACTCACACTGCCTTGGCCCGTTTTATCTCGTGTCGTGCCAATGTCGATACCTTCTAAGTACTGCACAGCATCTAGCACTGATGTAAATGCATGAGATTTTATATCTTCGTTAGTGATGATAGAGATACTTGCGGGCGCTTCAGTTACTTTCTGTTCGAAGCCCGTTGCAGTGATGACTAAGTGTTCCATATCTTGCTTAGGCTTAGCATCGTCAGCAAACGCTGAAAACTGAGCTGCAATAGCCAGTGTTAATAAGCTTGGTTTGATTGATTTCATTGTAGGTTCCAGTTCTTTTTATAAGTTATCCATTTATTGGACGTGCGTATGGTACAGAAATGGCGAATACAATCAATAATAATTTCTATTTAGATTAGTCTTTTTCAAGTTCACTTAACGGTATTCTCAATAAAGTTGCGTTAGTTTTTAGCTAATTAATACGCTGTTACAAACAAGTTTAGATTAAATGCCCAAGGCTGATTCAGTTCCTGTATAGTGTTTAATCATCATCATAAAAATTAAAATAATGAATTCAGATATTTCTTTAGCGCGCTTTAAGCAGTTTCCTGTGCTTATGTGGATCTTCTTATTTGGCTCGTTCATTACCCGTGGCAGCTATTACATGGTGTGGCCATTTCTTGCGGTGATCTTGTACGAAAAGTTTGCTTTAACAGCAACAGAAGTTGGTTTGGTGCTCACCAGTGCTGCCGTGATTTCGGTGTTTACCAGTTTTATTGGCAGCAGCCTGTCAGATAAAGTGGGCCGGCATACATTAATGTACATCACAGGTGTGTTGTACATCGTTTCTTTCTCGCTGTTGGCTGAGGTTGAAACCGTCGCAGGTTATGTAATTGTGATGACCATGTGCTCGATTGCTACTGCGCTTTGGCGACCGTTAACCAGTGCGGCGATTGGCGATATTATTGACGATGCGCAAACTCGCGAGCTGGCCATGCAGTCGCTCTATTTTATTGTTAATGTAGGCTGTGCTGTTGGCCCATTAGCAGGCGTATGGTTAGGTTTAACTGGTGAGCAGTCGAGCTTTTATGTTACCGCAGGGGCATTTGCTATCTTATTGGTGCTACTTGTTTGGGGTTTCAATTTTAGTCATAAAGCAGCAAAAAATACTGCCGCAGTCGATGAACTTGAAGAGAAAAAACCAGCAGAGCAGGGTCAACAAATTCTGCGTATTTTATTGGCTGATAAGCTGCTGCAATGTTTAATTTTAGCCAATATTTTGTGCATGTTTATTTATGCGCAAATGGATAGTTCACTCATACAATACCTAACTCGTGCAGAGGCTCCTGACTTATTAGCACTGATTTCTGCATTGATATTTACCAATGCATTGGTGATCATCTCAAGTCAATTTCTGCTGTTAAAAATGATGGCGCGATTTAGCCTAACGGTGCGAATTCAAATTGGCTTGGTGCTACTAATGGTGTCGCAACTTTGGCTAGCACTTAACCCAATAGATTTATTTTGGGGCTGGATTGGTGCGATAGTTGTGATGAGTTTGGCCGAAACCATTTTATTTCCGACGATGAACGTTCACCTTGATAGGCTTGCACCTTCTCATCTTCGTGGTGCGTACTTTGGTGCCGCTTCGTTTTATGATTTAGGGTTTGCTTTAGCGCCGCTCGGTGGTGGTTTAATTTTAGATTATTACAGTGGTCCAACTTTGTTCTTTGTAGCGGGAGGGCTTTGTCTTGTAGTGATTTATTTATACGCCATACTCGAAAAGCTACCTAGGCCCAATTTTGCAAAGCCATTAGCAAAGTAAATTTATAACGTGAAATTGCACAACAGCTGCTACCTTTATAAGTCACACATTTAATGTTGAGGTGTAATATGGCTGTTTCTGCAATTCCTAAAGGTTTCCATGCGGTAACCCCGTATCTGGTTATAGACGGTGCCACTAAGGCGATAGAGTTTTACAAACAAGCATTTGATGCCGAACTTATAATGCAAATGCCTTTACCAGATGGCGGAGTCGCTCACGGCGAAATAAAAATTGCTGATTCTCATATCATGCTATCTGATAACTGCCCTGATATAGAATTTAAGTCTCCACAGCAATTAGGGGGCTCTCCAGTGAGTCTTATGCTGTATGTTGAAGATGTTGATGCGGTATTCGCAAAAGCCTTGTCGCTAGGCGCAAAAGAGCTGCGCCCTGTGCACGACCAATTCTATGGCGACAGATCAGGGACGTTAGAAGACCCGTTCGGTCATATTTGGACTATAGGCACACACAAAGAAGATCTTACTGAGCAAGAGCTTATGCAACGCATGAGTGAGTTGATGAGTAAAGAGCAAGATGCTTAAACTTTCTGGCAGATAAAACTAAATAGCTCATTTACGCGTATCATTATTAAAATAATGTGAGCGAAACCATGAAAGAGCGTGTTTTATACTGGCTACAAAATGATTTACGGCTGATTGATAATGTCATCTTGTCTGACTTAGCGGCGTTTCAAGGCGAACTTGATTTAGTGTTTGTTGTCGAGCCGCGTTGGTTCAAGCAGAGTAATTATCAATTAAAACCCTATGGCGAGCAAAAGTATCGGTTTTTACTTGAGAGTCTGCATGCTTTTGCGGATGCACTGGAAACAATAGGGCAAACCTTACATGTTATTACTGGTGAGCCAGAAACCATTATTAGTCAGCGGTTAAAACAATACGCTATCAGCAAATTAGTTTGTACAGAGCAAGTCGGTTACTACGAGCAAAAGCAGCTAAGTAAAATCAGCGAGTTATGCCCAGATGTTACCGTAAAAACCTATCAGCAAGATACCTTATTTACAGAACGAGACTTACCATTTCAGCTTCATAATTTGCCTAAAAACTTTACCGCCTTTCGCAAAAAAGTAGAGTCTGAGCCAACATTCGTTGCGGCTCCGCTTGAGGCAGTATCTCAACTGCCACATCCTGTACAGCTATGTCCAGAAGATGTGATCCCTGAAAGTTCAGCTCAATCGGGGCGTTTTGATGGTGGTTTAGTTGCAGCCCAGCAGCATTGCAATGACTATTTCTCATCTAAAGCACCCAGTAGTTATAAAGAAACACGTAACGAGTTAGACGGCTTTAGTAATAGTACAAAATTCAGTGTTTGGCTTGCCAGCGGTACAATAAGTGTTAAGCAACTTTACCACGAGGTTGCCAAATACGAACAAGAAAATGGTGCTAATGAGTCAACCTATTGGATTAAGTTTGAGCTACTTTGGCGTGAGTATTTTAAATGGTATGCGAAGTTGTTTGGTGCAAAGCTGTTTCGTTTTAAAGGGCAAAAAAAGTCACCTCCCTTACATACATTTAACAGTCACCGATTTTTAGCTTGGTGCCAAGGCAGGACGCCATTTCCACTAGTGAATGCAATCATGAACGAACTCAATGCAACAGGCTATATTTCTAATCGTGCACGGCAAATTGCAGCTAGTTGCTTAGTTAATGAGTTTGCAGTGGACTGGCGGTATGGGGCTGCCTATTTTGAGCAACAGCTTATTGATTACGATGTAGCTGCGAATTGGGGGAATTGGCAATATATTGCAGGTGTGGGTGTTGACCCTCGGGGCGGTCGCCATTTCCACATAAATAAGCAAACAGCCTTATATGACCCGACGGGACGTTACATTCGTAAATGGGACGGAGAAAGGCAAACTACACCGACTATTGATAATACCGATGTGGTTGATTGGCCTATTTAACCCTTGATTTGCGCTAAATCAAACATTCAATTTTCATTTTTAGAGTTTTTAACCTTTGTTATCTAAAATAATAAATAAGGCTTGCTTTTTCGTGCTAGCCAGATAACAAGGCATGCTATGACATTCAGTGATGATTATGAAAAAATAAAGTTACTTACGGCGGTTTTTTCGACCACGAGTCGGGGTATTTTAATTACCACTCCCGCGCCTAAAATTGTTGATGTAAACCCTGCATTTGAGCGTATAACGGGTTATAAAAAAGAAGATGTTATTGGTAAAAGCCCCGCAATTCTTTCAGCAAAACAACAACCCGCAGAGTTTTATGCAGCTATGTGGAAAGAGTTGCTATTGTCAGGCCGTTGGCAAGGAGAAGTATGGAACAAGCGTAAATCGGGCGAGGTGTTTCCTGAAATGTTGTCGATTGATGCACTATACGATGAAGCGGGCTGTGTTAGTCATTATATTGGTGCGTTTGATGATATTTCTTCGGTCGTCGAAAAACGTCAGTTTTTGACAGAACTTGTAAATCAAGATCCACTGACAAAATTGTTGAACCGGCGAGGCTTAGATATTCAGTTACATGCTTTTATGCAAGATAAGCAAGGCACACAGCACTTTGCAATTATCTATATTGATTTGGATAATTTTAAACTGATTAATGATACGTATGGTCACGAACAAGGCGACAATTTACTAATTACAATTAGTGAGCAGCTATTACTTCAGCTGCGAGAACAGGATATTTTAGCCCGTATTGGCGGAGATGAGTTTGTGGTTTTACTGCCATCACTCTCATCTTTGAAGCCATGTAATGAAGTCGCTATGCGCTGCACAGAGGCCGTTAAACGCGCAGCTAAAAAATATCACACGTCTTACCCTGTGAGTGTAAGTTATGGTATTTCGCTATATCCAATTAATGGTAATAGTATTAAAACTTTGCTTCAGCATGCAGATACGATGATGTATAAAATGAAACAGCAACATAAAGTATAATATGTTTAGAATAGCACAAGGAAGAAAGGCCTTTCACAACAAGGCCTTTGGGTAACATTACAAAAGCAAATCAGCGATTGTGTAGTTGTTGGTTGATTTCATCAAAAATGCTTGCATCATCGATGGTTGAGGGAATTTGCAACTCTTCACCATCGACCAATTGGCGCAAGTTCTTTCTAAGTATTTTACCTGAGCGGGTTTTCGGTAGGCGTTCAACGTGCAAAATATTCTTTAAACAAGCAATCGCTCCTATTTGATGCCTAACCGAATGAATAAGCGCTTGCTCCACCTCTTTACTGTCGCCAAGGTAGTCATCTTTTAGCACAATCATTGCCATTGGCAGTTGGCCTTTTAATGTATCGTTAACGCCAAAAACGGCACACTCAGCTACAGCAGGGTGGGCTGCAACAATCTCTTCCATTTCGCCGGTGGATAAGCGATGTCCTGCCACGTTAATAACATCGTCTGTGCGTCCCATAATGAATAAGTAACCGTCATCATCAATGTAGCCGCCATCACCAGATAAGTAAAAGCCTGGGTACTCACTTAAATAACCCGCTTTAAAGCGCTCATTATTTTGCCAAATAGTGGGTAAGCAACCTGGCGGCAAAGGCAGTTTCACTACCACAGCTCCGTTTTCGTTTGGTGCACAACGCTCGCCATTCATATCTAAAATTTGTACATCAAAGCCTGGGGTAGGCACCGTCGAGCTCCCAGGCTTTGTAGTAAGCTGTTCTATACCAATAGGGTTGCAAGCAATAGCCCAGCCCGTTTCAGTTTGCCACCAGTGATCAAGTACTGGTAATCCGGTGTGTTCTTGAAGCCATTCGTAGGTGGGTGGATCGAGCCGTTCACCCGCTAGAAATAAACGCTTCAATGACGACGTGTCGTACTTTTTAAAGCCTTCTGCGTTAGGATCTTCTTTTTTTATTGCTCTAAATGCTGTTGGGGCACTAAAAAGTGCTGTGACATTATATTCGGCAACAACTCGCCAAAAGGCACTGGCGTCAGGTGTTCTAATGGGTTTACCTTCGTACAACACGGTTGTACAGCGATAAATTAATGGGGCATAGACTATATATGAATGACCGACTACCCAGCCGATATCTGATGCAGCCCAAAAAACCTCACCAGGCTTCATGCCATACACAGTTTCCATGCTGTAATGCATAGCTACCGCATGACCGCCATTTTCTCTAACAACGCCTTTGGGTGTACCTGTTGTGCCAGAGGTATAAAGAATATAAAGGGGATCGTCCCCATTCACTGCAACAGGCTGCGCTTGTGGTGCATTTTCACTTGCCGATTGCCAATCAATATCACGGCCATCTTGCATTGTCGCAATAGCTTGTTCACGTTGAAACACTATGCAGTGTTCGACTGGGTGTTTTGCATTGTCTAATGCTTCATCGAGCAGAGGTTTGTATTCAATAATGTGATTAATTTCAACGCCGCAAGAGGCAGTCAGCACCAGCTTTGGCTTCGCGTCGTCAATACGTACAGCAAGTTCATGTGGAGCAAAGCCGCCAAACACCACGGAATGTATTGCACCAAGGCGTGCACACGCTAGCATACCAATCACTGCCTGTGGGATCATGGGCATATAAATAACGACTCGATCGCCTTTTGTCACACCAAGGGATTGCATGAGCCCCGCAAATTGAGCCACTTGAGTTTGTAGCTCGCCATAACTGTATTGTTGTTTAGTGTTGGTAACTGGGGAGTCGTAAATAAGCGCAGTTTGCTCAGCAAATCCTGCCTCGACGTGCTGGTCTAGGGCTAAGTAGCAGGTATTCAACTTGCCATCGGCAAACCAGTGATAAAAATCGTTTTTGTCATATTGATACGGTTCAGTGGGTGCATTAAACCATGGGATCCGTTTACTTTGCTCAAGCCAAAACTGACCTGGGTCGCGCTGAAATTGTGTATAGTGTTGTTTATATTCGCCCGCCATGATGAGGCTCCTATATTTTTAGTGAGAGATGTTTACAACATGTTAAAAATATAGGGCGCTTTTTGATTAAATAATATGCGACCTTGGTCGGCAGTCATTTAGTGTCGGGTATTAAACACTACTCTTTCGCTGAGGCTTTGCTGCGCGGTGCGCCAAGTAAAATTCCAATGTGACAAATACATACGGACAAAAATGCACTTAACCCTAATGCGCCGCCATAGCCATTTAATAGCGGCACTAAATACTCAAATAATATTGAAAAAAGCAATGCCGAGATAGCGAGTGTAAAAATTCCAAAGCGTTTTGGGGCACTCATACCAATAAACGTACCGCCAAAAAAGGCAACGCTGTACAGCTCAACATCTGGCGTAATAAAGTACAGTACACAATATGCAATAATTGATAATGATGCAGACGCTCTAATACCGTCAAAGCGATTATGATGAGCTAACAAGTAGGTTGCAAATGCTGCTAGCACAACAAGTGATATGATGACTGAGTTCATGCAACAACCCCTTTAGCTAACATGTAAAGTGCAACACTGGCAAACGCGATACTGCCTAATCGCCCACCAAAGCCAGCAAATAGGTTCATGGTTAAAATGTATAAGCATGCACCTAAAAATGAAATAAGCCCAAGCTCCCAATAATTCGCAATTAAGCTTGAAGAGCACATACCCGCGAAACTACCCGCATAAATAGCTGAGTAAGGGTGTGACTTAAAATACCTTGGAAAAGGAATAAAGGTACCTAGTAAACCAGTCCCCGCCGCTGCAACAACAATCGGTACGTTAAACTTGTCGTGCAATATAAAGCTTAAAAAGCAGCCACAAAAGAAACAAATATACTTAACTAAAAAAAAACTAAAATGAGAGGACAGGGTATGAATATAAAGTTTAGAGGAATGTCGAAAGTGCGGCTTGAGCGGTTTCATACTTACTTTTAGGTAGTTATAAAGGAGCTAATTTTCACATTTTCTACTCATAAAGTACAATGCGAAAAAGCGCAGTCGATTGGCAGCGTTCAACTTGCGGTTAGTCGTAATTATTTTTAAGCAGGCGCGAGAGCAACGCGCCTGCTCTTAAAAAATTACTTCTGATACTGCTTGAACCACGCAAGTGTGTATTCAATTTTTGAGATCATACGTGAAGGGCGACCTGCAATCCCGTGAGGTGAACCAGGTACACGAATAAGCACGGTATCTACTTTTTGCAGTTTTAGTGCTTGATAGAATTGCTCTGATTCTGAAATAGGCGTACGGCGGTCTTCTTCACCTGTCATAATAAGTGATGGCGTGGTCACGTTACCCACTAATGAAAGCGGTGAACGTTTCCAATAGTGCTCAACATTGTCCCAAGGCATACCCGGAAATTGGTTACGAATTTGGCCAATATAGCTGTCGGCTGTCAGGGTTTTACTTAACCAGTTGATCACCGGTTTAGTAATCGCCGCAGCATTAAAGCGGTTTGTTAAACCAACTGCATAAGCCGTTGCAATACCACCCGCTGAACCACCAGCAATAAACAGGTTATTTTTATCAATAAAGCCCTTTTCAATCATCGCATCAACCGCTGAGTTATGATCGGCAAAATCTTCCTCTGAGCTGTATTTACCATCAAGTAATAGCGCAAAGTCTTTACCATAACTTGTTGAGCCACGGTAATTTACATACACAACTACGTAACCTTCTGCGGCATAGCGTTGTAACTCAGCGGTAAAACTTGGGCCATACGCAAGGTGCGGGCCGCCGTGAATTTCAACCATCAGTGGGTATTGTTTGTTTTCATCAAAATCAGGAGGGGTGATATACCAACCTTGGATTGCTTGGCCATCGAACTGAGACTTCACATTCAGCTCGTGTACTTTACCAAGCTTTTTATGGCCTAATACATCTTCATTTAATGACGTAAGAGTTTTGCTTTTACCTTTGTAAAGATAACCTAGATCAGCAGGGCGGTATTCACTGCCTGTTGTAAAAGCAATGGCCCCATTATTTGCCATACTAAAACTACCACTAATATACGGGCGGCCAATTGATGTACCCGAGAGTGTGTCTGTTAAGTCAGTGACTTTGCCACGACTTGAGACCTTAGCCAGTTTACGCTTACCAAAGTCATCATACTGAATGATAAAATCGCCATCTCCAGACCACTTATAGTCTGCAACTGAGCGGTCTAGCTCCTTGGTTATATGGTTGACTGACTTATCGTCTAAATCAAGCATTGAAAGGGTTGAATTAATGTAAGGCACAGGGGCATTGTCGCGAGCGATAAATGCAAGCTCGTCGCCATCTTCACTATAATGAGGATTGGTTTCTCGCCCTGGTTGGTCGGTTAGCTGAGTTAGTTCCGCTGTGTTGATATTAATTTCGTAAAGATCAGACTCGGTCGTACGGTATTCCCATTCACTATTTCGATCTGCTGAAAACGCGAGTTTTGTATTATCAGGGCTCCATGCGAGTGGACCACGATGTTGATAGTCGCCCGTGGTTAGTTGACGAGGTGTGCCACCCGATACAGGAATAACAAATACATGTCGGTAGGCAGGTTCAAGCATACCCGCACCATCCGCTTGATAACGTGCTTTCTCGATTACTTTTACAGGTTTTGACCAGTCTGCGCCTTTTGGTTTTTTAGGGAGTTTGACCGATTTAGCAAAGGCTGTTTTGCCTTCTGGGATATTCATTGTAAAGGCGATTTGCTCTGAGTCATGAGACCAAGTTAAATTGCCAACTGATTTTGGAAGCTGAGTTAAGAGGGCTTGTTTGTCTTGCGCTAACCAATAAACATGTAATTGATTAGAACCACTTACATTACTGGTAAAAGCAATTTTTTTGCTATCCGGTGACCAAGTCGGTTGGCTGTAACTGTGTTCATCAGCGAAAAGAGGAGTGTGCTGACCTGATTTTAGATCGTATAGCCAAAAGCTACGTTTATTACCATCTTTCATGATGTCGTAGCCGCTGCGTACGTAGACAATTTTTTTCCCATCAGGACTAATTTGTGGGTCGCCAGCGTACTCTAATTGAAAGATATCCTCAGAAACAAACTTGTCGTTTGCATAAACAGGGGCCGTATTTGCAGCACATAGCAAGCTGGCCCCGATTATCATTGTTTTTTTAAATTGCATGGTATGGTCTTTTTTATTTGGAAAATTTCATCCTAGAAGTAGACTTTTATTCACGCAAGCTCAATGAGATAAAGTAGCATTAACCAAAGGTGAAAAATCCATCCCAGCGCGCATCTAAACGTTGCTTTGCTGTTTTTAAATCAACCGCTTGATATAAACCTTGGGTTTCTTCAACAAGGTTGAGCTTGACGAGTTTGCTAAGTGCATCGTCAATTTCAAAGTCGAGTTGGCATTGCTGAGTGCTGTAAAACCATGCTTCAATGCGCTGATCTAATTGGACTGAGCTAATTGCTTCATCTGCTTTGAGTAAAAACGTATAAGCGAGCAGAGCTTCTTTTACATCTTCCTCTTCGGCTGCATCTACTAAGGTATGAAAAACGCCCGCATTGTTATCGAGATTTTTAAAATATAAGTTATCTGCCAAGGCTTTCATAAAGCGAATTTTACGGTTTTTAAACTTGCTCCATTCCTTAAAAATAAAGCTGCCAAATACACCCATACCAATAGCAAAAGTAATAAAGTGCTGTTGGCTCATGTGCACTTCTTCGCTGCGCCAGCCTCCCCAAAAAGCAATCATGGCAATTAACAGTAAAATAGATGCACCTAATTTAGTAACCAATACCACAGTTCCGCCTACCAAAGCTGAAGAGCCAATAATAAGTTTATCGATAGGGCGCATTTTCACTTCGCTATTTGGAAATAGCATTTCCAAGTCAGCTTTTGGAACATTCTGAAATAGCTTAACAATGGTTGAGCTAGGCTCAAAACCCATAGGCTTTTTGCCCTTCTCTAAAAAATATTGTTCATCTTTAAAGCGAATGAATATGGCAACGCGATCGTAATTAGTAAACTGAACTTGCTTTTTTCTTAAGCCCCACCAAGTACGTAGCGTTTCTGTTTTTTGAGATTCTCCACGGCGATAGAACACCACTTCGGCAAAGTCAGCAAACTCCACAGCTAAACGTACTTTAAAAAGCGATTCTTCATTAAGTGCTTCTTGTAAGTCCTGATTGGTGATGGTTTCATAATTTGCTGCATTAAGCACAGTGGCAAACTGTTGCGCGAATTTAGCTTGGTGCGCTTTACGTGTTTTATCGTCAATCGGGTTTAATAAACGTGTGTCTGCATTGGGATCAAACGGGGCATAGTTATTTTTTAATGACTCTAATAAGTCATGGTATTGGTAATGAATAACACTTTGCAAAATAGTCGAAAATTCAGCGAATGACTGATGATCCGCTTCGTTTAGATAGGCTTGGCACAGGGAGATAATGTCGTATTTACGAAAAGGAATAAAGCGAGCGTTCGTCATTTCTAAATAGCGTGTTATTAAATATGGTTGGCATCATAAAAAAATAATCACGTAAATGCGATATTTTAAACAGAATAAGGCTTAACTTGGGCTGTTGGAGCCTGATAACTAGGTATGTGCTGTGAGTTACAATAACTATAGACTATCTATAATTATGTTAAAAAAATGCTTAAAATTGTTTTTACAGGTGTTTTTCACTTAGTGACGTTTGCGGTAAAGTGGTGAACTAACCGCAAACCAGAGTAAAGCGAAAAATGTCCTGATGATAAACATTTAAGCTCTACTTATTTCGCTTCACAACAGACGGGATTGCCCAAAAAAGTATACAAATTAAAATAAAAAGTGAAATTGTTAAGTATATATTTTCAAAAGAAACCCAACATAGGAATGCAATTATAGCCGCAATATAAAATACAAATTGCTCTACAAATGCGTAAAACACTTTTAATGTATTTTGGAAAAAAACCTTCATTTACAAAGCCCCTTTAGATCAATGTTTTCAGGACGAAGACAAAACTCTGATACAGGCACTGGTGCGGGGGAAAGAGCTGTTAACGCATTCATTTTGACTAGCTTTTTAACTCATCGTAGGGTGGGGATAGTAGTTCTTCTAAAGGGATATTGACGTTTCCTTCTGCTTCTGCTTTTTTGTATAGTTTAACCAATTGACATAGTTGCCTTTCATACATAAAAATACATTCTTGATAATCATCAAGATCGACAGTTTCTGATTGCGATAAAAATTCATAGTATTTGATAGCATCTTGTAATGCTTGAATGCACACAGACATCATTCGGTGATCAGGAGTTTGCATGTTTTCTAACCTGTATTCTAATTCCGGCATCTCTCGCTAATTCATCTAGCGCGTCTAAAAACTCTGTTACTGGCATATCGTAATTTGGGGAAATTGAATAATGCCATACAGGTCCATTATCCTTTGTCTTTTTTCTGGGGATAACATGGTCTTTTGTGATGATAAGCCTATTTCTGATAGGGGTTCCTGCGGGGATTATAAAATACTCCCATTTTTTGTAGCCAAACATACCATCAGTATTTACAACTGAAGTACCTTTACCTTCCTCAGATTTGACATACTGTTTTCCATTAACCTCTGAGTTGTAAACCTCAACATCAGGCTCTCAAATCTTACCATTTTGAAGTCTTTTTCGAGCAAGGTCTGGATACAGTGGGTTTGTCTTGATGTTAACCTCATCAATATGTAATCCGCGCCAGAGTGTAAGGTCATGATCCGAGCGGTATATTTTCTCAAGATCACCACGCTCAATTATAATGTTTTCCATTGTTCTCATATAGATCTTCCTGTATCCATGAAGCTTAAAAGTGCCAACTCCCGCTAGAGCAAAATTCGATTGGATGGATGACAAAAACTAGCACTTACTTTATTTACCCGCTTAAACAAATTAGCAGCATTGTTTATCAATAACAATGAGATTATGTTTGTTAGAAGCGGAGCGTTCAAGACAACTGTGCCACAAGTAATATCCTACAAGCGCTAAGCAGATCCCTTTAAGCTCATTGGTTCTACTTTAGGTAATTTAAATCATCCTGAAGGATTGCTTTTAGATTAATTACTCCATTCCAAATACTGTTTTTATCTGAAGATTATTGCAATTTTCTGTACTTATTTTTGCTCTTTGTTACTGTTTTACTCACTTGCCGTCATGGTGGTTGTGCTTGATGAAAAAAACAATGATACCAGTAGAGGGCGGTGTTAATTCACCACCGGCTTCAAAACGATTAAAACAATGCTTTATTAGCCTATTCATTATTACTCTGTTGGGTATTGTTGTTGGTTATTTGTCGATTTACCATCACCTCGAAGCAGACATTTACATAAATGGTGTACTCTCTGATGTTATCAACTTACTAATTCTGATTTTTATCTTTTCGTTTGTGCAAACCTCGGCAGTTGTCAAAGTCAGTTATCTATTTCTCAGTAGTGGTATATTTCTATGGAGTATCGGCTTAACGTTTGATTTTTTAGATGAGTTTGTTTATCAGCCTAAGTGGATAGGTATTTACGTTGAAGACATGTTTAGAACAATCGGTATGCTGATTACGGGAGCAGGGCTTTTTTTGGCGCTATCAGATCTCTCTAAAGCATATAAAAAGTTAGCTGACGAACTAAAAACAGATGTACTAACCAAGGCTTATAACCGCCGCTATTTCTATCATTTCATGCAGCAAAACCAAATAAAAAAGCATAGTCTGGCAATAGTGGACATTGACCACTTTAAAGCAATCAACGATCAATATGGGCATGACGTGGGCGATCAAGTGTTAATTGATTTTGTTGATAGATGCCAGCAGAAGCTAGACCCTGCGATTTTATTTGCCCGTATCGGAGGTGAGGAGTTTGCCCTTTTTATACCTACAGATGATGTGTTACAGCTAAAGCAAATATGTGAACAATTAGTGTGCTTAGCAAATAATGTAATGGTTACGTCTAATAAAGTATTAAGCGTGAGTGTAGGCTCCGCGACAAAGCGTCATGCAGAGACTTTTGGCTGTACGATGAAGCGTGCCGACCAAGCGTTGTATAAGGCTAAAAATGCAGGGCGAGGACGCTATAGCCACTCTTTGTAAGGGACGGTTAAGGATTTTTGCTGTACGCTAAAACGAACACGACTCTTAAGGATAGATGATGGCAATAGGAAAAAAGCTTAAGCAAAAAACGCGGCAGTTTGTTGATTCTAAACATATGCTTAAATCGATTACGGTGGCATCCTTTTTAGAGTCAACCATAGTGCCTATCCCGTTAGAAGCGGTGCTTGTTCCTTTAATGCAAGCGCGCCGTGAAAAACTCTGGCTTATTGCGCTAATGGCGACTGTTGGTTGTATTATTGGTGCAGTATTTGGCTATGCCTTGGGTTATTATTTGTTTGATATTGTTGGCGATTGGGTCATAAATACCTTTTCGAATCCAGAGCAGTTCGAACAAGTGAAGCAAAAAATGCAGTCACAAGGTTTTTGGTTTGTTTTAACGTTAGGTATTGTGCCCATTCCGTTTCAGATTGCGATGCTCGCTGCTGGCGCCACGAAATACTCCATTGTATTGTTTTTATTAGCGACGGTTATTGCCCGCTCAATACGGTATTTTGCTTTAGCTGCCGTAGTATATTATGCGGGTAATCAAGCTGAACGTATTATTCAAAAGCATAAAACCAAAGCGTTGGTAGGTATCTCTATTCTGGTCTTGTTGCTTTGGTGGTTAAGTACACTGATTTAATCCTTAGCGCTTGATTTACTGTAAATTATAGAAATAAAAAAGGTGCTGAGTTACCTCAGCACCTTCCTAAGTTCTGCAACTTCATTATTTAAGTGCTTTTTTTACTTCACGCCAGTCAATAATTTTAAAGTTTTGCGGCGCTTGTGGCATTCGGTTATACCCATCTTGCACTATGAGTACACCTTCAGGGTAACCAGGTAAAGATGCAGGTGTAACGGTTAAGCCATCAGTTTCTGATACACCGTCAATGGTTTGTTCAAGGTTATTGCTTATTGCAAATTTACCCGCAAATTCAAGGCTAGGTGTACTACCATCAATTATTTTATAGAGCACATATGTATAGTCACCTTGGCTAGAAACCACTAAATAACGGGCATCTTTAGCGTGGTAGATTTCCATGCCTTCGATATCATCCACCAGTATATCGTTTACTGTTTGTAGCATAACAGGTTCACTGCCAGCGTTTGGCTCAGCACCTATAAACCAAATACCTTCATCTTCTTCGCCTAAGAATAGCTCTGCGGTTGTATCATCAGCACTACACCCCTCAGGTTGGCTTGGAACACTAAATTCACGTACTAGTTGTGCTGATACACCCTCATTATTACCAGTTAGTTTATATTGTTGAAAAAGCCCCGATTTATCATTCATAAACACATAGTTGCCTGTGTTTGATGAATACATACACATACCGTAAATTTCTTTTAGAGTAGTTGGCAGCTCAGCTAAGTGTTGTACTTTATTTCGTTTATCAACGGTATACACACTAATACTGTTATAAGTACGATTACTGCCTGCTATCCACGTATTTGTAGAGTTATCAATGCTTGAATGTTGGCGTACATCTACATTATTTAATCGGCCTGTTTCCAATGCTTGTAGTTCTTTGCCTGCAAGGTCGTATACCATCAAGCCACGACGTTTATCAGTACCCAGAATTAAGCTGTTAGCTGCATTATTAGGGTTAACCCAAATAGCAGGATCATCGGCGGCATCACCAAAAGCACGCACTGCATCGGTTTGTGCTTGTGCATGGATATAAGTAATAGCCGTTGTTTTAGCCTTGTTTTGTTGCTCTGGCAGGGCGTCGATTTGCCCCTTAAGATAATGACCTGATTCATCATCGTAAAGCACGATATCGGCTTGATTGTTGTTAAAGCGTATTGCAGCAGATTCGATTGCAAATTCATCTGCAAATTGCCAGTTGTTAAAGCGCTTTGTTTTGCTCTCAAGGCGGTGCAATTGGTTATTTTCTGAGGTCGTGAACCATAAGCTACCGTCACTTGTTGTTGCTAAACCGCCAACCTCTGGGGCTAAAGTGCCAAATGGTGCCATCATAGCAAGGGGTTTTTTATCGGCACGAGATTCGGCATCAGCGTTAATTTGCCAAATGCCTACTTCGCCTTCACTTACATAAAGGGTTTTACTGTTATCATCAACCGCACAGCCTGATGTTTCACTAACCCCTGCAAATTCGCGCAATTCAATATTTAATGAGCGCTTATTTTCAATATCAAATACTAAGGTTTCACGAATAAGACCACGAGCGTCTGCTACAAACGCCGACACAGCTTGAGTCGTTGGGTTTGCAAATAAGCACACTGCCTCTGGTTTTGCTTTTGGTGGTGTAATACGGCTAATTTCAGTTAACTGCCATTTCGGTGTTTTTTGTAAGCTAAAAATAACCGCTTGGTCAGTTTCGTTATCAATACTTGCAACGAGGTAGTTATTATTATTGATTGATTTAACAGATAAGGCTTCAAAATTCCCTTTTTTAAGAATATGCGTAGCGCCTTTCGCATCTATCAGTTGTAAGCCTTGGCTTTGTGAGCTTAATAGCCAAGCGTCATCAGCAATGGCTGCTGCTTGTGAGCCTTGCATATTTTCAGTTGTGCCAAAGGCAGTTAATTGGTTTTTACTTGGTGCCTCGGTTGCCGTTGTTTGGCTACAGGCTGCGAGGGTGCTTAGCAATATTGCACTGGCAGCAAGGTTTAGTGGTGTTGTAAAATTCATGGGATCCCCAATTATAAAACAAGGCAGCAGTGAGCTGCCTTAATAACTCTTTGTGTATTAAAACGCGTAGCGCAGCATTAACTGAATGACTGGGCCTGCTTCTTCAGATTCCAGTTCATACTCGTCAAAGTCGCGGTTGATTTGGTCATCAACGGTGTCGAACTTGTTAAAGCTCTCGTCTTTGCTTGCATCTAGTAGGTTTGAGCCCACTAGACGAAGCGTGACGTCTTGCCAGCGTTTTTCTACGAATACTTCAAGGTCTGCGCCGTAGTGTGTAGTCACTTCTTCACCCACGATACGACCATAAGCATCACCTTGTTTACGGTAAGTTGCACCGAATGAAGCGCCTAAATCAGGTAGGTCTTGAATAAAACCAACGTTAAATACATAGTCAGATTGGTCGTTAAATTTACGGCTACCAAAGGCGTCATCTACTTCTGAATCAAGCCATGAGTAGTTAAAGAATACCCCAGTGTTTGGCATGCTAAGGGCCGAAAGAGGCGTTGATAAGTCAAGTTCAACCCCTTTCACAGTACCATCACCTGTGTTACGTGGTTGCAATATATAGGTGCCTTCGCCTTCTGAGCCTTCTACGCCAGTATTAGCAATTTCAATCAGGTCAGAAACATCACGGTAGAATACATTGAGTCCTACTACGCCGCTTTTGCCTAAGCGATACTCATAACCAAGGTCCATACCCCACGATGATTCTGGCTGAAGGTCTGGGTTACCTAAAAAGTCGTTATCACCTAATTCTTTTTCAAGTAGAGCTGGGGTGATGTAATCAAAATCTGGGCGGCGCAGGCTGCGTGCAACTGAGGCACTTACACGGCCGTTTTCAGAAACGTTGTAGCGTAAATGGGCTGACGGTAAGAAAAAGTCGTAGTCATTGTCTGCTGTTACACCTTCAGTTTTATCGGTAATGTTTGAGTCGGTTGACTCATAACGCACACCCATTTCCCACGAGAAATCTTGATCTTCGTGTTTTACCAGTGCAAACACATCTAAGCGGTCTTCTTCAAGTGTATTTACACCGCCAGCCGCTGCTTCAAACTCGTTGTTAAAGCCTGCCAGCGACAGTGGGGTTTTGCTGAACTGATCCCAGCTTGCAAAGTTTTGTTCGCTTTCCCCTTCGGCTTGATAAACCGCCGTATCACGTTCTTTACCTTGTAAAAACGCACCAAATTGAATGGTTTTATTTTCACCCGCAAATAGGCTGTGTTGCCATTGCAATGACCACTCTTTATCGTCGATATCAACGGTTTCTTCCTCTTCTTCGAATACCATAGGAAGTTCAGAGGTATCAATTTCTACTTCTTGTTCGTACACAGACTCTTCAAAGCGTGCAAACCCTAATTTGAATTTACTGGTGCCACCAAAAAGTGGTAGCTCATAGCCTGAGTTAATGTTGTAGTTGGTTTGATCAATGTAAGATACATTGGCATTGTCGGTTTCAAGATTCCCCCCTTCAACAATCGAATTGCTGGTGGCGGTTGGGTCGTCGTATTCAAATGAACGTTCATCTTCTGTTCGGTCTGTATCAACCCAAATAGCGCTTATATCGAATTTACTGCCATTATCAAAGGCGATTTCGTAGCTGGCATTGAGTGAGGTATCGTCACCGTCGCGGGTGTCGGTTTGATCTTCGCGGTTATCAAACTCTTCCGTTTGATAATTGGCGTTATTTTCAGGGCTGTCGCCATAGCGTCGGCTTGATTTTTGTTTTGGGTTATAACGGCCTTGTAAGTTTGCGCCAAGTAATAAGCGACCACCTGCAAATTCAGTACCGTAAACGCCTGCAAAGCTTTCTTTTAATTCGCCATCATCATAACGTAGGCCACCCGCACGCAAATAACCACCATCTAAACTGTAGCCATCACGAAGAACGATGTTTAGTGTACCTGCAATGGCATCGGCTGAGCGGTTTGCACTTGATGCACGAATAATTTCTACACGCTCAATGAGCTCTGCAGGAATGCGGTCAACAAAAAATGAGCGGTCTGCACCTGCGCCTGGCACTTCTTCGCCATTAATAAGCACCTTAGTATAAGCAGGGCTCAAGCCTCGCATACGTGCTCCATCTGATTCTAAAACGTCAGACAAAAACGTCACACTTGGTACACGCTTCAATGCGTCACCTGCGGTAAGTGGCTCAAAACGCTGGAAGTATTCTTGCGAATACTCAAGTGTGGGGGCAAGTTCTTGTGAACGGTTGCGATAACCAATTTCACCATACACAACAAGCTCTTCTGAGACTTTTACTTTTTTTTCATCTGCCGTTTGTGCATCTTGTGCATAGGCACCGAATTGGCATAAGGCGAGAGCGCTGACTAACGCCTTCGTTTTAAATTGTTTCATGGGGTTGCTCCTGATTGTCCTTGGTTTGGAGAGCAAACTACCCAGCTTAAATGACGCAAATGTGACAAAAAACCGCTAACAACCAGTAAAAACAAGCAATTAAAGGTGTTTTGAAAGCATTTTGAGCTGCAATCACCCCATTCAATTAAAGTAAATACAACGCTGAAAGGGGTTAAAAAGGGAGCATTGTCGTTTTGCTGTCACATCATTGAGCTAATATGACCCTGCTGCTTTAAATGCTAACGGGTTAGCATGGCAGTGTGATTTATTGTTAGGTATAGAAAATGCGATTTAACCCTTTTACTCATCATCGATTGTTAACCAATGTTGTGATTGCCCTGTTTGTAATTGCATTTTTGCTAAGCGCACAAGCAGGGGAGTTAAAACCACTTGCCGACATTGCATGGTTAGATATTTTAGGTGAAGGTGGCATTGTGTTGATGACACTGACATGGATTGCAGCACTGCTTATTTCAAGGCCTCCCAGTAAAGTCACCAGTTTTTTAGTTTTGGGGCTTGGGCTTTTTATGTTTTCAGCTTCTCTCGATTTATTTGATGAATGGCTGCATCAGCCCACTAATACTTGGCTTACTTGGATCGAATCTTTACCTGCCCCTGTAGGGATGATTTTTACAAGCATTGGTCTCTATCAATGGCACAAAGAGCAATATGTATTAAATCGCCAACTAAAACGTCGTGAAGCAATGCATCGCGAGCATGAGTTAGTGTGCTCGATAACAGGGCTTTACAAAGCCAATTATTTGCAAAGCGTACTGAAAGATCAATTAACCGTGCCACAACCCTTGCAGTTGGCGGCAATTGATATTCGAGACTTTTCAAACTTTAACGCTGAATTTGGCTTTATGGAAGGCGATCGCTTATTGAGCGAAGTAAGCGAACTGGTGTTAATGAACTGTCGCTTGAGTGATGTTGTGTGCCGCTATGCAGGTGACTGTTTTATGGTGTTGATGCCAAATACAACTGAACAGCAAGGCAAAGAGTTGGTAACGCAAATAATCGCCGCGCTGACACATTGTGCTTTTAAAGTTGAAGGCGCTAAACAGGCTAAGTTTCAACATGTTTCGTCTGCTTTAGTGAGCCGAAAACAAGATGATTCAGCGCACAGTTTGAGCGCTCGCTTGCATACCCAGTTACAACAACAAAAACAACAAAGAGTGAGTCATAGTGAAGCCGTATCTTAATCAAGATGACAAATACCTCACTGCACAGGGGCTTATCACCACGCTAGTAGAGCTTGCTTTGAGCCGTGGAGTGGAGCTTCATAAATTGCTTAGAGGCACAGGGGTGTTTGAGCAAGACTTAATGAGCGTGCAACATCAGTTTAGTATTTCACAGCAAGTACGTTTACTGGCTCAATTTAAGGTGTTGATGAAATCCGCTGACAGTGGGTTTTTGCTTGGCAGCCAGCTTGCTAACGATACCTCCGTTGCCGCCCAAGGCGTACTGCAAAGCCAAAGTATTGGTCAGGCACTTAAGCAATTACACACATTGCGTATGCAATTGGCTCCGTTGTTGTTTAGTTATAGTTATCTACACAATGAGCAATATCATATTGTGCTGCAAAACGCTGTCGGCCTTGATGATGAAATGAGCCAATATGTTATGGAAATTTACAGTGCAGCGTTTTATCAAACCCTTAAAAAAGTAGCGGGCGAGCGTATTCATTGCCAATTTGACTTTGCTTATAAACGTGCCAGACATAGCCAAGAATACGAGCAACATCTAGGCTTAAAAGTTGCGTTTGAAAAGCCAATAACGCAATGGATATTAAATAAAGAAGTATTGCGAATGAAAAATCCTGCTTTTAGTAGTTTTCGTTTTTCGCAAATTAACTCACAGCTTGCAGCATACAATTATGCCAATACAACGTTTGTCGAGGCTGTAGGGCGATTAATTTATCAAAATCCTGCTCTTAACTTAGAGCAAGTGGCCTGTGCTTTTGCTATGAGCTCAGCAACCTTTAAACGTAAACTTAAAGCGCATAATGTGCGTTTTTCAACATTGTATGATGAGCAAAGTAAGCGTAAAGCGATTTACCTGCTTGCCATGCGTAAGCAATGTAATGAGCAAGTGGCTATGCGCTTATCGTTTTACGATATAGCAAACTTTAGGCGTGCGTTTAAACGCTGGACAGGGATCACCCCAAGCCAATTAAAAATTTAGTTTAAAAATAAATTTATTGAGTAGCAGTTATTTTTATAAAGCTAGGTTAGACTGTTGTTATTGATGTATTTAACCGAGTTTGCAGATGATTGAATACCCTGTTGACCAACTTCCGCAGCTCATTGATGAGCTACTACAGTGTGATACCACCACCCGTAAAAACAAGTTACTTGCTGATGCCAAAGAAAAACTCTCTACAGAGCATCTTTCGCTTTTATTTGAAGCCTTACCAAAAGAACAGCGTTTAGAGATATGGCAGCTACTTGATGAAGATACACAACACGAAATTTTCATTAATTTAGGTGGCGATAGTTGTCGTTGGCTATTACAAAGCTTAGATGAAGCTGAGGGGTTTAAGTTACTTGATGAAGTCAGTGTTGAAGAGTTACTTGAACTGGAAGAAATCATTCCTGAGCGGTTTGTTGATTATGCCCGTC
The DNA here is from genome assembly GCF_021728035.1 of Pseudoalteromonas sp. L21. Classification (NCBI taxonomy): domain Bacteria; kingdom Pseudomonadati; phylum Pseudomonadota; class Gammaproteobacteria; order Alteromonadales; family Pseudoalteromonadaceae; genus Pseudoalteromonas; species Pseudoalteromonas sp. L21. The sequence goes on along the minus strand of NZ_JAKKCV010000003.1, from coordinate 374,722 downwards.
GCCAACTCGATGAAGTTCAAACAAAACAATATGAGCTAGCACAACAATATAATCCAGAACAATTAGGTCACTGGTTAGATTTTGATGCCTTAAAAGTGTCGGAAAAGCTTACCGTGGCAGGTGCCCGTAAGATTTTTCAAAAAGGGTTACCGCAATATACCGAAGTAATTTATTTAGTGAGTCGCAAAGGCACATTGATAGGTGAAGTGGCAATCAATGCTCTATTTAAAGCCAACGATAACGACAGCTTACTTGATTATGCGAACCTTGATGTGTCGGCTTTGCATGCTGATGATGACCTATATGAAGCTGCTGAAGTGGTAATACATAGCGAAAAAATGGCCATGCCGGTGGTGAATGCCGACAACAAACTGCTAGGCCGCTTATCAGTGTCATCGGCGTATGAATTACGCCAAGAAGTAACCGACGAAGCCGCTGCTAAAGCGGGTGGTCTTCGTGAAGACGAAGACCTGTTCTCAAGTGTAACAAAGTCTGCAAAAAACCGCGGTATTTGGTTGGGTATTAACTTGGCTACTGCGTTTTTAGCTTCTTGGTTTATCGGCTTATTTGGTGCGACCATTGAACAGGTTGTAGCACTTGCGGTACTGATGCCTGTGGTTGCGTCGATGGGCGGAATTGCAGGAAGCCAAACGTTAACGGTTATTGTGCGCGGTTTAGCACTAGGTCAGGTGACAGACTCTAACCGCAGAGCACTATTGAAAAAAGAACTTAGGGTTGGTGCATTAAATGGATGTGTATGGGCGTTTGTAATTGGTGTGCTCACTTACTTCTGGTTTAACGACGGAATGCTGAGTTTAACCATTACGATTGCCATACTATTAAACTTAGTTGCTGCATCACTATCAGGTGTGGTGATCCCATCTATTTTGGATAAGCTTAAGATAGATCCTGCACTTTCGGGCTCCGTTATTTTGACTACAGTCACTGATATTGTCGGCTTTGTCACGTTCCTTGGTTTGGGTAGTTTACTGCTACTTTAGCGTCAAAAATAAACAAGAAGCCTTTATAAAGGCTTCTTGTTTAATTACATTTGTAACAATAAATTAAAAATATACTGTCAAAATTCATTCTTTTTTGTTACTTTTTATATGTGTACTCACTGGAAAGTAGTGAATGAAAAATAGATTAATGCTGTTATTACTCGGTTTGTTGTCTTTTCAGAGCAGTGCTTCTGAAAACTTCAGTGACCATGAGGTTTATTGTGCGCAGCGAAAGCAATTAAGTTGCCTAGACTATATAAACCTACAGCTTAAAAACAGTGAGTTTCATTCAGACCGTTGGTATGAAATTAAGTCTTATCAGTTTGATTATTATTATGATCAAATGGACTTTCTTCCTTTAAAAGAACATACCGAACCTTTCATTCAAACTCCCGAACTACCTGAAGTATTTCAAGTTCAGGTGTACTTTTATTACGCTAAATCAATGCATTACCTCGGGGAGCACGAAGTAGCTCAAAAATATGCAACGAAAGCGTTTGAAAAGCTACAGGCTATTTTTGACTCGTTTGGTAACCCAATGCGCATGGTTGAATTGGCAAATTTACAGCATGTATTTGGTAATAAAGAAACGGCTTTACAAATTCTTGATAAAGCCGAGCGTCGATTTGGTAAGAGCAAAGACCCTATTTTTCATTTTGAGTTGTCATCAAACAAAGCCCATGTATTTCATTCTTTGGGTGATTTAGAGAGTGCTTTGATCAGTAGAGAGGCCGCAGTTGACTGGATTTTAAAGACCAGTCATGCCCGTAAAATAACCCTTGCACTAGGGAACTTGGCACGGACTCATCAATTATTGGGGCATTACTCAAAAGCAGAACGCTATTATCAACAAGCACTTGAGTATATGAGTGAATCAGCTGATCAACTTATTTTTGCTATCTATAAGTTACGTTTAGCCGAGCTAAACTGGCAAGCAGGTAAACATGAGCAAGCTGTTAAGTGGTTTAAGCAAGTGCATAAAGAGGATATTCGTCAAACGCATACCGCTCTTTATACACAGCTTAAAAGCGCGCTTTAGATAGAGTAAAAACAGCCTGATTTTTCAGCTTCGCCTGGCGCTAAAATTTGCAAATGAGTCGATTCACCCTGCTGCATCATAGGTTTCATAGCCTCATCAAATAACTTAGCCGCTTTTTCCATTTGTTTAGCTTGCTCATTTAACGCTTTAAAGTCGGCATCATGAGAAGCAATGAGCGAATCAAGTTTATGAGTTAATTCATCTTGCTCTTTTAATAAATCTTTGTTGATTCTTAGGTGGTTTTCATCTTCTACCACGGCCTTTACTGTAATTGCTTCTATTTGCTGTGAATATTCTGTGACTTGCTGCTCCATCTCAGTGAGGGGAAGCTCCAGTGATTCAAGTTTTTCTTGCTCACGCTTTAATTGTTGATAGGCGGCGATTTGCTCATTGTTTAACGTGCCTTCATGCACTTTTTTACAGTCCTTAAAGGTGATAACACGGTAGTTGTTATCGTCAATTGTTGTGCTTGCGTTAGAAAGACCAATACAGGCAGTGGTGGCTGCGGCAAATAGAGCTGATGCTGTGATGCGTACTAAATTCATAATGCTGTCCTTAATGGGTTGCGTTATTAAGTTAGTCGCAGCAAGTGTGAAAAAAGTTGGTTAAACGAGTTATATTTTTATAAGGAAGCGGTGCTAGCCTAAGCCAGCACCGATTATTTTTAGAAGTTATAAGTGATGTTACCGTAGATGAAACGGCCATCTAAACTATAAGGTGTAAACGCACTATAAGTGAAAATTTGATTAAAGTCGCTGTAACCTATGTTGCTTACAGTATCTTGTGGGTACTGATCAAATAAGTTGTTTGCGCCAACAGCAAATTTCCATTGTGCAGATGGGCGGTATGCCACCTCTAAATCAGTGATCCATTTTGCATCAATGACTTCATCACCTTCTGGTGTGCTTGATGTATCCACCACTTCGCCGTAACGCGTGGCGCGAAGTGTTGTTTGGAAGTTTTCAACGTCCCATGTTGCAGACAAGTTCCATTTATTTGCTGGCGTGCCTTCTTCAAAGCGGGTAATTTCACGACGCGCAAAGTATTCGTAGCTATCACCAAGGGCTTCAAGCTCAGCAGGGTTTTCTTTAACATGAGTAACTTCGGTGTCATTAAAGTTAACAGCTGCACTTAAGCGTAAGTCACCGTAGTTTTCTAAACCTAATGAATAGGTTGCAACAATATCAACACCTTGCGTACGTGAATCAATGGCATTGGTGAAGTAGCGAACACGTTGAGTATTTTGCTCACCGGCCTCGGCTAAAATAGCCTCGACGGCAGGGCCACTTAAGTTCTCAGACAACACAATACGGTCATCAATGTCGATGCGATATGCATCAAGCGTTAAACTAAAGTTACCTTGCGTAAAGATAAAGCCCGCAGTCATGTTAACTGATTCTTCTGCATCAAGGTCACGAGCACCCAATGCGCGCGCCGCAGGTTCATCAACAGGGAACAAACCAACTTCACTTGGAATACCATTTTCAAATACCGTGCTTACCGATTTGTAAGACGTTTGTGCAAGTGACGGCGCTCTAAATCCAGTACTAATTGCACCACGTAGAGACAATGATTCATTCACGCTGTAACGAGAAGCCAGTTTTGATGTAAAAGTACTACCAAAGTCACTGTAATCTTCAAAGCGGCCAGCAAGAACTACATTCCAGTCGCTTGTAAGGTAGGTATCAAACTCAGCAAATACAGCGACATTATGGCGGCTTTCATCAGTTGCACTGTCAGGTGAAAAGCCTGCTAAAACTTGTGCACCACCGGCAGCAACAGGGTTACCTGCATCATCAAGTACCGTGATATAAGAAGCTGTTTCACCTGCTTTAATCTGGTAGTTTTCGTGGCGATACTCTGCACCAATGGTGACAAACACATCGTCAGGTAAGCCTAAATCAAGCGTGTTGCTGGCATCCATGTTAACTAAGTATTGCTCATACACAAGCGCACCGTTATCAAACTCTGTTGGGCTATTTACACCCATTGACGTGTTTAAACTGTTGCTAACACCTAAACCAAAGTCATTACGACCATAGTTGCTGCTTAGATCCCATGTCCACTCATTGGTTTCGCCGTTCAGGCCAATAGCAAATGAGTAGTCATCTACGTCGGTATCAATTTGTGGCAAGAAACCGTCAGGATATACTTCAGGTAAGTTACGAGAGTCTTTCGCACGGCGGTAAAAACCAGCCGAATTACCTTTACGGTTTGAGTAACTAGCAAATGAATAAAGCGATAACGTGTCGTTAAACTCATAACCTAGGTTATAGAATAGGGCGATATCTTCGATATCGGCTTTACCAAAACGGTGGTTGTAGCGGTCAAAGTCGAATTCACGTGGGTCTAGGTTACCGTTTACATCGCGGCTATATTGTTCACGCTGGTCAATACCTGAGCGGTTAGTTGGCTCGTTATTACGCGATTCAATTGAAATATTAATAAAGCCATTATCTGCAAATGAGAAACCCGCATTAGCACTTGCGGTGCGCGAAATACCATCGTTTAATTTGCGGTCAGCGCCTTTTGCAAAGCTTAAGTTGCCTTCGCTATCTGCGCTTGTGCCTAATAACTGTGGCGAGCCTGCCATTTGTGTGTCGTACTCACCATAGGTGTAGCTTACACTACCGCCTTCGTCGGCATCTTTTAGTACAATGTTAATTACCCCAGCAATGGCGTCAGAACCATATTGCGCGGCAGCGCCATCACGCAGTACTTCTACGCGTTTAATTGCTGAGGTAGGAATATTATTTAAATCAACCGCCGTTGAACCGCGGCCCACTGTGCCACCTAAGTTTAATAGGGCACCCGCGTGGCGGCGTTTACCGTTGATTAATACCAGAGTGTGATCAGGTGCAAGGCCACGTAATACAGCAGGTTTTGCGTGGTCAGTACCATCGGCAAGGGTTGCACTTGGGTAGTTAAAACTAGGCAACTGAGAGGCAAGTACTTGGCTAATTTCAAGCTGACCTGTGCTTGCTAAGTCGCGGCTTGTTAATAAATCAACCGGAACAGTACTTTCTGACAAGCTACGTAAACTACGACGTGTGCCCGTCACTGAAATAACTTCAATATCTTTTGCTGTATTTTCAGTAGGTTGCTCAGCAGCGATTGCTGTCACTGATGCAGCAAGCGTACTTGCGATTGCAAGTTGCAAAGGTAATTTATTGAATAATGCCATTATTGATTTCCATCTGACTTATCTATTTTAGCGCAGTGTAAAACGTATAATGGGAACAAACAAATAACATAAAAGTATAGTATATGTGTAACTAACGCGACTTGTTAATTAGTTTTTTACGTTGTTAATTATGTGTTTACGCGCTAATGCTGATCTTGTTGCGTCCCTCTGTTTTGGCACGGTACAACGCGGTATCGGCTGCGCAAATTAACGCCTCTGATGTACGGTATTGGTTATTAAATTCACACGCAATGCCTTGGCTTACACTTATTCTAAAATCACTGGGCAAACCTATATCTGTAAATGACATTGCATTGATTTTAATTTGAATATGTTTTGCAATTGCTGCGGCTGTGTCTTTTTGACACCTTGGTAATATAACGGCAAATTCTTCACCACCGTAACGCGCTGCTAAACAGTCATGAGAGGGCAGTGACTCGGCAATTATACTCGCTACTTTTTGTAAGCACTTATCACCTTTAACATGACCGAATCGATCGTTAAATAGTTTAAAATAATCAATATCAATTAATATAGTACTAATAGCCTGATTTGTTTGCACACTTTCTTGCCAATGTTTTTTTAATGATTCTTCCAAAGTAAGGCGGTTTGCAAGGCCTGTTAAGTGATCGGTTGTGGCTTGTTTTATTAAGCGGTTATATTGCTCTTTATGTGATGATAAATCATGTAAAACGCAAATAAATAAATTATCTGCAATAGCGATATTTTTAGGTAAGCTTGATATACATAAATCAGCATCAAGTGTTTTATTGTCGGCACGATTAATTTTAACTTCGTTTGGCCCTAAACTAATTGGCGAGTCTTTATGATCTAACCAGCTTAGTAGGGTATACATATATTTATCGCGGTCGGTATCGTGCAGGTAATGCAATAGGTTTTGACCAATTAACGCCTCTTGGTTATCACCAAAAAGTTGCGCAGCCATCGGGTTGGCAAATTCAAACGTGCCTTGACCATTGATGATAAAAACACCCTCAGCCATGTGTTGAAACATTTGTGCAATTAAAGCGAGCTGATCTGAGTTTATAGAGTTAGGTAACGCCCCCCCTGCGTGGTTTGTGATTTTGCTTGTTTGTTTATTTTTGTTGTTGGAAATAGACACACTCGTTCCTTTTTGCCAATGCAAACGTTTTTGGTGTCTATAAAGTTACTTAAAAAAGTGCAAATAAACCTTCCGGTAATCTTCTGGTTTTAAGTTGTTGTTTTAAAATAATAAAAGGCTCATTCTAAAGAGCCTTTAACAACATGATTTTAGTTTTCTCTATCATTTTCTACTTGTGGATCTGTACTTTCATAGTTTACACCGTTGCATTCAACATTAAAAATCATACAAACTATTCCTTTATTATCATCAGCGTCTGTAATATGAATACTTTGACCATTATCAATAATTTCATAGCTAAAGTCTTGAACACAGTTACCTTCAAGATTTGAAAACCTTGCTCCCGTAAATTGAAAACCTTTAGCAATAGTTGCCTCATCTAAAGTATATATTCCAAGGCTGTTTCTTTCTTTAACAGTACCACCACCTGAAACTTCTTGGCCATTTTGAAAATACGTAAATACCGCCTCATTGTTACTGTTAAGTGAAATGTTGACTGTAAAGTTGTAAGTTTGATTTTCGCGCATGTTGTTACCTTCTAATTGCGTTTTATAGTTTAAAGTTAGTAATACCTAACTCGATTAGTTTATTTCTAATTTCACTAATTTCACTTTCTTTTTCTAAGCAGGTATAAGCTTGTAGAAGAGGGTGGACTATTTTAATGCTTTTACTGCCATTGTTATTTTTTTTTATAGAGCTAATAATATTTTTACAGTTAGCTTTTCTAATTTCTTTGTCCTTTGCAAGCTTTGCTTTTATCAAGGTTATTTTTATAAATTCAGAGAAGTTTTCCATCTTTGAGGTGTTATTAATCCTCTCTTTAAATTCAGTGCTGCTTTCTAATTTTTTTAAAAGGCTTTCTGCTTTATTTAAATTGTTACGATTAATGAAGTAATGTATTAGACTAATTTGCATATTCACAACTTCTAAATTAGAAAACCCATTTATATCAATGTAATTCCTTATCCCATCTATTTTATTACTTTTGATGCTTTTTTCTAGTAGCATCAATTGATATGAAATAGCTCTATAATATTTACGTTTGAAGTATTTGTTTTCGGGATCTTGCAGACGAGCTTTATTTATAATGTTAGCCGCTTTTTCAGCTTTTAAATAAGCGCTACGTTTTTCTGGGAAATAACTTAAAAGATAGCTTTGTTGCATATAGGTATTAGCTAATAGATTTTGTAAGCTTGCATTTGTAGGTGTGAGTTCAATCATTGAGTTTAGTTGGATAACCGCTTGCTCTAACATGTTTAATGCTTCGTTTAGATTACCTAGATTTTCTTCTGTGCTAGCAATCCAACTGAGAGTATCAGCCTTATCTCGTAATAGGTTTTTATTGTTTGGTTTAAGCTCAAGTGCTTTGTTTTTTAGGTCTAAGGATTTAATAAAGCTTTGTTTGGCAGGTATAAAGTTTAACTGTTTCAAATACAGTGAGCCAAGCGAGTTATGTGAATAAGATAACTCTACAATGGAATTAAAGTCATTGGGTGCTAACGCGTACATTCGCTCGCTGTATTCTTGATACCGTTTGAACCAAGGCTCTGTAGCAGGGTAGTCAAGGTTATCATAATGTAACTGCCCCAGCCAAAATGCATTAGCCCCTGCGAGCATCAGTAAATCAAGGTTATTGGGTTGAATTTTTAGTAAAGATTCTAGGCGCGTTCGCGCATTTTCAAAGGCGGTAAAGGCTTCGTCGGTTTTGCCGCGCGAGTAGGCGACTTCGCCCATGGCCTCTAAGGTTTGAGCGTACTGAAAGCGGTTATTAAACTGAGCTTGTTTATCGCTAAAGTCAAATAATGACGCTGCTTCTTCATCTTGATTGGAAAAATACTCAAGAGCCTTATTGCTAATACCATCCAATAAATCCATGCGCTTAACGCTTCTGAGTTTGTCGGCAAATTCACCGACCATAAAACCCAGTAAACTCTCAGCTTCTTGGCGTTTTTGTTTTGCTACTTGCTCAGCGTGGTAGCTACGCACGCTCATAAATGTAGCAATAAAGGTTAAGCACACAAGTGTTGCTGCCGTGATTTGTAACACACGCTTTTTACGTTTTGCTTTTTTATTAGAGGCTTTTATTAAAGCAAGTTCATCGTTCGACAAGCTAAACATAGGGTTACTCACAAGGCTGTGTGCTTCTTGTAAGGGTTTACCTTGCGCTAGTAGGAAGTCGGTGTGTTTGTGTTCAAGCAGCCATCGCTCGGTGGCAAGTTGCACACGGCTTTTTATCGCTAAGCTTTGTTGATGCACAGCTACCCAGTCGATAGCGCGCTGCCAATGACGCAGCAGCGCTTCGTGGGCAAGGCTAAAACAGGCTTGTTCATTTTTAAGGTGCGATACAAACAAACGACTCTCGACCATGGCTTGCACAAGCTTAGTCTGTGCGGGGTTTGTAAGCTCGCTCCAACGTGCCGCGCGGCTGGTGAGTGTTTCGCCGTCTGGGTTTAGCGTGATCAGCCTTGAAAGCACAACGGCAAGTTCTGCTTGTTGCTCATTGGGTAATTGGCAGAATACCTGCTCGGCTTTTTGGCCAATCGCTCCTTCAATGGTGCCTAGGGCTTGGTATTCTGAAAATAGCAGTTCGCTGTCTGGGCTGCGCTGCAAATACAGCTGCTGCAAGGTGTATTGCAGCATAGGCAGTGCATCAGGGTTATTGGCGGTGTCATTACACAGCTGCTCATCAAGGGGGGTGTGATGTTCTGGGTGTGTTTGCCAACTTAAACCCGCTGCAAGTGCAGGCAAGCGGATCATTTGCTTTAGCTCTGAGCGTGTGGGTGCTAATAAATCAAAATGTGCGCCATTGGCTTTACCTGCCATTAAACTTGGTTGACTCACCACTTGCGGGTAAAAATCATTACGGCAAGCGCTAAAAATGATTATACAGTCACTGGTTGCTAAGCATTCTATGAGTTTTAAAAACTGACTGCGTTCGTCATTTGTGAACAAAGGCGATGATAATAAAACTTCTAAGCGGTCAATAAATAAAAATAAGTAGGGTTTGGTGTGTTCATTATTAAGCTCAGCCAGTGCAGCTTTGCAGCGACTAATAATATGCTCTGGTTGTGAGGTTAATAACTCGCACAGTGTTTCAGCACTCATATCACTGAGCACTGGGGCATCGTTTATTTCTAAATCGAGCAGGGTAGAGGCTAAATCTAGCAATAAGCGGTCTTTATTTACATCGGCAAAGTCTAATTGGCAGTAACTATGAACACGTATGCCATCATAGCCACTGGTATTCATTAAGGCAGGTAATACACCCGCGTTTACAAGGGATGACTTTCCTGAACCACTCGAACCTAAAATTAAACAAAAGGCACGGCCAAATTGAATCTGTGCAGATACTCGCTGTAATAAGGTTTCTATTTGCTTGTTGCGACCAAAAAATACTCCTGCTTGATCAGGCGAAAAAGCACTTAACCCAACAAAAGGCGAGTCACCTTGCCAAGCTGTTTGGCTGGCTTTTTGCTCTTCATCAAGGGGGAAGTTTATATTGGCAATTACGCGGTAACCACGCTTACGAATGGTTTCGATGTACTGCGGGTTACTGGCTTTGTCGTCGAATGCTTTACGAAGCTGCGTAATTACCTTGTGTAGCGGGTTATCGCCAAGCGCTACATGTGGCCAGCAGTGGCTGATAATTTCTTCGCTGGTTAACAGTTCACCCTGTTTTTCGCACAACAGCAATAATACATCCATCGCTTTTGGTTCAAGATGTTTGACTTGTTCGCCACGTCGTATTGAATTTGTGCTTGGGGTAACTTGCCATTCGCCAACAAAAAACAGCGCCGTACTCATAGTTTATCTTCTTTTTATTATTATCGGATGGACAGATTCAGATTCTGTTCAGGTAATTCTAGATTAATACAATATTATGAGTTTAACAGCAAGTCTGTTGTCTTTTTTGAAACTAAAAAAATCTTTACATGTCGTGTTTATAAAACTTTTTGTAAAGTTTATTTGACTTTTTGTTTTTGTAGGTTAATCTTTAGTCAAGTTAACTTTACTTTTAAGGTGAGAATAATGAATCAAACAGGATTAACATTTAAACAGCGCAATAAACAAAATACTTTAAACCTTGCTAAGTGGACGGTAGCGTGGTTGCTAACGCTTGCTATTGCCTCGTTTGGGCCGCATTTTTTATGGCAAGATCAAACGGTGATAACTGTTGCCGCAATCGTTATAAATATACTTGTTGGCGTGATGATGATTTTAGCAAACAAGCGACAGCTTCAGGGCATGGATGAATTACAGCAACGGGTACAACTCAATGCCATGGGGATCACACTAGGTGCAAGCTTGGTATTTGGGTTAGCCTATTCGTTGTTACAATCGAGCGGATTAGTGCATTTTAACGAAGATATCTCACATTTAGTTTTGTTTATGGGCGTGACCTATTTAGTGTGCATTTTAGTTATGAATAAGCAGTTAAATGACGAGGATGAAGCATGAAAAACCGCTTGAAAGTGCTGCGTGCTGAGCATAACTACACCCAAGCAAAATTAGCCGAATTACTCGATGTATCAAGGCAAACAGTGAATGCCATCGAAAAAGGTAAATTTGACCCAAGTTTGCCACTGGCATTTAAAGCCGCACGTTTGTTTAACTTAAGTATCGAAGAGATATTTCAGGATGAATAAAGGTGTTGCAAGCAGTAGGTGGCGTTTAACAGCGAATGTTAAAGCATTCTTGTTAAACGCCATTTCTCTGGACGATATAAAATCGCAGCTACATTTTTTGCTAACTTTCGACTCGTAGCTTTTTCATTTGTATCGCGCTTAATGACCACATTAAAAAGCCACCCAAAAAGAGCGCCGCAGATACATAGCCTGTTTGGCTTGGCAGTGCGCCTTCGGCAATGGCCATACCGCCAAGCCAAGGACCAATGGCATTGGCTGTATTAAACGCACATTGCACGAGTGCGCCTATCATTGCATGGCCTTGTGGTGATACATCCATTAACAGCGATTGGATCACAGTACCTAAACCAACGCTAAAGCCAATAAAGAAAATAACCGCATATAACAGCCAAATATTGTGGCTGGCGCTCACATAACTGGCTGCAAATACAACAGCACCAATTAGCGCTGCCCCAGTGGTTTTTAATGGCGAGCGGTCAGCGGCTTTACCCAGTATATAGTTCCCTAAAGTACAGCCAATTCCAAACATAATCATGGCAATAGAAATCGTGTAAGCTGGTGTGTGAGTCACCACTAAAATAGTGTCGGCTATGTAGGTGTAAACACAAAATACGCCACCAAAACCAATAATAATGATACCTAGAATCGTCCACACCAGCTTATTTTTAAGCACACTGAGTTCATCTAAAATCGACGTGGGTGTCGTATTTTTTACGTTGGGTACGTACTTAACAATGAGTGCCAAAGCCACTAAAGCGAGTAAGGCAGTACCTGCTAGGCAATAACGCCAACTAAAGTTTTGCCCAACGAGGGTAACCATAGGCACACCGACAATTGTTGCAACGGTTAAGCCCATAAATACTTTTGACATAAAGCTTGCGCGTTTGTCGGCAGGGGCAATGTCGGCGGCGAGTAAAATAGCCGCGGCAAAGTATGCACCATGTGGTAAACCGCTCAAAAAACGAAATAAAATCAGCTGTTCGAGTGAGTTTGCAAAAGCGCTTAAGCCATTGAATAAAAACATCATACTGACAAACATCAAGAGCGCATTACGTTTACGCATATTTGCTGTGGTGATCATAAAAAGTGGTGCACCCACAACGACACCAATTGCATAGGCACTAATGGCATAACCGCTTTGTGCGGGCGTTGATGAAAATGTTTCGCTGATCAGGGGCAGCATTGGCATCATAGAAAATTCAGACAAGCCTAAAATAAACGTGCCCAAAGCCAGTACTATCAGAATGGTAAACGTGCTTACGTTGCCTTGATTATTGGCTACGGTAGTCATGGAGATCCTTTAAAAATTGATTTTGAAAACGCCAGCAACAGTAGGCTGTTCTGGTATGAGATGTGTGCCCATTGCTATTGTAATACAAATTAACGATACTGATATAGTATTTTTTGGAACGTTCTACATTTGTTTGTTATAAGAAATTAAGCTGAACTTCTTAAGTCTTTGCTGTTCAAAATAAATACATATAAAAAGCCGACTATACTTGGTTTTACTGGCTTGGTTTTGAAGGAGAGCATAATGAAAAAGATATTTGCTTGTATCGATGGTTCATGTATGACCAATGCAGTGACAGAAGCTGCTATTTGGATAGCCAAGCGTACTGATTACCCAGTTAACTTTTTACATGCTTTAGAGCCCCCTTTGCCACAAGGCCGTGATGATCTAACCGCGATTATTGGCTTAGGGTCGCAAACGTCCTTACTTAAGCAATTGACAAAACTGGAAGTTGAACGCAACAAAATGGCTTCTGAGCATGGCAAGCTGCTGCTTGAAGAAGCGGTAAAAAAAGCACAACATGCAGGAATGACTGCGGTTGAGCATCAGCAGTTTTCTATGAGTTTAGTGGACGCTTTACTTGATAATGAAGACGATGCAAGGGTGATGATTATTGGCCGTTCTGGCAAGGGCCACTATGATGACTTTAAAGTATTAGGCTCACATATCGAAACTTTAATTCGCCAAGTGCATACACCCGTTGCGATAGTGCCGCCACACTTCCATGAGCCAACTAATTTTATGTTTGCCTATGATGGTAGCGAACATACAGACAAAGCAATAACACAGATTATTAACGGGGGGATTTTAACAGGGTTAGATTGCCATTTAGTGATGGTTGATAAACAAGACGGTCAATGCCAAGACAAGCTAGATACAGCCTCGGCAAGGCTGGTTGAGCATGGTTTTAATGTTAGAACCCGAATGCTTGATGGTGATGTATACGAGGCGTTATGGCGTTATAAAAGTGATCACGCCGTTGATTTAATGGTGATGGGGGCATTTGGTCACTCTAAATGGCGACAATTCTTTTTAGGCAGCACGACGCTAAAAATGCTTGAAGATAGCCGTATTCCTTTGGTTGTGCTGCGCTAATATTTTGACCCCTGCGCACTGGGTGCGACAATATGTCGCGTGTTCAGACTAATTAATGAGTTTTATAATCCACTTATTAATTAACTATCTTATTTTTAAAGATTTATGAACACGCAACTCTCTCGTCCTGGTTTTTCATTTTCTAAAATTGCAGCTGCACTTAGCTGTGTTTTAAGTATTTCGGTTTTTGCTGATGATTCGATTGAAGTAATTGAAGTACAAGGTCATACCCAAAATAATCATCAACTCGTTGGCTCTGCCGATTCATTGTTATCTGATTTAGGCGTTGATTTTTCAGCGGCAGGTGGGGTGTCTAACTTACCTGTTATGAATGGCATGATGGGCGATAGAGTTAAAGTACTCGTTGATGGTGCTGATGTCACTGCGGCGTGTGCTAATCAAATGAACCCGCCATTATCTTACGTGTCGGCGAATCAAATTTCGTCTTACAGCGTGGTTGCAGGTGTATCGCCGGTGAGCAGTGGTGGCGATAATATTGCTGGTGTTATTAGGGTAAACACGATTGCCCTCGAGTTTAGCGATACAGACTCACTTAATTGGCGTGCAGGTTATGTTACCGCTCAGTACAAAAGTGTTAACGACAGCCAAGCGTATGGCCTAGGTGCAAGCCTTACAAGTAAACAGTTTAGCCTGTCTTATCAAGGCAGCTTTGAAGATGCCAATAGCTATGATGATGGTCATGGTGACCGCGTACTCGATACTTTATATCGTGTGCAAAATCATGCCCTAACGGGTGCTGTTCGTGACAATAAACAGCAACTTGTCGTTAAATTAAGCCATCAAAAAATTCCCTACCAAGGCTTTCCCAATCAATACATGGATATGACCGATAACACCAGTTACGGATTAGTTGCTCAGTATCAGCGCGAACTTACAGACAGTCATTTACATGTGCAAGTGAACTATCATGATGTGAAGCACGAAATGGGTTTTTTTAGTGCAGAAAAAACAGGCATGATGCCAATGAATACAGATGCTAAAGACTACAGTTATCAAATACATTGGCGCACTGACTTAACAAAGCAATCATCATTGATGCTAGGACAAGAGTATTATAATTATCGTATTGATGATTGGTGGCCTGCGGTTGCAGGGTCAATGATGATGGGCCCGAACGAATACATTAATATCAATGGAGGAAAACGCGATCGCCTAGGGGCATTTGCTGAGTACCAAAATCAAGTCAACCAAGCTTGGTGGTTATCGGCAGGTGTGCGTGTTGAGCAAGTAACAACTAATACAGGTGATGTACAGGCTTATAACGAAGGCGGCATGGGTCGTATGGGCTCGATGATGCATATGTCGAAAACCGATGCGCAAGCGGCGATGGAATTTAACCAATTAGACCGTAAACGTGACGACACCTTGGTTGATATGAGCCTCCTTGCGCGCTACCAATTAACTAACAACGATGAGCTGCAATTTGGCCTTGCACGCAAAAACCGTGCGCCCAATTTATATGAGCGTTATAGCTGGGGTGTTGGTACGATGGCAACCACCATGATCGGTTGGTTTGGTGATGGTAACGGCTATATTGGTAACCCAGATTTAGAAGCCGAAACGGCTCATACTTTGAGCGCTAGCTACACTAAGCTCGCTAAAGACGATAGTTGGCAAATAACAGCAAACATCTGGTACACGCAAGTAAGTGATTACATTGATGCTGAGGTAACTAAAAGCTTTAACCGCACCGACATGGCGCATACAGAACGCAATATTCTGACGTTTACGAATCTAGATGCCACACTTTATGGCGCTAAACTTGCTGGATTAGTTGAGCTTCATAATTCAAAGCAAGCAGGAAAGTGGCAATTAAAAGGCTCATTAACCAGTAGTCATGGCGAACGTGATGATAGTAATGAAGACTTATATCAAATCATGCCACTAAACACTAAGCTGAGTGTGGAGCACGAATACAAAGGTTGGCAAAACGCATTGAGCTGGCAGTGGGTTGATAGTAAAACCAATGTTGATGAGCGTCGTTTAGAAAATAAAACCGACAGCTATCAG
Organism: Pseudoalteromonas sp. L21; assembly: GCF_021728035.1. Lineage (NCBI taxonomy): Bacteria > Pseudomonadati > Pseudomonadota > Gammaproteobacteria > Alteromonadales > Pseudoalteromonadaceae > Pseudoalteromonas > Pseudoalteromonas sp. L21. Next base: position 359,312 of record NZ_JAKKCV010000003.1, on the reverse strand, counting down.
TTATTGGCTATCTCAAGTCAGAAAACATGGCAAAATTTAACCTTTAAGTTGGCAATTACTAACTTACTTGATGAATACTACCAACAGCCACTCGGTGGGGTGAGTATTGCTAATTACAAGCAAGATATGAGTAAGGGTTTTGAGCAGCTTGCAGGGCAAGGCCGCTCGTATAATGCCAGCATTAGTTATCGGTTTTAGGGAAGGGATTTTATATTTGTAGGCGTGAAATTTATTGCGCGTGTTGCGCGATGTAAAATCGCGCCTACAACCTGCTTACACGCCTCGTGTTACTTAATCGGCAAATAAATATCTGTTTGCAAGTCGCATTCATCAACTTCATGGATGAGGTTGAGGTAATGAAAGAAACACGGGAAATCACGAACTTCTTCACCACTTTGCACTAGCCATTCACGATACAAGTAGTAAACCATATCGCTAATAGTATCGTGAGAACCATTGTGGCGCACTACTGCGCAGCGACCTGCTGGAATTTCACCATTTCGCACACCTTGCGAATTTTCTGTTATAGGACGTGTGATACTGCCTGCAAAGTCAAAACGAAATGCATGATCTTCAGTCGTGGCAGGGTCGCTATACGGGATCCCATAAGTGCGACTGGTTTTAACGGGTGAAAAACCAGATTCTTTACGCCACTCAATAAATTTTGCGGCGGTATTCATAAGTGTATTTGCAGAACCTTGGTGAGTAAGTAACGCCACCGGCTGTGCTTTAAAATCAACAATGTTTACATTCATAGGGCAAACCTTTTTGTCAGGTAATGAAAATTCAAACTGTGTGTGCCAATTAGGCCAGTTTGGTTTGCTTCTGAACTCGCTAGGCGACTGCGTAAAAGTGCGCTTAAAAGCACGGCTAAATGCTTCAGGGCTATCGAATTGTGCCTCTAGAGCGATGTCGATAATTTTTATTTGCTGCTCAAACGCGAGCCGAAATGAGGCGCGTTTTAAGCGAGCAAGTTGCGTATACTTTGTGATGCTTATGCCTACACCAGCAACAAATAAACGATGAAAATGATATTTTGAGCAACACGCCACCTCACTTAATTTTTCCAGTGATAGAGACTCATCGAGATGTTGGCTTATATAATCACAGGCCAGCTCAATACGTTGTTGTTGCTTCGTTTTCATGGTTACTCGTTAATGCTTTTCAGAAGTGAGGCCAGTGTGCCATCACTTAAAAGTACCTACCTGATTGAAATTGCGCATTTTGAGTTTAGTTGATAGCCGTCACTTTAAAGGTGTTTTGATATAGCAATTGTTGGTTTGCGCCCATCACATCTAATGTCCAAGTACCTGGAGTCGATGTTTCATCTAAAGTGCGGTAAGTAGACCATTCATCAAGAGGGTTGCCCCATAAAGTTTGGTAATACACATAGTCATTTTCTTCAGAAGAGTTTGGTTTGAAGTGCCATTTTGTAAATACAACCAAGCGATCTTTTCGGTTATCAATACCTTCACGGTTCATTGAAAACTGAATTCCAAAGCGCTGTTTTTCGTTCAGTGTATATGAAAATTCCGTATCCTTATTGAGTTGTTCAATACTAGAACGGCCATTAAATTTTTCAGATAAAACTAGTTTAAATAACCCAGTCCGTTCTAACTCCAATATTGTATTTGGATAATCAAGCCCATACAGTTTTTCAATTACTTTCTGAATTCTTTCCAGTTCTTGAGCTGAATATTGACCTTCCAGCATTAGCAGGGCTATCTGCTCTCTAATATCTCCCTGTGAGTTACTGTCAATTTTTTCAGCATACTCTTCAATTAAACTAAGACATTTTTCTGTATTTCTAAACTTATTATCAGCAATGCAATAGACGACTGCTAAGTTAAATGCGTTCTTAACTGTTTGTTCTTTATCATAAAGCTCTTGAGAGTACTTTTGAGCCTTTTTAAAGTCAGGCTCCACAAGTAAGCTGTAAGAATAAATAAAACTTAGTCTTTCTTTAGCATTTACATAGCCTAAATCCGCCGAGCGGCTGTAATACTCAATAGCTTTTTTAATATCGACCAGTCTATCATCACCACGATGATAATAACTACCGACATTGAATATTGCTCGATCATGATCTAAGTTGGCTGCCAATTGGTAGTATTTAAAGCTATCTTTTTTACGATCAGTCTCTATTGCTTTACTGTCAAAAGTATCAGCTAACAATATTGCATCATGTTGAACTGTTTTTTTCTCTGATTCTCTATAGTGAGTCAATGCACTGTTAAGCTTGAGTTTTCTCTCAATAAAGTCGTTGGCTAAGGCTGCTTCTATTTGATCGTAATACCAATTCTGATGACCATGCCTAGAGCCTTCGAAAAACGCTTTTTCTACATCATGGCCTAAACGTTTTAAAACATAGTAAAAGCGGTTACTTTGCTCAAAGCCAGATATTTCATCTTGTTTGCCAGCGATAATAAGCACTGGGGCTTTTAAAGATGTAGCCTGATATACGGGCGAAATATCTTTTAAATCTTGGCTATATTCACCAACCGTACGCTTTATAAGCTCTTGATAATCTTTAGTTAAGGCGATATTACTTGCGTTATAGAGTAGAGGTAAGTCATAAATACCAAAACTTGCAATCACGCATTCATAAATATCAGGGTGTTTAATTGCTAACATAACCGCAGAGTAACCGCCATAGCTTGCGCCAATAGAGCAGATATGTTTAAAGCTATGTTGTGAACGAATATGTGCTACTGCGGCAGAAATGTCTTGTTCAATGAGATTACCAAATTGACCAACACCGCTTTCTAAAAACTCTTTACCAAACCCCGCTGAGCCTCTGAAATTAACACGTAAAATGGTAAAGCCACGAGAGGCAAGGTATTGTACTTCAGGGTTAAATTCATCACTTTCACGAATACCAATCGGGCCACCATGGGGCATCACTAATAGTACTTGCTTGTCGTTGTTTATAGGTTTGGTTAAATAACCTTCAAGGTTAGTCCCATCAAAAGCTTTAAAGTTAAAAAACGATGTTTTAGCGTACGTTGCGTCTTTATTTTTATCGGTAGAGAATAATAATTCAATTTGGTTAGCTTCAGCTCTGTATAAAAAGTACTTACCTGGAATCGTTGAGGAATGGTTGTAAAGAATATGAATTTTTCCGTCTAATGAGCTATTTACCCAGAAGAATTGCTCATCTCCTAAAGCTTCAGCAACTTTACTATGTAACTGTTTATATGTATCTACAAAATAGTCAGTCGTATATTTACCATGTTTGATATACGAGGCGGCGATTAATGTGCCATTATCACCAAGTTCTGCTGACTGAATGTCATATTTGGGATGTTGATAAAGAGTGTCGGTGATTTCTTGCGTGTTGATATTAAAGAGGCTTACTTGGCTCTTATCTGTATTTTTGTTGGTAATGACGGCTAGGTGATTTTGGTCAGTGAATCCAATAGGTAAAAACTGATAATCTGCGTCGGTGAGTGTAAAAAGGGGTATCCACTTCTCATTACCAATAACCTTATAGAAGAACTGTAAGCTTTTTTCGTCAATATCAAATTGAGCAGTGAATAATTGCTGCTTATGCTCGTCAAAAAAATAGTTGCTAGCGCCTTTTAAACCTTTCTCAATGGGGGAGAAAGAGCTTAGGTTATCTTCGTATAAAATATCCAGAGGTACCTTATAAAGAAACGTATTCTTTTTACCTGGTTTGGCGAATAAAATGTGTTCAGAATCGTTTGATAACCTATCGACTATGTATCCTTTGGTTGTTACTCTGTGCTGTTCGAACTTTGGCTTTTCTTCACTTTCTGTGACATTGATTACTGCGCTATAGTTTGAGTTATACTCACCATTCACACGTACGAAGATGTCGTCATTACTCAGCCATTCATAATTATAAAAATTATCCTTTTCCTTGAGTTTAACTGCATAGTACATTTCCATCGTTTTCATATCGATGATGTTGAGGGTTTTGGTTCTATCTTCTTGCGCTTCTAAAAAGCTGATCCATCGGCCACTGGGCGAGATCATAACTTGGCTTTGATCGGGCGAATACATTAAGTCTTTACTTGATAACATTTCAGCATGCAAAGGAAAGATAAAAAATAATAAGATAAGTAGCTTTTTCATTATTTTGCTTCCTGCTGCGAAAATGTTTGCTCTAAATAATCAAAGAAGGAGTCTTCTCCTGGGCCACCATAATTTAGCGAACGACCAGATAAAATAGAAGGGTAGGTTTGTTCCATGTATTGCAGTGCTTCAGAGCTTCTGTTCTCTAAAACAATGTGAGAGCGAGTATACCAAAAACCTATCGTAGAAATATCTAAATGACCTACATAATTAATTTTTTTAGCAGAAAGAGTGAATTGCCAACTTTCTTCATCGTTATCAAATTCAAGATAGGAATATCGGTTTAAGTTTAACCGAGTGATGGTGTAATCACCCAGTGGTAGATTGGCTAAAATATAATTACTACCACTACGAATATCCTTAGCTGTAAGAACTATTGACTTTGGACCATCAATATAAATGGCTTTTAAACTACGGTTAGTTTCTATACCAATCAGTAGATAACCTTCATCGGCTTTAGATAGCGTGTCTCGGTCTTCTTTAATATTGGTAACTTTAGATGCGCATGCACTTAATAAAAGCGCACAGCTAAGCAGCAATAAACGTTTCATTCCCTTGTATCTTATTGTTGTTATTTTATTAATTTTAAATTACTCAAAAATCGGAACTATGTGAAGCTCTTTTTGTGAATGAGTGTGAAAAGTAAGCGTGAAATTTATTTCGCGCGAAGGTTTATGTTTTGCGTGGCTTTTAAAACGCGCCAAGCAAGCGTGACGCCTACGGATAATATGGGGAATTTCGCATATTGCGCGATGTAAAATCGCGCCGACGATAACTTTTTAACTTTCTTGTTCAGCTTCTTGCTGTGCTCGCTTTTCGCGCTCTGCTTTTGACACATAAGCAGGTTTGTTGCTTTTATGCAGTTTCTCATTGGCGCGTTTATCTTTTTGTTTAAGTTTAGTGAAGATCTTTTTTCTACGATTCATGGGGTCAACAAACAATAAAATGGGGTGAGTCGACATTGTACCTTGTAATTAATTTTAAGCCGACACTTTTTGCTTAAATAAGAGATTTCATGTCAGAGCTATAACCGTTACAATTAAAACGTACTCTCTAAAAACCTTTAAAACTCTGGAGCTTATCTTGAAACATTCATTACTTGCTGCACTTTTATTAAGTGCATTTTCTAGTCAGGCAGCTGTGTCTGAGCAAAGTGAAAAGCTGGCAAATTATGCGGTAGAACAGTATCAACAAGCGCAAATACATACCCTTGGAAATTTAGTCTCTTACCCTACGGTAAACAAAGAAGGCCTTGCAACACCAGATAACCCAGACTTTATTGGTTTTAAGTCGTTTTTAAAAATGAAAGCGGCGCAGTTTGGTTTTGACTATCAAGATTTAGGTTACACCGTCCTGATTGGTATGGGTGATCAAAACGACAAAGTAACGATTGTCACTCATGGAGATGTACAACCTGCAGATGCCAGTAAATGGCAGCAAAGTCCATTTAAAATGGACAAAACCTCAGAGCCTGGCAAGCTCATCGCCCGCGGTACCGAAGACGATAAAGGAGCGATTGCGACTGCGCTTCACGCGATGAAGGCGATTAAAGATAACGGTATTACTTTAAATAACCGTATTGAGCTTATGGTTTACCTTGCAGAAGAGTCTGACTGGGCACCATTACAAGAGTTTATGAAAACTTACCAGCAGCCAAAATATGCTGTAACCATTGATGCGTCATACCCAGTGGTTGTAGCTGAAAAAGGCTGGAGCTTAATTGCGCCGACTTTCTCAGCGACCTCAGCGCAAACAGGTTTATATGTGAGTGATTTAAAAGGGGGGGCCTTTGTTAGTCAAATCCCTGAAGATGCGAGTGTACTCGTACATAATGCAGACGCGGCAACAGTGGCTAAATTACACGACAATGTAGCGAAACTTAAAAACGTCAAAGTAGCGATTAAAGAGCAAACTGACGGTTTATTAGTGCAAGTTAAGGGTACCTCTGCACATTCCTCTGAGCCTGAGTCAGGTGAAAATGCCATTGCACACTTAGCTGAGGTATTTAAAGGGATTGATCTTGAGAATAACAGTGATGGTCAAGCAATTGAGTTTATTAACCAGTTGATTGGCCTTGATTTATATGGCGCACAATTTGGTGATATTGGTTACGAGCATGATTTTATGGGGCCAATGACAGTGTCGCCAACAGTGCTTACTCGCCAAGGTAATGATATTAAATTGTCTGTTAATATGCGTCGCCCCGTTGGTAAAGAAGAAGCTGTGCTCAAGCAGCAAATTAATGAAGCATTGAGTAAATGGCAGTCACGTAATGAGGTGACTTTAAAAGACACGGATATCGTGATTGGCACACCAATGTTGTTAGATGGCGCTCCGCATGCACAAGCACTCCTAGATATCTTCAAGCACTTTAGCGGTGACCAAGACGCAGGGTTTGTGTCAATCGGTGGCGGCACAAATGCAAAGCTATTTGATAATGCGGTTTCGTTTGGCCCATCAATGCCTGGTAAAAAATACACTGGCCACTCAGAGCATGAGTTTATCACCGAAGAGCAGCTTGCGCTTAACTTAAAAATGTATACAGCGATGATGATGCAGCTTGGTAATATGTAATCGCAATGTTTAAAACGTAAAACGCCACTTTTTTAAGTGGCGTTTTCATTTAGAGTTTTGACTAGAACTGAGCAACAAACCTAAGATTATAAAGCTCTCCAGAGCCTCTTTCAGTGTAATTAGCAGTTACATAGTATTGGTCGTTAAAAAAGTACTTACCTTGTAAAACTAACTCAGAATCATCTATACCTGCACCTATGGCATAGTGATTACCAAAATAGTAGCTTAACATGGCATTGCTTGCAGAGTCATAAACACTGTCTTGGTGACCGACATCAACAGTAATGTATTGACTGCCGCTTAAATGATTAAAGTATCTGGCAGAGATGTTCCAATAGTCGAGTTCATCATCTGTTTCAGCTGTAAAGCCTAGGTAATCTTTCTCATTGATTTGGTGGTTATACTGGGCTTTCAGACGCCAATAGTCATCACCATACTCACGCTCATTTTTATTTACAGAGACTTTTAATGCATCGGCAAATAAGTAGCCTACACCTACTGTATAGTTATCCGCATCATCAATATCGTAAATTTCACCTGTAACAAACCAGTTTTTGTAATACCCCTCACCAAACATGCCAAGATAATCAGTGCTATCAGTATTAAAGTAATTTACTCGGATGTTTGAGTCTGTATCGAGGTAGCCATAATCATCGAGTACTCCAGAGTTTTGCTGCTCCTCAAAGTAGTAATGGCTTACTAATTGGTAGCCGTCAGAGTTATAATCGTCATGCTCGAGGTAAGTGTAATCAATACTGTTGAACCACTGCTTACCCACTTGTTGCTCTGTTGCTATTGAGCAGTTTGAATAGGCGAGTGTTGCAAGTGCAATGGGGGCTAGTTGTTTAAACATACATATCCTTGTTGTATTTTGATTTTCAGGTACTTTGACTTTCAGGTACATAGTACAACAAGTTGGTTAATGCATTGTAATAAAGTGTTAGAAGTATACGAATAGAGTTAATTTCGAAAGAGATATAAAAAAAACACAACAAATCGTAGTCGAGGTTTTATGAAGTGTTTTATTAACAAAAGCCACCTTGCTTAGAAGGTGGCTATTTCATTTTAGTTAAGCTTTATTTTAGTTAAGCTGTGTTGTTAGCGATATTTCTGCATTCATTAGTTTAGAAATAGGGCAACCTTGTTTGGTTTGCTGGCACAACTGGTTAAATTTTTCCTCTGAGATACCTTTAATTTTGGCACTAACATCAAGTGCAATGTGGCTTACTTCAAAGCCATCATCTACTTCGTCAAGGCTAACAGTTGCTTTGGTTGTAATATCATCAGCTACAAAATCAGCGTCGGTTAACGCCAGTGATAATGCCATGCTAAAGCAACTGCTATGTGCCGCAGCAATGAGTTCTTCGGGGTTGGTGCCAGGCTTGTCTTCAAAGCGAGTGTTGAAACCAAAAGGTTGGTTATCTAACGCGCCACTTTGTGTACTGATTTTACCCTTGCCTGATTTGATATCGCCAGACCAACTTGTGTGAGCCGTTTTTTTAATCGTCATCGTCATCTCCTTTGTAAATAATTTCGGCTAGTGTGAAATGATTTCAGAGTATTAGGCCGAAAAGTATGATTTGCTAAAGAAGTTGCAACTTAAACGCCAATTTTTCGCTTAGCTTCACGCTTGCAGCGCTCTGAACAATATTTTACATTTTCCCAATCTCGCTGCCATTTTTTACGCCATATAAAAGGCCGCTTACAGACAGAGCAAATTTTGCTCGGTAAATTAAGCTTTTTATGAGCCATGGCGTTGCCTTTTAAGACTTTTAACATGTTTTTGAAGCACAACTTTTGTACCCTGTTTCACATCATCGCGTTCTCTAAAAGACCATAATCGGTCCCGAGCTTGTTTTGCTGCTTGCTCTAAATCGACCATGGGCTCTGGGTAGTCTTCGCCGAGTTTAAAGTCATTAAAGAGGGCTTCCATCGGTGGTTGTAGCCATGGCTGATGAAGATCTTCTATGGGTAAGTCTTTAAGTTCAGGACACCAGGTTTTAATAAACATCCCCTCTGCGTCTTTGTCTTCAGATTGCTTTATTGGATTATATAAGCGAATGGTGTTGGTCCCTGTAACTGACGCCTGCATTTGGATTTGTGGGTAATGAATTCCAGGTTCAAAGTCTAAAAAATAACGCGATAGAATTAAACTGACAGGGTGCCAATGAATGTTCATATGATGGGTCATAAAACTCACTAACATGGCACGCATTCGAAAGTTTATATAGCCAGTTGCTGCCAAGCAGCGCATACATGCATCGATAATAGGGATACCAGTTTGACCTTGTTCAAAGCGTTTTAAGTGCTCTGTAACAAGTTCATCATCTCGATAAGGATAATGCAGGTAAGCAGGGTTTTGAGGTAGAAACTCCATACTGCATTGGCTTTCAAACTTTTGCATAAAGTGGCAATGCCAATGCAGCCTTGATTCAAACGCATGTAATGAGCGACGCCAGCTTAGGGGCTGCCTTGTGAAATAGTACTTTAGGGTTTGATAAACTTGCCGAAGGCTTAGGTTTCCCCAAGCTAAATAGGGTGAAAGCCGAGAGCAAGTCTCTCTACTTTTTGATGGGCTTGAGATACCGCTTTGATAGCCCTTAGCACGCTGTTCAATAAAGCTTTGTAAACAGGCTCTGGCAGCATGAGGGCCGCCATATTGAAACTGTTCATCCTGCTCTGATAAGCACTCAGTGTATTTAGCAACTTGATAATTTTCAGGTAGAACGGCTTTAAAGTTATGCCAATCTGGCGTTACAAGCGGTTGATTCATCACGCTGTGCCAATGAGCTTGCCAATCAAATTGTTTTGGTCGCGCTCTTATAACAGCACCAAGCGGGGTTTCATGCCATGGAATAGATTTAGTGAAAAGCCAATTTTTTATTGCTTTATCACGCTCGAAGGTATTTTTGAGGCCGATTTCTTGGTGGCTAAAAACGGCTCTAATATCAAACTCTTTTTCTAGCGATTCAAACACAGAGAGCATATCTTGATTATAAATCGCAATTTCAGCATCTTGTTTTTTTAACTGCGCATTTAGGTCACAAAGCGATTGATATACAAATCGCCAATGACGATGACTGTAATGAGGGTCATTTAGTAATAAAGGTTCGAAATTAAATAATAACAGACACGGATTAGATGAAGCAGCAGCTTCTGCCAGAGGCTGATGATCTGAAAGTCGCAAATCTCGTTTGAACCAAACAATATTGATTGCTTGTTTTACTGCGTTAAGCATTGCTATCTGTCTGTGTTAATTATGTATGCAGCAATACGAAGAGAGTAGAGGTTTAGATTACTTTATATCTGAGGTGTTTTATGTAAAAAGAAGCGGCCAGAATGACCGCTCTAATCGTTGCGTTTTATAACGCCGCAACGAATTTTTTAATATTCTCTTGTGCAGCTTCTAAGCTTTGTTCTGCGCCTGGCATTGCTAAGCCTTCTGCATAAATAAAGTCAACATCAGTCATACCAACAAAACCAAGCACATCTTTTAAGTATTTAGTTTGAGTGTCGATATCACTACCTTGGTACACACCACCGCGGGCAGCCAGTACCACAACTTTTTTGTTTTCAAGCAAACCTACTGCGCCTTGTTCAGTGTATTTAAACGTAATACCAGCACGTGCAATACGGTCAATCCATGTTTTAAACGTTGATGGAATACCAAAGTTATACATTGGCATACCGATAACGATAAGATCGTTGTCGTTAAGTTCGCCAATTAACTCGTCAGAGATTGCTGCAAGTGCTTTTTGCTCATCGCTGCGCTCGTTTACATCAGTCATCCATGCAGCCATTTCTGTTTGCGTAAGGTGATCAATAGCGTCGCTGCTTAAGTCGCGCACGGTGATCGCTACTTGGTCTTGTTCAGTCAGTTGACTTACAAATGTGTTTGTTAATTTAGTTGAGTTACCGTTTTCACCATTGAGTGAAGAATTTAAAACAAGTACTTTTTTCATCATTACACCTGCAAATTAGGAAGTTGTTCTCAGTATAAAAAAGTATAAAAAAAAATAATAATGCTATTTATCGAGCCGTTTGTTCGTTTTAAACGAATGTTTTTCTGTGAGCGAAGGGATGATTATGAATGTTATGTTGAACAAGTAAATGCATAAAGAAAGGGCGACCTAAGTCGCCTTTTTTATTGATATGCTAATTCAGCATCAATATTACGCATCAAGTTTGTTACCCAGTTGATGTATTGACGGTGAATCTTCTTACCATCGTAATCTAGGTTGATAGAGTCTTTGTAATCAATAGAATATTCTTTTTCATTAAAGCTAATTTCAACTCGTAATTGGTGCTTTCGAATATCTAATGTGCCTAAAACCTTACCTTCTTGATTTGCACGACATGTCCATCCAAGCTTCATACATGCCTTGAGTATATCGTTCTCGATACTTTTAAGGTCATGGCTTTTATTGGCAACTGTAGGTACGGGGTTAGAGTCAAAGTTACGAATAGGTACACTCGTGCTACATGCGGACAAAGTCAGTAGTGTAAAAAGTGCAAATACTCTCTTTTTCATGGTAAGTCCTTTTTGGAATTAAATCAGTGTGATTATGCGCTTTTTTAATAATTTGGTCTAGGTATCTTTTAAAAACCAAGCACTTACTGCACCAGCAAATCCAAGCACACTATAAAATAAGATCAGCTCAGCGGTGCTTAAATAGCTATTTAGCAAGCCTACACTCCCCAATAGCAACAGTATTAGCCCTATCACAGTATTACTAACTGACACATAATCAGTACGTTTATTCCCTTCAGCCATATCAACTAAGTAGGTTTTTCGGCCGAGCCGAACGCCCTGATGGGCAACTGTGAGTAAAAAATAACACAGCGGTAGTAACCAAAACTCATTAAGTGTTGCGGGACTAAAATACGCAACTAAATACACGGCTAAACCGTTAAGTGTGACAAGTATCGCTGCGAAAACGAGCACTCGGCGACTCGATAAGTCGCTTAATCTCCCCCAAATTGGCGCTGAAACGAGACTAGCAAGGCCAGAAAGAGCCATAAACGTGGCTAGTAGTGAAAAATCAAAGGCTTGTTCACTGGCAAGTACAATATAAAAGGGGGCGCTTAAAGCTGAGCAAAGTAACAATGCACGGGTAATAATAAAGTGGGCAAATTGTTTATCTTGATAGAGAAGTTTTAACTTTTTTAGAGCATGCAATAAGCCGTTTTCAGCGCCTTCAGTTGCCCCTTTATATTCTTTTATTCGGCTGTAACTCAGTGCTGCAAAAAGCCACATGAGCGCAGCTAATATGAGAGCAACATAAACGCCATTGTCATAACCCAAATGCTGTAAATACCATAATCCAAGGCCAAAGGTGAGCGTTGCAAAGCCTGCAAAACTGGCTGCAAAACCACTAATGCTTCCACGTTGCTGTTTCGGAATAACCTTACCCAACACATCTTTTGCTGCAATTGAATTAAAACCGCGGGCAAGGCTAAAGATAATCAAAATACCTATAATCGCAAAGCCTGCACTCGTACCTTGTAAGGTGAGGGCACAAATAAGGATAGCGATAATACATACTGCTTGAATGATAGCCCCAACCACCCACACCCATTTTCTAACCGCAAGCTGGCGAATTAAGTGAGCAATAGCAAGCTGCGGTAGCATAGAACCCGACTCACGTATTGGCACAAGCCACGCTATAAAGCTACTAGGCACATTAATACTTTGTAATAACCAAGGAAGCGTCACTTTAGGATTTAAAAGGGCATCAGCAAACTTGCTAAATAACTGACTCACTAAAAGGGTGATAAAGTTACCTGGCACGACCTTGCAGGCCGCTTCATCTATGGCTTTACATGCGCGCGCATCTTCGGTGTTACTAAGGCGTTGGTAGATGTCTTCTTTACTGAGCTTTTTCATGTTTTATAGTTCAGGAGAGGATCCGTTATTGCAATGGGCTGCATGGCAGCCCGATGGTTAAAAGTCGTTTTTGCTGTGTCGCTCGGCAAGTTGCTCTGCTTCATCACCCCAAATACGATTAACACGGCGACCACGTTGCACTGCAGGGCGGCGTTCAACTTGTTTTGCCCAGCGCACAACATGGGTATAAGACTCAACATCTAAAAACTCTGCTGCGTCATATAAATAGCCAAGTACAAGGCTTCCGTACCAAGGCCAAATTGCAATATCAGCAATTGAATACTCACTGCCTGCCATGTAGTCATGATCGCTTAAATGGCGGTTGAGTACGTCGAGTTGGCGTTTAACTTCCATAGTAAAGCGGTCTATTGGATACTGCATTTTAAACGGTGCATAACTATAAAAGTGGCCAAAACCACCACCTAAATAGGGCGCAGACCCCATTTGCCAAAATAGCCAGTTGCGACACTCGGTTTTACTTGTGTGGTCGCTTGGAATGAGTGCATCAAATTTTTCGGCCAAGTACTGTAAAATCGCACCCGATTCAAAAACACGGGTAACAGGCTTGGTGCTGTGATCCATCAATGCGGGGATCTTTGAGTTAGGGTTTACGCTAACAAAACCCGACGAGAACTGGTCACCATCAGCAATTTTGATCAAAAACGCATCATAGTCAGCGTCATTGATGCCAAGCTCAAGTAGCTCTTCAAGCATAATAGTGACTTTTTGACCGTTTGGTGTAGCAAGTGAATAGAGTTGTAATGCATGCTCACCCACAGGTAGATCCTGCTGGTGGGTAGCACCTGAAATTGGGCGATTTGTCTTAGCCCATTCGCCACCATTTTCGGCATCCCACTGCCACACTTTAGGCGGCGTATAACTGTCGTTATTACTCATTGAAACTCCTTTATTTGTGCTTTTGTGAATGTCACTACGAGACTACCATCCTAGTTGATCAACGTGAGCAAGGGAAGTAGAGTAATCAAATTATAAATATTAAGGAGGATGGTATGAAAAAACACGGTTTAGCAATTGGTTTAGAGCGCGTTGGCAGTACGTTTTATTTAACTTTTAAAGTCGTTGGAAAACTCACTCATGATGACTATACAAAACTCACTCCCTTAATTGAAAATGCACTAGCGTCAGTTCCTCACGCAAAAATCAGAGCTTATGTTGATATTACAGAGTTAGAGGGATGGGAGCTTCAAGCAGCATGGGATGATTTAAAGCTGGGGCTTAAGCATAACAAGGCGTTTTGCCGCATTGCTTTATTAGGAAATGCGAAATGGCAACAAGTGGCTAGCAAGGTGGGTAATTGGTTTACCAGTGGTGAAGTGAAGTATTTTGAGGATGCGAGCATTGCACGTGAATGGTTACATGAATAAGGTGGCCTGTGATAAAGCATAATCAAATAAAGGTGGCGACATTTAACCTTTATAATTATTTAGCGCCACCGAATGCATTTTATGATTTCCAGCGTATTTATAGTGCACAGCAATGGGCAAAAAAACAGCGCTGGTTAGCCGATTATCTTGAAAACCAACAGCCTGATATCATTGGTTTCCAAGAAGTGTTTAGTATTGATGCTCTAAAACAGCAAGTAAGCGAACAAGGTTATCCTTATTTTGCTGTCGTTGATGAACCCACTATTATTGATGAGTTTATATATCGTGATCCTGTTGTTGCGATTGCTTCACGCTTTAAAATAGTGGCTGTTGCCAAGGTGGAGTATGACACAGATTACGCAGCGCAAATGGGGCTCAAAGGGTTTCGTTTTAGTCGTGATATTGTTCGCGCTACGATAGATGTGCCACATATTGGCATTGTTGATTGCTATGTACTGCACTTTAAATCAAAGCGTAGCATGATTGATAACGAATACGATGACACCAGCACTGAGCAACAAAACTTACTTAAGCAGTTAAAAGATCAGGTAGCAGGGCGCTGGGCATCAAGCATACAGCGTGGCAGTGAAGCTGCACTATTTTTGATAGAAGTCATCAATCGCAGAGCGCAAACAAATAACCCTGTTATTGTGATGGGGGATTTTAATAATGAGTTGCATGACGGTGTACTCAATCATTTAATTGCCGATAATTCACGGCTTACTGAAAATCGTCAAAATAGTGCGTATCGCTCACATTTTACCTTACAGGATAGTTGGCAGCTTTATCAGCGTCATGTAGTGACCGAAAGCGACAGAGAGGCAACCCATTACTTTGGCAGTAGTAGTTCAGTGTTTGACTATATTTTGCTTTCAAGGGAATTTGATGCAGGGTTTCACAGCAGTTTTTTTGAAGTCGTTGATTATCACACCTATGATCAGCACTTGATCAACCCACAGTTTGCTTATGATGACCAAAGCACCGACCATGGTGTTGTGATGATCACAATGGCACTGCGTAGTTAATTGTTTTTGATCCAGCCAATACTAAGTAGATATCGGTTACCAGAAATGACTTTAGTGACTTGATGTTCACAGACATCGGGCCGAAATAATTTGATGCGAGCACTTTCGTAAATTGGTTGTGCACAAATAAACTCGCCACCAGTTCGCGCTTTTTTGAGCACAATGTTAAGCCGAAAGTGTTTACCCGCCGCTACCTTATCAGTGTGCGCAGGCACTTCGCTACCTTCAGGAAAGCGCAATATATAAACATCAAATTTAATTGGCCACAATAGCATTTTGTCGTAGCCCGAAAGTTGCCGACCTTTTTCAAAGCGAAAGCGCTTTTTAATCATAGGTTATTGTATTTTTTATCACGCTTTGCCATCAGATAACCTATAAACGCGCCACTTATAGCACCAAATAAATGGCTCTCAAAAGAGATATGAATACGCTGCGGGAATACTCCCCAAATCAAGCCGCTGTAAAGTACAACGACGGCAATGCTGATTAAAATTGCTTTGAATGAGCGGTGCATGATGCCATAGCAGATTAGATAACCCCATAAACCATAAATTACGCCACTCAAACCTACATGAATATTACTACGGCCGAATAACCAAACGAGTAGCCCACCAAGCAGTGCAGTGCCAGTAAAGACTAGCCAAAAACGTTTTACGCTGTATTGGCATACCAGCCACGCAAGAATAGCAAAAGGCACTAAATTACTGACCAGATGCGCCCAGCCGCCATGTAAAAAGGGGGCAAAGAACACGCCAGACACACCAGATATTTGACGAGGTAATATGCCAAAAACGTTAAGGTTTACACCAGGGAGTGAGTTGGCAATTTGCAGCACCACACAAAGTAACATGATGCCCAAAATAGCAAACCGTTTGCTACTGATAGGGGGAAGTTTGGCAGCTGATTTTTCAGTCATGGTTGAAGGCTCTTAAATCAATTCGACCGAATCAGTATAACTTATTAATAGTGAAGGTAAACACCTTGACGTACAAGGTGTTTACTGAATAATGAATTGTGATTTTTAACCTAGTTTAGTTAGCAGTTTTTTCGCTGCAAGCTCTGAACTTGCAGGGTTTTGTCCTGTGATTAATAAACCGTCTTCAATGGCAAGTACGCCCCAGTCATCGGTTTTTTGGTAGTGACCGCCTTGTTTGATTAGCTCATCTTCTACGAGCAACGGTACCACATTGGTAAGCTGTACAGCATCTTCTTCAGAGTTACTAAAGCCAGTAACTTTTTTATCAAACACGACTGATTTACCTGCTGCATTTTTCGCATTGAGTAATACAGCACTTGCATGACATACCGCGCCAACAGGCTTGTTTGAATTTAAAAATTGTTCAATCAAACTAATAGAGTCCTGATTATCAACTAAGTCCCACAATGGACCATGGCCGCCTGGGTAAAATACAGCGTCAAATTCCTCTGCATTTATCTCGCTCAATGGTTTAGTGTTTGCCATCAAGGTTTTTGCTGCGCTGTCTTCTTCAAAGCGTTTGGTTGCATCTGTGGCAGCGTCAGGTGCGGCGCTATTTGGATCGACGGGAGGTTGGCCGCCTTTTACTGATGCAAGGGTTACATCTGCACCAGCATCAACAAAGGCGTAGTAGGGGGCTGCAAACTCTTCTACCCAAAAACCTGTTTTATGACCTGTATCACCCAATTCATCGTGTGAAGTAAGTACCATTAAAATTTTCTTAGCTGACATAGTGAATCCTTTTGTGAGTTTTAAACATCGTTGATAACACTATAGGGATGAAAACTAAGTTAAACAACGCAGATAAACTTGACTTCATTGGTTTAATAATTGATACAATTATTCAGGCCATATTAGGAATCCATATGAAAGTATCGTTCGAGCAACTAAAAAGTATGGTGGTGTTTGCCCATATTGTGCAGCAAGGTAGCTTAACCAAAGCGGCTCAGCAACTAGGCTTGTCGCGAGCTGTGGTGAGTTATCACTTAAAAAAGCTAGAGCAGCAATTGCAACTCACCTTATTAAATCGTTCAACCCGCACTATGACACTAACAGAGGCGGGTATGGCTTATTACGAACGTTGTCAGGCCATTACAGAGCACGCAGAGGCAGCTAATCTGCATCTTGAGAGCTTAAAAAGTGAGCCCGTTGGGGTAATTAAACTGAGTTGTCCGGTGAATGTCGGCTTACAACTTGTAGTGCCCGCGCTGGCTCAGTTTAAACGTTTGTATCCTAAAATCGACATAGACTTACAACTGAGTGATGATGTGGTTGACGTTATCAAAGAAGGCTATGATTTGGCTATTCGAGGGGTTGCGCTTGAGAGTTCAAACTTACAAGCGACTAAGCTGGCAAGCATGGCAACATGCTTATGTGGTTCAGTTGATTACTTTACAAAACACCCCATACCAAAGAGCATTGCTGATTTAGCAGTGCATACTTGGGTCGTGTACCAGCCAAGCAGCGCTATTGTGACTCTTGAAAAAGACAAGCGTCGTTTTGATATAGCAGTCAGTGGTGGCATAAGTACTAACAATGCCGCAGCACGCACTGCTTTTGTTGAAGCGGGACATGGCTTAGCTAAAATCCCTGTTTATGATGCACTTCCTAGGATTAAGGCTGGCTTATTGCGAACAGTATTAGAGGATTACAAAACCGCAGATATTGAGCTTTATGGTGTGTTCCCGCCTGGGGCAGCGGGAAGCAAAAAATTGCGTGTTTTACTTGATTACCTAAAGGACTATTTCGCTAATCAAGTGGCAACGCTGGCGATTTAAACAAGCGTTCGATTAAATAAAGTAACGGCTTGTTGATACATGCTGATGGCAAGGGCAGGGTCGTAACGCTCGCCTTCATCGCGCATGAAGGCGTGTTGGGCATTAACTTCTTGCCACTGGTAATTAATTCCTGTTGCCACCGCTTGTTGGTAAATTTTAAGGCGGCCTTCTTTTGGTACATGTGGGTCTTGCTTACCCCAGACAAAGTGAATTTCACCTTTGATATCAGCCATGCGTTCGAACGAGTTATTACCTGCTTGCGCCACTAAGGTATCGCTGTGTATATCTGTTGCATATAAACAAAATGCGGCTTTAATATTAGAGTTTAACGCTGCGCGATATGCAAGGTGACCACCAATACAGACACCCATCGCACCGATGTGGCCTGTGCAGTAATCTTGAGTGCGTGCAAATGCAATTAAGGCTTCAGTATCACTGTCGTGGCTCTCAATTGGTTTAGCCCACTTGTCGGCATTGCCTTTATCCTTACCCGCATCATCGTAGGCAAGTACAGTACCTATAGGGTTTAACTCATGAAACACTTCGGGCACTAATACCACAAAACCATGACCTGCCAGTATTGCAGCAGCGCGTGCGATTGGCGCAGTTTCTTGAAAAATCTCTGAATAGAAAATAATACAAGGGAACTTCCCTTCATCTACTGGGCGATAAACGCTGGTGCGCATTGGCCCTGTTGGGGTGGCTATATCGTGGCTATGGTGTTGAATGATCATAAAATGCTCGGCTAAATAAAACTCTATGTTAACCGAGCACGATAAAATAAACGACTGTAGCCGTAAAACTTTTAAATACTGGCAGGCATGTTATTACAACTCGCGTAATAGCTAACCGTTGCAGGCCAATCAGAGAAGATACCTATGACACCAACATCTTTGGCTAATACATCAAGCACGGTCATCATATCGCCATCGTTATCAATAACATCGGCAACTGATTGATAATAATAGCCGCCACCATTATTTAACGGGCCTGAGCGTTCGAAACTCCATGCTATGATTTTAAGGCCTGCCGCTTTGGCATCAACTGCATATTGTGAAGGCACTATGTTATTGTCGTTATCAATGGTTAATAGCATCCAGATTGGTGGTGCAATAATCTTAACACCGTCACTGTAAAGTGCAGCCATACTGGGTTGCCAAGTGTCAGGATTATTAGGATCAAAGCCTGCATCACTATCACGACCATCCAAGTAAACACTTTGAGCAGCAAAGTCTGGATTGTTATTTATCCAATATTTTACATCATCTAAGTTAAATGACTGTGGAAAAACATGATTAGCGGGCACGTCCATTTGTATGTACTCATCGAGCATTTTTTGTGCGTACTGCTCTTGGCTCATACCATCAAAAGGCATGCTAACTGCTGGCGATTTAAGTTCAGGAGTCATTTTTACACCTAACTCTTTAAACAATGCAATACTTTGTTTATGTGTCATTAGGGTGCCTGTATTTGCATATAAATCAGTGCGCCAGCTAGGCGTTCCTTTCATATAGTCAGCCACATTAGTTGCGTTGGTGTTTGCACCATCCATTTTGCCTTCAAGGGTTAAAAACTCTGCGAGGCTGATATCGCTAGTACAACATTTAGCAGAGGCAGGCGTACCACTGTTAGGATCTGCTGGAGTAAAAGGTTCACTGCATTTTGCAGCTAACTCTGGAATAGCTAAAATATTCGTGGTGGTATGTAAGTCACACTGCGAATGGCGACATACTAATTCTTTATCGTTTGTAAAGGTGACATCACACTCGACAATGCCAGCCCCCATGCGAGCCGAAGCTATGTAAGACTCTTTAGTGTGTTCAGGGTATTGCATAGGCGCTCCTCGATGACCGATTGAAAAATCAGTACGGTAAAAGGGGCCTTCTTTACACGATTCTAGTTTTGTTTTTAGTGTACTGTCTGCCATGTCATCAATGAGGTAGTCTGGGCGAGTGCCAAGCTGAATATTGGTGCCCTGCGCCACTTCTACGACAATGGGGGTTGGAACTTCAACAACTTGAACATCAGTATTTGTGACAACAACTTCTTTTT
This sequence comes from Pseudoalteromonas sp. L21, assembly GCF_021728035.1. Taxonomy (NCBI): domain Bacteria; kingdom Pseudomonadati; phylum Pseudomonadota; class Gammaproteobacteria; order Alteromonadales; family Pseudoalteromonadaceae; genus Pseudoalteromonas; species Pseudoalteromonas sp. L21. The sequence goes on along the minus strand of NZ_JAKKCV010000003.1, from coordinate 339,537 downwards.
CGACAACTTCTACATCATCATCACAACCAGCAAGAACGCCTATTAATAAGCAACTAGTCAGTAAGGGTATGTGTTTCACTATTTTCGCATCCTTTAAAATAAATGAGTGCATCACCTTAATCATCATTAATGACAATAAAACGACAGTAAGCTTAATTTATTTTTTCACAATGGCTTGGTTCACAATTAAAGCTAACAGTATAACGGCTGCGCCAATACTTAATCTGAGAATGTCGGCATCACGGTTCCAAATAACAATATTGACAATAATCCCCGCAGGGATCAGTAGGTTATTCATTACTGCGAGCGCACCCACATTGACAATAGTCGCGCCTTTATTCCATGCAAAATAACCAAGTCCAGAGGCAATTGTTCCGAGGTAAATCAGGACACCCCATTGTGTGGTTGTGGTAGGGAGCTTACTGGTATCACCAAATAAACCATAGCAAACTAATGCGACGATGAGTGCACCAATGAAAAACCATGCGAACACACGAGAATGCGCAATGTGTTCGTGTTGCATTAATCGTTTATAGGTCACTTGTCCTGTTGCAAAGCAAATATTGGCAGCCTGCACAAGTAGCATTCCAAGCAGGTAGTTTTCATCAATGCCTTCGTAACGAATAGCGACTGCTCCGACAATGGCCAGCATGGCGGCAAGCAAGAATTTAGCATTGAAGCGTTTTTCAAGAATATCGTTTAATAAGGTGATATAAAGCGGTGTCATAACCGTGAATAACAGCACTTCAGGCACACTGAGGTACAAAAACGAATGGTAATAAAAGCTGTACATCACACCCAGCTGCACCGCCCCTATTGCCATCAGTTTAAGTGCTAAAGCTTTAGGGGTTTTACGCCAGTGCAGAAAAGGTAAAAATACGCAGGTGGCTAAGCCAATACGCATCAACACACTGAACCATGCATCGACTTGTCCTGCTAAATAAACACCAATAAGACTAAACGAAAAGGCCCAAAGCAGGGTAACAGCAAATAAGTAGGTCATGTTTTATGGTAATTGATTCTAAAATTGCACTATAACAAAAAGCCCGCAATAATTGCGGGCTTTCATCACTTAGCGAATAATTTAACTATTACTCAACTAAACCACGACGCTTTAATAGTGCGTCTGTTGTTGGTTTTTGACCACGGAATTCAATGTAGCTTTGCATTAAGTCGCGGCTGTTACCTTTTGATAACACTTCTTTACGGAAGTTATCACCATTTTCACGGGTTAAGCCACCTTCTTCTGTCATGTGTGCAAACGCATCTGCTGCGAATACTTCAGTCCAAAGGTACGCATAATAACCTGCTGAGTAACCACCAGCGAATGTGTGGCTGAAGTAGCAAGACTTATAACGAGGCGGTACTGGGTAGTAGGCAATACCGTGCTTGTCTAATGCATCATGTTCAAACTTTTGCACATCTGTAATATCAGCATCAACACCAAATGAATGCCATTCCATATCAAGCAGTGCCGCGGCTAAGTACTCAGTTGTATCAAAACCTTGATTGAACTTTTGTGATTCGAGTACTTTTGCAAGTAATGCTTTTGGAATTGGCTCACCTGTTTTGTAATGCTTGGCATAGTTTGCCAGTACAGTCGGTTCGATGTTCCAGTCTTCATTTGCTTGTGAAGGGAATTCAACAAAATCACGTGCTGTGGCAGTACCGGCGAGGCTAGGGTATTTAACGTCAGAGAATAAACCATGAACAGCGTGACCAAACTCATGGAACATGGTTGTTACTTCAGAGAAGGTCATGAGTGTAGGTTGGCCGTCAGCTGGCTTAGGAATGTTCTGTGCGTTGTAGATTACCGGCATGGTGTCTTTTAGACCGCTTTGGCTGACATAAGAGCTCATCCATGCACCGCCGCGTTTGCCTTCACGTGCATATGGATCCATGTAGAATAGGCCGATAGCGCTGCCATCTTCGTTAAATACTTCAAATACCATTACGTCTTCATGATAAACAGGTAAGTCTGTACGTTCTTTAAAGGTAATGCCGTACAGTTTATTCATCGCAAAGAATAGGCCGTCGTGGATCACTGATTGCATTTCAAAGTAAGGCTTAACTAACGCAGGGTCTAAGTCGTACTTTTCTTGGCGTACTTTTTCAGCATAGAATGCCCAATCCCACGGTTGTAAGGCAAAGTTTTTGCCAGACTTTTTAATTACTTGCTGGATTTGTTCTGCTTCAGCTTCTGCTTTGGCAACCGCTTTCGGTGCTAAGTCATCAAGAATGCCGTAAACGTTTTCTGTTGTTTGCGCCATACGTGTTGTCATCACATACGAAGCCCAGTCTTGGTAACCCAGTAATGCTGCTTTTTCTGCGCGTAGCTTAGTCTCTTTAAGAATGATTGGGCCATTAGTTGCTTGTGCGCGAGTTGCAGAAGTGGTCCACACTTTTTCACGTAGCTTACGATTTTCAAGGCTTTGTAAGATAGGCTGACGAGTCGTGTTGACAAGCGTGATCATGTAACCTTCTTTACCTGCTTTTTGTGCCGCAGCCGCAAGGCTTGCAATTTCAGCCTCAGACAATCCAGCCAGCTCGCTTTTATCTGTTACTAAAATCACATCTTCTTTGAATGATTTTAAGATATTTTGTGAAAACTCTGTTGAAAGTTTGGCAAGTTCCGCGTTGATTTCACGCATTTTTGCTTTTTCAGTTTCGTTAAGCTTTGCACCCGCGTTAACAAACTTTTTATAGTAAAAATCGACAAGGCGTTGATCTTCAGCATTTAAAGATGATTTGTCATCGTAGATACTTTGCACGCGAGCGAATAAGGCTTTGTTTAGGTAAATATCATCAGTATGAGCAGACATAATAGGCGCCATTTTAGCGGCGATACGTTGATACTCACTGTCAGAGATCAAACCTGATAAATTAAAAAATGCCGCAGAAGTGCGGTCTAATAGCTCACCAGATAGTTCCATTGCAACAAGGGTATTTTCAAATGTTGCAGGCTCAGGGTTGTTTGCAATCTTTGCAATTTCAGCTTTTTGCTGTGCAATACCCGCTTCAAATGCTGGCTCGTAGTCTTTGGTTGAAATTTTATCAAACTCAGGAGCCATGTATTGTAAAGGGCTTGGCTTGAAAAGAACGTTGGTAACATTAGCTGTTTGTGTTTCAGCAGCAGTTTCAACTTGAGTTTGCGTGTCAGCTTGCTGTGAACTACAAGCTGAAAGTAAAAGTGCACTAGCAATCGTTGTTGCTATCAGGGTCTTATGCATGAGAACTCCAATTTAAAAATGTGCTTGGTACATTCATTATTCGAGAGAATACACCAATGATGAGAGCTTTTTTAAATTACCAAATTTTAGACTAGAAACAATTAAATCTATCGGTTTATTAGGATGGTTGAGCGCAAAACGGGAATAAAGTGTTTCAAAAATGCACAAAAAAGCCGTCTTACTATAAATCGGACGGCTTTATTATCTAGTAATGTAATAATAAGAAAAATTAATGTGATTTATACATCGACGGTTATGCATGAATCAATTATAACCGAGTACAAACTTTTTCTCCGAGCCGAAGTTTTCAGGCATCGCATTTCCGAACTCTTTGTTGATCAGTGCTAACGTGTTTTCTTGTTCTGCAAGCAAGTTTAAAATGCGGTTTCTGTAATCTAAGCTCGACTCAAACAAGTTTAAATCAACCATTGGCTGGAGTGTTGCTAGTTTCTGTGTAAGTGTCATTTGTGACATTGTGCTCTCCTCATGCTACTTATAGCTCTCACTGTTTATATAGCATCTGTGTTCAAAAATAGTTAATAATTAGCGCATTTCGTGCATAAAGAACTTAGTATTTACCAAGTTTTCACTTATTATGCCGTGCTAAACTTAGTCACAACTGAACCAAATTCATTTTTTCTAGGAATGTTAATTTATGAGCCTTGCTGATCTGCAATCTGCATTATCGTTTGTATTGTTTACTTACAACGATGTGCAAATTACTGTGCTAAAAATTATTCAAGTGCCTTTGGTGCTTTTTTTAATGTGGTTTGTGGTCACGTGGATAGGTCGATTAATTAAAAAAGCATTACTTGCAAAAAACCTAGGCCCTGATGCTGTTCATTTATTCACCCGTATATATCTTGTCGTTACGATAGCGGTGCTTGTGTTTACCTCACTTGAGGTACTCAATATTCCATTAACAGCGTTTGCTTTTGTCTCTGGTGCAATTGCTATTGGTGTCGGTTTTGGTGCACAAAACATTATTAATAACTTTATTAGCGGTTGGATACTCATGTGGGAGCGACCAATACGTATTGGTGACTTTCTAGAAGTAGGGACGGCGAAAGGGGTTGTTGAAACAATTAACACACGCTCTACACGCATTCGTCGTAACGATGGTGTGCATATGTTAGTGCCTAATAGCCAACTGCTTGAAAATACCGTAACTAACTGGACTCTGATTGATCGTAATGCGCGCTCATCCGTTAATGTCGGTGTTGCTTATGGTTCAGATGTGGTGTTGGTTGAAAAGTTGATTAAGCAAATTTTGGATGAGCATCCGGCTATTTTAAAAACACCCGCCTCATCAGTCTTATTTGATGACTTTGCAGATAGTTCATTAACGTTTAGTGCTATCTTTTGGGTATGTGCGGAATCAGAAGCGCCACTTCGACAGGTACGAAGTGAGCTACGTTTCAGTATATATAAAGTGTTTGCTGAGCACGATGTTACCATCGCATTCCCGCAGCGCGACATTCATATTGATGGCGAAATTGCCTTAAAACGTCGAAGTACACAAAAATAAAAAAAGCGGCTTAGCCGCTTTTTTTACGCTTGTTCATTGAGCTTTTTAAGCTTAAATGCGAGCAGTACCATCATGGTACCAAACACAATGGCGTAAGTGGCTACTAACCAAAGTAAGGTTAGGACACCTGCGCCAGGGTTAAACATTAAGTAAGCACCAAAAATGATGGATATGACACCACTGGCAATTAAAATCCACTCATTATTGATTTCTTTGCGAAGCTTACTAGCGATAATGATTTCAATTACCCCCATTGCGATAGCCCATGCCGCAATAAAATATAACATTAAAATAGCGGTAACATTGGGCGCAAACAAAGTGACTAATGCCGCAGCAATTGAGATAAGGCCGCCAATAAGTAGCATCCACCACAATGGGTTGTCTTTTTTAGAAGCAAAAGCCAGCCATGCGCGAATTGCGCCATCTACAAAGAAATAAGCAGCAAAAATAAACATCAACACAGCAAGTGATGCCTCGGGTGCAAGCCAGCCACAAAGCCCGAAGATTATCGCAATCACGCCATGAATAAATAGTGATGACCAATGTGGAATCAACGAATTTGAAATATGCATAAAAAGTTCCTTTGCCTAGGTTAGAGGGGCTAACAGGTTTTAATAGATCTAACATTTAAGCTACTTAAAGCAAAGGAATTTAATTAATATTTGTACAGTTAAAAAAGCATGCTCTAATCTAATATTATGAATTTGAGTCTATTCATTATCTTGCTACAAGGATGAGAGAGTGAAAAATTTAGCCACTACTTTTTTGTGCGTCATGTGTTACCTATTGGTTATCTGTATGGCCGCAGTAGGGAGTAAGGCATACGCTATGAGTACGCCAGAGGTCACTGTAAAGTCACTTATTGATAAAAATGATAAAGAAAAAACTGATGAAGAAAAAGAAGTGACGAGTGCAGAGGCAGGGAGCTCACTTACTAGTCAGCAAGCTGATGAGGCTTTATTTTTCGATGAATTCAATCGAATTACTCCGCGAAATACAATGTATGGTTTTTTAACCGCTGCACGGGCACGCGACTTTGAATTAGCTAGTCACTACCTCGATTATCGTAACTTACCGCAAGATGCTGCTGCCATTGGTCAGATGAAGCTGGCTGAAAATCTATCTTTAATATTAGATAGAACTTTATGGGTTGATATTGATAACCTGAGTAATAAGCCTGACGGCAAAAAAAATGAAGCGGTACCAAGTTATCGCGATCTTGTCGGTGAAATTTCCACTTCACAAGGGAAAGTGCAAATCTTATTACAGCGTGTTCCAAATAAACAAGGGACGCAAACGATTTGGAAAATTTCCAATGCGACAGTGAGCAAAATCCCCCTATTAATCAAAGAGTATGGGTATAACCGCATAGGAGAGTGGCTATATCAGTCTTTACCAAGTTTTGAATTTTTAGGTGTAATGCTGTGGCAATGGGTCTACTTTGCATGTTCTTTTATTTTCTTTGTACTCGTCGCAATTGTGTTAACACGACTCGTTTCTTTTGTTTTAGTGCACTTAAAGTTTCCCATACAGCAAGACATTGTTGATTTTATCAATGGACCAATCTGTTTATTAATAGCAGTAATAATGTCGCGTTCGTTAAGTGATGAATCTAATGTAACCATTGCTTTTTTGGCCGTAATTCATGGCGCCACGGTTTTGCTTTTAGCATGGACTTGGGTGTTTTTACGTATTGTTGATATTACGAAACATCGCTTGAGCCAGCGTTTTATTCGCCAAGATAAACCTCATGCTGTTTTCTTGCTTAGGCCTGTGAGTAACGTCATAAAAACCAGTATCGTGATTATTATGTTATTTGTCTGGTTCGAGAATTTGGGCTTTAACGCGACGACCTTACTTGCTGGTCTGGGTATCGGTGGGCTTGCTATCGCACTTGCTGCACAAAAAACGGTTGAAAATATCATTGCAGCAATCACGCTTTATACATCAGCACCTGTACGAATTGGTAATTTGTGTAAGTTTGACAATCACCTCGGAACAATTGAAGAGATAGGCCTGAGGGCAACACGTATACGCACACTTGATCGCTCGGTAATTTATGTAGCGAATGCTAAGTTTGTGGATATGCAGCTTGAAAATATTTCTGAGCGAGAACGCATTTCATATCGACCTAAGTTAATGCTCAGCGCAAAAACAGAGCAGCAAAACTTACATGCTTTTATGGCGTCTGTTCGTGCACTACTTAAAGAGCATGAACATATTGCCGATGAGCCTTGTCGAGTACGATTTAAAGGTTTTACGCCTTGGGCTTTACAAATCGATGTACTAAGCTACGTAGAGACAGTCGATTTTGCGTTTTACATGGAAATAATTGAAGAGTTAAATATGGCGATGTTAGGTTTGCTGAACGAGCATAATTGTGAATTAGCCAACCCAGAATTTGCTCGTGTAGTAGGTTCGTAATGAAAATTGTCGCAAATGAAAGTAGTTCTCAGTTGTGTGGATTCTCTACACATCGTTGTTATATAATGAACAGGACATATGTCCGCTAAAGTGTAAAATAGTTGCATAATTTCTTCTAAATGCTTTGATGTTGCCGCTAATTGTTGTAAAAAAATTGTATATTTATAATTTTTAATGCAGTAAAAGTGTCATAAAGTGTTATAATCGTCAGCGTTCGTTCAGCCTCTTTACCTCGTTTTGCACTCTCGATTTAGAGGTCCGCGCAGCTTATTATAAGGCGCGAAAAATTGGCCGAGCCCGTCAAATGATTTGACGCAACATCATCACCGTTGAATAAGAGTGCATAAAAAAGGTTAAAACCCGACATGAAAGCAATGAAAAGATCTACGTTAGCAACCCTAATCAATGCAACGTTGTTCTCTGCTGTAGCAGGTACTTCATTTTCAACTCTTGCTGCAGACGAAGCACCAGCAGCAAAAAACAACCAATTAGAAGTTATCCAAATCACTGCTCGTAAGCGTGTGGAAAATGCTCAGGAAGTACCTGTTGCAGTATCTGCGCTGCAAGGTGATAACTTAGATGCTTACAGCTCAGCTGGTATGGATATTCGCTTTATGAATGCGAAAATCCCAAGTTTATCAATCGAATCTTCGTTTGGTCGTTCATTCCCACGCTTTTATGTTCGTGGTCTAGGTAACACAGACTTTGATTTGAATGCTTCTCAACCTGTTTCTTTAGTGGTTGATGAAGTCGTTCAAGAAAACGCAATCTTAAAAGGTTTCCCTGTATTTGACGTTGCTCGCGTAGAAGTATTACGCGGCCCACAAGGTACATTATTCGGTCGTAACACGCCGGCTGGCCTTGTTAAATTTGATACAGTTAAACCATCACAAGAATTTGAAGGCTATGGTTCAGTATCTTACGGTAGCCGTGGCGCAGTTGATTTTGAAGGTGCTGTTGGCGGTGGCCTAACAGACCGTTTATCAACACGTGTTTCTGTACTTTGGCAAGAAAAAGACGATTACATTGATAATCGCGCACCAGGGTTTGAGCAAGATGACGTATTAGGTGGTTACACTGAAAAAGCGGCTCGTGTTCAATTCTTATATGAAGGTGATGATTTCACAGGTTTATTCAACTACCACACGCGTGATATGGACGGTAAGCCAATTGCATTCCGTGGTAACGCAATCAAAGCGGGTACAAACGATTTAGTTGATGGCTTTGAACACGATGTGGTTTTCCACGATGCAGCTTCACGTGCGACACAGCAAGTTGAATCACAAGGCGCAAGCTTAAAGCTTGAGTGGGACATCAACGATTTAACACTTACGTCAATCTCTGCATGGGAAAGTGCTGAAATCTATTCTCGCGCTGACATCGACGGTGGTTACGGTTTCTTTAATGCAGACGACCCGACAGCACCTATGGGCCCAGGTTTTATTCCGTTCACTTCTGAAAGTGCTGACGGTATTCCAGATCAAGACCAATACACGCAAGAACTTCGTTTATCAAGTAACTATGCTGGTGACGTAAATTTCCAAGTCGGTGTATTCTACTTTGACGAAGCGCTAACAATCGAAAACTTCAGCTACGACACATATGGTGCAACACCGGGTGAGTTAAACGGTTATGTTATCCAGCAGCAAGATACTAAGGCATGGGCGGTATTCGGTTCATTAGATTACACAATCACTGATGACTTAAAAGTAACAGCGGGTCTTCGTTACTCTGATGACGAGAAAGAGTTCTCAGCAAACCGTACTTTAAGCCCTGCTGGTGGCGGTGCGTTATTCTTAACAGAAAACCCAAGTGACGATCACGTTAGCTGGGATTTATCTGCTAACTACAAGATCAACGACGAGGTAAACTGGTACGCGCGTGTTGCTAATAGCTTCCGTGCCCCAAGTATTCAGGGTCGTATCTTATTCGGTGATGAAGTAACTGTTGCTGAGTCTGAAACTGTAACATCTTTTGAAACAGGTATTAAATCAGACGTACTCGATGGCCGTGGTCGTGTAAATGCGACTGTGTTCTACTACACAATGGATGACCAACAATTAACAGCTGTGGGTGGTGGTGCAAACTTCAACCGTCTAGTTAATGCTGATAAGACAACTGGTTATGGTTTTGAGTTAGACACTGAGTGGGTATTAACTGATAACCTAAATGCGACGTTTAACTTAAGCTACAACAACACTGAGCTTAAAGATAAAGATTTAGCCGTTGCTGTTTGTGCACAATGTACTGTAACAGATCCAACATTCCAAGTACCGGGCGCATTTGGTCCTGAAGACCGTGCTATCTTAGATGGTAACAGCCTACCGCACGCACCTGAGTGGATCTCTAACGTCACATTACGTTATAGCCGTGAAGTTGCTGACGGTGAATTCTTCACTTACGCTGACGTGTCTTACCGTAGCGAAATCAACTACTTCTTATACGAGTCAGTTGAGTTTGAAGGCAAGCCATTAACAGAAGTGGGTTTACGTGCAGGTTATGCTTGGGCTGAAGGCGACAACGAATATGAAGTATCAGCATTCGTTCGTAACATGTTCGACGAGCAACAATCAATCGGTGCTATCGACTTCAATAACAACACAGCAATGGTGAACGAAGAGCGTTACATCGGTGCTGAGTTCAAAGTAAGCTTCTTCTAAGCTGAAATAATAAGTCCTATTAAAACCCGCTGTATAGCGGGTTTTTTCGTTTATAATCGCGTTGGTAACTGCTAAAGTGGCAGGATTAATTTAAGAGAAAGAGAATAGCTATGGCTGGATTTTGGAACTACCGTGTGATTTTTTGTGAAGCAACAAAAGATGAAGCGGCACAATATCAAATTCATGAAGTTGAATATAACTTAAATGGTAAAGTGACTAACTGGTCAGAAACTGGAGCAGCGCCTTTTGGCAATACAGTTGAAGAGCTAGAAGCTGACGCTGATCGTTTAAAAACGGCGTTTTCTAAGCCAGTTTTAAAAGTGGTTAGAAAGCAACGTGGCTACGAGCTAGTTGATGTCGAAACAGGCGAAGACGCCTTTGCGGAGCCACCTGCGGGCTTAACTGAATAATCACGCTGAATTAATTAAAGGTGCCAATGGCACCTTTTTACTTTAACTTTGAAGGAATGAGGATGACTTTAAAAGCAGTATTATTTGATATGGATGGCACGCTGGTTGATTCTGAAAGTGTGCATTTTAATATTTGGAATGATTTACTCGCGCCTTTTGGCGTGCAATATGATGAGGCTACATTTTGCCAACGCTTTTCAGGCAGACCGACCCTTGAAGCCGCAAAAGAAGTGGTTGAAAAATATCAGCTTACGATTAGCCCTGAACAATTAACAAATGATAAGTATGCTGCATTTGGTCGCTTCGTAAGCTCGAATTTGCCAGCGTTTATGCCTTACGCAAAAGAAGTATTAGAAGAAATTAAAGCGAGCGGTTTAAAAATGGCGTTAGTAACAGGCAGTGCTAAAGATGAAGCGTATCCTATTTTAAAAGGCTATGGCATTTTTGATTGGTTTGATTGTGTAGTCACGAAAGATGATGTGATAAATCCCAAGCCTGCAGGCGATCCATATCAACTCGCTCTTGATACCTTACAGATTAAGGCAGATGAAGCAATTGCAGTTGAAGATACATTCACAGGTGTAAGCGCTGCAAGTAACGCAAACGTGCCTGTGTTTGCTGTACCAAACCACTTCACATTAGAGCATGATTTTAGTAAAGCGGCAGGAAAGTTCGAGAATCTAAAAGATCTTCTAAAATGGGTACAAAATAAGCTATAGTTTAGAAAATGATTCTTTGCAGGGATGCATTTATGAGCTTTCTATTTCGCAGACTCGTTACTTTACTGTGCTGTAGCCTATTTACAGCAATCGCTGTGGCAACACCAAAAGTTCAACTCGCTAAAGTATATGACGCTGATAGTGTTGTTGTCAGTGATTACCTCGTGAGTGAAAAGTACGATGGTGTACGTGCAATCTGGACTGGCACTCAATTCCTAACCCGCGCAGGAAATACGATTAATGCGCCTGCTTGGTTTACAGCTCCTTTACCTAAGGTTTGGCTAGATGGCGAACTTTGGAGCAAACGGCAAGACTTCGCTAACCTGAGTGGCATTATTCGAACACAGCTTCCCGTTGATAATGACTGGCAGAATGTAAGTTATATGGTCTTTGATATGCCAGACTCTAGCCTCCCTTTTAGCGAGCGTTATAAAAATTATCTAGGGTTGGTAGCGCAGTTAAACGTTAAGCACATAATCGCAGTAGAACAAAAACACTTTGAAAATAATCATCAACTTAGTATGTACATGGATGATTTAATAGCAAAGGGTGCTGAAGGAGTGATGCTACATTTAGCGTCTGCGGTGCATCGCTCTGGGCGCAGTGACGCTTTATTAAAGCTTAAACCCTATCTTGATGCCGAGGCAATTGTTATTGCGCATTTGCCAGGAAAAGGTAAGTATAAGAATATGTTAGGTGCACTTAAGGTGCGTAGCGCTGAAGGAGTAGAGTTTAAAATCGGCTCGGGGTTTTCAGACCATCAGCGGCAATTTCCTCCGGCAATAGGCAGTACCGTTACCTACAAATACCATGGTTTTACCAAACATGGACTACCACGTTTCGCCAGCTTTTTACGTGAGCGAAGTGCCTTATAAGTTTAAACATTCAAAAACAGCTGTAATTATGGTAAATTTCGCGGCCTTTTTATTGATGTATAGGTAAGACGATGTTTGCAGGCTTTGATTATGGTAGCTCTAATTGCGCAATCGGTGTAATGAATAATGAGCAACAAGTCTCTTTAGTGCCACTTGAGCAAGGCAAACACTATTTACCTTCAACACTTTATACTCATCACAGCGTGTTGGTTGTTGATTTTGTAGCAAAGCACTTAGCTGGGAGCCAATTTGAGCACGACTTTAGAACTCAGCGTCAAGCGCTCCTTAATACTTTACCTCGCGTTAAATCCGACTTAGATATCCAAGCAGGCGATGAGACCTTATTTATTGGTCGTGAAGCCATTAGTGAATATGTGCAGTTTCCTGAGGAAGGTTATTTTGTTAAATCACCTAAGTCATTTTTTGGCGCGGTTGGCTTGAAACAAGGACAAATTAACTTTTTTGAAGACATTGCAACGGCGATGATTTTAAAAATTAAACAGCGCGCCGAGCAATCACTGCAAGAGTCATTAACAGAAACGGTCATTGGACGACCGGTAAACTTTCAATCAGTTGGTGGTGAAGAATCTAATCAACAAGCACTAGGAATTTTGGAGCGAGCAGCAAAGCGTGCTGGATTCAAAGAGGTGTCGTTTTTATATGAGCCGCTAGCGGCAGGGATTGATTATGAAACTTCATTGCAGGAAGACCAAAAAGTATTGGTTGTAGATATTGGCGGGGGTACCAGCGATTGTTCATTTGTACAAATGGGGCCGAGCTTTCGACAAAGTGAGTGTCGTGATAACGACTTTTTAGCTCACAGCGGGAAACGTGTTGGCGGTAATGACTTAGATATCGCGCTGAGCTTTCACGGGTTAATGCCGTTGCTTGGTTTAGGCACTGAGTTTAAATCGGGTCTTCCACTGCCTAATCAGCCGTTTTGGCAAGCCTGTAAAATCAATGATGTTAATCTACAAAGCTTGTTTTACAGTGATGCACACCATCGAGACCTTGTTACACAACTACGTGAAGTGCAACAGCCTGAGTTATTTAAGCGCTTAATTCATTTGCAACAAAATAAGCAAGGCCACCAATTAGTACAGCAGGGTGAGGCGGCAAAAATTGCACTCTCGTCAAGCAACGAATTTACCACTGATTTAGGGTTTTTAGACCCAGAGTTAAGTCAGTGCTTGACGTTAAATGATCTATCTTTAGCGGTAGATGACTCTATAAGCCAGATAGTAACGCTAGCTAAACAAGCTATAGCGGATGCTGGTACAACACCTGACGTCATTTATTTAACTGGAGGCAGTGCTCAGTCGCCATTGATTAAAGCGGCGTTAAAAGCTCACTTAGGTGGAATTAAGATGCTCAATGGGGATCACTTTGGCAGTGTCACTGCTGGCTTGACTAAATGGGCACATAAGCTATATCGCTAAATGTGCTCATTTATAAAGACTACAACGTAACTTGGCGTGTTGCTAAGTATTTCTCGTAATCAGGTAGCGTGCGATTAAGCTCGCTCTCCATCATGGGTGAGCTTAAAAGCATATCGGCACTGACCTCATTACAGGCGACAGGAATATTCCACACAGCGGCTAAACGTAGGAGTGCTTTTACATCTGGATCATGCGGCTGTGATGCGAGTGGATCCCAGAAAAAGACCAACATATGCACTTCATGCTCAGCAATTTTAGCACCTAACTGCTGATCGCCACCCATTGGACCACTTAATAATTTAATGACTTCAAGCCCTGTTGTGCGCTCGATTAAATGGCCTGTTGTACCTGTACCATACAGTGTGTGCTTGCTTAAAATACCTTGATGCTTTTCACACCACGCTTGCAGTGCCGCTTTTTTACCATCGTGGGCAACAAGGGCGATATTTTTCTTGGCAGGTAAGGCTTGTTGTTTTTGTTCCATAAGTGCTCTTAAATTAGTAGGTTAATTGCTAAGGCTATAAAGACCAGCCCAGTGATCCTATCAATCCAAATTTGGGTTTGTGGATGCTCACGAAAGTAACTGGCAATTTTATCGCCGAAATAAATATACGTGCAGTCGATTGGAAAAGCAAAAAGTGGGTAGAGTAGGCCAAAAAATGCGAGTTGAAATGTCGTTGATGATAAACTCGGATCGACGAATTGTGGAATAAAGGCAATGAAAAACAAAGCTACTTTAGGGTTGAGTACTTCGGTCATCATGGCTTGAAACATCACATTTTGCTTTTTACTGGTACTGACATGAGGTTTTTCGTCGCAATGTGGTTCAGGCTGATTAAAAGTACTTTTTAAGGTCATTAACCCTAAATAGCAAAGGTATGCAGCACCTAAGTATTGTACTGTGGTATAAGCGACTGCAGATGCCTTTAATATGGCTGTTAACCCAATGACGGCAAAAAAGGTGTGCACAACGCCGCCAAGTGCAAATCCGAATGCGCTTTGCAGGCCCGCTGCTCTACCATTGGCAAAGGTTTGTGCCATTAAAAATGCGTTAGAAGGCCCAGGAGCTACGGCAATCAAAAAACTGGCGCCGAGAAACGAGAGCAAAAATTCGGGATTAATCATTGGCATAAGATAAAAAAGATGGATAGCTGATTCTAACAAGCTTACAGAAAAAGAAAAAGCGGGCATCATGGCCCGCTTATCTCGTAGGGTAGGAGATTAGAAATTAGCAGTGCTGTTATTTGAACAAATAGTTGTACTTTGCGCTTCACATACTTGGTAAGTGTAAGAGCCACCGCCTTTAGTTGTAATGGTATCTGTGTAGCTATTGGTGTTTGCCATAGAGCCCAGTTTGCTGCCATTACGATAGATATCAACAGTACTTGTTGCTGCACCATGCCAGCTTAAATCAACATAGGCAGTGCCTTTTGATTTATAACCTGATGTTGAAAGATTGATAGCATCGCTGCCAGGTGTTGTGCCGCCACCATCATTGCCGCCAGCACAACCATTTGCTGTGAGATATGCATCTGCTGCAGCCGCTTTAACGATACCGTGACCAAAGTACACGTCGTGACCTGCAGCACCTTGATCCTCTGCTGTTGCTTTAAGGGCATCACGGATTTCTGTACCAGTACACTCCGTGTGATTAGACCAAACGAGTGCTGCAATACCTGAAACAGCAGGTGTTGCCATTGATGTACCGCTCATGAAACCATAATCACTGGTACCAATTGCGATATCAATCGTTGTGCTTGAAAGAAGCGCTGAACGGTCTTCAAGTGCAGCACCTACAGCTGGAATGCTGGTATCATTTGTATCGCCTAATGTAGCGTATAACATACCCGCTTCGTTATTGATGATAACAGCACCGATACCACCTGAGTTCTCGCAGTTATTTACCTTGTCATAGAACGAGATATTACCGCGGTCAATCATACAAATTTTGCCCGCTGCGCCCGCATCAATACTTTCAGCAGTACCCATGTAATAAGCCGTGCCTGATGCATTCCCTGAGTTTTCCATTGATGAAGTAGCAAAGCCTGCGCCATCAGCTGCTAAGCTAGCTGACGTTGCCATACCTGCAGGGTAAGTAGAAAGTGTATCAACCCCACCTGCGGTTACTTCGACACAGATTGTTTCGTCTGTTGTTGCACGTTTTCCACGGCCTGAAGTACAGCTAGGGAACTGTGAAAAGTCGGCAATTTGATTGTTTGCATCATTGGCACCCACCATCATCACTGAAGGGTAACCAGCAGGGTATGAACGGACACTATTGCCATCGTTACCAGCAGCAGCAACAACTAAGCCGCCAGCATTTGTGAAATTAGCAAACGCGTTAGATTCGGTGCTATTTGAACCACCGCCACCTAAGCTCATGCTGATGATATTCGCACCTGCTTGAGAGCATAAATCCGCTGCGTGCGCTAAATCTGATGAGTAACCCCAACCTTCAGCATTGAATACTTTAATGATATGCATTGCTACACCCGGTGCCATACCGACAACACCAATATTGTTATCTGCAGCACCAATAGTACCCGCTACGTGAGTACCGTGCGGGCCGCCATTATCGAACCAGTTACCAGTACCACTGTCGTTATCACCTGTAATGTTGCCCCAAATGAAGTCTGGATTGGTTGCATCTAGGCCAGAGTCAATTACACACACTTTCATGCCCGCATTCGCATCAAACGTCACCTGATCAGCCTGTGATTGATAAACCGCGTAAGGTGTTAACTGCTGCTGCATAGGATTACCAGCATCGTCATTGTATACTGCCATAGGTATACGCTTTTGATCTTCTTCAATTAGTTTAATGTGAGGGTTGTTAAGCAAGCCTTTTATACTTGCTAGGTCGTGACCGGAGAATTGTGCTGCAATAAAACCATTACCATCAACTTTGATATCACCGCCCAGTTTTTTTGCGAGTGCTTTCACAACGCCTTTTTTGTTATTGTCTACTTGGATGATGTAACGATCATCTGCTGCGTTGGCTGTTCCTGCTGCACACAATCCGCTGATGATTAACGCTAAAGCTAGTTTATTCTTTTTCATATTTTGTATCCCAAACGTGTATTAAGGTTAACCTTTTGTTAACTTGTATAAACAATAATTTAATAACTACGCAGGTACAAGTTTAATTATACTAAAAATCGGAATAAAATGTTCTAGAAACAGTTCTTTAATAGCATTTAGTTATAACGGGAAGGCTAAACGGGTAAATAGAGTATAATAATTCTTATTTACCCATCTTGTTATGATAATTGTTTGTATTTAAAAAGTAAGTAGGCAAATGGAATGAGCATTAGAAAGTGCAGGCTAATCAATACTGGCGTTGTTAGCTCCAGTAACTGGGTTAAAAATACTAAAAAGCTTGCTCCACTCATTTGCATAAGACCCACTAGTGCAGAAGCTGTTCCAGCTTGTTTTGGGAATAAACTTAGCGCTCGCCCTGCAGATGAGCCGAGTGTTAGCGCATAGCCAAAGGCGGCAATAAACATAGGAAACATTAAAGCTAAGGCTGAGCGTTGTTGGCTAAGAGCAAGCATAATACACCCGGATAACACTAATAATAAAAGTCCAGCTTTTAAAGCACGTTTGGGCTGTCTTTTGATATACATGGGCATAATAAAGCTGGCAAGAATGCTCAAAGCAGCATTACAGGTAAACCAAAAAGTGAAGTCAGCCACACTGCCATCAAGTTCAGTGATTAGCCAGCCTGGCGCGAGGGTCACAAAGACTAAAATAGCCGACATCGTGACTAAACAAATTAAGCTATGAAATAAAAACAGCGGTGTAGAAATAATCGGTATAAAGCGTCTTAGGTCGAGAATATGGCCTCTGTAAACACTATCTGTTGGGCGTGTTTCTTTGAAGAGTAATAAAACAATACACAAGCTGACAAGCGCAAATCCAGCCATAAATAAAAAGTTCATTCGCCAACCAAATTGCACGGTTAACCAAGCGCCTAGAATAGGGGCGAGGGCAGGAATAAAGCAAACGATACCATTTAAGTAAGTAATGATCTGACCGCTACGTTCGCTACCAAATTTATCTCTGACTATTGCAAAAGCGACGACAAAAGTTGCGCATGCTCCCAAGCCCTGTAATGCCCTTGCGATCATCAACGTGGTAAAGTCTGGAGCCAAATAGGCCCCGAATGCCGCTAGACCATAAATCGTAACACCGGTAATAGCCACAGGCTTACGGCCAAACTTATCGGCAAGTGGTCCCGCAATTAGCTGACCAAGACCCACTGTTAGCATAAAAATAGCCACTGTTTGCTGAAGTTGCTTTTCTGATGCATTGAGTTGTTCAGCAATGGTAGGGAATGCTGGAAGATAAATATCAATACCTAGAGGGCAAAAAATGACCAATAGGCCAAGGATGAATAATAAACTCAGGTTTCTGTGCTGTGACTGCATTAGCTCTCCTTTAAAGCAATATTTTATGTGCCCGTTAAAGAAAAGAAAAGCGTTGATATCTATTTATCTGAGGTACATACGTAGTCATTTAGGAAAAGAAGGTTTGCTAACATAAAATTTCCATTTCGCTATCTGGTCTGATGTGTTAGTTTTTTCACTTACATAATAAAAATAATGGATACACTGTCGTGAGTTCACAATCATCATTATTAAAAATTTGGTCTAGATGTCAGTCATTGCCAAAAGGTAACTGGCTGTTTAGTAAGGCTGTGTGTTTTAAAGCTCCTTATTTTGGCTCAATAAAGCCATTAATCACAGATTTAACAGCAGGGTATTGCAGTGCAACCGTCAAAAATCGCCGGGCAATCCATAATCACATAGGAACTATCCATGCAATCGCACAGTGTAATGTGGCTGAGCTATGCGCTGGCTTGATGGTTGATGCAACCGTACCTGCAAAAACGCATCGCTGGATACCAAAAGGGATGACGGTTAATTATTTAGCAAAAATTGACACCGATATGCGTGCTATCGCAAAGATAGATGTGCCAAGAGAATGGCTAGAAAAGCAAGATTTGATTGTACCGGTGAAGGTCTACAATAACCACGATGAATTAGTATTCACCGCGGATATCACAATGTATGTAACAGCTAAGAAGGGCTAGGATTTATCGGCGGCCTGTTTATTCACAAATGAGAGATCATTGTCATCATCTGCAAGGATTGAAGAGGGAGAGCCCTCTTCGCTTTCTGGCTTGATAGGCGCAATGTTATCTTCTTCGTGACGGTGCTTAAGGCTACCTTCAATAATTGCACCTGCTTCGATGCTCAATGTGTCGTGAAACACATCACCATGGACCTCAGCAGTACTTTCTATAACGACCTTATTTGCGATTAATGAGCCGATAATTTTACCTTTAACAACGACACTATCAGCTTCAACAACACCTTCAACCATACCTGAGCTGCCTATTACAAGATGCTTAACGCGCAGATCACCATCAATGCGACCATCAAGTTGTACTTCACCTTGGCTGGTGATAGAGCCAGTTAGACGCATGTCTTCTGCGATAATTGAAGGGGTAAGGTTTGTTCTTTTTAACGATGAGTTTGTTGAGCTAGTTGTTGTTTGTTTTTTTTTACCGAACACGAGTAAGCGCCTTTGTTATTTTTACAGGGTTGACATGTTTGCCATTAACTAGAACTTCGTAATGTAGATGCGTACTTGTGCTGCGACCAGTACTTCCCATCAAACCAATCACATCATCTTTAGTAACGGCTTGGCCCTTTTTTACTTTAATTTTATTTAAATGACCAAAGCGGGTTACGAAACCATTTTTATGTTGTAATTCAATAAAGTTACCGTAACCACCATTGCGGCCTGCACGAAGTACAGTACCATCTGCAGGGGCGAAAATCTCTGTTTTATGCCAGCCTGCTAAGTCGACACCTTTATGGAATGCACGACGACCGTTCATCGGGTCTTTACGAAGCCCGAAACTACTTGAAATATAGTAATCTGCTGCCGGAAGCGTTTGTGGTAACTCACTTAACAGGTTTTCTAGGTTATTTAGAGTGAGGAGTTTATCTGCAACGGCTAAAAACTCAGCGGGAATTTTTGATTCATCAAATAAATCGAGTGGTCCACCTTGTGCTGTATCTGCTTGCTCATGTAGCGCTTCTGAAGCAAACGTTTCGTTTAAACCAGCTCCTTCTAACATGGCGATAATTGCCGCATGGCGTTGTGTTATCTGTTCATCGAGTAAGGCAAAGCTGCGGTTGTAGTTAGCATCAAGACGCGCAAAGCGCTCTGCAACAGCGTTAAAACGATTGGCTTGATTTGGCTCATCTTCCAATGGTGCATGAAATTCTTCAGTATGCTGCTTGGTTGGCAATATAGGCGATGCTGAGTCATCCGTTGTTGTATCTGTGCTCATCGATTCAGGCAAAGATTCAAGCATACTTTGCAGTAAAGCTTGTTTTTGTTCAAGTACCGCTAGCTGCTCAAGCTGCTTAGTGTATTCGTTTTGTTGTTGTTGATGCTGTTTTTGCCATGCTTGCTGTTCGCTAAGCTGGCTTTGTTTTATATCTGTAATTTTATCGGCTTGGGAGATAATTTGCAGAGTAGAAACACTTAACCACGTCACAGCTGTTAATAAAGCAAGTAATGCAGTTAGTTGAACCCAAGGTGCTAATACTAGGTGTTTTACTTCGCCATTTTGACGGATCAGCAGCTGTCTAGCTGGAAAAAACGTACGATAAAAGGACTTAATATTAACAAACATGGCGTGCAAAAATTGGATAAATACCGAGCTAAGATAACAATCTGAACTAAAAAAGCCAGAAAAAAATTGTAACTCAAGAAAAAAAGCAGCAAAAAAGGGCACAAATGGCCCTTAACTATGCTGTTATACCGTTATTTTGCAGGCAGTACTGTTCCTTCAACAGAACCAAAACCGATGCGTGCAAAGCCTTCTTTCTCACACCAGCCACGCATAATTACGTTGTCGCCGTCTTCTAAGAAAGCACGTTGCTCGCCATTAGCAAGAGTGATTTTTTCTTTGCCGCCGCGCGATAGCTCTAGTAATGAACCAGCTTCTTCATGCTCAGGGCCTGATTGCGTACCCGAACCTAACATGTCGCCTGGTTGGAAGTTACAGCCGTTTACTGTGTGGTGAGTGACCATTTGCGCCACTGTCCAGTATGAATGTTTGAAGCTTGATTTAGATACCTGTGTTGGTGCTTCGCCAGCTGCACGCATCTTTTCAGTTTCTAGTTGCACATCCATTTTGATATCGAATGCACCAAACTCACGGTTATGCGCTGACTCTAAATAGTCCATTGGTTGTGGATCATTTTCGTCACGTGTCCAGTTTGTTCTAAATGGTGCCAGCGCTTCTGTCGTAACAATCCAAGGTGATACCGTCGATGCGAAGTTTTTCGCAAGGAATGGGCCAAGGGGCTGGTATTCCCACGCTTGTAAGTCACGTGCAGACCAGTCATTAAATACACAGAAACCAAATACATGGTTTTCCGCATTTTCAATGGCAATTGCATCGCCTAGTTCATTACCTTTACCAAGGTAAATACCTAACTCAAGTTCGTAGTCTAGGCGTTTACAAGGGCCGAATGATGGTACTTCTGCATCTGGCGCTTTGGTTTGACCGTTAGGGCGGTGGAACGTTTGACCTGAAACATCAATTGATGATGAACGACCGTGATAACCAATTGGTACCCATTTGTAGTTAGGTAGAAGTGGGTTATCAGGACGGAATAAACTACCTACCGCTGTTGCGTGGTAAATAGAGGTATAGAAATCAGTGTAATCACCAATACGGCACGGCAGCGCAAATTCGATGTCTGCTTGAGCGATAAGTGCTTCGCTTAATTGTGCTTGCTCACTAGCACCTTCACGAAGTGCTTTTGATAGCGCAAGACGAAGTGCAGACCAATACTGCTGACCAAGACCCATGAATTCATTTAATGTAGCTTGGCTTGCTGCTTTAACGGCAACCTGTGCATCACCAGAGAATAAACCAAGTTCGTTTACTTTTGCTAAATCGATAACTTGGTCACCGATTGCTACAGCGCCACGGAACGCTTCGTCTGAATTTTTACGACGTACTTCTGCAAAAGGAAGGTTTTGAATTGGGAAGTCACAGTTCGCTTCGTTAGCAGATGCAACCCAGCTTTTTAGATTAATATCGTGGGTTTCGTTAATTAGGCTCATACTCTTTCCTTATTTGTTCGCGCTGATTTATTAGTTATCTATATGGAGGCAATCAACGCAATTTAAACAGTTAGTTTAAAACAGAATTTAAAACGACAAAAAGCAGCGTGTGAATATACCCAAACCACACGCTGCTTTTTAGACATCAGGGTGCTTTAGATTACACCACGACGCTCTTGATCTCGTTCAATTGATTCGAAGAGTGCTTGGAAGTTACCTTCACCGAAACCGCCGTCATCTACACGTTGAATCATCTCGATAAAGATAGGACCAAATAGGTTCTTCGAGAAGATTTGCAGTAAGTAACAGTTTTCGCTTTGGCTATCTACCAAGATTTGGTGCTTACGGATCTTCTCTTTGTCTTCTTTAACCCAAGGCACACGGTCAAAAATGGTGTCATAGTACTCAGGGATGATATCAAGCGTTGCAATCGTTGATTGGTCAAGCTTATCAAGTGAGCTTACTAAGTCGTTAGTAAGGAATGCTAAATGCTGTACACCCGGACCATTGTACTCATTTAAGTACTCATCGATTTGGTTGTTGTTGTTATCTTTACCTTCATTGATTGGAATCGAGAAAGTACCGCACGGAGATTTAAGTGCGTAAGATAATAACGCTGTTTTTTGACCTTTAATATCGAAGTAACGAACTTCTGTAAAACCAAATACGTCTTTATAGAAGTTAGCCCATGTTTCCATCGTGCCTTTATATACGTTATTGGTTAAATGGTCGATACGGATGAAGCCTTTGTCTTCAACAATGTTTTGCTCGCTTAAGTCTTCGAAATCTGACTCATAGATAGAGCCTTTATCACCAAACTGTTCGATGAAGTAGATTAAGCTATCACCGATACCGTAGATAGCAGGGTATGGTAAATTTTTATGTGTTGAGTCTGTTGCTGGTTTTGCACCGCGCTCAACAGCAACTTCGAATGCTTTTTGTGCATTCTCTACACGCCAACCCATAGAACAGATTGCTGGGCCGTGGCTTTTAGCAAATTCAGCAGAAAAACCTTCACGCTCATTGTTTAGTAAGAAATGAATGTCATGTTGGTTGTAGTAAACAATGTCTTTACCCTTGAATTTTTTTAGCTTAGAAAAGCCAAAATCAGTAAACACTTTGTCCATGTAATCTGCATCAGGTGTTGCATATTCAGTGAATTCAATGCCCATTAGGCCTAACGGATTATTTACTTCGCTCATTGTCATTACTCCCGCAATTATAAGCACTGCGCTAAAAAAGAATTATTGTTCTGTAATGAGCGGATGATTAACCAGAAAACCGATAAGGGGAAGATCTCGGCGTTATTTAGCTAACGCCCCCTTTGTAAATTAAATGGGACAATGATTTTAATTTTAGCTATTGCACTATCTGAGGCGGTGAATGGGTCACCATTTAGGCAAGTGTTTGGTATGTTGTTTTTAATTTATCTATATGTATTTAAAGGTAAAGTAATAGATTTTTCAGGCGTAAAAAAAGGCCTTGGACGGCCTTTTTTATTAAGTTGAATGTATAGATTAGTTTACAGTTTGGCGTGCTTTGTTAAAAAACTTACTGCGCTGTTGTAACCAAGGGTTATTCATAATTTGAGGTGCAGCTTGATAATGTCGCTCAACTACTTGGTTTAAGGTGCGAGTAGACTGCGTGAAGTTGAGTTGCTGCTGCGCACTACCCATGTTTGCAATTTCGGCGTCTGTCATAGCGCGACCTGCAAAGAGGAGTGCATTTAAATACCCTGGTTTAGTTTCGTAGTCATTATCGGTTAAAAGTAACGCTGCACTGTTGATTGCCCAGCGCTCATTGACTTCGCCTTCGTCTTTAATACCAATGAGCTCGCCATCAAGGTAAATTTTTAGTGCGCCATTGTTTGGGGCAGCATAAAACACAAAGGCAATACGGTGCCAGCTGTTTGCCAAAAGCTCGCCAAAATAACCGCTGTCACGCGTGGCGATACCGATGGCATTATCTCGGTTAACGTAAAGGTCTGCATCATTGCTATTAGTGAGATCTGTTTGTAGTAATGCACGCCATTCATTGGTGCTTTGCTCTGGCCAAAGCACATCCATCACCAGCGTGTAATCTGAAATAAACCCGTCAGTTTGGTAGTCACCATTTGCAGGGCTATTGGCTGTAAGTGTTAAGCCTTGGCTTGGGCTGTGGCGAGAAAACGCCAATACACCTGAGGCACCACTTGGTAAATCAGCAACTGCAAGCTCAGTAGTGGTTGCAAATTGGCTATTCTCTGGCCCCCAATTTTTTTCTTCAGGGTCATAAAAGCTAAGTGTTGCAGGGCCAAAGTCACTGCTAAAACCTTGCTCAGGATTATTAAAATTCCATACTGTCACTGCATCGTCAGTTTTGCAGGCGTTAAGTGTGTTATCAGTGTCGATGTATAAACATTGGCTAGTGCGTGCTCGTGCGTAGTTATCAAGCAGCCACCAACTTTCAGCGACTAATTGCGCGTCTAAGTTTGGCAGAGCAGGGAAGAATAATTCGCTATTGAGCGCAGGGCCTTTAAATAGAGCAACTTGGTATGTGGTTGCATCACTGATGTTATCAGGCGTTAAAGCGACCCATTCAGGCTGGCTTTCAAGCATGGTTTTTAATTGGCTGCCAGTCACCGCGACTTGATACATTGAATTAAAGCCTGGGGTATTCGATGGCTGACGTTCAACCTTAAACGCCGCATGAAAGTCTTCTTGAGTTAAGGTGCCTGGAAGCCAGCGATCTTGCACTTGGCTTGCATCTAGCAGTGCGGCATCAATAGCAGGGAATTGCTGCATCGTGGCTTTGGCTGTAATAGTAATGAGTTCTTCTGCACTTGGGTAATTTTCTGAAACGGCAATTTCGGTATTTGCATCAGGGGCGTAGCGGCCCATGATTTCATCGATGGCGGCTTTCGTGCGCTCATCTAAATTGGTAATGCTGGTTGTTGGTACGGTATTGTAATCAACATCAGCGAGCGTATTGTCTTCAAGGTTAAAGGTTAACGTGAGATCAGTTAGGCCTTGTGCAAAAAAGTTTGGCTGAATAACAATACTGCCATTATCTAAGGTTTGATAGCTTTCACCACCATGGGTGTGGCCACCCAGTACTAAATCAATTCCCGCCACGTTTTGCGCAATGCGAGTGTCTGTGCCTTCACCTAAATGACTCACCATGACCATGTAATCAACATCTTGGCGGTACTGGTTAACAATTTGCTCAGCCACTTCTTGCCATTGCCAATTCATTTTGAAATTAGCGATAAAATCAGGAATTGGCTCGTCTTCAATAGGTTCATCAAGTTCATTCCAAGGCACGGAAGTCATGCCAAAAAAACCGATGCGAAGGCAACCTACTTGCACAACTGAAAAATCGACACCGGCAAACGGCGTATCACTGTTACCCTCATAGTCAGTATTGCTTGAAAGCACGATGGCATTATCGTCATCAGCAAAATCAAGTAATTGCTCTGGTCCCCATGCATAGTCGTGGTTACCAATCACGCGTACGTCAAAGGCCATGGCTTTTATTGCCTCGACCGTGGCTAAGCCTTGTGAAGTTTGCTCGGCTACGGTGCCTTTTTCATAATCATCGCCACCATTGGTGAACAAAGTGTTTGGGTTTTCCAGTTTGGCATTATCGTAGTAACTACGAATACGGCTGAATAAGTGCTCTTTAAAGCCAAAGCGCGCGTGTAAATCAGCAACATGAATAAAGCGCACTGTTTGTGAACTTGCTGTATCAACACATTGTTCGCCAATTGTTTTACTGATTGCAGGAATGCTGCGCGACATTAATGCGTAGGTACCAAAGCTGGTAATTTCACTTTCCGCAAAGCCCTCTTCGTTGAAATTGGTTGTCAGAGGTTGCCACTGCTCATCTTGTAGCATAACAATACTAAATGCGAGGTTGGTTTGTTGCTGGGGGAGTTTTATAGAAAGGGTTAATGATTTAGAGAATACTAAATTATTCGGTCTGAAAGTATGTCTTGCAGAGACAATGTTTTGCTCAATATCTGCTGTGGTTGCTGCTGTTTCAGTATAGGTAAAAGTCGTATCGGTAGAGACGGTATTACTATCTGCATTCAGGCGTACACTACCATTAGCAAATTGTTCGGAAAAACCTGAACTGACTGAAATAATTAAACCAGACTGGCTTGGGGTGGTGGCAACCTCTTTCGTTGTTTTATCGCCGCCACAGGCTACAAGCAGTAATGTGGTAAAAAAAATGATTAAGAGTTGATTGAAAAAGCGCACTGTATCACTTCCAAACCTATACAAACTATTATCAAATCATAGTATCAGTATTGCGGACAGCGATATAGCATTAATAAAGAAAAACCCCACAGCGGGCGCTGTGGGGGAATATTTTTTACTGCTTTTCGGCAGTTACTTCTAGCTCTTCAGCTAGAATGTGTTCAGTTGTTTGCGGCTCATGATGGCCTTCGGCACCATGCATCCACTTAACTAGCTTGTCGCTCAGTAAGTACATAATGACAGCAGATAGGATTGCTGTAGCACCTAAGCCGATGAAAATACCCATTGCATTATCAACAGCTTCTTCGCCTTCACCTAAGAATGAACCTACGAAACCTGCAATCTTGTTAGCAACAGCTGTACATAAGAACCAAATACCCATAAGCATTGATGCTAAACGTAATGGCGCAAGTTTACTCACCATTGATAAACCAATGGGTGATAAACATAACTCACCTAAGGTATGGAAAAGGTAGAAAAGAACCAGCCACATCATGCTAATTTGCAGGTTGTCACCTTGACCTTGTGTCATTAGAGCAAAAATCATTGTGATGAAACCAAGTGCTAAGAAAATAAGTGCAATAGCGAACTTAACAGGTGAGTTAGGCTCACGCTTATCTAGCTTCAACCAAACGATAGCAACTAACGGTGCAAAAACGATGATGAAAATTGAGTTTAATGATTGGAACCATGAAGCAGGTACTTCAAAGCCTAATAGCATACGGTCAGTGTAATCGTTAGCGAACAGGTTCATTAAACCACCTGCTTGCTCAAAGCCCATCCAGAAAATGATACTGAATACACTCATGGTGAAAATAACTTTAATGCGGTCAGTTTCAACTTTAGTAAGTGGCTCTTTAGTGTTTGATTCAGACTGAGCTTGTGAAAGCTTAGCTGATGGAACAACACCAATATCGCCTAAGTATTTGTTACTTAATGCAAGTTGCATAAGTACAGAGATCACCATACCGATACCGGCTACGATGAAGCCCCATTGCCAACCCATTGCTGCGGCAGCATAGCCCGCAATAAGTGGGCCTAATGCACCACCTAGGTTGATACCCATGTAGAAGATAGTGAATGCGCCATCACGACGTTGATCACCCTCTTTATATAAGTCACCCACCATAGTAGAGATATTTGGCTTAAATAAACCATTACCTAAACAAAGTAAGGTTAAGCCAATATAAAAAACGTTCTCTTCTTGGCCTGCAAGGTAACCGTGTGGAATACCCATTGTGAAATGGCCGGCAGCCATTAGTAAACCACCAAGGATAATAGCTTTACGTTGTCCTAAAACGTTATCTGCTAACCAACCACCCAATAGTGGTGTGATATAAACAGCCATTGTAAAAGTACCGTAAAGACTCAAAGCATCAGCATTTGACCAGCCGAAACCACCTTCTTGAACAAGTGCAACTAAGTACAATACTAGAATAGCGCGCATGCCATAATAACCGAATCGTTCCCACATTTCTGTGCCGAACAACAGGAACAGCCCTTTAGGATGCCCTAAAAAGTCACCTGCTTTAGGTAATGAACTCATATTTACTTCCTAACTCTAAGTTTTTATTGAGGCCTTATTATTTTTGCTTTGGTCGTTCTAGTTTTTATTAAATGAACGGGTGGCCATGTTTTAGATGCAGCTAAGATAATGGTTTGTTGCTCAAGTTTTGAACTTGAAGGTAAGGGACACACCCTTATCCTAGCTACAAGTGCGCTACAGTATACATAGACCTTCTAGTCAGGGGAAGTGCTTGCGGTAGGTACAGGCCGGAGGTCTTGTATTTAGTAGCTTGCATAAGGTATGACAGGTTTTCCAGGGAAGATTAGCTCACTATAAACAGGCTTAAAGTAGTATCTAAAATAAAGTTGTGCATAATTTGGTTCGTAGAAATCAGCTCTATCAAGATTTAAATAGCCACCAAAAAACCAATGTGGCGTAAAACGATACTCAAAGCTGGCTCCTAGATTGTAAGAAATACCACGACTAGTGTCTTCTTCAAAATAAGGTACAACCCCCGTTATAGCTGTTTGTGCTTCAGCTTGTGCTTGCAAAACAGGATCATTAGGGAAAAATTCAATTTCATCGGTGGTTGTAGTTGACCAAGATACGCCGCCACGTAAACGATAAACAAAATTATGGCCAATGCGTTGATCATAAATAACTGGCAGTGAAGCGCCTAAATAGCTTTGCGGGCTGTAATAGCCACCATGTCCCCAGGTTTCTTCACTTAAATTGTGTTTATATGACCAATGTAATAGGTTTAAACCCATGCTCAGCTCTTTATTTCTTTGTCGAATATACCGATAGTAACTGCCACCCATTAAACTGTAGCTTTGATTATCTTTGACGTTTTTACCGGTTAAAAGCTGGTAGTTGGTGCTTCCCCAAAAGCCCCAATCTAGTCCTAGATCATGTGATAAGCTCAGTTGCAATTGTGTTGCTCGAACGCCGCCCCACACTTGATTAGTAAAGACATCTTCAAGTCCTGCATAAGATAAAACAGAGCTAGTAATAGGGCGTTTATTGAAGGTGACTCCATAACCGAAATCGCCAAAGCTTCCTTTGTAACTCACACCCCACACGATATCTTCGACTAGAAAGCCAAGTGGAGTCGTGCCGACATCAAAGCGCCATTGCTCGTTCTGCCAAGCAAAGCCAATATCCATGCCTTGCTGTTCGGGTTCAATGCTTAACAGTGGACAGTCAAAGATACAGAGTGCCCCTTGACCATAGCGGCTACCCGCAAAGGTTTCATCAAAACGGGTTTCTTGACTCGATATTGTCATCGGGCCCAATTTTATAATTCCTGTACCGCCCCAAAGAGGAAAGCCTGCCTCGATAGGCGTTGCACCCGCGCCTAAGGTTGACTCATTTTGTGTGCTAGTTTGGCTGCTAAGGTTTATTGCCGCTGTAATATACGCTTGTTCTTGTTGTTCAATACGCTGTAATTGGCGTTTCGCATTATTGACATACCATGGAGCGTCATCATCAAGTGTATACAGGCTGTAATACTGCTCATTAGCTAAACGACTATTGATGGTGTTTGCTGCGATTGCCGCTTGATACCAGTTTTTTGCAAGCTGTGTTTGTTGCTTAGTCTCTGCTACAGCTGCTGCCTGATAGTAAAGCTCTTGATTATTATTAGATTTTGCTAACAACTGTTTGGCTAGGTTAAGAGCCGTTGTTTGATCTTCAAATTGGCTAAGTGCCGCCATTAGCTGCTGTTGTCGATAGCTTTCCTGATACGTTACTTGGTTGATTTGCTCTGCAACAATACGATCAGCCAAGGTGTTATTTTGCATCTCACGGCTAAGTGCTGCAATCGTCAGTGCAGTATCGGTGGTGACTGTGTGTCCCATTGCGGTGTGTTGCTGGTAGCGAGAAATAGCGAAACGAGTTTCACCTTGCTCTATATAGGCATTAATCAGTGCTTCATTAAGTTGTGGATTTTCACTGTACTGATTATCAAGCGCTGTTAATTTTGTTATTCGCGTTTGGCCTTGGTAAAAACGATTAATGTAGTTTATTTGTAGCGCAAGCCATTGCGATTGTTCTGAGTTTGTTGCATTGCCGGGCAGTTGGTAATGACTAAACCACGTATCTACACCTGCTTGATCATCGTTATTAATAAGCAGATCAGCATACGTCATATGCCAATATGGGCTGAGGCTAGAGTCGCGTTTAAGCGCTTTTTTAAGTTGCCTCATTGCATATTGTTGCTCATTAATTTGGAGCCATTGAGTGGCAAGCTCTGCTTGCATTAATGGTGTTAACGGTTGGGCTTCTAACTCTGTGAGTTTATAAATAATAGTTGCTTTATTGGTGGCAGTATTATTTTCTGCAAGCTTCTCGAGCTTGGTGTTAATACTCAGTTGCTCAGCAAGAACGTTAATTTCATCTGTGCGTGCGTTAGTTGGAATGTAATCCAGTGTCGCCAGCGCGCCTTGATAATCATTGAGCGAACGTAAAAATAACGCGTGACTGTATCTGAGTTCTGCATCCAGTGGAAATTGCCATAAGGTTTTTTTATAGAGCGCTTTTGCGTGCTCAACCAACCCCTGTTGTTGGTATAAATTAGCGAGATCATAATATAACCAGCTTTGGCGAGGGCTTTGTTTTATTGCCATAAGTAGCATATCTACAGCTTCATCCAGCTTGCCTTTCGCTGTTAAATCATCGGCACTTGCCCGTAGTTGCTGGGTTTCAAGGAGCGTATAGTCAGCGGCAATCAGCGCTTGTTGCTGTTTACTTAAGCCATTATAAAATTGATGGCTACGTGCATAGTTACCATCTGCAGCGCTTAAAATAAGCATGGCTCTGAGGGTTGATTGCTGTAATGGATCACTTTTTAGCACATGTTTGTACAGCTTCATGGCCGTTTGGTAATCGCCGGTAGCTTCGGCAAGTTGCGCACGGTAAAACATGACCGTGTTCGGATCCTCATTGAGGGTATCAGCCAAATCGAGCTTTAATGTTGTACGTTTAAACTCTTTCATAGACATCGCTGATTTTGCTTCGTCTATGTATTGCCAAAAACGCGCCGTATTTGCTAGGCCTTTGAGTACTGTGATGCGATTTGTATCAATACTGTATTTTTCAGCTTTTTTAAAAAAATGATAGGCTTGAGCATTATTGCCTTGTCTAAGATTAAGTAGTCCTAGGCTGTTGTATATTTCAGGATCAGTGGGTCGGCCTTTTAGGGCTTTATTGAACAATGCTTCAGCTTTTACAAAACGGCGTTTTTCAAGCTCTACATTGCCTTTTAGCCATGTCTGGTAAGCAGGATCAGCCAGCTTTTCACGTTCAGCTTTATATGCTTTTTTAAAGTCGCTAAATTGCACGTGCCCTTTGCTGCTTTTAGGGTAAGCAGCAAAATATCGTTCATAAGCATGTTCGGTACTTTTGTTCAGAGGCATATCTTGAAGTGCATTTAACCATGTAAATTCAGCCTCAACACTGTATTGATTACTATGAGCATAATGGCTCAAAAGTGTCAGTGCTTCTTTATTTGCAGGATTTTGTTTTAACAGATGACGAGCATAAGCAAGCTCAAAACGACCGCTGTTTGGGTAGCGTTTCATTAATGAGTGGTATCCTCGTAAGGCCTGTTGGTATTGGTTTTCGTCTTGGGCAAGCCAGTTTATATGTTCAAGTTCAAACTCAATATTAGGGTAGTTTGATTTGAACAAGCGATTGTAAATTTTTACAGCATCATTGTATTGCCCTGCGCGTGCGCGTAAACGGGCCTGTGCAATCGTTGCTTTTTCTTCATTACTGACTTTTTCCAGCATTGTTAAGCTCTCCACACAAGGGGGTGCTTTTTGAGTTAGCTTTACCAATAAGTTACGTGCTCGTTCAGTTTCTTTTCGTGCATACAAAACACGCACCTGTGCACACTGAACTTGGGTGTTTTGGGGGGCGATACTTAACAGTTTTTCTAAGCTGTCAGACATCAGCTGTGTATCTTGCTCAATTTCGCCTAATTGTACTTGGCTAATTAACCAATCAATCGACTGAGTATCAATATCGTTACTTGAAAGCGCAAAGACACTAGGGCTTGCGATAATGACAGCAAAGAGCCACTTTATTGGCATTCAGCGCTCCAATTCGTTATCAAGTTTCCTTCTTTATCAATCTTAAAGCGTTCGTTTAGACTGCTGGTGCCAAACAAGTACAGTACACTGTCATAGTAGCGAGTTGTTGTGAAACGGGTATCCATCATTAATTGTTGTTGCAGTGTGGTTATTAATTGTGATGCTTGCATGGTTTTGAGCATAGGGAGTAAAGCCCCAGTAAAACCACTCGGACCTGTGCCTGATGTTTTCCCTGAAAGAGCATCTGCTTCTAACGGTACTTTCCCCGATTCGATAATATATTCGGCCATAGGCGCGAATTGCTGGATAAGTTCTTTTTTGTAAGTGGCATCATCGGCCATCATACTTACCCAAAGATACACACGAATAGCATTGAAACTGCCTACAGCTGGGCTTCGTTTGTCATGGTAAAAGCCTTTTTCAACACTGTAATTGACCCAGTCGGGGCTAAAGCCTTTTGGTGCTGTATTAATCAGCATTTTAGCTGAGTTATCATGTAGCTGTTGCCAAGGTGAATGCGGATAAAGCTCAGCAAACTGCTTTAAAATAAATAACGGCGCATAGCTTGGGTTTAATTTCCATGAACCTTGCTTCTTAAAGCCACTAGGTCCTGGCAGAAGTGTTAAGCCTAAGTTAGGTATGCGGGCAGTTTCTTCGCGAATAATTCGCTCCGCAAGTACTGAGCTTAAAACTGCATAGCGTCTTTCTTGCCATAGTTTTGCGGCTTGCGACAAGGTGTAAGCTATCCATAAATCGGAGTCAGCGGCAGGGTTAGAGTCTAATATTTTGCCTTCCCCTTTTTCAACCCCCCATTGCCATGCAGGTAGACGAGTGCTTAGATCGCCTTCAGAGAGGTGAATTTCTGTCCAATCTAACAGTGAGTCAAAGGTGCTTTTATCATTGGCGACTAAGGAAAAAAATAACGCATATGACTGACCTTCAGAGGTGGTGATATCGAACTGGCTGCCTAAATCAATAACGCGCCCCTGTGGTGAAATAAAGTGTGTTTTAAACGTATTCCATTGCGGCCACGCTGCACACGTTTGCGCTGCAAAAGCTTTACTTATTAGTAAGATACTAATCGCTAAATAAGCCATAAATTTCATTATGCTTTATCTCCTTCAGACAAACGCTTTTGTGTCAGTAACAGAAGTAGTCGCCACAACATGTACGAAATCAGCAGTAATGTAATAATCGATAATATGGCGAGTAAAATGGGTTGATCAGAAAAGTGAAACCAAATCAGCGTATGAATAGGGATATGGCCAACAAAGTATTGCTCATCAGTTTTTATGGTTTTGATTCCCTGACGGTTTATTATGGCTGAGCTACCCATTATTTGAGCTGTTTTCTCTGCGTTCATAAGTACGTCGCTCAATAAACTATATGCACTATTGTCTGAGACGATCATAGAGACGACTGAGCGTTCTGAGTCCAATGGAGATTGGAAACCAGAAATTATTGCTAAGCGGCCTAGACTACTGATATTTAGTTTAATTTTTTCAGAGTTTTGAGTGTCATATGCACCGTTATAGATGGCTTGATTAACAATACGCTGATTGTTATTGATCACAGCACTTAAAGAGCTGTTCTGTGAAAGCTCAGCTAAAAGTGAATCAGGCTTGCCAATGATGATAATGTCTTTATCGGTAAGTTCGTTTTTTGAATTAGGAAATTGAATATCTAAACGGTGGGCTGGATAGCCTGTCATTGCACCCAAACGGCCTGCAAAGTTGAGTAATAAGCTAATTGCCTCAACAGGGGCGTTGCTTTGCATTATTAACACGCTTTGATGAAGATCTGCGTATTTGGTATAAGGAAAACCGCTATTGGCAAAAGCACGTAAATTAGGCAATGAAATGTAATGATGAAAACCACTCACATCAATGCTAGAGCTGCCATCAATAACACCGAACTCACCGCCTGCTGGAATCGCACTACACTCTCCTGTTTTAACTAATGCAAAGTTAAAGTCATAAGTCAGTTGGTTGTTAGTTGTTAAATCAAGCCCCGTTAATTCGAAGTCTTGGTGCGTTTGACTTGGTGTACTTGTTGAAATTAATGGTAATAGAGTCTGTGTGGTTACATTCTCATTGTGTTTATTATTAAGCGTGAAACCGTCAACAAATTTGCCATTGATAAGCATGTTTAGACGCGACAGCATGCCTTGTTCTACAGGAGTATTGCGGTAATTTAACGTTAATGGGATGCCATTTTCACGCCACGTGAATAAATCGGGTGCAAAGCGAAGATCTAAATTAACAGGTTGACCTCGATAACCTGCTGATTGAAGCTGTGTCGGGTATTCAATAAATTCATCAAATGTAACAGCACGGTCAGAACGGACCCACAATGGCGCATCGTATGCTTTTCGAAGCGGTAAACTATCAATGGCATCAATGGTTGCACTACGTCCTGTCATCACTTTGTGGCCAAACATTAAACCGACCACAGCTTCCTTTAGTTGTGCAGCGTCTTTGCCTAGAATTAGTAACACTTTGGCGTATCTATGTGTTGGACTACTGATAATCTCAACCGTTGGTTTTTCAACATTAGGGTAATTTAATAAGAAGTCTGGTTTGTTTGTATTGGTTGCAAACACTACACTGTGCTCAACAGGCGTTGCATTTATTTGCACTGGAAATCCAGCATAACGCCACTTGGCTTGGGCACCAAAAAAGCTTGAAAGTGCAACGGCTGCCTCAAGCGTCTCTTCATTTGGCTGGGAGGCAAAAATAAAGGGTAAATTAAGCTGAGTGTAATCTCGTTTATCAAAAAAAGGTGCGGGAAAATATTCAAGTAAGCTTTCGAGTGCAAGTGATTGGCGGCCCAGTGTGATGGAACTGCTTTTATCTAATTCAGCCCAAATAGCTTTACTGAAATCATCTTGACATGCCAAGTCATAGTAACCAACTAGCTCAAAACGAATTTGATTAAAATCTTTAATCAGTTTTGGGTTGAGCGGCACGCTATGTTCGGTTTTTACCTTAATTGGATTAGTTTTATCATCAATGGGTAATACGGTTACGAGGTTTTCATTGAAGAAAACTTTTAAATGTGACACGCGGCTAATCAATGAAGGGGAGGGCGTGTATGAAAAGTTAAGCATCAACTGTTTACCCAGCTTGTCTAGTCGGTTTGTAAAGTCGATGCGAGTGCTTTGGCTAACACCGTCTAGCTTAAACTTTTTTAAGCCTAAACGTTCAAAACTTAAGGTTAGGCTCTCTACAGGTGCTTGTTCAGGGTAACCATCATCAAAAATAGCTTTATTAGACAGCGGCTCAGCACCCATAGCCCAGTGTGGCAGGCTCAGTGATATTGCAGCGAGTAATAGTGTTAGTAGTGGTTTTATCATGATGGTGTAAATACTTTTGTTGGTTTTTTAGGTAATAAAGACACGACAAAGTGTAGTACCTTCGTTATAAAATTAATTAAGGGTCTCAACTCACTTGGTGCGTGGAAAATCAAATTCTTAAAGCCTCTGAGGCTAGTATAAAACACTTTCGAAAAACTGTATGAAGGTTTATCGTGTTTAAAGTTTTCTTGCCAATCAAGCCAAGCATCTGCGCGTGAGAATGTGCATTGAATAAATGCCTTTTGTTTTTCTAAATTTAAATCTCTAAGAGTTAAGCCGATTTGCTTATCACGGGTGTTACAGATGTAGGTCGCAAATGAAAACTGCTTAAAGCCACGACTCATAAGGAGTTCAACTTTATCGTTGACTCGACATAAGTGACTGTGTTCGGTTTCTAAGCCGACTCCATTGTCTGAGTAATCCGTTATTTTAACTTTGATGGTGCGTCCGTTCGCAAGGCGAATTGCGGCAGGGAAGTTAGCTTTTATTCTATGCGAGCTACGTACTTGCTTTGCTTCGGCTGCTACCGCGACTGCTGCGCCTAAGATCACTATATTGTAGCTGGCCCACAACATACTAATTAGCAATACGCCTATATGAGACGTATCACCGAATAATAATCTGATGATGCCATACGTCATACCGACAACATTTACTAATAACAGTATTATATAGGGCTTTGAAATCATCCAGTCATAGTGGTCAGTACTATTTAATCCACCTTTTTCAGTAACATTAAACTTACCTTTGTTGGGGCTTATAAGTGCAACTGTGGTTGGCTTTAAAATGTACCAAGCTAAAACTGATTCATATACTTCCCCCCAGAATGAGTAACGGTATTTCCCTTGAACTCGTGAATTGGTTATTT
The DNA here is from genome assembly GCF_021728035.1 of Pseudoalteromonas sp. L21. NCBI lineage: Bacteria > Pseudomonadati > Pseudomonadota > Gammaproteobacteria > Alteromonadales > Pseudoalteromonadaceae > Pseudoalteromonas > Pseudoalteromonas sp. L21. Next base: position 304,027 of record NZ_JAKKCV010000003.1, on the reverse strand, counting down.
TCACTTGCAGCAAGGTGGGTACAATATATAAGAAAATAGCGATAAAAGGAGCGTAAATAATTTGTGCGTTCAGGTAGATAAGCGCCAAAGGTGCGGTTAAAAATACAATACGTGGTATTCCCGATAAAAAGTGCAGCATGGCATTGAGATAGCATAATCGTTGGGCAATATTTAAGCCTTTGCCGAGTAATGGATTATCTAAACGAAAAATTTGTGCCATCCCTCGAGCCCAACGGATCCGTTGACCAACATGAGCCGATAAACTGTCAGTGGCAAGGCCGGCAGCTTGTGGAATATTAATATAGGTGGTTTTATATCCGGCACGCTGCATTCTCAGTGCTGTGTGCGCATCTTCGGTGACAGTTTCTACCGCAAATCCGCCAATTTCTTCAAGGGCACTGCGCTTTAATACTGCACAAGAACCACAGAAAAAGGTGGCATCCCACATGTCATTACCGTCTTGGATCAGACCATAAAATAGCATGTTTTCGTTAGGAATTTTACGATGGTTTTTTAAATTACGTTCAAAGGGATCCGCAGAAAAAAAGTGGTGTGGTGTTTGTACTAAGCACACTTTGCTGTCATTAATAAATTGCCCCATGGTCATTTGTAAAAACGACCGCGCAGGAATATGGTCACAATCAAAAATCGCGATATATTGGCCATTTGTCACTTGCATAGCATGGTTCATATTGCCAGCTTTGGCGTGATTATTATCTGGCCGAGTTAAATAGCCAACGCCAATTTTTTCTGCAAACTCAGCAAACTCGGGGCGTTTACCGTCATCTAGAATATAGATGTTAAGTTTGTCAGCCGGCCAGTCAATACTTTGTGCAGCAATGGTTGTTGGTTTAACCACATTCAACGGTTCATTGTAGGTTGGAATATAGATATCAACAGTTGGCCATGTTGATGTATCTTCACTAAGTGGAATTGGTTTTCTACTTAATGGGTTAATTGTTTGAAAGAAGCCTAAAATTAGTACCAGCCAAGCGTAAGTTTCTGCTAATAAAAGTCCAAACCCTAATGCTAATGCAAGTGGATCTCCCCAGTTGAGTGTTTCTGTGTAACGCCACCATAAATAGCGAGTAGAGGTGGTGACAGACAGGGTGATCATTGCAATTGTTGCCATTTGTCCTTCAACACGACGCAAAGAGTAGGCAACCAACAAAATAAGACTAATAAACACGGCTTGTGCTTCTACACTAAAAGGCACAGTGACAAAAATGGCGACAGCGAATATTAAAAGTGTGAAAAATGTCACTTTTAAGGTGCTATTTTTCCACAGACTTGAAGTGCTTATTTGTTGATACACTTTTGATTTCTGCTGCTTCTTCGTTATAAGCCAAGCTCGCCTAAAAAAGCGCACTAGCTTGCTGTCCATCACGCGAACGATACGTGCTGAGCGTATTATCTTACGCCATGTTTTACGCTGCTCTTGGGCAATGTGGGCCTGAGAAGTGGTGGTTGTGTTAAATAAAACCAAGTAACAGCTTTGTAGCACGATTCTAACGCAATTTGATGGCGTTAAAATTGGCTGTGTAACATGGGGATAGAAATATTTTATCGTCTTTTTTATGTTGTTTTTACAGTTTTTATCAAGCCTAAAAAATAGGGATAAAAATAACACTATAAAGGGCATCATGAATGCCCCAAGCAAACTCATCTTATGTTGATTGAAATAACCATGAAATTTAAAAAATACAAAGCGAACAATTCTCTTTGTAAAAATAAGTCCTAAGCATAATTTCATAATACGCTCAGTGTTACTTACCCGAACCTTATTAGTCATTATTACTCGCTCGACTTACCAACCAGCCCGCTAATGTTTCAAAGTCGTCATTGGCAACACTGTAAGGAGCACAATTAATGGCGACATTACGAAATGCTGTTGCTTCTTTTATCACTTCATCTTGGTTGATATACAATGGCGCGAGTAAAGGAAGTTCTGACTGCCATAATTGCAGCAGATCAGATTCAAGCTCAGAGGCAGAGTTAAATCGATTTATTAAAAAGTAATGTTGCCAACGGGAAGTAGTGTGTTTAAGTGCATTTAAGCGCTTATAGATAAAACTGTGACAAATAGCATCGCAGTTTACAATTTCTAGGAAAATATCTTCTTTTGTTGTGGGGTAATCAACCACATCAATATGAGCAGGGCAGTCAAATAAAAACCAGGCGTTTTCAGATTCTTTTAATTGCTTGCAGCTTTCTATGATTGAGGTAAAGTTTAAATTACTGAGGCTAGCACTGCCATAAGGTAAAAATTTAATACCATCATCATCTTGATGGAATTGGCAGCTGGCAGCATGAAAGCTTGAATAATCACTCCACCCTAATTGGTGTTCCCACGATAGACCTAGATGCAAGCCAATATCGCCTTTGGGATCAAGGTCAATAACGTATACGTTTTCGTTAGATTTTCTTAAGGCGCAAGCAAGATTAGCGACAACGGATGTTGTACCTGTTCCACCTTTAATACCTTTTACAAAAACTCTTTTCATTATTTAGTATGTACTTTTGTTAATATTTTTAACTTGTTGTGTATCTTTAACGGATAAAGCGATATCTTTAATTAAAGGATATTTTTCGATTGTTTGGCGATTTTTTTCTACATCAACTATTTCTATATATGTTTGGTTTTTTCCACCAAATTGATGGAGCAAATTGTCAATGTCATATTGAGTTAAAATAGTTGATTTTTTTACTGCATAATCATTCATTTAAAGTATCCGCTACGACAAAACTAGATTTGAAGTGTTTATAAAGCGTGGACATGGGCTGCATTATATATAGAATAGCGGCCAAAACTAGTACTAAAGTATCTTTTTCAAGGGTTTATTGGTGCCTTATTTAAATATTACAGGGTTAATGACAGCCTATTCGGTGTTAAAAAGCAGTGCAAATTATGCACTACTGGCACCTTTAGACAATCAGTTATTAGAGTTAGCTAGGCATATTCTTGCTAATAACAAAGGCTCTGTATTCTTGCTTTCTGAACACGTCGATATGTTCTTTAATAGTGAGCAAGGTGATGTTTTTTATCAGTTATTTGAGCAGGGTCGCTTATATCCATTTTGTTTACACTATGATCCAATTCTAGCAAAAAAATTACATTTTTCACGTCGGGTGATTAATGAGCTAAAACACTATGACGAACTTAAAGGTAGTACAGTTATTGTGCATTTACATAGTGAACGAATTTCAATGCTCAACGAAGCGCAGTTAATAAAAAAGGTAAGTTGTTATCGTGAACTGGCCATATCTCAAAGTGCAACTGTCATCTTTTTAATTTCGGGTGCTGATGTAAGTAGTGTGCGACGACAGTTTTTGGGTATGAATACACTTTTTGATGGCATGATTTTTATGAGTCAAGAAGCCTCAATTCGTACCTTAGAATATGATTTTTGGAGTCACAGCGAAGGGGTTATTGCAGCTAAAAGTATTAATTTACAGTTGCTTAATAAGCAATTATCGGTGTTTGAGAGTGATGTAGATGCACACGCTGATAAGCGTTCAATGCACCAGGAGCTTGATGAAGATGAAGTATGGGTAGTACGAAGTGCGGTACCACAAGGCACTAAGCTTCCTGCTCTTTACAAAGTTGTTGAAGATAACGACACACTATATAAAACAGCGCTGACTCGAAAAGCTGCCACGCTGGTTTTTTCAGTAACACGCTACACTGATTTATCTGCTTTAGCACAAGAGTGTTTTTTGCTTCGTAAACAATGCGGGCGTAAATTAAAATTAGTTATTCAGAATGTGGATGGCATTATTCGCCATCAAGATGAGTGTTTGTTTTTAGCCTTGGGTGTAAACCTGATTTTGTATAGCTTTTCGGAGCCATCTAGACTGTTATCACAAATTCAGTCTATACAGGGGTTTCAATTCTCAAGGCCCTTACCCGATTCAATTGATGATGTATTAAAATATAGTGAAAGTGCATTAAGCAAAGGGTATTTACCTATTCTGCGTTTTGCAGAGCAAGTGTCAAAACACAGTGACTCAGCAGCTAACTTAGGTGTTAGTGGGGTGTTGGTCATGTTGCAGCTTTTACCGCGCATTGAAGCGATTCACCCCTTGCATTTATTCCACGTAAAACGAGAGGGGGATCTATTTAGTTATGCCGATGGCTATATCTATTTATATTTGCATGCGTGCCGTGAGCATGATGTCGAAAGTGCAATTAAACACTTGTTTAAATTACAAGTGAGTGATTTCTTTACATCGAAAAATATTATTGCTGATCATTTTTACATACAGCAAGAGTGTCGACGAATTCAACGTGACTACAATCAACAGGAAGTACCAGACTACACAGAGCAATTGAAAGAAAATGTTAGCTATATTTTTGATGCCAAAGTAGCTGATATTACTAATTTAAATACTGAAACCCCTGAATTTAAAAAAGTCATTAGACCGCTATCAACACCTGTTTCAGTTGAATTTAAAAGTGATAAAACATGAGCTTAAACCAGTTTTTAATTACCTTTGTAATCGCGCTAATACTCGGTGTTTTACTCAGTAATGTAGGCAAGGTATTACTAAAAAAAATAGTGCATGTTTATCGAAAACTAACATTCAGGCATGTACTACTGACCCCGTATACTCCCAAAAAGCAGAAAAAGGATACCCAGTGAGGCTCTCAGGTTTAGGTGTTTGGAACTTATATTTCCTTATAAAGTTTTTTCTATATAGTCGTTCAGATATCTCATTTGACTTTTTAGCTAACTTAGCTTTCTTTGCTTTTTTGGCTGTATCTTTTCAGCAGCAATGGTTGACGCGTATTAAGCACATTGTAGGTGTTATCGTGGGCATCGCGCTGTTTTATCATGATTCATGGCTGCCCCCGATATCACGATTAACCAAGCAAGCTGGGAATGTTCAAGATTTTAGTTTAGGTTACTTTTTTGAAATAGTCTCACGGGTGGTCAATATTGAGCTAGTTTTGGCATTATTTGTGCTGTGTATAGTGTACTGGTATAGCGCTAAGTGGCTCAGGTACACGAGCTTGTCTGTGCTTGGGTTTGCGTACGCTTATTGGCTGAGTATGTCAGTGCCTAGTGAAGGCTTAAGTACACCGATAGTTGTACAAAACCAGTCCCCTTTACTTGGAGAAAAGACAGCCGCATCAGATGCATCAATAGTTGAAACGCCAGATCAACAATTACAGGCTTTTTATCAGCAGCAAGCACAGTTAAAAACTCAGTTTCCAGCATCTTTCAATGGCCGTCCTTTTGATGTCGTGGTGCTTAATATATGCTCCCTCGCTACGGCTGATTTAAATGCTATTGGTGTTGAGCCGCGTAATCTCTTTAATGATTTTGATATATTGTTCAACGATTTCAATTCAGCTACGTCATACAGTGGCCCTGCTGCTATTCGGCTTTTACGAGCCAGTTGTGGCCAAACCAGCCAAGATGAGCTATTTGAACCTGTTGATAAACAATGTAAGTTGTTCAGTAATCTCGCTGAGTTAGGGTTTAAGACCTCTGTCGCTTTAAACCACGATGGTCATTTTGATGATTTTATTGGCTTAATTAGACAGTATGGGGGGGTCTCAGTTCCTAAACTCGATTTTAGTCAGTTTAGTCCCGCTCAGTATGGGTTTGATGGTAAGCCTATTTACTCTGATGGTGAGGTTTTGTCTGCTTGGTTAAATGAACAAGCAGCAGAACAGTCGCAGCCAAGAGCACTCTATTATAATTCGATTAGTTTACATGATGGTAATCAGTTAGCTGGACGTTCACGCATGAATAGTCTTGAAAGTTATCCTGCTAGGCAGCAAAGGTTGTTCTCAGATATTGCACAGTTTATTTCACGGCTTGAACGTGAAGGTCGAAATGTAATGTTAGTTGTTGTACCAGAGCATGGTGCGGCACTAAAAGGAGATAAGTTACAGTTTGCAGGGCTTCGAGAAATACCCAGCCCAGCGATTGTATCTGTACCGGCTGCTGTTAAGTTTATTGGCCCTGATATAAAGCACAGTGAATTACATGAAGTAGATAAAACAGTGAGTTACTTTGCGTTGTCTGAATTAATTAGTAATGCAATGAAATGGGATGTTTTTTCAGGTGTGGTGAGTGTTCAACGTTTAATTGCCAGCCTACCGAGCGCAGCCAAAGTTGCAGAGAATCAAGACACAGTAATGATGTATATCAAAGGGCAACCTTACATACAATTAGATGGTGCTGAGTGGACTAAATACCCAAACAACTAATGCGTTTGGGTATATTTGTCCAAAAATCTTTACAATAGACTACCCTCGCATGGGGAGTTAGCGTATTATTCGCTTACTATAGGTTCCCGTTCTTTGAGGATGTATGCGTTTAGATATTCACTGTGCCGACCGAATTGGTATCGCCCAAGAGATTCTCAATATTTTGGTTAGTTATCAGGTTGATTTAAAAGGTATCGAAGTAGATTCGGTTAATTGCCGAATGTATGTCAGTTTCCCGCCAATAGAGTTTGAGCAATTTCAAAAGATTATGCCATCAATTCGATTAATTGATGGTGTGAAGGATGTCCGAACAACCGCATTTTTACCTTCTGAGCGTGAGCATAATGAGCTAAATACATTATTAAGAGCCCTGCCAGATGGCGTCATTTCGATTGATGCGAAAGGGTGGGTGCGTTTATGTAATGATGCTGCGTGTCGCGACTTACAGTTGTCTGAAAATGAAGTGATTGGCGCAAACATCAATAATTTATTGAAAGGATTTAACTTTACGCGTTGGCTTGAGGGCAAAGAAGTACTTGGCCAAACAACCCGTGTAGAAGTGGCAGGTGAAGATTTCATTGCTGACATACTACCTATTTCTGTTCCACAAGGAGCTGAGGGAGATGTACTCGCCGGTGCGGTTATAAATATCAAATCACAAAGTCGCTTAGGCCAGCAAGTGAGCGCGTTTCGACGTTATGGTCAAGAAAGTTTCGCGACTATTCATAACTTTAGTACTGCTATGCGTCGTGTGGTTAGAGAAGCGCGCAAGATGGCACAACTTGAAGCGCCGATATTAATTACCGGTGAAACAGGCACTGGTAAAGAGTTGCTGGCACGTGCTTGTCACTATGCATCTAATCGCTCGGTTAAACCTTTTATTGCTTTATCGTGTGCATCTTTACCGGATGACGTCGCTGAATCTGAGCTGTTTGGTTACGCTGGCTATGAAGAAAATGCCGCCCCTAAACGTGGTGTTTTAGAGCAGGCTGATGGCGGTACGGTATTCTTAGATGAAGTTGGCGAGATGTCGACGCAACTACAAACGAAATTACTGCGCTTTTTACAAGACGGTACTTTTCGCAAGGTTGGAGATGAAAACGAAGTAAAAGTGAACGTGCGTATTATTGCAGCGACACAAAAAGATTTACCAGCCATGGTGCAAGAGGGCACATTTAGAGAAGATCTTTATTATCGAATCAATGTGCTAACCCTTGAGATAGCACCACTTCGTGATAGAAAGGCGGATGTAGGCCCATTGGCTGAGCACTTTATCCAAAAATATGCACAGCAGAATGGCCACTCAGTGCCTGTTTTATCGGATGATTGTTTAAGCTTTTTGCAAGACTATCCATGGCCTGGCAATGTGCGTCAGTTAGAAAATGCGATTTACCGTGCCGTCTCGTTGTTAGATGACAACGAACTTAGAATTGAGCATTTGCAGCTGCCTACATTCACTCATGATCTAGGTTATTTGGAGTCAGACTTTGAAGGAACGTTAGATCAAGCGGTTAAACGCTTTGAGGCCACATTATTGCGAAAATTGTACCCTGCTTATCCAAGCTCCCGACAGTTGGCTAAACGTTTAGGTCTAAGTCATACTGCGGTTGCTAATAAGCTAAGAGATTACGGTATAAATCGTAAAACCGTAAAGGTCTAATACCAATTTCAATATTATCTAATAAACTGGTATATAGAGACAATCAGCAAGCTGCATTTATTGCGGCTTGCTTTTAAGCCTTATTGTTTTGTGCCCATATCCTTGGTTACACCATCAAGAACAAGGTTACTGATGCCATTATCGTCAAATTTAATGACAATGCTGATGTTATTACGGGCGAAGAAATAATCGCGGTTGTCTAAACTAATAACATAGTTTCCTTTCACTGAATCAGTAAAGTCACGTTTTTTAAGTGTCAGTATGTGTTCACCAATTTGCCAATTAAACCCTTCAAAAAAGCCGTTATTAAACTCTTGAACCCATATCTGTTTTTCATCTTTACTTAATGTAATCGCTACCGAGTAAGATTCAGGGAGTGGCATATCATAAGTTTTGTTGCCAATAGTGAACTTTTCAGCATCTTGTTGCCATGCAAAGCCAAATTCAAACGCTTTTTCTACGCCGGTTGGATAGCTTAATGCGCCTTGCCCTTGGTAGCTAAAATCTGCAAAAGCTGAGTGAGAGAATAAGCTTGCCGCCATTAGGAACACTAAATTTAACAATTTCATTAGATTATTCTTTTTTATACTGATTTATGCACAGATTAGAGCAGAATATTCGCCTTAGCAATATGCTGTGATACACTTTGGTTATTATCAACTGGTTAGACCTTTACCGTGAATCTCTACTTTCGACTTATCTTATTATTTTTTAAAATTAAACGTAATCGTGATTATCAACAGTTACTCGATACAATTGATATTGATTTCAAAGCCTTACCGAGCGATTGTGATATCAATTTTCACCTAACTAATTCACGTTATTTGGCAATGATGGATATAGCTCGCACTTGGATGACCGAGCGTGTGGGTTTATTAAAACACATAATGAAACGCCGTTGGTTCCCGATCGTTAATGCCACAGCTATCACATACATTCGTGATATCAAGCCAATGCAAAAATACACTGTAAGTACTCGCTTAGTTGGCTGGGATCACAAATACTTTTATATTGAACAAAAGTTTCATTCGGATAGAGGTTTGCACGCAATTGCTTATGTACGCGGCGTTTTTAAACGAAAAAAAGGTGTTGTCAGTGTTGAAGAAATGCTTGAAGTTGCTGGCTTTAAAGGGGTTGCACCTATTTTGCCTGCCGAGGTTATGCACTGGAAAGAAATGCTAGAACAGAAAAAATTAACCAATAAATAAAAAAAGGCCGTAAAGGCCTTTTTGTGCGTATGGGCTTTCACTAAGTGAAAGAAGTTAGAATTTATATTTAACGCCAAACATAGCTACAACAGGGTCGATTTCGACAGTTGATGTAAGTGCTTTTGTGCCATTAGCGTAAACAGTTGCATCTGTATCAATATCAATTAATGCAACCATGCCGTGTAGACCCCAGTTCTCGTTCATCATGTAGTTGAAGCCCGCTTGCGCTGCAAAACCAAATGAGTCGTCTAGTTTCACTTCAACATCATCAGTACCTAGCGTTGCTTTTAAAGCTGCTGATGGTTGCTCATCAAAGAAAGTCGTATAGTTAATACCTACGCCAATAAATGGGCGGAACTTATAAGTTGAGTCTAAAAAGTGGTACTGCGCAATTAAAGAAGGTGGTAGCTGCTTGATGTCTGCAATTTTGTTACCAGCAAGACCGCCAGTACCTTGGATGTCGTGACTAAATGGTGTCGCAGCAACTAATTCAAGTACCCAATTATCATCAAATGCATAGTCGATGGTAAGACCTAATTGTGTATTATCATCGCCACGTAAACCTAATGTCGGTGCTTCGTTTATTTTTGAGCTGTCGTTATCTGGGTTTACATTAATCGCACCCACGTTAACGCTTAAATTTGCGTTTGCAACAGGAGAGAGTGCTAATAATGAAGTCAGTAATGCAATGCTTAATTTAGTTTTCATGCTGTTCTCCACGAACTACTTGTCTTGTTTGGTTGAGGCTATTATTACCGAGCTTGCTAAGACAAAACCTGTTCTAGATCAAAGTTTCAAAAATGTTTGAATAAAGTGAAGCTATTTTTTGATTTAGATTAAGTTTTTAATTAGGTACATAGAAAAAAGGTTGACTCGAGTTCACTTTAAACTCAGGCAGGTCTGATACAATAAGCTGCTTTTAAAATTTTAGGTGTGTTTAATGACAGATACTCAACATTTATTTCTTCATGGTTCAATAGCAAAAGCACTGTTGAAATTGGGTATCCCGATCATCTTAATCAATATTTTGCAATCTGCTTATCAGCTTACTGATGCCTTTTGGGTTGGCCGACTTGGCGCCGATCAAGTCGCTGCTGTGTCTGTGAGCATGCCTGTCACATTTTTAGTGATAGCCATCGGTTCAGGTCTTGCAATGGCAGGGGCTATTTTATCCGCTCAGTATATGGGAGCAGGCTTACAGGATAAGGTGAACCACGTTGCTGCACAAACAATGTTGATGGTCACAGTCACTGCAACAGTGTTAGGTTTGATTGGTTATTTTCTGTCCCCATATTTTTTAGTTTTACTTGGTGTTGAACAGGCTGTTTATGGTGACGCTTTGAAGTTTATGCATGTCTCTTTTATAGGGGTTGTTTTTGTATTCATTTACGCAATGTTTCAAGCGTTAATGCGCGGAATTGGCCAAACTAAAATTCCGCTTATTATTGTTAGTGGCACTGTATTACTTAATTTTGCCCTTGACCCATTGTTGATTTTTGGCTGGGGCCGTTTTTCAGGATTTGGGGTGATGGGGGCTGCATTAGCAACACTTATTACTCAGAGTCTTGCGGCACTAATTGGCGTATGGGTCTTTTTGCGGGGCCGTCATGGTATTCAATTAAAATTGTCGAGCTTTAAGCCTGACTGGCAATATATGAAACAAGCCTTCTTGTTAGGAGCACCAGGCTCCGTTGAGTTATCAGCACGGGCATTTGGGCTGATAATCATGTCATTTTTGGTTGCCAGCTTTGGCACCTACACATTGGCCTCTTATGGGGTAGGTTCGAATATTTTGCAAATGGTGATGATCCTTGCAATGGGGTTGTCGATGGCGGTGTCTACTTTGGTAGGTCAAAACATGGGAGCTGGAAATCCAAAGCGAGCAGCACAAATAACGCGACTTGCTTGTATATGGGGCTTAACTGGGTTGTCGCTGGTGGGAGGAATTGCTTATTTATTTGCTGAATATTTAGTTGCCTTTTTCATTCCTGATGATCCGTCTGTCATTAAAGGTGGTGCTGAGTTCATTCGTAAAATGTGTTTAACTTGGGGCGGGATCGGTGTGCAACTTTGTGTTGTTGCAACCTTTAGAGCATCAGGAAATATGCTCAATGCAATGATCGTTTCTTTGTTAGCGCAGTGTGTTATTCAGTTCCCAGCTGCGTATATTTTATCAAAACATACGGCGCTTGGTCCGCAAGGGATCTGGTACTCGTTTGCTCTAACGAATGTACTTGTGGCACTCATAACCTATGCATGGTTCTTAACAGGACGTTGGCAACGTACAAAATTAACGGAAGAAGACAAAGATATTGCTAAAGTGACGCAAGAGACCTTAATAGAAGAAGGAAATCATTAATTTAATCTTCACACAGCAGTCATAATTTCGAGTTGTAATAACCCTACATAGTGAAAAAGCTGGGGTTATTATGAGTACAGAGCTCGCGCCAAAGTTACAGCCACACAGCGATGTGGTTAAAGCATTACAAACATTAATCCAATTTAAGTCAGTCACTCCCCAACAGGCGGGGGCGATTGATTGGCTTGCGACAAAGCTGACTCAACTTGGGTTCGAGTGTGAGGTGTTTACTTTCAACCAAGTCACTAACTTAATTGCTAAAGTTTCATTTGGTAGCGGCCCTGTGGTGGCGTTTTCTGGGCATATTGATGTGGTGCCCGCAGCCGAAGGGGATTGGCGAGTTGCTCCTTTTTCTGGTCACGTTGTTGATGGTGCTGTGTATGGTCGTGGCGCTGCTGATATGAAAGGCGGTGTGGCGGCTATGCTATGCGCTACAGAAAAACTTGTTACTCAAAGCGAGGATAAGCAAGGAACTTTCTATTGGCTAATTACTTCGGATGAAGAAGGGGAAGCTGAATATGGATCGTTGCTTATCGCTGAGCGATTAGCAAAACAAGGCATTGTGCTCGATGGTTGCTTAGTGGGTGAGCCAACAAGCCACCTTCATGTTGGGGATACGATTAAGAATGGTCGTCGTGGTGCTTTATCGGCACGTTTATCAATCCAAGGTAAAGCAGGGCATGTCGCTTACCCGGATAATACAGTCAATGCTGCACACTTAAGCGCCGAAGTCGTCAAACGATTAACTGCAATATGCTGGCACAAAGATGAAGCTAGCTCAGCGACTACTCTCCAAGTCACCGGTATTAATATTGCGAACGTAGTCGATAATTTAGTTCCCGCCAGATGCGAGTTGACTTTTAATGTACGCTATAGTCATGGCTATAAAAGTACTGATGTGAAAAAAGAAATTCAATTTGCACTTACAGATCTTGCCGATACGATAAAAATTCAATGGGAACGTCCTTGTGAGTCTTATTACACTGCTTATCAATCACAAGATTGTTTATTGAATAAACTGGAACAAGCTGTGCTTGAAGTGACAGGTAACTTTCCATTACTCAGTACCAGTGGGGGGACTTCGGATGGGCGATTTTTTGCCAATGAGCACACCCAAGTTATAGAGTGTGGGGTTTGTAACAACACGATCCACCAAGTCAATGAACATGTTCCCATCACTGATTTACTGTGTATTGAAAAAATTTATTACGCAGCACTTCGCAATATTTTTAGCTGAAGACTCATTTTTAAAACAAAGAAGCCGGCAATAAATGCCGACTTCTTTGTTTTTATAATATGGTAGGAATTATTTTTAGCGTGACTGACCTAAGTATCGCTTGGCCTTACTCGGTTTAACTTTATCTAAATCAACAAGCACTAAACCATCAATACAATTGTTAAATTCAGGGTCGATACTAAAGCTTAAAAACTGCACACCACCTGGCTCACAAAGCTCGGTATATTGTTTGAACAAGGTCGGGACTTGGGCGCCAATATTGGCGAGTACATGTTTTAACTCAACAAAGTCCTCTTTAATATCATTACCCATAAATAGCTGAGCACATTGCTCTTTTTGTTGTTCGGTATGACGAAATTCATTATTAGGAATCGCCAATAGTTGCTCTGCCCCATAATAATGTTGGTAATAATGAACCAGTAGCGACTTTGCTTGCTCGGGGAGTGCGTTTGACACACTCACTGCACCAAATAAATAACGGTATTGTGGGTAGCGATTCACAAATGCACCAATGCCGAACCATAAATAATCAAGGCTCTTTCTACCCCAGTACTTTGGTTGCACGAAGCTACGGCCAAGTTCAATGCCTTTTTCAAAATAAGGTGCCATGTCATCGCTGTAGTTAAATAGGCTGTCAGTGTATAGACCTTTGCGGCCATGTTTCTCAATGATGTCTTGTGCACAGGCGAGTCTATATGCACCCACTAATTCAAGCTGCTTTGCATCCCATAAAACAAGATGCTGATAATCCATGTCGTATTTATCTATATCTCGACGTTTACCACTGCCTTCCCCGACTGCCCGAAACGCAATTTCGCGCAGTCGTCCTAGCTCACGGAAAATCGGCGAGCTACCACAGTATTGATATAAGTAAATTTTCATACCATCTGATGTTTCACCCAATAATTCACACTCTTCGATGGCCTTTTTTAGATCTTTAGTTGCTTCTGGGCTTGCTATAGGTGTTTGAGTTTTCAAAGGCAGCGGTTTTTTAGTGACAAGTCGATATAATTGCTTTCTTATTAGCTGCGCGATTTCTTTATCTTTTAAATTTTCAATTAAATATGATTCAGGTGGAATTGAAGCACCAATTTCAAACTCTAATGATTTTTGACGTTGTTTGAACATTTCTTTTACTAACAACAAACTCGCTAACGGTTTATAAATCATGGAAGTGCCGTAAAACAAAGGACTATTTTTCGCTTTAATGTAAATCGGCAAAATAGGGGCGTTGGCTTTTTTGGCCATGCGTAAAAAGCCACTGTTCCACTTACAGTCCTTAATTCCTGTGGGGCTTAAGCGAGATACTTCGCCTGCTGGGAAAATTAATAGCGCACCATCCGACTTTAAATGCTGTTGGATATTAGCCAGTTCTTTCTTTTTACTGGTGCCAGAAAGGTTATCAACAGGGAGTAGTAAAGAGTGCATAGGGGTGATAGACATCAGCATGCGGTTGGCAACCACTTTTAAATCTGGTCGCACGCTTGATAAAACCTTAACTAATGCTAATGCATCGAGTGAGCCGATAGGGTGATTTGCCACAATAACGACGTTACCCTCACTGGGAATGTGTTCTATTTGCTTTGGCTTGTAGCGTGTGTCAAAGTCTAGCTCATCAAGAACCTGCTCAACAAATTCAAGCCCTTGTAAATGTGGGTATGCATCACCAAAGGCAACAAATTCCTGCTCGTGTAGCAAGTAACCGAGGCCTTTTTTAACTAAGCCTTTTACTTTTGGTGAATTTTCTAACTGTGGTAAATTTGCTTCTATTACTTTATCGACACTGATCATACAAACCTCAACATAAACGCATTCAGCGATGAGGTTAGAGTAAGAGTTCGCTGTGACAGTTAGGTTGCAGTTGTGTGACTTTTTAAAGAGCGCTTTGAGAGCGGTTCAAAATATGGAGAATACAATGATTTTACTTGTAGCTGTAACAGGTCGAGATTGCAGCCAATTAATTGCTCGATTACAAGCGTTATTACCTGAGGTTGACGTGCAGCTTTGGTCTGAGTGTTCCAACTATGAAGCAGTAGAGTTTGTGCTTGCCTGGAATGCACCTTCTGATTTATGGCCTAAGCTGGTAAATTTAAAAGCCGTGTCTTCATTTGGGGCTGGTGTCGATAGCATCGATTTGTCAGCGATAGCAGCGCATGTTCCCGTTGTTAGAATTGTTGATGATAATCTTGCAAATGATATGGCAGAGTATGTGTTGACCCATGTATTGGCACACAAGCTTAGGCTCAAAGAATATTATTTAAAACAATCAGCCAGCACTTGGAAGCCAAAGCGCGCGTATGCACATCAACATGTGGGTATTTTAGGCTTCGGCGAGTTAGGCAAGGCGGCAGCGATGAAGTTAGTAGCAAATGGCTTTAAAGTGAGTGCATGGTCAAACAGTGAAAAGCAGCATCCAGAGGTTAGCTGCTATCACACACAGCAAGGGCTTAATGAGATGCTTCCTTTGGTTGACTATCTAGTATGTTTATTACCATTGAATCAGCATACAGCGGGTATTATTAATGAAGATCTATTAGCGATGTTGCCTCCTCATGCGGTTGTCATTAATGTGGCAAGAGGTAAGCATGTTATTGATACAGATTTAATTTCGGCGCTAGATAGTAATAAAATACGTGCAGCCACATTGGATGTATTCACTCAGGAGCCTCTAGATAAAAAGCATCCATACTGGTCTCATGACAAGATTACGTTAACGCCCCATTGCGCTGCTTTATCTGATATTAACAGTGTAGTTAAACAAATCGCGACTAATGTTAAAAGATTAATTTGCGGGGAAGAGCTAATTAATAAGGTTGATAGAGCAAAAGGTTATTGACAAAGTGTGAATTAATTTATCAAACGTCTTGTTAACATCTGTAACTTTGTTATGCTGGGTAAGTACAATAAACAATAATAAGAAGAGGCGTTATGAAATCTAACCAAAATGGGGCGAAATTTAGTCTAGTCATTGTGTCAGTCATCGTTTTAGGTGTCTCTGCATGGTTTAATCAAGCGAATGCAAGTGAAACGCATGTTCAACCAGTAGTAAGTAACCAAAAATAATCGTGTTATTGGTGCACAAAGTGGATGTGCACCAACTGCCTAGCTTCTTTTAGAGTGGATCTCTCTGTTTTCGTGCTTTTTTTCATCCGACTTTTTCAGCAACACATAAGTTGCGCCATTCCCTCCATGGTGTTTGAGTGCGCTATGAAAGGCGAGTACAGATGGAATTTCTTGTAGCCATTTATTTGTGTAACTTTTTAATATTCCTGGTTTAGATTTGTTTTTAATGCCAATACCATGGCGAACTAACACTACCCGTATGTTGCGTTTATGACAGTCATCAATAAATGTAAGAAGCGTCGTTCTTGCGCGTTGAAGAGGTTGGCCATGTAAATCTAGAGTCGCATCTAGCTGGTATTTAGCTAATCGCAGGTTTTTAAAAACTTGTGCTTGCACACCTTCATTTTTAAAGCTTAAAACGGCATGGGGGTCTAATAGCTCCACATACTCGCTCTGTAGATAATTCTCATCTACAGATAAATCGCACTCAGCAGCTTTGCGTTTTTCTTGCTGAGCAAGTGACGGGCCTTGCTTAGTGCTTTTGAGTTTTACTGTGTCGTGTTTAAGAGGTTTAACATCTTCCATTGACATAAGAAATAAGTCGAAGTCGTCTAATGACATAAGGCACCCCAAAATTATCTATACCCAAACCACCTCAAGGTGCGAGTTTCAGTTGGAATTAAAAGCGATTTAGGCAAGGCATTGATTGCAAATAATAGTGGTTCTATTGTTAAAATCAATAACGCAGTATAAATCGCTTTTAAACCAACCCTCTGGGCGTTTCACAGGCACTTACTCTCATCGTTGTTACTTCTTAAAAGGGACCACCATTCTTGCAAAGTAACGCCTTGATATTAAGCACCTGTGAAACGCTGAATTCTGCATCTTGAGGTGGCTTGGGTATATATACGCTGTATATGGTATATCAGTTCAGTTATTTTGTAAGTAAAAAAAAGCCCAAACAGATGGCTGTTTGGGCATAAACAATGATAGGTAGGATAACCTGTTCTATCAATTTATCTTAGGAGAAGTTTAACCTTGGTTGATATTCAATTGGCCAAATGTGTAAACCTTGAATAAATAAAATGTGTTGATCAACACTAAGCTCATATTTGAGATCACACTCGATGACATCAGATCTAGACTAAACGATAAAAATAATAAACTACACGCGCTAATCGCTGCAAAACGCAGTAAATTTAACTGATTAATAAAGAAAGCACCTAATCCTAGTGCAAGTAACGTTAAGTTTAAAAGCCAATCTAGCTCGTTTAGCATGGTCGTATCTAATAGTGTCTGTGTTGAAAAAGGAGCGCCATTATGGTGATCTTTTGCACAGTTTTCAACCAAGTAATTTTATTGTTTTCGGATTAGATTTTTTAATCCATGGCTAGCTTTTTTATTACAGCAAAAAAGCCACTTTGATCGGTAATGCGGTATTTCTGACAGCTGTTAGGGTCGCGTTTGTCTTGGCACAAATAAATTGTATTACGGCTAAGGTCTGCACGTGGGATTAGTGTAGAGTCAAACACGTTGGCTCCGTAGCCAAATATGCCAGGCCAGAAGACACTTTGCGATACCATGCCTAGTTTCTCGTAGGTGATAAGAATTGGTTTAGGAGTGATAAGCAAAATTAATAATACGACTGCTAAAATGTACCAACGGGCCGGACTTTTCTTTATAGTAGGCTCTGCTACGGTTTGTTGTATTGGCTGCGTGGGTGTCTGAGGCTTGCTTATTGTTTTTGGTCGTTTGCTAGGGACTGGTTTCTTGCGAGCGGGTTGCTGCCCAAGTAAAGATTGTTTTTTTACATTTTTAGACATAAAGCTTATCTGGCCTTTTATTTATAGGTCTCTATAATGAGATTATAACGAAGTTTTTGATATAATAGTTAAATTCAGATCATATAACATTGATTGTCCTAATTTGCGTAAAAGGTGCATTTCAACATGCAATTAGTGTTTATCTTTAAATATTAAGAGGAATAGTATGGATACGCAGCTTTCAATTTTAATTGTGGACGATGTGGGGACTGTCCGCAGTTTTTTAAGTCAAACGCTAATGCACTTAGGTATTGATAATGTGCGAGAGGCTTCAACGGCTGCACAGTGCTTAAGTGTATGTAGAGAAAAAGAGTTCAATATTATTTTCTTAGATATAGAGCTACCCGATGGTGATGGTAAGGAGATTATTTCACAAATTAATGAAATATCGCCAGAGGCGAATGTGGTGATGGTGTCAGCTCACTCTACGGTTGAAAATGTAAAAGAAGCAATTGAAAAAGGCGCTAAGGGTTTTGTTGTTAAGCCATTTACACCTAAAAAGATTGCGGCTATGTTGAAAAAATTCTACCCAGATCTAGAGATCGTTTAGCCGAGGAACACTTCTACTTAGGCTATTAAAAGTAAGGTAAAAAAAAACCGGCATAGGCCGGTTTTTTATATTCATCAAAAACAAATTATAGCGCTTTGATTTTAGCTGCTAAACGGCTCTTATGACGAGCTGCTTTGTTCTTGTGGATTAGACCTTTAGTTGCGTAACGGTCTAGGATAGGTGTTGCAACAGCGAATGCCGCTTGTGCAGCTTCTTTGTCGCCCGCTTCAATTGCAGCAACTACTTTTTTGAAGTAAGTGCGCATCATTGAACGACGGCTTGCGTTATGTTGACGATTTTTTTCGCTCGTAATAGCGCGTTTTTTTGCAGACTTGATGTTAGCCAAGGTTTGCTCCTAACAATCTTAAAATAAGCTTAATTTAAAGGCCGTGGAATATGCCTGTTTTTATCATGAATGTCAACGAAATTTTGACATCTCAAGAAAAACTGCTCCTTATAACGAACATCAATTTGCCGCTTTAGCAGTTAATATCGCCATTGTAACAAAGGGTCGAGTTCGAGCCTAGTGCTTTAAAGATATTTTAGGCATAATCGCCCATCTTAGAAGTTTTTATTCGTAGGTTTAGGGTGGCAAAAGGATTATTTCGTTCTGGGATGATTGTCAGTGCAATGACGATGATCTCGCGTATTTTAGGACTAGTACGTGATGCAGTTGTAGCCAATTTATTGGGGGCAAGTGCAGCTGCTGATGTGTTTTTATTTGCTAACCGAATTCCTAACTTTTTGCGCCGTTTATTTGCTGAAGGGGCGTTTGCACAAGCGTTTGTACCTGTTTTGTCTGATATTAAAGAGCAGCAAGGTGACGATAAAGTAAGATTATTTGTCGCTCAAGCTGCTGGCACCCTAGGGACAATTTTGCTCGTTGTAACTTTATTTGGTGTGATTGCCTCGCCAGTGATTGCCGCACTGTTTGGCACCGGTTGGTTTATAGATTGGTGGCAAGGAGGAGAAAATGCTGGAAAGTTCGAGCTGGCAAGCGCGCTTTTAAAACTCACTTTTCCGTATTTATTTTTTGTTAGTTTAGTTGCTTTAAGCGGTGCTGTGATGAATGTATACAATCGTTTTGCAGTGGCGGCGTTTACCCCAGTACTTTTAAATATATCCATTATCACTTGCGCTATTTTTCTGCATGATCAGTTTTCAGTGGGTGCATATGCACTTGCGATAGGCGTGTTTGTTGGTGGTTTAGTGCAGCTACTGTTTCAGTTACCGTTTTTGTATCGTGCCCGTATGCTGAGCCGTCCTCAATGGGCTTGGCAAGATGAAAACGTTAAAAAAGTACGAAAACTAATGCTGCCAGCGTTATTTGGCGTCTCTATTAGTCAAATAAACTTGTTGCTCGATACCATGATAGCTTCAATGTTAATGACGGGTTCTATTGCGTGGCTCTACTATTCTGACAGGTTGATTGAGTTTCCTCTTGGTCTATTCGGCATTGGTATTGCGACGGTGATTTTACCCGCACTATCTAAACTTCATAGCACGAAAAGCACACGTGATTTTCAGCACACGCTAGATTGGGGAGTGCGCTTTGTAATCTTTTTAGGCTTACCTGCCATGTTTGGCTTGATGGTGATAAGCCCTTTAATCATCACCGTACTTTTCGATCATGGGGCATTTCAAAATGGAGAGATAGATCATGTTCAAGCGGTAAGTTATGGCGTAATGGCTTATTCGGTTGGCTTAGTTAGTTTCATGCTGATTAAGGTGTTAGCACCTGGTTTCTATTCACGTCAGGACACGAAAACGCCTGTTAAAATTGGCATTAAAACGTTAGTGCTTAATATGCTTTTTAATATTATGCTAGCCCCGTTTATTGGTTATTTAGGGTTGGCGCTGGCCACGTCTATGTCGGCAAGCTGTAACGCGTATTTGCTGTATCGCCAGTTGCACAAAGAAGGGGTTTATCAGTTTTCAGGTATGAGCCTTAGATTTAGTTTTAAGTGTTTGTTTTCTAGTGTATTTATGGCGGCTGTAGTATGGTATGTCGGGCAGCGCTTTGCTTGGCAGACTTGGCACTTTATGGAGCAAGTTTCGTTACTTGCAGGGTTACTCGTGTTAGCCGCATTGGTGTACTTTTCTTCTCTGTTTGTAATGGGAATTCGACTAAATACGATAAAAAGTGTTGCAACTACTGAATCAAACTAAAAAAAAGATTATAATCGGCGTTTCACGCCCGATACCTGTGTTTGGGCTCGCTGATAAAGGCAAAAAGGTGGCATGGAGTTAATTAGAGGTATTCACAATATACGCGCGCAGCATTACGGCTGTGTGTTGACCATTGGTAACTTTGATGGTGTGCATTTAGGTCATGCAGAAGTGATAAAAGGCTTGCTACAAGACGCACAGAAACATCAACTACCAAGTACTGTGATGTTATTTGAGCCTCAGCCGCAAGAGTTTTTTGCCAAGGATAATGCGCCAGCGCGTTTAACCCGACTTCGTGATAAGCTAAGTTTACTTGCAAAGTTAGGTGTTGAGCGAGTGATTTGCATTAGTTTTAATCAGCAGTTTGCAAATATGGAAGCGGAACAGTTTGTAAGCCAAGTTTTGGTTGAAAAGTTGGGTGTCAAAGCACTGACCGTGGGCGATGATTTTTGTTTTGGTAAGCGTCGCCGCGGTGACTTTTCACTACTAAAAAGCATGGGCACTGAGTTAAATATGGATGTGAAAAGTACCGCCAGTTTTCGCCGACTCAATGATAGAGTAAGCAGTACCCTTATTCGCCAAGCACTTGCTGCAGGGCAATTAGAAGATGCAAAAACCATGTTAGGTCATGGCTATGCGATATCTGGACGTGTTATTCATGGCTGGGCAAAAGGCCGTGAACTAGGGTTTAGAACAGCAAACATTGCTTTAAAACGCCAAGTATGTCCTGTAAATGGCGTGTTTGCGGTACGAACAACTGTTGGCAATAAAGAACTATTTGGGGTTGCAAATATTGGCAACAAACCCACATTTAATGGAACACGCGCATTGTTAGAAGTACACCTTTTTGACTTTGCGCAAGATATTTACGGACAATTTATGCACGTGGAGCTGATTAAGAAGCTTCGCGATGAGAAAAAATTCGAGACATTAACACAACTGACGGCGCAGATTGCAGATGATGTAACCGCCGCGAAGCAGTGTTTTGGTTTAAATTAGGTAGCCGATACGGAAAGTAGGATTAATGAGCGACTACAAACATACTTTGAATTTACCGGAAACAGCGTTTCCAATGCGCGGCAATTTGGCACAACGTGAACCAAAAATGCTTAAGACATGGTATGAAGACGATCTTTATGGTCAAATTCGCAGCGCTAAAAAAGGTAAAAAAACCTTCATTTTGCATGACGGCCCTCCGTATGCAAACGGTGATATCCATTTAGGCCACTCGGTAAACAAAATTCTTAAAGATATTATTGTTAAGTCAAAAACCTTGTCTGACTTTGATGCGCCTTATGTGCCAGGTTGGGATTGTCACGGTTTACCAATTGAATTAATGGTTGAAAAGAAAGTAGGCAAGCCAGGCGTGAAAGTGTCGGCTGCTGAGTTCCGTGAAAAATGTCGCGAATATGCTAAAAAGCAAGTTGAAGGTCAAAAAACAGACTTTAAACGCTTAGGTGTATTTGGTGATTGGGATAAGCCTTACTTAACAATGAATTTCGACTTTGAAGCGAATGCAATTCGTGTACTTGGTCGCATTATTAAAAATGGTCACTTACACAAAGGTGCTAAGCCTGTTCACTGGTGTACAGATTGTGGTTCAGCGCTTGCTGAAGCAGAGGTTGAATACCAAGATAAACAGTCGCCAGCAATTGATGTACGTTTTGAATTTGCTGACCAAGATGCTGTTATTAACGCATTTGAACTAGCAGATGGCCATAAAGGCACGGGTACTGTTAGCACCGCAATCTGGACTACAACACCATGGACATTACCTGCTAACCGTGCAGTAGCTGTTCATGAAAAACTTGAGTATGCCCTTGTTCAAATTGACGATGAAGGTGCACAGCAGCGTCTAATTTTAGGTTCTGAGCTAGTTAAAGATGCTATGGATCGTTATGGCTTTAAGCATTATCACGTACTAGGTTATGTAAAAGGTGCTGCACTTGAGAATTTACAGGTTGCTCACCCATTCTATGACTTCACAGTGCCAGTTATTGTTGCTGATCACGTAACGACTGATTCTGGTACCGGTGTTGTTCATACTGCGCCTGGCCACGGTCAAGAAGATTTCGCAGCGGGTCTTGCTTATGGTTTAGAAGTAGCTAACCCTGTTGGTGCTAACGGTGTTTACTTACCTGACACACCAATGTTTGCTGGTCAGCACGTATTTAAAGCAAATGCGAGCGTCATTGACGTATTAACTGAAAACAATGCGCTATTACACCACCATGCATTAACACATAGCTACCCACATTGCTGGCGTCATAAAACGCCAATCATCTTCCGTGCTACGCCGCAGTGGTTCGTCAGTATGGATCAAGCTAACCTTCGTCAAGATTCATTAAACGAAATCAAAAAGACTGAGTGGTTACCGGAGTGGGGCGAAAGCCGCATTGCCAACATGGTTGAAGGCCGTCCTGATTGGTGTATTTCACGTCAACGTACATGGGGTGTGCCAATTGCACTATTCGTTGATAAAGACACCGGTGCGCTTCACCCAAATACCCAAGAGTTAATCGAAGAAGCGGCAAAACTGGTTGAAAAATCAGGTATTCAAGCTTGGTATGATTTAGACCCTGCAACATTACTTGGCGATGACGCTGAGCAGTACATGAAAGTACAAGATACGCTAGATGTATGGTTTGATTCAGGCGTGACTCATGCCTGTGTGGTTGATGCGCGTGATGATTTAACAGGTCCTGCTGATCTTTACTTAGAAGGTTCTGATCAACACCGTGGTTGGTTTATGTCGTCTATGATGACATCGGTTGCTATCAATGGCCATGCGCCGTATAAGCAAGTCTTAACACATGGTTTCACGGTTGATGAAAACGGCCGTAAGATGTCCAAGTCATTAGGGAACGTTATTTCACCACAAAACGTGATGAACAAACTAGGCGCTGACATCTTACGTTTATGGGTTGCCTCAACTGACTTTACAGCAGAAATGACTGTATCTGACGAAATTTTTAAACGTTCAGCTGACCGTTACCGTCGTATCCGTAACACCAGCCGTTACTTACTTGCCAATCTAAATGGCTTTGATCCAAAAACCGATCAAGTTGCCATTGAAGACATGGTTGAGCTTGACCGTTGGATTGTTGGCCGTGCAGCCGAGCTTCAAGATGAAATCTTAGCAGCTTACGACAAGTACCAAATGCTGCTGGTAACGCAAAAGCTTATGAACTTCTGTACTGGTGAGCTTGGTTCGTTCTACCTAGATGTAATCAAAGACCGTCAGTACACAGCGAAAAGCGATAGCCATGCACGTCGTTCATGTCAAACAGCGCTTTACCATATTGCTGAAGCAATGACGCGTTGGATGGCACCAATCTTAAGCTTCACAGCACAAGAGATTTGGGAAGCACTACCAGGCGAGCGTGATAACTTTGTGTTCACTTCGGTGTGGTACGATGGCTTAAAAGCCTCTTCGCAAGGTAAGTTCAGCAACGACGATTGGTTAACAATTTTAAATGTGCGTGATGAAGTAAACCGTGTACTAGAAGCGGCTCGTAAAGAAGACGTTATTGGTGCAACTTTACAAGCAAACGTAAGCATCTACGCAAGTGAAGAGTTAAGCGCGAAATTAGCTGCGTTAGGTGATGAACTACGCTTTGTATTATTAACGTCAGGCGTCACCGTTGAAACTGTAACAGCGCAGCCTGAAGGTACTCAGGCGACTGAGATTGATGGCCTATTCATTAAAGTCGCTGCAACAACCGCTGAAAAATGTGAGCGTTGTTGGCATTACTGTGATGATGTAGGTGCTAACCCTGCTCATCCTGAAATCTGTGGCCGTTGTGTAAGCAATGTTGACGGCGATGGTGAACAGCGTCAGTTCGCATAGGAGTTGTTTGTGAGCAAACTAGCCGGAAAAAGTGGCTTGGTTTGGTTATGGCTGAGTCTACTACTTTTAGTAGTAGACCATGCGACAAAAACACTTGTCGTTAATACCATGGCCTACAAAGAGTCAATCGATATTCTGCCTTTTTTTAATTTCACTTATGTACATAACTATGGTGCCGCTTTTAGCTTTTTAAGTGACTCTGGAGGTTGGCAACGCTGGTTTTTTAGTCTGATTGCTGTGTCGATCAGTGTACTTTTAGTATGGTGGCTTAAACGCTTACCAGCAACAAACAAGGTACTGTGCTCAGCATATGCATTAGTGTTAGCAGGGGCTATTGGCAATTTATACGACCGTATTGCTTATGGTTATGTCATTGACTTCTTGCACGTCTATTATGAAAACTGGCACTTCCCTGTTTTTAATATTGCCGATTGTGCCATTTGTATTGGTGCCGCATTACTTTTATTTGATGCCTTCACAGGCGAAAGTCCTAAGGAGCAAAAAGCATGAGCCAAGCAGTAATTGGTAATAACTCTGAAGTGATCTTTCATTTCTCGATTAAGTTAGAAGATGGCTCAGCAGCCGATTCTACTAAAGTTCATAATAAACCAGCTAAATTGCGAATGGGTGACGGAAGCCTAACAGAGAACTTTGAAAAATGTTTGTTAGGTTTAGCGGCAGGTGACAATAAATCTTTTGAACTTGAGCCAGAGGATGCATTTGGTCAACCTAATCCTGATAACATTTATTATGTTGACCGCAGCAAGTTTGGTGCCGATACCCCAGCTGAAGTTGGCAATATAATCGCGTTTACTCAACCAGACGGTACTGAATTACCTGGTCTTGTTCGTGAAGTACAAGGTGAGTCTGTAACGATTGATTTTAACCATCCTTTGGCAGGTCAACGTTTGACTTTTGAAGTTGAGATTTTAGAGGTAGCGGGCTGATGGATATTTTATTAGCCAATCCGCGTGGTTTTTGTGCCGGAGTGGATCGTGCAATTAGTATTGTTGAGCGCGCACTCGATATCTTCGAAAAGCCTATCTATGTTCGCCATGAAGTTGTGCATAATCGTTATGTGGTTGATGGTTTAAAAAATCGTGGTGCTGTTTTTGTTGAAGAGCTTGACCAAGTGCCTGACGATAGCATTGTTATTTTTAGTGCCCATGGTGTATCGCAAGCTGTTCGTAACGAAGCAAAACGCCGTGAATTAAAAGTGTTTGATGCAACCTGTCCGCTGGTCACTAAAGTTCATATGGAAGTAACGCGTGCGAGTAAAAAAGGCATAGAGTGTGTGTTGATTGGCCACCACGGGCATCCTGAAGTTGAAGGCACCATGGGTCAGTACGACAACGAAGCGGGTGGTATTTACTTAGTAGAAACCCCTGAAGATGTCGAAAAGCTGAGCGTTAAAAACCCTGAAAACTTATTTTACTGTAGCCAAACGACATTATCAGTGGATGATACGGCAGATGTGATTGATGCACTACGTGCTAAGTTTCCAGCCATTGATGGCCCACGCAAAGATGATATTTGTTACGCAACGCAAAACCGTCAAGACGCAGTCCGTGATCTAGCGGATAAAGTGGATGTATTACTTGTTGTGGGAGCAAAAAATAGCTCTAACTCAAATCGTCTACGTGAGCTTGCTGATAAAATGGGCACTAAGGCGCATTTGATTGATGATGCAAGTAACGTTGAAGCGGATTGGTTCAACAATGTAAATGCGGTGGGTGTTACTGCCGGCGCATCTGCACCCGAGGTTTTGGTTCAGCAAGTTATTGCGCGCCTGAAAGAATTAGGCGGTAATCAAGTTGTTGAAAACCCTGGTGAAGAAGAAAATATAGTATTTGCCGTTCCTGTTGAGCTACGCTAATCTAAGCGGATAACTGTGAACAAAAAATAGGAGAGCCCATGAGCAAACAGCCAACTAAAAACGGTTTGCTGATTGAGGCTCTTTTTCAATCCAGAGGGGTACTCGCAACCCTCGTCGTCAGTCAAACCATTGCTGTTTTATTGGCTTTTTCGCCTGCAAGCTATGGTGATGTGTGGCTTCGCCTAGCTGTTTTTAGTTTCTTTTTACACCTTGTTTTTCTGACTAGCGTTGCCGTGCTTTATGTTTCTAGAGAGCCGCTTGCTAGATTATCAAATACATGGCAAGTCATTGCCTTAAGTTCCTTACTTCTTTTATTAACATGCTTGTACAGCTTTTTTGTGCTCAGTCTTTTTGATGAACTTTATCAGGTTGACTCCCTAACTCATTTTTTAGCAAGCAATATGCTGATTATCTTTTTAGTGACAGTGCTTTTTGTACAGTTTATTTCTATTCATAATCAAAAAGAGCAGCAGACAAAAGCGTTAATCCAAGCAGAACTGGATGCTTTACAAGCACGTATTAGACCGCATTTTTTATTTAACAGTTTAAATACCGCAGCAGAACTGACTCACCATGATGCTAATGCGGCTGAGCAGGCTATTTTAGCTTTAGCCGCTTTGTCGCAGGCAGCAATGAGAAGCGGTAAGGCAATTAGTTTAAGTGATGAAATAAGCTTATGTCAGCAATATATTAGCTTAGAAAAATGGCGTTATGGTGAGCGCTTAGTGGTGTGTTGGCAATTACCTGATGACATACCAGAATTAGATATTCCCTGTTTAACAATTCAGCCACTGATTGAAAATGCTGTTTGTTATGGTGTCGAGCCGGCAGATAAGGGAGCGAGGATTAATATTTCTATGCATGTTTCAGATAAAAGTTACACGTTTATAATTACTAATTCGCTTTACAAAAATAAGGGTGCTTCGCCAAGTGGTAACGGCATGGCGCTTGAAAATATTCGCCAGCGTTTAGAGCTTTTTTATAACTATAAAGCCCAGTTACTGACCACTCAAAGAGAGGGGGAGTTTAGAGTGAAACTTGTGCTACCAAGGCTAAAAATACAATGATAAGTACATTAATTGTTGATGATGAACCGCTAGCACGGGCCCGTATAAAACGCTTACTCGCAGCGCACCCTCAATATGAGGTGATAGCCGATGCTGAGGATGGCGAGTTGGCAGTTAAGTTATGCCAACAGTTACAACCTGATTTAGTCCTTTTAGATATTAACATGCCAAAGTGCTCAGGGATGGACGTTGCAGCCGTGTTGAAACAGCTGACTATTCCACCTGCCGTAGTGTTTTTAACAGCACACCCAGAGCACGCGCTCGAAGCTTTTGAGCTTGCTGTTGACGGTTATTTAGTTAAACCCGTTACAGCGGATGCATTATCGAAAACGCTGTCTCAACTGAGAAGATTAAATCGTGCTCAAGTGAGTAAAAGTGATGACCTTTATATTAGCTATCAACTTGCAGGGGTCATTAAGCGAGTGCATATTGAAGATATAATTTGTTGTACAGCTGAGCAAAAATATACGCGTTTAATCTTTGACGGTGGCGAAGCTTTAGTCGAGCAAAGTTTAAAACAGCTTGAACATCAGTACCCAGCGCAATTAATGCGCATTCACCGTAATACATTGGTTAATAAAAACCGAATTTATAGTATGACCCATGATGATGGTGTGCACTCGTTGATGTTAGATGGTGTGTCGACAAAATTTGTTATAAGTCGACGAGAAGTAAAGTCTGTTAAGGCTATTATGGGTAAATAGCGTGGCTTAATGTACCGTTTATCAATAAAAATGACCGCTCATCCATTCTTATATTGCTATTTATTGACCCCATCTTATGCTTAATCTATGGAAAAGTATCAATTGAATTCATTATGTTAAACAAATCACAAGTCCAAGGCTTTACGCTAATCGAAGTGCTTATAGCTTTTGTGATCTTAAGCTTTGGCTTGCTCGGTGCTGTGGCACTTCAAGCAAAGGCAAAGCAAGCGAGTTTTGACTCAATGCAGCGTGCAGCGGCTATTGCTTTGGGTAACGATATTATCCAGCGAATGCGTGCGAATGACACGGCAGGGTTTGCAGGTCGTTATAACGGAACATTAACCAGTGACACACCATTAAATACAAATTTACAGTGCTTTAATAACGCTTGCTCTGCAGAGCAAGTGGCGGCACTTGATAAACAGCAGTGGGTGAGAGCTATTCAAGCGCGTGAGAATACGGGGGCTTTAGATGATGCAACCGTGTGTATAAATGCAGCGTCGCTGGGCACAGCAAATGAATTTAATATTGAAGTGGTTATCAGTTGGCAAGGCCGTCAAAAGATTAAAGCAAACAGTGATACAGCAGCAGTTGATTGCGGCGCATCAAATGATAAACGACGCTTAATTGTACTCGAAAGTTATATATATCTAAGGTCTTGATATGAAAAAGCATATTGGCTTTACATTAGTCGAAATGATGGTTGCACTGTTTATAGGTGGCCTGGTGTTGGGCGGAGTCATGTTCACTTACTTGAGTATGAAAGTCACAACCCGAGACACGATGACAATAGGCGAGCTTCAAGAAACGGGCCGACTTGCAATGAATATAATGCAGCGTGACATTGAGCAAATAGGTTTTTGGGGAACATATTACGAAAAATCAATGACATCTGAAAATACGGATACTTTAACCAATCCTGGTAACGATTGTTTTGGGGGTCTCAATAACGGCAGTTTCCCTGACGCGGCATCCGTTACTAACTTTCGCTCTGTTTATGCGGTAAATACAACCGATAATACTGCATTAAGCTGCATTAATAATGTAAAAAAAGATACCGATGTTCTGCAAGTAAAGTTTTTAGAAGGCTTAGAGATAGCACCTGCTGATACAAACAATAATTTTTACTATTTTATTGCTGAACAAGATAGAGGTGAGTTTCGTCGGGGCCCTGTTGATGCTGCCAGCATAAGTGGCAATGCGACTGTATGGCGTTATCGTCATCATGTTTACTATATTTCTGAGCAAACATTCACCATCAATGAACAGCAAGTCTCTGTACCTGTACTGATGCGCAAACGACTAAGACCAGGCTCAGGAATGGTGACCGAAACCATTATGGAAGGGGTTGAAGACATACGCTTTGTATTTGGCCTAGATACAACAAATAACAGCCGTGTTGATACCTATAAAAGTATTGAAAATATGACTAATTCTGATTGGGAAAGCCGTCAAAGTATTTTAACTGTTCAGGTCTTTTTACTCACAAGGTCGTTAATGCCTGATGCAAATCTGAAGTTGAAAAATCAAACCTATACGTTGGGCGAAGATGCTAATAAGCGAGAGCTCACATTTAATGATAACTTCAGGCGTGCGTTGTTCACTACGACTATCCGCTTAAATAACGTAGGAGCAAACCTATGGCGCATTTAGTTTCGGTAAAAAAACAACAAGGTGTTGTGCTGATAGTCGCCTTGATTATGGTTGTGGCTGTAACTGGAATAGCGGTTACCTTAATGAGTAGCAGTAGCATTGATATAAAAATTACGAATGCGGCTCAAGAGCGGGATGCCGCCGAGAACAAACTAATCGGTATTGTTCAAGAGGTCATTGCAAAAGAAGCACTCGAAGACGGTAAAAGTGCATTTTTATTGAAACCCGCAAAAATACCTGCTGAGGGTTTTAAAATGAACAAAGTTGATAATGAGACAAGCACACTTAAAAATATGAACAAAGGGCCATCAGCATTACTTTGCCCACGCAAGTTTGATCCGACCCCAGGTATTGTTTGTAATATGGTGCAAATTGACACAAGCCTTACTTATGGTTCCAAGAGCAAGCACACATTAACCGTTGTCACAGGTGTTGCCCAAGAGATGGCGAACGTGAATTCGGGTGGTTAACTGGAGATTTATGATGAAAATTAAACGTTTAACTCGCAGTATACTGCTCGGTTTCATAACGCTATCTGGTATGTCGGTGCAAGCAGAAGATATTGAGCTCTATGTTAACCATAATGTAGATTTAGATGAGAGACCACGCGTTCTGATTGTGTTTGATACGTCAGGAAGTATGGCATTTTCAACAGCCACAGGTAACAGTTGTGGCTATAACTATTATACCGGCTACGTAGTATGTCCTGATAGTCGCTTGGGGGTTGCACAGGGTGCAATTACCAGCTTGGTTGATGACAATGACGATATTGATTTTGGCCTGATGAGATTTAATGGTACAGAAGGGGGCTATGTACTCGCAGGTATTGGCTCATCGACATCACTTTTAAAGCAAACTCTTTCAGCTCTCCCTGCTGATGGTGGTACGCCCTTAACGGAGACATTATGGGAGGCATATCTCTATATTACAGGGCAAAGCGTATTTTATGGACAAAACGTCAGTGAAGCCCAGCGTGACACAACTATAGAAACGAGGGTTCGATCAGGACCGTGGTGGCGACCTAGTTATAGTTATACTTATAATTCACCTTTTGATACTACAGAAGAAGCCAAACGTTGTGATAATTCAGTTAACGTTATTTATATGACCGATGGGGATCCTTCTGCTGACCAAGATGGCGAGCAAAATAGCAATATTAGCTCTTTGTATTACACTCATTTTAATCAATATCTATCTAGTACAGACAAAATAGCCGGTGTATACCTACACAAGCTTGCTCAGATAATTCACGGTACTGAGGATGTTGACGTGGATTTATTTCCTTCAACACCGGATATTCATGAAACAGGGCGAGTATACACAATCGGCTTTGGTAGCGGTATGAGTAATAATGGTAAACGCTTACTATCGGAAACGGCTAAGCTAGGTGGCGGCCAATACCTCCACGCGAATACCTCTGAGCAATTATCGCAGGCACTTAAAAATACCATTACTCAAATCCGTGAAGTAAACGATAGTTTTACCTCACCGTCCATCGCGAGTAATAACGTTGATCAAACACGTAGTCGTGAAGATATTTACTATGCAATGTTTTATCCAGAAACAGGTGCTCGTTGGCGAGGTAATCTAAAAAAACTAAAAGTGTCTGGTGAACAAATTGTTGATTCGACAGGTAAACCAGCTTTAAATGAAGATGGGCTTATATCAAACAAAGCGCGTACATATTGGTTACCAGATAACGAGGAAGCTGATGGTAATACAGTGCAACGCGGCGGTGTTAACTTGCTGTTGAGTAGCCTTGCAAGTCGAAAACTTTATACTGATGCAGGCTCGTCAGCTTTAATCAGCTTTACGAAAAGTAATGTATCTAATGCGCTTGGCGGAGATGATAAAGCGGCAGCTGCGTTTGGAGTGGACAAGTCTCAATTACAAAAAACGATTGATTGGGCAAGGGGAATCGATGTTGATAATGAGGATGAAGATGCATCTTCAATTGATCAACGCCAAGATATTTTCGGTGATCCGTTGCACTCAAAGCCTGTGACAATAGATTATGGTAATGACGATATACGTATTCTAATTGGCACCAATGCGGGTTTTTTGCATCTTTTTCAAGATAAAAATGACGTGCTAAAAGAAAGCTGGGCATTTATGCCAAGTAGCTTATATAAAATAGTGAAACCGTTAAGAGACAATCAGTCCAACACAAAAGTGTACGGCGTCGATGGTCCTATTTCAGTGTTCTTTGATGATAAAAACGGTGATGGGATTGTTAACGGTAGTGACCGCGTGTGGGCTTTCTTTGGCTTTAGACGTGGCGGTAGTTACTATTATGGTCTTGATATTACTAACCCTGATTCACCAAGCCTGATGTGGAATGGGCCTATTGTGGGGGGGGCTGCTGACTTTAAAGAGCTTGGTCAATCTTGGTCTAAACCGACGGTGACCTATATAAATCTAGAAGGGTATGAAGACCGTCCACTGCTGGTTTTTGGAGCAGGTTATGATACCAATAAAGATAATGTTATTCGTACTGCTGATAGTAAAGGGCGAGGCATTTATATTGTCGATGCACAAACGGGTAAAAAGGTATGGGCACTCACGCCAACTGAAAATGGTTTTCAAGGCAATCACAGCATAGCCTCAGACATAACAACACTGGATTCTGACTATGATGGCTACGTTGACCGTTTATACGCCACAGATACCGGCGGCAATGTTTGGCGCGTAGATATGCCTTCAAACACTCCTAACGACGCGAAGCAGCCATGGACACATTTTAAGCTAGCGAGTTTAGGCAATACTCTATCGACGCAAGACCGACGTTTCTTTTATAAACCGTCGGTGGCCAGAACTGTGTTCAGCAAAGTGACAAAAACAACGGTGAATGGCCAATCGACAATTGCCCGACTAGACACACCGTATGATGCGGTATTAATTGGTAGCGGCAATCGCTCAAAGCCTACAGCCACCACGACTAACGATCAGCTTTATATGATTCGTGATATCAATACAACTACACAATCATTCCAAGGTAGTGACGTCCCCGTCGCCATTACGCAATCAGACTTAATGAATATGGATTCAGACCCATTTGGTAATGCATTAGACGATGTTGAGGAGTTTACAGAGCTTGAAGTTGAGTTATCTGAGTATTACGGTTGGTACTACAACTTACCTGCTGCTGGTGAGAAATCACTTGCTGCTAGTACGGTGATTGGTGGTGTGGCTTATTTTACAAGTTATACCCCATCTTCTGCCACTGAAACGGTAAACCAGTGTTCTTTAACTGGTGGGGCAGGTGGCCTGTATGCATTTCATTTGCATTATGGCACCAAGGTTTATGACGAATTAAAATTTACTACATCAAATGATGTACCAGATACGCCACAGTTATACTTTGGTGTTGGTGATAGTTGTGTTGACAAAAACAACAATGGTTTTTGTGATGATTTATCTGATACTGAAAACCCTGACGTAATTAAAGATACAAACATAAAAGTGGAAGAAAAAAGCCAATTTATGACCATAGGGCCGGGTCTCAAAGGGCAGCAGAATCCGTTTAAAGTTAAAAAAATAGTTGGGCCAAATCTCACTCAAGAAGATGGTAAAATTAAGCTCGTAAGCGATACTGATCCTGTTGGCTTTGGCTTTGAGACACAACAAACCTATATTTATAAGCGAGAAGTAAATGATAAAAGTCAATAAAGCGAACGCTGGCTTTACACTGATAGAGCTCATGATAACAGTGGCTATTTTGGGAATTATTGCCAGTATTGCCTTGCCTAGTTATTTTCAGCATGTCAAACGTACTGCCAGAACAGAAGCAATAACGGCATTATTAGATGCTGCCAATAAGCAGGAACAATTCTTTGTTGATAATAGAGAGTATACAACTGTGCTGGCTGATTTAGGTGTCGCAAGTAAAACAGAGAATAACTTCTATACGATATCTGTGACTGTTGATAATGATGCGGGGACATTTGAGTTTACCGCCACACCTGCATCGGGACCTGTATTACAAGATACCGAATGCACCTCTTTATCAATCTCAGATACCGGATTAAAGACATCGAAAGGCTCAGCTAATGCAAAAGAATGCTGGGGCCGATAAAAAGAGCCTATAACTGGCACTTATCAGTATCTTTTAAACGAGTACGGCCGGTAAAACTTAGCGAAATAGCAAGCCCTTTTAGGCTTGCTTTTTTGTACTCAGGGCAATAGATAAAAGTGCCGTTATTAAAGCCCATAGGGGTGCCATTAGGCCTAAAAGTAATAGCATGTCGAGGGTAGGTGAGTTGATCTAGCCTGTTAATTGCCTCTAGCTCAAGGATGACTGTATCACTACTATCAAGCACACCAATTTCATTATTGTCTACAAATACGGTGAGTGATTTGTGCCAGTAGTCCTTGTTACAGTGATTATCTTTTAGAGCACAAAATGTTATGAATGCATCGTTGGTTTGTGCATTATGACGGCTTATCCCCAGCGCACGCCTAATCTCTTGCATTTTGTTTTCTAGGCGATTTTTGGCAAGCAAAGGGGTATATTCAAACAACGCTATATTAAGAAGAATAGCTAAAACAGACAACACAACTAAGCTTTCTATAAGTGTTGTGCCTTTTAATTTCCACCAATACGTTTTTGTCTCCATCCGTGAAGATCTCATTTATTATAGTTTCTTCAACTATATTCATGTCCCTTTATTGGTGTCAAATAAGTTGCTTAATTACAGCTTTTAGTCGTATTCCCATTATATAAAGCAGTCCCAGATTTGAATACTGTAAGCTCTTTATTGTTATCTCCGTCTGCTTTTGAAGGGCAATAGATAAAAGCGCCAGCAGTTGTTGTGATCATCCCGCTTGTATCAAAGATTAATGAACTGCCACCTGAAAATTGGAGCCTACTGCTAGTTGGAAGCTCTTTCATTACTCTGAGAATTTTATCGTTTTGAGCAGGGTTGTAGACACCGTTTTGATTAGCATCATAAAATACAAATACAGTGCCTTCCTGCCAGTTATTTGAACAAGTAACGCGACTATTATTTTCAATGTTAGTGGTACTTCCTGCGCACACAACAACTAAAGAGTCAGAGCTGGTGGCTTTGGCTCTTGCGAAACTAATATTACGTTTTAATTCTTGAAGATAGCTTTCAGCACGATCT
The DNA here is from genome assembly GCF_021728035.1 of Pseudoalteromonas sp. L21. NCBI lineage: Bacteria > Pseudomonadati > Pseudomonadota > Gammaproteobacteria > Alteromonadales > Pseudoalteromonadaceae > Pseudoalteromonas > Pseudoalteromonas sp. L21. The sequence goes on along the minus strand of NZ_JAKKCV010000003.1, from coordinate 269,459 downwards.
TTTTCGAGTAGGTCAGAACTATCCCACAATGCGATGACAGCGATAATACCCACTATTGTGATAGTGACCATGAGCTCTAAAAGCGTAAAACCTTGTTGTGATGATTTCATTGTTGTCTCTATTATCAAACGCCTCATTTAATAATATCATGATTGCTGGTTTAATCACCGAAATTCATAGCTTTGTTTGCCATCAGAGTCGGTATTGTCTAAAATCGAGGCAATTAAGAAATAAAAAGTAACCCAAAAAATGAAAAAAATTGAAGCAATCATAAAACCATTTAAGCTTGATGATGTTCGTGAAGCATTATCAGAAGTGGGTATCACAGGGATGACAGTAAGCGAAGTTAAAGGCTTTGGTCGTCAGAAGGGGCATACAGAGCTTTATCGTGGTGCTGAGTACATGGTTGATTTTTTACCGAAAGTAAAACTAGATATCGTGCTCGCCGATGAAGATGTTGATAGAGCAATTGATGTTATCGTTAAAACGTCACAAACAGGTAAAATTGGCGATGGTAAAATTTTTGTTACTGACGTTGAGCGTGTAGTTCGTATTCGTACTGCTGAAGAAGATGAAGACGCGATTTAATATAAAACTCGCAAATATTAAAAAAGGCGCCAAAGGGCGCCTTTTTAGTTTTCAATCAATTTGAACGATTATTCGCTTCTCGCGTTGCTTTAGCGTGTTCACTTAGCTCAGGTAAGCCAAGTTTGTCGTAGCTTTTTACCATGATCTCAAGCGCTTGATCTAAGTAGCTACTTTGTGAGTAATGCTCGACCACATATTTACCACGGTTTGCAGCCGCAAGGTACGCCTCACGTTCATAATAGTATTGCGCTACTTTTAATTCGTAACGTGCCATTTTATTTAACAACCATACCAAACGTTTTTTAGCTTCAGGGGCATATGCGCTATCAGGGAAACGCTTTAGTAATGTTGATAAGTCAGTAAATGCAACACGCGTACGATTTGCGTCTCTGTCAGCGCGGTCTACACCAAAATATTCCTGAAATGCATTTTCATCCGCTTTAATATTAACTAAGCCACGCATGTAATACATGTAATCTAAGTCTTTGTGGTTTGGATTAAGGCGAATAAAGCGGTCAATAGTTGCCAGTGCCTGCTCGGTATTACCTGATTGATAATGTGCATACACTAAGTCCATTTGCACTTGTTTTGACAAAGGGCCAAATGGATAGCGTGAATCAATTGCACTTAAAAGTTCAATTGCACGGGCATAAAGACCCGAGTCTAATGTTTCTTTTGCATCTTCGTATAAAGCTTGCGCAGATTTATTAGGAACCCGTTGTATATCTTCTTGATCAGGTGCTGATGAACAGGCACCTAAACCAAGTAATGAAACTGAAAAAACTATGGCGAACGCACGTTTCCCTATTTTATTTATCATTTTATTTATTACCTTTGATGTCTTCGGCTAGGCCAAGTGAGGAAAACCGAGTAAACTATACGTATTAAAGCGATTCTAACCCAGTCGAGCAAAGCTTGCACTGGTAAATTGGGTAAAGTTACTAATGTCAGAGCAAATTTCTCTCCAAGCCGAGGTTCCAATAGACCTTGGCGGTAAACGTCTAGACCAAGTATTGGCACAATTGTTCCCTGATTATTCTCGTTCACGTATAAAAACGTGGATTTTAGATGATAAAATAACCGTTAACGGTGAAATATTAAACACACCGCGTGAAAAACTACTCGGTGGCGAAATGGTCAGTGTTGAAACAACCATCGAAGCTCCGCGCGAGTACGAAGCACAAAATATCAAATTAAACATCGTTTATGAAGACGATGATATTTTAGTGATCAATAAACCAATGGGGTTAGTTGTTCACCCTGGTGCAGGTAATCCTGATGGCACCGTATTGAATGCATTGTTACACCATTACCCTGATATCATTAATGTGCCTCGTGCTGGTATTGTGCACCGTTTAGATAAAGACACCACAGGTTTAATGGTGGTAGCAAAGACAATTCCTGCGCAAACACATTTGGTATCTGCTTTACAAAAGCGTGAAAACTTCACCCGTGAATATGAAGCAATTTGTAATGGTTCAATGACAGCAGGTGGCATGGTTGAAAAACCAATTGGCCGTCATGCAACTAAACGAACTCATATGGCCGTGCATGAAATGGGTAAACCCGCGGTTACTCACTATCGGGTTGCAGAAAAATTTAGAGCACATACACGCTTACGTTTACGCTTAGAAACCGGTCGTACTCACCAAATCCGTGTACACATGGCTTATTTGAATCACCCGCTAGTGGGCGATCAACTATACGGAGGCCGTCCACGTCCACCTAAAGGGGCAACACCTGAGCTATTTCAAATGCTTCGTGAGTTTAAGCGCCAAGCCTTGCATGCAGTTAAGCTGTCAATTGCTCACCCGATCACTGGCGAGATGATGACATGGCAGGCACCGATTCCTGATGATATGGCTGCGATGACAGAAGCTTTACGCGCAGACACCAAAGCAAACCCAAATATCGAGTTTTAATCGTTATGATCACACCAGCATGGGCTGCCCCAATAACAATTAGCGCACTGAGTACTACTCGCAAGGGCGGTGTTTCTGTTGCACCTTTTGATAGTTTTAATGTGGGGTTACATGTTGGTGATGATGAGCAGGCCGTGCTTGCAAATCGAGAGCTGCTAACAAATCAGTTGCCAAATCCTGCTGTGTGGTTAAATCAAATTCATAGCAGTGACGTCGTGGTGATTGATGAAGACAGTGACTTAAACCAAGTCCGCTCTGCTGACGCGCTTTATACTCGTGTAGCAAAACAGCCGCTTGCGATAATGACCGCGGATTGCTTACCCGTATTACTTTGCTCAACCACCGGTGATGAAATAGCAGCAGTGCATGGTGGTTGGCGTGGTTTAGCCCAAGGTATATTGGCAAACACTATTGCACATTTTAAAGCTAAACCAAGCGATATTATTGCTTGGTTTGGTCCTGCCATTGGCCCTTCAGAATTTGAAGTAGGGCAAGAAGTAAAAGCATGCTTTTGTGAGCTAAATGCTAACCATCAACATGCATTTACGCCTAGAGGTGATAAATATTTAGCTGATATTTATTTACTTGCTCGCCAGCAATTAGCGCAATTAGGCGTGGTAAATATTTTTGGTGGCGAGCACTGTACTGTTAGTGATAAGTCACAGTTTTTCTCATATCGCCGCGATGGCGAAACAGGGCGTATGGCAAGTTTGATCTGGCGCAATTAATACCACTTTTTTGCGATTAAATTATCGTCTCTTACTTGAACAAATCATTAAGCATACCCATTAATTAAGCAATTAGATTTTTTAATAGGTAAACCCTTATGCGTTTAGATAGATTTACAAGTAAATTTCAATCTGCGCTTTCAGATGCGCAGTCATTAGCACTTGGGCGCGATCATCAATTTATTGAGCCAGTACACTTGATGTATTCTTTGCTTCAGCAAAATGGCTCGAGTGTGCGTGCGCTGTTAGCCCAGGCAGGCGTGAGTGCTGATGAATTAAACACCAAGTTATCGCAAGAAATCGAAAAACTATTTAAAGTTGAAGGCATTGGCGGCGATGTTCAACTATCAAATAACATGGTTTCGTTGATAAACCTGTGTGATAAATACGCGCAAAAACGTAAAGATAAATTTATCTCAAGTGAGCTATTTGTTCTTGCAGCATGCGAAGACAAAGGTCCACTAGGTGATATTTTTAAAGCACTTAATATTACTTCGAGTAAAATTGAAGCAGCAATCGAGGCTATTCGTGGTGGCCAAAAAGTCGATGACCCTAATGCTGAAGAAACTCGTCAGGCATTAAAAAAATTCACAATCGATCTCACTGAGCGCGCAGAGCAAGGCAAGCTAGACCCTGTTATTGGCCGCGATGATGAGATACGCCGCACGATTCAGGTATTACAACGTCGTACCAAAAATAATCCTGTACTCATTGGTGAGCCAGGTGTGGGTAAAACTGCGATTGCCGAAGGCTTAGCGCAACGCATCATTAATGGTGAAGTGCCTGAGGGGCTAAAGAGCAAACGCGTTTTATCGCTTGATTTAGGTGCCTTGGTCGCAGGCGCTAAATACCGTGGTGAATTTGAAGAGCGTTTAAAATCAGTACTGAATGAACTTGCTAAAGAAGAAGGCCAAGTGATCCTCTTTATTGATGAAATTCATACCATGGTGGGCGCAGGTAAAACAGATGGTGCCATGGATGCAGGTAACATGTTAAAACCTGCTCTTGCACGTGGTGAGCTTCACTGTGTGGGTGCGACGACCCTCGATGAGTATCGTCAATACATCGAAAAAGATGCAGCACTTGAGCGTCGTTTTCAAAAAGTGTTTGTTGATGAGCCATCAGTTGAAGATACCATCGCGATTTTACGTGGCTTAAAAGAGCGTTATGAGTTACATCACTCAGTTGATATTACCGATCCGGCCATCGTTGCTGCAGCGCAGTTATCACATCGTTACATTAGCGATCGTCAATTGCCTGATAAAGCGATTGACCTCATTGATGAAGCAGGCTCGTCGATTCGTTTGCAAATTGACTCAAAGCCAGAATCTTTAGATAAGCTAGAGCGTCGTATTATTCAGTTAAAGTTGGAAGATAATGCCCTTGCGAAAGAAAAAGATGAAGCGAGCCAAAAACGCCGCACAGAAATGCAAGAGCTGATCACTGAACTTGAAGCCCAATACCGCGAACTAGACGAAGTGTGGAATGCCGAGAAGGCCTCACTGCAAGGCACGCAAGTGATTAAAGCTGAGCTTGAACAGGCACGTCTTGATTTAGATGTGGCACGTCGTGCCAGCGATTTACAGCGCATGTCAGAACTTCAATATGGCCGTATTCCTGAACTTGAGCGTAAACTGGACCTTGCATCGCAAGCGGAAATGCAAGAAATGAGCTTACTCAAAAACCAAGTTGGTGAAGATGAAATCGCGGAAATTTTATCGCGTTGGACAGGTATTCCTGTATCGAAAATGCTGCAAGGTGAGCGCGAAAAGCTACTGCAAATGGAAGATCAATTGCATCATAAAGTAATTGGTCAAGATGAAGCGGTTGTAGCTGTGGCGAATGCCATTCGCCGTTCTCGCGCAGGGCTTGCTGATCCAAATCGTCCAATTGGTTCATTCTTATTTTTAGGCCCAACAGGGGTGGGTAAAACTGAGCTGACTAAAGCGTTGGCTAGTTTTATGTTTGATACTGAGGATGCCATGGTGCGCATCGATATGTCAGAGTTTATGGAAAAACACTCTGTTGCACGTTTAGTGGGGGCGCCTCCAGGCTATGTAGGTTATGAAGAGGGGGGCTATTTAACCGAAGCCGTGCGTCGTCGTCCGTATTCAGTTATTTTACTGGATGAGGTTGAAAAAGCGCACCCTGATGTATTTAACATCTTACTACAAGTTCTTGATGATGGCCGCTTAACGGATGGTCAGGGTCGTACCGTTGACTTTAAAAATACAGTTATCATTATGACCTCTAACTTAGGCTCGGACATTATCCAAGAGCAAGCAGGTTCAAATGACTATGCGACCTTAAAAGAAAAAGTGATGGGCGTTTTAGTGAGTCAGTTCCGTCCAGAGTTTATTAACCGTATTGATGAAACGGTAGTATTCCATCCACTTGCCAATGAGCACATTAAAGAAATCGCTGATATTCAATTAAGTAAGCTTCGTGAGCGTTTAACTGAAAAAGGCTATCTGCTTGAAGTGACCGATGCGGCCCTAGAGGGCATTGCTGCAAGTGGCTTTGATCCGGTTTATGGGGCAAGGCCTTTAAAACGCGCTATTCAACATACTATTGAAAACCCGTTGGCGCAGCGCTTATTAGCTGGAGATTATCAGCCAGGTGCCATCATTCATATTGATGCCGATGAAAATGGATTGGTTTTTTCTAATCGCTAAATTAACCGCACGTAAAAAAGCCGCATCAATTTGATGCGGCTTTGTTTTTATCAATATATTTTATACTTTAAAAGTTAACAGCATATCGTTCACTTTACGTGAGCCCTCAACAAGGCCCGCAGCATCTTTTGCTACGTTGTAGCTTAGCTTTAAGTTTTCTTCGCTGTGTCCTTTGATGCTGTCTACATTGGTACGAATATCAACACTGACCACTTGTTGCTCTTCCGCAGCAGTTGAAATCTCTGTTGCAAGGCTAGAGATCTCATCAATTTGTGCAAAAATGCTCGCAAGCTCGGTTTGTGTATGTGTAGTCGTGCTTACACAGCTATCAGCTTGCTCTTTAGTTGATTGCATTACTTTTGACCAACTGAATAAAGTATCTTGAATTTCTTTGATTGAGCTGTGAATTTGTGACGTAGCATTTTGAGTTCGAGATGAAAGAGCTCGTACCTCATCGGCTACCACAGCAAAGCCTCGGCCATGCTCGCCAGCACGGGCCGCTTCTATCGCTGCATTAAGTGCTAATAAGTTGGTTTGCTCTGCAATACCTTCAATCTCACTCATAACTTGGCCAATTTTATCCGCCTCACTAGCAAGGGAGTTAGCTGTTGTAGCAGCTTGTTCAACTTGATTTGCAAGTGCAGACACCATACCGCTGTTATCTTCTATGTGCAGCTTAATGTCATTACAACTTTGATAAGTCGTATTAACTTTCTCTGCTGTGTGGTGTGTATTTGCAGATATTTCACCAATAGTTGCACTCATCTGCGTCATTGCTGTTGCAATATCGCCCAAGCGTTGACCTTGGGCTGCAATCCCTTGCTCAGTCAACGAAGACTGCCTATCTAAGTTTGTAGCAATATCTTTAAATGAATAGGTCGAATCTTTAATACGGCCAAGAACCGTACGCAGTTTTGCTGATAACATTTGCTGATTATAGGCTGCAACGCTAAATGGATGAGCGCCTGAATACACATAACGAGACACAGAGTCAAACTCAGCACGCTGTTTTTTAAGCTCTGTTGGGGTCACGATTAGCTCGTCATAATTAAGAGCAACAAGAAATACTGTAACCATAAAAGAGATCGCCGCAATGACTGCTGATGTCATCAAGCCAAGCGTAACAATACTCACAGCTGCGATGACAATAGAAATGAGTTGTCGCAATGAAATATTTTCACGAAAAGATGAAATAGATTTACCATTATTTATTTTTTCGTATAGTGCCATGGCTCGTGTTTTGAGCTCTTCTGATGGTTTTGTACGTACTGATTGATAGCCAACTAATTGCCCGTGTTCATAAATAGGGGTTACGAATGCATCAACCCAATAATATCGACCATCTTTACAGCGGTTTTTCACCATGCCTCGCCATGAGTGACCCTGTTTGAGCTTTTCCCACATCTCCTTAAATGCAGCTTTTGGCATATCTGGGTGTCTAACCATGTTGTGATTTTTACCTAGCAGTTCTTCCTCGCTATAGCCTGCTATGGTGCAAAACTCTTTGTTTACGTAGGTGATTACCCCACGTAAATCGGTTGTTGAGACAAGCTCTTGATGTTCAGAGTAGGTTACTTCCTGATTGATTGTTTCTTGACCACGACGCATTTTAGTCCTTGAAATGTACTTTTTTACTATGTGCGGATTATAGTCTCAGAAAAATGTAAGGGAAGAGTAACTATGTTAATTAAGTGAAACTTTGAATTATTTCATATAAATATTGATCTAGAACAATGTCTTGTCTGAAAACATGTGTTTATGGCTTAACCAAAAGGTCGTAATTGAAATAAATTTTATTGGCATGAGGTCTCATTATTGATTAGCGAAACAATTTCGCATCAATGAAGTGCTATCAAAGCAATTGTATTATAGTTATCTGAATGGCAAGATGATGACTAAGTGATGGAGTTGTCAGGGTATCGACATTAATTACAGTTGCATGGATAGAGATTCTAATTTTTCTCTTGAGAATTTATATTCTGCCCCCATACACTTGGGATTAAAGCCACGTGGCTCGAGGAAGCATTTTTGATAAAACATGATTTAAACAAAACGCTACAAGCGTTATCGGCACACTATCCAACCGCAATTAATGGGATTAAACGTGGCATCGAGCGAGAAGCATTAAGGATCAAACCTAACGGTGTTATTTCAAAGAAGGGGCATCCGCAAGGAGTAGGGTGCGCACTGACCAATGATCATATAACTACAGATTTTTCAGAATCTTTATTAGAGTTTATTACGCCAGTCAGTACCTCACCTGAGCAAACATTAGCGCAGCTTAAAGATTTACAGAAGTTTACCTTGTCTCAAATGGGTGACGAATTGTTATGGCCTATTAGTATGCCATGCTTTATTGATAACCAAGATGACATTGTGCTGGCGCAATTTGGTGACTCAAATATCGGTCGCATGAAAACACTCTACCGTGAAGGGCTTAAAAATCGTTACGGTAGTATGATGCAAGCCATTGCAGGTGTGCATTTTAATATTTCCTTCCCTGACACGTTATGGCAGGGACTACATGAGCTAAGTGATAGCACAAAGGACTTAGCAGATTTTATATCTGATGGTTACTTAGGTTTAATCCGTAATTTTAAACGCGAACTTTGGTTAATTAGCTATTTATTTGGTGCCTCCCCTGCATTATGTCACTCTTTTCTTCAAGGGCGTCAAACTGAGCTGCCATTTAAAAAGTTAGGTAAAGGTACACTTTACTTAGAGGTTGGCACCGCTTTACGTCTTGGTGATTTGGGCTATACAAACAGCGCACAATCTTCTTTACGTGTGATGTACAACTCGTTAGATGAGTACGTTGCTGGTTTAAAAGAAGCCATTAATACACCATCAAATATTTATAATCATATTGATGATTACACCAGCGAAACACCAAAACAGTTGAATAAAAACATTCTCCAAATCGAAAATGAATTCTACTCACCGATTAGGCCTAAACGAAATGCTGCCAGTGGAGAAACCCCTACGGATGCTTTGCTACGAGGTGGAATTGAATACATTGAAGTACGTGCCTTAGATGTCAATCCATTTAGTGAAACGGGTATCGACTTACAACAGATCCACTTTTTAGATGTATTTTTAACTTATTGCTTATTAAGTGATTCCCCTGCGATGGACTGGCAGGAGCAAAGTCTCAGTACTAAAAACCTTGATGCCGTAGTAAACGAGGGACGTAGTCCTGATTTGCAACTGTTAAAGCAAGGTGAGTCAGTAAGCTTGACGACGTGGGCAACGTCAATATTCGATAAACTAAAGTCGGTGGCGCACTATATGGATGCTGCCTATGGCGTAAGTTATTACAGTGAAACAGTGGCAACGCTTGCGGCCTGGGTTAGTGAGCCAAATAAAACATTTTCAGGACGATACATTGATATATTAGCAAACACTAACCAAGATAATGGTGAGTTTGCATTAACACTTGCACAGCAATATAAGCAAAGTCACCTAGGCGCTGATTATCAATTTTACGATGAGGCTTTTTTAACTGAGCAAGCATCTAAGTCGGTAGCAAAAGAGCGCGAAGTAAAAGCAGAAGATAATGTGTCTTTCACTGCATTTTTAGATGATTACTTTGCAAAGGTGAAGTAAATTTTAGACATAAAAAAACGCAGCCTAGGGAGAGGCTGCGTCAAAGATTCTTCAGGGATGAAACAATGCTATACTGCTGCATTCATAAGTTCAGACTGACCCACTAAAAAAAAGTTCAGCGAGATACATAAAAAAATGAAAAAAAGTTTAATTATTTTATCGCTGGCCGCATCTTTGGCTGGTTGTGCTACTGCTCCACCTGAGCAACCCCATGATATTTGTAAGATTTTCGAAGAAAAGCCTGATTGGTATTATGATGCTCGCGATGCTCAAGAAAAGTGGGGATCGCCAAAACATGTATTAATGAGCATGATGTATCAGGAAAGCTCGTTTCGTCATGATGCAACACCACCTATGGAATACTTTCTGTGGATCATCCCAATTGGTCGTGTAAGCTCAGCCTATGGTTACTCACAAGCAAAAACACCAACATGGTCAGACTATATTCGTGAAACCAATAACAGTGGTGCAGATAGAGATGATTTCGATGATGCCATTGATTTTATGGCGTGGTTTGTTTATAAAACACATAAAGTAAATGGTGTTTCAAAGTGGGACGCTTACGCGCAGTACCTTAATTATCATGAAGGGTGGGGCGGTTATAAACGTGGTACGTATAAAAAGAAAAAATGGTTGATGAGTGTGGCAAATAAAGTTAAGCATCGAGCAAGTCGTTATGGTGCACAACTTAGAAAATGCGAAGATGAGTTGGATAAAAACTGGTTTGAGCGCTTGTTTAGTTAGCAGTTATTTAGTTAAAAACCCACAAAAATGTGGGTTTTTTAATGATAAATTATTTGCCAGGAAATTGGTGAATGTGTACATCCCGTTGCGGAAACGGAATAGTGATATCCGCTGCATCAAAAGCAATTTTTACTTTTTCATACAAGCCAAAATACACTGGCCAGTAATTCTCTGAGTTAACCCACGCCCATACCAGCATACCAATATGACTATCGCCATGTTGACTAACATGTACCACCGGCTTTTTCGCATCTTGATCTTTTAGTACTAATTCATAGTCATTCAACACACCCATAAGCACTTCTCGCGCCTTATGAACATCATCGCCATAACTAATACCAAACTCTATATCAACACGGCGTGTAGGCTCTGCAAATTTGTTTTTGACACAGCCATTAGATAAAGCGCCATTTGGAATGATTATTTTTTCATTATCATAAGTAAGTAGCACAGTGACAAAAATTTGAATCTCAACAACTTTCCCCATATAACCTTGTGCTTCAATAACATCACCGACTTTAAACGGTTTAAAGAATAAAATCAGAACACCACCTGCAAAATTAGCTAAACTACCTTGCAGTGCCATACCAACGGCTAAGCCTGCAGCACCTAACATAGCGATGAATGAGGTGGTTTCGATGCCGATCATAGAGGCAACAGAAATCAGCAAGAGTATTTTTAAAATGACTGAAATAAATGACACTAAAAAGTGTGTGAGCCCAGCTTCAAATTTTACTCTGTTCATTGATTTTTCGGCCATGTTGGCGATGCGGCCAATCAACCACCACCCTATAACCAAGACTAAAATAGCTAAAATAAATTTTGGCCCATATAACATGAGTAATTCGATAGCTTGGTTATATACTTTTTCGATTGAAATATCGTCCATTGTTGCTCCATGTAAATAAACTTAACCGGACACAATACTAGACGAATTAACATGAAAGTGTGTTCTTTAGCAGAAAAATGTGAAACTTCAGAGGCGCTAATATGCGTAATAAAAAAGGAGTAGCAAGCTACTCCTTTTCTTATTCTTGAATACGTTTACTGGGGATTACTTTAACCAGTTTTACCATATTTTCTTTAACTTCTAATACTTCGATAGGGTAGCCCGCAATACGCAAACTTAAGTTAGCATCTGGAATATCTTCAAGGTATTCTACAATTAAACCACTTAAAGTTTTTGGCCCATCTATAGGGAGCTCCCAGTTCATTTCTTTATTTAAGTCACGAATATTAGCGCCACCATCGACAAGTACAGAACCATCGTCTTGCTCTGTTACTTCTTCACTTGGCGTACGGGTTTGCGTTGTTGTGAAATCTCCAACCACTTCTTCTAAGATATCTTCAAGTGTCACGAGACCTTGAATATCACCATATTCATCTACAACTAGACCAATTCGCTCTTTTGATTGTTGGAATTTTAAAAGTTGTGTATTGAGTGATGTCCCTTCAGGAATAAAGTAAATCTCACGAACGGCACGTAATAGTGAAGGCTTATCAAATTGCTCTTTTGTTAACAGGCGTAGGGCATCACGCGAATGAATGAAGCCTACTGCATCGTCAATTTGGTCTCTATAAAGCAGTACACGCGTGTGTTGTGCATGTGTTAATTGGCGACTGATAAGCTTCCAATCATCATTGATATCAATTGCAACAATCTCATTTCGTGGGATCATGATATCTTCTACGGTGACTTGCTCTAAATCTAAAATAGATGTCAGCATGCTTTGATGGCGAGCAGGAAGCAGGGCCCCTGATTCATTTACCACCGTTTTTAGCTCTTCTTTGCTTAGGCTGTGCTCTTCAATTTGTGCCGTGGTAATGCCAAATAGGCGCAACATACCATTGGTCATCCAGTTAACGATAACGACAAACGGAAATAGTATTTTTAATAGCCCTTTAAGGATGATAGAGCTTGGAAAAGCGACCTTCTCAGGATAGAGCGCTGCGAGTGTTTTAGGGGTCACTTCAGCAAAAATAAGCACAACAAGCGTTAATACGCCGGTGGCAATAGCAATACCCAAGTCACCATACAGGCGAATTCCTATAATCGTAGCGACTTGAGCCGCTGCGATATTAACGAGGTTATTTCCGATTAAGATCAGACCAATTAGTCTATCAGGACGGCTTAACAGTTTACTGACGCGTTTCGCTGCACGGTGATCTTCTTTTGCTAAATGGCGCAAGCGAATACGGTTAATTGACATAATTCCAGTTTCAGAACCAGAAAAATAAGCAGAAATAAGTATCAATAATCCCAATACAATAAACAGGGTACTAGTCGATATGTCGTCCAACGATGGATCCTTTTTTTATAAACCAATGCATATTAAGCTAGAGACAGCTTGCTGAGTCAAGTTAAAACTTATTTAGTATCACTTCTTGTATGAAACGGCTGCCAAAATAAGCAAGTGATAAGATAAATGCGGCTATCATGATCGAAAATACCACAGGCTTCCCTCGCCAACCTTTACGCAGGTGACCGATAGTCACAACGGTAAAAATAACCCAAGCAAGTAAAGAGAGAATTGTTTTATGAATAAACTCACTAGCAAACATACCATCAAGGAAAATAAAGCCAGATAGCAGGGCAAAGGTGAGTAAAATCGTCCCTAAAGTAAGTAATTGATACAGCTGACGCTCAACCACCATTAAAGGGGGTAAGTGGCTGTGCACTATCGCTAAATCTTTACGCTTTAGGCGTTTATCAATAAAGTAAAACTGAATGGCATAAAGAGTCGATATAATGAGCACGCAGTAAGCTAATAAAGACAGGGAAATATGTGTAACCAGCCCTAGCTCGACATCAATTGTATGCAAAATAACGTGGTGAGGAATAAACAAGCTGGCTAAGGTAAGTATTGCCGCAAACCCATATACAACGGGGAGTAACAGTGTCGCTGGAAACTTTAAAGAAACTGCTGTGACAGAGACAACAATAACCCAACATGTCAGTAGGGCAACATTCACAATACTTAAATCTTGGCCATCTGCACGAAACACAGAGTTAACCAATAGCAGCATATGGGCAAGGATAGCAACCGTGCTTAAAATGACCGTGAGTTTCTGGCTCGGACCTTGTTTGTGAAAAAGGCGTGATAGCACGTGCGACGTTGCTAACACATAAAACAAACTAGCAATAATAGTTAAACTAATAATCATCGTGTTTTGGCCATTTAATTTATATCGATAAATCCTTGTCTCTTTGATGCCATTGTATTTTATAGTAAGGAAAAAGCATAGAGTTTGTAAAAAGAAACTCAAACAGCACACTTGAACACTGTATTGTCGACCACCATTTACGGTATACTGTTAAGAATTGAAATTTTAATTTCTCCTGTTTTGGGCTTTATATTAATCTAAGAAACAGGCGAAACACGTTTTATCGGAACCTTTACATGTTTGAGAATCTCCAAGAACGCTTAGGTAAAACCTTAAAAAATATCAGTGGTCGTGGACGCCTAACTGAAGACAATATTAAAGATACATTACGTGAAGTCCGCATGGCATTTTTGGAAGCGGATGTTGCACTGCCTGTTGTTCGTGAGTTTGTTAAGCAAGTTAAAGAACGTGCAGTGGGTGTTGAAGTCACTAAAAGCTTAAGCCCTGGCCAAGTTTTTATCAAAATTGTCCGCGAAGAGCTTGAAAAAGCCATGGGCGAAGCGAATGAAGAGCTTAGCCTTAATGCGCAGCCGCCAGCTGTTGTAATGATGGCAGGCCTGCAAGGTGCGGGTAAAACGACGAGTGTCGGTAAACTAGCTAAATTTTTAAAAGAGCGTAAAAAGAAATCGGTACTTGTTGTGAGTGCTGACGTTTATCGTCCAGCGGCAATTAAACAGCTTGAAACACTTGCAGATGAAGTGGGCGTTGAGTTCTTCCCGAGTGATATTTCGCAAAAGCCGGTTGATATCGCAAATAATGCTATCTCTCATGCGAAGAAGAAATTTATCGATGTCGTGTTAGTCGATACCGCGGGTCGTTTGCATGTTGATAACGACATGATGGATGAAATCAAAGCACTTCATAGCGCGATTAACCCAATCGAAACTTTATTTGTTGTTGATGCAATGACAGGTCAAGATGCTGCAAATACAGCAAAAGCATTTGACGAAGCGCTTCCTTTAAGTGGTGTGATCTTAACGAAAACGGATGGTGATGCTCGTGGTGGTGCTGCACTATCAATTCGTCATATCACGGGTAAGCCAATTAAGTTCATGGGTGTGGGTGAGCGTACCGATGCACTTGAACCATTCCACCCTGACCGTATTGCTTCTCGTATCCTAGGTATGGGTGATGTACTTTCATTAATCGAAGAAGTCGAAATGAAAGTTGATAAAGAGAAAGCGGCTAAAGTTGCAGAGAAAGTCTTTAAAGGTGATGGATTTACACTTGATGACTTTGCAGAGCAGCTTCGTCAGATGAAAAACATGGGCGGTATGATGTCAATGCTCGATAAATTGCCGGGTATGCAAAACTTACCTGATGCAGTTAAGGGGCAAATGGGTGATAAAACGTTTGTACAAATGGAAGCGATTATTAACTCAATGACTGCAAAAGAGCGTGCGCGCCCTGAAATCATCAAAGGCTCTCGTAAAAAACGTATTGCAGCAGGCTCTGGTACACAGGTGCAAGAAATCAATAAATTGCTTAAGCAATTTACGCAGATGCAAAAAATGATGAAGAAAATGAAAGGTAAAGGCGGCATGAAGAAAATGATGCGTGGCATGAAAGGCATGTTACCGCCAGGTATGATGGGCGGAGGCCCTAAGTTTTAATACCACCTTTATAGTGTTTATCTTAAAGAAGGAGCAAATAGCTCCTTTTTTAATGGATAAATTATGCGTAATCACTATGCAAAGTTAAGATCGCTAGCGCAGATCAGTGTTTAATCAACTAAACTTACATTTTGCATCACTTCTTACTTGCAATGTTGCAAAAAACTCGTACAATTCCCCAGCTTCCCGTATTGGGGAGTAAATCTTATTAATGAAAACAGTCAATCTATTTAGAGGACGGTATGGTAACTATTCGTTTGCAACGTGGTGGCGCTAAAAAACGCCCTTTCTATCAAATTGTGGTTGCGGATAGCCGTTTCTCGCGTGACGGTCGCTTCATCGAGAAAGTAGGTTTCTTTAACCCAATCGCTTCTGGTCAGGAAGAAAAAGTACGTTTAGATTTATCTCGTGTTGAACACTGGGTAGGTCAAGGCGCATCTCTTTCAGATCGCGTAGCTAAATTAGTTAAAGACGCTCGTAAAGCGGCTTAATAGGCGTAAGTGTAACCATGAGTCAAGAGAACACCTCGATAATCGTTGTAGGAAAGCTCGGTGCCCCCTATGGTATAAAGGGCTGGCTTAAGGTGCATTCATTTACTGATGATCCCGAAGGGATCTTCGATTTCAGCCCATGGTTGATAGGGCAACAAGGTAAATGGCAGACCTTAGAAGTGGTCGACTGGCGTCGCCACAACAAAGGCTTTATCGCTAAAGTTGCGCAAGTAAACGACCGAGATGAAGCAATGGCGTTGACCAATGTTGAAATCTCTGTAGATGCAGCGCAGCTACCAGAATTACCGCAAGGTGAATTCTATTGGCGAGATCTCATCGGCATGTCTGTTGTAACTGATAAAGGTTATAATTTAGGCACGGTTGATGACCTAATGGAGACAGGGTCAAATGATGTTTTGGTTGTGAAAGCAAACAAAAAAGATGCATTTGGCCAAGCTGAACGTTTAATTCCATTTTTAACAGACTCTGTTATTAAAGAAGTTAAACACGAGGCGAGAGAAATTACCGTAGACTGGGATCCTGGGTTTTAATGTCACAAACGAGTTCATTGTGGGTAGGGGTGATAAGCCTTTTCCCGAACATGTTTGACGCTATTACCAATGAAGGGGTAACTGGTCGCGCAGTTAAAAATGGTCTAATTGACTTTAACTGCTGGAATCCACGTGACTATGCTACTGATAAGCATAGAACTGTGGACGATCGTCCTTATGGGGGCGGTCCTGGTATGTTAATGATGGTTGAACCATTGAAACAAGCCATTCTTGACGCAAAAAAAGCGGCAGGTGATGGTGCTAAAGTAATTTATATGTCCCCGCAAGGGCGCAAATTAGATCAGCAAGGGGCGAGCGAACTCGCAAGCTCTAAAAAACTGATTTTGATTGCCGGTCGCTATGAAGGTATAGATGAGCGAATCATAGAATCATATGTTGACGAAGAATGGTCAATAGGTGATTTTATTCTGAGTGGTGGTGAGCTACCCGCTATGACATTAATTGATGCAGTCGCACGATTAGTGCCAGGGGTGCTAGGTCACAACCAATCAGCAGAGCAAGATTCATTTTCGGATGGATTGCTTGATTGCCCTCATTATACACGGCCAGAAACATTGGATGATAAACAGGTGCCTGCTGTATTACTCAGCGGAAACCACCAAGAGATAGCAAAATGGCGCTTAAAGCAGTCATTAGGTAGAACTTGGTTACGTCGTCCTGACTTGTTGCATAACCTAGCTCTGACTGAGGAGCAAGCGGCACTTCTTGCAGAATTCAAGCAAGAGTACCAACAAGCTTGTGGCTAGAAGACAGTTACACCTAGGAAAGTGAGAAATATAATGGCAAAAGTAAACCAAAATATTATTAAAGCGCTTGAAGAAGAGCAGCTTAAAACAGACGTACCAGCATTCGGCGCTGGTGATACAGTAGTTGTACAGGTACGTGTAAAAGAAGGTAACAAAGAGCGTCTACAGGCCTTTGAAGGTGTTGTAATCGCTAAGCGTAATCGTGGTCTTCACTCAGCATTCACAGTTCGTAAAATTTCGAGCGGTGAAGGTGTTGAGCGTGTATTCCAAACGCACAGCCCTCTTATCGACAGCGTAACAGTTAAGCGTCGCGGTGCAGTTCGCCGTGCTAAGCTTTACTATCTACGTGAGCGTTCTGGTAAATCTGCACGTATTAGAGAAAAACTTAACTAATACGCGCTGTTTATCAACGCAAAAAAAACGGGTTGCATCCTTCGGGTTGCAACCCGTTTTGGTTTTTAAAAAAGCAACTCTCTATAAACTTATCCTTTGTTTCACCCTTCTTTGCACTTTATCCTGTCATACATTGATGACTCAAGTTTCCTCTATTTGTTAGCTCCTTAGGGCTTTGTACTTTGCAGCTTATGCTGTTACTATAATCTGTATTGTAAGCTTTACTTTTTTGTATATATATATTTACGTTTGGGGTTTGAGGTGTAGTAACGTGGCGACAGTGAATGAATTAGCTGATTTAAGAGCAGGAATAGATGAGTGTGATGCACAATTAGTGGCATTGCTAGCAAAGCGTAATAGCATTACAGAAAAAATAGGGGCAATTAAGCAACAAATCGGCGCTCCGTTACATGCCCCAGATCGTGAAGCTGATTTGTTGGCAGCACGTCGCCAAGAAGCGGTTAACCAAGGTGTTAACCCAGAGTTAGTTGAAGATATTTTGCGTCGTATGATGCGTGAAGCGTACCAAAATCAACAAGGAAATTTAGCCTGCTCGGCTCCTCAATTATCACCTATAGTCATTGTTGGCGGAAAAGGAGCGATGGGGCAATTATTCGCACAGCAATTTATTCGCTCAGGTTATGAAGTGCGTATTTTAGATAAAGAGCAGCAAGCAGAGAGTGAAGCTATCTTGGCAGGGGCTAAGCTTGTACTTGTCAGTGTGCCAATCAATGCATTAGAACAGGTTGTTGCAGCTTTGCCTAAGCTTGATGATGACTGTTTGCTTGTGGATATTACGTCAGTGAAGCAAAAACCATTAAACGCACTCATGGCGGCACATAATGGCCCTGTTGTAGGCTTACATCCGATGTTTGGCCCCGACATTTCTCACTGGGTTAAGCAGACAGTTGTTGTTTGTGAGGGACGTAATCATGAGGTTGCACAGGGCTTGTTAGCCCAGTTGCAAGTGTGGGGTTGTCAAGTTGTCGAAATGGAAGCAAAAAAACACGATGAAGCGATGCAAATCATTCAAGTCATGCGCCACTTAACAACTTTTGTCTATGGTCAATTCTTAGCGAAGCAAAGTCATACACTTGCAGAGCTTCGTAGCTGTTCTTCTCCTATTTATCAATTAGAGCTGATGATGGTAGGGCGGCTTTTTGCTCAGTCACCAGAGCTTTACTCGGATATTATGTTAGCGCAATTTGATGATGTGGAAGATTTACTTGCTAATTATCAAGCGACCTTTGCCGACACGCTAGAAAAACTAAAAACGGGTAATAAAGCTGCTTTGATAGAGGGCTTTGCGGATGCCAAAGAGTATTTTAGTGATGCTACCGCACACTTCTTAACGCAAAGTCGCAGTCTGCTAAATAAAGCCAATGATGCCAAGGTACTTGATTGATCATTGCTTTAAGAGCATTAAAGAAGCGAGTCTATACTCGCTTTTTTTAATTAATTTTATGTGGCTACTCTTTATAGACGAGCAAGACTAAGCGTTTAGTGCTCCAAAGTCTTAGGTGATTAATTACAATCTTAGCTTAAAGTTAGTTTATTTTTTCATTGCGAAGAGATTTTTATCCGCAGGGTACTTACTTTGCTTGTTAGTTGCTGATCATCTGGTACAATCAGTGAGTTGATCGCTTTTTGCGATAGAAGTAGGTGCTAACTCAAGTGGAAATTGAATGAGAATTTTTAAAGCGAAAAGTCCAGCAGGTTTTGCTGAAGAATACATTGTTGAATCTATTTGGAATGGTGACTTTCCGCCTGGCTCAATTCTTCCTGCTGAACGCGAACTTTCAGAACTAATTGGTGTTACCCGCACAACGCTTCGTGAAGTGCTACAACGTTTAGCACGAGATGGTTGGTTAACAATCCAGCATGGTAAACCGACTCGTGTAAATAATTTCTGGGAAACATCTGGGCTGAATATTCTTGAAACGTTAGCACGGCTTGATGAAGACAAAATGCCTGAGTTAACCGACCAATTACTGTCTGCACGTACCAATATTAGCGCCATTTATACGCGTGCAGCGATCAAGCTTGCACCTGAACGCGTAATCGAAATTTTATCGCAAAGTGAGCAGCTTGAAGACAGTGCGCAAGCGTTTGCTGACTACGACTACAAAGTACACCATGAGTTAGCTATTGCGGGAAATAATCGCATTTATGTACTGATTTTAAACGGCTTTAAAGGCTTTTATTCAAAAATTGGTTGTCATTATTTTTCTGATTCACGTACCCGTGAATTAGCGCGTCAGTTTTATAAAGATTTAACTTTACTGGCAGAGCGTCGTGAACATGATGGTGCGATTTCTATGATGCGTAAATACGGTCATCAAACAGGTGAAATCTGGCAGCAGATCCGTGGTGATATGCCAGAAGATATAATGGATTAATATTTGTAAAGTATTAACTGTCACCTGAAAACCCAGCTTGATGCTGGGTTTCTTATTTTTAGCCAAAATATACTAAGTTATTGAAAGGATGGTTTATTTCTGTACTTTATTGAGTAGATAGAAGTTGACTTCAAGTTGCCCAGCCATCAATTTAGCCGAATCAATTTTTTCGATTGCACATATCGCTTTTTTCGATTGTTCATTTGTCTGTAACCTCTTTAAACTATCTTGCTAATTATCAGTGCTTACCCTTGGTTTTTGATTTTTCGTAACCATATACTAGTAAGTATTGCGTAGGCAATTGGAAATAAACTCAAATATTTGGAGATTAAAATGGGTGTATTAGTTGGCCGTCAGGCACCAGACTTTACTGCAGCAGCTGTTCTTGGTAACGGTGAAATCGTTGAAAACTTTAACCTAAAAGAAACTATCAAAGGTAAAAAAGCAGTTATCTTCTTTTACCCGTTAGACTTCACTTTCGTATGTCCTTCAGAGCTAATCGCTTTCGACAAACGTTTTGAAGAATTCCAAAAGCGTGGCGTTGAAGTAATCGGTGTTTCTATCGATTCACAATTCTCACACAACGCATGGCGTAACACTGCCGTTGCTGACGGTGGTATTGGTCAAGTGAAATATGCACTTGTTGCAGACGTTAAACACGAAATCTGTCAAGCATATGACGTTGAGCACCCAGAAGCCGGTGTTGCTTTCCGTGGTTCTTTCCTGATCGACGAAGAAGGTAACGTACGTCACCAAGTAGTTAACGACCTTCCACTAGGCCGTAACATCGACGAAATGATCCGTATGGTTGACGCACTCGCATTCCACAGCGAGCACGGTGAAGTATGTCCTGCTGGTTGGACTGAAGGCAAAAAAGGTATGGACGCAAGCCCTGAAGGCGTTGCTAAGTTCCTTTCTGAAAACGAAGGCGACCTATAATTTAGGCCTGAGTTAAAGAGTTAAAAAACCCGCCAGTTGGCGGGTTTTTGTTTTTAAGTCTTGATTAGTTTAATTAAAACGCATCGTTAACTTAGTGTAGAAGTAACGGCCACGTGGATTATGTACACTTGATACATAGCCATATAAGTCGCCATCACCATCACCAATTGCGAATGGTGGATCTTCATCAAATACATTATTAACGCCCACAGAGACCTTTAATTTATCTGAGAAGTTATAAGCGGTCTGTAAATCGACTAATGTTTGTGAGTCAACCATACGCGAAGTATTGCTGTCAAAATCAAGGTCACCATCGAAGTTAATATCTGGAGTGTCCTCAAACTCGCCAATGTAACTAACGTTTACATTCGTATTAAAGTCGCCCATCTCCCAGTTTGTGCTGAAAATCCAGCGATGTTCAGGGTAACGGTATTCGCCAGTGTAATCACGACCATCTTTTTTGAACTCATCTTGGTAGGCCCACTCTAGATTGAATTTCAAGAATCCATAGTCATTCATTGCATGTGTGTAGTTTGCCGATACATCTATACCTGAGACTTCTTGCGAAGAGACATTTTCAAATGTGCTGTGTACTTTTTGAATGACACCTAGGCTCAAACCATCCTGAGGCGCAAGTCGAACGCATACAGTACTGTTTTGGTCATTACAATTTTCATTGTAAATAGGGCCGAACTCTTGCTCGTCAATCTTATTATCTTGAGTGATACTCCAGATATCGACACCAAAACCAAACTCAGCTGTTGGCGCCCAAATAAAGCCGACGTTCCACGACTCAGATTCCTCAGCTTCAAGGTTTGGATTACCTGCAAATTGAATGTTGTAATCAAGCGCATCGCAATCTTGTCCAGTTGCTTGGCATCGGTAAGTATCTACAAAGAATTGGCTTTCTTCTGAAGGTCCCAAGCCTATTTGTGCAAGCGATGGCGCTCTAAATCCTTGTGCCCAAGAACCTCGAACGGTAATCGAGTCAGTTGGAGCCCAACGAACTGCTACTTTAGGATTTGTTGTTGAACCAAAGTCACT
This sequence comes from Pseudoalteromonas sp. L21, assembly GCF_021728035.1. Taxonomy (NCBI): domain Bacteria; kingdom Pseudomonadati; phylum Pseudomonadota; class Gammaproteobacteria; order Alteromonadales; family Pseudoalteromonadaceae; genus Pseudoalteromonas; species Pseudoalteromonas sp. L21. Next base: position 247,834 of record NZ_JAKKCV010000003.1, on the reverse strand, counting down.
GTAATCATCGTAACGACCAGCCAGTTGTAGCTCTAGGTTGTCGGCAAGTGGAATTGAAAACTCAATATAGGCAGCATATTGATCACGCTCAGCAGCCGCTGAAACAGATTCAGTACCAAAAATTAACCCGCGTTGGAATTGATCATCTGGAATGTCGCTAACATCTTCTTCGCGGTACTCAATACCGGCAGCCATCATCACAACATCGTCGCCAAAGCTGAATGCTTCACCAGTGATGTTTGCATCAAATGATGTCATATGTGATTCACCACGGCGCACTAGGCTTGTTGTGATACGATCAATAACATCTTGACTATTATAGGTGCCGCCGAATGGGTTGTAGTTACCCGCGTCGATTTCTTGTTGTAAAAAGTCAGTACGCACCCAGCCTTGGCTTCTGTCGCCAGTTTGCATTGATTTGCTACGGCCTTTTTGTACCGCCGCTTCCCAGCTCCAGTCACTAATTTCACCTTTGAGTCCGGCAACAAAGCGTAGTGTATCTGATTCAATGTCCCACTGACGCGCTCCAGCATCCACTGTACGGTAACGACCAATATCAATATCTTGACCAAAAGGATTATTCGGATGACTTGCTGGAACTGTCAGTCCTGCGTCTTCATCAAGTGGAGTAGGCGCCCCAGCTGCTTGTGATGAATTGTGTTGAACCGCCACTTCTAAGAAAGCTGAAATACCATTATCAAAGTTGTATTCAAATTGTGAAATAGCACCCACTCGCTCAGATGCCGGCGTAATATAACCATATGGGCCATAGTCGAATAAACAACTTCCAGTTGATGTAGCATTTTCAGGAGGACACGATGGGTCAATCGTTTTTTCGCCATCTACATAAAAGTAACCTGGAAAACCGCGTGATGAGCGAAAGTCCATACCACCATAGGGTTCTTGGTTTGCAGTACCTAATCGCCCCATTTCATCTGATGATAAAGCTGTGTTATTGAAGTAATCAATAATGATAGATGCACTACTTTTTTCAGTGCTCGTACCCCACACTAGACTGGCTGTTTTTTCTTCATAATTAGGCCCGTCTGTACCGCCATAACCTAGGTTAACTTCTAGCCCATTTATATCTTTCTTTAAGATGATATTAACGACACCAGCTACAGCATCGGAGCCATAAATAGCCGATGCCCCATCTTTTAAAATATCGATTCGCTCAATAGCTGATACAGGGATTGAGTTAATATCAACAAATGAATTAGTGATGCTTTCAGCAAATGCACTAATAGACACTCGGCGGCCATTTATTAACACAAGCGTGGCATCAGAGCCTAATCCACGTAAACTCACTGCAGCAGCCCCGTTCGCTGTAGAGTCTTGGTTATTACCACGGGTAGAAAATGTACCATTACCGGCTACGGGCATACGTTCTAAAAGTTGTTGTAAGTTGTCGTAGCCCATATTATCAATGTCTGCACGACTGATAGATTGCACCGGCGAAGGGCCTTCAATATCAGAGCGTTTAATGCGAGAACCTGTTACTTCAATACGTTCGACCTTTTCAGCTCCATCTGTTTGAGCTGCAACAGACATAAAGCTTGTGCCTGCTAACGCTGCAATGGTAAATGCATAAAGTGGTCGTTGCATAAAGTGATGGGAGTTCTTCATAAAATTCAATCCTTGTTTCAATGTGAGAATATTGTGAATAAATATAACGAAAAAGATTGATACCATGTAAATGGCGTGTTTTCAAATAGCAAAAAGGTATGGGTTTTTAAGCTGATAATGGTTTTTTGGAGAGTGAAGTGTGTGTTTTCAAGGGGTACAAGCCTAACAAAAAAGTTAGGCTTTAATATTATTTTTAAGCTTTGTGCTTCATTAGGCGCTCTTTTTCACGAGCCCAATCTTTATTTTTTCCGTCTTCACGTTTGTCATGCATCTTTTTACCTTTAGCAAGGTGGAACTCCAACTTCACCCAGCATTTTTTCCAGTACATAGCCGTTGCGATCAGTGAGTAACCTTCACGCTCTGTTGCACCGATAAGACGATCGATCTCACGCTTATTTAAAAGTAACTTACGATACCGAAGTGGATCGCAAATCACGTGTGTTGAAGCACTATTGAGAGGCTGAATTTGACTGCCAAGTAAAAATGCTTCGCCGTTTTTAATATGAATATAAGTCTCAGAGATGTTTACTTTACCTGCTCGGATACTTTTTACTTCCCAGCCTTGTAGTTCAACCCCTGCTTCAAACTTATCGTGTAAAAAATACTCATGGCGCGCTTTTTTGTTCAGCGCGATGGTATTACTTGTCGATTTAGATGATTTTTTCTTAGCCATAGTGTCCCATATTATACGTAAATACAGCGTTTTTACATCGCTTTTTTAAGGCTTTGCGTAAATTATACTAGTACGAAAATTTGGGGAAATAGCTAAAGCTTGCTAAAATTCGTCGACACAGTTGGGAGTGAATATGCCACAAATAGAAAAAAGTGCGCTGGTAATGTACAGCAGCAAAGAAATGTTTGATTTAGTCAACGATGTAGATGCTTACCCAGAGTTTTTGCCACATTGCTCAGATGCAAAAATTGTTTCAAAACAGCCCTCTGGTATGACAGCCAGCTTAGAGATTTCTAAAGCGGGTTTAAAAAAGTGGTTCACGACTGAAAACACCTTTATAGATGATCATACTGTGTCATTACAACTAGTTGATGGCCCATTTAAATCCCTAAAAGGGAAGTGGCACTTTTTACCCTTAGATGACAAAGCTTGTAAAGTGCAACTACATCTAGAGTTTGAGTTTGCAAGTAAACTTATTGAGCTTGCATTTGGCAAGGTATTTAATGAAGTTGCGAAGAATATGGTGAATGCCTTCACTCAGCGTGCTAAAGCGGTTTATGGAGCTCGTTTATGATCAGTGTAGAAGTTGTATTTGCATTACCGACAACAGCAACCAGTTTACTCGTTGAAGTGCCAACAGGCACAACGGCTGAGCAGGCAGTTATTAAGTCTGGAATTATCGACAAGTGCCCAGAAATAGATGCAAGTAATCTGACCCTAGGTATTTGGAATCGAACGTGTAAATTGACGCAAGAAGTTAAACAAGGCGACCGAATTGAAATCTATCGTCCCTTGATTGCTGACCCTAAGGATGCCCGCAGACGCCGAGCAGAAAAAGCGAAGGAAGAGGGGCGTGCGAATAAAATAACGGGTGGACGGCCTAAATAAAAAAGGTAGCACCTAGCTACCTTTTCTTGTCTTAGAACTTATTCTTGTTCTAGAGGGGTATTGAACTCGCTTGGTTGATCGTAATCACCTGAAATTGAAACCAGCTTGTCGTTCTCAAAGTTTACAGTGAGCGATTTTCGCTGCTCATTATCACGACCGATGTTAAATACATAAAGGTAATGCCAAGTGCTTTTATCAAAAGAGTCTTCTGCCACGGGTTTACCTAGGACATAAACCACTTGCTCACGAGTCATGTTTACGCGTAGCTTATCAACATCAGACTGCTCTAAAAAGTTACCTTGGGGAATGTTGATACGATAAACCCAGCTAGAACATCCTGCTGTAACAGTTAAAGCAAGGGAAAGTACGAGCCAAAAAGAAAAAGTTTTAAACGACTGCATTATTTGTTTGAATCCTTATTTTTTATACTTTGCATGATACCGATTAGTCACAGAAGGTAAAACCCTTTTCAACAATTGTTTTTGCTGAGATTGACGTTTACGAGGCACAAATTTGACCACAGACACGACAAAAAGTTTACCTGAATCAATAAAAAAGCGCGAGAGTATGGATGCTGTGTGGCATTTGTATATCGTTCAGACGCGTTTAGGGCATTGGTACACAGGAATAAGTACTGATGTTGAAAAACGTTTTGCCGCACACGAGGCTGGTAAAGGAGCTAAGAACTTAAAAGGCAAAGGGCCTTTAACGCTAGTATACCAACAAAAGGTTGGCACCCGCAGTGAGGCAAGTAAGTTAGAGGCACGTGTGAAAAAGTTAACCAAAATACAAAAAAAGCAGTTTGTATTGTGTACTCAACTCCCTGTTAAGTAAGTCACAAACTCCGCTATTTTTAAAATGGTTTGCTCATAAAGGTGAAAGTCGATATGTTCTAGCGTGTCTGTTACTTGATGATGATGTTTATCATCACCCATGCCGAAATAAATAAAAGGAATATCAGCTTTGGCAAATGCGTAGTGATCACTTGCTTTACGCCAGTTAATGTTAGTGCCAAGTAATCTATTGAGTCGTGCTGATGAACTGCTGACTATAAATGTTAATTCCTTATCAGAGAGCAAAGTTAACGCTTTTTTATACTGACTACCAGACTGCCTATCTAAATACACATAAATGCGTGGTTTGTGTTTATTAACCACTAACATATCAAGGTTTATACTTAGTTTGATATCACTTAAATTAAGTGTGGAGACAAGATATTTACTGCCGTGTAAACCGTTTTCTTCAGCATCCGTAGCGACAAAAACTAAGTTGTACTGTCGAGTTTGATGCGCTAAATGATGTGCTAAGTACAACAGCGCAGCTACGCCGCTGGCATTATCGTTCGCTCCTGGGTAATAGCGGCTTCCTGTTGGCCCTAGGTGATCATAGTGAGCGGTGAAAATGATCATTTTGCAATCAGTGCATGCTGTTTTCTGCGTGGCGATTATATTAACGCCTGAGCGTTTTTGGTTAAAAGGAACATCATACTCAAAGGGTTGTTTACGTACGTTGTAGTTTAGTTCTAAGAAGCGCTCACTAATAAACTCACCCGCATGTTTTGCACCAAGCGTATTTGTTTTCCTGCCATAAAATTGACTGGATGTAAGTGCTGTAATGTCCTTTTCGAGTGCGGTTTGTGCATTCGCATATGCATGACCAGTCAGAATAAGTAACAGACTACTAGTAGTGAGTAAGCTTAGCTGTGTGAGAGCGAATAGCTTGTAATTTGCTTTCATAGCGTTTTTTATCATGATCGAAATCAGCTTTGTTATTAGCGGATATTAAGTACTTTCTGGCAAGTTTTAAATCCCCTAATTGGTAGTAGGTTTTGGCAAGACCAAAGTCAGAATCATGAAGTTTAATGTTTAAGCTGCGTGCTTTTTTATAGTGTTTGAGTGCATCTTGATAGCGCGCTGCGGCATATGCATCGTTACCTAATGAAATATGATAGTAAGGATTGGATTGGCGCTTTTTATCTAGCCTAGTGAGAATGTCTTCTCCCTCTTTTTCACGGTTAGTGAGTTTGTAGATAAGTGCTAAGTTGCCAAGTGCGGTATGATTGTTCACATCAAGATCAATCGCATGCAGGTAAGCAGCTTCAGCCTGTTTAAAGTGATTAGTTAAACGCAACAGTACCCCTAAGTTACCCCAAGCACCTGAATATTTTGGGTCGACTTTAATCGCTCCAGTAAAATAACTGTAAGCTAAATCGTAGCTCTCATTGAGCATAGCGGCAGCGCCTTTGTTATTATAAAACATTGCAGTAATGCGCGCTTTATCAATGTAACTGGTTTTAAATGATTCTTGACGGCTATTAGGGTCAAAATCAATGACTAAAGCGCGCTCTTGCGGGTAAATGACCCTTAGATTCGTGAGCTGTTTGCCTCTTTCTTTCACTCTTAGGTTAATGTGTCCAGTGAGTAAATTAAACCCATTATTCAAAGCCCAATACTCAGGGATGTGTACTTTTTGAAATTGTCCATATAAACCCAAATGCTCAGCGAGACTATATGCGAGTATAGAAAGCGATAAACAGTTCGCATTTAAGTCGTTATAGGCTTGCGCTGCGGTAAGGGTCGCGCCTGACTGATAAGAGAGGGATTCATCGCCATTATCGAGTAAAAACTGCATCAGTCGCTTTGCACTGCGGATAGAGCGTTGACCCTCAGGAAAGCTCATGTCGAGGCGTTCTTTTATAGTGGGCGTTAATGTAAAGATATCTTTTTGGCTTTCGATCTCCAAAATGTTGAAATCTTCAATCTGGGTAAGGGCGTTGGGGGGTGAAAGAGGTTTATCAGCAGTACTATTGCACGCACTTAAAAAGCAAAGGTTTAATACAAGAATAAACGTTGTTGTTTTCATCTGACCCTCTTAAATTCACGGCCTAAATCACTTTAAGTATAGGCGGTGAATCAAAAAGGGTCAGTGTTAACTGTTACAAAACGTGTCAGCGTTTGTCAAAAGTAGCCACTAAATCATCCAGAGTTTGTGCGCTGGTTGCTAAATCTTTTATCGCTTGTTCAGTATCTATTTGTTCACGCATAACATTGTCACTAATATCGCTAATCTGTTCAATATTACGACCAACATCAGCGACGACGTTGCTTTGCTCCTCGGTGGCGGTCGCAATCAAGGTGGCCATATCATTTATTTCGTTTGCAGCATCATTAATTGCATTGAGTAACTCAACAGAGCTCTGCATCGCATCCACACTTAATTGAGCTTGTGATTTCGAGTGATTGATATGCTCAACCACTAAATCAGACGTATTCGTCAGATCGCTGATCATTGTTTGAATTTCATTAGTCGATTGCGATGTTCTGCTTGCTAGTGCTCTCACTTCATCGGCTACAACAGCGAATCCGCGACCATGTTCACCTGCCCGGGCTGATTCAATTGCCGCATTAAGTGCCAGTAAGTTCGTTTGCTCAGAAATTCCTCTGATGGCATCAACAATGTTTGCAATAGCTTGCGTTTTACCTGCCAATTCGTTCACTTGCACCGTTATATTATCTATATCAGTCGCAAGCTCAGTGATCGCTTGCTGGCTTTGTGTGACCTGAACATGGCTTTGTTCAGTATTTTGTTTACTGCTTTCAGTGAGCTTTGCTGTATTTGCTGCGCTTGATGCAATTTCTTGCACTGTTGCACCCATTTCGTTAATTGCAGCCGCAACGGAAATAGTTTGCTCTTTCTGATTATCCAATGCGTCTGAATTTTTCTGGGTTTGTTTAAATACATGACTTGCGCTTTGTCTGATCTCTCGACTTTCTTGCGCTACTTGGCCAATCGCTGTTTCGATTTTGGTCATAAATTGATTAAAGCCAGCACTCAAATTTGCAAGCTCTGGTTGCTCTGAGCTAGGTAATCGATAGGCTAAATTTGCATCACCAGAGCCTAACCGAGTAAATAACTCTGCCATTTTTGATAAAGGAGATGACAATGTTCTAGCTAGTAGTAAACCTGCAAAACTGGCAACGAATGCGATGACAATTGCAAAGCTGATAATTTGCCATGTCAATGTATCAATACTTGCAAAGACTTCACGCTTAGGCACTTGTGCAACAACAAACAGGTCTGTGTTTTTTATTGGGCTTGCAGCAACCAGCGTTTCTTCTCCCTTGATGCTGACTTCCTTAAGAGTAAACTCTTCACCAGTTAATAGTGTGCTTGTAATACCTGATTCATAAAGCGTATCAAGTTTTGCTTTGGCTACTTTACTGGCGTCTTTGTGCAGCTTTATCAAGCCATGTTTGTCAACAACAAAGACAAAACCGGTTTTCTCTATTTGAAACTTTTGCAGCATTGCTTGCATGTCATCAATACTTTTAGCAAGACCTGCCAAACCTAAGCCATTAGTTTGTTGGTGGTTTACAAACATTTTTACGTCTGTAGGTGATTCTTGGTAAATACTGATAGAAAAAGGGTTTTTTGACTGTTTAAACGCAAAAAACCAACCATCTTGCTCTTTAGTAAGTACTCTTAAAAAACCATCTTGATTCCAATATTGCGCTGTTTCACGGTTTGCCCATGAAGCTGTCGCAAGATCGTATTGTGCAACTAAGCGATTCAACTCTTTAAGTAAAATCGTATCATCAGTATCACTAGAGCGTGCCCAGTCGATAACAAACGCGTTACTTGAAAGCTGCTCAGCGGCACTGATCATTTGGTTTATATCGTGGCTAATATAATTATCAATTGCTTGTAACTTGCTTGGTAGCTCAGACTCGATCATTCGTTGTTCAATGATTTGTTTAGCACTATAAATTGCGGTTACGCCAATTAACGCAGCAACAATGAGTGCAATAGAGCTACCTAGTAGAGTGATTTTTTTAGTAATGGTAAGGTGATTTAACGCCATGAAAGTGTCTTAGGTTACAACATTAAGGTAGTTATTTTAGCATAGACTTTTCAGATGACGAATTAAACTAGGACCAAAAAAGCCCAAAGCATATGCAATTGGGCTTGGTTTCTAACAAGCGAAACTTACTTTCTAGGGTTAAACTATTTTCTTCATTGCCGACATGTAACCACGTAATTTACTGCCAACAATTTCAACAGGGTGCTCACGCAGGGCCTTGTTCACCGCGATTAAAGTTTGGTTGTCCACCTGATTTGATGAATCACCTAAACCTTTACCAATCACATCAGTGTCGATATCTTTCATAAAATCTTGTAGTAAAGGCAAACATGCGTGGTTGTATAGGTAGCAACCATATTCAGCTGTATCTGAAATTGTTCTGTTCATTTCGAAAAGCTTTTTACGCGCAATCGTGTTAGCGATCAGTGGCGTTTCGTGTAATGACTCATAGTAAGCTGATTCGTCGATAATGCCAGCAGCAGTCATGGTTTCAAACGCAAGTTCAACGCCTGCTTTAACCATAGCAACCATCAAGATACCTTGGTCGAAGAAAGTTTGCTCGTTAATTTCTTCATCGGTATTTTGCTGTTTTTCGAATGCGGTTTCGGCAGTTTCAGCACGCCATGCAAGAAGCTTTGCATCATCTTCAGCCCAATCAGCCATCATACCGCGAGAGAATTCGCCGCTGATGATATCGTCCATATGCTTATTATAAAGTGGACGCATAATTGTTTTAAGTTGTTCGCTTAATTCAAATGCTTTAACTTTTGCTGGGTTTGATAAGCGGTCAAGCATGTTAGTCACACCGCCATACTTAAGTGCTTCAGTGATCACTTCCCAACCGTATTGGATTAACTTTGACGCGTAACTTGCATCAATACCTTTTTCGACCATTTTATCAAAGCAAAGTAGTGAGCCAGTTTGTAACATGCCACATAGAATCGTTTGCTCGCCCATTAAGTCAGACTTAACTTCTGCAATGAATGATGATTTTAGTACACCAGCACGATGACCACCGGTACCAGCTGCATACGCTTTCGCTTGCGCTAGGCCATGACCTTGAGGGTCGTTTTCTGGGTGAACGGCAATGAGTGTTGGTACGCCAAAGCCACGTTTATATTCTTCACGCACTTCTGAACCAGGGCATTTAGGTGCAACCATGATAACAGTTAAGTCTTCGCGAATTTGCATGCCTTCTTCAACGATATTAAAGCCATGTGAATAGGCAAGCGTTGCACCTTGTTTCATCAGCGGCATGATGGCATTAACAACAGATGTATGTTGTTTATCAGGAGTTAGGTTTAATACTACATCAGCCGTTGGAATAAGCTCTTCATATGTGCCTACAGTGAAGCCGTTTTCAGATGCGTTTAAGAAAGATTGACGACGCTCAGCAATCGCTGACTCACGCAGTGTGTAAGAAACATCTAAACCAGAATCACGTAAATTTAAACCTTGGTTAAGGCCTTGTGCACCACAGCCGACAATAACGAGTTTTTTCCCTTTTAAAGCGTCTACGCCATCAGCAAATTCTGATGGGTCCATAAATTCACATTGCGCTAATTGCGCTAACTGCTCTCTCAAAGGAAGAGTATTAAAATAATTCGCCATTGTTAGTGTCCTATAAATACAAGTTTTTCAAAAAACAAAGAATAAAAGTGTGTGCTCTTTGTATGGCTTAACAGTATGCAATTTTATCTCTTGCGTAAAATGATATATTTGAATTAAAGTGTTTCATAAAATGAAATGGTAGTCACAATGGATCACAAACATCTTAATTACTTCTTAGCCTTAGCTAAAACGCTCCACTTTGCTAGAGCCAGTGAGCTTTGCCATATTAGTGCTCCTACTTTAAGCCGTAATATCAAGCAACTTGAAGATGAAGTAGGCGCAGTATTATTTAATCGTGATAACCGCACGGTTAAGCTAACTCAAGAGGGAAAAGCATTTTGTGATTATGCCAATGCTACGCTTGCCAGTTGGCACCGATTCAAAGCTGATATCCAAGAGCCACAGCAACATATATACGGTAATGTCAGTATTTATTGTTCTGTTACTGCCTCATATAGCTTTTTGCATCAAATTCTTGAAAAGCTTCGGATGCAGCATCCTTATATCGAAATTACACTCAATACAGGTGACCCCGCGCTCGCCATAAATCGTGTATTGGATGGCCATGAAGCCATGGCGATTGCAGCAAAACCAGTTAAATTACCAGGGCAAATAGCCTTTACCAGTATCGGGTATTCTCCTTTGGTACTTATTGGACCTAAAATAGCCTGTCCTATCAGTGAACAACTTAAAGATTTAGAAACAATTCATTGGTCTAATTTAGAATTCATAGTTGCTGAACAAGGATTATCTAGGCAGCGATTAGAGCAGTGGTGGCGAAAGAAAAATATTCATGGTCGTATTTACGCCCATGTAGCAGGTCATGAAGCCATGGTGTCGATGGTAAGTTTGGGTTTAGGTGTTGCTATGGTACCTAAAATTGTACTTGATAATAGCCCATTAAAAGAAAAGGTTCAGGTTATTAGTGACGCTGAAAAAGATATTCCAGGCTTTGAAATTGGCTTAGCAGTGCTTAAGAAGGAGCGGCATGATCCCGCATTAAATGCTATTTGGGAAATTGCGCAGTCGTTACTAACTTATTAAGCATGATTGGTCATCGTTTTAATAGCAGGAATAAGCCGTTTTTATAGAATTGATATGGAAACTTGACAGCGATGTCATTTTGCATCTAGTGTTAATAAAAGGTTAAAACCCATTTTAGAAACACACAATTCAAAGGAAAGACGATGAAAACCCACTCTATTAAACTGCTTGCTCTGCAAGTTGCTCTTATCGCCTCTGCTAATGCATTAACGATTGTTGATGACCCGAATAACCCAAACGGCTATTTGCTATCTCGTGCAGAACTAAATGCGGCTCGTGATGCTAAAGTATCCGATCCCATGTATCAGACTTGGGCAAAAGCGCTTGAAACGAGGGATAATAGTATTGTTGAAGCTATTACACCTAACAATGCAAGCAACCCTGAAAACGTGAAACGTGTTGAACGAGTCTTTGGTCAGCAAGAGTGGGATTTTCTGACGGGAATGGCTGCGCCAGAGTATACTTATACACGTTTTTTGCGGGCAATTGGTAAGTTCCCTGCTTTTTGTGGTGAATACACCGATGGTCGAGATTCTGATGCCATTTGTAAAAAGTCTATCATCACGGCATTTGCACACTTTGCACAAGAAACCGGTGGTCATATCGCCAAAGATAATATCTCTGATAACCCATTACAACTTGAAGAATGGCAACAGGCTTTAGTACATGTCCGCGAAATGGGGTGGTCAGAAGGGCAGGCCGGTTATACAACAGGGTGTGGTCAAAATGATTGGCAAAATCGCCGTTGGCCATGCGCAGAAGGACAAGGTTATTTCGGCCGCGGTGCGAAGCAGCTTTCGTATCATTTTAATTATGGTGCATTTTCGGAAGTGATGTTTAATGGTGATGCAACTGTGCTACTTAACAACCCAAGCTTAGTGGCAGATTCTTGGCTTAATCTTGCTTCAGCAATTTGGTTTTTCTTGACACCTCAAGCACCTAAACCGGCGATGCTACACGTTATTGATAGAACTTGGGTGCCATCACAAAAAGAGCTCAGTGCGGGGATCGGATACGGTTTTGGCACAACAATTAATGTAATAAATGGGGGAATTGAATGTGGCGAGCAAAACCGCACCAAAGGACAGCCAGTAAATCGCATTCGCTATTGGGAAGGTCTATCGAATTACTATTATATCCCGATTGAAACAGATGAAGAGAACACCTGCTGGCAGCAAACTCCTTTTGGTAGTTTAAACCTTAATGATTCGACCGATGTTCTCTACACAAACTGGGAAGCAGACTGGGCATATTACAGCGACAGACCAGGAGGCCAATCATTTGAGTGTAAGTTAGTTGGTTATCAAACTGCCTATTCAGCATTGGTCCCTGGTGATTATGAAAAGTGCGTAACAAACTTTTATCAATCTCATGTAAACTGGCCTCAAGTAACAGTCGTCGACACGCTAACACCACCAGAGGGCAATCCTCCGGTAGGTGGTGTTGCAGCATGGGATAGTACAAAGGTATATGTTAAAGACGACAAAGTAAGTTTTAACAATGTCATATATGTCGCTAAGTGGTGGACTCAAGGTGACTCGCCAGAAACAGCTAATGGACCTTGGTCAGCTGTAAACTAATTTCAAACCATTCAATAAAACCTAAGGCGGTTGATATAATTGTTATCAGCCGCCTATAAATCCCCAGTTATTTAACTTTTGGCTAAACTGACGCGGTGATTTTTCACGTCATTTTCTTAAATTAGCAGATCTCATCTTTTTTACTTAGAGTTTTTGGGTTATTTTGTTCCGCAAAAATAGCCATAAAAACAATCCTTTTGTATTGTTTTTTGTTAATGGTTTCCGTGTTTTTTGCTGGGATTTAGCGATTATTGCAGATTTTTTATTGATTTTTTTCAATGTGTTGCTAACGTAAATCAAAATAATAAAAATACTGATGGCATGGACACATGATTCTGTCAGCTCACGTTGAGCATTCGCTGAGCTATTCAAGTAGCTGTTTGAAGCGCGCTATTCCCTTAATGGTTAAATACAAAATGCCTATTACACCGCTTAATTATGCGTTGTGGTATTGCTATGTAAGTGGCAGAAATAAAGCGCTTAATGAAGAACTTGATAATATTATTCGCACATTCAGTACATGCGACCAAGAGCGAGCCAAGTATCTTTTTAATAAATATTTATCTCAAGATGATCTGTCTTTGTTCTATCAACTATCGAATGATTTTAATGGTGTTGTAAGTAATGTTCAGCAAGGCATAAACGACACGCTTGTTCACTCTATTCAGTTTAATCAAACACTCCAAGAGTGCCGAGAGCAACTCAATGATGTAAATTTAAGTGATGGAGATAGCTTTGATAATGTGTTGGACTGTGTAGAGCGACTAAGTGGTGAGTCAGCCGCTTTACAAAACCGTGCACAGGATTTTCAAAACCAGTTAGCACAAGCCTATGCAGAAATATCCGAATTAAAGCAGGAGCTTAGTCTTTCGAAAAATAAAGCAGAAAAAGATACGCTGACAGGCCTTTATAATCGAGGCAAGTTTGATGAAGACATTTCTCGATTCTGCCAAGCGGCTCATTTGGCTGGTCTTGCGGTGTTGGTGATGGTTGATATTGATCATTTTAAGCAATTTAATGATACATTCGGACACCAAAAGGGAGACCAAGTTCTGAGAGCTGTAGCGAGTAAATTACTCAAACACGTGTCAAGTGTTGGGCAGGTTTATCGCTTTGGTGGGGAAGAGTTTTGCTTTACTGCACATTTTGCAAGTGTCAGTGATATGACTAACTTTACTCAACAGCTGCGCATCGCGATATCGAAGTTACAAGTCAAGAAACCTAAATCGACTAATGTGTTAAGTAAGATAACGGCAAGTTTTGGTATTGCTATTAAGTCTAAGAATAGTCAACCAGAACAACTGATTGCTAAAGCTGACCAAGCTCTTTATCTTGCCAAAGAGCATGGAAGAAACCGTCTTGAGATTGTTGAAGAGTAACAAACTTAGCTGATATATGTATCAAAATTGTGAATACTTGTAACCTATAAAAGACAGCCTATTCACACCTTGATACCATAGACTAACTGGAAACTGCCTGTGGTCGTAACAAACATGAAAACGATAACGATCAATAATTGGGTAATGATGTGCATCTTGATTTTTATATCGATGAATCAAGTCTGTGCTGAAGACTCAACCCGCACAGAACGAGAAAGTCGTTCAGCATCTCAAGAAGTTGAAGCCAATAAGTGGTATTTGGGTGTCAATACAGGAGCTGGGGTGATCACAAACCCGCTGCATGGAGGTGATAATCTACCGCTTATACTTTTACCTGAAATTGCTTATTACGGTGAAAAGTGGTTTTTTGATAATGGTCGACTTGGTTATGCTTTTCATGAAACGTCATCTCATGTTTTTAATGTAGTGGCGGAGTTTAACCCTGAAACGCGCTTTTTTATTGATTTTCACCCTAGTAATGTTTTTGCGCTGCAAACTTCGAGTAGTTTTGTCAATTCCACAGAAAAGAATGAATTGAATGCTGAGCGTATCTCTGTGAACGATATCAGTAAGCGTCGTTGGGCATTAGATGCAGGCTTAAGTTACCATTACATTCATAATAACCATATATTCTCGCTACAAGCATTAGCAGATGTATCCAATGTATATAAAGGCACAAGAAGTGCAGTTCAGTGGCAGACACTCCAGCAAATAGGTCAGTTAGAACTGACTCCAAGTTTAGGCGTTTGGTATAAATCCGCTAAGTTAAACGATTACTTTTATGGCTTATCGGCGAAAGAAACCTTACATGGGAAAATTGGTGTTGGCAGTAGTTGGCAACCTTATGCTAAAATCGACGCCCGTTGGCCCTTGAGTGAGGGCAACTCACTTCGTTTTCATTTAGCATATTACGATTACTCGGGCGTAGATGACAGTCCGCTTTTTGAACACACGTATTCGATGACTGCTTTTATAGGATTCAATCATATTTTTTAATATGAAGTTTTTTGTTTTTAGTCTGGGTGTGTTTGTTGCTGTTTTTTGGGGATTCCCGAGCCATGCACAAGCATCTCTCTTCGATGTATCACCTAAAGTGTGTGTTGTTTTTCAACAGCACGAATTTTGCGATCTTGAACTAAAAATAAGTTGGCAGTTAACACACCCTCAAGATGTATGTTTGTATCAGAATGATCAACAAGTTCAGTGCTGGCAGAACATGCAAAAAGGCCGTTTTAGCTATAAAGCGCGGGTTCAGGTTGAAACAATATACTCCTTAGTCAATCCGCACACGGGGAGCAAAGTTGCGACAGCAAAAGTTGAAGTGCAGAGCACAGAAGCAAAAACGACAAGACGAAGATTACGCTCTCCGTGGAGCTTTTTTTAATTCAGGAGCAACCAATGACAAAGATTTTACTTGTTGAAGATGATCTCGGTTTACAACAGTTAACACGAGACTACCTTCAGCACAATGGGTTGGATGTTGCGGTCCTTGAACGCGGCGATGAAGTTTTCGAATACCTAGAAAATAACCCTGTTGATTTAATGATTCTTGATGTCATGTTACCAGGTAAAGATGGCTTTAGTGTGTGCCGTCAAGTACGCGATAAGTTTAACTTGCCAATTCTTATGTTAACCGCGAAAGGTGAAGATTTTGATCAGGTCATCGGTCTGGAGCTTGGTGCTGATGACTATGTAATCAAACCGGCAGAACCGCGTGTACTACTTGCAAGAATCAATGCGTTACTGCGCCGTGGGCATGCAACGACTAAAGCCCCTGAAGAAATCACATTTGGTGATTTATCAATTGATAAAACGAGTCGCATTGTTACACTTAAAGGCAATGAGATTACACTTACATCACATGAATTTGAATTATTGTGGCTTTTAGCTTCAAATGCAGGTGAAGTGCTAAGCCGTGAGCATGTCCATCAACATATGATTGGACGTCAATATGATGGTTTAGATCGCACTGTTGATGTTCGGGTATCAAGAATCCGCAAGAAGTTAGGTGATAACAGTGATAAACCATACCGTATTAAAACAGTTTGGGGACAGGGATACTTATTCGTATCAGATGCTTGGGAAATCTAGCTGTTAATGGGGAAGCTGTTTGCGAGTTTATATCTTTATATAATCGTTTCTCTGTTTCTTGTCAGTGGGGTCATCGAACAACTGTGGCCCTATGAAGACTCCCAACAGCAAATTGCACTCGATAAAGAATTTGGTAAATCGCTCTGGTTATTAAGCCAAACTAAAGACGGCTTATCGAAGCTACAAGATGAATTTGATAGTGAAATCATCGACAGGAATGACTTGGCACTTCCTGATGATTTAAAAGCCGATTTAGCTTCTCACCATTATTTGTACTTATTTAACCAACAACAAGAGGTTATTTGGTACATAACACTCAACGATCAGCAGTTACTTCATATTGGCCCATTGACTGTATCGAACCCAAGCTTTAGCTCTGTCTGGCCTTATTTTTTACTATTGATGGTTGTCGGTGTTCCTGTAGGCTTATGGAGTTTTTTACTGTGGAGAGATTTTAATAAGCTGACCCTTGCTTGTGAGGCTGTAGGTGGTGCGCAAGATTTTGAATTACATGATGCTTCAAAGTCTTTTTTCTTACCGATCACCGATACATTATCTGCCATGCAAGAGCGTATTCAATACTTATTAGCAGCACAGCAGGAGCTAACCTCATCAGTTTCTCATGAATTCAGAACGCCGCTAGCGCGTTTGAAATTCGCAATAGCAATGCTTGAAGAACAAGTAGAAAATGAGCAGTCTTTTACCTATTTAGATAATATGCATGCAGATATTGTTGAACTTGAAGCGTTAGTGTCAGAAATGCTTGAGTACGCACGTCTAGAATCCCACAAGCCTAATCTTATCAACCGCTCATGTGATTTAACTTTGCTAGTTTCAAGCGTGGTTAATAAACTTGAGTTTGCGACAGATATAGACGTGCAAATAAAGGCACCGCTTAGCTTAATTTATAAGTGTGATGAGCACTTTATGGCTCGCTGTATTCAAAACTTATTAGGTAATGCGCAAAAGTATGCTGCACATACAATCATCGTTTCCCTTGAAGAGCATAATAAAGAGCTTGTCATGACTGTTGAGGACGATGGACCTGGCATTGCTAAAAGTGAGTGGGAGAGTGTGTTTAAACCATTCACGCGTTTAGATAAAAGTAGAGATAAGAAAACAGGTGGCTTTGGCTTAGGGCTGGCGATTGTTGCTAAAATTATAAGCTGGCATCGTGGTACGTATGAAGTGAGTGACTCTGAATTGGGCGGTGCAAAGTTTACCATCCGCTTATTTAATACAGAAGATTATTGAGTTTCTGATAAAGCATACTGTTTAATAGTAAAGCTGTAACGCTGATAGTGATAGGTTAAATCGTTTAAAGTAATTAACTATTTTATGACCTATTTAGACATAAAAAAAGCGCCTTGAGGCGCTTTTTTTGAGGTTAAAACCAAAAATAAACAAGTAGCAAATTAATAGACCGCCAGTCAGCAAAAAAGTTCTCAAAAATAAAATTATTTATTGTCTAAAAGGGGCATCAACATTTGCTCTAACCCGTTTAGTTTTACTTCATACATCATTGCCAGCTGAGCGCCAAGCTGACCTGCTGGAAAGCCCTGTTGCTTAAACCACACTAAATAAGGTTCAGGCAATAGTAAAAGAGGGCGTCCAGCGTACTTGCCGAATGGCATTTTCGTATTAATGGCTTGTTTAAGTTGAGCTGTATCCATCTTTATCTCAAACAATTGTTAAAGCTAAATGATACGGTAAAAAGGAGAGAGAAAATAGGCTGTGACGGGCAAGAAACAGCCTATTTAGTGAGGGAGGTAGGCCCCCACAATAGCGTAGCGTTTATTTCGTTAATGACGAAATAAAGTTAATGTAATTGGTGACGACTTTTTTTCGAAAAACCAAGTTCTTTTAATCTACTAACAATACTTGGGTCATCAATTCGAGCGGGGGTTTTACCCTCTCGAAGAAAGTGATCATGTGGCACTTGATAAACATCGAGCATTTTATTAAACAATACAGTTCTAATGTCTGTTGCGCTCATGCCATTTTGCTGTAACTCATCCAGTCGACGTTGTATGTCAATAAGTTTCCCTGAACAAGCATCATCTGCGTTTACTTTTAACGCACTGGTAAACTTATCTTTCATCTTAAACAACCTCAATTAGCTTAACAGTAATCGCACAAACGAAATCGTAAACAGGATTAATAAACTTTTTCGTGCTAAAAATAGATACTTAGCAAAGTATCATATGGCGAGTTTACTCTTTTTTTTGATTGGATGGCTAATCTGGATGTAAAGCTTTGTAAATAAGCTTGACCTGCTTTAGGTACGCCTATTGAAGTGTACTAAAAATAGCAATAGCAAGTCGCTGAATATAATGAAAATAATTCTCAGTACCAAATATAGGCCCTGAGAATTATTTTTTTTACATTATGAGAAAAGTTTTTGTTTTACGTGCTCGGCAAAGCCGCTCCCCGCTTCTAGATAAAAGTTATAGGTAGAATCTACACCCATATCTTCTAACTCTTTTTGCTGGTCAGGGTAATTTGCAATAGCCGTTACTTGGCCTTGGTATCCAGACGCTTTTAGCTGCTCTAGGGCAAAAATATTCTGCATGTGCTTTGGCATCGCAAGCATAACCATGCCAACATGAGAGTGATTTACCCGTTGCCAAAAGTCAGGGTCTGTGGCGTCAGCTAAAAGAACGCGGCGTCCTCGTTTAATGTGCTTATCCACCACATCAGGTTTAATATCAATGCCAGCAACGAGGTTTGGATGTGTTTGACTAATTGTTTCGTACGCCCCTGTACCAATACGGCCCATACCAAAAATAACGATTTTGGTATCGTTTAAGTTCACCGGTAACTCTTCGGTTAAGCGGCTATTACTTTCAAATTTAAGTAGCCAGTGCTCAATCTTGACATAAATTTCGTTAGAGCGTTTATTTAAAGGAGATGCCAAAATAAAAGTAATTGATACGGCAATCGCCATAACCGCGAGCCATTCGGAGGTGATCATATTACTGCTAGCAGCAACGGCACAAACGATTAAACCAAACTCACTATAGTTAGCAAGGCTAAATGCGCTAAGCAGTGAAGTACGTGCACGTAATTTGAAGGCGTTAGTTAAAACATAATAGAGCGCAACTTTAATTGGTAACACTAAAATAATCACCATCGCAACCAATACAGCATGCGCGGTAAGCTCCGCGTTTAAACCTATGTTTAGGAAGAAGCCAACAAGCAAGATATCTTTCAGATTTAGTAATGATTTTGATAGCTCACCCGCTTTTTTATGGGGAGCAAACATCATCCCTATGATAAGCGCGCCTAAATCGCCTTTGAGTCCAGCAAATTCAAAGGCTTGATAACCTAAAACCAGCGCAAAGAAAAAGCCAAATAAAGGCAGTAATTCACCATGCTTAGAGCGATTTAAAATCCAAAACATAATAGGGCGCAGAACCGGAAGCCCTATTAATAATGCTAATGCCCAAATATTAGGTGCTTTACCTGTACTAATCGCTAAGAAAATAACTGCGAATATATCCTGCATTACCAAGATACCTATTGCAATTTTGCCATGTAGACTAGACATTTCTCCGCGTTCTTCAAGGACTTTAACGGCAAACACAGTACTCGAAAAGCTAAATGCAAAACCAACCAAGAGTGCACTTTGCCAAGTCAGTTCGCTGAAAAGAGGAAGTGCGAATGCGCCAAGCAACAGCATAAAACCGCTAAAGAGGGTGCTGCTCAGTACAATATGCATTGACGCTGGTGCCCATACTTGTGGTTTTATAAGGTTAGAAACTTTTAATTTTAAACCAATACTAAACAGCAGTAAGGTTACGCCTAAGCTCGCTAGTGTGTTGAGTAATTCAGTGGTTTTATAGCCATATAAGTTGAGGGCAAACCCTGCTAATAAAAAACCAATTAAAGGAGGAAGCTTTAGCTGATAGACAGCAAAGCCGCACACGAACGCCGTAGCAAAGTATATAAGTTCCATAATTCTTCTTTTGACTTCATTTGTTAGGAGTGTAGCGAAATATTCACTAATGGAAAACAATATCGAATATAAAGAGTCTAAAAAATGAACACTTACGCACTATTTATTGATTAATGCGCTAAAAGCATCATTTTTTCGCTGACATTAGCTTTTAATTGTGGTTAAGATGCAACAACAAAGGAATTTAAGCCAACTAGAAAAGAGACGGCTTAAGGAGAAAAGATGTTTAAGAAAATCCTTGCATCAGTAGGTATTGGTGCAGCAAAGGTGGACACTGTACTGGAAACAGAGCACTTACAACCAGGCCAAAAATTTAATGCAGTTATCGTTATTAAAGGCGGCGATGTAGAGCAAGATATTACTGGCTTAGACTTAGCATTAATGACGCGTGTTAAAGTTGAAGGTGAAGATGGTGAGTATTTTACAAATCATGTGATCGAAAAATGGCGTATCACGGATGTCGGCACGATTGCAGCGGGCGAAGAGAGGCATATTCCGTTTGAAGCACGCTTACATTCAGAGACCCCAATCACGGAAATTAACGCTGGCTATAATCAATCACATGTTTGGTTAGAAACGGGTCTTGATATTGATATGGCGCTTGATCCAACGGATCGTGACTCATTACATATTTATCCGAATGATGCTGTTAGCACGTTTATGCACGCAATGGATAAATTAGGTTTTAACCTAGTCAAGGCAGATGTTGAAAAGGGTTACCTACGCGCACCTACGTTTCAATCTCACTCAGGTTGTTATCAGGAACTTGAGTATCGTCCAGATAGCCGAAGCCTTTTTGGTTTACAAGAAGTTGAGCTGTCGTTTGTGCCTGAAGCTCATAAAACGCATGTGTTAATTGAATTAGACCGTGCTTTTAGAGGGGATGGTTATGTTGATTTAACGATAGAACATGATCACGTAAACCTGTCGCAATTATGTGACCAATTAGAGCGGTTATTCGCTTAGGGCTTAATCGAATAGGTACACTTTAAACCCAGCTACGGCTGGGTTTTTTGTCTTGCAAAAGGAATCTTATGTTTTCTGTTAAGAGTTACGCTGAACTCAGTAAAGATGAGTTATTCGCGATTTTACGAGCACGGGTTGAGGTGTTTGTTGTAGAGCAAACCTGTGCTTATCCAGAGATTGACGAGGTTGATAACCATGACCTGACTCAGCATCTCTTTGTGTTCAAAGAACAACAGCTAGCTGCCTACGCTCGGTGTTATGACAAAAATGAGCAGTTCAGTGCATTTGGTCGTGTACTTGTTGCTAAGCAATTTAGGGGACAAGGGTTGGCAAGCAAACTTGTGCAAATGGCTATAGAGACATGTCAGCAACGCTGGCCAGAGAAAGCTATTTTGATAGGCGCTCAATGTTATTTAACGGGCTTTTATCAACAGTTTGGCTTTAAAAATGTCGGTGATGATTACTTAGAAGACGGCATTCCACATCAGGATATGTGTTTGAAGTAGCCCAAAGCAAAGGGCCACTTCAAGTAAGCGCTTAGCTTAACAGCGAGTTGGCGAATACCAGTGCAATAGCCAATGGACAAATGAATTTGATATACCATGGCCACACTTTCCAGAAAAAGCTGTTTGCAGCTTCTGGGCAGCCTTGTTGAATTTCTTTTAATAAAGATGCACGGTGCCAAATCCAACCGACAAATATACAACACATTAATCCTAAAATTGGTTGGCCAATCTTAGTGGTTAGTGTGATCACAAAGCCAAACAATGTGCCTAAGTTAAAAACGATCGTAAAGCTGACAAGGGCAATAATACCGCCAATTAACCATGTCGCCTGCACGCGTTTTAGAGCAAAGCGCTCAACCGCATAAGAGACGGGTGCCTCCAGCATTGAAATAGATGAAGTTAACGCTGCAATACTCATTAAAGCAAAAAAGGCAAAGCCAACGAAAATACCCACATCACCCATGCTGGTGAAAAGTGCGGGCAGCACTTGAAACACTAACGTATCTTCAGACAGTAGTACGCCTTCAGCAGAGAAAATCTGTACGCCTTGTGCCTGTGCAACATACATCGCAGGAATAATCAATAAACCGGCTACAAAGGCAATAAACACATCGATCAAAGTAACATAAGCACCCAAGGACACGAGATTCTCTTTTTTGCTAATGTATGAACCATAGATGATCATCACACTGGTGCCCAAAGATAGCGAGAAAAATGCTTGTCCAAGGGCATTAACTAGCAGCTCTGGGTTTAAAATAGATGAAAAGTCAGGCACTAAGTAGGCTTTTAAACCTTCAACTGCGCCATCTTGGGTCATCACATAAATGATAAGCATAAACAAAATGCCTAATAGAGCAGGCATCAGGCGCTTTGACCATTTCTCAATGCCGTTTTCAACACCTTTAGAAATAATAGCAACGGTCAAAATAATAAACGCAGCAGTAAAAATTAGGTTTCTTGATAGTGACTGCTCACTTAACCAAGTAATTGCAGGCTCTTGAGCAGTTAATTGTGCTACGGGCTCTAATGTTGCACTGAGCATCCAGCCCGCTACGATGGCATAAAAGCTTAAAATTAAACCAGCACAAATAATACCGCCAAAGCCGACTACAAAAGCAAATTTTTTCTGCCATGGCTGGTTTGTCACTTTTCTAAGGGAACTGACAGCATTGGCTTGCCCATGACGGCCTATAACAAGCTCTGCCATTAATGCTGGGTAAGCTAGGCAAAATGCAAGTACTAAGTAAGCAACTAAAAATGCTGCGCCGCCATTACTTGCTGTTTGTGTAGGGAAACCCCAAATATTTCCTAAGCCAACAGCGGAGCCTGCTGCGGCCATAATAAATCCAAAGCGGGAGCTGAACTCCCCACGTGATGCGCTCATATTATTGTTACTTCTCTATTTGTGACGGCGCTGACAATCTACTTCAATTAACACTAAATAAAAAGGGTTAATAGTGGGCATTTTTACTTGTAATCGCCTCGAATCTGCTGCCAGCATATATTTCGTTCAATTAGCTAATACAATACGTAACAATTAACACAATTGAAACATATTCAAAGGCTTTTATTTTGAATACTGAGGGTAAAGCATGCGCCACCAAGAGACAGGCTTTTTGATACGCTGACAGTGCCATGATGCCAATCAGCCACTTTTGCAACAATCGCGAGGCCTAAGCCATAGCTTTCACCGTCACGATTTCGGTGACTTTGTTCTTGAAAGAACGGACTGAATATTTTCCCCCAGTTTTTTTTATGCACTCCTGGGCCATCATCTTCTACTTTAATAGTAACGAAGCCTTGGTTGTAGGAGGCTGATAAAACTATTTCGCAGCGTGCAAAGTCACATGCATTACTTAATAGGTTTACAATCGCACGTGCTAACCAATCTAAGTCGGCACATATATGTCCTTGTTTTATGTCGTGACTGATGCGTAATGAACGTTGCTCAAGCTTGGGGTGAACTTGTTGAATCAAGCTGAGTAAGTAGCTTTCTAAGTCAGATTCGCTAAAGGTTAGTTTATTTGCTTTTTGCTCTAAGGTAGCAAAAGCAAGATAACTTTTTAGCATTGACTCCATTTGATCTAAATCTTGCTCCATTCGAGATAAGTACTCAAGACGTTTTTCCTCATTAGTACAATCTTGCGCGGCTTCTAAACCGAAGCGTAAGCACGCAACAGGGGTTCTTATATCGTGCGATAAACTCGACGCCATTAGCTTGTTTTCATCAAGTAGTTTCTCAATTTGATTCGCCATGCGATTAAAGGTGAGCTCGACATCTTTAATATAGGTAAAATGAGATGGTTTAATGCGGGTAGCTAAATCACCTTTAGCGAAGCGTTGCGCGGCATCATTAAGGATGCTGAGACGTTTTGCAAGTGGAGCAATAATAAAGCCCATAAAAACACATAACCCAGCATAGAAGAGTAGGGTAAGGAGAACATCATTCCCTTGCTCATGTAAATGCGCTTTCTCTAGACGCATTTTAAGATGGTGTGAGCCAAGTGCCTGCTCGCTGTAGAGTAAGTAGTATCCTTGTTGATCTTCGAGTATTAAGCCTGTAGGCATTGTAATTTGCGAAAGCAGAGAGTGAGGAAGTGCTAATGCTTGAGTTGAGCGATACTCTAGTTGCACGTTGAAATCTTGCTCTAGCTGCTTGATTGCATTCTCGCGTTTATCCGCAGGCAGTACCGACAACTGTTTAGTAAACCCTTTAATCATTTGGGTTTGGCTATGAAAAGTATCTTGCGGCTGATGGGTTTGCTGACTAAATGCGTCAATTAACCAGCCCAATATGATTATTGATAGCAGTGCACTGCCCAGTAATGAAATATAAAACTTTTTCACGCGTTATATCATCTATTGCCACGCTGTCGCGACGAGCAAGTAGCCACGTCCCCAGATTGTTTTAATTTTTTCAGGGTGTTGGGGATCATCATTAAATTTTTTGCGTAGTGACGAAATAAGCACATCGACACTTCTGTCTAACCCATCATATTCTCTGCCTTTTGTTGCTTTGAACACGGCATCGCGCGACACAACCTGACCTGCATTACTGGCCAAGTAATGCAGCAATAGGTATTCCGCACTTGAAATATGCACTTCTTGATCGGCAAAAAAAACAGTGCGTGATTCGGTGTCTATAGTAAGTTTGCCAACAGTTATGTTGGGATTTTCTAAGCGCGACTCTTTGTTATCTGTATTTGCACGTAAGGCCGTTTTTATGCGGGCTAAGAGTGCTCGTGGTCGTACAGGTTTCATCATGTAATCACTTGCACCGACTTCAAGGCCAATTACTTCGTCCATTTCATCGTCTCTGGCTGTGAGCATAATAATAGGCGCTTGGTAAAACTGTCTTAACTCTCGACACACACTAATACCATCTTGACCAGGCAGCATGATATCTAATAAAACTAAGTCCGGTAGTGTCGCTCTGACTTGCTCAATGACTTGGTCACCACGTTGACAAATTGTTGTTTTATAGCCTTGCTCAGTTAAGTATTCTGCGACCCACTTAGCCAGTGAAATATCATCTTCTACTAGCAGAATCGTGCCATAATGTTCCATTTTTTACTCCAAACAGTTAAAACAGTCGCCAACGGCGTTTCTTTTGGCGATTTTGGTACACCCACTGCACTTGTATTTCAGTGGTGTCAACGACCTTGCCATTGTTACTATTGACCAATTCAAAGTTGACCGTTATTGCAGAGTCAAACTGATAGCGAAAAAAGCCCGTTTTTTGCATAAGCCAACACTGCATAATATGTTTACTTTGACCATCACGTAAGCAGTAATTACCCTTTGGCTGGTGCCAAGATATTTCCACATCAGCATAGCAATTTCGTCCTTCACGAAGGGCAACACAGGTATCAGGTAGTGATACTAGGCTTGTCTCTTCTTTAGGTTGTTCTTGCGCTTTGACGCTGATTATAGGGAGCGCTAATAAAAAATAGTATTTAAAAAACATAGCGCAGGCCTACCTTGGCTTTGTGCTGATATTCTTGGGAGACAATAGGACTGTGATGAATATCATCAGAAAACCATGTTGATAGCCAGCCAGTTAAAAATACCCAGTTTTGGTTTATTGGGTATTCAGCATGAAACTCAAAGATAAGACTGTAGGATGTGCTCGGGGTGTAAACAGGTCTGTTTGAATTAGCTTCAGAAGGAGTAATACCGAAGTAATAGTTAGTAAAGTCTTCAGAATAAGCACTTAGCCCGATACCTGAGCGAAACTCCCAATTACGCCAAGGAATTATCTGACTAAAGAAGCTGTTCATTACCCAGCCATTATGGGCGCCTGACATATCATGTAAATACTCAAAGGAGATCTGCGAATTATCAAAGCGTCTTGATAAGCGCAGTCCAACATCAAAGTCATAATTTCTGCTTTTAATACCGGCAAGCTCTTCAATTACGTCTTCTTCGTAAAAAGCTAAGCCGGTTTCATCGAAGCCAGATTGAATATTTGTACCAACTAGGTCAAGTCCCCATTCGAACTTATCAACCACGCTGTAGCCAATGGTCAGCCCACCACTTAATTGGCTTTGATCATAATCAAGGTAAAAGTGTTCATAAGAAAGAGCAAGGTGAATGTCTGGTTCAAAGCCATCATTGTAAGAGTCCATACCGACTAAATAAGAGTCTTCGATATAATAGCCAGCCCCAACTCCCCAATCCCATGCAAAACCTTGGCTGGGTTCTAACGTATTATCAGCGTAGTAACGATTACTTGCATAAGAAGATGTTGCCAATAAAGATAAGCAAAAAAATAATATGGCGCGGCTGGTTTGCAAGTGTGTTGTCCTTGTTACAAATAAGTGAAGTCATCATTATATACGCAATTAGTATATTGTTAAGGAGTTCCCAAAATCTGTAAAAAAGTGTAGTCGAGTCGTAAAGGTGTTAGGGAAGTGTAGCTTGAAGAGATAAGTAGGTGTTTGCACTTTTGTTAAGTGCAAACACCAACCTTTTTATTGAACTTTAATTTTATCGATTAAGATACTGGTGAGATAATACTGCATCATAGGCGTAAGAGCACTGATTTCAGTACGGTTACATGGGCCTTGCTCTTTTGTTAAAGCACTCATGCGAGAAATTGTTTGATACTGAGGTATCACAATATCGGTATTATTTATACGCGACATACGCGCTTGTTCCGTATTATGTTCATTAACAAAGCTGGCAACTTCTAGTTCGTTCTTGATCAATTGCTGTTGCTCAAAGCTATAGATGAGCGGCTCACGGTGAAAGCTAGCACTGTCTATAGATGACTTCGCAAACCAGACAACATCGCCTGTTTTTTTATGGGTTAGGCGCATACTTACCTGTGCTTGAATGGTGGCACATTGTTGAGTTGGGAATTGCTCTGCTACTTGGTCAAAAAGTGGCAATGGTTTTTCAGGTATCACTAATTGGTATTCGGTATCGTCAACAAGCTCTAAATCAAGCTGGTGGATAGACAATGTGTAATCTGCTTGGCCATTTTGGACAACTTTTAATTGTTTTTCATTTAATGCTTCTGTTAATTGCGCATATAAAGTGTCAGTTACGCTTGTTTTATCAGCAACGATTGCAACGGTTTGGTTTGCATTTACTGTATGCGCAGGGAGTTGTACCGATTTAACTTTTGGGGCTGCATGTTCAGTTTTATATTCAATTTGAAAACGTTGGCTTTTAAGCGACGGTTTTTCTGGCATCGCTAGTAAAGGCGCTGGCTCTGGTTTAAGGGCGCAACCAGCTGAAATAATTGTAAAAAGCAGTACTACAAGTAAGCGCATAAAGAAAAGTCTACCCATAAAAAAGTTAATATTGTGCGTATTGTACGTTAGTCGAAGCAAAAGTTCATGATATTATGTAATGAGAAACTTCCGAAACAGACTAAAACAATAACGAATGAAGTACACGCTCACTTTTATAATCTTTCTATTTTCTTCTTTTTTTCTCCTTCTTTTCAGTGGGTATGCTTCAGGTAGTGACTCAAATTGGCAGCCCTTCGTTAGCGAGTACAATAAATACCTAAGAGGAAAGTTAAGAGCCAAAGGAATTCCCGGTGGCTCTTTGGCAATTGTTAAAGTGGGTGAGGAAGACTTTGTCCAAGGCATTGGCCGAACTAAAATATCAAAAGGGCGAAAAGTAGATAAACACACACGATTTCGCTTGGCTTCAGTTTCTAAAACATTTGCAGGGTCATTGACATCAAAGCTTGCGACTCAGGGAGAGTTCAATATTGACGATCCGATCAGTAAGTTCATTCCTGAATTTAATAATACTGTCTATAAAGATGATTTAAAAATTTATCATATTCTGAGCCATTCAAGCGGTTTAGTGCCAAATGCTTACGACAATTTAATAGAATCAAGAATGAGTTACCCAGACATTGTTAAACAGCTTCTAACTGTTGAACCTATTTGCAAACCGGGTGAGTGTTATGGCTATCAAAATGTGATGTTCAGTCTCATTGATTCAATTATTTATAAAACAACTCAAATGGATTATGCCCATTGGATAGCTGAATATATTTTTGCACCATTAAAAATGACGGATGCGAGCGTAGGCTACGAAGGTATGGTGCGTGACAATAATTATGCTCATCCTCATGTAAGAGGAAGAAAGCGTTGGTACACCTCTCGCTTAAAAAAGAATTACTACAAGGTAGCAGCCGCTGCGGGGGTTAATGCCAGCGCTAGTGATATGGCTATTTGGTTAAATGCGCAGCTAGGCCAGTACCCTGATGTTTTGCCGCTGGATGCGCTTATAAAACAAACGCGACCATACACCCATACAAAAAAAGAAACACGGCGTCGGGTATGGCGAGGGCATGTAAAAGATGCCTATTACGGCCTTGGTTGGCGAGTATATGATTACGATGGAGAAGTACTTTTTTACCATAGTGGTTGGGTACAAGGCTACCGCAGTGACTTAGTCGTTTTTCCACATTTAAATATTGGTTTTAGTCTAGTACTTAATGCGGAAACAGGGTTAATTAATGAGCTAACAACCGAATTTATAAATCGCACACTGAAATATGCGCGAGAAAGTGAGTCGAGCTAGTTATATATTTAGTCTAGGCATTAAAAAAGCCAGCAAGCTGGCTTTTTTATAGAATTGGCTTTCAATCTTAACCGCGAGGTAATTGAATCTTTTTCTCTTCACTTTGACGGTAAAGAACAATGGTATGGCCAATTGTTTGAAGTTTTACAGCACCGGTCTCGCGAACAATTGCATCGAAAATTAATACTTTTGTTTCACGTTCATCCGTTGGTACTTTTACTTTAATAAGCTCGTGGATATCTAGGGCGCTTTCAATTTCAACTAAAACGCCTTCGGTTAAACCGTTTGCGCCAAGTAATACCACAGGCTTTAAACTGTGTGCTTGACCTTTTAAAAACTGCTTTTGTTTGTTCGATAATTTCATGATGTTACAAATTTTGCTGAATATGGCTTGAATTAAGGGTATTCTAACGCCATCTAGAGAATATTACTAATTAGTTACGTATTAATTTTATGGCAAATAAAAAACATTCAGCTAGTTCTAAGCGATGGCTGAAGGAACATTTTGACGATCCTTATGTTCACGAAGCGCAGAAGAAAGGTTGGCGCTCTCGTGCGGTATTCAAATTAGATGAAATTCAAAATAAAGATAAATTAATTAAACCAGCCATGACCGTGGTTGATTTAGGTGCTGCTCCAGGAAGTTGGTCACAGTATCTTGCTGAAAAGGTGGGTGATAAAGGCCAAGTTGTTGCCTGTGACATCTTGCCAATGGATTCGTTAGCAGGCGTAGACTTTTTGCAAGGTGACTTTCGAGAAGAAGCGGTATTAGATGCGCTATTAACGCGCATTGATGGGAAAAATGTGGATGTTGTATTTTCTGACATGGCCCCCAATATGAGTGGTAATACATCGGTTGATCAGGCCGGAAGCATGTATCTAGTTGAGCTTGCATTAGATATGTGTCACCAAGTTTTGAAGAAAAATGGTGCTTTTTGTGTGAAAGTTTTCCAAGGTGAAGGGTTTGATCAATACTTACAGGACGTACGTAATAGCTTTAAAGCGGTCAAGATCAGAAAGCCTGATGCATCGCGTGCCCGTTCTCGGGAAGTTTATATAGTGGCGACGGGATACAAACTGTAGTACAGTTGTGCTGCGTTAAGTTGAATTTATATTAATTGGATACAAGAGGTTAACCCCTTGAGCGATATGGCGAAAAATCTAATACTCTGGCTGGTCATTGCTGTTGTGCTAATGTCAGTCTTTCAGAGCTTTAATGGTGGCGATCAAGCTGATCGCCAAACAAGTTATACCCAGTTTGTTAGCGATGCACGTAGCGGCGCTATTCAAGAGGTTTCTATTGAAAGTAGCTCAGGTACGATTACCGGCACCAAAACCAATGGTGAGCGCTTTCAAACTATCATGCCGATGTACGATAAAGATATTTTAAATGATCTTTTGAAAAGCAATGTGAATGTAAAGGGTGTAAAACCTGAAGAGCAATCTTTCCTCGCCAGCATTTTAATCTCTTGGTTCCCAATGCTGCTGCTAATTGGTGTATGGATATTCTTCATGCGTCAAATGCAAGGTGGTGGCGGTAAAGGTGCGATGTCTTTCGGTAAGAGTAAAGCGCGCCTAATGAGCGAAGACCAAGTTAAAACAACCTTTGCTGATGTTGCTGGCTGTGATGAAGCAAAAGAGGACGTTACTGAGCTTGTTGATTTCTTACGTGATCCATCTAAATTCCAAAAATTAGGTGGTAGCATTCCTAAAGGTGTGCTCATGGTAGGTCCACCTGGTACGGGTAAAACGTTACTTGCCAAAGCCGTTGCAGGTGAAGCCAAAGTGCCGTTTTTCACAATCTCAGGTTCTGATTTCGTAGAAATGTTCGTTGGTGTGGGTGCATCACGTGTACGTGACATGTTCGAGCAAGCTAAAAAAGCAGCGCCTTGTATCATCTTTATTGATGAAATCGATGCAGTAGGTCGTAAACGTGGCGCTGGCATGGGTGGTGGTCACGATGAGCGTGAGCAAACACTCAACCAAATGCTCGTAGAAATGGACGGCTTTGAAGGTAATGAAGGTATTATCGTTATTGCCGCGACTAACCGTCCTGATGTTCTTGACCCTGCATTATTACGTCCTGGTCGTTTTGACCGTCAAGTCGTGGTTGGGTTACCTGATATTCGTGGTCGTGAGCAAATTCTTAAAGTGCATATGCGCAAAGTACCATTGGGTGACAACGTAGAAGCAGCAGTTATTGCACGCGGTACACCTGGTTTCTCGGGGGCTGACCTTGCTAACTTAGTAAACGAAGCTGCATTATATGCAGCGCGTGGTAACAAGCGTGTTGTCAGCATGGCTGAATTCGATGCCGCCAAAGACAAAATCATGATGGGCGCAGAACGCAAGACCATGGTGATGAGTGAGCAAGAGAAAGAAATGACTGCTTACCATGAAGCGGGTCACGCGATTGTTGGTCGTATGGTGCCTGAACACGATCCAGTCTATAAAGTGTCTATTATCCCTCGTGGTCGTGCATTGGGTGTAACAATGTACCTACCTGAGCAAGACCGTGTTAGCCACTCTAAAGAGCTTTTAGAGTCAATGATTTCGAGCTTGTATGGTGGTCGTATTGCTGAGGCACTTATATACGGTGAAGATAAAGTGACGACAGGTGCAAGTAACGACATCGAACGTGCCACGGACATCGCTCGTAAAATGGTGACGCAGTGGGGCTTGAGTGAAAAGCTTGGTCCATTACTTTACGCTGAAGACCAAAACGAAATGTACATGGGTGGTGGCGGAAGCCGCTCGATGAGCATGTCGGATGAAACAGCAAAGGTTATTGATAGTGAAGTGCGCTTGTTCTCTGATCGTAACTATGAACGCGCTGAACAAATCTTAAAAGATAATATTGATATCTTACATGCGATGAAAGATGCATTGATGAAATATGAAACCATTGATGCAGGTCAAATAGACGATCTCATGGCGCGTAAGCCAGTCCGCGAACCGCGTGATATGCATGATCGCAGACCAGAAGAGAAGAAAAGTACAGAAAAGCCGGCTGAGCCAGCCTCAGAAGAGCCGAAAAATGATGATTCAGCTAAAAAGGATGAAACAAGCCTTGATGATAAAGCGGAATAATCGTTAAAATAGTACAAGCAAAAGCCCCGAATGCCGGGGCTTTTTTGTAGACAAATTTTAAAATACCGACCCGCAATCAGACTTCATTAGCGAAGAGGTATAACTGTTTACTGAAAACATTTTTAGCCATTGCTATACATGTCGTAAAGGTGATAAATGACCGTTCTTAATTTACCCCGAGGTCGCACTTTACACCTCGATTCCCCAGTTGTGATGGGAATTTTAAATGTCACACCCGATTCATTTTCAGACGGCGGCAGCTATTGTCAATTAGACAGCGCTGTCAATCAAGCTAGCAGATTACTAGAGCACGGTGCCTTAATTATTGATATTGGTGGTGAGTCAACCCGTCCTGGCGCACCAGATGTTTCGTTAGAGGATGAGTTAGCGAGAGTTATTCCACTTGTAAAAGCGCTTCGTGAACACAGTGATTGTGTTATTTCAATTGATACCAGCAAAAGTGAAGTTATGCGCCAAGCTATTGAAGCAGGCGCAGATATTATAAATGATGTACGTGCTCTTCAAGAGCCTGGTGCCATTGAGGTGCTTGCTCAGTATCCAGATGTGGCAGTGTGCTTAATGCACATGCAAGGGCAGCCTCGCACAATGCAAGTGGCCCCGCAATATGATGACTTGTTTGCTGATATAAACAGCTTTTTTGCTGCGCGTATTGAAGCGTGTGAGCAAGCGGGTATTCAGCGAGAGCGAATTATACTAGATCCAGGTTTTGGGTTTGGAAAATCATTGGCACATAACTATCAAATCCTCGACAAATTCGATGATTTTAATCAATTCAAACTACCTGTTTTAGCGGGCTTATCTCGAAAGTCTATGATAGGTAATTTACTAAATAGAGACACAGATGAACGCCTAGCAGGTAGCCTTGCCGGCGCACTTATTGCCGCGCAAAATGGCGCAAAGATCATCCGTGTTCATGATGTATTAGAAACTGTAGATGCCTTAACCGTTTGGCAGGCGTGTAATAAAGGATTTTTAAATGAGTAAAACAAGAAAATATTTTGGCACGGATGGTGTACGCGGTATGGTTGGGGAATATCCAATCACACCTGAGTTTGCCCTAAAGCTAGGTTGGGCTGCAGGACGAGTTTTATCAAAGATTGGCACCAAAAAAGTGATCATTGGTAAAGATACGCGCATCTCAGGTTATATGTTAGAAACGTCTCTTGAGGCAGGCTTAATTGCCGCAGGTATTGATGTGGTTCTACTCGGGCCGATGCCGACTCCAGCGGTTGCATACCTTACACAAACGTTCCGTGCTGAAGCGGGTATTGTTATTAGTGCTTCTCATAACCCTTATCATGATAATGGTATTAAATTCTTTTCAAGTCGAGGTTTAAAACTCCCTGATGATGTGGAGCTAGAAATTGAAGCCATGATGGATGAGCCGATGACGTGTGTTGCATCCGATAAACTCGGAAAAGCACGCCGCTTAGAAACGGCCGATGGTCGTTATATTGAGTTCTGTAAGAGCCAATTCCCGCAAGGATTATCACTTGAAGGTTTAAAAATAGTCCTCGATTGTGCCAACGGTGCTACCTACCACATTGCACCATCGGTGATGAGAGAACTAGGTGCAGAAGTGATTTGTCATGCATGCGAGCCGAATGGAGTAAATATTAACCTTGAATGTGGTGCCACTCATGTTGAGACACTCAAACGCAAAGTGCTTGAACACAATGCTGATGTAGGGATTGCCTATGATGGTGATGGCGACCGTGTCATGATGGTGGACCAT
This sequence comes from Pseudoalteromonas sp. L21, assembly GCF_021728035.1. Classification (NCBI taxonomy): domain Bacteria; kingdom Pseudomonadati; phylum Pseudomonadota; class Gammaproteobacteria; order Alteromonadales; family Pseudoalteromonadaceae; genus Pseudoalteromonas; species Pseudoalteromonas sp. L21. The sequence continues at coordinate 214,752 of NZ_JAKKCV010000003.1, read as the reverse complement.
AACGGCCGTGTATTTGACGGTGATGATATTGTTTATATTATTGCTTGCCAAGCTGCAAATGATGACATGCTAGGTGGTGGTGTTGTTGGTACTGTCATGTCTAATATGGGGCTTGAAAATGCACTTAAGTCACGCGGTATTGATTTTGCCAGAAGCAAAGTTGGTGATCGTTATGTAATGGAGCTGTTACAAGAGAAAGGGTGGAAAATAGGTGGCGAAAGTTCAGGCCATGTATTGAACCTTGATTTAATTAGTACAGGCGATGGCATTATTTCGAGCTTACAAGTGCTTGCAGCAATGGTCGCGCAAAATAAAACATTACAAGACCTAGGTGCGGGTTTCACAAAATACCCAATGAAAATGATTAATGTTCGTTACCCTCAAGGAACCGATCCTACTCAAGCTCAGGCGGTGATTGACTGTGTGGCTGAGGTTGAAGAAAAACTTGGTAACACTGGACGTGTATTACTTCGTAAGTCAGGCACTGAACCCGTTGTGCGTGTTATGGTCGAAGCTGACCAAGAGAAAATTGTACTCGATAATGCACAGAAAATCGCTCAAGTTGTCGAATCTGTGAGCAAACAAACCGAGGTATAACAATAACCTCTTGTAACTTTGGGCAAGTCGAGTTAGTATCTTGCCCGCTTTCTAATGTGGAGTGGAATTATGGCAACACGTAAGCCAATGGTTGCAGGTAATTGGAAAATGAACGGTTCATTAGAGCTCGTTGAACAGTTATCTCAGGCAATTAAAAACGTTCAATCGGATGAACTGGATATTGTGGTTTTTCCACCATTCCCATTGATGAGTAGTTTGCTACAACGTGATGTGCTTGTTGGCTCACAGACTGTATCTGAGAATCAAGCAGGTGCATTTACAGGTGAAGTCGATGCGCAGCTTATAAAAGATTTAGGCGCCACATACACATTGGTTGGTCACTCAGAACGTCGAAGCATTTACGGTGAGTCAGACCAAATTGTTGCAGAAAAATTCGCTCGTGCGCAAGAAGTAGGCTTAACACCTATATTATGTGTTGGTGAAAGTGAGCAACAACGCGAAGCAAATGAAACCGAATTAGTGGTTGCAGCACAAATTGATGCTGTAATTGATAAATTAGGTGTAGCAGCACTGAAGAATTCTGTGGTAGCATACGAGCCCGTTTGGGCCATTGGTACAGGTAAAACTGCTTCACCTGAGCAAGCTCAAGCTGTGCATAAATTTATCCGCGAAAAAGTCGCTTCACTAGATAGCGATTTAGCCGCGCAGCTAACCATCTTATATGGTGGTAGCGTGAATGAAAAAAATAGCGAATTATTATTTGCACAACCAGATATAGATGGCGGCCTTATTGGCGGCGCAAGTCTAAAAGCAGACTCATTCACTGCAATCTGTGAGAGTGCAAAAGGGACCGTATAAGATGTACGAAATTTTATTAGTAGTTTATTTAATCGTTGCTTTAGCACTTGTTGGTATGGTTTTAATCCAACAAGGTAAAGGCGCAGACATGGGCTCATCATTCGGTGCAGGCGCTTCTGCTACTGTGTTTGGTTCATCTGGTGCTGGTAACTTTATGACTAAAACAACGACAATTCTTGCCACAGTATTCTTTGTGTTAAGTATTGTTTTAGGTAACCTTACAGCCGGTCAAATTAAAAAGACTGACGAATGGGAAAACCTAGAAGCTGCGCCAGCTGTTGAAACAGTAACACCAGCACAAGATGATGTGCCTGTTACTGAAGAGAAAAGCTCTGACGTACCAAACTAATTAGCGTTGCTAAATTAGGTTAAGCAGTTACTTTCCTCAAGTAATAATAACGCTTAACAACATACAAAAATTGTATGCGGATGTGGTGGAATTGGTAGACACGCCATCTTGAGGGGGTGGTGGCTTAGGCCGTGGGGGTTCAAGTCCCCCCATCCGCACCAAATTTGAAAAGCCGTTACTTAACAGTAACGGCTTTTTTCGTTTTTTCACTCTCTCTACTCGTCTTGTGCATTTATGTGGCAAAAGCTTTTCCTGTGTTTATATTCATTGAAAAAGAAAAATTCTATTTGGACTTTCCTTTTTTGTACTCTCGGTTAGTATTTTACTGATAGGTGAATAATACCAATCCGCAATAATACTTAATCATTTTGAGGGATTAACCTGTCGCTACCGGCGTTAAAAATTTCTGATTTAGAACAACTAAATAACGAAATTTTTGCCTTGCTATCAACGAGGTTTTATTGCCTCAAAATAGACCACTTAATTAAGCGAATTGGTATAACATGACGATAGTGATTTATTTAAGTGCGATAGAGGGATACGCAGAACAAGACCTGAGCGTACGCCCTTACTTTTGGTTGCAGTTACCAACGTAGATACACATTTTACCTCCCATATATTTCAACTGCTACAAAGCATTTATGCATATCAATCGTGAAGACAATACACGCTGATTAGCAAGATAATTACTTCTAGTTGTAGATGTGAGCCTAACTGAATTGGTTGAGTTCATCATCGGAGATACAAAGCGCAAATATGACACCTTATTTTAAGGTCGGTTATAGCTTGATTGTTAGTTGTCTATCCGGCCTAGTGATTTACTTACTCTTTAAGCTGTTTGCTGACATGTTTTCTCTTTTGCTAGGAAGACAAAGTCAATCAGATCCAATTCAGCCTTTCACTATCATTATCTTTGTCACCTTAGCTTTTTTAGCTATTTTTGATTTTGGGAAAACTATTTTGGAGGAAGAGATCCTCATGCATAAAGCTATTTTTCGCTACAGCTCAACCAGATGAACAATCACACGATTTTGATTGCAGTCTCAATAGAGGCATTACTTACTATGTTTAAGGCTGCTCTAGGACAAGTTGAGTACGTAATACCTGCGGTTCTAATGATGTTCGCAGTTGTCGGTTTATTATTAACATTGGCGCTCTATGTCTACTTAGGCGCAAAGCCAGAAGATGTATTAATGCAAGGTTCAACGCCTCAATACAAAGCAATAAGAGTGGAATTTTTGGTTGTAAACGGGCTTAGATACAGTCATTAATTGTTATGAAGTTTATTTTTGTTTATACAAACTAACTGATTTGTCGTGGTATTTGTTTAAAGCCCATTTATAGCCTTATTTCTAATAGAAGAAGCTGAATATTACCTGAATTTTAAGCTGAATGTTAGATGAATGAGGTGTTGGGCTTAGCCTCTGTGGGTATGAAATTAGCGTTTGTTTAGCCTCTATTGATAAACAGCCTCTGTCTATTTTTTTGGAGCTCATAAATAAGCTAAGCAAATAGCAACAACCTTTCTAGAAAAACTCCTTTAGACTTCTTCCGTGTTAACAAACCTGCTCAAAGGATATGGGTGAATGATGAAAAAATGCATGTTAGTTCTTTTCATTTTCAGCACTTTTTACAGTGTAGCCTCCGATGATGTGAGTTTAACATTGGAAGGATACATAAAAGCAAAGTGCGGTTTTACAATGCAAGAAAATGATTTGCAGTTTCCACATAATGGTTTGGTTAGCACTGAGTTAGTTATTAACTGTAACTCACCAATGAGGATGTCATTGCACTCTGAGCATGGCGGATTACTTCATTTACAGGGCAGGAAAGTCAACGGGTACAGGGTAAGCTTGTCAGTTGCAGGGCTATCGCTAAGTGAATCATTTTTAGCGCGAAATCTTGTCGATTCACACACTCTGAATATTGACCAAATCTTGTTTAAGAAGACGATGAATTTACAGTTAGAGTTAACAGAGCCACTTATATATGCAGGTGAGTATAAGGATATCTTGCGTATAGAAATGACCCCAGCTGCCAGTTCTGGCGGAATTTGGTAAGTCATTAAGAAATAATGCTTAAATAACATGGATAAGGAATAAACTAATGAAAAAATTAATCACACTTTCAGCAATCGCTGTTCTTACTTCTGGTACTGCTTTAGCGGAAAACCTAAACGTTGGTGGTGCAGTTGAGTCAATTTGTGAAGTTAGCAATGTAAACACAACAACCTATTTTCCTGCATTAGCAAAAGATCAAACAAAAACAATTGGCTTTGATTTGCAGTGTAACGATGCTGACGGCGCAACAATGTCTTTAACGACAGCCGAAGGTCACTTACAAAACGCAGACCGCGAAGACCAAGGGGTAGGGTACACAGCTGAATTAAATGCGAACCCATTCGCTTTTACACTTGTTGCTGAAAATGGTCATAACGACCAAAGCGTTGAGCAAAGCCAGCCAGGTTCTTTTGCTCTAGCTGCCGGTGGTGTTGCAGGCACAATCGAGTTAACTATTACGCAAAACCCAGTTTTCTCTGGTACTTATGCTGATACGTTAATGTTAGCTATTACAGCTAACTAAACTTGATGAAAAAAAGAGCAGCTTATACTGCTCTTTTTTATGGGAGATCATATGCGCTTTTTAATCATATTTTTGACTTGTTTTTGGTCATTACATAGTTATGCATTCCAAGTTCAGCCCATGGTTGCTGAGTTAAAGCCTTCAGGTTCAAATTCACAGCAAAGAATTCGGGTTATGAATAATTCAAATGAACCATTAACTATTGAGCTCACAGCGTTTGATTTAGAAATCAACAAGGCGGGCGATGAAGAGCTGAAGCTTAACGAGGAAGATTTTTTGATTATTCCTATGACGACAATCGTTCAGCCTGGAAAAACTCAATCTGTATTGGTTCGCTATATTGGTGATCCCGCTATATCAGTATCAAAGTCGTATCGTATAGCTGTTGATCAAGTTCCTGTCGATATTAATGAAATTAAACAATCTGGTGTTGGTATGTCGGTAAGTTTTAGAACACTGTTTAATGTCGTACCAGAACAAGCAACGGCTAAGTTATTAGTTAAAGAAAAGCAGTTGCAACAAGCGGGTGTTTGGAAAATATTACTTGAAAATGAAGGTGACAAATTTATACGCCTTTCCCAAGCAAAGTGGCTTTTTAAAAATCAAGAAGAGCAGCTTTTATTAGAAGGTGAAGAGCTCAGTAAAGCCTTGAGTGGCAAGCTATTATTACCGCACTCTGAGCGTGAGGTAACTATAAAAGTGCCGGCTAAGTTTTCACCGCAAAATAGTCAGTTAGAGGTGCTATTCTAATGCGCTGGTGTTTGGTTGCTTATTTATTTATGTCGCTATCTTGTTTTGCTATAGAAGTCACCCCCATGGTGCTTACTTTAGATCCAACGATGACCTCGCAACCAGCATATAGCAGGGTAAGGAATACGTTAAACCGTGATTTAGCGTTTGAAATAGAAGTGTACGAGGTTGACTTTTCAAAGCAGCAGCCTCAATTCCATTATCTTGACGAGCCACCGATCTGGGTGTTTCCACCCACGATTTACCTTAAGAAAAATGAACAGCAACGCATTCAGTTTCGCTGGAACGGTGATAGCCCTAAAACAGATAAAACATATCAAGTTACTTTGGTTGAACAAGTTGTGTCTGGGCAAACAAGCGAGGTGTCGCAGTTAACAATGTTATTAAACGTGAATATGATTGTGCACGTGCATCAACAAGCGTTTGAGGCTAATTTAGTCGTTGAGAATATCGACTGTCTTGAAAAACAATGTAGTTTTGATGTTCGTAATGTTGGCGATGGGGCCTCACGTTTAAGTGAGTATGAAATCATTATTAGTTCCAAGGATAAGCCGCAACTAACTTTTGATAAACAGCAACTAAAAGCATTGGGCTACGATGTTTTCTTTGCGCCTTCTGCCATCTCTCATGTTTCTATTCCAATATTAAAAGAAGGACATGTCGATTTAACTTCTCCTACAGTCACTTTGAAAAAGTAACATGCGTGCCTATATTTGCTTTGTTTTCTTCGTTTTGGCTGCACCTATATATGGGCAGATCAACCCCACATCAGAGCCTATTGAATTAACGGTTGATACACGGATTAATAAAAACGCGATTGGCAGCATTACATTGATTGTTACACCAAAGGATAAGTTAGTTTTGAAGTGGCCTGAGATTGAGCCACATTTTGCGCCAATGTTATTCGCGCAAAGCCTAGAAAATATTGCCAACCAAGCTAACTCACAGCAGCTTATTGATGTTGATAAGTTAGAAAAGATAGGCATTGAAGTGGCGTTCTCTATGCTCGATTTTAGTTTAGATATAACTGTGCCACTTTTAATGACAAAGCCTAAAAGCCTAAGTGTGATGTCCTATCGTCAAGGCTTAAAACCCACAAAACCAGCCTCCGTGAGCGGCTATTTAAATCTACGCTCAAGCTATTTGTATCAACTAGATAAAGAACGAGATTTAACGCAAAGGCAACTGACTGTAAGACCCGAAGGAGTTATAAACTTCCACAGTTGGGTACTAGAGAACGAAGCCGAATATGAGTCAAATGATAAAAAAAGTAACTTTAAACGTCTTGGGACACGTTTAATTCATGACTTACCTGAGCAAGGGATGCGCGTTTCTATTGGTGATAACTATAGTTCTGGAAGTTATTTTCAATCCACTACTAGAATGCTAGGGCTATCGCTTGCTCATGATTTCTCTCTTGTTTCTGACAGGCCGATTCGGCCAAGTGCATCACAAAGCTTTACGCTTGAGTCTCCCTCATCAGTTGACGTGCTTGTGGATGATCGTTTAGTACAACGTTTGAATTTAGCTGCAGGTATTTACTCATTGAACGATATCCCTCTTGACGAAGGTAATAACAATATTGTGCTGCGAATAACGGATAGCGCAGGTGTGGTTCGACTGGTTAATTTTACAGTGACCACAGGTCTAGATTTGTTTGCACAAGGGCAACTGGAATATGAGGTCCATTTAGGTTTTCCAAGCTCACTACGAGATAAATTAACTTATGCTTGGGAAAAACCACTACTGTCTTCGTATTTAGATTATGGCGTGACGCCAAGTTGGACTATAGGTATGTCAGCACAAGGTAATGAAGATGCTCAGCAAATTGGTTTAAAACAAATCTATGCCACACCACTAGGTCAATTAGCTTTTGAAAATACCTTAAGTTTAAATGATGGCTATGCCTATCGCCTAGTTTATAGCACGTTTAATGACCCATCATATAATGGCGTAGACTTTACATTGGGCTATGAATACACAAATCGAGATTATCGTAGGCAAAGTTTTTCTGGATTACAAAGTGACGGGTTAAGCCAAAGAGAGCATTTTATTCAAGCTAACCTTAATATTGTGTCCGAAATGAGAATGCAAACATCCTTGTACTCCACGTTTTCACGACGTCATGATCAAGCACAGTTCGATAAATCAGCAGGTCTTGTGCTCTCTTCAGAGCTATTTAACCATCAATGGCGTTATTCACTTGGCGGGCAGTGGGAAGATATAAATGCACAGTCGCAATGGGGGGTTAGTGCCTCTATTACTTATAAGTTTTCAAATACGCGACGGGTGAAGCTTAGCCATCAATCTAAACGTGATAAGACTCGCTTTGAGTTTAATCAAGATGGTAATCAACGATATGTAGGCGCATTGAGCGTTCGCTCTGGACTTGAAAGGAATGAGCTAAACGAAGCTATTTTTGATCTAAATACCCAATACAATGCTAACCGTTTTCTAGCAAGCTTTGATCACGGAACGTATTACAAACAGTTAAACTCGCGTACAGCCTATCATCAAAGCCGCTTAAGTGGTGCAGCAAGTCTTGCATTTGCAAATACAAGTTGGACTGTTGGAAAGCCAATTGAAGATAGTTTTGCCTTAGTATCTGCCCATAGTAGTTTATCCGGCAAAAAGATCAGTTTAGGTAGAACAGAATCGCAGTACAGAGCAAGTAATGCTGACTTTAATACAATATTACTGAGTGATATCAACGCTTACGATAATTCCACAGTAACCCTAGATGTTGATGATTTAGCACCTGGCTATGATATTGGGGCGGGTGCAATCACATTTTATCCTTCATACAAGAGCGGCCATGTTGTGACCGTTGGCACCGATGCAAATATTTCTATCATTGCAACGCTGAAAACAACTGAAAACGAGCCTTTGGCATTACAAGTGGGTACTGCAAAATGTATTGATGAAGAAGCAGCAAAGCCTCTTACATTCTTTACCAGTAAAAGCGGACGTTTTGCTTTAACAGGTCTTAAACCTTGTCAGTACCAGATTTCTTTGAAAAGCGTCACTCACAAAACGCTTTTAATCGACGTGATAAAGGGTCAACAATTACAAAGAAAAGGGGTTATTTATGTTCAGTAAAATGCGTTTAGCTAAAAAATCGATACTAATTTTCTTGCTCATGCCTTTATCCAGTTGGGCAACATGTGATGCGACAATAGAAAGTATTCAGCAAGGTGTTGATAATCTCTCTGGGTATCATTCCTTACAACGAACGGACGCAGAAAAACAGCTCACACTTTATACGACAGCCACTGATGATTGCACACTTTATGTGGCTCTAAGTAGTGAAAATAACTTCCAATTTATCGGGCAACATCAACATATTCCTTATCATATTGCCTCTTCAAGTTCGCTATTGAGTGGTCAAGTAAGCAGATTAGCCGTTGAAGACGGTCAAACTAGCTTTGCGCTTACTATAGCGGCTGGTACACCCGTCAAAGCAGGTCAGTATCGTGATCGGCTAACATTACAATTAATGAATGAAAATAATGAGGTGTTGGATGATTACGAACTCAACGTTGACGTGAACATACCTGCCAATGTGTCCTTATCATTGTTAGGTTTCAGTAGTTCACATAACGTTGTTAATCTTGGAGAGTTAGTTGCGAATAAAGAATACACGATGTTACCCACACTGAAAGTGGTTACAAACGCAGATGTCGCTATAAAAGTTGATTCCGAGAATAAAGGGAAGTTAATACACACTCTCTACCAAAGTCGCTTTGCTATTGACTATTCCTTGATAATGAATGGAAGAAATATCGATCTTAAACAGCGCTCAGTAAAAACATTTTCGTTTTCGGATCAAACTGTTTTTTTATTACCTCTAAAAATAAAGTTGGCCCAATTTCAAAATCAAGCTGCAGGTCATTATTCCGATACAGTTAGGTTCCAAATTAGTCCGCTGAACTACTAAATTTACTTAAGTTCTTTTCGCACCATTGCAGGGCTTTTTGCTTATTTTTAACATTTATCTTTTGGTAGATTTTATGTAAATGAACACGCACAGTTGCTTCACTGATGAACAACGAATCTGCAATTTGTGGGGAGCTTGCACCACCCCAAAGTAAATTAAGAACTTTAATCTCTTTAAAAGTGAGGTTATTAGATTGCAAAGTCGTTTTTTCTTCAGATGCAAGTAATTCCCTCATCCACGTGTCAGACACTGTTCGTGGAAACCATAAATCCCCTTTTCCAATCGCTTCTAGGCCTTGTTTGAAAATATGTTCCTCAGTACCTTGATAAAATAAACCTTTTAATTTTGGCCACTCTTTGAGGGAGGTTACATCAGCATCGTAAGGAATATTAAAAATCACTAGATTAGTGTAACCACGTGCGTTCATAAATTGAGCTATCATTTCTTGTGTTGTAAGTATATTGAGGGAGTCAAAATTTATAAGTAATGTTTCACTTTCATCAGCAACACAATAAGATAGAGAACACACAGAGTAAGACTTGTTGTTTTTTCTATTAACGAGATTATCCATATCCACACCAGTATTATTAATTACCGTAAAAATATAGTTTTAATGAATGGTTTTCAACTATTAGATTGAGACATTGCGATAGTTAAAAAGTACTGGTGTTTAGCTGTTTTAGACATTTTTAGTAATAAAAATATAAATTTTTTTCTAAATCGAGAGGTAAAATATTCCTTTATTTCTTCAAAGACTGCCTTAAAACCTTGAACTGTTAAGCAATTACTCTATTATTAATGTTGGTGATATTTTGTCTATACACTATTCATGAAATCTATTCATATAAGCGTTTATTTTAGTTTAGTTTTCTAATGCGTTATGTTTAGTTGCTTCATCTGAACATGAAACAAAAAGAGGTTTTTTTATACACTTTTTCATTAATTTTAAAAAAATTATACATGTTTTCACAAAACTGACATATAATATCCCTCCAAGGGAAAGATGCTTAACGCTAAGCATCTTTTTTTATGCCTAAAATTCACAGGCAAAAAACACACACGGTATCCTTTGGAGTTTAAATGAAATTACGTCATCTCTCACAAATAAGTGTCGCGATATTCGCCGCCTTATCTACATCAGCACTAGCTGAACAAGAAAAAACCACCGCTAAACAAGATGCTTTCGAAAAAATAGAAGTAACAGCGCGTAAGCGTACCGAAAGTATTTTTGAATCACCCACAGCGGTTACGTCAATAGGTGAAAACCTTATTGATAAAGCGAATATGAGTAATTTGGAAGACATTGGTAAGTATGTGCCAAATTTGAATATTACGCGTTATGGTGTCGGTAATGCAGCACATGCTTCTGTATTTATCCGTGGCATAGGTTTGCAAGATCATGTGATCACCACAGATCCTGGTGTCGGTGTTTACCTCGACGGTGTTTATTTAGGTCGTCAAATGGGCTCAAACCTGTCACTACCTAATGTTGATCGTGTTGAAGTGTTACGTGGCCCACAAGGTACGTTATATGGGCGCAACACGCTTGGTGGCGCGGTAAACATTATTACTAAGCAACCAGGTGATGAAGGTACCATTACAACAACAGCTAAAGTAGGTAGCCGTGGTCGTTTGGCAGGTGATGTTTATTTCAACAACAGCTTAACTGATACACTTAGTATGTCGGCAAGTGTGTCATATAAACAGCGTGATGGTGTTGGTGAAGCTATTAATCTTGCCAATCCAGAAAAAGAGATCGGGGAAGAGCAAGAGTTAAGTGGCCGTATGGCACTTAAGTGGCAGGCTAGCAATGACTTATCGTTAACTTTCTCTTTAGATGGGGTTGATAACGAGTCAGGCCAATCACCTTACACTATTGAGCTTACAAGCCCGCTGGATGCAAGCGATCCATTTAACGGCGATTTCCCGTTATTGACAGCAGACATGCTACCAAGCGATCCGGATGATTTGGCAACGACTGTAGCAGGTATCGAGTCAACCGCTTATTCTGGTTGGGGTACGTCACTTATTGCTGATTGGGATATCAACAATACTTATACCGCTAAGTTTATTACAAGTTATCGTACGTCAGAGTACGAAGGGGGCCTTGATGATGACGCTGTCGCACTCAACTTATCAGAGTTTCCTGAAGAAGGTGGTGCAGATCAGTACTCATTTGAAATTCAGTTGAATGGTAGTTTCGACAATATGGACTTCGTTTCAGGTTTATATTTCTTTAATGAAGACGGCTTCACCAGCTCTGGTCCATTTGTATTTAGTCCATTTAACACGCCTAATGGGTTATTAAATGACGGAGTTACTCCATCATTTGGCGACTATGGCTTTTTTGATATTAACCAAGAAACAAACTCGTATGCAGCGTACATCAATGCAAGCTATGATCTGACTAATGAGCTGACAGTAGGGGGTGGTCTTCGTTATTCAAAAGATAAAAAAGAGGCTGATGCACTTTTCCCTTCATTCCCATCACGTAAGTTCGTGAGCGCAGATTTTGATGCTGTAACATGGGATATCAACGCCTCGTATCAGCTGTCAAATGACATGAACTTGTATGGTCAAATTCAAAAAGGCTATCAAACAGGCGGTTTTCCTCCTCGTCCATTTGGCGGCCCAGATCAATTTGTATCATTTGATGAAACCAAAGCAATTAACTATGAAGTGGGTCTAAAAGGACAAGTACACGAAAATATCTCAATGATGCTAGCTGTATTTGTAACTGATTACACAGATTTAGCGCTACCATTTTCAGATCCAACAGCCGGTGGCGGATTTGTCACGATTGTTGAAAATGCCGGTGAGTCTAAAGCACAGGGTATTGAACTAGAAACAACCATAGCCATAACTGATGATTTTACTCTGCGCAGTGCCATTGGTTATCTTGATTCAGAGATCACAGAAGTGGATGATGGCGTAATGGGGATCGGTAAAGGTGACTCTCCAGCTTTGACTCCTCGATGGACCGTGATGCTTGCGCCTTCTTACTTCATGGATTTAAGCAATGGCGGTACATTGGCTATTAACGCGAATTACTCATATCGCAGCGATATGCAGGGTCAATCTGTGTTTAATCAAAGCGAACACATTGAGTCACGTGAACTTGTAGGTTTCAATATTTCTTACTTAAACCCATACGGTGACTTTGAAGTAACCTTGTATGGCGAAAACGTATTGAATGAAGTTTATGATGTAGGTCGATTGCAGCAATCGGGCTTTGTCGGTGTGATGCGTAGCAATGACCGTAGTGAGTTTGGTCTTAAATTCAAAAAAGACTTTGAACTATAGTCTAACCAGTAAAGTAAAAGGGTAAGCAGTTGCTTACCCTTTTTTATTAATTATTACTTTCTTGCTCACGTTTTTCACGTGCTTCTCTAAGCTCTTCAGCAAGTTCTCTTGCTTTTTGCTTGGTTTTTTCTGATAGCTCGCCAGCAGCTTCTTTGCTCTCAATCCATGCGTCGATGGCAATTTCTTTACCATCATCATACATGTTTAATCCCATCTTTTTACTTTCTTCCAGAAGCTCTTGTAAAGATTCATCATTAAACTCATTGGTGGTATCTTTTACTTCATCCCACGCATCGTTTAGTGCTTGTTTTACTTCTTCTTTTGCTTCGGCAGCGTCCTTTTTAGCTTCGTTGGCATCTTCGCAACCTGTTAAGGCTACACAACCTAATAAAACTAAGCTTGCTAATTTATTCATATTTTCCTCTAATGGTTCATGAACATTCAAATAAGTATAAGCAATTAAAAATGAACATAGCTAGAACAAAGCGTCTGAGTTTTAGGTTAATGGATGAAAATGATGCCCAGCTACTTTATGAGCTTGATAACGACCCTGATGTTATGAAGTACTTAACACGAGGCAAGACCTCCTCGCTGCAATCGATCAAAGACGTATTTATTCCGCGTTTGAATGCCTATCGTAATGAACAAAAAGGATGGGGGTTGTGGCAAGTGAATATCACTCAAAGTAATACGTTTATAGGGTGGGTGCTAGTGAGACCCATGGGCTTTTTTGAACAGCCTGATTATAGTGACCTAGAGATTGGTTGGCGATTTAAACAAATAAGCTGGGGCAAAGGTTACGCATCAGAAGCTGCACTTGCTGTTGCACACTCAGTAAGCCAGTTTAAAGAGGTCAAATCCCTGTCTGCAACAGCATTAAAGGATAACCTAGGTTCAATAAACGTAATGAAAAAACTGGGCCTTAGTTTTGTAAAAGAATACCAACATAGTGATGAGCACGGCGAGTTACCCGCAGTGCTTTATTCGTGCTCAAAAGAGCAATTAGCGCCTTTGAGCGCAACTCATTGATTTGCATGCTCTGGCATGTATTAATGCTTAAAATAAAATCAAAAAAGGAAGTGTCATGCCAAATTTAACTAAGTATGCGGCTGGGTTATGTGTAGCTACCGTGTTGTTTTTTCACACATCGTTGTTTGCTAAGCAAGCAGCGGTTGCCATGCCTGACAGCTACAGCAGTGATACTGCACGCGCCATTTTAGAGCAAGGGGGAAATGCCGTAGATGCCGCCATTGCTGCTCAGTTTGTACTAGCTGTTACTCTACCAGAGGCAGGAAATATTGGCGGCGGCGGTTTTATGCTGATCCAAAAAGAGGGCAAAGGGGACTTTATCGACTACCGTGAAACAGCCCCTGCTGGGGCTCATCGTGATATGTATCTTGATGAAAAAGGTAATGTGATTGATAACATGTCTGTGTATGGTATTCACGCAAGTGGCGTTCCCGGTAGTGTGGCGGGTATGTGGTTAGCACACCAGAAGCATGGCACACTAGAATGGAAAACCTTAGTTGAGCCTGCACTAAAGCTCGCTGAAGGCGGGTTTATTGTCCATCCAAAGCTGGCAGGGAGTATCGAGCGCTATATTGCACGCATGGCGAAAAAATCGGTTAAGGTTAATTTTGCTGATTATTTTGCCGATGCAAAAGCCGATAAGCTTTTTAAACAACCAGAATTAGCGGCAACTTTAAAGCGCATTCGTGACCAAGGTAAAGCCGGCTTTTATGAGGGAGAAACAGCTAAAATTATTGCAAGCTTTATGAAGCAACATGGCGGGATCATTACCGAGCAAGATTTAAAAGCGTATCAAGCAAAGTCTCGCACACCTATAAAAGGCAAATGGCGTGACTTTGAAGTATTAACGTCGCCGCCACCAAGTTCTGGTGGTATTGCTATTTTGCAATGGTTGAAAATGTATGACCTTGCCAAACCTAAAGAGCCGCTTGCGCATAACTCAACCACTTATGTACACATACTTTCTGAGGTAGGTAAACGTGTGTTTGCTGACCGTGCAGAGTACTTAGGTGATCCTGACTTTTATGATGTACCAAAAACAGCTTTATTAGCCGATAGTTACCTTGCAAAACGTGCAAGTACCATTCGCCCTGATGCAATTTCCACGACCGAGAATATCAAACCAGGGCTTCATGAAAGTGAGCAAACCACGCATTTTTCTATTATGGACAAGTGGGGAAATGCGGTTGCGAATACCACGACAATAAATTTAAGTTTTGGTAGCGGTGTTGTTGTCTCAGGGGCCGGGTTTATTTTGAATGACGAAATGGACGACTTTAGCGCCAAACCTGGGGTGATGAATGTGTTTGGTGCTCTAGGCGGAGAAGCAAACGAGATCCAGCCTCATAAACGTATGCTAAGCTCAATGACACCAACAATGCTATTAAAAGATAACAAAGTTAAAATGGTCACAGGCTCTCCTGGTGGTACAACTATTATTAGTTCAGTTTACGAGTCTATTTTAAATGCTGTTGAGTTTAATATGCCCGCAGAGCAAGTCGTAAATAGCCCGCGATTCCATCATCAATTATGGCCAAAAAATGTCATTAGACATCATAGCGGTTTTGAGCCAAGTGTAGTAAAAGCGCTTGAGAAAATGGGCTATACACTCAATGAACGCCGTTTTGGTGATATGCATGTCATTATTAACAAAGAAGGTAAGCTAGATGCTGCCTCTGAAGCATCTGGTCGCGGTAAGGCCATGGTGTTTTAGCTTGTTTCATGGTTTGCAGCAAACAGTAAAAAAGCACCCTCGGGTGCTTTTTTACTTGAGCTTGACTTGCTTAACCAATAGCTGGAATAAGTCCCGCCATTTGTGCGCCTTGAGCACTGATAATCAATACACCAAATAATGCAGCTAACACTAAACCTATATTTCCGCCCTTAACTTGATAACCCGTATTAGAGTGACTGCAACGTTGTTTATAAACCATAGCAACAGGTAAAAATACGGCTAAGATCACTAATGCAATGGCGGCATAGCCTAGCGCCATAATAAAACCTTGAGGATAAAATAAGGCAAACCCCAAAGGCGGTAAAAAGGTAATTAATGCGGTTTTAATTCTATCTTTACTGCCGTCACCTTTTTTGAAGGTGTCTGCAAAAAAATCAAATAGACCTAAGCTTACCCCAAGAAAAGAGGTCGCCAGTGCTAAGTCTGCAAAAATGTTAACAGCCGTTGCTACATGAGGGCTGTGTGCGATGCTTGCAACACTGCTTACAAACCCTGGCAATCCCTGACTTTGCAATAAATCGCTTTGACTCATCATTCCTTGGCTTAAAAGTTGCCAGAAAATATAAATAACAAGAGGCAGAGCAGCACCTGCAATCATTACTTTACGCAGTGTTTTAATATCTAAGCCTACGTATTTCACAATGGACGGAATAGAGCCATGAAAACCGAATGAGGTAAATACCACAGGAATGGCCGATAGAATCAGTCCTTGCTCAAGCGGCATTTCGAGTAAATGCTGACCATGAACATAAGGGGTAAGCATATAAAATAAGCTCGCTAACACACATACTTTGATGGTAAAAAGCACGCGATTAAGCTTATCGACCTTACTGGTGCCAAGCGTGACAACCGTGCCAATCACAATCGCTAATACGACCGAGCCAACTTGTGGTGCTAAAGACATTGATAGACCATTGTTGAGTTTCTCTTGTAGTTGCGCACCGCCGCCTGCGATATACGCGGCACATAACGCATAAAATAAGAACATCACTGAAAAATTAGCCACCCACTGTCCTCGCTTGCCCAGCCAAGACTTTGCGAGTGTATTGAGTGTGGCGTCTCTGTCGGCATACTGATGCAACTCAAGCATAAGTAGTGCGGTGTAGGTCATTAAAGCCCATGTAATGAGTATGAGTGATAACGCTGTTGTAAAACCAAGCCCTGCGGAGGCGATGGGCAATGCCAGCATCCCTGCACCTATGGTGGTGCCAGCAACAATTAACATGCTGCCGATTGTTTTATTTTTAAGCACTTCTTGCCCCTTAAACTTCGTGAGAGGCAAGCAAGATATAACTTGTTTCATAAAACTTAAATAGTTTTGTTATAAATCAAAGAAATTAAATGTAACTTATGATTTACAAGTGCAAACCTAGTGTGAGTTAGTGGCTGAATTTTATTCGATAAAGTTTATCAACACGTATTGACAAAACCATTATTTAGTCGGATTCTTAATGTTCTTCAATTTACTTTTAATTATTATAATGCAGCTAAATAACCGACCAAATAATTGTAATACGCACCTGCTAATGTCAGTCGTGTGGTCAGTTGTGCTCTGCGGTTAATAAAGTAAATATTACTAACCGCGTTCAAAGCGGTTGGTTATTCTCTCTAATTTTCTTCCGCTTTTTTCGCCTCTTATAGGAATAAGCGTGTGTCAGTAAAAGCCTCATATTTTTTCATGGTGGTTATTTGGTCTACAACTCCATTGGGTATTGTTTGGAGTAGTGAAACTGTTGCTCCTACCTTAGCGGTTCTATTACGAATGCTGGTGGGGTTAGTGTTGGCTGCTTTCGTGGTTGCCGTGGCTAATATTCGTGTGCCTTGGCACCGTCGTGCGTTATTTTTGTATGGCTATTCGAGTATCGGTATTTTTGGCGGTATGCTACTTAGCTACATGGCAGCTAAAACTGTTCCATCTGGGTTAATTTCTTTGATGTTTGGTTTGGCGCCTATTTTATCTGGGCTACTAGCCCAAAAAATCCTTAACGAACCTAAATTCAGTGGCATAAAACTCGCCTCCTTAGGGTGTGCATTAATAGGGCTGTTTTTAGTCAGTCAGCGTCACATTCAGGGGGGTGTAGAGCAGTTAAGTGGTCTGTTATATGTATTCATGGCGGTATGCTTTTTTAGCTTAAGTGGTGTAATGATCAAGCGGGTTAAAATAGCGATTCATCCGATGGCGACAACGTTTGGTGCTTTAGTTTTTGTAACCCCTTTGTTTTTTATTACATGGTTAGTTGTTGATGGGCAGTTTAATAGCCATATGTGGAGCGCAAAATCGTTGTATTCAATTATGTATTTGGGTGTCTTTGGGTCGCTCATTGGCGCATTAGCTTATTTTCATGTATTGCAAAAGTTAAACGCAAGTACGGTGGCACTAACCACCCTTATTACGCCTAGCTTTGCAATTGCCATTGGTGGAATACTCAATAACGAAACAATAGATCACGCACTTATTGTCGGTGCAACCATTATTATGTTGAGCCTTGCTTGTTTTCAGTTTGGAGATAAGTGGCTAAAACGCATTAAGCGTTTAAAGCCAGTAGGCTTGGGTTAGGAGAGTGATAGCCGAATAACGGCTATCACATTTTTGCGATTTGAATAACTAAACGACGGTTTTTATTACGGTCTAAAATGTTGTCATTACTGGCAACATGACGTTTTTCGCCATAGCCTTCGGTATCGACTTTGCTTTCATCGATACCCAAAGCAACAATGTACTCTTTAATCGCTTTGGCACGCTTTTTAGACAGCTCAAGGTTGTTCCAACGACCGCCATAACTGTCTGTGTATGATGAAATTGAAATAGAAGCAATGCCGGTATCGTGTTTTAGGTACTCGGCAATTTTCTCTAATCGTTTTTGTGAGGCTTTAGTTAGCTTACTGGTATTTGGTTCGTAGTTCATAACCGTGAACGAAATATCTTCAAAGCTGTATGGCAACATAGAATCGCGGCATTGTAAAAACGCCCAATAAGCTTGCTTAAAGTTAACACTTGATAGGCCAACGGCAATTTTGTCGGCAGTATTTTGCCAATCTTGGTAGTAAAAGGTAGGTTGGTAGCCTTTTTCAAGCTCTGTTAGCATTTCCCATGCTGTTTTATTTCCCAGCTCGCCATCAAATTTACGCAACAGCTTCATATTTGCAATATCGCGGGCAGGCAATCCTGCTCGCCAACGAGGCGGAACTGCTTTTAAACCTGCAATACTGTAATTATCTGGGCGTACCACCATATCAAGATTAAAATTTACATCTTTATTTTTACTGGCAGCTGTACTGAAAATGGCTTCGCCATAATAGGGAACTTCATGATTTAGTTGGCATTCAAGGCGCGACGTTTTAACCATTTGCCAGTTTGAGGTATCGGCAGTTGCTGCATACTCACGCATAGCACCAGTAGCATGCACACTGGCGAGCAAGGTTAAAAGGCCTAAATTTAAAGAAAGTAATGAAGGCTTCATCACAGGTATTCTCCAACTGATCATCAATGCCAACTATTTGGCATTTTGTTGCTTTAACACCCCAAAAGCTGACTTAATGAGGGGAATCGGTAAGTATAAAGCAAGTACTGTGCCTAAAAACGCGGTGAGAATCTGCTATTTCATCATATTTGCTCTAGCAGAGCCCCCTTGGTTTTTGACATAATAACCAGCTTACACAGGCAAACCAAGAAGACTATGGAAAATACTGAACAAACTCTTTTCGCAAAACGCTTTCGTGGCTTTTTTCCCGTTGTTATCGATGTTGAAACGGCAGGTTTTAATAAAGACACCGATGCGCTATTAGAAATCGCCGCTTCGATTTTAAAGATGGATGACGATGGCGTATTAAGTATTGACCATACCTTACACTTTCATGTTGCGCCTTTTGAAGGAGCAAACATTGAACAAGCTGCTATCGAATTTAATGGTATTGAGCCATTTTCTGCATTACGTGGTGCTGTGCCTGAAGAAGAAGCAATAAAAGAAATTTGTAAAGCTGTTCGTAAGGCGCAGAAGGCCGCGGGTTGCCAGCGTTCAGTTGTTGTTGCGCATAATGCGGCATTTGACCATGGCTTTTTAAATGCTGCTACTGAGCGATGTAAAATTAAGCGCACCCCATTTCATCCATTTGTGAGCTTTGATACGACCTCATTGGCGGGGTTAGCACTGGGTCAAACTGTGTTAGCGAAAGCATGCCGTGCAGCGGGTATTGAGTTTGACAATAAACAAGCTCACTCAGCTCTTTACGATACAGAGCGTACCGCAGAGTTATTTTGTTTAATCGTCAACCGCTGGCAACAACTAGGTGGTTGGCCGTTATCAGAACAAGCCGATACGGCCGAACAAGAGACTAAAACGTCTGAGTAATTTTACCTTCTAAATAGCGCATCAAACTAGGTGGGTAAATACGTGAAAACTGTTTACTCTCCTGGGCTATTTTTAACTCGACACCTGGGTGCATAAGCTCATTGACCTTTAAACGACTTGTGGCCAGTAAGCGAGCAATTTTCAGCTTTACCAATTGTTTCTTTTTCTTTGTATTGGCCGTTTTTATTTTAATTTGTTGCTCACTTGCCGTTATTTTATTGATGTAGTGTTCGCGTTGAGCGGCATCAGGTATTTTGTTGGCTTTTTTACGAGCTTGTTGAAGGGCACTAGCCTTAGTTGCCAATAACTTTTCAAAATCACTGATTTGTTGCTGTTTTTGCTTTAAGTCATGCCAATACTGAGCGATGAAAACACGGGTTTTTGTACCCGAGGGCGCGCCCAGTTCACCTGTTTCAATACGCATAGCATCTAAAATGTTACCACCAATAATTTTACCGCGCGGGTTATTTGCCTTACCAACACGAATAAGCCTGCGAGCACTTAAATCGCAATGCAATGCTTGACGTTCGATAAACAGATCTTGAGAACTTTTTATATGACAGTATTGCGCGTAACCAATTGAAATTGTGCGTGTAGCCTCAATATTGCACGTAAAGGCTTCGTTATTTTCGCGCTTGCGACCTATTGCCCCTAACATAATAGTGATTTCGCTTTTACTCTCAATGGTGGCTGACTCCACAAAGCCCAATACGGTGATATCGCCCGTCGCTTTAACACGCATACCATCTTTAACGTCACCACTTATGATGACGCTGCCATCAAAATCAACGTGACCTGTGCTAACATCAACATGATGAAAACATAAAACATCATCGACGCGCATACCACGAGGAAGCGCAACAGGCACACCTTTAGAGTCAGCAATCAACATATTACTGTTGATAGGGTCAATACGGGTGCCTTCAAAGGGCTCAAGCGGGAAGTCTTTACCCGCAGAGGCTGGTAACACATCACCACAAACAGTGAAACCATTCTCACCAGCGGTCGCTGGGATACGCTGCATAAGCGGCGTACCAGGGTTTACTGTAATAATGGCGCCTAAATCACGCATATCGACCTTTCCACCAGACTTAGCTTGTGGGCTCAATACTCTATCTTGTGCGGTAGGGCATAGCCGAACGAATTTTGCATCGTTGCCATCTTTAGGCATACGACCATGGGCAACAATTGCACTGTAATGTGCACCTGCAGGTTGCTTAAATTGCTGCCCCAAAAAGGTATCAAGAGCACGTAGGCTTACCCCCTTTTCTACACCTGCATCGGCCAAAGCGGCTTGGGCATCGTCCATGCTGATTATTTTTCCACCTTTGGCCGTTGTTAAACTGGCTTCTGCAACCATATTCTTTTCATCAACACTAATTGATATTGACGCGTCTACCGCTTTGGCAATGACAAGTGATTGAGTGTTATGTTGGCTACTTGGTGTGAATAATTTGCCTATATTTGCGTCTATTAGCTCAAACTCAGCATAAGAAGATTGTTCGAACAGCTCTAAAAGCTGCGAACTGGTCACCGGAAAACCAGCATCACGCGGGTGCTCAAGCAAAGAGACATATCCACTTTGCTCATCGAACGTAAACATCGACATTTGGGGAGTCCTGAAAAAAGGCCTGTTATTATTATTGTTCGTTGCTACGGAATTATTTTTTTATATGAGGTAACAACAGGCCTATTTGAGCACAACTTTAGTATTATGTTAAGAACTTGTATGCGTCAAATGTGAAATTTTGTATAAAAACTGACTTTTCCTGTTGGATTTTTCATCATTCAAAGCTACCTAGCAAAAATATCCTGATTAATGCCTTGAGTATAAACAGATTACTCAGTTATACTGCACCTACACTCTGAATGAGATATCAAATTCAGGGGCTGATTAGGATTCGACGGAATTCAAGACGCCCGAGGTGCATGTCGAGGTGCGGTTGGCCTCGTAAAAAAGCCGCAATCTAAAGTAATCGCAAACGACGATAACTACGCTCTAGCGGCATAATAGCCCGCTAGCACTTCTCCGGCGCATTCTTGTGGGCCCGGTTCTGAAGTGTCACCCTACACAAGATCGCGATGGAAACCCTGGCCGGGGTTGAAGCGCTAAAACTAAGCGGCCTCGCCTTTGCAGATCGTGTTCGTCCGAGCTGTAAAGGTTAACTAAAAGACGATACTAAGCATGTAGTACCAAAGGTCGAGGCTTTTCGGACGGGGGTTCAAATCCCCCCAGCTCCACCAAATATGAAAAAGGCTGCTCTCAGAGCGGCCTTTTTTATTACATAAAATCCTCTAAAATTAATGGTTTAGAGGCTCTACTTATAAACATCACACAACTAACTGCACAGCATCGATGATGGGTTTATTTTCAATATCAATGGTGTCGATTATTTGTTTGTGTAGGCGCTTTTTGTGCTCGGCAAAAATAGCGCGTTTTTTATCGAATTGGCTGGCAAATTCAAGGGCGGTATTAAATAAGCTGTCGCTGTCTGCGCAGGCTTGTTCGATAACATGATCCGTAGCAAGTTCGCCTGCGGTTACTCGGCGGCCTGTGAGCATCATTTCGTTAAAGCGATAGTGTGGAATGGCTTTTTTAATAAAGGCTAGCATGCCTGGTAAAAACGGAATTGATAAATCTACTTCAGGGAAGCAGAAAAAACCACGGTTGCTTTGCATAAATCTAAAATCACACGCGCAGGCTAAAATAGCGCCGTTGCCAAACGCATGCCCATTGATGGCGGCAATTACTGGCATCGGAAATAGTAATAAACGCTTAAATACTGCGTCCATTGCATGCATAAAATCACTCACTTCGTCTAGCTTTTGCGCTTTTAAAGCGGGCATTAGCCAGTCTGTGTCTATGCCTAGGCTCCATGATTTTTCATCATTTGAAGTAATAACCAGTGCTTTGTGTGCAGGGTTGGCTTCAATGTCATTTAGGCAGTTTAAAAATGCCTTTGCAAAAGCAGGGTTGTGACGATTTTCACCTGCGGCCATGGTGAGTATGGCTACAGAGCCTTGTGTTTTGACGTTCATTAATTCCATGCAGGATGCTTTCTATTTTATCTTTGAGTGTGCTTAGTTATATACCATCAGCAGATGAAAATAAACCTCTAGTCCGACCAGTTGCATGCTTTTAAACTGATTACCCTTTAGTCTAAAGAGGTGTTTAAACAGTCGTTTAACTTTGCCGAGCATGTTAGTTTTGAATCAAATAACATGATAAAGCGACGTAATGGAATTAATGAGTTGGGAATTATTAGGTGGTGAGTTATTAAGTCCGATCAGCACAATTGTATTGATTGTTGTAGCCGGCTTTACATCGATGATCTCCGCTGCGTTTGGTGCGGGTGGTGGGTTAATGTTGCTAGTGATTATGGCGTCAATGCTACCTATGGGGGTGGTGATCCCTGTACATGGGTTAGTGCAGCTTGGTTCTAACGCCAATCGCTTTTTGTTTACCTTTAAGCATATTGATGCGGCGATGTTTATATACTTTTCATTAGGCGGTGTACTGGGCGCATTAGTGGCATCGTCTATTGTGACATCGATCCCGCTAGAGCTAATGAAGATTGTTGTGGCTGTGTTTGTGTTGTATTTACTTTGGGGCGTAACCCCAAAACTGAGAGAAACATCAAAACTATGGCGAGTGTTTGCAGGGCTTTGGACAAGCTTTACTTCGATGTTCGTGGGGGCAAGTGGCCCATTGGTTGGTAGCTGCTTATACGTGAATAATTACGACAAGCTTAAGTTTACAGCCACTTTTTCAAGCTGTATGACGGTTCAGCACACGCTAAAAGCGATTTTATACGGTGCAGTGGGCTTTGCATTTTGGCAATGGCTACCTTTGGTGATATTAATGATTTTAAGCGGTGCAATAGGCACATGGCTTGGCCTAAAATTATTGCACCGCATTTCATCCGACAAATTTAAAAAGATTTTTCGTTTAGTGTTAACTGTGCTTTCCCTGCAACTTGCTTGGCAAGGAATAAGCTACGCACTTAATTAAAAGCAGGTAATTCGTTTAATGGTTTATCGCCATTAAATAGCTCAAAAACCTGTGAGTTTTTAGACTCTTTCGTCGCAATATAGACTAACGCGTCGGCAACGTCTTCGCGATTAATAACAGCATCTTGACGTGTCGCTGGTCGGGTTGTTGTGAACACTCCTGTGGCCTTATCATCCAGTAACGTACCTGGTCTTATAATGGTGTGATTTAGCCCACTTTGTATGAGGTGTTGATCAGCCATATGCTTAGCTACTAAATAGGGCTTAATGCTGCTTTCGATGTTGTCTGGTGCATCTGCGCCAATTGAGCTCACCATAATAAAATGGTTCACTTTGGCATCTACTGCATAATTTATAGCTTTAACTGCGGCCCATAAATCAATGAGTAGTGTTTTGTCTGCACCCGTTGCGCCACCTGAGCCGGCGCTGAAAATCACTTGCTCTATTCCCTCAAAAGCACGACTAAAGTCGTTTTCAAGGTCTTGTTCAACAATGGTTAAATTATTGTGCTCAATATCGGCTAGCTTGTTTTTATCACGAACCAGTGCCACCACATCATTGCCTTCGCTCAGCATTTTTTGAGTGGTCATTTTACCGATTTGCCCACTTGCACCTATGATTAAGGTTTTCATTTCAAACTCCTTCTATCTATTGGGTAATTTTCGTCGTTAACTAAAGACCTTGGGGTATCTATTTATTTTTAAAGGGGGTAAATCAAACTTTGAATTAAAAAGTGAATTTTGGCATAGTCTAAACTAGGCACATGGATATTTTAAAAAGGACTCTAAGTGAAAACATTTTCAAAAGCCTTAGTATTACTAACGGCCATTTTTAGCTATTCAATCTCGGCAAAGCCCCTTATTTCACCTTACCCAAACAGTGAACTTGAAAGCTCAATTAATTTAGCAGGCGAGCAAACTAAATTGGTGAGCCAATTTGATATGACCCAAAAAACAGCAAATCGCTTTAGTTATACTGAGCATATTGGTGATGTTAGTCATAATTTATATGAAATTAAGAATGTGGCTACCCTTAAAGTGATTGAAAACTATAAAGCAGCGCTCGTAGCAGATGGCTTTAAAATAGCTTACTCATGTGAACTTGAATTATGTGGTACAAGCAGCGATTTTGCTGACACAGTGAGCTATTTCAACCCGTATAATTACCACCGTAAACCTTATTATATTTATGCAACGAAAGGTGAAGCCCCAGACTTTGCAGTGACGGTTTTTGCTGGTCAATATCAGAATAAAACCCGTGTTATGGTTTCTTCCGTGGCAGTAAAAGAGATTGAAACAGGGTTAATTAAAGCGGATGCAGCTGGCTTTGCAAAACAGCAAAATAACAACGTAGCTAAAGCAGCAAAAGATGATGAAAGAGGCTCTAAAGACCACCCATTATTAAGCCGTTACCCTGGTAGTTATATCGAATCATATGAACAGATTGACTATGAAGAGTTTTCGTTGCCAGTTGGTGCATTCGATACAAATACTAAACAATTACCCGTTGAAAAAGTGACAGGGGATATTACCCGCATTACCTATGTAATTAGGCAAGTATCAACACTTAAAATTTACCACAATTATGTATCTGCATTGATAAAAGAAGGGTTTGAAACGGTGTTTAGTTGTGAGCACCAAACCTGTGGCAAGGACAGAAAAGCAATACAAGCGCTCGGCGATCACATAGCAATAAAACAGGTGTACAACTATCACCGTCAGCCCCGTTATCAGCTAATGAAAAGTACAGTCGAGAATCAAACAACGTATGTCGGTTTTTTTGTTGGTAACTACCAAGGTAACACGCGTGTTCAACTTGTTGTCATTCGAACAGAGCCATTACAAGAGGGTCTAGTTAAAACCAACCCCGATCAGGTATTAAAACAACTAGAGCAAAAAGGGAAAGCGGCTATTTATGGTATTTTCTTTGATTACGACAAAGCAGATATCAAGCCTGAGTCAGCGGAATCATTAAAAGTGATTGCTGATGTTTTAAATAAAAATAAACGTTTAAACCTGTACGTGGTTGGTCACACCGATGATAAAGGCAGCCCTGAGTATAACTTAACGCTGTCATCCAAGCGTGCCAAAGCCGTTGTTAAAGCACTTGTGGCTCAATACGGTATCAAAGAATCGCGTTTAACAGGCTACGGTGTAGGGCCCTATGCACCTGCCGCAACGAACAAAAACGACTTAGGTCGTCAGCTTAATAGGCGAGTAGAGCTTGTTGAACGATTAACGAATTAAACATGGCAGGGGCTTGTAAGCCCCTTGTTAAATTTTATTGCGAATAAGGTCACGCACTATAAAGCGAGCAGGGTGAATCGCTTGGCTTACTCGCTCGCTAAATGGTCTTGGTTCATCATTCAAGCAGGCAATTAAATGCTCGGCACATAAAGGAGCGCTACAGAGTCCTCTTGCCCCAAATCCTGTGAGTATATGCAGCCCTTGCTGAGGTTTTTCTAAGGTTAGGTATTGATAGCGTTTACCTAACCTTAAATTAGCAAAAGCGCTGGTATAGTCACTTTGGTCTGCCCATTCACCAGCCATGGGCAGATGATCAATAAAGGTACATCTTACCGCGGCTTTTGCTGCGGTTATCTCACCTAAGGAGTTGGCAAACTCGCTGCTTGGGTAAAAGCTAAGTAATTGCTCGCGGTTTGTTTGGTTGTCTTGCTGTTTTACTTCGCGGCTTTTCGAGTTTTTTTCAAATGTCGCTCCCATGCAGTGATGGCCTTGATATTCAGGTGTAAAATAGCCTTTGTGACAGAGTACGGTTTTTAAGCGCTTCGATGACGTACTAGCTTGAACATGGGAAACTTGCCCTCGAACGCCTACAACGGGTAATGCTTGAGTTTGGCTAAATTGGTCGCTGTGCTCACCCGCACAATTAATCACATCACTAAATGGGCCAAATGTTTGCTCTTGTGTATGTAAAAGCCAACCTGCGGCGGTTTTTTCGAGCTGTTTAATATGGCAATTAAAATGACTGTTAATCGTGCTTAGTGAGTTGGCCGCATTAAATAGTGCTGTTACCAGTGCAGGTGGGTTGACCCAGCCGCCTTTTTCAAAAAATACACCTGAATAGCCTGTGTCAACACCAGCAATTTCATCACCTTCGCAGGCGCTAACATTACGCATTAGTTCAGTTGGCCAGAGCTCTTTATTGGCAAGGTTTTGATGCTTATCGGCAAGGCCTTGTTTTACTGCATGTTGTAACACACCACACCATTGGTGAGGGTAGTCAAAGCCAGCATCAAGTAATTGCTGATAAAGGCGCATAGCATATAAAAAGCTATGGGCAAACATTTCGCTATGCGGTGAGTTTTTGGCTTGTAGGTGCGGGTAAACAGCGCCCTGAACATTATGTGAAGCGCCCATAGCAAGCGCTTCATCTTGACAAAATAATGAGGTAGTAATCCCTCTTTTAGCCAGTGAATATAGTACGCTGCTACTGGCTATACCGCCGCCAATCACAGCCACATTGTTTAACTTGCTCGTCTGGTGAGAAAAATAAGCAGGAGCAGATTGTTGCTCATTTGGCTTTACTAATTCGCCAATGAGCATTTCACGTTTTTTACCATAGCCCTTCGCTTTGCCTATAGTAAAGCCAGCCTCTATTAAACCTCGTCTTACAAATCCTGCTGCGGTGAAGGTGGCAAGGGTGGCTTTACTGCGCGAAATAGTGCGCATTTTATTAAATAGGCTCTGTTGCCACATATCGGGGTTTTTACTGGGGGCAAAGCCATCGAGGTACCAAGCATCAATGATGCCTTCACTTGTATAGCTCATAGCATCAATGCTGTCTTGTACATCGCCAAAGTAGAGATCAAGTACAACACGGCCATTAGCAAACTCGAGCCTGTGACATCCCGCTAAATTGATAGGGTAGTTTGCAATAAGTTGTTCACTATAAAGGGCTAGTGTAGGCCATGCCTTGAGTGCATCAGCAAGATCATCACGTTTAATTGGATATTTTTCAAACGAGATAAAATGTAAGCGTTTAACGGAGTTATTTAGATTAAGGTCGTGTTGATTTTGAACTTCTTGCTCTGCATGCTGCCTATCAAGGTGAGCAGCAAAATGCTGCCATGTGTTTAAAAAGTTAAGCCCTGTACCAAAGCCCGTTTCGGCAATCACAAAGTGGTTGCGGTCATGATTTTGTAATCGTTGCGAGATATTGTTTTGTTGATAAAACACATAATGCGATTCAGCTAAGCCATCGTCATTGGAGAAATAAACATCGCCAAATTCATCGGCGACGGGTGTACCAAGGTGATTAAAATGAATATTTGCGTTTTTGATCATGACTTAACTAAATAACAACGAATTTTTTTTCATTATTTTACGTGTTTTCTTTGAAATAGTCTGGCGTTATTTATAAGCTACACATTCAGAGTACATGTGTACGCTAGAAAGCTGACCACTTCGAGAGTAATTTCAGCGTAAAATAGAACATAATTTAGTATATAGCTAAGGTAATTACCCATGAGAAGAGCCGTTATTACGGGCATCGGTGTTGTATCAAGCATCGGTAACAACAAAGAAGAAGTATTAGAATCATTAAAACAGGGTCGCAGTGGTATTGCGTTCAACCAAGAATTTGCTGATTACAACCTACGTAGTAACGTATCTGGCAAAATCGATATTGATGTTAAAGAATTTGTTGATCGTAAAGCAATGCGTTTTATGGGCGATGCGGCTGCATATGCCTATATCTCAATGGCACAAGCAATTGCAGATGCTGGCCTTAACGAAGAGCAAGTTTCGAACGAGCGCACAGGTTTATTAGTGGGTTCAGGTGGTGGTTCATCTAAATGGCAAGTAGAAGCCGCAGACATCCTACGTGAAAAAGGTGTAAAACGTGTAGGCCCGTACATGGTTCCACGTACAATGGCGAGCACCACCTCGGCGTGTCTGGCAACACCATTTAAAATTAAAGGTGTTAACTATTCAATTAGCTCTGCATGTGCGACATCTGCACACTGTATTGGTCATGCGGTTGAACAAATTCAACTAGGTAAGCAAGACGTTATTTTTGCAGGTGGCGGTGAAGAACTGCACTGGACACTGGCAATGGAATTCGATGCAATGGGTGCATTGTCAACGAAATACAACGAAACACCAGAAAAAGCATCGCGTACGTACGATGCAAACCGTGATGGCTTTGTTATCTCTGGCGGTGGCGGTATCGTTGTTGTTGAAGAACTTGAACATGCGCTTGCTCGTGGTGCGCACATCTATGCAGAGATCACAGGTTATGGTGCAACGTCTGATGGTTACGACATGGTAGCACCATCAGGTGAAGGTGCTGTACGTTGTATGAAGCAAGCGATGCAAGGTATCGAAGGCGGTATTGATTATTTAAATACACACGGTACTTCAACACCTGTAGGTGATGTAAAAGAGTTAGGCGCAATCCAAGAAGTATTTGGTGGTAACTCTCCAATGATCAGTGCAACCAAAGCAATGACTGGTCACGCATTAGGTGCGGCCGGTGTTCATGAAGCGATTTTCTCACTACTTATGCTTGAAAATAACTTTGTAGCACCTTCAATTAATATTGATGAGTTAGATGAACAAGCAAAAGGCTTAAACATCGTGACAGAGCGTCAAGATGTAGAATTAAATACTGTTATGTCTAACAGTTTTGGTTTTGGTGGAACGAACGCCACGCTTGTTATGAGCAAATACAAAGGTTAATTTTATCTTGTTTGTATGAAAGCCGAGCTTTTGCTCGGCTTTTTTGTTTTTAAGCACGTAAGTTTTTTATAGATAACGGCAAAATCCTCAGAGCTGTTAACTATCCGAAAGCTGATTATTTAGTTACAATAGCGCCACTTTTCTGCTTCTCGGACACACAGATGAAAATTCTTGCAGATCAAAATATGCCATTGGTTGAGCAGTACTTTGCTGATTTTGGTGATGTTGAGCGATTTGATGGCCGTAACCTAAAGCCTGAGCAACTTAAAGGGGTTGATATACTTTTAACGCGTTCTGTTACAAACGTAGATAAAGCCTTATTAACTCAAGCAGATAAATTAAAATTTGTGGGTACAGCAACCATAGGTGTTGATCATATTGATACTGAATTACTTGCTGAGCGAAATATTGCCTTTAGCAGTGCACCTGGTTGTAATGCCGTGGCGGTTGCAGAGTACGTAATTAGTAGCCTATATGCTTTAAGCCAAGAAAATGCCAGCTCTTTGCAAGGTAAAACTCTTGGAATTGTAGGTGTTGGCAGCATTGGTAGTTGTTTACGCGATAAGCTAAGTCAGTTAGGAATGACACTTCTATTATGTGATCCGCCAAAGCACGAAGCAGGTGAACTCCCCAACCATACTGATTTAGACACTCTATTAGCTAATGCCGATATTGTTAGTTTTCATGTTCCTTTAGTGAAACACGGCCCACATAAAACGTTGCATATGCTAGATAAAGCACGCCTGAGCGCACTTAAGCCAGGTATGACCATTATTAATGCAAGCCGTGGCGATGTGATTGATAATCAAGCGTTACTTGACGTGTTTGAGCAAGGTGCAAAATTAGACTGTGTACTTGATGTATGGGAAAACGAACCCACTATATTGACCCCTCTGCTTGATCACGTGCGCTTTGCCAGCGTACACATTGCAGGGCATACACAGGAAGGAAAAGCGCGCGGTACGCAAATGCTTTACCAAAAAGTCTGTGAACTAGAAGGGGTTGCTGCACTTAAATCGTTAGAAGATTTTCTACCAGAACCTATTTGTCATGCCGTCACACTAGGCGAAACATTTTGCTTGGATGATATCGGCCGACTGGTGCATTTAATTTATGATGTGCGTCGTGATGATGGTATCTTGCGCAGCAAGCTTAGTAGTGAGGGTTTTGATAGTTTACGTAAAAATTATCCGCCACGACGTGAGTTTAATACTTTGTCGGTGGCCGCAAACAGTGCGTGTGAAGCTACATTAGCTGCACTGGGATTTAGAATTAATGAATAGAGCATTAGCTTTATTCTCATGAGGAAAACACATGTCGCAAAAATTTAATGTTGCAGTTTTAGGTGCCACAGGTTTAGTAGGTCGCCAAATTATCGATACGTTAGAAGATCGTAAGTTCCCAGTTGACCAATTATTTTTACTTGCAAGCAGCCGTAGCGCAGGTGAAGAAATTCAATTTCGCGGTGAAGCGATTGAAGTACTTGATGTAGAGGGGTTTGACTTTAGCCAAGCACACATTGGTTTATTCTCAGCTGGTGGCAGTGTCTCTGAAAAGTATGCACCAATAGCTGCAGAAGCAGGGTGTGTTGTTATCGATAACACATCGCACTTTAGAAACGATTTTGATGTACCCCTTGTTATTCCTGAAGTGAACGCATCAAGCTTAGCTGATTTTAGAAACCGTAATATTATTGCCAACCCAAATTGCTCGACCATTCAAATGCTAGTGGCATTGAAACCAATTTATGATGCCTACGGTATTGATCGTATCAATGTGTCTACCTACCAAGCCGTGTCAGGTGCAGGTAAAGAAGCGGTTGATGAGCTGGCAAAACAAACAGCAAACTTAATGAATGCACGCCCTATGGATAATGCTGTTTTTCCTAAACAGATTGCGTTTAACGTTATTCCTCAAATCGATAGTTTTGAAGACAATGGCTACACGCGTGAAGAAATGAAAATGGTAAACGAAACACAGAAAATCCTTGGTGATAGCAGTGTTGTTGTTAACCCTACGTGTGTGCGTGTGCCAGTATTTTTTGGCCACAGTGAAGCAATTAACATTGAAACGCGTATGCCGGTTGATTTAGAACATGTAAAACAGTTACTACATGATGCCGAGGGGGTTGAGCTTATTGATGATTTAGCCGATTACCCAACAGCGGTCTCTGATGCAAGCGGCAACGATACTGTTTACGTAGGTCGTCTGCGTGCAGATATTTCTCATCCGCACGGACTAAATATGTGGGTTGTGAGTGATAACACTCGTAAAGGCGCAGCCACAAATAGTGTGCAAATTGCAGAAGAGCTAATTGCAAACTATCTTTAAATCTGATGATTTAGGCTGAATTAAAAACGGAGAAAGCGGCGAGTTGCCGCTTTTTTTGTGAATTCACTGCCAAATTATTGCCGCATACGCCGTAAAAGCGTATAAACTTAACCATAACAATAAAAATATATCTCAGCCGCGATTATTTAAGCTATTTACTATCAATGTGTTGCAATAGATATTGTAGCCCAACTGGTTTATAGTTTGCAGCTGGAATAGAGTTTGCAAGAAAACATAATTAAGAATTCAATTCTGCAAGAATTACTCAATGTTTAAGCAACGACAGTTGCTGCGTTAACATTTAAAACACGAAAGGATCAGCATGCGCGGTTTAGCTACACTCTTTTTATTAGCGTCTGCATTGGTGATAACACCAACTTACTCTAATGAAGGCACCACTCTTAAAGGCCCCAAAGGTGTCGATTATGGTGCGCAGGGGCGCTCAATTGGTCCAATTAAGCCGACCGATACTTTATGGCGTATTGCGGCTAAAGTTCGCCCTGATAACTCAGTGAGTATCTATCAAGTCATGCAGGCTCTGTATGAGAAAAATCCATCATCGTTTCTTGATCAAAACCTTAATCACATGCGTGATGGCGCCTATCTTAAAATCCCTACAATTGCGGAAATGCGAGCTGTTAACGCAACGCTTGCAAAAGCACGTTCTGAGCAAGACGATGAATTATGGGAGAGAAAGAAAAATGGCACGTTAACGACAGCACAAATTAATGAATCTCAAAAGAAAGTAACGCAAGCCCGTAAAGTTGATGTTGATGAAGCTAAACAAGAGTTAAAGCAAGAAATTAACACCATTAAAGCTGAGCAGGGTACGCAACTGGTTGAGTTGCAAAAGCAATTTAAGTCCTCTGTAGAAAATGTTGAAGAGATTTTAGAAGAGAACAATAAGTTAAAAAACCAACTTACGGGTATTTCTAAAGAGCTTGAAACTGTTCGTAATCAGCTTGGCCAAGATAGCGAAATTCAAAAGCAACTTAAAGAGCTGATTGATAAGCAAAACGAAATAATTGAGCAGCAAAGAGCAAAAAAGATTGAACAGGACAGTGGGATTAACTTTTCGTCTCTTTTGAGCAACCCATTTGTTCTGGGCGCATTAATGTTTATTCCTGCATTACTGGTTATTGGCGGCGTGATTATGTTTTTGAAAAAACGCAACCGCAGTGAACCAGAGTCGACAGATGACGATGAGTTTTTGCCGCAGAGCCCAAGCTTCTCTTCCGAAGAAGAGCTAGATCCTATAATTGACTCTGATCCCCTTGTACCTGAGCCTGAGCAAGATAGCGATGATCTCAGTGTTCGTCTAGATGATGACGATTTAGAGCAAGATATGCTGCCTGATGATGACATTATTTTTGATGACAGCATAGATGATGCCTTTGATGAAGACGATGACAATGTTTTAAATCAAGACGAGCTTGAAGGACTCTTGAGTGACGATATTGTCTTTAATGATGATACGCCAGAACAAGCGATTGAAGATGATGAACTTGATTCATTCTTACAGCAAGACTTTGACCAATCTGATGATGACGGCTTAGGCGATGAAATTGATCTCGATAGCGAAGCATCAGGTGCAGACACTTCTGGTGATATTTTAAGCGCCGATGATATTGATAATTTATTTGAAAACGATGACAGCCTTGATGATTCGCTTGAATCAAGCTCTTCAAATGATGAAATGGCCGCCTTAAGTGAAGAACTTGCCGAAGAAGACTTTGATATCGATAGCTTGATTGATGAGCAACAAGACGCAGCAGATGATACACAAGCAAGTATTGATAACGATGATATTGATGATCTACTCGACGAACCTTCAACTGAGCCTGATGCGGAACTGATCGATGAAGACGATTTCGATATAGATAGTTTAATCGATGAAGCACAAACAGACGACTCTGAACCAGCACCTGTTGAAGAAGGTGATCTTGTTGATGTAGATGAAGCAGAGGATGCCTTTGACCTAGATGATATTGACTCACTTATCGACGAAGCCGCAGAAGAGCAAAACGATGAACAAGCTCCAGTTGAACCAGACGCTGATGCACTCGTTGATGAAGATGAAATAGAGGACGACTTTGACCTAGATGACATTGACTCACTTATCGACGAAGCCGCACAAGATCAAAACGATGAACAAGCTTCAGTTGAGCCAGACGCGGATGCACTCGTTGATGAAGATGAAATAGAGGACGACTTTGATCTAGATGATATCGACTCTCTTAT
The DNA here is from genome assembly GCF_021728035.1 of Pseudoalteromonas sp. L21. NCBI lineage: Bacteria > Pseudomonadati > Pseudomonadota > Gammaproteobacteria > Alteromonadales > Pseudoalteromonadaceae > Pseudoalteromonas > Pseudoalteromonas sp. L21. Next base: position 181,016 of record NZ_JAKKCV010000003.1, on the reverse strand, counting down.
CGACGAAGCCGCAGAAGAGCAAAACGATAAACAAGCTCCAGTTGAACCAGACGCGGATGCACTCGTTGATGAAGATGATATTGAGGAAGGCTTTGATTTAGATGACATTGACTCACTTATCGACGAAGCCGCAGAAGATCAAAACGATGAGCCAACACAGGTTGAGCCAGACGCGGATGCACTTGTTGATGAAGACGAGATTGATGATGCACTCGATGTCGATGATATTGACTCACTCATCGATGAAACCGCACAAGAGCAAGCGGATGAGCCAGCACACGTGGAGCCAGACGCTGATTCACTCGTTGATGAAGATGACATTGAGGACGACTTTGATTTAGATGATATTGACTCACTCACCGATGAAGCTACAGAAGAGCAAGCGGATGAGCCAGCACAGGTTGAGCCAGATGCGGATGCACTTGTTGATGAAGACGAGATTGATGATGCACTCGATGTCGATGATATTGACTCACTTATCGATGAAGCTGCAGAAGAACAAAGCGATGAGCCTGCATACGTTGAGCCAGACGCGGATGCACTTGTTGATGAAAATGAGATTGATGATGCACTTGATGTCGATGACATTGACTCACTCACCGATGAAGCCGCAGAAGAGCAAGCAGATGAGCCAGATGCGGATGCACTTGTTGATGAAGACGAGCTTGATGTCGATGACATTGACTCACTTATCGATGAAGCCGCAGAAGAGCAAGCGGATGAGCCAGATGCGGATACATTTGTTGATGAAGACGACATTGATGATGCACTCGATGTTGAAGATATTGACTCACTTATCGACGAAGCCGCAGAAGAGCAAGCGGATGAGCCAGCACACGTTGAGCCAGATGCGGATGCACTTGTTGATGAAGACGACATTGATGATGTACTCGATGTCGATGATATTGGGTCGCTTATCGATGAGGATGAATTAGATGATTCACTCAATGGTGATGACGAATTAGCACTTGATGATATTGATGAGCTAATACAAGAGGCAAATGAATTAAAGCAAGATACGCAAGCACAAATTTCAGAACTCTCTGATTCAGAGCCCTTATCTGAGCATGATGAAAATCTCACTGACTCACTCGAAGATCTTGCTGATGCAGAACAAGCAATTGATGATGCCCGCGTAGAGGAGCTTGCATCGGAGTTAAACGATGATGCAGACATTGACGAAGTTGATATTGATGAAGCTATCAACACTGACTTTAGTGAAAACAGTGATGACTTGCTAGATGATGACGATAGCTTAGATGAATATGATGATCCATCATTAAAGAGTGTTGATGAGCTTCTTAGCGAAATTGGTGAAGAGGAAGAGTATGTCGCAGCACCTGACTGGTCAATAGATGAACCAAATGAAGATTTTGAAGAAGTAGAAATCGATCTTGGCGATGATCCGCTCGCTGAAGAAGAGCCTGTCGATGACGTTGATTTAGACGCTGACGATGAGCCATTATCACAAGATATGGTTACCCCAAGCCAAGAGTTGGAAGAGTATCCAGAGCTTGAATTTGATGAATTAGAAGCAGACGAGATTGCCGACGAAACAACCAATGAAACAGAGTTAACCCCGAGTCAAGCAGAGCAAGACTTAGCAGACTCTCTTGCCACGGCGAGTGTCGATCAGCTAGACGATGACTTTGACGATGAGATTCTCATCGACAATGAGTTTACAGAAGATGACTTACTCGACTCTGATGACGAGAACACACAAGAAGATGATAACCTACTTGACTTAGGTACTGAGCACGAACAGGAGCAGACACTAGCTGATAAAGAGCCAGCTTCAACGGATGACTTCAGTGATATTTCAGATGATGATATCGACGATGATTTCATGGCTGATCTTACGCAAACAGACTTTGATGCGTTATTGAATGAACTTGCCGAACCTGATGATAGCCATGTTGCCGATGCCAGTGAATTTGATGTTGATTTTAATGCGCTTCTAAATGAAGACCTACAAATTGACGACTTAAATAATGATGAGCTAGAAGCTACAGAACCTGACAGCACTTCAACAGAGACTACGGCCAGTGATGAGTTTGTGGATATTGATTCATTGCTAGAGCAAAGTGATGATGAAGCGCTTGATTACGAGCCTTATGACGATGTGGATATGGATGTCGGCTTAAGTGACTTTGATGACTTACTAGCAGGTGATAACCCTACAGACGTTGATGCAGAGAGCGGTGGTTATTCTGCCAAGCTTGATTTAGCAAGAGCATATATTGAAATTGACGATTTTGATTCAGCTTTACAGGCTATTGAAGATGTCATCAACAACGGCCCAGATGAAGTGCAAGCAGAGGCACAGTCGCTAAAGGCGAAGCTTAACGGGTAAAGTCATTTTTGACTAGAAAACCGAGCTATTTGAAGTGACCCCCACTCGTTGGATAATCCAATTACTGGGGGTCTTTTTATATCCAAACTCATCGTGCTTCATATGCTGAAAAAATTGACTTTTGCCTAGTTCATCACTTGCTTATTACAGTACAGAATCTAATTGTCATTCATAAATAATGCTGCTAACTTGTTAAAATTAAAAAGTTAGTGCTATTTTTCGGCCTTAAGTAATTGGAAATTTGGCTTAGTGTTATGGCATAAGCTTGGTATTTATTTAATGACACCTACTGGCAGGTAAGCATTAATAATTACTGTGATTTAATGTGTGTTCAGGGAAGCAGAATGAAAAAACAAGTAGGAAAAATCAGTAACAGCCGAAGAGACTTATTAAAAAAAGCGACCGCAATGGCAACCATTGCAGTCGCTGGTACTGTTGTTGGAAATGCTCAGGCGCAAACAAATGGCACACCTGTTAATGCAAGTAAAATAGAGCCTAAATATTTACCTATACCAAAACAGGTTCCTGCAACCGAAGGTGTCTTACCTCTTTCAGGAGGAGCTGGACTTTATTATTGGGACACAGGTGGCGAGGGTCCTGTTATTATTCTCTCACACCCAGGTAGGGGGAGTGCATTAACTTGGCCTTATCAACAACCTGTTTTTGCAAAAGCTGGCTTTAGAACAGTTGCCTACTCTAGGAGAGGTTATTTTGGCTCACCCGCTGGCTCAAAAGATGATACAGGCAATTATGCTGATGATCTTAATGCATTAGTTGAGTTTTTAAGCATAGAGAAATTTCATATTCTGGGTTTGGCCGCAGGAGGCTTCGCCGTTTCGGATTATGTTGTTTCTTACCCTGAAAAACTACTCAGTATGACAATCGTTTGCAGCTTATTCGGCTTATGGGATAAAAATATAGATGAACGGTTAGACTTTATTCTGCCTAAAGCTTTTTCTGACTTGCCGCCCGAATTTAAAGAGCTTGGAGCTTCTTACCGCTGGGCCCACCCTGATGGCGTTAGAGAATGGGTTGAAATGGCCAAAAAATCGAGAGGGGATGGAGTTTGGCATGGGCAAGAAGCTAAGAGTAAAATCACATGGGAAAAAATTAGAAACGCTAATATACCTACCTTTTTTATTACAGGGGGAGCTGATTTATATCAACCGCCTTCTATGATGCGAGCAGCTGCTCGAGAAGTTCCTCATAGTGAAACGCTTATCGTCCCAGAGGCTGGGCATGCTGTTCAGTGGGAACAACCTGAATTATTTAATAATGCCGTGCTCGACTTTATAAAAAAGCATAGTTAAGCATTTTTAGCATATCGTTTGCTGAGTGATATTTAACAAACCAATTCCGGCAGGTGTTAGGCGCCGCTTCAGAGTTTAGCTAGAGGCGGAGACGCCCTGAATAAAGGAAGTTGTATTAAGGAAGATGTAATGAAATATCTAATAACTCTCGTATTATTTTTGTCGATGAACCTAAGCGCTAAAGGAGACGAGCTCTACTATAAAGCCTACGATCAAAAGGGGTTTAAGATGACGATTGAAGAAATAGAAAGAGGCTCAAATTTTTCTATTTTAGAGGTTGATATTATTGATACGGATGCTCAAGGTGCGTTCTCTATAATTGCTGCGGCAACTTCAATTGGAACAGAGCTGGAAAAAAGCCATTTCACTGTGATAAAGGAATATAAAAAGGGCAAGCTTTATTATTACAAAATGTTTTTTACTTCGGATATTAGTAAGGATCCATCGTTGGTATTTCCCAATGAGATGAGCGAAGAGCGGCTAAATACCCATAAGGAAATCGGTTATTTATCGATAGAAGATTTTAAAGCGCCCCCTGCAGGTGAAAAATTAAATGAATAAGGCAAAAAATTCGAACAATCAAATTCAATTTCATTCATCGAGTCTGATTGTTCGAGTTAGCGTCATTCAGCGAATGCTTAATTATTTCCTATCTTCTAAACGGCGAGCTTTGAAGTCAGAATCAGCTTTCCACTTTGGCCAATCACCGTTATTGGCAAGCTTGGCAGCAATATCAACAATCAGTTCAATATCTTGCTCAACGCCACCCATTGACCATTGTGGCGAATAGTCATCTGCTTCTTTATGGTATTTATGAGCAATGTAGTCTGGATCAGTATCACCTAGGCTCATAAACAACAAGCTAGGCACACCTTGTTTAGCTAAAGAGAAGTGGTCTGAGCGGAAAAACAGACCGTTTTGTGGTCTTGGGTCCATTTTGACGTGGCGGCCTTGTGCTTTGGCTGCATCAGCTAGGTAGTCTTCCATTTCAGACATGCCTTTGCCGTATTGTAAAATGTAATCAACGCCATCAAGCACATTCATGCCATCAATGTTTAGTAGTGCCACCATGTGTTTTGTAGGCACAATCTCACCGGTAGCAAACTGCTCAGAGCCAATTAAGCCAGTTTCTTCTGCGGTGAAGTTGGCGAAGATAATAGAGCGTTTAAATGGCTTTTTCTTGTGCATTTCACTAAGAATGCGAGCAATTTCAATTGTCGCTGCGCTCCCAGATGCATTATCAACAGCACCATTGTAAATCTTCAGACCATCATCAGTTTGCTTGGTACCAAAATGATCCCAATGTGCACCAATAACAATGTACTCTTCAGGGGTTTGACTACCAGTGAGTGTAGCAACCACATTATGAGATTTTGCTTGTGAAATATCACTTTTAAGCGTCAGTTCGGCCTTAGCTTTTAAATCAACGGGTCGAAAGTCTGCTTTTAATGCGTTAGCTTTTTCAGTTTGATAATCAAAACCTGCTTGCGCGAATATTTCATTGGCAGCTTGTTCATCAATCCAACCCATAACAGGAACGTCTGAGGCATTTTTATCTTGGTCGATTAAGGTATATTTACTGCCGGTATTAGAGCTTTCTACAACGCCCCAAGGGTAAGCAGCAGGGGCTGTTTCGTGGACGATGAAAACAGCTTTTGCACCTTGACGTGCGCCTTCTTCGTATTTGTAAGTCCAACGACCATAATAGGTCATCGCATTACCAGTGAATAGTGTCTCATCTTGAGTAGCAAAACCTGGATCATTAACAAGTACTATGATTGTTTTGCCTTTGACATCAATATCAGCAAAGTCATTCCAGTTGTATTCTGGCGCTTTAATACCGTAGCCAACAAACACAACATCAGAACCATCGATGTCTATCTCAGGGTTAATTTGCTGCGTACGGGCGGTAAAATCACTACCCGCATTAAAGCTTAAATCACCCACTTTCAATGTCATGTTTTGATCAGGCGTGAGTTTGGCCATAGTAACAGGTTGCAAAAACTCGCCTTTGTAGCTACCTGTAAGGCCAAGCTTTTTGTATTCATTTGCTAGGTAGTTAATTGTTAGTGTTTCGCCTTCAGTGAGTGGTCCACGACCTAAAAATTCATCAGAAGCAAGTGTTTTAATATGTGAACGTACATTATCAATGCTCACAGTTTCATTGTTTATTACGCTTTCACTGGTATTTGATGCAGGCTCTGAGCAGCCCGCTAAACCAATTGCAAAGGCTAGGCTTGCGTATTTTAAGTGGGTTATCATCATTTTGTCTGGTTTATTGAACATATCCTCACTATATTAGCAGGGAGTGAGGCTGTCCACAAAGACGCTTTCAATAACTAATTATTCAGGATAAAGGGGTAGTCATGCACTTTTCATCCTTTCAATTTTACTACTATTGGGCTCTGCATCAATCTTCTTTCCAGAAATGAATCGTTTTAAGATACCTCGTGTTTTCTTAAAGCGAGGTCTTTCAACTTGAGCGCTATTGTGAAACTTGCCGCCTGTTAATTGTGCTGAGTGGCGATTGCTAGCTATGTTAGAAATTTTATATTGCCACTAAAGTTACACTGTTTAGTGTCGTTTTCATGGTTTACATCAAAAGTAAACCATATAGTGCAATTTTTGTTTTTGCGTTACACTGGCTAGGTAATCGGAGGGGTCGATGAAATTATCACAAAGAAAGCGATTAGATATTTTAAATGCTGCAGAAACTCTTTTTTTTCAACAAGGGTTTGAGCATACCAGTATGGATCAGGTAGCGAGTGTAGCTGGGGTTTCGAAGCGAACGGTTTACAACCACTTTGAGAATAAGGATGTGTTGTTTCAGGCTATTTTAGTCTTTATGTTTGAAAAAGTACGTAAAGACAATGCTGTGCTCTTTAATAGCGATAAACCCGTCAATGAGCAGCTTACACAAATAGCCGAACAAGAAGTTGCTTTATTAACTTCTAAGGCGTTTTTAAAAGTAGCAAAAGTTGCCTTTATGCAGATGTTACAGCAACCTGACTTGGCCAAATCACTTGCTAACAATAGTATGGGGTGTATGCAAGATTTAGTGACGTTTTTAGAACAAGCCACGCTTGCTCAAAAACTACAAGTTGAAGATGCAGAGTTTGCAGCTAAACAGTTTGTCTACCAATTAAAGTCATTAATTTTTTATCCGTTACTTTATGGGTTTGAGCAACAAGACAGTAAAGCTAACACAGAGATCATTAGGCAAACGGTTAAAATGTTTTTAGCCCGATACCAAGTTTAAGGACTGCAAATGAAAACAGGGATTGTCGTACTCGGTGCACCTAATGACGCGGATGGCAGCTTATCGGTAATTGCAAAAAGTCGTTGTGATAAAGCATTCGAGGTGTATTTAAATAACCCAGATAGCTATATTTTATGTACTGGGGGGTACGGTAGTTTTAATCTCAGTGCTCACCCACATGGTTATTTAACGCAGCGATATTTAATGAGCTTAGGGGTTGCTGAAAAAGTTTTTTTAGATAATGCACCCAGCCGGTTTACGTTAGAAGATGCGACACTTGCAAAACCTATTTTAGAAGCAGCGGGCATTCAAAAGTTAATTTTAGTCAGTTCAGAGTTTCACATTGAGCGTGTTGGGTATGTTTTTAAGCACGTGTTTCCTTCTATGATTTTGCAGACTGTGTCGGCTATAACGCCCATCTCTGAAGCTGAACTTGTTAAACTATACGCTCATGAGCAGTCTGCAATGCTCAGAGAAGAAGAGAATATTAAGCAACTAAAAAACCGCGAATTATAAAATATCGCGGCTTTTTTAGTTTTATATATTGGCGTATTATTTTACTTCTTTACCAGCTGCTTGTTGGTCAGCATGATAGCTTGAGCGAACAAACGGGCCGCAGGCAGCATGCGTAAAGCCAATCTCATCTGCATAGTCTTTTAAGGCATCAAACTCTGCTGGCGGCACGTAACGCTTTACTGCTAGGTGGTGTTTAGATGGTTGTAGGTATTGACCTACAGTTAGCATATCAACGTTATTTTCGCGAAGGTCGCGTAGCACTTCTTCAATTTCGCTAATTTCTTCACCTAAACCTACCATCAAGCCAGATTTCGTTTTCACATTAGGGTGTGCTTCTTTAAAACGGCGTAATAGCTCTAGTGACCATTTATAGTCAGCCCCTGGACGAGCAAGCTTGTATAAACGCGGTGCAGTCTCTAGGTTATGATTAAATACATCAGGGGGTGTTTCAATTAAGATATCAAGCGCACGGTCCATACGGCCACGGAAATCAGGCACAAGGATTTCAATTGTGATCGCAGGGTTATGCTTGCGAATCTCGCGGATACAATCAGCAAAGTGTTGTGCACCACCATCGCGTAAATCATCACGATCAACTGATGTGATTACAACGTAGCTTAGCTTCATATCTTTGATAGTCAGTGCCAGTTTCTCTGGCTCTGCAGCATCTGGCTTTAATGGACGGCCGTGGGCAACATCACAGAATGGACAGCGACGTGTACAAATTGCACCTAGAATCATAAAGGTCGCAGTACCGTGGTTGAAACATTCAGATAGGTTAGGGCACGATGCTTCTTCACATACTGAGTGTAAACCATGCTTACGCATAGCTTGTTTAATGCCATCAATACGTTCGGTTGATTTTGGTAAGCGAATTTTTAGCCATTCTGGCTTACGCAACATCTCGTTTTTTTCAGTTGGTAAAACTTTAACTGGGATCAGTGCCATTTTCTCTGCATCACGCAGTTTTACGCCTGGTTCCATTTTGACTGGTTTATTCATTCGTTTTCAAACCCTTCAGTGTGCTTAACCACAGTAGCATTAAGCTTTTTAATCATGTGTTTTACAAGCCCTGCACCTGCTTGCTCGAGGTTTTGTGGGCCATTTAGGTCAGTTGTTTGCACCATGTTCATACCTGCATAGCCGCATGGATTGATCCGTAAAAAAGGCGCTAAATCCATGTTTACATTCAGTGCTAAACCGTGAAAAGAGCAGCCGCGACGGACACGAAGACCAAGTGAGGCTACTTTACTATCGTTTACGTAGACACCCGGTGCATCGGCTTTGGCGTAAGCATCAATATCATAATCTTTAAGCGTATCTATAATACACTCTTCTAACCAAGTGACGAGTTCACGCACACCAATATTTAAACGACGTAAATTAAACAGCACGTACATCATTTGTTGGCCTGGTCCGTGATAGGTAACTTGGCCACCACGATCCACTTGAATAACTTCAATATCACCCGTGTTTAGCAAGTGTTCTGCTTTACCAGCTTGGCCTTGTGTAAATACTGGTTCGTGTTCTACTAACCAGATTTCATCCGCGGTATGTTCATCACGAGTATCAGTAAAAGATTGCATTTTTTGCCAAATAGGCATGTAACGCTGACGACCTAACTGACGAACGATTAATTCTCTTTCGCTCACGACTTACTCCGTAATCAGCCTATAGCATATGACGTACGTCATCGATGTTGCTGATCACGTTATAGATTTCTTCAATGTGCTCTTTGCTTGTGACCGTTGCAACAAGCGTTACTGATTCGTAATTACCTTTGCTGCTTGGCTTTACTTTAGGTGCGTAATCACCCGGTGCAATAGGTTGCAGCTTTTCTAAGACTTGATCTGTCAAGTTTACATTTGCTAAGCCCATGATTTTAAATGTAAATGGGCAAGGGAAGTCTAAATACTCATCAAACTTAGTATTTTTAACAGGTTGAACCACGACGGTGACTCCTCAAACAGTGAGTGTGCTTAATAGAGATTTTCTCGGCCATTTCTTGGCGTTAAGCAAACTAGGTTATGACGCACTCGACCCAGCGCGACTGATATGGGGCGCATTCTATCATTTTTCAGGCAAAAAAAAACGCCTTGCGATGCAAGGCGTTTATAATCTTTTATTCGTTATTACATTATTTGTAAACGTAGGTAATCATAAATTTTGCTAAAGAAGCTACCTTCTGCTACTTCCTCTAGTGTAACTAGTGGATATTGCGCGATTTCTTCACCTTCAAGCTGTAAAAATAAAGTACCTACTTTTGTCCCTTTTTCAAGCGGTGCTTCTAAGGTTTTATCAAGCTCAAAGTTTGCTTTTAAATTTTTACGTTGACCACGAGGGATCGTAATCGGTGTATCTTCTAAAATGCCCAAAGATACATTTTCTTTGTTACCCATCCAAATACGTTGCTCAGCGAAGCTATCGCCAGCTTTGTACGGTGTAATTGTTTCGAAAAAGCGAAAGCCGTAGTTAAGTAGTTTTTTACTTTCAACTTTACGTGCGCGCTCACTTTCTGCGCCCATAATTACTGCAATTAAGCGCATATCGTCTTTAGTCGCAGAGCTGACTAAACTATAACCCGCTTCTGATGTGTGGCCTGTTTTGATGCCATCAACATTCATGCTCTCATCCCATAACAATGAGTTACGGTTATATTGTTTAATGCCATTATAAGTGAATGATTTTTTAGCATACACTTCGTATTCATCAGGCACGTCACGAATAAGTGCAGCGCCCAGTGTCGCCATATCGCGTGGAGTTGTGAAATGCTCAGTTGTATCTAAACCGTGGCTGTTGATAAAGTGGCTATTAGTCATACCTAATTTTTCAGCATGAGCATTCATTAAATCAGCAAATGCACTTTCACTGCCAGCAATATGCTCGGCCATTGCCACACAGGCATCGTTACCAGATTGAATGATGATGCCATGGTTAAGGTCATCAACACTGATCTGTTTACCTACTTCGATAAACATTTTTGATGATTCAGGGAAGTTCTTTGCCCACGCTTTTTCACTCACTGTAACCATATCGGTAGGTGATATGTTACCTGCTTTAATTTCAGTACCAATTACATAACTGGTCATCATTTTGGTTAAACTTGCAGGCGCCAATTTGGTATCGGCTTCGCCTTCTGCGATCACTTTACCGGTGGTGAAATCAACCAAGAAGTAACCTTTCGCATTAACTTGAGGTGGGGCAGGGATGATTTGGGCTGTTGCAGAGAAAACGCTAGCAGTGCAAACAAGGCCACAAACGCCACTTAAGATTTTATATTTTATAGATTTCATCATACTCATTAATGGTTAAAGTTAAACATGTCGCGTTAACCTATTCTAAAGGTCTTACTCACTGTAAAGCAAGAACGCGTTCTGAAATTGGTTTTGTTTTAATTTGTTCAAGACAGTGTGTGCTTCAGCAGCATCTTTGATTGGACCGAGTCGCAAACGATAAATTCCGTCTTTTTCAACAATATTTGTTGGTACATGGTATTGCTGACGCAATTGAAACGCGAGAGCTTCGACGTTAGCAAGTGTACTGCCTGCAGCAACCTGTATGTAACTTAAACGTGGGGCAGAATCGGCAAGTGTAATTGCTTCAACCTTAACACGCGCTGTACCTTTTGTGTAATAGCCTAGCTTGTAAGCGGCTGCATAAGACAGGTCAATTAGCCTGTCATCATGAAAAGGGCCGCGGTCATTTACTCGAACGATGACAGATTTACCATTATCTAGATTAGTCACACGGGCAAAACTGGGTAAAGGCAGTGTTTTATGAGCGGCAGACATAGCAAACATATCGTATATTTCGCCGTTAGAGGTGTGATAATTATGAAATTTTCGACCGTACCAAGAGGCAATGCCTTCCTCAGAATAACCGGTTTCATCAAGCATCGGTGTGTAGCGTTTACCAAGCACTTCATAAGGACGACCCGCACTTGCACTTTTTACAACTGGTGTGACGACGGCATCTTGCATTTCAAGCTCTGTAGGTTTACGCAGCGGAGCAGCATCATGTTCCATTGCATACCTGCCTCGTTGTGAAGAGGAGCTACATGCTGTAAGTAACACACACATTAAAACAATAAATAGAAGATTTACTCGGTTTATCATTATTTTAAAAGCATCCTTTTATCGGTAGCGATGGACATAATGATGCCAAATCCGGCCATCAGGGTTACCATCGATGTGCCACCGTAACTAATTAATGGTAAGGGAACACCCACAACAGGAAGTAAGCCCGATACCATGCCAATATTTACAAATACATAAACAAAAAAGGTTAACGTGAGTGCTCCAGCTAGAAGTTTACCAAATGCATCTTGAGCATTAACAGCAATATAGAGTCCGCGACCTATGATAAATAGGTACATGCAAAGCAGTAAGCACACGCCAAAAAGACCAAACTCTTCACTGAGTACTGAAAAAATAAAGTCAGTGTGCCTTTCTGGTAAAAATTCGAGTTGTGATTGTGTACCTTGCAACCAACCTTTTCCTTCTATACCACCAGAACCAATGGCTATTTTTGACTGAATTATGTGGTAGCCAGAACCAAGAGGGTCACTTTCAGGATCTAAAAACGTGAGTACCCGCTGGCGTTGGTAGTCGTGCATTCCATAATGCCAAAATGGCCATGCTGCGAGCGCGATGGTTGCACTAAAAAAACCAATCAAGCGCCAACTTAAACCAGACAAAAACAACACAAAGATGCCAGAACTGGCGATTAAAATCGAGGTACCTAAGTCAGGTTGCTCTTTTATTAAGACGGTTGGTACCATCACGATTGCAAAGCCAATAATCAGGTGGATGACTCTCGGTGGTAAGTGGTTACGCCCGATATACCATGCAACCATCATAGGAACGGCTATTTTCATTAATTCAGACGGTTGAAATCGAGTTACGCCCAAATCAAGCCAACGTTGAGCTCCTTTTGAGCTAACGCCGAATAGCAAAACACCAACCAGCATCAAAAGCCCCACACAGTAAAGGGGTATAACCATGCTTTTTAATGTGTTAGGTGAAAATTGAGCAAGAATAAACATACCTAGCACAGCGCCAAACATGCGAGTTGCATGGCGAACCATCATTGCTGAATCTTGGCCACTGGCGCTGTACACAATAGCAAGACTCGCTACCATCATAGCCATTAGGGCAATGAGCAGTGGTAAATCGAGGTGAAGGCGCTGCCAAATAGAGCGCTTTTTATTTAATGGGATCATAGCGCATCACTTTGAGCTGTTTGAATAGGGTTAGCTGAAAAGTAGTAATCCATTAACTGGCGGGCGATTGGTGCACCAACTGTACTACCACCACCAGTATTTTCTACGACCACAGAAACAACAATCTGCGGGTCATTATAAGGTGCAAAGCCAATATAAATCGCGTTGTCGCGTTGTCGCTCTTTTAATGATTTAGCATCATAACGTTCACCTTGCGCAATACTAACAACTTGCGCAGTTCCCGTTTTACCAGCAGGGTCATAGGTCGCCCCTTTAAATGCTTTATGGGCTGTCCCTGTGACTTTATGCACCGTGTTGTGCATCGCATCAAGTGCAATTTGCCAGTGATGTGGATTTTTAAGTACTACGGGAGGCTTTTCTTCATTATTGATTTGCGTTACTTCGTTTTCTTTTTTGGCTACTTGCACAAGGTGAGGAGGGTGGTCCAAACCACGGTTCACCAAAATGTTAGTTGCATTGGCTATTTGCATCGGAGTGGCGGTCCAATATCCTTGTCCGATACCCACTGAGATTGTATCGCCTCGCCACCACGATTCTCTGAAACGGGCTTCTTTCCATTCTTTGGATGGCATAATTGCCGTTGTTTCTTCATGAATATCAATACCAGAGAGCTCGCCAAAGCCAAACTGAGTCATAAAGTCACTGATTTTAGTGATGCCTAGTCGATAAGCTACATCGTAAAAGTAGGTATCACATGACTCTTCAATGGCTTTGTAAACATCGACATGACCATGGCCCCAACGCCTCCAGTCACGCCATTTGTGCTCAACATTAGGTATTTGAAAAAAGCCGGGATCCCAAATTTGTGTTTGCTCGGTAACCAGCCCTTCTTCCAATGCTAAAATAGCCATGTGCGGCTTCACTGTTGATGCAGGGGCATATCGGCCTTGTGTTGTACGATTTATAAGTGGTCGATCAGGGTTTAGTAATTCTTTGTAATCTTTGCTACTGATACCATGAACAAACAAGTTAGGGTCGTAGCTTGGATTTGAGTATAGCGCCAATACTCCGCCATCTTTGGCATCAAGCACAACAACCGCACCACGCATATCTTTTAAGGCATGCTGGGCAATTTGTTGTAAACCTATATCGAGGGTAAGCACTAAATCATGGCCAGGCTCTGGAGGGGTAAGGCTTAAAGTACGAATTACTCGACCACGGTTATTTACTTCAACACGTTGTGAGCCAACCATGCCATGCAGAAGTTCTTCATAATACTTTTCGATACCCAGCTTACCGATATCATGGGTGGCACGGTAGTTAGTCGCCTGATCCTCCGCTTCGAGTTTTGTAAGCTCTTTTTTATTAAGCTTAGCAACATAACCTAGGGCATGAGTTAATGTGTCACCATATGGGTAGTAGCGAGCTAGGCGAGCTTCAATACTAAACCCTGGGAATTTATGCTGATTTACCGAAAACTTTGCTACTTCGGTTTCATTTAATCGTGATTTGAGTACTTGGCTTTTAAAGCGACGGTTATGCTTTATATCATCTAAAAAGTCAGCTTTTTGTTGTTCACTGATATCGATAATCTGTTGAACAGCTGTGAGCGCTTTATCGAGGTCGTCGACATCTTCAGGGATCACCTCAAGATTGTAAACTGGTTTGTTTTCTGCCAGTAATACTCCATTTCGGTCATAGATAAGGCCACGGTTGGGCGCAATCGGAATGACTTTAATACGATTATCGTTCGAACGAGTTTGGTAATCTTGGTGATCAATGACCTGTATGTTATATAAATTTGATAATAAGACACCAATTAGCAGGGTAACAAACACAAAACCCACAAATGCTCGGCGAGCAAATAAGTTTGCTTCAGCCGAGTGGTCTCGAATCGTGGGTCTGTGTTTTCGCATTGGTTTTACTACTCGCGATGATAAGGGTGGTTGTTATTCAAGCTCCAGCCACGGTAAAGGCTTTCGGCAACAATAATACGCACTAAAGGGTGCGGTAGTGTTAGGTTTGATAGTGACCACTTTTGTTCAGAGGCTGCGATACATTCAGGTGCTAAGCCTTCAGGGCCGCCAATTAACAAGCTAACATCACGTCCATCAAGTTGCCACTTCTCCATACTCTTAGCGAGTTGATGCGTATCCATTGGTTTACCGGTTACTTCCAAAGTAACAATACGGTTACCCTTTGGAATAGCCGCCAAGGTTTTTTCACCTTCGAGTTGTAAAATACGTTTGATATCCGCATTTTTACCACGCTTTCCTGCTGGTATCTCAACAAGTTCAAGTGGCATATCACGCGGAAAACGGCGTTGATACTCTGTAAATCCGGTTTCAACCCATGCTGGCATTTTTGTGCCAACAGCAATCAATTGTATCTTCAAAATGCGTACCTATGTTCTTGCTAAGGGTTAACCCCAAAGTTTCTCTAGATCATAGAAGTCACGTGTTTGATCTTGCATTACGTGTACAACAACATCACCTAGGTCAACAAGTACCCATTCGCCTTCGTTTTGGCCTTCATAACCAAGCGGCTCTTCACCCGCATGACGCGCCTCTTTGGCAACGTGATCGGCAATTGATTGTACGTGACGCTTAGAGTTACCAGAGCACACTAACATATAGTCAGTAATATCAGATTTACCACGAACATCGAGTTGTACCACATCACGAGCTTTCATATCGTCGATTTTATCAAGGGCAAAGGCGAGTAGTTGTTTAGAATCCAAAGTGTTTTCTCAAAATTAAATTATCGTAATTTGTTATTTTATCACGCAACCGCTATTTATTCATCTGTTTGGTAAAGATGATGCTGCGCGATATATTGACCGACGCTGTGTGGTAAAAGTTCCGTGATGTCATCATCTAAAAGTAGTTTTTTTCTGATTTTACTGGATGCGGCATCAACTTGTAAGCCATTTAAAAAGAACAGCTTACCAGCAGGATTATGCGCTAGTTGGTGAAGGTCACCCGTTTCAGCATGTGTTTTATAATCAGCCAGTTCACCCATTACTTGGCAGGATTGCCCTGGGCGTTGATACACCACAATATGACATAGCTTGACAATTTCTTGCCATTTAAACCATTTATCTAAGTTATTGAATGAATCCATGCCAATTAAAAACATAATCGGTGTAGAGGGGTTTTCTGCACGCAGCTCTTGCAAGCTCAACAGTGAATAGGACGCACCTTCTCGATTAAGTTCTCGGTAATCAATGGCAAAATGTGGATTGTTTTCAATCGCGAGTTTGAGCATATTAATGCGGTGCTCATCGCTTATACCTGGCTTAGCTTTGTGGGCAGGTATTGCGCAGGGCATAAAATAAAGCGTATTTAAGCCGCATTGCTGAACACATTGCTCAGCCATATTAATATGACCTAGATGGATTGGGTCAAATGTGCCACCAAAAATAGCAATCATCAATCACCACGCTTAGTCGAATGCTGGATGGCAAGGTAGTGCCATTTCGACAGGCTGACAAAACACTAAACATATATGTGTTAATGCTTGATAAGGTGCAACTAGATTCCCTTGCTTATAAGCGGCATCAAACTGCGCTAGGTGTTTAGTGATTTGTTCAAGGGCTTTAATATTAAGGCGGTTTAGGGCTTGTTGAGTCGTTGCTTGTTGGTTTTTCCAAATATTAAACTGTTTGTATAAATCAGCCATATTGGCACCATTTAAGCGCCCGTGTTGCATTGCCAACAAACTTGCTGCTTCTTTATTAATAGCCCAAAAGATACTCATGGCTTCCGTGTTGTCATCAGCAAGTTTACTCATAATTTTAACGACTTGTTCAGACTGACCTTGTAAAAGAGCATTGCTTAAATCGAAAATATCAAACTTAGATTGATTAAGTAGTCCTTGCATCACCGCTTGTTGATCAACTAAATCACTACCATACAGTAGCGATAGTTTTTCAAGTTCTTGATGACAAGCAAGCAGGTTACCTTCAGTGGCATCAATTAAGCTTTGTTTTGCATTGTTGTGCAGATTTAGGTTTAAACTGTCGCATTGGTCATCAAGCCAGCGACTCAAGTGATTCCCTGTTAGTGGGTAGCAAGGTACAAATACACCTTGTTTATCAAGTGCTTTAAACCACGCGCTACGTTGAATGTCTTGACTGGCTTTAGCACCTTTTAACACTAAAATAGTGTCTGGATTGACAAGCTCTACGAGCTGTTTAAATATTTGGCTACCTTGCGTACCAGGTTTTTGCTCGTTTAAGTCAAACTCGATTAAAGTACGCGCACTAAATAACGACATACTTTGATATTGGGCAATGATTTCTTGCCAATCAAAGCCTGGCATTAGTGTAAATTTAATAACTTCATCAAAGCCTTGCTGTTTAGCTGCTTGACGAATTTGCATGACGCACTGTGTAATTTGATAGGGCTCTTCACCAAACACCATGTAAAAAGGCGCAAGGCCTTTTTTTAACTGGCTAGGTAGCTGGTTTGCATAGCAACGCATTACAGTTGTGACAACTCTCGTACAATTCGACGACTTGCTTGCTTACGAATTTCGCTTAATAACAAGTCAAGCTCTTTGGCCTTTGCAAGCGCATTATCAGGGTCGTCTTGGTAATTACGATACAGCTCGAAGTTTTGGTTAATAGCTGGCTGACCAGGTCGTTTAAGTGTGTAACTAACACTGTAGGCTAATTCATATTCTGCAACTTGACCATTGTCGAATAACGATAAGATCTGACGCTCTAAGCGATCTCTATGAATTGTTAGCTCCGGCAATAGTCGATCGCTATGCTGAAGTTCAACCTTACTGGCAATCAACTCTTTTTCGACTAGCTCGAATAAGGCCGATTTCTCATCATCACCCACCAGTGAAATGACGTTTAAATCGTCAGGTAAGTTTGAGGCTTTCTTTAAATGAAAACCGCAACTTGTTAGTAATACACAGACTAGCACAAGGGCTAGTCTGTTTTTAAGTGCGTGAAGCGTTGCCATCTTAGTTGGCAACCACGTTAAGCAGCTTACCAGGTACGTAAATAACCTTACGAACTGTTACGCCATCTGTGAACTTAGTTACGTTCTCTTCAGCAAATGCTAGGGCTTCAACTTGCTCTTTGGTTGCATCGGCAGGCACTGTTAACTTAGCACGTAGTTTGCCGTTCACTTGTACAATGATGAGTTTCTCATCTTCAACAAGTGCAGATTCATCAACGGTAGGCCATGCCGCGTCTAAAATGTCGCCTTCTTTGCCAAGGTCTTGCCATAATTGGTGACACATATGCGGCGTGATAGGCGCAAGCATGATAAGCAATGCCTCAAGCGCTTCGTTAGCAATTGCCACATCTTGCTTATCAGCAAGTGGTGCTTTAAGCAACTTGTTCGAGATTTCCATGATTGCGGCGATAGCTGTGTTGAATGTTTGACGACGTTCAACGTCATCAGTGACTTTCGCAATGGCTTTATGTAGTTCACGACGAAGTACTTTTTGGTCGCTATTTAATGCAGATTTATCAAGTGCTTGATAGCCCACCGTTTCTACATCAACGGCGTATTTCCAAATACGTTTTAAGAAACGCATTGCACCTTCAACACCTGAGTCAGACCATTCTAGGGTTTGCTCTGGTGGCGCAGTGAACATCATGAATAAACGCACTGTATCTGCACCGTACTGGGCAATAACTTGTTGCGGGTCGATACCGTTATTTTTCGATTTCGACATTTTGCTCATGCCTGCAGAGAATACCGGCTCGCCATCTTCTTTGTGCCACGCTTTAACAACACGACCTTTGTCGTCTGTTTCAGTTTGTACGTCTGTTGGTGAAATCCAGATATCACCGCCTTTCTCATCTTTACGATAGAAAGTATCAGCTAATACCATGCCTTGACATAGTAAGCGCTCAAATGGCTCATCTGAGTTTACTAAGCCAAAGTCACGTAATAACTTGTGGAAGAAACGCGAGTAAAGTAAGTGCAAGATCGCATGCTCAATACCTCCGATGTATTGGTTTACTGGTAACCAGTAATTTGCAGCACCAGGCTCAATCATGCCTTCGTCAAAACGTGGGCTACAGTAACGCGCGTAGTACCATGATGATTCCATAAAGGTATCGAAGGTATCTGTTTCGTGGAATGCAGGCGCGCCATTTACAGTTGTTTTTGCCCACTCAGGGTCAGCTTTGATTGGTGAAGTCACACCATTCATTACCACGTCTTCAGGTAAGCGAACTGGTAGCATGTCTTCAGTTGCAGCAAGCTCATCACCATTTTCGTCGCTAAGCATTGGGATTGGAGAACCCCAGTAACGTTGACGGCTAACACCCCAGTCACGTAGACGGAAGTTAACTTTACGCTCACCTACACCTAGCGCTTCTAGTTTATCTGCAACGGCATTAAACGCCGCTTCAAACTCAAGACCATCAAACTCACCAGAGTTAACTAACACGCCTTTTTCAGTAAATGCTTGGTTGTCTAAATCAACTGTTTCTTCAGAGCCAGCTGCTGGTGCGATAACTTGGTTGATCTCAAGGCCATAAGCTGATGCGAATTCAAAGTCACGTTGGTCGTGTGCAGGAACAGCCATTACAGCGCCTGAGCCGTAATCCATTAATACAAAGTTAGCAACCCAAATAGGTACTTGCTTACCCGTTAATGGGTGAATCGCATAAAAGCCCGTTGCAATGCCTTTTTTGTCCATGGTAGCCATGTCTGCTTCAGCGATTTTCGTGTTTTTACACTCATCAACAAACATTGCTACAGCGTCACTGTTTTTAGCTGCTTCTTGTGCAATTGGGTGACCGGCTGCAACAGCAACATATGTCACACCCATAAAGGTATCAGGGCGCGTTGTATAAACACTGAATGTATCGTCGTTATCAGCACGCTTGAATTCGATTTCTAAACCTTCAGAACGACCAATCCAGTTACGCTGCATGGTTTTAACTTGCTCAGGCCAGTGCTCAAGTTTGTCTAAATCGTCTAATAGCTCTTGTGCATAATCAGTGATTTTGATGAACCATTGTGGAATTTCTTTTTGCTCAACAATGGCACCAGAACGCCAACCTCGACCATCAATTACTTGTTCGTTCGCAAGTACTGTTTGGTCAACTGGATCCCAGTTTACTGTTGACATCTTTTTGTATACTAAGCCTTTTTCGTAAAGCTTGGTGAAGAACCATTGTTCCCACTTGTAGTATTCTGGGTGGCATGTAGCGATTTCACGATCCCAATCATAACCAAAGCCCAATTGCTTTAATTGGTCACGCATGTAATCGATGTTTTCATACGTCCACTTTGCAGGTGCGGTGTTGTTTTTGATTGCTGCATTTTCAGCGGGTAGGCCAAACGCATCCCAACCCATAGGTTGCATTACGTTTTTACCTTGCAAGCGTTGGAAGCGAGATACTACGTCACCAATGGTGTAGTTACGAACGTGACCCATGTGGAGTCGGCCGCTTGGGTATGGGAACATAGATAGGCAGTAATACTTTTCTTTGCTCTCATCTTCAGTGACTTTGAATACTTGGTTTTCTTCCCAGTAGGCTTGTACTTTTGACTCTATGTCTTGCGGGTTATATTGCTCTTGCATCTACGATTCCAGACTTCTTGCAGATTAATAAAAAATTGTCGATAAGGATAACTCAAAATACACGCTAATCACAGCGGCAAATAAGGGCTTTTATGAAATTCTCACTTTCAGGGCAGGTTAACCTATACTTGACTATAGTAAGTACTGATTTTTCATCATTTTTGAAGGAGTAAACGATGGCAGATTATAAATCATGGCTTAAAGACTTAAGCGAATGGCTGAAGGATGTTAAAGACAACGAGCTAAAAGATGCGATGGATAAGTTTGTTGAATCAGAGCAAGCACTCAAAGACTTAGGACAAGAAAAGCTTCATCAATATCGTGACTATTTAAAGCGCGATATCGATCACATCAAAGAAAATGATCAACACTATGATTCTTTAGCTTGGATGGAATTAAAAGAGTCCCTTTGGTACGAGTTATCGCATATCGAAGACAAAACACAACTTGAATGGCATGCACTAAATCAAGATTTTAAACACAATGGCGTCTATCAGCAGGGAGAATGGATAGCCATGGGCACATTAGTATGTAAAAATTGCCAGCATAGTTACGATGTTTACCACGCTACGCAAATTACCCCGTGTATTGAGTGTGGTGGTATTTACTTTAGCCGTAAGGCATTACAACCTTAATCAGTGACGCAGGCTTGGGCTGGGCGTTACCTATAATGCCCAGCTAACGCTGGGAAATAAGAAGTTAGAATGACAAAAAAACTGATCCCTCTACCTGTTAGCGCATTGGCACCTGAAATTGCCGACAATCATGTAGCCACTTGCATGAAAAACCCTTATCCAGAAACACTCACGTTTATTGGTCAACAACGAGCTCAAAGTGCGCTTGATTTTTCATTAGGTATGGAGTTACCTGGTTACAATGTGTATGTGATGGGGGAAGCCGCACTTGGCCGCTTTACTCTCGTTAAAGACAAATTAACAACTCATTCTAAAGAGCGCCCAACGCCTAACGAGTGGCTGTATGTTAATAATTATGATGATCATCGCGAACCAATAGCAATGTTTATGCAAGCAGGGCAGAGCAAGCAATTAGCTGATGATATAGATTCATTTATTGATGAAGTACTTGATACTTTTCCTGCTGCATTTGACAATCCAGGTTATCAGCGCAAGAAGAAATCAATCGACCGTGAATTTACCGATACTTACGATGCCGCAATCACTGCCGTGGAAATTGCAGCCCTTGAGCAAAGTGTGGCGTTGATTGAAGAAAACGGCGTTGTTGGTTTTGCGCCTTTAGTTAATGGCAAACAGCTCAGTGATACAGAATTTTCATCCCTTGATGAACCACTTCGAGACGAGTTTTATGAGGTCATTGAAAAGCTTGAAGATGCGTTAATAGAAGCGCTAATTGAGCTACCACGCTGGAAACGTGAATCCTCAGAAAAATTACGTAACTTAAAAAAATCAACCGCAGAGCTTGCTACTAAACCCTTGATTAAAGCACTTGAGCATAAATATGCTACACATATTGGTGTTCTGCGTTACTTAAAAGACATTCGCGAAGAAATCATCGATGCTGTACTTGAGTGGCTTGACGATGATGACAACGATGAAAACAAAGAAGACTTTGACCGTAAAGGCATGCTAACTGACTTCTTTGCGCCAAACATTCTGGTGGAGTACAAAGAAGGTGATGCTGCCCCTGTGGTGTATGAACCGAATCCAACCTTTGGCAATATTTTCGGCAAAATTGAATATGCAACCTCACAAGGTTCGCTTATCACCAGTTACCGTTCAATCCAACCAGGAGCACTGCACCGTGCGAATGGTGGCTATTTGATTATGGATGCCGAGAAAGTCATGGCTAACCCACAAGTATGGGATGGACTTAAACTGTCTTTAAAAACGCATCAAATCAAAAACGACTTACCCTATCAAGACAGCTCAGTAGGAAGTAGCTTTACGTTACGCCCGCAGCTTATTCCTCTTGATGTAAAAATAGTGCTTTTAGGCTCACGAGACCTTTATTACACCATTGGTGAGTATGACGAAGAGTTTGCTGAGCTGTTTCGTGTACTGGCTGACTTTGATTATTACTTGCCAAGTAGCGATAAACTGCAATATCAGTTCATTACCAAGGTGACTGAATACTGTCAGCAAACATTACATTGCACGACAAACGAAGCCGCTATGGCGCGTTTGCTTAAGTTTAGCTACCGCCAAGCAGAGCATCATAACAAGCTCTCTGCGCGTTTTGCTGATGTACTAGAATTAGTGGCAGAAGCAAGCTTCTATGCAAAGCAGGATGGCCAAACTGTAATAGATGCTCATCATATTGATGAGGCGATTGTTGGCAAGCAATACCGCACAGGGCAAATCTCTGAGACCATGCTAAGTGACATCAAAGAGGGGCAAATTTTAATTGCCACTGAAGGTCATGCTGTGGGTAAAGTGAATGGTTTAACTGTGCTGCACATTGGTGATACTTCATTTGGTACACCAGCACGCATTACAGCCACTGTTTATGCAGGTGCTGATGGCGTGATTGACGTTGAACGCGAAGCAGAACTGGGTAAAGCAATTCACTCCAAAGGGGTGATGCTATTAACCGGTTACTTAGGTAATAAATACGCTCAGCAATTTAGTTTGACGCTCAGTGCTAATATCGCAATCGAACAAAGTTATGGCTATATCGACGGTGATAGCGCGTCACTGGCGGAGTTGTGTGCGCTTATATCAGCAATAACGAATCTACCTATTAGCCAATCAATTGCATTAACTGGCTCTATCAACCAACACGGGGATGTGCAATCAATTGGTGGTGTAAACGAGAAAATAGAGGGCTTCTTTAAGTTATGTAAAATGCGAGGCTTAACTGGCGAGCAAGGGGTGATCATCCCTAAATCAAACCAAGTGAATTTAGTGCTTGATAATGAAGTGCTCGACGCTGTCGAAAAAGGTCGTTTTAATATTTATGCCGTTGAAACAGTAGATCAAGCGTTGAGTCTATTAATGGAAAAAGAAGCTGGCGAAATGACCGAGCAAGGCTACCCTGATGGCTCTATCAATGCATTAGCACTTGCAAGACTGGCAAATATTGCAGATATCGTTAATGGCGATAATGATGATGAGAAGGACGCAGAATGATTAATTTAATACTTTTACTGATTATTGGTATTTTTTGTTTCTTAATTTTTAAAAATAGCAAAAAGGCTAAGCTGCAAGCCCTTGAAAATGAAAAACTCGCTGCTGATTTTTTAGCAACCAATAGTCAAGCTGATGATGTACACGAAACAGCTTCAGGTTTGCAATACAAAATAGAGCAAAGTGCAGGGAATGACGAAAAACCCAATGCGACTAGCAAAGTTAAAGTGCATTACCATGGCACGCTTATGGATGGCAGCGTATTTGATAGTTCAGTAGTACGTAACTCGCCAATTAGCTTTGGTTTAAACCAAGTGATTGCCGGTTGGACTGAGGGGTTACAGTTAATGAGCGAAGGGGATAAATTCACCTTTTATATTCCGCCGCAGCTTGCTTACGGGCGTAAGCGCGTTGGTAGTATTCCAGCTGGCTCATTACTGATATTTGATGTCGAGTTGATAAAGATAGAATCTTAAAACACAAAAAAAGGCTTCATCATGAAGCCTTTTTTAATGGTTACTTTTTGAATCTTACAATCACGCCAGCAGCACTGAGTAATATCACCACAACCCATACTGGCAAATTGCCGTATTGGCTATAAATACTATCGCCTTTGATGAGCGTAATTGTTGCCTCGAGTACATCGGCTTTAAATTGCGGCATAGCTAATTGTGATTTAGCGATGGGGTCGTAAACAGCGCTAATACCATTATTCGTCACTCGAATCAGCGGGCGCTGTAATTCAAGGGAACGCATACGCGCTATTTGCATATGCTGATGCGGGCCATGTGAGTCACCAAACCACGCATCGTTACTAACCGTGAATAAAATATCAGATTCACTGCGGTAATTGCCACGAACTAAACTAGCAAAAGCAATCTCATAACAGATTGCAGGTAAAATATTTAAGCCATTTGCCCGTAAATTGTTTTGCACTTCATCGCCGCGGGTAAAAGATGACATAGGCAAATCAAACAATGGCGCGATTGGGCGCAGTAATTCTTGAAATGGCACAAATTCACCAATCGGCAATAACTGATGCTTTTGATAGCGGTTTTTAGCTAAATACTGATAGTGGCCTTCGCTATCTTCCAGCTCTTTTTTACCAAGTACAATTAGGGTATTGAAAATATTACGGGTGTCGTATTGGTAATCAACGATACCTGTAATAAGTGCCGTATTATTAAATGTGGCAGCGCTATCAAGACCCGTTAAATACTCACTGGCCAATGCTTCGAGCTCTGGAACAGCGGCTTCAGGCCAAACTATTAAATCAGCATTCCAATGCAGGCGGGTCATGTCTTGGTATTTACTCATGGTATTCCAAAACTCTGACGGCTCAAAGCGTAAGTGCTGTTTAATATTACCTTGTACGAGAACTGTTTTGATTGTTTTGTCTTGATACTTTGTAGGGCTGCCATTTGCGATAAAATATAAGCCTGTAAGTACTACGACAGAAATAATCAACGATTTAATATCTTTGCTTATCAAACGATAGAGCGAAAAGGCAATGAATACGCAAATAAGCGTGATACCAAACTCACCAATCACGGGTGCTAAAAAATTCAGCGGGCTGTCTGTTTGGGTGTAACCAAAGCTCAGCCAAGGAAAGCCGGTCAGCAAAGTACCGCGTAAATGTTCTGTAATAGCAACGGTAGCAAGTAACCAACAAATAAAGCTATAGGGGCCGTTAGCAAGACGTGTAGCGAGCCAAGCGGCTAATGCAGGATACAGGGCTAAATATGCGCACAGTAAAACCATAAGCGAAATAGAGGCAATCAGTGGCATGCCGCCAAAAGTCGCTATAGAAACATGCACCCAGCTAATACCTGCACCAAACCAGCCCAAACCAAAGATAAAGCCATATTTGGCACTTTGCTTTGCTGCGGTCTTACCACTTGCAAGGGGGTTAATGCAGTAGAGAAGGGCACCGAGTGATATAAAAGCAATATACCAAAGATTAAAGGGGGCGTAGCTAAGGGTCAAAAAGAGGCCCGCAATAAGTGCGAGCCAGGCTTTTTTATCTTTTGCAAGAAGGCTTAGGTTAGTTAGCAGTTTCTTCACTGTCGTTATCATCAGCCTTAGGAATAGTTACTTGCAATTGCAAGATGCGACGATTGTCCGCATTGGTGACTTTAAACTGTAAACCATCAATATCAATGGTTTCACCACGGCTCGGCATATGGCCAAACGCATGCAATACAGTACCACCAATAGTATCTGCATCTGAGGTACTGTAACCTGTTTTAAAGTATTCGTTAAAGTCGTCGACCGGTGTAAGTGCTTGCACGGCATAAACATGCTTTGCAACTTGACGAATATCTTGTTGGTCTTCGCTTTCATCGTGCTCATCTTCAATTTCACCAACAATGATTTCGAGAATATCTTCAATAGTCACAAGACCAGATACACCGCCATATTCATCGATTACAATGGCCATGTGGTAACGCTGTTGACGAAACTCGTTAAGGAGCGTGTCAACACGTTTACTCTCTGGCACCACAACGGCTGGTCGTAAATAATCACGTAAAGAAGGTAGTTGCTCATCTTTGTTGATGATCAATGGTAATAGGTCTTTAGCTAATAAAATACCTTCAACATGGTCTTTATCTTCGCATACGACAGGAAAGCGTGAGTGCGTAGAATCGACCATCATAGGTAATAGCTGTTCTAGAGGTGTATCGACTTCTAGGGTGACCATTTGTGAGCGCGGTATCATTATATCGCGCACTTTTAGCTCTGATACACCCAGTACCCCTTCAATCATATCCTTTGTTTCAGGGTCGATAAGGTCGCGTTCTTGCGCATCGGCAATTACTTCTACCAGCTCTTCTCTATTCTGGGGTTCCCCTTGCAACATTTGGGCTATACGGCCCAACCAAGTTTTGCCAGAAGAACCCTGGCTAGTTTGCGAGTTGTCGTCGCTCATTGCGTCTAATTGCTCCGTTAATTTAAATATCGTCTCGATATGGGTCAGCGATGTTCAGATCGGCAAGTAACTGCTTTTCTATGCTTTCCATTTCAAGTGCATCTTCGTCCTTTATATGGTCAAATCCAAGTAAATGCAAGCATCCATGAATCACCATATGGGCAAAATGGTCGTGAAAGGCCTTTTCTTGTTCAATTGACTCGGCTAAAACAATCGCCGGACAAATGATTAAGTCACCGACTAAAGGTAACTCAATGCCAGGTGGTGCTTCAAACGGAAACGATAAGACATTAGTCGGCTTGTCTTTACCACGGTAGTCATTATTAAGCTGTTGACTTTGTGCCTCATCACTTATCACAATAGTCAGTTCAGCGTCTTCACGATAATTGCTAAGGGCTTTATCAGCCCAAAGCTGGAATTGTTCAAAGCTGGGTAAGTTGTCAAACTCACAGGCTATTTGTAGGTCTAATTCGGTCACGAGTTTGCTTCTTGTTGGTTTGCTTGTGATTCTTTAATGCGTTGCTTTTCAGCTCGCTTTAAACGCTCAGCTTCATCATTACGCTCGTAGGCTTCTACAATACGAGCTACGACAGGGTGACGCACAACATCATGAGATTGGAAGAAGTTAAAACTAATTGCTTCAACACCATTGAGTACCTCAATTGCATGGCGTAAGCCTGAGCGCGCACCGCGCGGTAAATCGACCTGGGTGATATCACCAGTAATTACCGCTTTCGAATTAAAACCAATACGGGTTAAGAACATTTTCATTTGTTCTGCTGTGGTGTTTTGGCTTTCATCTAGAATGATAAAGGCATCATTCAATGTACGACCACGCATATATGCAAGTGGGGCAACCTCTATGATGTTCTTTTCAATGAGCTTTTCAACGCGCTCAAAACCAAGCATTTCAAATAATGCATCGTAAAGAGGGCGCAAATAAGGGTCGATTTTTTGACTCAAATCACCTGGTAAGAAACCGAGTTTTTCACCTGCTTCAACGGCAGGGCGCGTAAGTAGAATACGACGAATTTCTTGGCGCTCAAGGGCATCAACAGCGGCTGCAACGGCGAGGTAAGTTTTACCTGTACCAGCAGGGCCAATACCAAAGGTAATGTCGTGATGCAAAATATTTGCAATGTACACGCCTTGGTTGTCGTTTCGCGGTTTAATTACGCCACGGCGAGTTTTAATCACCATGTCTTTGCCATAAACGCCTGGATTTTCATCTTGCTCGAGGGCATTTGATTCGCTAATTGCTAAATGAACCGCTTCAGGTTCTATCTCACCAATTTGACCACGTACAGGTTGAGTATCAACATAAAGGTTTTTTAAGATTTCTACACTCGCTGCAGCACAGTGAAGCTTACCAGTGACTCGGAAAAAATTATCGCGATGAGCAATTTCTACACCTAATCGGCGCTCAATTTGCTTGATATTTTCGTCAAACGGACCACATAAAGATGAAAGGCGTTTATTGTCGGCGGGTTCTAAATAAATCTCTAAAGTTTTTAATTGATTACTCAAAATAGCTTCCTATTGATGGGTGCAGGCCATGCCTGCACCAAATTTTCCCCTACGGGACGAAAGTAGCAACGCCAATTTCGTTAGGGGCTTGTGCAGCTTCAGCCTCGGCTGCCTTACTTAAAATAGATGATGGCGCCACGTCACGGCGTAAGTTCATCTCTGATTCTGTACGAATTAATTCACCACGTAAAGAATTTGGCAATGCTTCAGTAATACGTACATCAACGAATTGACCGATCACAGAGTGTGGGCCTTCAAAATTTACAACTCGGTTGTTTTCTGTACGGCCACGTAATTCCATTGGGTTCTTCTTAGAAGGACCTTCAACTAAAATACGTTGTTCGGTATCAAACATTTGGCGGCTGATTTGCTGCGCCATTTGCGTAATACGATTTTGTAACAGGTATAAACGTTCTTTTTTCTCTTGCTCTGATACATCATCAGGTAAATCAGCAGCAGGCGTACCAGGGCGCGCACTGTAGATAAAGCTAAAGCTCATATCAAAACCGATATCATTGATAAGGTTCATGGTTGCTTCAAAGTCAGCTTTACTTTCGCCTGGGAAACCAATGATGAAATCTGATGACATACTTAGATTAGGGCGAATTTTACGTAACTTACGAATCGTTGATTTGTACTCGAGTGCAGTATGGCCACGTTTCATAAGGTTTAAAATACGGTCTGAACCACTTTGCACTGGTAAGTGCAGGTGATCAACAAGTTCAGGTACATCAGCATAGGCGTCAATGATATCTGGCGTAAATTCTACAGGGTGTGAAGTGGTGTAACGAATACGGTCAATACCGTCAATCGCTGCCACATAACGTAATAGATCAGAGAAGTAACAAATTTCACCGTCGTGAGTTTCACCGCGATAGGCATTTACGTTTTGACCAAGTAGGTTCACTTCGCGAACACCTTGCTCTGCAAGTTGTGCAACTTCAAGTAATACGTCATCAAGTGGACGGCTTACTTCTTCACCTCGCGTATAAGGTACTACGCAGAATGTACAGTATTTAGAACAACCTTCCATAATAGATACAAACGCAGTAGGGCCTTCCGCTTTTGGTTCAGGTAGGCGGTCAAACTTCTCAATCTCTGGGAATGAAACATCAACTACCGAGCTGCTGTCGCCACTTTGTACTTGCTTAATCATTTCTGGTAAGCGGTGTAATGTTTGTGGGCCAAATATTACATCAACAAACGGCGCACGTTGACGAATTGAATCACCCTCTTGCGATGCAACACAGCCACCAACACCAATGATTAATTCAGGCTTATCATCTTTTAATAGTTTCCAACGGCCAAGCTGATGGAATACTTTTTCTTGTGCTTTTTCACGGATTGAACAGGTATTGAGTAAGATCACGTCAGCATCTTCAGCTTCTTCAGTTAACTGATAGCCGTTAGTCGCATCTAGTAGATCAGCCATCTTCTGAGAGTCGTACTCGTTCATCTGACAACCCCAGGTTTTAATATGCAGCTTTTTACTCATTGAAATATAGCCTCGTTTTCAATTCGGTAGTGACACAAAAATGTGTTAGAAACAGGATTAAGTGGCAAGTATGCCGACTTAAAGGACGCGTATTTTAGCTGGATACCCGCACAGATCCAAGTATAGTTTTTATCTTTGTGGTGTGAAATCAAACAAGTCACTGTTTTGAAATTCTTAAGCAGTAAATGCACTGACACTGATTATTGAATTACGTTACAATTTGCTGCGTATTTAAATAGCCAAATGAGCGAATATTAAATGAATAAAAATAAGGTAATTGTTGTCGGTGGTGGCATGGTCGGTGCTGCTATAGCGATAAAACTGGCTAAACAGGGGAGGGATGTCACCGTTATTGAAAAGCACCTTATCGATGCAGATCATATTCTTAGCTCAGATAGGGTTGATATTCGCATTTCGGCTATTAATCGTTTTTCAGAGAATTTACTCGATGACCTTGGTGCCATGCCGTTACTAAGACAAAATCGCATTGCGCCTTATCAACAACTAGAGGCCTACCAGCAACAAGGCGAAAATTTATTGTTTGATTGCCATGAGATTGGCGAAACGCATTTAGGTCATTTAATCGAAAATAATTTAATTCAAGCCAGTCTTTGGCAGCAATTCGCCAAGTACGACATCGAAGTGATAGAGCAATTATCAGCCATTACGAATATTACTCACACGGCTGATTCAATCACCTTACAGTATGGCGATACTCAATATACTGCCGATTTAGTTGTTGCAGCAGATGGTGGACAGTCACAATTGCGAACTAAAGCTGGCTTGGGTGTAACGGGTTGGCAATATGCTCAGCACTGCATGGGTGTGTTAATTAAATTAGATGCCCCGCAGCAAGTAAAAACGTGGCAACAATTTACGCCAACCGGACCCGTGGCGTTTTTACCGATGCAGGCGCCTTATGCTAATTTAATTTGTTATCACGATGCTGCGGTTTTAAAGCAGTGGCAAAAATTGTCGAATGAGCAACTTAAAGCAACGCTCATTGCGCATTTCCCTGAACTACCGGGCGACTTTGAGTTGCTTGAGCAGGCTGTTTTTCCACTTGCACGCCAACATGCCAATGATTATTCGCACGGCCGTTTAGTTTTAGTCGGTGACTCGGCGCACACAATTAACCCGCTCGCTGGACAAGGTGTGAACTTAGGCTTTCAAGATGTTGTAGCACTGGCAGATATTTTGGCAGATCAACCTGATGTTGGTCAGCAAGCGTTACTCAAACGCTACGAGAAAAAACGCCGTCATGCTAATTTGCTAATGATGAGTATGATGGATGCCTGTTACTTTGGTTTTTCAAACGAGATAAAACCACTGAGTTGGGTGCGCAGTAAGTTCTTAAAGCTTGCTAATAACACAGGACCTGCAAAGAACTGGGTTTTAAAGTATGCGATCAGCGGGACATTAAGTTAACCACATAGTGATAGAGACTAAACACGGGTTAATGAAAATTAGCCCGTTTTTTTTGTGCTAAATAAAAATGAATTAAATTTTGGAAAAATTAGAAATTA
The DNA here is from genome assembly GCF_021728035.1 of Pseudoalteromonas sp. L21. Taxonomy (NCBI): domain Bacteria; kingdom Pseudomonadati; phylum Pseudomonadota; class Gammaproteobacteria; order Alteromonadales; family Pseudoalteromonadaceae; genus Pseudoalteromonas; species Pseudoalteromonas sp. L21. The sequence goes on along the minus strand of NZ_JAKKCV010000003.1, from coordinate 150,249 downwards.
GAAATTAGAAATTAGAAATTAGAAATTAGAAAGGGAAGTAGTTGGCTGGGATACCAGGATTTGAACCTGGGAATGGCAGGATCAAAACCTGCTGCCTTACCGCTTGGCGATATCCCAACGCTAAACTTGAAGAGTTTTAGTTCTACTTAAGAACATGGTGCGGAAGGAGAGACTTGAACTCTCACAACCGAAGTTACTGGAACCTAAATCCAGCGCGTCTACCAATTCCGCCACTCCCGCATCATAGGATTTGCTATTTTTAACTCTTAGCTAGAGATATTCTTCAACACTCTCTTGGTAGAGAAAGTGGCTGGGATACCAGGATTTGAACCTGGGAATGGCAGGATCAAAACCTGCTGCCTTACCGCTTGGCGATATCCCAACAAAGAATAAGTTGATAGTTTTGGTTCTTATCAAGAACATGGTGCGGAAGGAGAGACTTGAACTCTCACAACCGAAGTTACTGGAACCTAAATCCAGCGCGTCTACCAATTCCGCCACTCCCGCATCATTCGTACATAAAGTACTGGTAGTTATTTTAGACTCTTCATTGAGTATTCTTTGTCACTTTGAGAAAGTGGCTGGGATACCAGGATTTGAACCTGGGAATGGCAGGATCAAAACCTGCTGCCTTACCGCTTGGCGATATCCCAACAAAGAATAAGTTGATAATTTTGGTTCTTATCAAGAACATGGTGCGGAAGGAGAGACTTGAACTCTCACAACCGAAGTTACTGGAACCTAAATCCAGCGCGTCTACCAATTCCGCCACTCCCGCACATCTTTCGCGTTCGTAGTAAAGGAACCTAAATCCAGCGTCTTAATCAAGACATCGGCCAATTCCGCCACTCCCGCATCATTCGTACATAAAGTACTGGTAGTTATTTTAAACTCTTCATTGAGTGCAGTTTAACTCCTGCAGAGCCATTCTAAAGAAAGAATGGTGGCTAAGACGGGATTTGAACCTGTGACCCCATCATTATGAGTGATGTGCTCTAACCAACTGAGCTACTTAGCCATTGTGGCTGGGATACCAGGATTTGAACCTGGGAATGGCAGGATCAAAACCTGCTGCCTTACCGCTTGGCGATATCCCAACAAAAGCTTGATAGTTTTAGTTCTTATCAAGAACATGGTGCGGAAGGAGAGACTTGAACTCTCACAACCGAAGTTACTGGAACCTAAATCCAGCGCGTCTACCAATTCCGCCACTCCCGCATACCTTCTGCGTTTGCAGTAAAGGAACCTAAATCCAGCGTCTTAATCAAGACATCGGCCAATTCCACTACTGTCGCATTATTCGTACTTAAAGTACTGGTAGTTATTTTTAACTCTTCATTGAGCAACAAAAAGAATGGTGGCTAAGACGGGATTTGAACCTGTGACCCCATCATTATGAGTGATGTGCTCTAACCAACTGAGCTACTTAGCCATCTTTTTTGTTAACACTTCATCGCTGAGTGCGGGGCGTATTATGCTGATATGACCTAAATCCGTCAACACCTTTTTTGCAAAAAAACACTTAACAGGGTTTGTTTGCATTAAAATTAAGCTAACAGGTTAAATTTTACTTAAATTGCTGTTTTTTTGTCGGTCAAAGACAACACTAAAAGTATGTTACGTATTATTGTAAATAAAAGCTCATTTTTAATCTGTTTGATTTTCATACAAAAATTAAGTTTATAAATTTAAAAACTATTTTTTTGAGAGTTTTTCTAACTCATAAATGCATTTACAGCTATACAGAGTAGAAGAGTAGTGAGATAAAATGGCGCTATTGCAGTGCTAAAAATTGCATGCGTATCGTGATGTAAACCCAGAAAATAAAAAAGGCTCGTAATAACGAGCCTTTTAAATAGAGTTGCTTAAGAACTTATACGTTAAATAAGAAGTTCATGACATCACCGTCTTTAACGATGTACTCTTTACCTTCTTGACGCATTTTACCTGCTTCTTTTGCACCGCTTTCGCCTTTGAACTCAATGTAATCGTCAAAAGCGATTGTTTGAGCACGGATAAAGCCACGTTCAAAGTCTGTGTGGATTTTACCAGCAGCTTGTGGTGCCGTGGCACCTACTGGAATGGTCCATGCGCGTACTTCTTTTACACCTGCTGTAAAGTAAGTCTGTAATTTAAGTAGCTCGTAACCACCACGGATCACTAAGTTAAGGCCTGGCTCTTCTAAACCTAGGTCAGCCATAAATTCTAATTTATCTTCTTCTTCTAGTTCAGATAACTCAGATTCAATAGCAGCACAAACAGGAATAACAACCGCGTCTTCAGCTGCGGCAATTTCACGTACTTTATCTAGGTAAGGGTTATTTTCAAAACCATCTTCTGCTACATTCGCAATGTACATCGTTGGTTTGATTGTTAAAAAGTTAAGCGTTTTAATTGCCGCTTTTTCTTCTTTAGTGAGTTCTAAAGAACGTAATGTTAAACCTTCATCCAGATGCGCTTTTACTTTCTCAAGTACAGCGTTTTGCTCTTTCGCGTCTTTATCGCCGCCTTTTGCTTTCTTGGCATTACGAACAAGCGCTTTATCTGCGCTATCCATATCTGCAAGTACTAATTCGGTGTTAATAACATCAATATCGTCAGCTGGATCGATAGTACCAGCAACATGGACGATATTTTCGTCTTCAAAACAACGAACAACATGACCAATTGCATCTGTTTCACGAATATTCGCAAGGAACTGATTACCTAGACCTTCACCTTTTGAAGCGCCTTTTACAAGGCCTGCAATATCAACGAACTCCATCGTTGTTGGTAAAATGCGTTGTGGATTGACGATTTCAGCAAGCGCATTTAAGCGCGCATCAGGAACTGGCACCACACCCGTATTTGGTTCAATAGTACAGAAAGGGAAGTTAGCGGCTTCGATTCCCGCTTTAGTTAGTGCATTAAATAATGTTGATTTACCAACGTTTGGCAAGCCAACGATGCCACATTTAAAACCCATAGTAAGATACCTTGTGTAATTTCATTAAAACGGATTAAGGTTTAAATGAATGTAGTCTGTTTTGTGCTTTTAACACACCATCTTTTGCAAGAATTTCCATGCAACGAACTGCTTCGTCGATTGCGGCATCCATTTTTTCTTGATCGTCTTTCGCAGCTTTGCCTAGCACCCAACCTGTTACCATTTCTCGGTGACCAGGGTGTCCAATGCCAATACGAAGGCGCATAAAATCTTTTTGGTTTGCCATTTTCGCAATAATGTCTTTTAAACCATTGTGACCACCGTGGCCGCCACCTTTTTTTAGTTTAGCAATGCCTGGTTCTAAGTCCATTTCGTCGTGAGCAACGAGAATGTTTTCAACAGGAATTTTAAAGAAATTAGCGAGACTACTCACCGACTTACCACTTAAATTCATATAAGTTGTAGGGATCAGTAGTTTAAATTCTTGGCCTTGAATAATCACTTTGCCAGTGAGGCCGTGATATTTAGGATCATGTTTGAGAGTGCAGTTGTAACGTGCAGCGAGTTCTTCGATGAACCAAGCACCTGCATTATGGCGTGTGTTTGCGTATTCGGGGCCTGGATTAGCCAGGCCCACAAGCATTTGAATAGAATTCAAGGTGTGTACACCTTAAAAATTATTCTGCAGCGTCTTCTGAAGCTTCTTCAGCAGGAGCAGCTTTGTTAGCTTTAACAGTAACAACTGACTGATCGTGATCTGCACCTTTAGCAAGCTCAACAGATGAAACACCTGAAGGAAGTTTAAGGTCAGAAAGGTGGATTGAATCACCAGCTACTAAGTCTGCAACGTTAACTTCAACGAACTCAGGAAGTGACTTAGGAAGACACGTGATTTCGATTTCAGTTAATTGGTGAACAACAGTGTTACCTGCTTTAGTTACTTTCTCTTCACCGATGAAGTGTACTGGCACTTTAGTGTGAAGTTTGTGAGAAGCATCTACACGTTGGAAGTCTAAGTGAGTGATCTTAGGCTTGAACGGGTGACGTTGAATATCTTTAAGGATAGCTTCAACTGACTCGCCACCGATGTTTAAAGTAAGGATGTGCGTGTAGAAACCTTCGTCTTCTTGCGCTTTGATCATATCTTTGTGTGCAAGAACGATAGATGCAGCTTCTTTGTCAGCACCGTAAAGGATTGCAGGAACTTTATCTTCACGGCGTAGGCGGCGGCTCGCACCAGTACCTGTTTCTGTACGTAATTCTGCATTGTATGTATAAGTTGACATAATGTCTCCAATAATTAATAGTCGTAGGGCCTTTGCGACCAAGGTCCCTAGCCAAAAGGCGCGCTATCATACCACCCCTTTTAGGGAAAATAAATAACGGCTACAAAAAAAGCACCAAATGGTGCTTTTTTCAATATCATGCGCTGTTGATTAATGCTCAAACATCGCAGAGATTGATTCTTCGTTGCTGATACGACGAATTGTTTCAGCAAGCATATCTGCAAGCGTAAGTACTTTGATATTATCAAGTGCTTTAAGCTCGTCAGTAAGTGGTATTGAGTCAGTAACAATCACTTCGTCAATAACTGATTCACGAATGTTCTGTGCTGCATTACCTGAAAGAACTGGGTGGGTTGCATAAGCAAAAACACGTTTTGCACCATGCTCTTTAAGCGCAGCTGCTGCTTTACATAATGTACCGCCTGTATCAATCATGTCATCAACGATGATGCAGTCACGACCTTCAACGTCACCAATAATATGCATTACTTGTGATACGTTTGCTTGTGGGCGACGCTTATCGATGATAGCAAGGTCAGTGTCATTTAATAGCTTCGCGATTGCACGAGCACGAACAACACCACCGATATCAGGAGAAACAACCACGACGTCTTCGAAGTCGCGCTCTTTCATGTCTTCTAATAGCACAGGGCTACCGAACACGTTATCAACCGGTACGTCGAAGAAACCTTGGATTTGTTCTGCGTGTAGGTCAACAGTTAATACGCGGTCAACACCAACACTTGATAAGAAATCTGCAACTACTTTAGCTGTGATTGGTACACGAGCAGAGCGCACACGGCGGTCCTGACGCGAATAACCAAAATAAGGAATAACTGCGGTAATACGTCCAGCAGACGCACGACGTAGGGCATCAACCATAACGATAAGTTCCATCAGGTTATCGTTAGTGGGGTTACAGGTTGATTGAACAATGAAAACGTCAGAACCACGAACATTTTCATTAATTTGAACACTGATCTCACCGTCACTAAAACGGCCAACAACAGCATCGCCTAATTCAATATACAAACGTTTTGCAACTTTTTGAGCTAGCTCAGGTGTTGCGTTACCAGCGAAGAGCTTCATGTCAGGCACGGTAGGGTTCCTCAGGCACTGAATTTTGGGACTAACAGGCTATGGTAGGCACCAAAGCAGGTTAACATTTACTTGTACGTTACTTCATTTCAAAGTGAGCATTTAAAGCTGTATGAGCAGGAGAAATTGTAGCACTACTTGCAACAAAACCCGTCCATTTTTCTGGTAATTCGGCTAAAACTTGCTGTGCTTGTGCCTCGGTTGAAAACTCAGCAAAGCAGCAAGCGCCTGTACCAGTCATCTTTGACGGGGCGTATTTTAGCAACCACTGCAGGGCTTTTTCAACCTCGGGGCAGAGCTTTTTAACTAAAGGCTCACAATCATTGCGTAAATTTTCTGTTTGCCAGTCTGCTTTTAGTTTCGGTGTATCGCGTTTTAAATCGGGGTGAGTAAAAATTTTTGCGGTGCTTACATGCTCCCCAGGGTGGATCACACAATACCAACGCTTTGGTAACTCGACGTTATGAAGTTGCTCACCAATGCCGTGCGCAATGGCGGTGTGGCCATTAATAAACACAGGGACATCAGCGCCTAAGGTCACGCCTAAATTTGCTAACTCGTGTAAAGATAAATGACAGTTCCATAATTTATTAAGCGCGAGCAAAGTTGTTGCGGCATCGGAAGAGCCACCCCCAACACCGCCGCCCATTGGCAAACGTTTTAATAGCTTTATTATAGCGCCTTGTTGGCAATCACAGTGTTGTTGTAATAAACGGGCTGCTTTATATATAAGGTTATCTGCAAGCTCAATACCGTCTGTATCACCGGTTACTGTAATGTTTGGCTCGTTGTTAACAGTAAATGTTAAGTCATCACCAAACTCTAAAAAGGTAAATAAGGTTTCTAACTCATGGTAGCCGTCATCACGGCGCGCATTTATATGAAGAAATAAATTAAGTTTTGCAGGCGCTATTAACGTTAGCGGGGCGGTTGATACTTGCGTCATGATTAATTTAACTGCCAATCATTAAGTTGAATTTTTATACGGATTTTTTGGTTTTTGAGGCTTAGCTTAACAGGAAGCCAATAGCCATCTTGTTTAATGTAATCTGAATAGGTTATTTGCCACTGTTGGCCATTGTGTGCTTGCCAAATCAGATTTTTTAATCGGCCTTGCTCATCATAACTGGCTTGGTCGTTTTCGACAGTGCCTTTTAGCCACTTTGCGGCGTTATCTAATGGAATCGAAAAGCCAGTTAAACGGTATAACAACATAGCCGCATCGCGATCGGTATAAACATCACCGTCATATTCAAGTTCGGCCCCTTGGGCATTTTGTTTTAAAGACAAAATACGAGTGCCAATAAAACTGGTGAGTACCATGTCACTGTATAGCTCATCATGTTGCCAGTTTAAATTAGCAGATTGGCGCTGCTCTGTGCTAATAAATGCCATTTTTCCCTGTACTTGCCACTGAGCTTGTTGTTCTAAACGGCTTTTCCAGTCAGGATAAATGTAATCAACGGTTGACATTTTTTGCGCACAACCGCTGATAAATAAAAAAAACATGAATAAAATCAAATATTGTTTAATCAAATGACGTTCCTTACTTTCCATATTCCGCTGATTTTTGGTAAAATTAACGCCTTTACAGCTGGGCTTAGCAATATTTGGTACATATGACCATCGTAGCACTTGGTATAAATCACAAAACCGCATCCGTAGAATTACGTGAAAAAGTCGCGTTTTCACCTGAGCAAATGGCTGAGGCGTTACAGCAATTAAGCGGTCATGCGCATTTTAATGAAGCGGTTATTGTTTCGACCTGCAACAGAACCGAAATCTATTGTAGCCTTGCTGAGCGTAATTCCCAAACCTTGTTACGTTGGTTAGCAGGTTTTCATGGTTTGGATGAACATGAACTGAGCAATAATACTTATTACTACGAAGGTGATAAAGCGATTAACCATTTAATGCGAGTGTCGTGTGGTCTTGATTCTTTGGTGCTCGGTGAGCCGCAAATTCTGGGGCAAATTAAACAAGCTTACCATAACGCGAAAACACACGATGCTATTGGCGTAACCTTCGATCGTTTGTTCCAAAAAACCTTTTCGGTAGCGAAACAAGTTCGAACTGAAACGGACATTGGTGCCAGTGCAGTTTCGGTTGCCTATGCCGCTGTTAATCTAGCCAAACATATTTACGGCAAACTCGATAAAACCAATGTACTGCTTATTGGTGCGGGTGAAACTATAGAGCTTGTTGCAAAGCATTTATATCAAAATGACCCGCAAAAAATAACCGTAGCGAACCGCACCATTGAACGAGCGAAGAGCTTAGCGAGCGAAGTTAATGCAGATGTGATCGCGTTGGCTCAGCTACCGGAGCGGTTACATGATGCAGATATTGTTATAAGTTCCACCGCCAGCACGTTACCAATTATTGGTAAGGGTGTCGTGGAGCAAGCCCTAAAAATGCGCCGCCACAAACCTATGCTATTTATTGATATTGCGGTTCCACGTGACATTGAAAGCCAAGTAGGTGAGCTTGATGCCGCTTATTTATATTCAGTTGATGACTTACAAGCCATAGTAAGCGAGAATATCGCGGCTCGTGAGCAAGCTGCCGAACAGGCACAAGACATTATCAGTGCACGTACGAATGAGTTCGTTATGTGGCTGCGTTCACTGGATTCAGTGGATTTAATTCGTCATTATCGTAATGACGTCCAAGATATAAAATCTGAACTTGTTGAAAAGGCGCTTAGCCAGTTGCAAACAGGTAAAGAGGCAGAAAAAGTGATACTCGAGTTGGCAAATAAACTGACCAACCGCTTGATGCACGCACCTACCCGTGCCATTCAAGATGCAGCAAAAAATGGCGAAGCTGCTGAGTTAAGTCAATTAAAGAAAATGTTAGGTATTGATCAGGAATAGTCGTTAAATGAAAGAGTCTGTTTATAGAAAATTAGAAACCTTAGTTGAGCGTTATGAGGAAGTGCAAGCGCTACTAAGCGACCCCTCTGTGATCAGCGATCAAAATCGCTTTCGTACCTTATCTAAAGAGTATTCAGAGTTAGAAGAAATTGTTAAAGCGTTTTTAGCGTATCAGCAAGCACAGGATGATGTAGCGACAGCTGAAGAAATGCTAAAAGATTCAGACCCTGATATGCGTGAAATGGCGCAAGAAGAATATAAAGAAGCAAAAGCACAAATAACGGCATTAGAAGACGAAATCCAAATTCTGATGCTGCCAAAGGACCCTAAAGACAATAATAATGTCTACCTAGAGGTTCGTGCGGGTACCGGTGGTGACGAAGCCGCTATCTTCGCTGGTGACTTATTCCGTATGTACAGCCGCTACGCTGAAACCAAAAAGTGGAAAGTAGAAGTAGTAAGTACTAACGAAGGTGAGCATGGCGGTTATAAAGAAGTAATTGCGCATATCTCGGGTGAAGGTGTATATGGTCAGCTTAAATTTGAATCAGGTGCACACCGTGTACAACGTGTACCAGAGACTGAATCGCAAGGCCGTGTTCACACATCAGCCTGTACTGTAGCAGTCATGGCCGAGATTCCTGAAGCGGAAGCAATTGAGATTAACCCCGCGGATATTAAAGTGGATACCTTTCGTGCATCGGGTGCCGGTGGTCAGCACGTCAATAAAACTGACTCAGCAATCCGTATCACACATATTCCAACAGGTGTGGTTGTAGAGTGTCAGGATGAACGTTCACAGCATAAAAACCGTGCTAAAGCGATGTCAGTACTTGGCGCTCGCTTGCAACAAGCTGAAGACGAAAAACGCCAAGCTGCAGAGGCATCTGAGCGTCGTAACTTAGTTGGTAGTGGTGACCGTTCTGAGCGCATTCGTACTTATAACTACCCGCAAGGCCGTATTACCGATCACCGTATTAACTTAACTATCTATCGTTTGAATGAAGTGGTTGCAGGTGATTTAGGCAGTGTAATCGAACCACTTATGCAAGAACATCAAGCTGACTTACTCGCTGCGATGGGCGATGAATAATCGTGCCACAAAGCATAGAGCAAGCACTGGTTGCTGCGACGGCGTTACTAACGCCTAGCAGCGACAGTGCGAAATTAGACGCCCAAGTCCTGTTATTATCCATCCTGAATAAACCGCGTAGTTACTTATTCACTTGGCCAGAAAAACACCTTACCGAACAGCAACAGCTCGATTTTGAACAGGCATGCCAACGCCGCTTAAAGGGTGAACCTGTCGCGCATATTGTCGGTTTTCGTGAATTTTGGAGCCTTCCACTTAAGGTAAACCCAACAACCTTGATTCCACGACCTGATACCGAAACGTTAGTTGAATACGCTTTAGGTCTTGAGCTGCCCGCTGATGCAAACGTACTTGATTTGGGCACAGGTACAGGCGCTATAGCACTTGCGCTGGCCAGCGAAATGCCAAATTGGCAGGTGACAGGGATAGATAGAGTGGCTGATGCCGTCGCATTAGCCCAAGAAAACCAACAGCGACTCGATATTAACAATGCCACTTTTGCTTTGAGCAATTGGTTTAGTGCGGTTAAAAAAGAAAAGTTTGACCTAATTGTCAGCAACCCCCCCTATATCGAACACGATGATGAGCACTTAAGCCAAGGTGATGTGCGTTTTGAGCCATTATCAGCATTAGTAGCCGATGACGACGGCATGGCTGATATTAAACAAATTATTACTATCGCGCGTGACTATTTGACAACAAATGGCTATCTTTTAATTGAACATGGTTACCAACAAAGTGTGAAAGTCCAAGAATTTTTTGCACAAATGTCGTATAGCCATATACTTACAGTAAAAGATCTTGGCGGTAATGACCGTGTAACGTTAGCGCAGTGGGCTCATAAATAATAAGCTTTGCTGGGCACACATAGCCTTTGAGGATCCCAAACAATGGATGAATTTTTGTTTTCGGATGAAGCACTTGATGAAGTCAGTGAGGTGGTTCAAGGTAGTTGGAAAGTCATCGTTGTTGATGATGAGCCAGAAGTACATGCCGTAACAAAGCTTGCGCTCAGTGACTTTGAATTCCAAGACAAACGCCTTGAGTTTATCAGTGCCTATTCAGGAGAAGAAGCCAAGCAAGTTATTGAACAGCACCCTGATGCAGCTATAGTTTTACTTGATGTTGTTATGGAAACGGATGATGCGGGGCTTAAAGTCGCTAAATATATCCGTGAAACTGCGAAGAATAATCATATTCGTATTATCTTGAGAACGGGTCAACCAGGCCAAGCACCTGAACGACAAGTTATTGTTAATTATGATATTAATGATTACAAATCGAAAACTGAGCTGACCGCACAAAAATTGTTTACGGTGGTGATGTCAAGCTTACGCTCTTATCGCGATATTTTATCGATTGAGCAATCACGTCAGGGTCTCGAAAAAATAATTAAAGCATCACGCGATATTTTTTCTACCCATTCGCTAGAGCACTTTATTGAAGGTGTAATGCAGCAACTTACATCTTTGTTAGGCACTGTTGAGCAAGCTATGTATGCGACAAGCTTAGTTGCGAGTAACCCTCTTGATAATCAAAAAAAACTGGTGGTTTTTTCCGGTCGGGGGGAGTTTGAGCGCAGCGAAGGTAAAGCAATTGAAGAAGTGCTCAATGATGAACAGCTCAATGCCTGCCAACAAGCTCTAAGAGATAAAACGATTGTCTATCGTGATAATTATTTATTTGCCTATTGCAGCAGTGAGTTTAACCATAATTCTATGTTGTTTATCTCGGGTATCCCTAAACATTTAACTGATACACAACGCCATTTGATTGAAATTTTTTCGCAAAATGTTCAATTGGCGTATGAGAATGTACAGCTTCAAGCTGAAATTGAGGCGACACAACAAGAGCTTGTGTTTAGACTCAGTGAAGCTCTAGAGCAGCGTTCAACTGAAACGGGTAACCATGTAAAACGTGTTTCGCATATCTGTTATGAGCTGGCGATGGGATATGGATTATCTAAACGCGAAGCTGAACTTATTCGCTTAGCTGCACCGCTGCATGATGTGGGTAAAGTAGGTATTCCTGATGCCATTTTAAATAAACCTGGCCCGCTAACAGACGAAGAGTGGGCTATTATGCAGCAACATGCTGAAAAAGGTCATTTAATCCTAAAGGGCTCGAATCGTGACATCGTTAATACTGGGGCCATAATTGCGCTATCTCATCATGAACGTTGGGATGGAACAGGTTACCCTAAGGGCTTGAAAGGTGAAGAGATTCCTATTGCTGGGCGTATTGCCGCATTAGCCGATGTGTATGATGCACTACGTCATAAACGCTGCTACAAAGAGGCGTGGTCACTTGAAGATGTTGTAAAGGAAATTAATGCACAACAGGGCAAACAATTTGACCCTAAGTTAATAGAAGTGTTTAATCAACGCGTTAAAGAAATAGAAGACGTACTCGTACGTTATCCAGATTAATTAAACAAAGTAGTATTGGGGCATATGGATTATTTAGCAGTAAAACATACTCACATGTTATTTGCCGTGTTGAGTATTGTACTATTTTACGTTCGTTCTTTTTCACGTTTAAAAACGGGCGCACTTGCAAAAAATAAAGTGGTGTTCATTGGAAGTCATAGCATTGATACATTGCTGCTTGTTTCTGCAGTTGCGTTAATCGTGATGGCAGGATTTAACCCATTAGAGCAATCATGGTTATTAGAAAAAATTATACTTGTTATTGCTTATATCGTACTAGGTGTTGTGGCTGCAAAGCAAAGCGCACAGACTGCGAAAGTGGTATTGCTTGCTATAACCACCTTCATTTTATTAGCAATTGGTTATTTAGCTTCGGCTAAAACTGCACTTCTTCTCTAAGAATCTCTGAGCGGTATTTTGATGGCGAGTGCCGTCGTACCGCTTTTTTATATCTCATCGTTCAGTATTGGTAACTTAGGGCAAAAGTAGGTAAACTAGCACCTCGTTTTTGAAAGAGATGTTGCAGTATAAATGACCACCCCTTGGTTTGAAGATCAAAATGAATCCTATCAAGATGAGGCCTACGATGCATTTTCTTCTAAAGTGCTTTATCGTTGTATTGATGCTGAATTAAAGTGGGATACACAAGTAGATCTAACTGCTTGTTATGAACTACTCAATGAATTTGAGCATACGGTTTCAGTACTTTGTGTTGAACATAAAGAGCCTCATGAACGCTTAGATAAACTCTTGGATATCTTTTATCAACAATGGCTTTTCAGTGCTTCTAGCTTGAAAGTACCCGAATACACCTTAAATAGCTTTAGCTATACGGTTACGATGCGCAGTGGTACGCAAACAACATTGGCTATTTTACTGTGTCACTTATTACAACATGCTAACTTGGATGCTTCAGTGACCTTAAGTCAAGGTGAAGTGCAGGTGCATGTTGCCATAAGTGATGAAGAAGGGTATCTCATAGAGCCAAGCACAGGGCAGCAAAGTTGGTATATCATTCCTGAAAATGCCAGTGAAGAGAATGGCGATGAGCAAGAGCCGCTTGAACTGGTGTTTGATGAAGAGATATATAAGCTTTACTTAGCTCAGCAAAAATGGTCATTCATTAGCGAAAGTAAATTTGGTCATGCGCTACACTGCGTTGACATGCTGATGGAATTATTAGGCGATGATCCTTATGAGCGTCGTGACCGTGGCTATCTACTTAATCAGTTAGATTGCCCTAAAATGGCCAGAGATGATCTACAGTATTTTGTTAATGAATGCCCAGATGATCCCGCTATCGATATTATTCAGCACCAGATTGCTGAAATAGAAGACAACAATAATACACACCACTAGTTTTAAGGAACACTTATGACTGACGCCCACAGTGCGCTAATTACCAATGACGCAGTCGTACTTGGTTTACTCGCCGTTATTTTAGGGTTTGTTTTTAGAACCTCGCATAGTAACAATGCAGCATGCCAAAAATTTTATAAATACGTCCCCGCTTTACTGCTTTGCTACTTTTTGCCATCATTATTAAATACCTTTGGAATTGTTGATGGTCATTCATCAAACGTTTACTACGTGGCATCCCGCTATTTACTTCCAGCCTGTTTAATTTTATTAACCATCAGTATCGACTTAAAGGCTATCTTAAACTTAGGCCCGAAAGCGTTGATCATGTTTTTAACGGGGACCATGGGTATCGTTATTGGCGGACCTCTTGCCATTTTAGTGATGAGCGCCGTTTATCCTGAAGCGGTTGGCGGACATGGTCCTGATGCCGTATGGCGTGGCATGACAACCATTGCGGGCAGCTGGATTGGTGGCGGTGCTAACCAAGCCTCTATGAAAGAGATGTTCGAAGTAGGCGGTGATATATTCTCGGCTATGGTAACTGTTGATGTCATTGTGGCGAACTTATGGATGGCTGTATTACTACTCATGGCGGCTAATCATAAAGCGATTGATGCTAAAACAGGGGCTGATACCCGTGCAATTGAAGATCTAAAAGAGCGCGTAGAAAAGTATCACGCTGAGCATGCACGTATGCCAACGCTCAATGATTATATGACGATTATTGCCATAGCCTTTGGTATTACAGGTCTTGCGCATTTTTGTGCTGACTTTTTAGGCCCGTACTTCGGTGCTAACTTCCCTTGGGCACAGGAGTATAGTTTAAATAGCAAGTTCTTTTGGTTAATCGTGATCTCGACCACTATCGGGATTAGTTTATCGTTTACTAAAGTACGCCATATTGAAGCATTTGGCGCCTCAAAGGTTGCATCAAGCTTTTTATATATTCTTGTGGCTTCGATTGGCTTACATATGAATATTACCGCTATTTTCGACTCGCCTATGTACTTTGTACTAGGTGTGATTTGGATGCTAACACATGCAAGCTTGATGTTGATTGTGGCTAAATTAATCAAAGCACCGCTGTTTTATATGGCTGTGGGTTCACAAGCTAATGTTGGTGGTGCTGCATCAGCACCTGTGGTTGCCTCTGCGTTCCATCCATCGCTGGCACCGGTTGGTGTGTTACTTGCGGTTTTGGGCTATGGTGTAGGTACTTACATGGCTTATATTTGTGGTTTAATGCTACAAGCTGTTTCACCTTAAGGAATAGAAATGAACAACCAGTTAATTAAAATTAACGAGATTGAATTAGCAAACAACAAACCATTTGTGTTGTTTGGTGGTATGAATGTACTTGAATCACGTGATTTAGCAATGCGTATTGCGGAGCATTATGTTGAAGTAACTTCAAAGCTGAACATTCCATATGTATTTAAAGCCTCTTTTGATAAAGCGAATCGCTCGTCAATTAATTCATATCGTGGTCCAGGTATGGAAGAGGGCTTAAAAATCTTTGAAGAGATTAAATCTACTTTTAATGTGCCACTTATTACTGATGTACACGAACCACATCAAGCAGCACCAGTTGCTGAGGTGGTTGATATTATTCAGTTGCCAGCATTCCTTGCCCGCCAAACTGACCTAGTAGTTGCTATGGCAAAAACAGGTGCCATTATCAATGTGAAAAAACCACAGTTTTTAGCACCGCACGAAATGCGCCATATCATTAAGAAATTTAATGATGCAGGTAATAACAATGTTGTATTATGCGAGCGCGGCACTAGCTTCGGTTATAACAACCTAGTGGTTGATATGCTAGGTATGGATGATATGAAGCCAATGGCACCAGTTATTTTTGATGCTACGCATGCATTGCAACGCCCAGGTGGTCGTGCTGACTCGGCGGATGGGCGTCGTGCTCAGGCGGCAGAGCTTGCGCGTAGTGGCATGGCACTAGGCCTTGCGGGTCTTTTCATTGAAGCGCACCCTAATCCAAATGAAGCAAAATGTGATGGCCCTTGTGCACTTGCATTAAGTAAGCTAGAAGGCTACTTAACACAAATGAAAGCTGTGGATGAGCTTATTAAAAGCTTTGCACCATTAGATACCAGTGCCAATGATCTGTAATATTTAATTAGTTGATGAGAAGGCGACTATGGTCGCCTTTTTTTATTTGTGTCGCTATAATCGATGCATAAGAAAAACTAATTCTAAGCTTGGTGTTTATGTCTCGTCGTTTACCTCCATTAAATGCATTAAAAGCATTCGAAGCTGCTGCACGCCACTTAAGCTTCACCAAAGCTGCGGAAGAGCTTTATGTAACCCAAGCTGCCGTTAGTCATCAAATTAAAACCCTTGAAGAACATTTGGGTTTAAAACTCTTCCTGCGTAAAAATCGCTCTTTACTCTTAACCGAAGAAGGCCAGGGCTACTTTTTAGATATTAAAGAGATTTTTACTCAACTAATTGATGCTACAGAAAAACTACTAGCAAGAGGAGCTAAAGGCTCTTTAACGGTAAGTTTGACACCAAGTTTTGCAATTCAATGGTTGGTACCAAGGCTTAGTTTATTTAATGAGTTACATCCTGAGATAGATGTACGGATTAAAGCACAGGATCAGGACGAGAATTCTCTGTCGGATGATGTCGATATTGCCATCTACTATGGCCGTGGCCATTGGAGTGGGGTGCAAACTTATAAGCTTCATACTGAATACCTTGTGCCTCTATGTAGCCCTTTGCTGTTAACCGGTCCTAAACCACTTGATCAACCAAGTGATTTGGCGAATCACACATTGCTTCATGATACGACTCGTAAAAATTGGAAAACGTGGATGAAAACGGCGGGTGTGCGTAATGTGCAAGTTAATCAGGGCCCGATCTTTAGTCATTCATCAATGGTTTTACAGGCAGCGGTTCATGGTCAAGGTGTGGCAATAGGTAATAGCGTGCTTGCTAAACCTGATATTGATGCAGGGCGTTTGGTTATTCCATTTAGTCACGCTATGGTCAGTAAAAATGCCTACTATTTAGTTATAAGAGAGTCTCAAACAGAGCTAGGCAAAATAGTTTCATTTAAAGATTGGATGCTGAGTCTAGTTGAACAAGAACAAGAGTATTAACATGTTGCAGTGGTTTAAAAGCACAGGTAATAGAGCCTGTGCACAATTTATATTTGCTCATGGTGCCGGTGCAGGCAGCGATAGCGAGTTTATGCAAACAATGGCGAAGCTCATTAGTCAGCAAGGTATTGATGTGGCGTTATTTGATTTCCAATACATGCAAATTGCCAAAGAGACTGGCAAACGCAGACCGCCAGATCGAGCCCCCAAGCTGCTTGCATATTTTGCAGAAGTTTTAGCTGAGCGTCAGTCTGAATTGCCGCTATTTATTGGCGGCAAATCGATGGGGGGCAGAATGGCTTCAATGTTGTGCACTGAACAGAACATTCCAAAAGTCGCTGGTGTTGTGGCTTTTGGGTATCCGTTTCACCCACCGGGTAAACCTGAAAAACGTCGCACAGACCATTTTGCAGATGTACCATGTCCGTTTTTAGTGCTGCAGGGGGAGCGAGACACGTTTGGTAACCAGCAAGAACTCGCTGAGCTTGAAGTGGTTAACCCGCCAGAAATCAAATTTCTCAAAGATGGCGACCACTCATTAAAGCCACGTAAAAAAAGTGGTATTACAGAACAAGAAAACTTACAACTAGCTGCGGATTATGCAGCACAGTTTATTATGAATTTAGTGGCAGGAGATGAGCAATGATCAAACTCTATTTAATGATTGGCAGCTTATTTTGCATGCTTTCGGTGATGCTTGGTGCCTTTGCTGCGCATGGTTTAAAAAGCCGTGTTTCAGAATACGCAACTGGGATTTTTAAAACGGCTGCTGAGTATCAAATGGTCCATGGTCTTGCTTTAATTGCCATTGCGATATTAATAAAGTGGGGCATCAACTTAAATTGGGCTGGTGGCTTTTTTATCGCGGGTACAGTGTTATTTAGCGGTAGTTTGTATTTACTCGCATTAACGGGCATGAAATGGCTGGGCCCTATCACCCCGATTGGCGGCGTTTGTTTTATTATTGGTTGGGCTATTTTGTTAGTTCAAGCCGCACGATATAAGTTTTAAGGGTTATCTATGTCGAGTGTAGTTATTTATTGTCGCAGTGGTTTTGAAAATGATGCCGCTGCTGAAATTACTTTTCAAGCTGCTGAACAAGGATTTGCAGGTTACGTAAAAACGAAACCAAATACAGGGATTGTTGTTTACGAATGTTTTGATGCGAGCCACGGCGATGAAATCATTAAAAAAGTAGATTTCAAAAATATGGTTTTCGCGCGTCAATGGTTTACTGGCATCTTAGTGGATAATATGCCACTTGAAGATCGTGTTAGTGCTATTGTTGATGCTGCCGTTGATTTTCCTGAATGTGGAGACTTACGCGTAGAAACACCCGATACCAATGAGGGGAAAGAGCTATCTAAATTTTGTAAGAAGATATCTACTCCCCTTAAAAAAACACTTGAAAAGCGCTCGAAGGTGACACGCCAGTTGGCAGATAAAAAGCCCGTTATGCATGTTGCGTTTTTAACAAATGATTCTGCTTACGTTGGTTATTCATATACATTCAATAACTCGCCCTTTTTTATGGGGATACCACGTTTACGTATGCCAAGTGATGCACCAAGCCGTTCTACACTCAAGTTAGATGAAGCGTTTAATGTATTTATTCCACCTCATGAAGCTGAGGATCGTGTGCAAGCGGGGATGCGAGGTGTTGATTTAGGTGCTTGCCCAGGTGGTTGGACTTATCAATTGGTACGTCGCGGCATGTTTGTGAGTGCTATCGATAATGGGCCAATGAATGATGAACTAATGGAAACGGGACAAGTTAAGCATTTCCGTGTTGATGGTTTTAAGTATCGTCCCGAAAAGCGGAATATTAGCTGGTTAGTTTGCGATATGGTGGAAAAGCCAGTAAAAGTTACTAATCTTATGATTGATTGGGCGGTAAATGCCTACGCAAAAGAGCTTATTTTTAATCTGAAATTACCAATGAAAAAGCGCTTTGACAGTGTCTATGAATGCTTGAAGTTGATTAAAGAAGAGCTTGAAAAATACGGCGTAAGTTATGAACTCCAAGCGAAGCATCTGTATCACGATCGTGAAGAAGTGACTGTACATTTAAATGTCATAAAGGTGCCGCAAAGCTTATACAGTTAAAGAGAGGACAGAAAATGGGTAATAAACGATTAACGCTCTGCTTGTATGCTTTATTTCCCATTTTCTTAACAGCCTGCGGGGGCGGCGGTGGTGATAGTGATACGCCAACTACCCCAGCTCCCACAACCAATCAATCTCCTCAGGTTTCAATTTCGGGAGAGCAAAACCTCCAAGAAGGGCAAATAAGTTCCCTTAGCGCAACAGCCACAGACTCAGATGGCACTATTGCAAATTACAGTTGGTCGCAAATACAAGGCCCAACTAGCATTTTCACTTTTAATGCTGCTGTACTTAACTTTACTGCGCCAGATGTTGAAAGTGATACGACGATTACTTTTCAGGTGATGGTAACTGATAATGATGGGGCCTCAGCCTCGGCAAATTATACGATTAATATTCAAAATGATACCAATGCGGCACCTGTAATTAGTAGTGAACCGATAGCTGATATTACTGAATTGAGTGAAGCATCAATCCAAGTAAGTGCTGAAGATAGTGACGGCAGTATTGTATCGATTGAATGGCAGCAGCTGCGTGGCCCTGTTATTAACTTTACACAAAATGGCCAGATAATCAATTTTACAGCACCTGAAGTACCCAGTACGAGTGAAGTGGAGTTTTTAGTTACAGCAACGGATGATAGGGGAGCATCGTCTGAGCTGTCGGTCACTTTTATGATTGTGAATGTTAATAAAGCACCAATCCTTAACGATACTAACTTTGTCTCAGAGTTTAACCAAAGCAGTGAGTTCACACTTAACGTTCAAGATCCAGATAATGACGAGCTGACGGTGAGTTTTGCATCAGACCTTGATGGTGCTACGATAACAGTTGTTGATGCAGCGAGTTTTACTTACCAATATACACCTGCGATTAACCGTATTTCGCAGGCACCCATTAGCGTGAGTGTGTCGGATGGCATTGCCACGACACAAGCAACGATCAATGTAGCAATTATAGATAGCACTGCTGCGACAATTATCAATGTTAATCCGCAAAATAACAGCCAAGCTGTGAGCGTAAACGCAAGTTTATCGATTGATTTTTCTGATGTGATGAAAACCAGCAGCTTATCAGTGAATGAAACGGCAGGGGGGTGTGTAGGCTCGTTGCAATTATCGGATGATGATTTTAGTTCTTGCTTGGCAATTTCCTCTTTGAATTTGTCCGGTCCAGAGTCAGATACCAATACCTATTTTAATGGCGTGACGTTTTCACCAGCACTACAGCAAAATAGAACGTATAAATTGCGAGTAACAGAAGATTTAGTCAATTTTGATGATACTGCCATCAATGCGCAAGAAATAACTGAATTTAGCACTGGCAGTGGTGACTTAGTAATTACGGAGGTGGTTGCAATTCGCTTTGGAACCGATGCTCCTTGGTTTGAAGTCTACAATGGCACTGGCAGTGACATCAATTTAGCCGATTATAAGGTTAGAACAAAGAGCCGAAATTCGAGTGATGGAAGCATAACCTCATCAACCGTTTTTAACCTACCTAATCAATTAATAGAGGTTGGTGAGTATGCGATTATCCATAGTCGCTTTGGCGACGAACTTTTCTATGATGCAGCAGAGCAAAATAAATACATCGCATTTATTGGTGAAGCGGGCTCTACGATTCGCCCATATTGGTTTGTGAATGGTTTTATTGAACTTCTTTCGGGTGATGAAACAACCACCATCGATTTTGTCAGATTTGGCAATGATACCACAGAGCCTACTTCGCCAGCGCATTGGTCAACTGGCGCAGCCCCAAGTATAAATAATATAACAGGCTCAAGTATTAAGCGTGATAAAGACAGTACCGATACAGATACCCCTTCAGATTGGATTTATAGCCTCTTCACAACACCTGCTGGTGCTAATGATTTAACCTGTGAAGACGACCTTGATCAAGACGGTATACCCGATTGCGCGGAGCTGCCTGGCTCAAGCTTTGCGGGACTTCCACTATATGATTGGGGAGCGAGAGTTAATCAAAAAGATCTTTTTGTTGAAGTAGACTATATGGACAGTAGTGATGCAGGCATTATTCCGCAAAGGATAGCCCTTGAAAAAGTTATCTCGTCATTTGCTGCTGAGAATATTGTTGTTCACTTTGATGTTGGGGACTTGTATCACCAAGCAACAGGTATGTCAGTTGAAAATTATGATTTAGGTGGCGGTGAACAAGTTATATTCCGCCCCTATACGCCTTATAATTTCAATGCAGGTGTAGAAGGTTTGTTCCATTATAAAATGGCTAATTTTGATATGCGCCGCAAACCGATTTTTCATTATATGTTGATGGCAAGTAGCCTTAATGAGGATGGAAGTGTTGGTCCTGCGGGGCTGGCTGAAGTAAATGGCAACGATTTAATGATAACATTTGGTAACTGGGGCCTATCACTTGATAATGAAGCTTCACGTAATCTGACTTACAACTATCAAGCTTCAACGATAATGCATGAACTCGGACATAACCTTGGTTTAGAGCATGGTGGCAATAACAGTATTAACTACAAGCCAAACCATTTAAGTATTATGAACTACTTATACCAACTTCGGGGCTTGCCAACCATCGGCAATAACGAAGGAGATCGCTACTACTCAAGCCGATACAGAACAAACCCAAATTGTGGTGTAGAAACGTCTGAGTTGGTAAACGGTCCATTGGGTTCACCTGAGAGTTTTGTTATGTCTTTTTCGCATGGTTTAGGTGCACCTTTGGATGAAACCTCCATCGAGGAAGCAAATGGTTTGGGTTACCCAGGCTCTGTTGCTGTCGATTATAATTGTAATCTTAACCTGACAGAAACACTTAGTCAGGATACCAATGACGATGCAAGCACGAGTGTATTAAACGATGTTGATGAGTGGTCATTAATAGATCTTCGTTTTTACAGTTATTTTTCTGGTAATCGATTTGGTTTAGATTTCACAGAGTTAAACACTGTGAATAACGCAAACACATCTATTCGTCAGCGGATTATTAAAGAAGAAGCGCCGCCATTATTTATACTCGATGAAATTCAAGCTGTGCGAAAAGCGGCTGCTGAGCAATGAAGAGGCTAATTTTTGCAATTATCTTGGTGAGTTTGCAAGCGTGTGGTCCTGCAAATAATTCGCACTGGCAGATGACAACACGCTTGAATTATAACGGTTATCCAGTTAACTGGCAGGCTGAGCGTATTAAAGGTTGTGATACGTGTGAGATAAAAAAAGAGCGACTCTACGAGCCTGACGGTGTTACAGAGCTAAGTACTATCTATCAGCAAGGACAGTGGCGAGCGCAGAACAGAAAAGCCCATAAAGCGAGACTCGTTTTTGAAATGGGGGCCCAATTTTTGTTGGTTCGTAGTCGAGAAGATGGCTTAATACAGTTAGAAAATAAGCACGCTGACATTAAAATTATCACTAAGCTTGAGCAGCCTTTTGAGGTGACTATGGGGCGGAGTCGTTATGAGGCAGTAATAACAAAGTTTGAAGAGCCACGGGCTGATTTTGCGCTGTCAGAGCCTTTATCTGTAAAGTTGCATTACAGTGTTTTAAAAAGCCAGTAGGTTTCATACCCACTGGCTTTTTAATGCGGATTAATGGCGATATTTGCTGCGGTAATTTTCCACCCACAAGCGCGTGCCACCGCACACAGCGACAGGCATAACAATTAAGTTAACAAAAGGAATGGCGGTCAGAATCATGACCGCTAAGCCAAAGCCGTAAGAGAGTGTTTGCTTTTCTTTTAAATCATCCTTCATCTCTTTAAAGCTTACTTTATGATTGTCGAATGCATAATCTTCGTACTGAACCGCGTACATCCAGCAAGTAAAAAGTATCCAAAGCAATTGGCCGATAACAGGTAAAAGCCATAGTAAAATGAAAAACCCTATCGCTCTTGGTAGATAATAGCAAAGCTTTGTCCATTCTCGGCCAAGCATGCGTGGCACATCTTTCATGGTATCTAAAATGCCATCATCATTGACTTTTTGACCCGTTAAATACAGCTCGACTTTTTCACTGAGTACACCATTAAATGGCGCAGCAATAAAGTTAGTAATCACGGTAAAGAGCATGCTGTAACTAAATAAAATAACCAATACGGCAATCGGCCACATTAACCACTCTAACCAACTTAGCCATTCTGGAAGTAGTGAATTCATATAAGCGAAGCCGTCAGTTAGCCAGCCATATAAAAAAAATAATGAACTACCAAAGAGCACAATATTGATTAATAAAGGAATAAGTACAAAACGTTTTAGCCCTTTTTGGCTAATAAGTTTAAAGCCAGAAAAAAAGTATTCCATACCTTGAGTAAACTGCACGAGATAACCTCACATAATTACTTATTGTCAGCAGTATAAGATTTTCAACGTGTTTGAACAGCTCTTTTCCGTAACAAAGTGTTTTTAAGTTATGCTGTGTTGAACTAAGCGGTACGGTGCGGGGTCTGAAAGTACCTATAAAAACGAATAATGAAAACAGCACTAGAGGATCCGCTGAGGATCCTATACTATTGTTAACATAATTAACAAAAACGACATCTTGAAAATGGGAGTTTTATGCAGTTAGTCGATTTAAATCCACATGATCCTGACGTAGTAAACGTGTTTTCCGATATAGACCGACTTATAAACTCTTTATATCCAGTCGCCACAGCTCAATCGTTAAGCGTTGAAGAGCTCGCTGAGCCAAATGTATATGCGATAGGGTTAAAAAATGATGATGGTATTGTGGCGTGTGGCGCAATTGTGATGCAAGAGGGAAATCCGCCATATGGTGAGATTCGTCGTTTATACGTAAAACCAAGCTATCGAGGAAAGGGCTTATCCCGCCGTATTATGCAAATTTTATTGCATCATGCCGGTGAGCAACAAATTCCACTTATTCGACTTGAAACAGGCCCTAAACAAACAGAATCAATTAATTTGTATGAAAACTTAGGCTTTAGTCGATGTGGTCCATTTGGTAATTACAGCGAAAATCCACAAAGTTTATTTATGGAATTAGGCCTTAATCAATAATTCTTTACTGCTACTTATCATTTTAACCCACTGCTAAGGCTTACCTTAAGTGGGTTTGCCATTTAATTTACACATCAAAAATCACTCGTTACGAGTAAAAATTCTTGTTGGACTTGAATCACTATTTTTCTTTTAATGCGCGGCAACAACCCTTGCCGATTTCGGCACTACTAAAATAAAAGAGAAAGATAGATGAAAGAGACAACATCACTAGAACAAGCTCGCACGAGTTACAATGTTCGTCATTGGAGCCAAGGTTTCTTTGGTATTAATGATCAAGGTGATGTGTATGTTGCGCCAAAGGCCCATGCCCCAGAGCAAACCATTGCACTAATCGATATCGCACAGCAATTACAAGACAAAGGCTTAAGCTTGCCTGCGCTGGTTCGTTTTCCACAAATTTTACATCATCGTGTACATAGCTTATGCCAGGCATTTAACACGGCAATTGAAAATTATGGTTATCCGAAAGACTATTTGCTTGTTTACCCAATTAAAGTAAACCAACAACGTGAAGTTGTTGAAGAAATTGTTGCAAGCCAAGCTGGTATTGAAAAGAAACAATTGGGCTTAGAAGCCGGCAGTAAACCTGAGCTATTAACTGTATTAGCAATGGCTGAAAAAACCAGTGCGGTGATTGTATGTAATGGCTACAAAGACCAAGAATACATTCGCTTAGCACTGATTGGCGAAAAGCTAGGCCACAAGGTTTACATTGTTCTTGAAAAACTGTCTGAGCTTGACATGGTGCTTAGCCAAGCAAAAGAGTTAAACGTAAAACCGCGCATTGGTATTCGCGTACGTTTAGCGTCGCAAGGTAAGGGCAAGTGGCAAGCAAGTGGTGGCGAAAAATCAAAATTTGGCTTATCGGCATCGCAAGTATTGAGTGTAGTTAATCGCTTAAAAGCGTCTGATCAACTCGATTTGATCCAGCTTGTACACTTTCACCTTGGCTCGCAAATGGCCAACATCCGCGATGTCCGCTTAGGTGTCAGTGAAGCTGCGCGTTTTTACTGTGAGTTACGTAAATTAGGCGCACAAATTGATTGCTTAGATGTGGGTGGTGGTTTAGCAGTAGATTATGACGGTACACGCAGCCAGTCTCATAACTCAATGAACTACAGCCTAAGTGAATACGCTAATAACATCGTATACACCATTGGTGATACCTGTAAGTTATATGAGCAGCCAATGCCACGCATTATTTCTGAATCAGGTCGGGCGTTAACAGCGCACCATGCTGTATTGATTTCGAATGTGATTGGCACTGAAAGCTATGTACCAGAAGACATTCAAGCGCCAGCCGCTGATGCACCTCTGTTATTAAAAAATATGTGGACATCATGGCAGCAGTTAAGTGATGACAATGACGACCGTGCATTAATTGAAATTTATCACGATAGCCAAGGCGATTTAGCCGAAGCACATAATCAGTTTGCACTTGGTTTACTTGATTTAACAGAGCGAGCATGGGCGGAGCAAGTTAACTTACGTGTATGTTATGAACTTAACAAACATATGGATAACAAAAACCGTTTTCATCGCCCGATTATTGATGAATTAAATGCGCGTTTAGCAGATAAGTTTTTTGTGAACTTTTCACTGTTTCAGTCATTACCGGATGCATGGGGTATTGACCAAGTGTTTCCTGTTCTACCATTAAGTGGTTTAACGCAAGCACCACAGAAACGCGCCGTGTTACTTGATATTACTTGCGACTCAGACGGTGCGATGGAGCACTATGTAGACGGTCAAGGCATTGAAAGCACATTACCTGTGCCAGCATTTAGCGAAGAAAAACCTTATTTAATGGGCTTTTTCTTAGTCGGTGCTTACCAAGAAATTTTAGGAGATATGCACAACCTATTTGGTGACACACACAGTGCAATTATAAAAATGGATGAGCAAGGTCAGGCGCAAATCACTGAAATTAACGAAGGTGATACCGTTGCAGACATGATGCGTTACGTACATTTAGATGTAGAAAGCTTCCAGCAATCTTACGCCCAGCTGGTGGCGGCAAAATTGCCAGAAACAGAGCAGCAAAGCGTATTAGATGAGCTGCAAACTGGCTTAAATGGTTACACTTATTTAGAAGAGTTATAAGCAATGTCGACATTGTTTGACCACACAGATCATTCGTTATACTCAAACGGCATGACGTTTTTACGTCAGCCGATGGTGCAAAACATCACAGCAATCGATGCGGATGTGGTGGTGTTAGGTTTACCATTTGATTTGGCAACCTCAGGTCGTCCAGGTGCACGTTTAGGGCCAGATGCAATTCGCCGTGCCTCAGTGCACCTCGCATGGGAAGAAACCAAGTACCCGTGGACGTTCCCGTTGTTCGAGCGTTTGAAATTAGCAGATGCCGGTGATTTTACTTACCCA
Source organism: Pseudoalteromonas sp. L21 (assembly GCF_021728035.1). Classification (NCBI taxonomy): domain Bacteria; kingdom Pseudomonadati; phylum Pseudomonadota; class Gammaproteobacteria; order Alteromonadales; family Pseudoalteromonadaceae; genus Pseudoalteromonas; species Pseudoalteromonas sp. L21. The sequence goes on along the minus strand of NZ_JAKKCV010000003.1, from coordinate 124,552 downwards.
GTAGGCGACCCAGAGTATTTTACCGCGCAATTAGAATTAGCGGCTGAGCAAATTCTTCGCCAAGGTAAAACATTATTGGGTTTAGGTGGCGACCACTTTGTGACTTTGCCACTACTACGTGCCCATGCTAAGCAACACGGTAAAATGGCATTAGTTCATTTTGACGCGCATACAGACACTTACAGCAATGGCTCACGTTATGATCACGGCACCATGTTTTATCATGCGCCGATGGAAGGATTGATTGATGTTGATCACAGCATTCAAATCGGTATTCGTACTGATTTTGATCAGAGCAAACACGAGTTTGCGGTGATTGATGCAATGGCAGCCAATGATTTACCTGCACAAGATATCGCAGAGCAAATCAAAGCACGCGTGGGTGACTTACCTGTGTATTTAACCTTTGATATTGACTGCCTTGATCCAGCATTCGCGCCAGGGACAGGTACACCAGTGTGTGGTGGCTTAACCAGCGATAAAGTACTTAAAGTACTTCGTGCATTGAAAGGCATTAATATGGTCGGTATGGATGTAGTTGAAGTATCACCATCGTATGATCAAAGTGAACTTACAGCGATTGCTGCAGCGACCATTGCCAATGAGCTATTACACTTATGGGCTTTAAAGCATAAATACTAAATGAGAGAGACAAAGAGCGCCATTAGGCGCTCTTTTTTTATATTGGATGAAGCAATTAAGCGCTTCGCACATCAACCTTGAGTTTAAGCTTTTGCCCAGGTTGAATGTATTTTTGCCCTGCTAATGAGTTCCATTTAACAATATCTTCTACAGACACATTAAACTTGGCAGCAATGCGTGCTAACGAATCACCGCGACGCACTTTATAGGTAATGGTGCGCTCTTTGATTTGTGTAGTAGCAAGTTGTGATTTTTCCTGTTTATACACAGTGAGCTTTTGACCAACACGCAATACAGCGTCTTTTTTCAGTTTATTCCATGTTGCAAGCTCTGCAATGGTCACATCGTACTCGCGGCTGATATCCCATAAGGTATCGCCACTGGCGACTTTATGGCTAAGTTTTTTACGTGTCGCTTTATTCGCAGCCATTCGCACAGACTTAGGTAAGTGCTGACTATTGATTTCACCGTCACTGAGTGGCACAAGTAACTGCTGGCCAACACGAATAGTATTTGATGAAAGTTTATTCAGCGTTTTTATCGCGCTTGCGCTCGTTGAAAACTTTTTCGCTATCACTGATAAACTATCACCACGGGCAACCACATATTGCTGCCAACGTAGGCGATCTTTTTGCTCTGTTTTTGCTAGTTTCTCAGTAAAAGACTCAACTTTATCTGATGGCAGTAATAAAAAGTGTGGACCGTTTGGATCCGTCGCCCAGCGATTAAAGCCTGGGTTTAAGCGGTACAGCTCAGTTAAGCTAATATCAGCCATATCAGCGGCAAGTGCTAAATCAATTTGGCTACCGATATTAACGGCTTCAACTACTTGCGCGTTGATAATCGGTTGCCACTTCACACCAAATTCGTCACTACGCTTTACAAGATCAGACAGAGCCAAGAGCTTTGGTACATACGACGTGGTTTCTCGTGGCAGGTCTAATGACCAAAAATCTGTGGGTAAGTGTTTTTTGCGGTTCTTTTTAATAGCACGAAGTAAACGACCTTCACCTGAGTTATAGGCGGCAATGGCATTTAGCCAATCACCTTCTAAGGTTTTGTGTAAATATGATAAGTAATCAAGCGCTGCACGCGTCGATTGCACAATGTCACGACGACCGTCGTACCACCAGTTTTGTTTTAGATCGAAACGCTCACCGGTTTGTGGCATAAATTGCCAGATACCAGAGGCACTGCGGTGTGAATAACCAAAGGGGTCAAAGGCACTTTCAACAATGGGTAAAAGCGCTATTTCAATTGGCATTTCACGCTTTTCAACTTCTTCCACAATGAAGTAAAGGTATGGCTCTGCGCGTTTTGCGATGCGGTCAAGGTATGCTTGATGACGTGCATAGTAATTACGCTCAGCAACTACAGGACGGTTTTGTGGCACATCAATAGATAGCTGATAACGAATACGTTCCCATACATCGTCAAAAACTGGTGGTGGCGCATCAATATCAGTTAACTGTTGGTATTGTGCGTTGATCATCAATGCATCATTGACATCACTTGGACTGGCACCACCCAGTTGCTGCTCAACATCATTATTAGCAATGTTAGGTTGTGCAGTATCAGAAGTTGTTAGTTGACAACCACTTAAAGCCAGCGCGAGTGTAAAAACTAGAGGAGATCTATACATATATACCCATACATCAGGTAAAAAAACTCGGCGAATATTACCTGCTCTGAGAACATATTGCCACTTTATGACCAGTTTATGTCAGCTTATTGTTGCAAGATGCTGATCTCAATCTACAAAATTGTAACTAAAGTCATGCTTGTTTTTTTAAAAATTATCTTTCCAAGCCCTGAGACCTGCAAAGCGTTGCCAAGGTTCATCAAGATTCAAATTATTTTTTAGCTCATTGGGAAGCTCATCAGTGATATTAGGCAAGTGGCTACGTAAGAATGGGTTTATTTGTTTTTCTACACTTAACTTAGTTGGTAAGCTTATTTCACCGTTGGCGCGCAGCGAATCTACTTTATCACTGTAGTTGAGTAGGTATTCATTGTTTGGTTCAACGGCTTTTGCAAAGGCTAAGTTGGCTTGCGTGTATTCATGAGTGCAGTAGATTTTACATTCATCCGGCAGGGCTCTTAATTTACATAAAGAGTGCCACATTTGCTCGGCACTACCTTCAAATAACCGCCCACAACCTGCACTAAACAGCGTATCGCCAGTAAAGCTTAGCTCATCATGTAAGTAACAAATGTGATCCAGAGTGTGGCCAGGAGTTGCAAGTACGGTAAAGGTGTAATTATATACGGTGACTTTATCTGCTTCTAACACACCATGATTAATGCCCTTGAACGGACTGTGCTTAGGACCATAAACGGGAATGCTCGGGTATGCTTTTACCAGCGCAGCCACGCCGTCAGTGTGGTCATAATGGTGGTGGGTAATTAAAATCCCTGCGAGTGTTAAGTTTTGTTCACTTAGATAGTTTAAAACAGGCTCAGCTTGACCTGGGTCAACCACCCATGCTGTTTGTTCACTTTCATTTGTGATACACCAAATATAATTATCAGAAAAGGCTTTAATTGCTTTGACTTGCACCATGTTTAATTGCTCTATAAAGTGACAGTTAAGATACAGTATAACGAGCTCAGAAAATGAAACCAGCCCTTAGTTTTCAAGAAGGTCCTAAGCCTTACTCATGGCAGCAGTTCCCTCATGGTGACTATTTACGTGCTGAAATAGAGCGTAAGCTAGTTCCGTGGCTGCCACGCATGTTCGGTTATCACATGTTAAAGCTTGGTAATTTAAGTGGTGAAATAGCAACCAGTGAAAGCCCTATTAAGCATCAAGTTTGCGTCGCAGAGCAGGGCTTATTTACTGGGGTTATTGCCGATGTGGACGAGTTACCTTTTTATGAGCACAGTGTTGATGCCTGCATATTATCGCACTGCTTAGAATATCATTCTGATCCGCACCATATCTTACGCGAAGCACATCGTACATTGATCCCAGGTGGCTATATTGTGATCACAGGCTTTAACCCGTTTAGCTTGTGTGGGTTGGCGCAGTTATTGCCCTTTAGTCGCCAAAAGCTCCCTTGGACAGGGCGCTTTTTTACGCCGTCTCGTGTAAAAGATTGGCTGAATCTTTTAGGTTTTGAGATTATTTCTGATGAGCGTTTTATCCATTCTTCTCTTGCCAGAGGTAACCGCCTATCGCGCTTTGCTGCGTGGCGCAGTTTTGGACAACAATATTTAAAACCAATGGGCAGTGTTTATATGCTGGTGGCTCGAAAACGTGTGGCTCCGCTTACACCAATAAAACCTAAATGGCATGCAAGGCCCCAATTTTCGCCAGTAAAAGGAGCGGGGCTAAGACAAACATCAAAGCAGCACTGTGAGCGGGATAGCTAAATAGCGCTGTTTACTATCCGCTTTATTTGGGTACTGACCTGCACGAATATTTAATTGAATAGAAGGGTGCAACAGCTTTGGTACGGTCAAGGTTGCATCGCGGCCTTCACGAGTCGCAATAAAGCTTTGCTTATCTCCTTTTAAATGAATATTTTGCTCACGCTGTTCTTTCACTGTAGTTTTGTTCGCAAGGGGGCGACCCTCTGGTTGGTAGTCATGACACATCCAAAGTAGGGTATCGTCAGGTAAGGCTAAAATTCGTTGTAGTGAATCATATAGCTCAGCGGCACTGCCACCTGGGAAGTCGCAGCGGGCTGTGCCGCTGTCTGGCATAAAGAAGGTGTCTCCGACAAATACATTGCCATCAATGTGGTAACACACACTATCAGGGGTGTGGCCAGGCGTGGCAATCACATCTACCGTGTATTCACCTAACCGAAATTGTGCTTTATCAGCAAATAAGGTATCAAAAGGTTCGCCATTGCATGGCATATCTAAATTATAAAGTTGGCTAAAGTGCTTTTGAACTTGTGTGATCCCTTCGCCAGTGCCAAGTTTGCATGGATGTGTGTCTTGTAATTGCTGCTTTATATAACTTGCGGCGGTGATATGGTCTGCATGGGCATGAGTTTCAAGTAGCCACTGTAATGTGAGTTGCTCAGTCTTTATGTAGCTGATGATCTCATTGGCTGTAGCAAAACTTAACTCACCACTTGGCATATCAAAATCAGCGGGTGCATCAATCAGCATGCAATCTTTAGTGCTTTCACAACTGACTAAGTAACACAGAGTAGCGCTTTGTAGATGAAAAAAAGAGTGAATGCGCAAAGCCATAAAAAGTCCTTAGTTATATGTTATAGCTAAATCTTATATCATATAACAAAAATATAAAACGGCCTGCGCAAAGTTTATTTTAAGGCATTTTTAATTACCGTCGTAACCTGTGTCTTCAAGTAATTCATTGCTGCCAGCAGCTTCGCGGGCAAGGTCGTCAACAATTTCATTATACTTATTGCCGCTATGGCCTTTTACCCAGCGCCATTCTACGCTGTGCTGTTGGCATGCTGTATCGAGTCGTTTCCATAAATCGACATTCTTCACAGGTTTTTTAGCTGCGGTTTTCCAGCCGCGCTTTTTCCAGTTTTCGACCCATGATTCAATACCTTGTTTTACATATTGGCTATCGGTGGTCAGAATGACATGACAAGGGCGGGTGAGAGTTTCAAGTGCGACTATGGCTGCGAGCATTTCCATCCGATTATTGGTTGTTAAGGTATAGCCTTTACTTAATTGCTTTTCGTGACCATTATATCGCATCACGATGCCATACCCCCCAGGCCCTGGATTACCCAAACATGATCCATCGGTGTAAATCTCTACGGTTTTCTGCACTGTTTTACCTTGATATTGTGTACAATAAAGTGATGATAGAACGATACCAGAGTCAGGCTTAAGACGATATGGCACATAGACAAATAGTTTTAGATACAGAAACCACGGGTATTGACCCAAAACAAGGCCACCGCATTATTGAAATTGGTTGTGTTGAGCTTGTTAATCGCCGCCTAACTGGCAACAACTTTCATGTATACATTAATCCACAACGTGAAATTGAAGAAGAAGCGATTGACGTTCACGGTATTACCAATGAATTTTTGCGTGATAAACCCTTGTACCACCAAATTGCCCATGAGTTTTTAGAGTATATTCGTGGTGCGGAACTTGTGATTCATAACGCAGCGTTCGATATCGGCCATATGGACAATGAGTTTGCATTGTTAAATCAAGGTTTTCCAAATACTGCCGATGTATGTAGTGTACTGGATACTTTGAAAATGGCGCGTGACTTGCACCCAGGTCAAAAGAATAACCTTGATGCACTTTGTCGTCGTTATGATATCGATAACTCAAAACGTACCTTACACGGCGCACTACTGGATTCTGAGATCCTAGCGGATGTTTACTTAGCAATGACAGGGGGTCAAGTTAAGTTAAATTTAAATCAGAATAAAGATGAAGGGTCTGAGCAACAAACTGGAGGGATTCGACGTTTAAGTGCTGACAGAGCCCCTTTAGTTGTATTAAAAGCTACAGAGCAAGAGCATGCCGCTCATGAACAGCGTTTAGACTTGGTCGCTAAAGGTGGTGAGTGTTTATGGCGGGCAGAATAGGGTAATAAAATGAAAAAACAATTTCTAGCGGGATTGCTATGTGTACTGCCCCTAATGGGCATAAGCGCGGAACAAGATAAAATTACGCCACTTGAACGGGATGGGATTCAAAATGAGATCCCCCTGCTAGAAAATCGTTTTCGCATTGATCATAAAGTCGAAAAGATTACTTTACTCTTCTTTCGTAAAAGAGGAACCCCTGCAGTTGTCTTAGTTAGGCCTGATGGTAGTAAGTACCACGTTAACGAATCATTGAACAATGATGATTTGGAGTGGCATGATGAGATGACCTATGACCTAATCACCATTTCAAAACCAATGCCAGGACCTTGGCAGGTTGTTGGTAGTATTTTACCTGATAGTCGTATTATTGTGTTGGGGGAAATTGAATTAAGCGTTGATCCTCTTCCTCCGATGCTGTTTCGTGGTGAAACAATAAAACTGACAGGACGTGTACTCAATGATGGCGAGCCAATAGAAGTCGGGCAATTCAGGGATGTTATTAGCCTGCACGTCGATTTTGTAAGTACAAATAATAGTGACTATGCAAACTTTGGAGCGGGGACGCAAAGTATAACCGACTTTAAAGATGATGGACGCGGCTTTGATGAGCGGCCTCTTGATGGCGTCTTTACGGGTGAATTTCAGTTATCTTTCCCGGCTGGAGAATGGCAACCAGAACTATATATAGAAACACCTATTTTTAAACGTACCGTAGTACAGAAACCTATTGTTATTCATGAACCGCCATTTAGCTACGACATTGCGCTTGCTGAGCAAGAAACGGATGACCATTTGCTCACTATAACCCTCAATCCTGAGCTAATTAAACCTGAAACGGTATTGCTTCAAGGAAAAATCTATTACCCAAATAATGAAGAGCAGATGTTCTCAATGGACGCAAAGCCGTCTCAAACTCGACAGCTCACGATTAAAAATTATGACTGGGGGCGATACAGTGTTGAGCTATCAGTATTTGGTAGCAATATAAATGATCGAGAATTTATGGCTACATTGCCCACCTATAAATTTGAGATTGATAGGCCAATTGAAGTTGTACCAGAAATTGTTCGCCCTGAAATTGATTTAGAAGCACAAGCAGAGCAACAACGAATCCTCGAAGAAGAACAAAGAGCATCAACGATGTTGATGATAACGTTAATTGTTGTTGGAAATTTAACCGTCTTGTTGTTAGGCTGGCTAGCAATTCGAGTTTTTGTACAAAAGAAACCGCTTAAATTTAAATTTTCTTTACCATTTTTAAAGAAAAAAAACCAAACGAGTAATGACGAACAGGCAGCCGGTGAAAAAGAAGTTGGCAAAAATGGCTCAAAAAATGATAAATCAGGTGAAATTTTAAACCTTTCGATGTCAGATGACTAAAAAACCTGTAAAAAAACAAAAAAGCCCTTGACGAACCAGAGGGTGATTCGTATTATTCACGCCGCTGTCAGGGGAGACTCTCTCAGCAACGAAAATGTGGAGTGGTAGTTCAGTTGGTTAGAATACCGGCCTGTCACGCCGGGGGTCGCGGGTTCGAGTCCCGTCCACTCCGCCAATTTTCGACAATTTGTAAGTATGCGCTGGAGTGGTAGTTCAGTTGGTTAGAATACCGGCCTGTCACGCCGGGGGTCGCGGGTTCGAGTCCCGTCCACTCCGCCAATTACTTACACAACTTATGGTTGTAAAACATTTTCCTTTGCGGAGTGGTAGTTCAGTTGGTTAGAATACCGGCCTGTCACGCCGGGGGTCGCGGGTTCGAGTCCCGTCCACTCCGCCAATAGGAAAAATAAATAGCATTTAGATACTGCGGAGTGGTAGTTCAGTTGGTTAGAATACCGGCCTGTCACGCCGGGGGTCGCGGGTTCGAGTCCCGTCCACTCCGCCACTATTTAAACGCTGTTTTATTACAAAATTTGTATCGCGGAGTGGTAGTTCAGTTGGTTAGAATACCGGCCTGTCACGCCGGGGGTCGCGGGTTCGAGTCCCGTCCACTCCGCCAACAAATTAAGTAATAGCAATGATATCTCTGCGGAGTGGTAGTTCAGTTGGTTAGAATACCGGCCTGTCACGCCGGGGGTCGCGGGTTCGAGTCCCGTCCACTCCGCCATTTGATATCATAAACAAATTAAGTGCATTACCCCATGCACATACCACTGCGGAGTGGTAGTTCAGTTGGTTAGAATACCGGCCTGTCACGCCGGGGGTCGCGGGTTCGAGTCCCGTCCACTCCGCCATTTGTTTTCCTCAAGCAAATGATTAAACAAGTCTATATTTCAATGTGTTCTCTTTTATACTGACGACGTATCTCGTATCTCGTATCTCGTATCTCGTATCTCGTATTGAGCTAAACAAAGGCCCTGTGTGGCTTGAGTTTCTCGGTATCTTATTGGTTGTAATTGGTGCTGGTCTCATCATGTTTGAGAGTAAACTGACAAGACAGCATTAATGTGCTGTAGAACCTGACGCCTGTTAGTTGGCGTCAGATTCTCGGGGAATCAAATGAGCAAACTGTTGCTGGTGGATTTGTTCATATAAGGTTGCAGCATAACTTTGTGCATCATGTAAGCGGCGAGTGCTAATGTGCTTTCGCAAATCGTTTAGGGCTGCTGTGGCTGGTTCATAGCCTTGACTACTTGCCAGCGTTAACCACACTGCACCGTGAAAAACGCTCTGGGGCACCCCTTGCCCTTTGATAAAAAATAGCCCCATATAAAACTGCGCTCTTTGATTCGCTGCCATCGCTGCAAGGCGCATCCATTTGGCTGCTAAAGGGGGCTGATCATTTTTTAAGTAATACAAGGCTTTATTTAGTACATTTTTAACAGAGTCTGTACTTATTGCGGGCTCCCCACCAGTGTCTGGTTGAGTAATGAAGGCAAGTACATTATCGAGTTGTTGTTCTAAATCTAAGCCAACAGGTGTTTTATCAGACATAGTTTAGTTATTTTCTTGAAATAAAAGACCTTATTAGTTTAGAACATTGCAAGGTAAAATGTCCTCTAATTAAGTTAAAATATGATAAAATTAGCCAATTAATCTTAACTTAAAGTTCAACATGTTCGACAGACTCTTCAAATTAAACGATAACGACACCACTATTCGCCGCGAGACCATTGCGGGTATTACAACTTTCATCACCATGGTCTACATCGTATTTGTAAACCCTGCGATGTTAGCTGAAGCGGGTATGGATCAAGGGGCCGCGTTTGTTGCCACTTGTATTGCTGCTGCGATTGGCTGTTTTATTATGGGATTATGGGCTAATTATCCATTAGCGCTTGCGCCAGGGATGGGTCTGAATGCATTTTTCACCTATGGTGTTGTGCTAGGGATGGGCTATAGCTGGCAAGCTGCACTCGGTGCTGTTTTTATGTCAGGCTGTATTTTCCTTTTCTTAAGTTTATTCAAAGTCCGAGAGTGGATTATTGATGCGATTCCTTTAGTTTTAAAGCGTGCAATTGCAACGGGCATTGGGGCATTTTTAGCACTTATTGCTTTGAAGAATGCGGGGATTATCGTGGCAAGTCCTGCAACACTTGTACAGTTAGGGGATATAACGGCTCCGGGACCTTTACTTGCTATTTTTAGCTTTTTTGTTATTGCTGCGCTTTTATATCGCGATATGAAAAGCGGTGTACTTATCAGTATTTTGTTAGTCACTGCCATTGCGCTAGGTTTAGATTTAGTTGAATATCAAGGTGTTATGTCTTTGCCTCCGTCAATCGCACCGACCTTTATGCAACTTGATTTTGCCGCTGCGTTTGAAATTTCAATGTTAACGGTTGTTTTTGCATTTTTGTTTGTAGATTTGTTCGATACATCGGGCACACTTGTTGCCGTTACACAAAAAGCGGGCCTTGCCGATGAACAAGGTAAGATGCCACGTTTAGGCCGTGCATTAAGTGCAGATAGCACTGCGACTATCGCAGGGTCAATGCTAGGCACATCAACAACCACGTCGTATATTGAATCAGTTTCAGGTGTCTCTGTTGGTGGTCGTACGGGGTTAACTGCGGTTGTTGTGGGTATTTGCTTCTTATTAATGATGTTCTTTGCGCCACTTGCTGCGATGATCCCAGCTTATGCGACCGCAGGAGCGATTTTGTATGTCGCAGTATTGATGATGCAAAATTTAAAGCTGGTTAATTGGGATGATATGACTGATGCTATTCCAGTGAGTGTTGTACTATTGATGACGCCGTTAACCTTTTCGATTGCGCACGGTATTGCGCTTGGTTTCATTGCTTACACAGCGGTTAAATTTGTATGTGGAAAAAAAGATGAGATCAGTGTGAGTGTGTGGATTTTAACTGCATTGTTTATCATTAAGTTTGCGTTTTTATCTTAAAATACGACTTAAAACTTAAAGGCACAAAGAAAAAGTGGCTTACCACTTTTTCTTTGGTGCAAACAAAACATCTAAATCGTCTTGTTCTTGTTCTGCTTTTTTCTTCAGCGACGTTGCATTTGACGCTTTTAATTCAGTGCTAATTGCTTCTAAATAACCTTCCACTTCATTACGCTTTGCGTTTGTGTATTCGTCGCTGTAAGTAATTGAAGAGAGCGTCGCAAGGGCTTTTTCGAAATATTGTCTTGCAGAGCCAATCATGTTCGCTGAGCGAGCAGAAATTCCTCGTTTGATTTGGCTTTCTACGTTGATCCTCAGTTGTAATTTCTCGAGGCGTTTATCTTCAACAACAAACACTTGGCTATCAAGTTTGCCTTTGCCATGCTCAGAACGAAGTACAGAGCGTAATTTTTTTATACCCTGAATGAGTGAAATTAGCTGCTTGTCATTATCTGGTAATACTAAAGACTCTGAATTACTCGCCTCAATTGGCGCACTTAATCGTTCTTTAGATTCATTAAGGCGATTTTTTAACTCTTTTGATGTAGGTGATAATTGTACCATTGAAGCTAACGCATCGTAGACTCGACGTTGAATAATACGTAAAAGATTTTCAGACATAGGAATATTGGTACTATTGATAAGTACATCTTCAGCTTCTTCAATAATCTTTTTTTGTTTGGCTAATTCTTTTCGGCGTTCAGCTTCTTGTTTTTCTTTATGCTGTTGAACCGCACTGACCCAAAGAGCAATGACAATCAAAGCAACAATGAGCATAATGATGATAGAAACGATCATAGCTAAATCTCAGTTTTCACTATCTAATTTTTTTATCTTACATTAAAAATATTACATCTGGGTAGTTTTGCGCATACTAATGTGTAATAAAGTTATAATAACTAGTTATTTTTTACTAACTCAAGACTAAGTTAGCATGTTTATTGAGTATTTTCAGATGAATCATCTCTATCGAGTTAACGTTGGATGTGTTAGCCTTAGATGGAATTGCTATAAAAAGTCAGATTGAAAACAAAAAAATTATAATGTGAGTAAATATTACTTGGCATCCTGCTTAGCAGCCTTTATAAATAAAGAATAACAACATTTACAATGCAGCCATGAAACTACAACAACTCAGATACATCGTCGAAGTCCAAAACCATAAACTGAATGTCTCAGCGACAGCTGAAAGCTTATTTACATCCCAGCCAGGGATCTCAAAACAAGTTCGTATGCTAGAAGACGAGCTTGGTGTACAGATTTTCGGTCGAAGTGGTAAGCATTTAACGCATGTTACGAGTGCAGGTCATGAGATAATTAATATTTCCCGCGAGATACTATCGAAAGTTGAGGGGATTAAAGCGGTTGCAAATGAACATACTCTGCCTGATCAAGGAAAGTTAAATATTGCCACAACGCATACGCAAGCACGTTATGCATTACCTAATGTTATTCAAGGCTTCATGAAAAAGTACCCAGCAGTGTCTTTGCACATGCATCAAGGTACACCACAACAAATTTCGGACGCTGCGGCTCGTGGTGATGCTGATTTTGCAATTGCCACAGAAGCACTTCATTTATACTCTGATTTAGTCATGCTGCCGTGTTATCACTGGAATCGTAGTATCGTCGTGGCAAAAACACACCCCCTTGCGCAAAAAGCTGATAACCTTACGGTTGCTGATGTTGCTAAATACCCACTTATTACTTACGTATTTGGTTTTACTGGCCGCTCAGAGTTAGATAAGGCATTCAATGCCCATGGGCTCGAGCCACATATCGTATTTACTGCGACAGATGCTGATGTGATTAAAACTTATGTACGTTTAGGGTTAGGTGTCGGCGTTGTCGCATCGATGGCAATAGACCAAGTAACAGACACTGATTTAGTATGTATTGATGCTAGCCATTTATTTGAAGCGAGCACCACTAAAATCGGCTTTAGAAAAGGCAGTTTTTTACGCAGTTACATGTATGACTTTATCGAGCGTTTTGCACCACACTTAACTAAAGAGTTAGTAGAGCGAGCAAGTTTATTACGTAACCAAGAAGATGTTGATAAGCTTTTCGAAAACATAGAGTTACCAGTAAAATAAACAATAAAAAAGCCGCTTTAGCGGCTTTTCTTATCGTTATTGTAAATTAACACTCAATGATATTAACCGCTAAACCGCCACGCGCGGTTTCTTTGTATTTGGTTTTCATATCATTACCTGTGTCGAGCATGGTTTTTATTACTTTATCTAGGGTCACTTTTTGCTCACCAGAACCACGCATTGCAAGGCGTGACGCGTTAATCGCTTTAATTGAACCCATCGCATTGCGTTCAATACACGGTACTTGCACTAGGCCACCTACAGGGTCACAGGTTAGACCTAGATTGTGCTCCATACCGATTTCAGCGGCGTTTTCAACCTGCACAACGTTACCACCCATTATCTCAGTTAGTGCGCCAGCTGCCATAGAGCAAGCAACGCCCACTTCACCTTGGCAACCTACTTCAGCACCCGAAATTGACGCATTCTTTTTATACAAAATACCAATTGCAGCCGCTGTTAATAAATAACGTGTTGCAATATCACGGTCTACTTCTTTGATGAAAGTGTGATAATACATTAATACCGCTGGTAAAATACCCGCAGCACCATTGGTAGGTGCAGTAACTACACGGCCACCGGCGGCGTTCTCTTCGTTTACTGCAAGAGCAAATAAATCAACCCAGTCCATCGCACGTAGTGGGTCATTGTTTACCTCAATATTTAATTTAAGGTGTAAGCTTGGTGCGCGGCGTTTTACTTTTAAACCGCCCGGTAAAATACCTTCTGTGCGCATACCACGTTCAATACAGGCTTTCATTACTTGCCAAATATTAAACAGCTCATCTTTGATGTCTTTTTCGCTGCGCAGGGTTTTCTCGTTGTGCATCATAAGAGTTGATACACTAAAGCCTGATTCACGGCACAGTTCTAGCAGCTCTTTTGCTGTATTAAACGGATAAGGCGCAGGGTTTTCTTCGCGTATTTCGAGTGCTTTTTGTTTTTCGTTTTCGAATTCTTCATCACTGACGATAAAACCACCACCGATTGAGTAATACACTTTACTAAATAACTTTTCGCCATTTTGGCTAGCAATGATTTCCATTGCATTAGAGTGCTTTGGTAGTGTTTTACGACGATGGAATATAATTGCACCTTGCTTAGGGAAATTAGCTTTATGACTTTGGTTTAAATAAATAACCTGTTCTTTTTCGATTTTCGCGAGGATATCGTCGACTAAATCTGCATCAATGGTTTCTGGATCGTAACCGGCAAGACCTAAGATCACGGCTTTACCTGAGCCGTGGCCAATTCCTGTTTGACCTAATGAGCCAAACAGCTCAACTTTAATATCGGTAACGTTTGCAAGTAAGTTTTTTTCTTCTAATTCGTTTACAAATAAACGCGAAGCGCGCATTGGGCCAACAGTGTGAGATGACGATGGGCCAATACCAATACTAAACATATCGAATGCACTGATCATAATTTGCTACTCATTTTCCTTTTAACGGCATACTACCTGCCTTTGAACGGTGCCACATGATAACGTTTAAACGTGTCTGTGTAACCCTAAAAGCAGGATAATTAAACTGGTAGGGCGAGCTGTTTGATAAAGTTATTAATAATGCTGGCTGTAGCCCCCCACAGTAGACCGTGCGGAGTCATCAAGCCTTGCAACGTAATGGTTTTTCCATCTCGCTCAAAAGGTAGGGATTGCCAGTTTTGTTGATTACTCAAATAAGACAAGGGCATCAAAAAACTGGCAGCAACTTCGTTAGGGTCTGCTTGCCATGTTGTGCCTTCGCTAAGCGTACAAACAAATGGCTCAATCGTGAAACCGGTTAGGGTCGCGTATTGATGCAACTTACCATAGACAGTCACTTGATGTTTGCCAATGCTGAGCTCTTCATTAAGCTCTCGAAGGGCTGTGTGCAGCAAAGATTCATCTTGCTCCTCATACTTACCTCCGGGCAGGCAAATTTCCCCAGGGTGATGAAGTAAATAACTTGGTCGTTTGCATAGTAATAAATGCGCTTTGTCATTCACATCGAGCAGAGGCAGCATCACGGCACTGGCACGCTTTTCGGCATTAAAGCGAATGGTAGCTGGGCGCTCAGTGGTTTGACTTAAACTAAAACGGGCAATTAGTTGCTGACTATTCAAGGCTGTTACTTCAACTTTTACTTTAATAAAGGCAGTATTTTATTTACTTTATCGTAAGTTTCTTGGTACTCCAAGTCGACTTTTGAATCAGCCACAATGCCGCCGCCAGCCCAACAATAGATTGTACCTTGATGACACACTAAAGTGCGAATTGTGATACTGGTATCCATGTTGCCACAGGCACTTAAATAGCCAATTGAGCCACAATAGACACTACGGCGATGTGGTTCGAGCTCTTCTATAATTTCCATGGCGCGAATTTTTGGTGCGCCAGTAATTGAACCACCTGGGAACGCGGCATGAATTTGGTCAACGGCATCTTTGCCATCCGCTAATTCTGCGCGCACAGTACTTACTAAATGATGAACAGCCGGAAAGCTTTCTATGGCAAATAGCGATGGCACAGTCACACTACCTGGGCGAGCAACTTTGCCTAAATCGTTGCGCAAAAGGTCAACAATCATGACGTTTTCTGCACGGTCTTTTTCAGAGTGTTGTAAACGAGTTGCTTGTGCTTGGTCTTGTTCAGGGTCAGCCAAACGAGGGAGTGTTCCTTTAATGGGCTTGGTTTCTATTTGACCTTGATTTATAGAGATAAAGCGCTCAGGTGAGATAGACAAAATAGCGCCATCTGGGTGATTTATATAGCTTGAAAACGGTGCTTTATTCGCTTCTCGTAATTGTTTATAGGCTTGCCATGTTGAACCTGAAAATTCAGCTTTAAAACGCTGAGCAAGGTTAATTTGATAACAATCACCGCTTTTTAAATAAGCTTGAATTTTCTCGAACTTTTCGTTGTAGCTGGCTTTGCTCATATTTGACCGCCAGTCGCTTGTTAGCGCGAACTCTGCACTTGCTGGTGTTTCGTTTAGGTGCTGTTGGTACAGCGCTAAGCGATTTTGATTTGGCTGACAGACGTAAAACCAGCTTTGCTGTTGCTTATCATAAATAAGCGCATCTGGATAAAGGCCGACAGCCATTTGCGGCATATTAATGTCGTTTTCGGCATTATTTGGCATGGTTTCAATCACACGACCTAAATCATAGCCAAAATAGCCAAGCCAACCACCCGTAAATGGAAGCTTATTTGAGCTTGGTGTGTGATTAAACTCCCCAAGACCCGATTTCATCAAGCTAAAACAATCACTTGATTGAGCCTTGCCGTCGACAAAGCATGTATTTTCGCGCACCTCTAATTGCCTTAATGGCGCGATGGCAATGATATCGAAGCGGCTATTTATATGCTCGCTATTGGCTGAATCGAGCAATACAGCATAGGGCAAATGAGCAAAATGACTAAATAGCGCGATGCAGTCACCGCTTAATTCTAATTTAATGCACAAATTTTCATCGTTTATCATCTACATTGCCCTGAATAACTAGCCCGAAACGGGCGAGGAGGGTATCATAAGTTAAATTTGATTGGCAGCGTTATGATTTCCTTTATAGTGATGCCATGACTAACCCGTAGAGTAAATCTTCGTCACCGGTTTACTCAGGATCACGTACAGCGCTACGTGATAAAAACTTAAGGAACCCGTAATGAGCACAATTCGTCAGCAAGACTTCATTGATAGCATTGAAGATGCATTGCAATACATTTCTTTTTATCACCCTCTCGATTTCGTACAAGCCTTAGAAAAAGCTTACAACAAAGAGCAAAGTAAAGCGGCAAAAGATGCCATCGCGCAAATTTTAATTAACTCTCGTATGTCTGCTGAAGGTAAACGTCCACTGTGCCAAGATACAGGTATCATTACTTGTTTCGTGAAAGTAGGTATGGATGTTAAGTGGGATAAAACAGACATGACTGTTCAGCAAATGGTTGATGAAGGTACACGTCGCGCATACTTAAACCCAGACAACCCGTTACGTGCATCTATTGTTGCAGACCCAGCTGGTACGCGTAAAAACACCAAAGACAATACTCCTTCAGTTGTTCACATCGACTTAGTGCCAGGCGCTGAAGTTGAAGTAATGGTAGCTGCGAAGGGCGGCGGCTCAGAAAATAAAACGAAAATGGTTATGCTTAACCCATCTGATGATGTGGCTGCATGGGTTGAAAAAACATTACCAACGATGGGGGCGGGCTGGTGTCCACCTGGCATGCTAGGTATAGGTATTGGTGGTACGGCTGAAAAAGCAGCGGTACTAGCGAAAGAATCATTAATGGATCCGGTTGATATTCACGAGCTTATTGAGCGCGGCGCCGAAACAACTGAAGAAAAAATGCGTATCGATATTTTCGAACGCGCTAATAAATTAGGTATTGGTGCACAAGGCCTAGGTGGTTTAACAACTGTGGTTGATGTAAAAATCAAAACGGCACCGACTCACGCAGCATCAAAACCAGTGGTAATGATCCCTAACTGTGCAGCAACACGTCACGTTCACTTCACGTTAGATGGTTCAGGCCCTGCTGACCTTAAAGCACCGAAACTAGAAGATTGGCCAGAAGTTACGTTCGAAGTAGGTGAAGGTACACGTCGTGTTGACTTAAACACACTGACTAAAGAAGACACACAAGAATGGAAGATGGGTGAAACTGTACTTCTGTCTGGTACTATTTTAACGGGTCGTGATGCCGCGCATAAGCGTTTACAAGATATGATCCAATCAGGTGAAGGTTTACCTGAAGGCGTTGATTTCGATAACAAGTTTATCTACTACGTTGGCCCTGTAGATGCAGTGGGTGATGAAGCGGTAGGTCCTGCTGGCCCAACAACAGCAACGCGTATGGATAAATTCACTGATATGATGTTAGAAAACACAGGCATCATCGGTATGATTGGTAAAGCTGAGCGTGGCCCTGCAACGGTTGAATCAATCAAAAACAATAAGTCTATTTACTTAATGGCGGTAGGTGGTGCGGCTTACCTTGTATCTAAAGCAATCAAGAAAGCACGTGTTGTTGCATTCGAAGATTTAGGTATGGAAGCAATTTACGAGTTTGAAGTAGAAGATATGCCAGTAACGGTTGCTGTGGATAGTGAAGGTGCCAATGCGCACACGCAAGGCCCTGCTATTTGGAAAGCAAAAATTGAAGAACTTGATGGCAAATTAAAATAACCATCTTGCAACGCTTTTAATAAAAACGGCGCACCTGCGCCGTTTTTTTTCAGCTCTGACCAGTCTCAGTTATTTTCTCAACATATCTTTAAAAAGCAGATTCTTCTTGGCTTTATTGCTACATTCTTCTTGTCACTTTTTCTTTACGCTATACTTTACCTTTACGTTCACGTAATAAAGTTGCTGATGTAAATAGTTTATTTTGAATTAACAATGCTTAATATTTGCTTTGGTAGGTATATTTTTCCCTTAAAGAGTTATTTTTTGAGTGATTGTTTCAACGTGGGAACTTTGCTTAGTTTTATCATCTCATTTAGTGGCAAGGGAGCATTCGAAGTGATAGAGTCTCGGCAATTTCAGCGCTCACACCCTTTGGGGTAAGAAAATTTCGGAGTATTTAACTGTGGCTGTATTTAATAAAGTCGACTTTGATAACCACGAGCAAGTGGTGTTTTGTTCAGATAAAGAATCAGGCCTTAAGGCGATTATTGCGGTTCATAATACCAAGTTAGGTCCAGCTGTTGGTGGTTGTAGAATGTGGGACTACGCAACGGATGAAGCTGCCGTAACAGATGCACTTCGTTTATCAAAAGGTATGACGTATAAAAATGCTGTGGCACGTTTACCATTTGGTGGCGGTAAGTCAGTAATTATCGGTAATGCAAAAGAAATTAAATCAGAGCAGCTTTTCCGTGCATTTGGTCGCCAATTAGAGCGTTTAAGTGGTAGCTACTATTCCGCTGAAGACGTAAACATCACCTGTGATGATGTGGCTATCATGAACAAAGAAACTAACTATGTACTAGGCCTTGAAGGCAAAAGTGGTAACCCATCACCATTCACAGCCTATGGTACGTTCTTAGGTATTAAAGCCGCTTTACAACACCAACGTGGTCATCAAGATCTTGCTGGTATCAAAGTAGCAGTGCAGGGCTTAGGTGCAGTAGCATACGGTCTTTGTAAGCATTTGCACGAAGCGGGTGCAACGTTATTTGTAACAGATATTAACGAGCAAGCTGTTGAGCGTGTTGTAAATGACTTCAATGCAACGGCTGTGGGTATTGATGAAATCTACGACTTAGATGTTGATGTGTATGCACCATGTGCACTAGGCGCAACGGTAAATGACACGACTATCCCGCGTTTAAAAGCAACAATTATTGCAGGTTGTGCGAATAACCAATTAGCAGAGTCTCGTCACGGAGAAATTATCCGTGAAAAAGGTATCTTATATGCACCAGATTACGTAATTAACGCAGGTGGTATTATCAACGTTTACTACGAAACTGCACCAGAAGGTTATAGTGCAGAAGCATCAACTAAACACGTTGAAGGCATTTTTGATACGCTAACTGAAATCTTTGCTCGCTCTGAAAAAGAGCAAAAATCGACGCATTTAATTGCTGATGAACTAGCATTAGAAATCATCGAAAACGGTTTATAATTTAGTAAATCGACTAAATTTATAGTTAAAAAAAGGTGCGCAAGTCGCACCTTTTTTGTCTCTGTTATTTATCGCATCAAGGTGACGAAGTAATGCTTGCTAGGTACACTCGGTTTTTAAATCTCGAGGACGCCTAATGAAAACTCTATCTTGTGAAGTCACCCCAATTGATCTTAATACTTGGCCTCGTAAACAGCATTTCGCTTTCTTTAAAGAATTTTCTCTGCCTTTTTTTAATGTGTGTGTGTCGCTCGACATGGCGGCTCTTTACAACAAGTGCAAAGCAGAGCCGTATTCGTTCTTTCACAGCTATGTCTACCTAACGCTTGAAGCATGTCATGACTATGCGCCAATGCGTCAACGTATAGTTGATTCTCTACCTGTGCAGTTGTCATCGGTAAGAGGAAGTGTGGTCGAGCTTGCAGAAGATGAAACATTCCGCTTTAGTTATTTTGAAAAACACGCCTCGATTGAAGACTTCTCAAAACACGCCATTGCAGTGGGTAAAACAAGTAAAGCAAAACCATTTTTCTCTGATGCATTTGCTGCAACAGAAGGGCAACCTGATCTTATCCATATATCAGTGCTACCGTGGTTAAATTTTACTGGTTTTTCTCATGCTGTGAGTGAAGGTCATGGTCTTGGCATTCCTAAATTTGTATTTGGTCAGTTTGACTTACAAACTGGCAAGATGCCGCTATCAATCGATGTGCATCACGCGTTGATGGATGGCTTACATGTCGCACGTTTTGTAAAACTACTGCAAGAAAAAATTAATGATTTTTGTAAATGATTGTTGCTAATTGTGATTAAACTGAGTAAAAATTAGCACTTAGGTAGTATTTGCTCAGTTGGTTGAATTTTCGCTTATTCTGCAAAACTATACACAGTAATAATGATAATAAATATCAAGGTTTTATTTTATGGCGCGGGTAATCTGCTGTGTGTTGTTATTTTTAAGTTTTGGGCTTATAGCCAAACCGGCACGGCTGTCATTAACAGATTACTTCACTGAAACATGGAGCACTCGCTCTGGCCTACCGCATAACAGTATCAATAGTGTTAGCCAAACAAAAGATGGTTATATTTGGGTGGCAACGTGGGAAGGCTTAGCACGTTTTAACGGACGAGAATTTAAACTTTTTACCCGCACAGAACTTCCAGGTTTACCTGACTCAGGTCTACGCAGTTTGATTGCCACAGAGAACGGAGATTTGTACATAGTCGGTGCTCGTGGAGGAATTGCGAAAAGGTCGCAAGGTCATTGGCAGGCACTCCCAGCTTCATCAACAATGGTAAATCATGCCCTTATTACAAAAAGTGGAGAGCTTTGGCTCGCTTTAGAGGGGCAAGGTATACTTTACCGCTCATCTGAACAAGCGCCTGAACAACAGCTACTAGATAAGCTAAGTGTGTATCGATTATTACAAGATAATGATGGTGTTATCTGGGCAGCAACAAGTGATGGCTTATATAAAATTATCAATAAAAAAGTCAGTAAAGTTAGCTCAAATTCAGGTTTACCTGATACATCCGTTTTTACTTTATTACTTACCCAATCAGGTGATTTAGTTGTAGGAACTGAGAGTGGAGCCTGGAAAAAGCAACACGATGTATTTGTTTCCATAAATGATATTTTAAACAATGAATCAATATCGAGTTTGCTTGAAGATGCAAAAGGGGACTTATGGTTTGGCACCATTAATAAAGGTGTTTTTAGGTTAAGTGAGCGAGGGCTCGAGAACCTAGATGCGGATGATGGATTGCCTAACAACCGGATCTTATCTCTTTGGCAAGATCGTGAAAAAAGTATCTGGGTTGGTACTAATGCAGGACTGTTTAGATTACGAGAAGCGCCATTTACCAACTGGAGTCAAAGTCGGGGGTTGGCATCTGATTATGTCAGAACAGTTCTTTCCCACTCCGATGGCAGTGTATGGGTTGGAAGCAGTAATGGGCTCAACCGCATTGAGAAGGGTGAAATTAGCACTTTAAGACAAGCTTATGAACGTGATCCTTTATCGGTGTTGAGTTTAACCGAAGATAAAAAAGGTGATGTTTGGTTAGGCACGTATACAGCCGGCTTAATGAAAGTCGTTAATAATAAAATTTACCCTGTAAAAAATAGAAAAAACGGTTTAATCAGCAATGAAGTTCGTTCGTTACTTTTTGATTCTGAAAATAATTTATGGATAGGTACTGCCAGTGGTTTAACAAAGTTAAGCGAAGATGGGCAAGTGTATTCTTATACATCAGAAAATGGTTTAGCGGGTGACTTTATTATAGCCTTGGCGGAGGACACTCAAGGTCGATTATGGATTGGTACCGGAGTCGGTGTGTCAATTTATACACCGTCTGAGGACCGTTTTGCCACTATCACTTTTCCAGAATACTTTAGCACTGAATACGCGTTTGGCTTTTATGTAGACGATACCGATATGTGGTTAGCCACTGACAGAGGGTTGGTTCGTTATAATATGCTAAACGACACAATGGCACTATTTGGTCGTCAAGAAGGGCTACCTGTCGATAAATTATTTCAGATAGTTGAGCAAGGTGACTCACTTTGGTTGACAAGTAATAGAGGTATTATTCAGGTAAACAAGGCGCAATTAGTCGCATTTTTAGATGAGCCTGACCGCGTTAATCCACATACTGTGTCCATGCAACTCTATGATGAAGGTGATGGCATGCTGAGCGCTCAAGCTAATGGAGGCTCAACACCTGCAGCAACACTTCACTCTGATGGGCAAATATGGATTGCTACTGCCCGTGGTGTTGCTGTCGCGACGCCTGAGCGGCTAAAAGAAGCCAGTACACGTCAATTATCCACCGTCATTGAAAGCTTTGATGTGGATGGCAGAGCGGTTACATTGCCACCAAGTAATGAAGTGCTTAACCTGTCGCCAGGTATTTCTCGGGTGTCTTTTAATTATGCGGGGCTGAGCTTTATTATGCCTCAGCGACTTAACTATCAGACCCAACTGAGCGGTTACAATGAACAGTGGGTTGATAGAGGGCGCTTGGCTATTACTGAATACACGAATTTAGCGCCAGGTGAGTATACCTTTAAAGTGCGTGCCGGTTATCCCAACAGCGATTGGCAAGATAATGAGCAAGTTTTACGCTTTAGAATAGCCCCTTATTTTTGGCAGAAGACAAGCTTCAAACTTTTAATCGTTTTTGCCTTTATTCTAATAGCTTACAGTATTTATAAATTTCGTTTATACCACTATAAACGGATTGAAATAGAGTTAACCGAAAAAGTAGAACAACAAATGCATGACTTGAAAAAGCAAGCGGATGCATTTGCACATTTGGCTAATCATGATCAGTTAACTCAGTTGCCTAATCGACGCGCTTTCGATGTTTGTTTGTCACAAAGTTTTGATAAATTCAGAAAAGAGAATAAATTCTTCTCTATTGCGATCATGGATATTGATCATTTCAAGTCAATTAACGACAATTTTTCTCATCTAATAGGTGATAAAGTAATTTGTGAAATAGCACGCTTACTCACTTTAAATTGTACCCATATAGGTCAAGCAGCTCGCTGGGGTGGCGAGGAATTTACGCTCTTATTCCCAGAAAAAACAGCAAAAGAGGCGGCACGAGTATGTGATGTGATTCGCCTTGAGATTGCAAACTATGATTTCTCGCATATCGCCAGTGGTTTGTCTGTTACGGTTAGCTTTGGTTTAGCTGACAGCCAAAGTGCAAGTGATTACGATCGGCTTTTAGCACAAGCTGATAAGGCATTATATTGCGCCAAATCCGCAGGACGAAATCAGGTTGTTATTTACCGCAATGAATAATTAGTTCCTCAATCAGTTATTGATTACAAAATAAAATGTTTTATTTTTGTACACGTTTTCGGCTTCAAGGTGGTGTTATTAAAGGTACATTACTTACGTTAATGTTTACATAAAAATATAAAATTAACATTTTATTCACTTTTGATCTACATTTTTGTTCCCCGTATGGGGTTTTATAAAAGGGAACAAAAAGATGAATAAACATTTACTAACACTTGCGGTTACGACTGGACTTGGTTTTTCTTCTATAGCATTTGCCGGTGTGCATAACCATGAAACGTTTGAATTTTCAGACCAAGCAGTAGAACAACTGAATCTTAATTCATTATTAATTATGGATGACCAAACATTTGTATTTAATAATGACCTATTAAATGAGGACTGGGATAACTACTTCGCGTCGTATGCCCCTGAACTTCAAAGTAAACAAGCTTTTATACTACACTGGGCTGGCTATTATAGTATTAACCCAAAAGTGATTTTGGCACTGATTGAACAGCAAAGTGAGGGACTCTCTGATCCTTCGGTTGAATTAGAAAGCGTGTTTAAAAATATCTCTGACAAGCAAGGATTTGAGGAGCAGGTGAAAGACGTTGTATTTAAATTAAGTCAACGTTTCTATGCCTTTAAACACTGGCAAGAGCAAGCCGTAAAGCATGATAAAAACTCAAACTCCATAAAGCATTTAATTAGGCCTTCACAAGTGAGTACTGCCGCTACAGCTGCGCTTGCCAGCATGATGAGTAAGCAGCATAATTTGCATGCTCAGGCAAATGATTCTTTAACTCGCTTCTTAGATATATTCGAGCAACTATCACCCGAACAGTCTCTTATCTTGAACACAGACCAAGTCACTTTCTCAGGGGAAGAGCAGTCGGTTCAAGCCACATTTACTATGAACTTACCTTGGTCTCAAGGGTATTATTGGTATAGTGGTGGAGCGCATTCAAACACTGGCTCAGGTTATCCTTATTCTTCATTAGACTTTAACAATGGTTCTGGTGGATGGGGAAGCAATACGCCTTGGGTTCAAGCCGCACATGGTGGGGTCATCACTCGTTTTTCGTCATGTAATATACGGGTAACGCACTCAAGTGGCTTTGCAACTAATTATTACCACATGTCTAACTTACAATACAATAATGGTGACACTGTGCAGCCAGGAACGTTGCTAGGTCGTTATGCGAATAGTTATAACCAAGCACTGTGCGAAGGCGGACAATCGTCTGGTCCACACGTACACTTCACTTTATTACAAAATGGTCAGCAAGTTTCATTACATAACCGTTATATCAGTAATTACCGTATTGATGTTGGTAATAGTAACTATGATTCAAATTGTAATAACTTTTATTTTGAGCGCAATGGACGTAGAACCTGTGCTTGGCAACCCTTATACCGTTAATGATGGTAAAAGCCGTGTTTAACACGGCTTTTAATGTTCAATTAATTTATCAAGTATTGATCTTTTCTTGTTTGCACACATTTAACTACTAAGACCGTTTTTTAGGCGATGGTAATGCTTAACCTATTTTTGTTACTTTCCTTAGTTATTTTTATTGTGTGTTATTGGCGCTGGGATGATATTAGAAATCATTTTTGGCAAAAAAAATACCATCGTTTTGCTCTTAACTCACAGCAAAAGAATTTGTTGCTAAAGTACATGCCCATCTACCAAAGAATGACCGACGCCGATCGTGAAAAGCTGGAACGACATATCGTTTGGTTTTTAAATGAAAAACGTTTTATTGGTTGTGATGGCTTAAAACTTAACGAATCTATGAAGCTGATAGTTGCTGCTGATGCGTGTTTGTTAGTGCTCAATAAACCCTGGCCTTTGTACCGTAATGTAAGAGAAGTTTTATTGTACCCTAGTGCTTATTATGCGCCCGAGACTTCGCGAGATGGTGCAGGTTTAGTAAGTTATCACAACGCTGTTCGTCAAGGAGAGTCATGGCCTGGAGGTACATTAGTGCTTAGCTGGCATGATGTACTAGAGGGGAATCGCCTGCCAAGCGATGGTCATAATTTAGTGTTTCATGAATTTGCCCATCAACTAGACCAAGAAACGGGTAAAACCACAGGTACACCGCTGCTTGCCAGTAATGAAGATTACCAAAAATGGGCAAAAGTATTTAGTCGCGCGTTTAATCAACTCAAAACCCATTTAGCTTACGGTATGCCACATGTTATTCATAGTTATGGCGCGACCAATGAAGCTGAGTTTTTTGCTGTCATCACCGAAACCTTTTTAGAAAAACCCGCTGAACTGAGACAATTTGATCCTGAAATTTATCACTTGCTAGTTGGCTATTATCAGTTTGATCCCATTGCGTGGCATTAGTCGACTATTTACGTCTGTTTAACACGAATCACTGGAATCTTGCTATGCTATTTGGTGCAATCTTAAAAGTGTGCAAAAACAATAAAAAGTGAGATTTCAATGAAGAAAATGCTTCATACAGCCCTAGCTGTATCGATTTCCCTTGCTCTAACTGGGCAAGTAGTGGCGGCAGAGCAATCAAATGATGACAAATGGCAGGTGGACGCACCAAAAGGCCAATTCCTAGACGCTAAAATTAGTGTTGAGCAGGGCACGTGGATGAATGTGGATATTAGCCCTGATGGTAAAACTCTGGTGTTTGACCTACTTGGCGATATTTATACCATGCCAATGTCGGGTGGTACTGCAACGCAATTAACCAGTGATATTGCATGGCAAATGCAACCACGCTTTAGCCCTGATGGTAAGCACATTGCGTTTACTTCAGACCAAGGTGGTGGCGATAACATATGGGTTATGGATTTAAACGGTGAAAACCAGAAAGCAGTAACGAACGAAACATTTCGTTTGTTAAATAGCCCTGCTTGGAGCCCTGATGGTGACTACTTAGTTGCGCGTAAGCATTTTACTGCAAGCCGCTCTTTAGGGGCTGGTGAAGTATGGCTTTACCACAAAGCGGGTGGTAAAGGTGTACAGCTAACTGCACGCGAAAATGACCAAAAAGACTTAGGTGAACCAATGTTCTCACCGGATGGTCGTTATGTGTATTTCTCGCATGATGCAACGCCGGGTAAAACATTCCATTACTCTAAAGACTCTGTAGCGGGTATTTATAAAATTAAACGCTATGACCGTGAAACCGGTGAGATTGAAACAATTATTGATGGTATGGGCGGGGCTATTCGACCTACACCTTCACCAGATGGTAAAAAGCTTGCGTATATCAAGCGTGATGACTTCCAAACTAGCTTGTATTTATATGATCTGCACACCGGTGGGCATACAAAGCTTTATGGTGAGCTTGAGCGTGATATGCAAGAGACATGGGCTATTCATGGCGTATACCCAACAATTGCTTGGACACCAGATAACGAACAACTGGTCTTTTGGGCGGGTGGGTCAATCCATAAACTAGATGTCGATGATAAGTCTGTCTCGGCTATTCCATTTAAAGTTGAAACTAATAAGCAAATTCAAAAAGCCGTGCGCTTTACACAAAATATTGATAGCGACAATTTTGATGTGAAAATGCTGCGCAATGTACAAATCTCACCGGATGGTGAAACGGCTATTTTTGAAGCGCTAGGTCATATTTATAAACGTGATTTAGAGTCTGGCAAAGTGAAGCGCTTGACTAAGCAAGACGATCACTTTGAATTATTTCCGCAGTTCTCACGTGATGGTAAGAAGATTGTTTACACCACATGGGATGATAACGAACAGGGCTCAATCCGTGTTGTATCTGCGCGCAGTGGCCGTGGCGATACGATTACTAAAGAACCAGGTAAATATGTAGAGCCAACATTTAGCCCAGATGGTAAAACGGTTGTTTATCGTAAAGCGTCTGGCGGCAGTATCCTTAACCCGACATGGTCATTAGAGCCTGGTATTTACTCAGTAAGTGCTAAAGGCGGTGATTCAACACTTATCACTAAATCAGGTTATCAGCCGCAATTTGGTGCAGCGAACGACCGTATATATGTGATGAGTCCTTGGCCAAAGCCAACATTAAGTGTTGTTGAACTTGAATCAAAGCAAGTTCGTAAACTTTATGAATCAGAGCATGCAACAGAGTTTAGAGTATCACCGAATGGTCAATACTTAGCGTTTGCAGAGCGTTTTAAAGTATTTGTTACGCCATTTGTTGAGCGCGGCAAAACCATTAATATTGGCCCGAAAGATAGCCAATTCCCAATTGAGCAGCTTTCTGTTCGCGCGGGTGAGAACATCAGCTGGAGTGGCACAAGCGATAAACTTTATTGGAGCTTAGGCCCTGAGTTATATCATGCAAGTCTAGCGGGTTTATTTGATATTAACCAAAATGCAGAGACTGATTTTAAAGTTAAAAGCGGCGACAACATCGGTTTTACAAAAACCATGGCGGAGCCTAACTCAGTCTTTGCGTTCACTGGCGCGCGCATTATCACCATGAACGGTGAGCAGGTTATTGAAAACGGCGTTATTGTAACTGATGGTAAGCATATTAAAGCGGTTGGCAGTAAAGACAGTGTTGCTATTCCTAAAGGTGCTGAGGTAATTGATGTAACCGGCAAGACGATTATGCCAGGGATTGTTGATGCGCATGCGCATGGCTCGCAAGGTAGCGATGAGATCATTCCACAGCAAAACTGGAAGAACTTAGCAGGTTTAGCGTTAGGTGTAACAACGATTCACGATCCATCAAACGACACCACTGAGATTTTTGCTGCAAGCGAAATGCAAAAAGCAGGCATGATTGTCGGCCCTCGTATTTTCTCCACGGGTACCATTTTATATGGTGCGAATATGCCAGGTTACACGTCGCATATTGATTCGTTAGAAGATGCCAAATTCCACCTTGAGCGCTTAAAGAAAGTGGGCGCGTTTAGTGTTAAATCCTATAACCAACCACGCCGTGAACAGCGCCAGCAAGTGATTGAGGCAGGTCGTGAACTTGAAATGATGGTTGTGCCAGAGGGCGGTTCACTACTGCAGCACAACTTAACCATGGTGGTTGATGGTCATACGGGTATTGAACACTCAATTCCTGTTGCCAATATCTATGATGATATTCGCCAGCTTTGGTCACAAAGTGATGTAGGTTACACACCGACACTGGGTGTCGCATACGGTGGTATTTGGGGTGAAAATTATTGGTACGATAAGACCGATGTGTGGAATCACCCACGCTTAAGTAAGTTTGTGCCAAAGAATCAGCTTTTACCTCGCTCAATGCGTCGTGTTAAGGCGCCCGATCATCACTATAATCACTTTAACAATGCCCGTGTTGCCAAAGAGCTGCAAGACTTAGGTGTTTTAGTGAACCTAGGTGCTCATGGTCAACGTGAAGGTTTAGCCGCACATTGGGAAATTTGGATGTTTGCGCAAGGTGGTATGACACCACTTGAAGCAATTCGTGCAGCAACCTTAGATCCTGCTAAATACATTGGCCTTGATAAAAATATCGGTTCACTTGAGGCGGGTAAGCTTGCCGATTTAATCGTTATTGACGGTAACCCGCTAACGAATATTCGTGATACAGATAAAATCGATTACACCATGATTAATGGTCGTTTATTTGATGCTGCAACCATGAACGAAGTGGGTGAAAAAAAACGCGAAAAGTTATATTTTGAAAAAATCTAACATAGCGAAAATCTAAACTGAAAGCGGCCATAGTGCCGCTTTTTTATTGTTTATTCATTGTTTTAAATGAGGAAACTGTTTAATTCCTACCAATTTTGCTTGGCAGATCATACCCTCAACGAGTGTCATCAAATAGTGGCTATACGAGTCCAGCTGCGAACTTTCCATGTTATTACACGCTGATAAACGCTGTTTTATTAACTGCTGCACTGCCATTTTATGCTCTTTGCAGGCTTGATTAATTGGGTTGGCAGGATCAGCAAATTCGGCTGCAGTGTTAATAAATAAACAGCCATTAAAATCACCTAATTCAGTCACCTCAGAATTAAACCACGCTTCATGGCAGCTGATCAAAGCGACTTTAAATTCTTCAATAGTTGTTTGCTTGCTGGTGGCTTGCGTTAACCAATTTAAAAACCTGTTATGTCGCTCACTAAGGCACGCTAGTAATAGTTCATCTTTACTTACGAAATGGTGGTACATGGTTTTTTTAGCGACACCCGCGACACTAATAATCTCGTTTATTCCCACACTATGAATGCCTTTTTGATAAAAAAGTGACAGGGCGGTCAAAATAATATGTGTTCGTTTATCCATAACAAGCTCTCAATTGGCGACTAATGATAGCTTGACAGAAGTAGACCGACTTGTCTACCATTTGCCGAGTAGACAAATCGGTCTACTTTTAGGAGGCGTTATGGAAAATAAGGTGAGTAAAGCGGCTATCGCAGGTGTAATTGCTTGTATGGCAATTTTTGTGTTGGCCTATTTACAGCAATTAGGAAATTACGGTATTTGGTTGATGGCACCATTTGGTGCAACTGCGGTGTTGGTATTTGGTGTGCCACACAGCCCGCTTGCGAAAGCGAAAAATGTCATCGGAGGGCACCTTTTGACTGCATTAATTGGCGTTGTATTTGTAAATTATGTCGGTGTAGGGCCTGTTGAAATTGCTATCGCCACAGGGCTGGCAATCAGTCTCATGATGTTGACAGACACAATACATCCCGCGGCAGGGGCAAATCCAATTTTGATTATGCAATCTTTGCAAAGTTGGGATTTCTTAGTAATGCCTGTATTGATTGGCACTATTTTTATTGTGCTATTTGGTTATTTTAGTCAATGGCTATTAAATATTCAGCTGGATGAATATAAAAAAACCACTAACGAGTAGTGGTTTTTAAAATTATTAAGTGTAAGTAAATTACACAACACCACGTGGTAAACGACAATCGTGGTCTTTTTCAGCTAGGTTAACGATCCAAAGTTCTTCAGCTTTGTAACCATCATCGTTTGCTTTAACAACAGTGAATGATGCTTTTTTTGCTGTTTTAGCTGGCGCAGCGGTTTTAGTTTTGGTTTTTTTCGCTGGGGCTTTTGGTGCTTCTTCTGCCTTAGGCTCAGCTGTTTTACCAGAAGTAAGCTCTTCAGTCAGCGCTGCAACATCGGCTAGGCGCAAGTTTTTGCCACCATCGATGCTATACCAACCAGGTTTTGTAGTAATTTCAGGTTTCTTACCATTCGCTGCTTCGTATGCTGCTTCGAAGGCATTTAACACTTCTGTTTTGTCTAGTTTGCTCATCAGAGACCCTATACGTTGTAAACACAGATTAAGAATATATATTTATACCTATTTTCAGCTTACTTTTCAATTTTTTGCGATTTTCCTTCCATTTTTCGCTCATAACCGCCAAAATTTGCACAAAATAGAGGGTTGGAGAACGGTTTTATATGCAACGCAAACAATTTACTCAATTACTAAATGACATTCTTAAGCCTGAATTAATCGCTGATTTCTGCCCCAACGGTTTACAAGTTGAAGGCGCGAGCGAGGTAAAAAAAATAGTAACGGGTGTAACAGCAAGCCAAGCATTGATTGATGCAGCGATAGCCGAAAATGCAGATACAATTTTGGTACATCACGGCTACTTTTGGAAAGGGGAGTCGCAGTCAATTACGGGTATGAAAAAACGCCGTATTGCAGCGCTTTTAAAGAATGATATTAATTTATATGGCTATCATTTGCCGCTAGATATACACCCCGACATTGGTAATAACGCGCAATTGGCAAAGTTACTCGATATTGAGTTTACTGCTGGGCTTGAATCTGATCCTAATAGTGTGCCGGTAAAAGGGCGTTTAAAAACACCATTAACGGGTGAAGAATTTGCCGACAAAATTGCCCAAGTACTCAATCGCGCACCGTTAACAAGCTTAGTTAGAGAAGAGAAAATTGACACTATTGCTTGGTGTACTGGTGGTGGACAAGGGTATATTGATTTAGCTGCCTCGCAGGATATTGATGCTTATTTGACAGGTGAGGCATCTGAGCAAACGATTCACAGCTCACGTGAACAAGGTATCGATTTTTTTGCAGCAGGTCACCATGCGACAGAGCGCTACGGCATTAAAGCTCTGGGTGAGTTATTAGCTGAGCAGCATGGTTTTGATGTCACCTTTATTGATATCGATAACCCTGTCTGATTCTATGGAGACTACTGCGCCTTTGCATCAAAGCAGTGGCGCATATTTCACGGGCCAATGGACTGAACCAGCAAGGGAGCATAAAAGCCCATGTAACCATGTCAGTTACATGAGCTTTTATTAACGGCCGTTATTTTGTTTACAGGTATTTAAAAAGTGGCGATAAACAGGGTTATCTTTCATATTTTTTTTCATTGCTAAATACATCGGGCGTGTTAACCCTAACGCACCTAACGGAATCGATTTAATAAGCCCTTGGCTTTCATAAGGGGTCACTAACCAATCGGGCAAAGCCGCAACCCCCATACCAGCACTCACCAACTGGAAAATCAATAAGCCTTGGTCAACCGTTTTCAGCGTGCCATCGAATCGTGCATTTTGGATAAAATGTTTAAAGATATCTTGGCGTTCACGTGGAATGGGGTAAGAAATTATCGTTTCGTTTTTTAAATCCAGTGCGGTGACATAGGCTTTTTTGGCCAGTTCATGATCAGGTGAAACAATCAGTTTTAACTTAAAGTCGAATAAGTGTGCGTATTCTAATTTGTCTGGCTCACGGATATCAGAGGTGAGTACTAAGTCCAGTTCATCATTGATTAGATCAGGAATAGCGTCATAACTAAAGCCTCTTTCATAATCGACTTTAATATCTGGCCAAAAGTTGTTGAACTCTTTTATAGTCGGTAATAGCCAGTGAAAGCAAGCATGGCATTCGACACTTAAGCGCAGGTTTGAAATTGGCTGATTAAGGCTTTCTTTTAAACGGCATTTTGTCGCTTCAACACGCGGTAAAACTTCGTTTGCTAACTCCAGTAACAGCATGCCTTGTGGCGTGAAGCGCACAGGCTGCGTTTTACGCTCGAAAAGTTGACAGTCTAATTTATTCTCAAGATCTTTAATTTGATGCGATAAAGCCGATTGCGTTAGAAACAACTCTCGGGCTGTATTGACCAAAGATCCTGTTTCTTTAAGGGTTGCTATGGTTTTTAAGTGTTTAATATCGATCATCTTTAAAAAATCTCATGAAAAATGTGAGTCAAACTCAGATTATGGACATAGTACGCCTACAATTATGTTTTTTCAACGTCTAGACGTCTAAAGTTTCAGAGGAATTTTACCTCATATTTACAATATACTTTTATTAATCAAATTGACAGCGTTGTCATTTATATTTTACTTAAATTATTTTTTAAATCCATGAAATTACCTCAAGTTGAAACTGAGAAAGCATCAGTTGAATTAGCTTTATCTCATCGCTAATGTTTTAGACATCTAAACAGCTAAATGGAATGGGTATGGCACAATTACATAATTTAGGCTTTCCTCGAATAGGAAAGAAACGTGAGTTAAAGTTCGCAATAGAATCTTATTGGGCAGGAAAAATAAACCAGCAAGTATTACTCGAACGAGGTAAGTCTATTCGACAAGAAAACTGGGCACTACAAGCTAATGCCGGTATTGACTTACTGCCTGTAGGTGACTTTGCTTGGTATGATCATGTTTTGAATACATCACTTTTGGTGGGAGCAATTCCAAAGCGCCACTGTAGTGAGGAAGGTAACGTTGACTTAGATACACTTTTTAGAATTGCTAGAGGGCAAGCGCCTACTGGATGTCAATGTGCGGCAAGTGAGATGACAAAATGGTTTAATACAAATTATCACTATATTGTTCCTGAGTTATCGGAAGATCAAACATTCGCACTGACTTGGACTGAACTATTTGAGCATGTGCAAGAAGCTCATCAATTAGGCCACAAGGTGAAGCCTGTGTTGGTTGGCCCTGTGACTTATTTACATTTGGCTAAGCCTGCAGGAAAGCCGTTTGATACGTTATCATTACTAGAAAAGCTTTTACCTGTCTATCAACAGGTATTAGCTAAGCTTGCGAAGCTGGGTGTTGAGTGGGTTCAAATAGATGAACCTGTTCTTGCCTTAGAATTAAACTCTGGCCAGCAAAAAGCACTTAAAACAAGTTTTGCGACGCTTTCAGGACAAGGTGTGAAGTTACTAGTTGCCAGTTATTTTGACTCAGTAAATGATTATGTTGCCGATATAGCTAATTACCCTGTAGACGGTGTGCATTTTGATTGTGTTGCAGGAAATGTCGATATATCAAAGCTTGATACCTTAATCACACAGCAACAGGTACTTTCACTGGGTATTATTGACGGTCGTAATATATGGCGCAGTGATTTAACGCAAAAGTATTCTGTATTGCACGCGTTAGCTAAAAAAAGAGGCGATAACCTGTGGCTTGCGCCATCTTGTTCGTTGCTTCATACACCTGTCGATTTAGACCAAGAGCAGCAATTAGAGGGGGAAATAAAATCGTGGCTTGCTTTTGCCAAACAAAAAGGCGAAGAGTTACAACTATTGCGTAATGCGCTTAACACAGGGCAAACACAGTTGCTGTATGATTACAGTGAGCCAGTTAAGAAACGTTTAATATCAGCGAGAGTTAATAATCAAGATGTGCAAAACCGTCTG
Source organism: Pseudoalteromonas sp. L21 (assembly GCF_021728035.1). Taxonomy (NCBI): domain Bacteria; kingdom Pseudomonadati; phylum Pseudomonadota; class Gammaproteobacteria; order Alteromonadales; family Pseudoalteromonadaceae; genus Pseudoalteromonas; species Pseudoalteromonas sp. L21. The sequence goes on along the minus strand of NZ_JAKKCV010000003.1, from coordinate 90,884 downwards.
AGTACACTAACTAACAAAGATGCTAAACGGTCTAGTCCATTCTCAGTTCGAATAGCCAAACAGCAAAGCGCACTTGGGCTACCTTTACTACCGACCACCACGATAGGATCTTTCCCGCAAACTCAATCGATACGTAAAGCACGTAAAGAATTTAAAGCGGGGGTTTTGCCTGCTGCTGAGTACCGTCAGCAGATGGAAGCAGAAATTCGCTATGCTGTTGAAGAGCAAGAAGCGTTACAGCTCGATGTTTTGGTGCATGGTGAGGCAGAGCGTAACGATATGGTTGAGTACTTTGCGGAGTTTTTGCAAGGCTTTGCATTCACCCAATTTGGGTGGGTACAAAGTTATGGCACGCGTTGTGTAAAACCCCCGATTATTTGGGGCGATGTGTCGAGAGAGCAATCTATGACAGTTGAATGGACGCGCTATGCACAATCTCTAACAACGAAGAAAATGAAAGGCATGCTAACGGGTCCAGTGACTATTCTATTTTGGTCATTTATCCGTGATGATTTAGATAAATCTACCATTGCTAAGCAAATAGCATTAGCGCTTCGTGATGAAGTTGTCGATTTAGAGCAAGCTGGTATAAAGATAATTCAAATTGATGAGCCCGCTTTTAGAGAAGGTATGCCATTAAAATCAAGTGACTGGCAATCGTACTTGGACTGGGCTGCTTATGCGTTTCGTGTTTGTGCATCGAAAGTGGCAGATGAAACACAAATTCATACTCATATGTGTTATGCGGAGTTTAACGACATCATAGCGGGTATTGCAGACATGGATGCAGATGTCATCACGATAGAAACATCTCGTTCAAATATGGAGCTATTAAAAGCATTTGAGGATTTTGATTATCCGAATGATATCGGGCCAGGGGTGTATGATATTCACAGCCCAAATATCCCCGATATTGCTTGGATTAAGAACTTAATTCACAAAGCGGCTAAAAAAGTGCCAGTAGAGAGGCTCTGGGTCAACCCTGACTGCGGTCTAAAAACCCGCGGTTGGGAAGAAACACGCTTAGCATTACAAAATATGGTTACTGCCGCTAAAGAGTTACGCCGAGAGTTAGGCTAACCTCATAAACATACTAAGCCTAAGTAACTCTTAGGCTTTAAAGACCATTTAGAATTATTTTTTCAGCTTCACTGGCTGGCATAGGTTTGGCCTTTAAAAAGCCTTGGCCAAACTTACATTGTGTTTGTTTTAAAATGTTTAATTGTTGCTCTGTTTCAATTCCCTCTGCCACTACATCCAGTTTTAATGATTGGGCTAATGAAAGAATAGCGTCAACAAGTGGGTTATGCTCTTTTCTTAAATGATCAATAAAGCTTTTATCAATTTTTAAAATATGAATGGGCAGTTGATGTAAATAACCAAGTGCAGAGTAACCTGTACCAAAATCATCTAAACATAGTTTGACTTCAAGCGGAGCAAGGCCTTCTATTATTTTTGTTGCCAACTCTAGGTTACCAATTAAGCCTGATTCTGTTATTTCTAAACATAAAGAGCCCAGTGGTAATTGATACTTTTTATATAAGTCATGTATCTGACTCACAAAGTCGAGGCTTGCAAAATGCCTAGATGACACATTGACAGTGACACGTAAAAAAGGTGTTCCTTGTTTATGCCAAGCGAATATCTGCTTTGCGGCAAGTTCTAATAAGTGCAAATCAAGATTAATAATCTGCCCTGTGTCCTCAGCGATCGGAATAAAATCATTGGGGGCCACTAAACCTTTGCTAGGGTGATGCCATCTAACAAGCGCTTCAAAACCAACAACTTCATTACTTTGAATAGTAAAAATAGGCTGGTAGTAAAGTTCAAAGTCGTTATGCTCAATGCCATGTTGTAAGTCATTTTCAATATCTGCATGTGACTTTAATTTTTTGCGCATTGTGTTATTGAAAAATTTGACTTGTCCGCGACCTGAAGATTTTGCTTCGTACATAGCTGCATCAGCATGTTGCAGTAACTTATAAGCCTTGTCTTTTTCACTTGTACAAAATGCAACACCGATACTCGTTGAAGCTTGCAATAGGTGACCATCGATATTGAGAGGCTCTGCAAGTGCCAGTTGGATACGTGCAAGTGCATCATCAATTTGTTGTTTGTCAGTGATGTTTTCCATAAAAATAGCAAATTCGTCACCACCCAAGCGTGCGAATGTATCTGTATTTCTAATTGTTCCTTGTATTAGCTCACAAATTTTGACTAAAAAATGATCGCCAACCTCATGACCGAGCGAATCGTTAATACTCTTAAAGCGATCGAAGTCTAAATAAAGTAGGGCATGTTGACTTTGTTCATCAGAACGAGCCAAGCGTAAGATCCCGTGTTTAACTCGTTCGATAAGTAATGAGCGGTTTGCCAAGCCTGTGAGCTCGTCGTGCAGCGCTTTATGTTCCAGTTCTTGGCGCGAAAGTTGACGGTCAATTGCCATACTTATTTGTCGGCTTACATAAGTCAGAAGAGCACGATCATGTTCACTGTAATGGTAATATTCACTATAGCTTTGAACTGCAATTACGCCACTGATACGCTCATTAACCTTAAAAGGCACACCGAGCCAAGATTCTGCTTGTCTGCCGACCATTTTAAAATGGCCTGCCTTTATATGCTTTGCAAATTCTTCTTTATTAAATAACAGAGACTGGTCTGTTGTTAAAAGGTAATACGAGGCGGTGTCCTTGAGTAATTCTTTGGAAATCTTTTTATGTGCGTTTGAACGAACACCTTCTTCAATAATATAGACTAAATCAAGTACATCTAGTTGTTTGTCATACAGGCCAATAAAGAAGTTATCAGCTCGCAGTAAAGAGGTAATAATACAGTGGAGCGATTCAAAAAAGCTGTCTAGCTCGCTTGATTGATAGGTTAAATTTGCAATTTGCAACATACTATTTTCAAGCTTTTGAGCATCATTTAGCTGTTTTACTGTTTGTTGTAAATTTTCAACGGTGCGAACTTGATTTATTTTTGCACTCAGTAAATGAGCAACAGTTGAGAGCACCTCTAAATGTGCATCTGTATAGTAATGTTTTTGTGGGTGCTCGCAATCAATCACCCCTAAGACCTTTTCTTTATAAACAAGGGGCACACATAACTCAGAAAGAGCAGGGCGGGCATCCGCTATATAACGACTATCTTGAGTGACATCGCCAACCATTAGAGGGAGTCCTGACGATGCGACATAACCGGTGATCCCTTGATCAAAATCGATTTCAGTTCTGTCTATGTGGTAGGTATCTGAAGAACTTGCTGTTCCCATTGAAGCAACTTCTTTTAATGTACGTGTTTCATCATCAGCTAAATAGATAACACACTCAATAAAGCCAAGACGGTTTACAACCTGAGATGTTACGTAATCCAGTAATTCTTCAAGTGTATCAAGCTGCATCAATGAAGATGAAAACTGATTTATTATACGTAGTTGGTCTGTTTTGACCTCAAGTGCAAAAGCGGTATCTAACCTGTTAGACATAAAAAGAAAACTGACTCAAATTAGCTGTTAATTTATTAACTTAACCTACTATTTATATATCCACAAAGTTATTTTTAAAAAAAACCTTAACTGGTGTAAACTAGTCACCTGAATATGCGCTTGAGTAAATAAGCGAGGTTATTTACTCATAGTTTACGCTATCCCTCTAACTTTAGCCGTGGAAACCAGCAATGTCAGATTTAAATTCGATGCAAACTTTAACAATCACTCGCCCAGACGATTGGCACATACACTTGCGTGATGGTGATCAACTTACCGATACCGTTCGTGATGCTAGCCGTTATATGGGGCGTGCGATTATTATGCCTAATCTTGTTCCTCCGGCAACCTGTACAGACAGTGCATTATCTTATTATGAGCGAATTAAAGCCGCTGGTCCGCAAGGTAATTTTGAGCCTTTAATGGTGCTTTACCTTACAGATAAAACAACCCCTGAAGAAATTAAAAAAGCCAAAGCGACAGGTAAAATTGTTGCGGCTAAATTATACCCTGCAGGCGCGACAACAAACTCAGATTCAGGTGTGACCTCTATTAAAAATATTTATCCGGTGCTTGAAGCTATGCAAGAAGTGGGCATGTTGCTACTTATACATGGCGAAGTAACCGATTCATCAATTGATATTTTTGACCGTGAAAAAGTATTTCTAGAAACAATCTTAGCTGATGTAGTCACTGACTTTCCGACACTTAGAATTGTTCTTGAACATATCACTACAAAAGATGCTGTCGAGTTTGTTAACAATGCCCCTGAGAATGTAGCTGCAACAATTACAGCGCATCATTTGCTTTATAACCGTAATCATATGTTAGCCGGTGGTATCCGCCCACATTACTATTGCTTACCAATTTTAAAGCGAAATATTCACCAGCAGGCGCTAATTGAAGCTGCTACAAGTGGAAGTAAAAAATTCTTTTTAGGCACAGACTCTGCACCGCACTATAAAGACAAAAAAGAAGCGGCGTGTGGCTGTGCGGGCGCATATACAGCTCATGCTGCCATTGAATTATATGCTGAAGCGTTTGAAGAGGCGGGCGCTTTGGACAAGCTTGAAGGCTTTGCGAGCCATTTTGGTCCGGATTTTTACGGGCTGGAGCGAAATAAAGACACCATTACACTAGTAAGAGAAAGTTGGACGGTGCCTGCAAGCTATAAGCTAGGTGATTCACAAGTGGTACCAATCAAAGCCGAAGCGCAAATGGATTGGCTAGTTAAGTAGCTTATAAAGCAACCTGCTTCAAAGCCCACTTTTTTTAGTGGGCTTTTTCATTATATTTTAATTGCTTATAAATACTATCGTCATATATTTTTGCTGTGGCAGTTGACCTCAAAATAATTTTCGATTAATAGAGCTAAAATAAAATTAATGTGTTAGTCTGTAGTTGCTTTGAGTTTTTGCGTATTGAATTTACGGATAATGTGCGGCTTGTACGGTTACCGGTTTGGTTATTGGTTCTTCCTGTACTTTACCCCAAGTTTATTGGGCATTCACTCAGGGAGGATAGAGCCATTACGGCTGAATTTTTAATTATTGACTTACAGGAAAATTTAGTATGTCAAACACGGTTACTGGTAAAGTTAAGTTCTTTAACGAAGCTAAAGGCTTTGGTTTCATTGAACAAGAAAATGGTCCTGATGTATTTGTACACTTCAGCGCTATTACAGGTACAGGCTTCCGCACGCTTAGCGAAGGCCAACAAGTATCTTTCGGCATCAAACAAGGTCAAAAAGGCCCTGAAGCTGAGAATGTAGAAGTAGCATAAGTAATTATTATGTGAACCTGAATATATTTTGGTGAGGCAGTTTCTGTTTCACCAAAATTCCTTCTCCATTTAAGACTAAAGAAACGTCCCGAATTAGATTTCCTCCTAAAGGCTTATTGAAGTAAGTTTTCCTCAGTATTTATCCTGTAACTAGCTAACTATTCCTTAAAAACCTACTTTCTATAATTAAAGTATTATATGCTGTATTGGCAGTTTTTATAAAAATACATTTACTGTTGTATTGGGAATAATAGTGCGATGCGTGAAACGTTCTACGTTTGATTGCATTTATTTCACCAATCGTAAAATAACCCGCTAAACTTAGTTAAACTTAAAACAGAAAAAATCTGAGTTTAGTGACAGTTGTTTGATGAATTATAATGAAGGTTTACTAATTGATGAGCATAGGAAATGATATTTTGCTAGTAGATGATCACCCAATGGTGGCTACTGCAATTAAAATGGTGCTAGCAAAATCAACTCTCGTAAACGAAGTTCAGGCTGTTGCAAGTCAAAAGGAAGCGTTACAGTTTCTAAAAACCAATAATATTGCACTCGCAATTTTGGATATTGAACTTGAAGACTCAGATGGATTTAGCCTCTACAAGCGTGCTGTAAGTAATGGCTTTGCCGGTAAAGTGCTCTTTTTATCCGCAAAACACGATAAGCATATTATTCGCACAGCTGCTAAATTGGGGGCTCAAGGGTTTGTAAACAAGGCTGAAAGCCTTGAGGATATATCCGCTGCAGTAGAAATGATTTTACGAGGTTATACATTTTTCCCGCAAGAGCATCTAATTGCTTCTGAGAAAGATATCGATGAACTACTGACAGAACGAGAGTTGGCTGTCATGAACTATCTATTGCAAGGATTGTCGAACAAAGATATAGGGGAAAAGCTTTTCATAAGCAACAAAACGGTAAGTACTTATAAAGCAAAAATATTTGAAAAGCTTGAAGTTGACTCAATTATTTCATTAGCAAAGCTTGTAAAAGACCGCGCAATTTTTTAGCCATCCAACCTAAATTATGAAGTTTAATCAATACACCCACCCAAGTGGATAGCCTGATATTGTTCGCAAGCTGTCCAGTTTTGCTCACTGAGTGCATAAAAATTCTTCAAAAGAGATTTTTTAGACGATTTAAAAGATTTTTTTTTTCAAGTTAAACAGCCCTTTTCTGTTTTTACAAAATGTTACATTTATGTTTAAGTAAAAATACAAACAAGACCCAATGTTTACCAGTAAAGGGCTATAGAACTTTACTACGAACACCTCTGTTATTTTTTTGTTAATTCGTTGTTTTGGCTATTTTCCCTTCAACGACGAGTAACCAATTTTTTCCGATGAAACCCGAACATCAAGTTGACAGAGCTAGATGCATTTAGCATTATTGGAGGGTTGATATCTATTAAAAGATATCAGGGTTGTCCTCTTCGGAGGATAATTAAATTATAAAAGTAACATTACTTAATTGGTTGGGAACTATGTCTGTTAAAATCAGAAAGAGTCTTGTAGCATCTGCGTTGGTTGGCGCATTTGCATTTGCAAGCAGCAATGTGATTGCAGATCCTTTGAAAGATGTGCAAGATGCAGGTCAACAAATTCAAAAGGCTGCTGTTAAGTCTCAAACTAAAATTGACAATATCTATGGTCAAACTCAAGAGCTAATCGCTGAGTACCGTAGCATTGTTGATGAAACTGAGCTTATGAAAGTGTACAACGATCACGTAGCACGTTTGGTCGCTGACCAAAACGCATCTATCGAATCGTTTGACCGTCAAATCGCGACAATCGATAACACGAAACAAAACGTTGTGCCTTTGATGTATCGCATGATCGATACGCTTGAGCAATTCATCAAAGCGGACGTTCCGTTCAATCTTGAAAACCGTCTTGCACGTGTTGAAAGACTTCGTGACATCATGGCATCAGCGTCAGTGACTACATCTGAAAAATTCCGCCAAGTGCTAGAAGCATACACAGTTGAAGCTGCATACAGCTCAGCAGTAACTGCTTCTCAAGGTACACTTGAAGTTGATGGCAAAAGCATCAACGTTGACTTTGGTCGTTTAGGTCGTATCACATACGTAGCTCAGTCTTTTGACCTTAAGCATGCGTGGGTGTGGGATAACAATACAAAACAGTGGAAAGAATTAGGTGAAGAATACCTTAAACCTGTTAAAGAAGTTATCCGTATGGCGCGTAAACAAGCGACATTAGAACTTGTTAAACTACCAATCTTTGGCGCGGAGTAATCAATAATGAAGAAACTATTTAAAGGTTTTGCTGTTGCAGCAGTACTATCTGTTTCTGCAGGTACCGCGCTTAATGCACACGCAAACACTGGTGCTTTAGACAAAATTCTTGAGCAAGTAAAGCAAGAACGTATCTCTGAAGGTAAATTAAATAAGCAACGTGAACAAGAGTTCCTTTCAGCTCGTGCTGACAAGCAAGCGTTACTTAATAAAGCGAAAAGCGAGCTAGCTGCTGAAAAAGCACGTGGCGACCGCTTATCTAAAGAATATGCGCAAAACGAAAATACTTTAGCAGAAAAAGAGCAAGAGCTTCTTAATGCACAAGGTACGTTGGGCGAAATGTTCGGTGTTGTACGCCGTTCAGCTGCAGATGCAATTGGTACTATCGAAGCATCACTTGTTTCTGCTGAAAAACCAGGACGTGCTGAAGTACTTCGTTCACTTGCAGCAGCTAAAGAGCTACCAACTGTTCGTGAATTAGAAGAGCTTTGGATTGCACTTCAAACTGAAATGACAGAATCAGCTAAAGTTTCAACTTTCGAAACTGAAGTTGCTGGTCTTGACGGTTCAGCTACAGTGAAAAAAGTAACACGTATCGGTAACTTTAACTTAGTAACTGACGACGGTTATTTAATTTACTCTCCAGAAACTAAATCAATTCAACCACTAGGTAAGCAACCTGATAGCTACATCCTTTCTGGTATTTCTGATTTAGAAAACACTTCTGCTGATAACTACACAGGCGTATTTGTTGACCCTACACGCGGCGCAATCTTACGTATCAACACGCAGAAAAAATCGCTTATGGAATACTACGAGCAAGGTGCTGAAGTAGGTTACATCATCACAGTATTATTACTTGTTGGTCTACTAATCTTCGTAGTACGTTTCATTGATCTTGCGCTTACTAGCACTAAGATTAAGAGCCAGCTTAAAAACCTTTCTACGCCGAATACAAACAACCCACTGGGTCGTATTCTTAAGGTTTATGCTGACAACAAGAATCAAGACGTTGAAAACCTTGAGCTTAAACTTGACGAAGCAATCTTACGTGAAACGCCTCGCATCGAAGCGGGTATCAACATCATCAAGATCTTGGCAGCAATCGCTCCATTACTAGGTCTACTAGGTACGGTAATCGGTATGATCCTTACGTTCCAAACAATCACATTGTTCGGTACAGGTGATCCGAAGATCATGGCTGGTAATATCTCTCTAGCACTTGTTACTACAGCGTTAGGTCTAATTGCAGCTCTACCACTTATTCTACTTCACTCAATTGTTGCAGGTCGTAGTAAGTCGGTTCTACATGTCCTTGATGAGCAAAGCGCTGGTATCATCGCAGCTCACGCGGAGAAGGAGAAAGCCTAATGCTAGTCCTGATGGAGATCTGGGAATCTATCAGGGATTTTGTTGGCACAGGCGGCCAGGTTTTATACGTGGTCGCGATAGCACTCTTTCTTATGTGGGTTTTAATGATTGAGCGCTATTGGTTCCTACTAGCTGAGTTTCCTCGTATGACGAAGAACATTGTAGCTCAGTGGGATGCCCGCCAAGACACTACGTCTTGGTACGCACACAGAATCCGTGAAGCATGGATTTCTGAAGCGTCTGAAAAATTAGATCAGCGTATGTTGTTGATTAAGACATTGGTAGCTATTTGTCCTTTAATCGGCTTATTAGGTACTGTAACGGGTATGATCGCGGTTTTCGAAACCATGGCTACCCAAGGTACTGGTAACGCACGTTTAATGGCATCAGGTATTTCAATGGCAACGATCCCAACAATGGCTGGAATGGTTGCGGCACTATCTGGAGTATTCTTCAGCTCACGCCTTGAGGCAAGAGCGAGAATGGCGAAAGCTAAACTTGTAGATAGCATGCCTCATCACTAGAGAGAGAATTAAATATGGCACGTAAACAACGTTTTCGTGAAGAAGAAGAAGCAGCGGTTGATATGACGCCAATGCTTGACATCGTATTTATCATGCTTATTTTCTTTATCGTAACTACATCGTTCGTTAAAGAGGCTGGTATCGAAGTCAATAAACCTAAAGCGGCCCAAGCTACGAAGCAGAAAAATGCTAACATTTTTGTTGCTATTCGTGCTGACGGTGCAATCTGGATTGATAAACAACAAGTTGATGTTGAACGTGTTTCAGCAAAGATTGAAAGTTTATTAGCAGAACAACCTACAGAAGTTGTAATTTTGCAAGCTGATAAAGAAGCAAAACACGGCGTAGTGGTTAAAGTTATGGACCAGATTAAAGCGACGGGTGATAACCTAAGAATTTCAATAGCTGGAGATCAGTAATGATTCGTTTTCTGTTTTCACTGATTGCAGGTGGGGCAGTTACTTTCGGCTTGTTCTACTTCATGGCGTACCTCATCTCCGGTGGAGCTGACCGTGCGACTGAACAAAAAGAGCAGATCGTAGTCGAAATTATGACGAATCCGCCTGAATCTAAGGTGCAGGAGAGGAAGCGTGTTCCGCCTCCGCCTCCACCACCGCCAAAGCAGCCGCCTAAACCGCAGCCGCCTCAGCCGGAAAACAGCAACCCTAACACTGGTGCATTGTCATTTAATATGCCAAGTATCGATGTGGGTGGCACGGCCGGTGGCCTAAGTGGTCCAGGTGCATTTGGACGTGACGGTGATGCGACACCTATCGTTCGTATTGAACCAAAATACCCAACGCAAGCAGCGCGTGATGGTAAAGAAGGTTGGGTTCAACTTTCATTCACTATCAATGAAGTGGGTGGGGTAGAAGACGTTGAGGTAATCGATGCCGATCCTAAACGTATCTTCGACCGCGAAGCTAAGCGTGCATTGCGTAAGTGGAAGTACCGTCCTAAAGTTATTGACGGAAAACCACAAAAGCAATTTGGTCTTCAAGTACAATTAGACTTTAAACTTAACCAAGGCAATTAAGGAGGCGAGTAATGAGAAATTTATCTAAAGTAACTGCACTTGCAATTCTTATGTCACTATCGGGTGCAGCTTTCACTGCACCGGCTTTAGCTGCGCCAGATTACGCGAAAATTGAAGCGCGTAAAAAAGCAAAAACTAAAGTGATGGGTGAGCGCGTTGGTAAAAAAGTTATTAAAGCGTTTGACTTGTACAATGAAGAAAAGCTTGATGAAGCGATTGCACTTCTTAAAGAAATTGATCCTTCGGATGAATTCGATAAGGCAACAGTCGACCGCTACTTAGGTCAAATGTATGCTCAGAAAGAGCAATACGACCTAGCGATCAAGCATATTTCAGCGGCAGTAAAGCCTGATGTTTTAAACTTTGCCGATCAAGAGCAAGGTCTTAAGCTACTAGGTGATATGTACGCGGGTACTGAGCAATACGCAAAAGCAAAAGATGCGTATTATGCTTGGATGGACTTCACAGGTGAGGAAGACGATAAAGTTTATACACGTATTGCGCAAGCAAATTACGAGTTAAAACAGTATAAAGACGTACTTCCTGCTGCAGACAAAGCAATCAAATTGGCAAAAGAACCTGCTAAAGCTTCTTACCAATTAAAGTTAGCGGCCTATTTTGAACTTAAACAGTACAAAAATATGGTTGGTGTAGCTGAAGAGATTGTTCGTGTTTGGCCTGAAGACAAAAAAGCTTGGGTTGGTTTAGGTAAATATTACCTACAAACCGAAGACTTCCAAAAAGGTCTAGCGACCATGGAAGTTGCCTATAAAAATGGCTATTTTGAAAATGAAGTCGAATACAAAGTACTTTCAAACTTTTATTCGTTAACAGAAATTCCTTATAAAGCAGCTGTGGTGCTTGAAAAGGCAATTAATGAAGAAAAAGTTAAGCGTACTAAGCAAAATATCAGTGCTGTGGCATCAAATTACCACCGTTCAAAAGATATTGAAAAAGCAGCTAAATACTATGAAGAAGCAGCTAAATTTGACGACGATGCAGAGCTTTACCGCAAAGCTGGTTCGTTACTTTTACAGTCGCAAAATTATAGTGCAGCCGTTATTCGTTTGAATAAGGCATTAGAGTTAGGTTCTGATAAAAAAGGAACAATCTACTCTGACTTAGCTGAAGCTTACTACTACCAAGAAAAGTACAAGCAAGCTTACAACGCTATTGTTAAAGCAATGGATGATCCGCGCACGCGTAAATTCGCGAAGAGCTGGTCAACTTTCATCAAAGATAAAGCCGCTCGTAACGGTGTAAAAATCTAATTGATGTTGTTTTAAACTAAAAAGCCCCTCTGGGGCTTTTTTTATGGAATTTTAAAATGCTAAGACAGATCGTATTGTTACTTGTTGCGAGTGTATTGTTGGTAGCTTGCTCTGAGCAATCTACAAAATTCCACACGTTTCAAGAAGGGCAACAAGAACTTCGTAATATTAATTATTTATTACTGAACACAGCAAACTCCTCAAAAGCAAGTGTTTGGCCTTTTTCTGAGCACTATTTAGAAGCGCGTCATCTTGCTTATCAAGGTTTAAAAAACACCCAATTAAACGAATCGCAGCAGGCCCAATTAAACTATTTAATCATTGCTGAGCGATATCCTGAGCGTTATTTTGTATGGCCTGTGCAACGGGATGTTGTGAGTCAAGCTAGCTCGCAAGGTGATTACTCAGCGCAGTCATTAGCTAGTTGGTTAGAGCTTGTAGAAACCCAGCTTATTACAGCAGAACAAAGTAATCTAAAGCTTAATAAAATCGAATTAAAGTTTTTACATGAAATGGTAAAATCTCATCTTGGTAATAATGATGAGAGTGTACAAACCGCGCTAAATAAGCTGGATCAATACTTAACTCAATATCAGCCGCGCAGCAAACTTGGTTTAGTTGGCTTAGCAAATGGTAAAGATTGGTATCAAAGTAAATTGAACTATTTTAGTGGTGAGACTAAAGCTCCATTAAATTGGCTTAGTGAGATACAAATGTCACTCAAACAACAGGTAAGTACTGATTTTGTGTTACCAGTGTCAGACTCGCATTCGACGCCATTAGTCATGAATTATTTTTCAGATAATCATCAACATAACGGTCTTGACTGGCAGTTAGAATTTGTCGACCCGCGACAAAGTAAACGCGAACTAACTCTCGCTGAGCAGTACTTTTGGCAGGTAATGATGGAAACAGATCTGGGCATTCATTATCACACGTGGAGTGAGCAGCAAGCGCGCGTGAATTTAATGAAGCGTTTAGGTGTCGAGCAAGCACAAGCTGAGTGGCTGATTGAGGATATTGTATTATATCCGGGTATGAGCTTTATTTTCGTAAGTAAAGAAGAAGGCACCGCGCTCTAAGGAGCGCAGCGTCTGCAGCGTTGAGTGGCAGGATCAGTAAGTAATCGCTCATCATCAATTTTTTCCTCACAATCACAGCAATAGCCATATTGACCAATGTCTATTTGACACAAGGCGGCTTCTAATTTTTCCAGTCGTGAGATGAGTATCTGATATTCAGGTCCTAAGTTATTTGCTGTAAGTTCAAGCCAATCTGAGGGAGGGGTATCCTTGAGTTGCGATAGCAGTTGCTGATGATAGCCTTGATCAGAATCTGCCAGCATATCAAGTAAACGTTGTCTTACCTGCGCAAGTTCAGCAGATAGCTTTGTTTGTATTTCAGTATTGTTCATCGCGGTATCTTCCAAGTGGGCAATACTGGCATTATCAAACAAAATGCGTTCGTTAATTATGATTTGTATCAATACTCGGCGCTTTGGCATACTTTCTTAGTACATCAGCGACTTCATCCTTGGCTTTTAAGCGTCTAATTTCATCAAAAAGGGCATTTGCTTGTGGGTACTGACGTTTCAAGTAACCTAGCCATTGCTTAGTACGTGAAGCAAAATATTTTTCACATTTGCTCTCATCTTGGTGCATGGAAGAGTGAATAATATGGTAAATAACATGCTCCCATTGCATTGGAGTATAGGTTTCACCATTCACATGGGCTTTAATTTGCTTTGCCAAGTCAGGCATAGCCAATGCGCCACGGCCTATCATTAAATCATTACACTGACTTCTGGTTTGACATAAGAGAGCATCTTCAATCTGCCAAATTTCGCCATTGGCGACAACCGAAATTGCTTTACCTTTTATTAAAGGTGGGATTTTCTCCCAATAGGCAGGCGGGTTATAGCCATCTCGTTTGGTTCTTGCGTGAATAGCTAAGCTTGAGGCGCCCGCGCTCACAACGGCATCAACAATTTCTTGGCTATTGCTATCATCATCAAAGCCTAGCCTTATTTTGGCACTCACCTGATGAGCAGGATCGACGGCCTCTCTAACCGCTTTAATAATGTTATGCATGTGCTCAGGATCTTTTAAAAGTACCGCGCCGCCTTTACTTTTATTTACCGTTTTTGCCGGACATCCAAAGTTTAAGTCTATCCCGTGCGAGCCAAGGCGGATCGCTTTGACTGCATTATCAGCTAAAGCATTCGCGACTTGCCCCAATAGTTGAATTCTGACCGGTGTGCCAGCACGTGTATAACCACCTGTTTTTAGCTCAGGGCAGTAGCGATGAAATACACGCTCTGGTAGTGTTGCGTCAACGACACGTACAAACTCTGTGACGCATAAATCGAATCCACCTAAGTCTGTTAGGAGTTGTCGCATCTTAAAATCGACAACGCCTTCCATCGGTGCTAAAACTAATTGCATGGATAAATTTTACTTAACAAAAAATGGATGCGTATTCTACCTGTTATTGCCACTATGATAAATCGTAATTTGTATTTGTAGAATGTCGATTAAATTAGAAAAGTATGAAAGTAATTTTTATTTGTCGGGTCTAATCTAATAACCGTTATGAAAAAGAGAGTCATCATATGAACACAATTAAGCAAAATTCAATCGCCTTAACACTAGGTGCCGTTGTTATTGGTGCGTCAAGCTTCGCAGCAAGTGACGCACACGCAAATCCATTTGAGTTTCAGCAAATGCAAGCAGGTTATCAGTTAGATGCTGCTGAGGGGAAGTGTGGCGAAGGGAAATGTGGCGGCGATAAAAAAGCTGGCAAAGAGGGTAAATGCGGCGAAGGCAAGTGTGGCGGCGATAAAAAAGCTGGCAAAGAAGGCAAATGCGGCGAAGGCAAATGTGGCGGCGATAAAAAAGCTGGTAAAGAAGGCAAATGCGGCGAAGGTAAATGTGGCGGCGATAAAAAAGCTGGCAAAGAAGGTAAGTGCGGCGAAGGCAAATGTGGCGGTGATAAAAAAGCTGGCAAAGAAGGTAAGTGCGGCGAAGGTAAATGTGGCGGCGATAAAAAAGCTGCAAAAGAAGGTAAGTGTGGCGAAGGTAAATGTGGTTCAAACCACTAAGCGTTCACTTAGCTTTTAAAAGGGCCATTTAGGCCCTTTTTAGTAGGAGGTAGTATGTCATTTGAAACAACATCTGTATTTGGGCAAATAGGATTAGGCCTGCGCCGAGAAATGCTTGATGAAATGTTAAAAGGTGTCCCTAAACCAATTGATTTTCTGGAGGTAGCACCTGAAAATTGGTTAAAGTTGGGTGGTCGGTTTGGAAAACAGTTTAAGCAATTAACTGAACGCAACGCGTTTGTTTGTCATGGTTTATCTTTGTCTATAGGTTCACCTGCTGAACTTGATGTAGAATTTGTGAAATCACTAAAGGCTTTTTTTAAAGAGCATAATATTCGCTTTTTTAGTGAGCATTTAAGTTATTGTTCAGGTGAAGGGCATATGTATGATTTAATGCCTATTCCATTTACAGAAGAAGCTATCAAACACGTTGTTGCGCGTATTAAACAAGTTCAGGATATCCTTGAGCAGCAGATTGCAATAGAAAATGTTTCATATTACGCTGCGCCAGGTCAAGAAATGACAGAGCTGGAGTTTACTAACGCCGTATTAGCAGAGTCTGATTGTAAGCTTTTAATTGATGTAAATAATATTTATGTTAACTCAATTAATCATGGTTATGATGCGGAGCAATTTTTAAAAGGTTTACCAAGTCAGCGAATTGCTTATGGGCACGTGGCAGGACATTACACAGAAGCTGAAGACTTGCTGGTTGATACACATGGTTCCCCTGTCATTGATCCTGTTTGGCAGCTGCTTGAAAAAGCGTATTCTTTTCACGGGGTGTTTCCAACTCTTCTTGAGCGGGATTTTAATATTCCACCGATGGCGGAGTTGCTAACAGAGCTAAGCACCATTGAAAAATTACAACTTTCAGCAAGCAAGGTGAAATACAGTGCCTAGTCATTTTATAGAAGTTCAGCAACAATTTATGGCCTATATTCGTGACCCAAAACACAATAAAAAGCCAATAAATATTGAAGGGCGTAGAATGGCGATTTATCGTGATCTGTTTTTCAATAATGTTGAAGGTTTTGTAAGCTCTGCCTTTCCCGTTCTAAAGAGCCTGTATACACCAAGTGATTGGCAAAATATAATTCGCCTCTTTTTTAGTCAGCATAATTGTAAGTCTCCATATTTTCTTGATATTGCTGGTGAGTTTTTAGAGTTTATTGCTACAAGTTACTCAAAGCAGCCTACAGACCCTGATTTTATGTTAGAGTTGGCACATTATGAGTGGGTTGAATTGGATGTATCTGTTGCACAACCGCAGGAACACGAAACAGCTTTACAAACAAATCAGGTTACAAATGCGGGTTTGTTTTTAAGTAGTTTGGCACGTAATTTAAGTTATACGTACCCCGTTCATACAATCAGTGTAGACTACCAACCACAAAGCCCGCTTACGGAGCCATGTTATTTCGTTGTTTATCGAGATAGTGATGATGAGGTACAGTTTTTATCAACAAATGCGATGACAGCATTGTTATTAAGTATCATTGAAACGAAACCGGGTATAAATTTAAATTCGCTCTGCCAAGAAGTTGCTAAACACGCTCCTCAATTTAGTCAAGAACAGTTATACCAAGGCGCACTTAATACCTTAAGTGCAATGGCTGAACGTGGTGTGATCGTTACTAAATCATTGCTCTAAAATACCGCAAAAAGCCTTTATTGATAGGGATACATCGACTATCATGTGCGCCTTATTGTGTCGTGCTTAAATAAAGGTAGTAACTATGTCGAATGATAAAGACTTTAAAGATCCGTTCAATGCAACTTATTTTATTGCGTTTTTAGCCGTATTTGCTGGCATTGGCTGTCTAAACGCTATCCTTGGTTGGATCACTGCTTTATCTTAATTTGCGCAAGTAAATTTAAGACACTAGGCTGCATTATGCAGCCTTTTTTATTACTGTTGATACAGTTCAAGGATTAATTTTGGATCTTGCTACCGACTTTCTACGAAGGTGATGTTATACTCTCGAGCTTTGTTAGATAAAATTTTTGAGCAGTATAATTATGACTCAAGCAACTTCAACGCTCATTAAACAGAGCATTGCAACAATTGCTGATTACCCTAAACCGGGTATTATGTTTCGTGACGTAACAACCCTAATGGCAAACGCAGACGCGTTTAAAGCAACCATTGACAGCTTTATTTCAGCGTATAAAGATCAAGGTTTTACAAAAATAATTGGTACAGAATCTCGTGGTTTTATTTTTGGTGCACCACTTTCATATGCACTAGGTATTCCATTTATTCCAGTTCGTAAGCCAGGTAAACTTCCTCGTGAAGTCATTTCACAAAACTATCAATTAGAGTATGGTGAAGATACATTAGAGCTTCATACCGATGCTATAGTTGCTGGTGATAAAGTGTTATTAGTTGATGATTTACTTGCTACAGGTGGCACAATTGAAGCAACAGCAAAACTAGTTGCTAAACTGGGTGGTCATGCAACCGATGCTGCGTTTGTTGTATCTTTACCAGAGCTGGGTGGTGAGCAACGTGTTGCTGATATGGGCATCAAAATTTTAAAGTTGGTTGAATTCGAAGGCGAATAATTAATGAGTTATCAGGTTCTAGCAAGGAAATGGCGACCACAAACCTTTCACGAGTTAGTGGGGCAGTCTCATGTTAAGCAAGCATTGGTTAATGCATTAACACAAAATAGACTCCATCATGCTTATCTCTTTACTGGAACCCGTGGGGTGGGTAAAACAACCATCGCACGTATATTCGCAAAAAGCCTCAACTGCGATAAGGGTATCTCTGCAGAGCCGTGCGGGCAATGTTCAAGTTGTACTGACATTGAAGCCGGCCGTTATATTGATTTATTAGAAATCGATGCGGCTTCACGCACAAAGGTAGAAGATACCCGCGAAATTCTTGATAACGTGCAATACGCACCAACCCGAGGTCGGTATAAAGTTTACCTAATCGATGAAGTTCACATGCTGTCAAAGCATAGTTTCAATGCTTTGCTAAAAACACTGGAAGAGCCACCAGAGCATGTGAAGTTTTTATTAGCAACGACCGATCCACAAAAATTACCAGTGACGATTTTATCGCGTTGTTTACAGTTTAATTTAAATGCGTTGTCGCAATCAGAAATTCATGAGCAGCTTGCCCATGTTTTACAACAAGAGCAACTCAGCTTTGATGATAAATCATTACAAGCACTTGCGAAAGCCGCTGATGGCAGCATGCGCGATGCGCTCAGCTTAACTGACCAAGCGGTGGCACAAACGAATGGCAATATAAGTTATCAAGCCGTACAGAGTATGCTTGGTTTAATGGATATACACTATAGCCAAACGATGTTAGCCGCAGTACTTTGCCAAGATGGGGATGCGCTGTTAGCTGAGATAAAAAACTTAGTCAGCCGTAATCCTAATTTTGTTGCTTTGCTTGATGATCTGATTGCACTTACTCATTTAATTCAGCTAGTACAGCTGGTGCCCAGCGCAGCAGCACTTGATGAGAGTAATCGTGAGTTTATAGAACAGGTTGCGCAAACAACGGATGCGCAGCAGATACAAGTTTATTACCAGCTACTTTTGAATGGTAAAAAAGATCTGCAATGGGCGCCGGATGCCAAACTAGGTTTTGAAATGATCATGCTGCGTTTGCTCGCATTCCAACCAACGCAATTTGCGCAAAGTCAAACACCAACAAATAGCCAACAGCAGGTTAAACCTAGCGGTGCAGGCGCATTGCGTGATATTTTGAAAAGATCATCGACGCAACGTGAACAAGCAGCTTCAGAGCAAGCACTTTTAGCACAAAGCTCTGCTAAGACAACGGCTGTACCTTCAAAGCCTCAGCCAACACAAGCTGAACCTGTTGAAGCAGAGCCTATTCAAGCTGCTACAGCAGAGATGGCGCAAAGCCCTAAGTCTGCTCAGCAAATTGAAGCAACAGCAGTAGAACAGCTAGATGCTAACCAGCAGCCCCAGCAATCCGCTACAACTGGATTGACCGCAGAAGTTAAAGCTGCGCCACAACAGCAAGAGCAAAGCTTCTCAGAGCAAGTGCCTGCAGCTGAATACTCATCACCAGAGTATTCTTCGCAAGATTACATGATTGATCATGATGCGCAAATGGACCCATCACTTGCTGCGCAATACGATGATGTGATGAATAGCGCCTATGATCAGGGCTTTACTGCCAATGAAGTACCTGCGCCTCAGCAACAGCAAACAGCACCAGCACAATTACAACAGCAGCAAAGTCATGCGCAGTCGGCCATTGCTCGTATTTTACAAGACCGCAATATTTCAGGTGCAGGGCGTTTAAGTGGTGCAGCAACGCAAACTAATGCTAAAGCAGAACCACAGCCTGAAGCGAAGCCCAAAGCAGAGCCGCCAGCGCAACAAAGCGCAGTTGCTACGAATCATCAACCTCAGCAGCGACAAGTGGCTGTTGAAGTAAAAAAGCCCAGCCCCCAGCTGACGGGGGAGAGTCATAATAAAGTAAAAAAAGTCGACTTTAGAGAAAAGCATCAAACAATCACCGAAAACTTAGCGCCTGAGTTGCTTGAGCAAATCAACCCACAAAAAGCGCCAGAGCCTGTGATTGAAGAAGCCAGTATTCCTGTACCTGATGATTTTGAAAGCCCGATCAGCAGTATTAAATTTGCACACGAACAAGATGAATGGGCGTATTTAATAAAACGTATGGGGCTAGGTGGTCGAATGCGACAATTTGCATTGCACTCGATTTTCACAAAGAATAATAATCAAATGCACATTGAAGTTGACTCATCACAGCGTCACTTAGACAGTGCAGTACTAAGGCAAAAGCTCAATGCTGCATTAAGTGAAATTTACGGTCATAATGTAGAACTGAGTATCGAGTTTGCTGATGGTGTTATTGACTCTCCGTATTTGATCCAACAAAAGATTGATGCAGGTCGTCATCAACAAGCCATTGATGTAATAAATAGTGATGAAAACATAGTGCAATTTCAGCAGTTATTTAGCGCTATAATCGATGAAAACAGTATTCAGGCATTGTAATTAGTTACAATAGCCCTTATCTTCATGCCAATTAAAGTAGTTTTAGAAAGAGAGACAGTTATGTTTAAAGGTGGAATGGGTAACATGATGAAGCAAGCGCAGCAAATGCAAGAGCGCATGCAAAAAGCCCAAGACGAAATCGCTAACCTAGAAGTAGTAGGTGAAGCTGGTGCAGGCCTAGTGAAAGTAACTATGCTTGGTAACCACAATGTACGTCGTGTTGAATTAGATGAAAGCCTAATGGAAGACGACAAAGACATGATCGAAGATTTGCTTGCGGCAGCGTGTAATGATGCTGTACGCCGTGTTGCAGAAGAAACACAAGAGCGCATGAGCAAAGTAACTGGCGGTATGCAATTACCACCAGGTATGAAAATGCCTTTCTAAGTGACTCTATATGCAACTATCGCCTAGTTTAACACAGCTGATTGAAGCATTGAGATGCCAACCTGGCATTGGTCCTAAGTCGGCACAGCGCATTGCTTTTCATTTGCTTGAACGAGACCGTCAAGGTGGCAAGCAGCTTGGTCATGCATTGACTAAAGCTATGGATGAAGTAGGACATTGTCAGTCGTGTCGTACTTTTACAGAGCAACCCGTGTGCGATATCTGTTTAAGTGTTAAACGTCAAGATAGTGGTTTATTGTGTGTGGTAGAATCACCAACCGATGTGCTGGCTATTGAGCAAACCGGTCAATACCAAGGGCTTTATTTTGTTTTAATGGGTCACTTGTCGCCAATTGATGGCATAGGACCAAAAGAGATTGGCCTTGATATTCTTGAAAGCAGGTTGCAACAAGGTGGCATTAATGAGGTGATCCTCGCAACCAACCCAAGTGTTGAAGGTGAAACCACAGCCCATTATATTGCAGAGCTTTGTCATAAGTACCAAGTAGGTGCATCTCGTATTGCTCATGGTGTCCCTGTTGGTGGTGAGCTCGACTTACTTGATGGTATGACACTGATGCATGCATTTAGCGGGCGACGCGCCGTAAACCAAAACTAAATGGTATTAAAAGCCTGCTTTATGCAGGCTTTTTTGTGTCTACATTCGATTTTACCCGTAAATTTAATTTTTTGCCTTGAAGTTCAAAAAGCCTGCCCCATATAAAGAGTCATAGTGCAGATAAGACACTTTGTTAATTGGAGATTTACACAATGACTGCAGCACAAAAAGAAACATTAGGCTTTCAAACAGAAGTCAAACAATTATTAAACCTGATGATTCACTCTCTTTACTCTAATAAAGAGATTTTCCTACGTGAGCTGGTATCAAACGCGTCAGATGCGGCAGATAAATTGCGTTTTCTAGCGCTTTCAAATGGCGATTTATACGAAAATGATGCGGATTTAAAAGTACGTATCAGTGCCGATAAAGACGCAAACACGGTAACCATTACTGATAACGGTATTGGTATGAGCCGTGAAGATGTGATCAATTCATTAGGTACGATTGCAAAATCTGGCACCGCAGAATTTTTCCAAAACCTAACAGGTGACCAAAGCAAAGATTCACAATTGATTGGTCAATTCGGCGTCGGTTTTTACTCAGCATTTATCGTGGCTGATAAAGTAACAGTGCGCACGCGTAAAGCGGGTGAAAGCCAAGGTATTGAATGGCAGTCAGCGGGCGAGGGCGAGTACACGTTACAAGAGATTGATAAGCCTGCGCGTGGTACGGAAATCATCCTTCATCTTCGTGAAGACGAAACAGAGTTTGCTGATGAATTCCGTTTACGTAGCATCGTAACTAAATACTCAGACCACATTTCTATTCCAGTTGAAATGTATAAAGCAGAAGTACCTGAATCTGAAGGGCCTGATGGTGAGAAAATTCCAGCACAGCCAGGTGAGTGGGAAGGTATTAACCGCGCGACTGCACTGTGGACTCGTGACAAGTCAGAAGTCACAGACGAAGAGTACAAAGAGTTTTATAAACACATTGGTCATGATTGGGAAGAGCCACTAAGCTGGGCACATAACAAGGTTGAAGGTAAAACAGAATACACGAGCTTGTTATACATCCCGAAAAAAGCACCTTTCGATTTGTGGAACCGTGAGCGTCAATCAGGTTTAAAACTGTATGTACAACGCGTTTTCATTATGGATGACGCTGAGCAATTCATGCCAAGCTACTTACGTTTTGTGAAAGGTTTACTTGATTCAAACGACTTACCACTAAACGTGTCGCGGGAAATCTTGCAAGACAACAAAGTAACGCAAGCAATCCGTAAAGGTTGTACATCGCGTGTACTTAAAATGCTTGAGCGAATGGCGAAAAACCGTGAAGAAGATTATCAATCTTTCTGGAACGAATTTGGTCAGGTGTTAAAAGAAGGCCCTGCAGAAGACATGGCAAACAAAGAAGCCATTGCTAAGCTACTGCGTTTCGCTTCTACACACACTGATGAAAGCACACAAAATGTATCGCTTGAACAATACATTGAGCGTATGAAGCCAGAGCAAGACAAAATCTACTATGTAGTTGCTGATTCATTCGCCGCAGCGAAGAGCTCACCGCACTTAGAGATTTTCCGTAAGAAAGGCATCGAAGTATTGCTATTAAGTGACCGTGTTGATGAGTGGATGATGAGCTACTTAACTGAGTTCAACGAAAAATCATTCCAGTCAATCACCCGTGGTGACTTAGATTTAGGCAACATGGATGATGAAGAAACCAAAAAAGCGCAAGAAGAGTCAGAAAAAGAAGTTGCTGGCCTAGTTGAGCGTATTAAAACAGCCCTAGGTGATAGCGTTAAAGACGTACGCTTTACGCACCGTCTAACTGACTCGCCAGCATGTGTTGTTGCTGATGAGCACGATATGAGCTCACAAATGCAAAAGTTAATGGAATCTGTTGGTCAGACAGTGCCTGAACAAAAGCCAATTTTTGAGCTTAACCCAGAGCATCAGCTTGTTAAACACCTTAATGTTGAACAAGATGAAGACAAGTTTGCTCAGTGGTCACACGTATTGCTTGATCAAGCGTTACTAGCAGAACGCGGTACTTTAAAAGACCCTGCTGGCTTTGTAACTCGCTTAAATAAACTTATGCTAGATATAAGCAAATAAGCGTTATAGCTGAATGAGTTGGGAAAGGGAGCAAGGCTCCCTTTTTTATTGCTGCTAATATAGGCAATTGGTATAAGTTACTTGAGGTATAGCCTCAGTTGTGGAAGAATTCAGGCTTTAAAAACAAAACTCCACTGATCGACCATTTTTAAGATTAGTATCACACAGAGGACAATGATATGCGCATTATTCTTTTGGGCGCGCCGGGTGCAGGTAAAGGTACTCAAGCTCAGTTTTTGATGGACAAATACGGTATTCCACAAATTTCTACGGGCGATATGCTGCGTGCAGCAATTAAAGAAGGTACACCACTTGGTCTTGAAGCTAAAAAAGTAATGGATGCAGGTCAATTAGTATCTGATGAAATTATCATCGGTCTAGTTAAAGAGCGCATTGCTAAGCCAGATTGCGAAAAAGGTTTTTTACTAGATGGTTTCCCTCGTACTATTCCTCAAGCAGATGCAATGAAAGAAAATGGCGTGGTAGTTGATCACGTTATCGAATTTGACGTTGCTGACGAAATCATCGTTGAGCGTATGGGCGGTCGTCGCGTACACCCAGGTTCTGGTCGTGTATACCATGTTGTTTACAACCCACCTAAAGTTGATGGTAAAGACGACATAACTGGTGAAGATCTAATCATTCGTGATGACGACACTGAAGAAACAGTGCGTAAGCGTTTAGGTATCTACCATGACCAAACTAAACCATTAGTTGATTACTACCAAGCTGAAGCAAAAGCAGGTAACACGCAGTACCATAAATTAGACGGTACACAAGCTGTTGAAACAGTAAGCCAACAACTTGGTGAGTTACTTGGTTAATCTTAGGATTAACTGAGCAATAAAAAACCGCCTTTTGGCGGTTTTTTATTGCTCAATGAGGCTTTAAAGCTTTTTTAAAGCCTCAATTGCACCACTGTAATCAGGCTCTTTCGATAAGTTATCAACAAGTTGTTTATAGACGATTTTGTGCTCGTCATTTAAAACAAATACGGCGCGGGTTAATAAACCCATATCTTTAATAATTAAACCATATTGCTCGCCGAAATTACGCCACACAGAGTCCGAAAGTGCCGTCACTTTGTCTATATTCTCCGCTTTACAAAAGCGCTTTTGCGCAAACGGTAAATCAGCACTTAAAGTCAGCATCGCGATACTAGGGTATTCGGCAGCTACTTTTTCATTAAAATGTTTAGTCTGAATACTACACACACCTGTATCTAGGCTTGGCACCACACTAATAAGTACCGCTTTGCCTTTGTAGTCATTTAGGGTGACTGGTGTAAAGCTATCATCTACTACTTTAAAATTAGGTGCTTGTTGACCAACTTCAACACCTTGACCTAGTAAAGTAACTGGTTTTGATTGAGCAGATACTTTACCCGCATCAAGGGTGTTTTCTGGTAACTCGCTTGCGTAACTAAATGTACACAGTGAGCCAATTGCAAATATCAATGGGCGTATCATAACTTCATTCCTTCAAATTAACGCATTTTACATCAGTGTATTATACTGAGTTAATAGCGCCAAGGTTTACAGTAATTTAAAATTGTAAATAAAGGGTAGTTTGATTAACATGTGTACGCAGCTCGATTTTTATTAATAATAACAATAATAAAGTTAGTTTTTTGTGTTTGTGACTAGTTAAAAAGTGCGGATTTAGAGAGAGTGTATGTCGACATCGGTATTAGTGTGTGATGATTCAAAATTAGCGCGTAGGCAATTAGCGCGCTCTTTACCAGATGATTGGGATATCAAAATTGAATTTGCAGAAAATGGAGTTCATTGCATCGAGCAAATCAAGGTACTCCAGCCAGAAATATTATTTCTGGATTTAAATATGCCTGAAATGGATGGCTATGAGGTTTTACAAGCCATTCAAGAGCAAGGGCTACATGTCCTGACTGTCGTCGTGTCTGGCGATATTCAACCTAATGCACATCAACGTGTCCTTGAGTTAGGGGCTATCGACTTTATTCAAAAGCCTTGTTCACCTGAAAAACTCGCAAGTATCATTGAGTATCATGGCATTAAAGATAAAGCCATGCGTGAGCGTCTAGCAAATAAGTTGGGTGAGCAGGTCGATCCTGATGTACGAGATATATATCAAGAACTCACAAATGTGGCGATGGGTCAGGCAGGCGACTTACTCGCGCGCTTACTCAATGTGTTTGTCAAGTTGCCTATTCCTAATGTGAATGTATTAGAAGTGAATGAGCTAGATATGGCACTTCGCTCTATTGATGCAAATGCTTCAACGTCTGGTGTTTGCCAAGGTTTTATTGGTGGGGGAGTATCAGGAGAAGCTCTGCTACTTTTGAATGATTCAAGCTTTAAAGAAATCGCCTCATTAATGAACTACGAAGGCGAGTTAAACAATAAAGTTGAGCTTGAATTGTTAATGGATGTCAGCAACATTTTAATTGGTGCTATTTTATCAGGGCTCTCTAAGCAGCTTGATATGCGCTTCAGCCAAGGCCATCCTGTTGTTCTAGGTCAGCATTGTGATGTTTCTGACTTAGTCAAAGCTAATAAATCTCGCTGGCAACGAACGCTGGCCATCGAGATCAGCTACGGCATTGAAAATCATAATATCAATTGTGATTTGATGTTGCTATTCACCGAGGACTCGTTGAAGACCTTAAAATATAAAGTAGCTTATTTACTAGAAGATTAAACTTATGCCAGCAGCCGACTTTAATATGAATGAACTCCATTGGTTAATGGATATGTTTAATACTGTTGATGTAGGCCTTGTGGTGCTCGACAGGGACTATAAAGTGTGTATTTGGAATGGCTTTATGGAGAACCATTCAGGGCTATTACCAAGTGCGGTGAAAGATAGAGATCTGTTCGATTTATTTCCATCAATTGATGAAAAGTGGTTTCGAAGTAAATCCGAGTCGGTATTTATTCTTAATAATCGCTCATTCACCATATGGGAACAGCAACCATATATTTTCCGCTTTAAGAACTACCGACCTATTACTGGCAAAGCGGATCATATGTATCAAAACGCGACTTTTATACCGCTAACCACGACGACAGGTGAAGTTTCTCATATTTGTATCATTATTTACGATGTTACCGACGAAGCTGTGAATAAAAAAGAACTTGAAGAAGCAAACTCAAAACTTGAGCTAATGAGCCGTACGGATGCATTAACACAACTGACAAACCGCGGGTTTTGGGAGCAAAAACTTCGCAAAGAATACATGCGTATTGTGCGAAGTGGTGGTTGCAGTACATTATTGATGTTCGATATTGATCATTTTAAAAACGTTAATGATGAACACGGACACAGCGGGGGCGATGAAGCGTTACGCCATGTTGCAGACTTGCTGCGTAAAACCCTACGAGAAACCGATTTAGCAGGTCGCTACGGTGGGGAAGAGTTCGCCATTACGCTACTGGATACCGACTATGATGGTGCCGTTATATTTGCAGAAAGGTTACGTGAGTTAATTGAGAACTCGTCAATCTACTACAAAGAACAGCAAATCAAATTAACGGTAAGCATTGGTTTTGCTTGTTTTGACGAAAAATTTGATCGTTATGAAAAATGGATTGAAGCGGCAGATAACGCGCTTTACCATTCAAAAGAAAATGGTCGAAACAAAGTAACAGCCTATTCAGATTTAAAAGACTAAAGGTGTTTAGCACTTTAGTCTTTTTAAGATTCAAACTATTCAGTAGCGTGTCTTGTATCACTTGCTGGGCACTCGCCTATTACAGAGATCTCACCAGTTGCTGACTCTTGTTCTAGTTTTACCTTAAAGCCCCATAATCTATAAAGATGTTTTAATACTTCATCTTTAGATTTAGCAAGGGGGATACTGTTATGAGGCACGTAACGCAATGTGAGTGAGCGATCGCCTCTTATATCAACATTATAAATTTGTATATTAGGCTCGTGATTACTTAGGTTGTATTGGGCTGAAAGCGTCTCTCTTACTTGGTGGTAACCTATTTCATCATGAATAGCTCCGACATTAAGCGTTGGTTCTTTTTCGTGATCGATAATGGTAAAGAGCTTAAAGTCACGAATAATTTTTGGTGATAAAAACTGGCTTATAAAGCTCTCGTCTTTAAAGTTTTGCATTGCAAAGTGGAGTGTTTCCAGCCAATCACTGCCAGCATATTCTGGAAACCACTTTTTATCCTCCTCGGTCGGGTTTTCACAAATGCGGCGAATATCAACCATCATGTTAAAACCAAGGGCATAAGGGTTAATCCCTGAATAATAATTACTGTTGTAGGGCGGTTGATACACTACATTGGTGTGGCTTTGTAAGAACTCGAGCATAAAGGCATCAGTGAGCTTACCTTCATCATATAGGTGGTTCAAAATGGTGTAATGCCAAAATGTTGCCCAGCCTTCATTCATCACTTGGGTTTGTTTTTGAGGGTAAAAATATTGCGAAATTTTACGCACAATACGAATGATTTCGCGCTGCCATGATTCAAGCAGCGGGGCATTTTTTTCTATAAAATACAGGATGTTTTCTTGCGGCTCTTCTGGGAAGCGGCGTTCGCGTTTTTTAGATTCTTGCTGTGAGGTTGGAATGGTACGCCACAGTTCATTAACTTGAGATTGCAAGTAATCTTCACGTTCTTGCTGGCGCTTTTGCTCTTCGTATAGCGAAATACGTTGTGGGCGTTTATAGCGGTCAACACCATAATTCATCAAGGCATGACATGAGTCGATGAGGTTTTCGACCTCGTTGATACCGTATTTCTCTTCGCACTTAGCAATATAATTTTTGGCAAATAATAAGTAATCAATAATTGAACTGGCATCAGTCCAAGTTTTAAAAAGGTAATTGCCTTTAAAAAATGAGTTGTGACCATAGCAAGCATGGGCCATCACCAAAGCTTGCATTGGTAGCGTGTTTTCTTCCATTAAATAGGCAATACACGGGTCTGAGTTAATTACAATCTCATAAGCGAGGCCCATTTGCCCACGTTTATAGTTTTGTTCGGTTTGAATGAACTTTTTACCATACGACCAGTGACTATAACCAATCGGCATACCCACACTCGAATAGGCATCCATCATCTGCTCAGCGGTTATTACCTCAATTTGATTCGGGTAAGTATCGAGCTTATAAATATTCGCTACCCGTTCAATCTCAGTTTGATATTCTGCTAATAAGTCAAATGTCCAATCAGGACCGTCGCTAATACGTTTATCGGCCATACTTTACCTCACTCGCAAGGCTATGCGGCGCCTTGTTGCTGACGATTCTTTTTAAATAATTCACGGAAAATAGGGTAAATGTCCTCAACGCCACGGATATGTTGCATTGCAAAATTGTCGTGGGTTTGCGCTATAGATTGATACTCACGCCATAAACTTTGATGAGCACGGGCGGTAATTTCAATATAGGCGTAATAGCGCACCGCCTTTAACAGTTTATTACGTAAAATTTCGCCACAGTTTGGCGAGTCATCGGCCCAGTTATCACCATCAGAGGCTTGTGCTGCGTAAATGTTCCACTCTTCAGGGTTATAACGCTCGGCGATGATCTCATTCATCAGTTTCAATGCACTTGATACTATAGTGCCACCCGTTTCCTGAGAATAGAAAAACTCCTGTTCATCCACTTCTTTGGCTTGAGTGTGGTGGCGAATATAGACGACTTCTATATTTTTGTAGCTACGGGTTAAAAATTGATACAGCAAAATATAAAAGCGTTTTGCCATGTCTTTGGTCGCTTGATCCATCGAGCCTGACACATCCATTAAACAAAACATCACGGCTTTGCTTGTAGGGTGTGGTCGTTTTTCATAGTTACGAAAACGTAAGTCGTAATTATCAATAAAGGGCACTGCTTTAATACGACTTTGCAGCTCCTCGATTTGCCGTTCAAGTAAAGCAATGGCCGCCTTGTCTGGTTCTTCCTCTGCTTGTAGCAGTGCTAGTTGACCCTCAAGCTCAGCAAGGTGGCGCTTTTTGCCTGCGCTCATTGCTACTCTACGAGCAAGTGAACCCTGCAGTGAACGAACAATATCAATATTACTGGGCATGCCATCATTACAAAAACCAGCACGATGGGTTTTCATTTGTACGAGTTTATCGAGCTGATTTTGTTGTAGATTAGGCAGTTCAAGATCTTCGAACAACAAGTCTAAGTATTCATCTTTAGAAATAGAGAACACAAAGTCATCTTGCCCCTCACCGGAGTCACTGGCTTCACCTTCACCACTGCCACCCCCTTGGCCGCCTCCCTGCGGGCGCTTGATTTTGTCGCCCGTAGAAAATTGGTCATTACCTGGGTGGATCTGTTCACGGTCGCCACCACGTCCTTGATGAAAAATAGGCTCACTAATATCACGCTGCGGAATAGAAATACTCTCGCCGCTGGTGGTATCGGTGACGCTGCGCTTATTAATGGCATCAGATACCGCTTCTTTAATCTGTTTTTTATAACGCCTGATGAACCGTTGACGATTCAAGGTACTTTTGTTTTTTCCATTCAGGCGTCGGTCAATAAAATGCGCCATAACAACCCCCTTAAAACAAACGTTTTTTACTGCGATTTTCTAACGCGTAAATACCATTCAGAAAGTAAACGTACTTGTTTTTGGGTATAGCCTTTCTCAACCATACGATTGACAAAGTCTTCGTGTTTTTTCTGATCTTCAGCCGAAGTTTTCGCATTGAAGGAAATAACCGGTAGGAGATCTTCAGTATTTGAGAACATTTTCTTCTCGATAACCGTGCGAAGTTTTTCGTAACTGGTCCAAAGTGGATTCTTGCCTTGGTTGTGTGCACGAGCACGCAGTACGAAATTGACTATTTCATTACGGAAATCTTTCGGATTTGAAATACCCGCAGGTTTTTCAATTTTCTCAAGCTCTGCGTTCAGTGCCGCACGGTCAAATAACTGGCCAGTATCAGGGTCACGGTATTCTTGATCTTGGATCCAGAAATCAGCATAAGTGACGTAGCGATCAAAGATGTTTTGCCCGTATTCAGAGTAAGATTCTAAATAGGCTGTTTGTAACTCTTTGCCAATAAACTCAACGTATTGTGGAATAAGGTAGCCTTTTAAGTGGCTTAAGTAACGTTCTTCAACATCGGCAGTAAATTGCTCACGCTCAATTTGCTGCTCAAGTACATAAAATAGATGTACAGGGTTTGCAGCCACTTCTGTGGTATCAAAGTTAAATACCCGCGATAGAATCTTAAATGCAAAGCGGGTAGAAAGCCCTGTCATGCCCTCGTCAACACCGGCATAGTCGCGGTACTCTTGATACGACTTAGCTTTCGGATCGGTGTCTTTTAAGCTTTCGCCATCATATACCCGCATTTTTGAATAAATACTTGAGTTTTCAGGCTCTTTCATTCGCGAAAGCGTGGTAAATTGCGCCAGTGTTTTTAATGTACCAGGTGCGCATGGTGCATCGTGTAATTCACTGTTTTCAAGCAGTTTATTATAAATTTTAACCTCTTCAGAAACACGTAAACAATAAGGTACTTTGACGATGTAAACACGGTCAAGGAATGCTTCATTGTTTTTATTGTTTTTGAATGTTTGCCACTCAGACTCATTTGAGTGAGCTAAAATCATGCCGTTAAACGGCAGGGCACTAATACCTTCAGTCCCATTATAGTTACCTTCTTGGGTTGCAGTAAGTAGTGGGTGTAGCACCTTGATGGGTGCTTTAAACATTTCCACAAACTCCATTAAACCTTGATTTGCTAAACAAAGCGCACCCGAGTAGGCATATGCATCGGGGTCATTTTGTGCAAAGTGTTCAAGTTGGCGAATATCGACTTTACCAACGAGTGCTGAAATGTCCTGATTGTTTTCATCGCCAGGCTCTGTTTTAGCTATCGCGACTTGATTTAAAATTGATGGGTAGCGCTTAACCACTCTAAATTGGCTAATGTCACCGTTAAATTCACTTAAACGTTTTGCAGCCCATGGCGACATTACGGTTTTTAAATAACGTGGTTTAATTCCGTATTCTTTTTCTAAAAGCTCAGCGTCTTCATTTGGGTCAAATAATGCTAGAGGATGATCGTTAACAGGCGAGCCTTTAATTGAATAGATAGGTACTTGTTGCATCAAGTATTTAAGCTTTTCGGCGATTGATGATTTACCTCCACCCACCGGACCAAGTAGATAGAGAACTTGCTTGCACTCTTCTAAACCCTGAGCTGCGTGTTTTAAGTACGCAACGATTTGCTCAATTGCATCTTCCATCCCATAAAAATCGTGGAAGGCAGGGTAGCGTGCGACCACGCGATTTGAAAACAGCCTGCTTAAGCGGGCATCGGTTGATGTATCGATAATTTCAGGCTCACCGATAGCCATTAAAAGCCGCTCAGGCGCGCTGGCATAAGCTGATTTATCCTTCTTACAGATTTCGAGAAACTCCTCAATACTGTATTCTTCTTCTTGCGCTGCTTCGTATCGTGATTGGTAATGCTCAAAAATACTCATAGAGACCTCCGAAAACCCGCTAAAATGACGTGTAATTAGATTAAGAGAAAAGCAAAGGTTATTTAAAGCTTAGTCAGGATTTTGACTTTTTGCGCAAGAAAATTAAGAATTTAATTGAAAAAAGCTCATCTTGATTAGGGTTTTTGAGTGAGGGCTTGGCTGCGGCTTAGGAAGGGCGTGCACTAGCAATAAAAAAGACGCCGAAGCGCCTTTTTTGATTACTGTTTGTTACAGAAGATTAAGCGAAGTTAGCGTTCGCGAAGTCCCAGTTAACAAGTGCCCAGAAACCTTTTAAGTAATCTGGACGAACGTTACGGTAATCGATGTAATAAGCGTGTTCCCACAGATCCACAGTAAGGATTGGTGTTACACCTTCATCAGTTAACGGAGTTGCAGCATTTGATGTGTTTACGATATCAAGTGTGCCGTCAGCTAGTTTAACTAACCAAGTCCAGCTTGAACCAAAGTTGTTTACAGCTTTATCGTTTAATGCGTCTTTGAATGCTTCGAAAGAACCCCATTTAGCGTTGATCGCATCAGCGATAGCGCCAGTAGGCTCACCACCACCGTTTGGAGATAGGCTGTTCCAGTAGAAAGTGTGGTTCCAGATTTGTGCAGCATTGTTAAATACACCACCTTCTGAAGAACATACAATTTCTTCTAGAGATTTATTTTCGAATTCTGTGCCCGGGATCAGGCCATTTAGTTTCACAACATATGTGTTGTGGTGTTTACCGTGGTGAAACTCTAGCGTTTCTTTTGAAATATGTGGCTCTAATGCATCGATTGCGTATGGTAGTGACGGTAGTTCAAATGCCATTTTTTATCTCCATCTTCTTGGTTGATAGTCCACCTAGTTATAGGTAATAGCAAGCTAAACAGCGTACTCACCTATACCAAGTGGTATTATAGTGTTACTATAATTGTTGAGTATTTTACTCAAGTTTTAGCAAACAGCAATGCTCTTGCTACGACTATTTAAAATTGTGGCTGTGTTTGCCATTCTAAGTAATATATCTGAGGCCACAGTGAATCTTTTTCAAGGCCAAAGTAGTAAGCCAATGTATTTTGAGGTTGTAAATGGAAACCATCGATAAAATTAAACAGCAAATTTCTGAAAACCCAATCCTTTTGTATATGAAAGGATCACCAAAATTACCTAACTGTGGTTTTTCTTCTCAAGCATCACAAGCACTAATGTCGTGTGGTGAACCATTTGCTTACGTTGACATCTTACTAAACCCTGATATCCGTGCAGAGTTACCTGCATACGCTAACTGGCCAACCTTCCCACAGCTTTGGGTTGAAGGCGAGCTTATCGGTGGTTGTGATATTATTATTGAGATGTTTCAGCGTGGTGAATTACAACCACTGATTGCAGAAACTGCTGCAAAGTACAAAGAAGAAGACGCTGAATAATCGAATTTAGTGTAGGAAAGAGCCGCATTTGCGGCTTTTTTTTATAGCAATTTTATTAAGCAGGCAGCAAAACATGCACGCTCAAACCACCTTGCTCACGGTTGTGTAAGCTAATTTGCCCGTGGTGTGCCTCTACTATTTCCCTGCAAAGTGCTAAACCTAGACCACTGCCTGTCGCTTTGGTTGAGTAAAAGGGAATAAGCGCATTGGCCATTACGGCTTCACTCATGCCTTTGCCTTTATCACTCACTGTGATGTGGGTGCCGCTAGCTTCTTGTTGCACCGTTAAACTGACCTCTTCTGGGTTTGAGCCTGACTCATGGGCATTTTTTAACAGATTTATCAGCAGTTGTTCCAGGTGTGTATGATCGGCCTGAGTTGATACATCCTCATTAAGAGTCACATTGACCTGCCACTGATTTTTTAATTGCTCAATTAAGTTAGTCCAATTTATTGTGATTAATTGCGGGGTGGGCAGTTTGGCAAATTTACCATAACCTTGTACAAATTCATTTAAGTGCTTGATACGATCTTCTATTGTTGTAAACACTCGTTTTAAACGTGGCTCATCAACTTCTTTTGTGAGTAGTTGGGCACTATGTAGCATGGATGACATAGGACCAAGCGAGTTATTAAGTTCATGGCTAATAATGCGGATGACCTTTTTCCACACTTCGACTTCTTGACGACTGAGCTCTCTCGTTAATTGCTTAAAGACAAGTAATTGGTGAAATTGGTTGTTTAGTAATAATCGGCCGGTAGCCATATGCCAAGTTTGTGATTCTTGATCTACTCTATCTAAAGTGAATAATCCATCAATGCCTTTGTTGACGGCGCGTGTAAGCTGCTCAGAACAGTGCGTAAGCAAGCTTTTGAGTGTTAATCCTTCAAGTGCTGATTTTTTTTCAAATAGGCTGCGTGCGCTGTGGTTGCTGTATACAATAAAGTCTTGGTCGTTTACCAGCAGTACCGCTTGCGGCGAGCTTTGTAATACTTTATCGAGCATTAATTCGCGTTGGTAAATCCATTGTTTTTCTTGGCGAAGTTGTTTGGCGGTTTGATTATAAAGGTGGCATAAATGACCCAATTCGTCCTTGCCGTTATATGCAAGTAATGAAGCAAGTTCGCCATCTTTAAAATTCAGCAAGCCAGTTTCAAGGGCGGCCATGCCATTGACTAATGGCGCACTTAACTTATAAGCAAGAAAGCCAGATATAAAAGCACAAAGTAAAGAAGCGAGTACTATATTTGCCCAAGGTATAGCCAAAAAGTAGCTAGTGGCCAGTAGCGGCAGAATTGCTGCCATAATGCATAAAGCAATAATTTTATAGCGAAGCATTAATATTCTATCTTAAATTTATCAAGTCTACGGTATAGAGCTTGTCTGCTAAGACCAAAATGGCGTGCTACCTTAGCAATTACACCTTGGTATTCTCGCATCGCTAGTTCAATGTCTTGTTTTGTTGGCTCCGTTTTGCTCTTCAGTGTATTTTCTTTTTCAACTTGTAAGCCAAAATCGGCAAGTTCAATGGTGCCCGTGGGTTTCAATACCGCTGCGCGCTTACAAGCATTTTCAAGTTCACGCACATTACCAGGCCAATTATGGGCGAGGAGGGCTTTTTCAGTGCTAAGTGACAGTGTGCGCTCAGGTAAAAAGTGTGCAACTAAGGCTAAAATGTCATCTGGGCGATGAGCTAAGCGTGGTAAATTTAACTCAATCACATTTAAGCGGTAGTAGAGGTCTTCACGAAATTGACCTGTTTTAATTGCGTGGCTTAAATCTTCATTGGTTGCTGAAATAACTCTAACATTCACTTTACGGGTTTGCGTTGAACCTAAACGTTCAAATTCGCCGGTTTGTAAAATGCGTAATAGTTTCATTTGCCCTGATAGCGGCAAGTTACCAATTTCGTCTAAAAATAAGGTGCCACCATCGGCCGCTTCAAAACGACCAATACGTTGTTTAGTAATGCCGGTATACGCGCCGGCTTCTGCACCAAATAGCTCAGCCTCTATAAGTTCGCTTGGTAGGGCTCCTGCATTCACAGTGATAAAAGGTTTATCAGCCAATAATGAATTTGCTTGAATTATTTGTGCAATCCGCTCTTTACCACTGCCGTTAGGGCCTGTGATCAAAACCGAAATATCCGACTTAGCAACCTGAATGGCAAGGTTGACGATATGCTCCATGGCCGTACTTTTATAAACTAGGCCAACTAAATTGGCATTATGTACAGATGCTTCACGTTCTTGCTGGTGGCGGGCAAAGGTTTCGTTTTGTTGTTTTGCCTTACCCAGTTCTATCAGATTATTTACACAGGTAAGCAGCTTTGTATCGTCCCATGGTTTTGGTAAATAATCAGCAGCGCCTGCTTTGACGAGTTCAACGGCCGTGGAAAGCTCTGTCCAAGCGGTGATTAAAATGATCGGTAAATGAGGGTTAATCTCTCGTAAGGCATAAAAGAGTTCTTTGCCTTCTTCGCCTGAGGTTGTGTCGGCGGTAAAGTTCATGTCTTGAATAACAAGTGCAATACGCTGGTACTGTACAGCCTGAGTTGCCTCAAAAGGGTTGCTTGCTGTAACAACCTCAAAGTTATGAATTTCGAGTAATAATGACAACGCATCTAAGATAGCAGGGTTGTCATCAACGATAAGTATTTTTTCCATATTGTTGTTTTAGTTATTTTCCTAATCAGGTGCAAGGTAAATGCTACACTGTTAATCCAGTGTAGCATAGGTTGGGAGAACTAAATTGTTCGAGTTGCAATGCTCGGTGAGATGTTCGCCGCACGTTTTGCTGGAGCTAGTACAGCCAATAAGCTCATAACAAACACACACAAAGCCGTACCAAGTACATAACTAATCTCTAGTTGTGCAATAGAGAAGTGCTGCATAAGTAGCTGCCCTAAATAAACAGCAGCAATGATGCCAATGACTAAACCAACACTACAAATCATGGCGTTTTCAACTAAGAAGTAGCTGATGATGGCAGATTTTCTTGCACCTAGTGCACGGCGAGTACCGATCTGTTTTGTACGTTTACTAATATTGAATAGAGTCAGGCCAAAAATACCCAGGGCAGTCACCAAGACTAAGATAGTAATAAGTACAATCAGCATACGCATCATTAATGTATCTTCTGCCATATATTGTTCTTTGTCCTCATCAAGGCCACGAATGCGAGAAATAACACGTTTGTTGTAGTTTTTTAACATGGCCTCTTCAACACGGTTCATTACAGATTGACGTTGGCCTGGTTCAGTTCTTACTACAAATCGTGCATTACTACCTGCTTTAATAAAAGGGAGCAATGCGACATTATCAGGGCGGCTATCTTTAAGCCATGGGCCTTTCATTAAATCAATCACGCCGATGATTTTCATTGGGATATCACCAAAATAAATGGTTTGCCCAAGGCCGTTGCCATCAGGGAATAACTCATCAAGCAGGGTTTTTGTCACAACAGTGACCTTTGAGAGCTCATCGTAATTGTCAGTGACAATCACCTCATCCTCTGTGTAGTTGCGCCCTGCAATTAATTTCACACCATAAGTATTGAGACCATGCTCATCGATAAACATATAAGAAGTACGCGCTGATTTACCCTCTTCAGGCGCTGGCTTTAAACTAAAGTCTGATGATGAGCCACTGCCTGAAAGCGGTGTATTACTTGAATACGCAGCATCGACTACGCCAGGTATTTGGCGAAGCATGGCTTCATCGAGTTCATACTGTTGAGACAGTGATACGTCTTGACCAAACATCATTACATGGAATACGAAGATATCTTCTTCAGGGTAGCCGGTTTGTTGGCTTAAATAACCAATTCTGTCTTGGATAATAAATGCAGCATTACTGACAATGGCTGTGGTAATGGCTATTTGTATAAGTAATAAGACTGCGCCAACCTTTGAGCGGCATAAGGCGTTAAAAATAGGTTTAATTTCAAACATGTTACTTTCCTTATTGGCTCTTCAGGTAAATAGCAGGGTTGGTTTTGCACACCAGCCAAGCAGGGTAAAGTCCAGCAATAACACAGGTACTAATGGCTATAACAGGAGCGCTCAAAAGCATGCTTAAATCCATGGTTGCTAGGCTTTTATAATAGCTATAGCTTTGACGCACACCTAACAAGCCAACTTGAGCAAGAATGATCCCCAAAATACCGCCTAAAAATCCTAGCATGGCTACTTCGACGATGTGCTGGTAAAAAATTTGTCGTTTACTTGCGCCAAGAGCTCTTCGTACACCCACCTCTGAAGCTCTTCGTAAAAATTTCGCAAGCAGTAAACCAAGAATGTTCGCAAGGCATACAGCCAAAAACATAAAGCTAAGACCAACAAGAATCTCATTATCTTCACTGACTACATTGTTGTATTGCATCCACTCATTTACATCCCGTAGCTTGGCCTCTAGTTGCTTACGATTGAAGCGACCTAGCTTTTGCTGTTCTTGCATGTAAGCCATCAAGAAATCTTGGTAAGCCTGTTTTTCCTCAGGCGTTTTAAGTTCAACCCAAAATTGTAGCCACACTAACTCTGAATTTAACTTATCGTTGAATGTATTGGTTTTTTCGTGTTTCCATCCATTTGTGTTACCCCAGTTTTCCAGCTGGCGAGCTTTCATAAGGCTAAAAGGGAGGAATAGCTGCTCTGTTTTATTGAATGAGCCGTTATTTAAATCGTAATACTTAGTTGTAATATCCCAATTATCAATAACACCCACCACCTCGTAACTGGCATCGTCAAGGTAGATAATTTTTCCAATCGAATTTTCGCCGGCAAATAATTTGTCATTAAGTTCTTTGCTGATCACGACAACGGGTGCGGCATTTGCCTCTTGTTGCTCGCTCCAAACACCTCCATATAGAAATGACAAATTAAACATATCGAAAAAGTCAGGTGTAGTGAGGCGAGCTTGACCTATAAAGGGTTTTATTTTGTCTGAGTCTAAATAAACTGAAAAACCAGTGCGTACCATAGTTACACGTTTGCCACCTGCATCCGCTTTATTCAAATTCACTGCGTCTTGGTAGGTCAATTGTAAGGGGAGGTTGTCCTTAGTCCACCAAGTGCTGCCATCGTCCATAATTTGAAGCTGTACGCTGTAAAGTTGGCTGCTTTTTTCAGGGATCGGATCCGCCGACATCATGTGATAAACAGAGAGGCTTGTCATCGTGACACCAATACCAATAGCAATGGCTAGCACCATTAAAAAGCTCACTAATGGCGTGCGCTTAAAGCTACGCCAGCTTAAATCTAAATAATGAAGGAACATGACTATACCCCTGCCGCTTTTAAGTTTTGAGTGCCTTGATATAAGGTTAGATCTGCGAGTTGACCATCAACGACCTGAATGTTTCGAGGTGCTCTGCGAGCAAGTTCAGGATCGTGAGTAACCATCACAATAGTTGCACCATCACGATTTATTTGTTCAAGTAGTTCCATTACTTGGCGAGCCATTAAGCTATCAAGGTTACCCGTTGGCTCATCGGCAAGTAAAAAACGAGGTTCACCAGCAAGGGCTCTAGCAATAGCTACACGTTGCTGTTGTCCGCCAGAGAGCTGTTGAGGAAGGTGTTTTGCACGTGACGCTAGACCAACTTGCTCTAAACATTGCTCAATTCGACGTTTACGCTCGGCTGCTTTAATCCCACGGTAACGAAGGGGTACTTCGATATTTTCGTATAGGTTCAAGTCAGGGATGAGGTTGAAACCTTGGAAAATAAAACCGATTTTTTGATTACGAAGGTCGGCACGTTGATTGTCATTGAGTTTACCGACATCAATTCCGTCTAATAGATATTGGCCCTCATTAAATGGCTCTAGCATTCCTGCAATGTTTAAAAACGTGGTTTTACCTGAGCCGCTTGGGCCTGTCACTGCAATAAATTCACCCTCATCTACTTGTAGGTTAAAATCACGAAGTGCATGAGTTTGTACCATTTCAGTTTGATACACTTTATTGATGTTATTCATTTTAAGCATAATTATAATTCCTTGTTGTTAACGTAAAACGAGTACCGGTGCTTGTTTATAACGGTCGTAGTTAGAGATGATTAATTGATCGCCAACTTGAACGCCTTCTAAGAGCTCCACAGCGTTAATACTGCTAGCGCCTGTTTTTATATCGATTAAGTAAGCCATATCACCATCGATTCGATAAGCACGCGTCCCACCTTGTTGTAAAAAGGCGCCGCGCTTTACTTGTAAAACATTGTCGCGATTTTCTAAGAGAATGCGGGCTGTGAGACGTTGATTTTGGCGAATTCCAACCAGTTCATCATCAAATCGTACTCGTGTTGTCACTTCGCGGTTGTTTACTTCCGGAGATATAGCTGACAGTGTTCCCGTCACATGACGAGCACCGAGCGTTAGTTCGACTTGCATCCCTAAACCTAATTCATTGGCATAGCTTTCTGGCACTTGAAGTTCGGCTTCAAAGTTACTTAAGTCCACCAAAGTCATTAATGGCTGACTTTGAGTTACGGCCTCTTTTTGTTGCACAAGTAAATTCCCCACGATGCCGCTCACAGTGGCTATGATAGTTAGGTCATTTACTTGGCGAAATAAATCATCAACGATAAGCTGCTGTCTTGCTAGATCTCGCTCTGCGGCTTTTAACTCAAAGGCAAGGGTATCTTTTGCAAGCGCAACCTCTTGCTCAGCATGTTTATAAGAAAGTTTTGCTCTTGCTAAATCATCGACTGCTTTTTCTAAATCAATTTGGCTTATTAAGTTTTTCTTTATAGATAATTGGGCACGACGGTTTTCACGGTCCGCAGCATTAAGTTCAACCTGAGCAAGGTCGAGCGCTTTCGTTAAGCTTAATTTTTGTCTACGTGCTTCGAGTTGCTTGCGTTGAAGCTCACCATCAAGCCTTGCAAGTACAGATTGTTGCTGTTTTAGCTCATTTGTTAGCTCAGGGCTTTTTACAATTGCGATGACGTCATCTTTTTTTACGCTGTCACCTGCTTTTACTTTCAAATCCACAAAGCCGCGTTCAGGGCTGTATACTTTGGGCGCATTTGCAGCAACGATTTTGCCACTGGCGGCGACATCTCTAATGAGAGGTTGCTGAGTTACTTTGCTGATTTGTAGGCTTGCCTTCTCAACGGAAATACTGCCTTCGGTGTCCGCAAAAATACTGCCTATAGCAACCGAGCCAATTAATAATACACCGATAATTAGTGCAACTGGTTTTGCAAAGTTATTCTTCTTCGTCACCGAGATATCCTGAGCACTGGTATCTTTTATCATCATAGTTCCTTAATGTTCTCAACTAACATAATCATGAAACCCACTACTAGCATGGTGAGTGGCGATGCAATAAATAAACTAAAAGTGAACATGTCCTGTCCTTAAATCTGCTGATGTAATTTTATATACCAACAATATGCCAACTTTTATTATATTGATTTATAAAGGTTTATTGATTCTATTGATGTTGTTTCAATGTCCGCGGACAGAAAAAGTGTCCGCAGCGGACACTTTTTAATAAGTGGGTTTACGTGCGCGTAAAGAGCAAGCTTTTAGGAGTGTAAGCGTAAATAGTTATCTAAAGAGTTACAGTAAGTGCCTAGCGAGTCTGGTTTATGTGAGTAGGTGATATCTAAATTCTGCATTATCATTCAAAAAGTGAATATTTATTCATTTTAGTTGTCAGTTTACGTTAACGTAAAGAGTGGTTTTTGAAATTTTTCTTTTACAAGTTGTTAAATATGACACCAGTGTCATAAAAAAATAACGGTGAAAATACGCCTAAATGTAAAAAATTAGCATAGAATTTACTAAGTGCATTTAAATGAGAAATATTCATGAATATGAATATGTATTCAAAACTCTATTGACTCAGAGATTATTTGGCGATAGTTTTGTTCGTCTGCTAGCCCTGTCACAAGAGACTAAAGGGCTGGTCGTTGTAGCAAGGGGAGGGGTCTATGTTATACGACTCAAAATTAGAAAAAGATAATTGTGGCTTTGGCTTGATAGCCCAAGTCAATGGACAAGCGAGTCACCGCTTGATCCGAACAGCAATCACAGGGCTTGATCGTATGGAGCACCGTGGCGGTATTTCTGCCGATGGTAAAACCGGTGATGGTTGTGGTTTATTAATGCAAAAACCCGATAGTTTCTTTCGTGCTATTGCTAGCGAACATGACTGGCACCTAGGAAAGAACTACGCCGTAGGCATGGTATTTTTGAATGCCGATCCTGTACTTGCGCAAACAGCTAAAGATGTGTTGAGTGAAGAACTCGAAAAAGAAACCTTGAGCATTCAAGGCTGGCGCGTTGTACCGACTGATGCGTCATGTTTAGGGCCAATTGCAAAAAAACAACTACCAGGCTTTG
The DNA here is from genome assembly GCF_021728035.1 of Pseudoalteromonas sp. L21. Lineage (NCBI taxonomy): Bacteria > Pseudomonadati > Pseudomonadota > Gammaproteobacteria > Alteromonadales > Pseudoalteromonadaceae > Pseudoalteromonas > Pseudoalteromonas sp. L21. The sequence continues at coordinate 49,731 of NZ_JAKKCV010000003.1, read as the reverse complement.
AACAAATTTTTGTTAGCGCCCCAGAAGGCTGGCGTCCGAAAGATTTAGAGCGCCGTTTATATGTTGCGCGTCGTCGTGCAGAAAAGCGCCTTGAAAACGATGAACATTTTTATATTGCCAGCTTATCTGGTTTGGTCACTGTCTATAAAGGCTTAATGATGCCAGTTGACTTACCTAACTTTTATTTAGATTTAGCTGACATTCGCATGACCAGTGCGATTTGTGTATTTCATCAACGTTTTTCTACCAATACACAACCTCGTTGGCCATTAGCGCAGCCATTCCGTTATTTAGCACACAATGGTGAAATTAATACCATTCAAGGTAACCGCCAGTGGGCCCGTGCCCGTGCGTATAAGTTTGCCTCACCACTTATCCCTGATTTGCAATCAGCTGCACCGTTCGTAAATGAAAGCGGTTCTGACTCTTCAAGCTTAGACAATATGCTTGAGTTGTTCTTAGCGGGTGGCATGGATTTATTCCGTGCAATGCGTATGCTTGTACCGCCTGCATGGCAAAAAAACCGTGCTATGGATGAAGACCTACGTGCATTCTACGACTTTAACTCAATGCATATGGAACCATGGGATGGCCCTGCTGGTATTGTCATGTCTGACGGTCGTTTTGCAGCCTGTAACCTTGATCGCAACGGTTTACGTCCAGCGCGTTATGTGATCACCCAAGATGGTTTTATAACACTCGCCTCAGAAGTGGGTATTTGGGACTATGCACCAGACGAAGTGGTTGAAAAAGGCCGTGTTGGCCCTGGCGAGCTGTTAGTTATTGATACTCATCAAGGTAAAATTTGGCATTCAGATGAAATTGACCAAGATCTTAAGTCACGTCATCCATACAAAGCATGGCTCGAAGCAAATGTTAAGCGTTTAATACCGTTCGAGCAGCTCTCTGAAAAAGATGCGGGTAATCGTTCATTTGATGACGAAACATTGCTTAAATATCAAAAGATGTTTGGTTTCACTAACGAAGAGCTTGATAGTGTTATTCGTGTGATGGGTGAAAACGGTCAAGAAGCGACAGGTTCAATGGGTGATGACACTCCATTTGCCGTACTGTCAGAAGGTCACCGCTCGTTATTTGATTACTTTAGACAGAAGTTTGCGCAAGTAACGAATCCACCGATTGACCCGCTTCGTGAAAATCACGTTATGTCACTGGCAACCTGTATTGGTAGTGAGCAAAACGTATTTAACGAAACCACTGGTCACGCTAAGCGTTTGCAGTTTGATACACCAATCTTGATGTATGCAGATATGCAGCAGTTACTTAATGCTGATGATAAATATTACAGCTACTGCAAAATTGATATCACTTACACAGTAGAAGAGGGGCTTGAAAGCGCTATCACACGTATTTGTGACGAAGCGCAAGAGAAAGCGGCTGCTGGTTGTGTGATGTTAGTGTTAAGCGACCGTAACTTCAGCGAAACACAGTTGCCTATTCCTGCTGCGATGGCGGTAGGCTCTATTCAGAAACGTTTAGTTGATAATAACTTGCGCTGTGAATCAAACATTATCATTGAATCAGGCAGTGTTCGCGATGCTCATCAATTCGCTGTATTACTCGGCTTTGGTGCAACAGCAATTTACCCATACCTTGCTTATGAATCACTGGTTGCTATGAGTGATAGTAAGGTGATCAATAAGACTTATTGTGAAGTAACGCTTGCGTATCGTAATGCGATAAACAAGGGTCTTTATAAAATCATGTCGAAAATGGGTATTAGCACTGTTGCATCATACCGCTGCTCGATGTTATTTGAAGCCGTTGGTTTGTCTGAGGCTATCGTCGAAACCTGTTTTAATGGTGTGGCAAGTCGTATTAAAGGGGCGTGTTTCACTGATTTTGATGACGATCAACGCAAGCTTCATAAATTGGCATTTAGTAAGCGTAAATTGTTAAGCCATGGCGGTTTATTGAAATATGTGCATGGCGGTGAGTATCACGCGTATAACCCAGATGTTATTCAAACGCTACAAAAAGCAGTGCGTTCTGGTGAATACAGTGATTATGTTGCCTATGCTGATTTAGTAAATAATCGTCCGATCACTAATTTGCGTGACATGTTGGCAGTAAAAGTGCCAGATGCAGGTATCAGTATTGATGATGTTGAACCGGCAACTGAGCTATATAAGCGTTTTGACTCGGCAGCAATGAGTATTGGTGCGTTATCGCCAGAAGCGCATGAAGCGTTAGCGATTGCAATGAACCGTTTAGGCGGTTGTTCAAACTCGGGTGAAGGTGGTGAAGATAAACTTCGTTACGGCACAGAGAAAAACTCGCGTATTAAGCAAGTTGCTTCAGGTCGTTTTGGTGTAACACCACATTATTTACGTAGCGCTGATGTAATTCAGATTAAAGTTGCGCAAGGTGCAAAACCAGGTGAGGGTGGTCAATTACCAGGTGAAAAAGTAACGCCGTATATTGCAAAGTTACGTTACTCAGTGCCTGGTGTGACCTTGATTTCGCCTCCGCCGCATCACGATATTTACTCGATTGAAGATTTAGCTCAGCTTATTTTCGATTTAAAACAAGTGAATCCAGATGCACTGATTTCTGTGAAATTAGTCTCTGAACCAGGGGTTGGTACGATTGCAACGGGCGTTGCTAAAGCGTATGCCGATTTAATCACCATTGCGGGTTATGACGGTGGCACAGGTGCAAGCCCGCTTACTTCTGTTAAGTATGCTGGTAGCCCGTGGGAGCTTGGCCTTGCTGAAACACAGCAAGCATTAGTTGAAAACGGTTTACGTCACCGTATTCGTCTGCAAACAGATGGTGGTCTCAAAACAGGCCTAGACATCATCAAAGCAGCTATTTTAGGTGCTGAGAGCTTTGGTTTTGGTACGGGTCCTATGGTGGCACTTGGTTGTAAATACTTACGTATTTGTCACTTAAACAACTGTGCGACCGGTGTTGCGACACAAGACGATACACTGCGCCAAAAGCACTATCATGGCTTGCCAGAAATGGCGATGAACTACTTTAAGTTTATTGCACAAGAAGCTCGCCAAATCATGGCAAGTTTAGGTGTAACACGCTTAACAGATTTAATTGGTCGTTTGGATTTACTTGAAGCGATTGAAGGCAAGACAGAGAAACAAAAGAAAGTGGATTTGTCGTCTGTGATTGCTGCGCCTAACAACCCAACAGGTGAAACCCTGTATTGTAGTGTGCCAAATAGCTCACACTACTTAGGTCAGCTAAATGAAACCTTGCTTGAAAAAGCCAAGCAAGCAATTGACGAAAAGTCGGGTACCTCATTAGTAAGCCGTATTTGTAATACCGACCGTTCTGTAGGCGCGATGTTATCAGGCTATATTGCCTCAAAACATGGCAACCAAGGCATGGCTGCTGACCCAGTTTCTATTGAGCTTCATGGTACAGCGGGTCAATCATTCGGTGTATGGAATGCGGGGGGGCTAGAAATGACCCTGGTTGGTGATGCCAATGACTATGTTGGTAAAGGCATGGCTGGCGGTAAGCTGGTAATTCGTCCGCCGCTCGGTTCATCGTTTGAAAGCCATAAGGCCACGATTGCAGGTAATACCTGTTTATATGGAGCAACAGGCGGTAAGTTATTTGCTGCTGGCTCTGCAGGTGAACGTTTTGCTGTTCGTAACTCAGGTGTGCAAGCTGTTGTAGAAGGCGTGGGTGATAACGGCTGTGAGTATATGACAGGCGGTGTGGTTTGCGTACTTGGCAAAGTGGGTATTAACTTTGGTGCGGGTATGACAGGGGGCTTTGCGTATATTCTTGATGAAGGCAAAGACTTTGAAAAACGCATTAACCCAGAGCTTGTTGAAATCGTTACGCTTGAGGGCTTAGCATCTCACCAAGAACATTTACGTGGTCTAATTGCTGAGCATCTAGAGCTGACTGGCTCAAACCGCGCTGAGCAGATTTTAGCTAACTTTGATTTATACATGCCGATGTTTAAATTGGTCAAGCCAAAATCTAGTGATGTAAAAAGTTTACTCGGACACCGAGCGCGCAGCAGCGCAGAGCTTCGTGTTCAGGCTCAGTAGGGGGTAGTATGAGCGAAAATGTATACCAGTTTATCGATGTACAACGTGTAGATCCGCGCAAAAAGCCAATTTCTGCACGTAAACAATCTTTCGTAGAAATATACGAGCCGTTTTCTGAAACACAAGTTAATTCACAAGCGGACCGTTGTTTAGATTGTGGTAACCCATATTGTGAATGGAAATGTCCAGTCCATAACTATATCCCACAGTGGTTAAAGTTAATTCGTACCGGTCGTATTTTAGAAGCAGCTGAGCTTTCTCATCGAACCAATAGTTTACCGGAGGTGTGTGGCCGGGTTTGTCCACAAGACCGCTTATGTGAGGGCTCATGCACACTTGATGAAGAGTTTGGTGCTGTTACTATCGGTAATATCGAAAAGTACATCACTGATACGGCCTTTAAGATGGGCTGGAAGCCAGACATGTCTTATGTCGTTTGGTCTGACAAAAAAGTGGCTATCATTGGTGCAGGCCCAGCAGGCTTAGGCTGTGCGGATATTTTAGTACGTAACGGCGTAAAACCCGTGGTGTTTGATCGTCATCCTGAAATTGGTGGTTTACTTACATTTGGTATTCCTTCATTCAAACTTGAAAAAGAAGTGATGCAAAAACGTCGTGAAATTTTCACTGAAATGGGTGTCGAGTTTAAGCTAAATACTGAAGTGGGTGTTGATATTACCCTTGATGAAATTTTGGCTGAATATGATGCCGTGTTTTTAGGCGTGGGTACTTATCAAAGTATGCGAGCAGGTTTTGAGAACGAAGACGCCGATGGTGTGTTTGATGCATTGCCTTTCTTAATCGGTAACACAAATCGTGTTATGGGTTATGCTGAGGATAAGCAAGCCTACATTGATATGGCTAACGAAAAAGTAGTCGTGCTTGGTGGCGGTGATACTGCGATGGACTGTGTAAGAACCTCAATCCGTCAAGGCGCAACGAAAGTAACCTGTGCGTATCGTCGTGATGAAGAAAATATGCCAGGTTCAAAACGCGAAGTTAAAAATGCCCGTGAAGAGGGCGTTGAGTTTACTTTTAACGTACAACCTAAAGGTATTATTGTTGACGAACATGGTAAAGTCGCTGGCGTTAAGATGGTGAAAACACAACTTGGTGAGCCGGATGAAAATGGTCGTCGTCGTGCTGAAGAAGTTGCCGGTTCTGAACATGTTATTGAAGCCACCAAAGTGCTCATGGCGTTTGGTTTTAAACCTCATAAAATGGACTGGTTAGAACCTTATGGTGTTGAAATAAACCATTGGGGCGGCATTAACGCACCAGAAAAAGGCGAGTTTACGCATCAAACAACTAATCCGAAAATATTTGCTGGTGGTGACATCGTACGAGGCTCAGACTTAGTCGTGACTGCTATATTTGAAGGCCGTAATGCTGCTGAAGGTATTATGGATTACCTAGAGGTTTAATTAAGCTGTCTTAGTTAGTAAAAAAGCAAGCGCTTAGCTTGCTTTTTTACTTTAGGCTAGTTGTTTTATTTATTACGCTATTGGTCATTACCAACATCCAATCAAGGCATTCCTTACTTTCATTTTATGACGTTTTAGGAGTAAATAGGCTGTGCCAACTACAATAAGGTGGCTACCCATAAACAGCCAAATCATGGTCGATAATGCTTGGCTAAAGTAGCCTAAAATACCGCCCAATGCGATCATCAAAAAAGCAGACACATTTAGAACAGCTTGTAGCTGTAATTTAAATTTTAAGTGTTTCCAGCGACTAAATACCAGTAAAAGTAAAGCAACAATAGGCAAAGCAATCACCAATACTTCGACTAAATACAGCCAAACAGATATAAAAGGGCTTGCTGTATCCATAGACTGTGATGCACTTACTGGGGTTGATGTCATCGCTATTGAACCTGTCACAAATATAGCTAATTTGCGAAATATCATTATTTTAATGTCCAATTTATGAGCGCTTAAGCGCCCATTACTTCTCTTAACAAATTATGCATGTGCGCTTATTAACTCTTTCGCATTTGCTCTTGCTGTTTTGCTAATATTATCGCCACCCAGTAGACGTGCAATTTCGTCTATACGGCCATCTTTTGATAGTGTATTCATTTGCGTAAAGGTTTCGCCATGAGCAATTTCTTTGGCAACAAAAAACTGTTGATGTCCAGAGCTGGCAACTTGAGGTAAATGTGTAACGCATATAACCTGGGTTGATTTCCCAAGTTGGCGCAGCAGCTTTCCTACGGCGGATGCTGTCGGGCCTGAAATACCCACATCCACTTCATCAAAAATTAAAGTTGGCGTGGTCACGCGCTCTGCAATAATCACTTGAATAGCTAAACTAATACGCGATAATTCACCACCGGATGCAACTTTTGATAGAGCTTGTAAAGGTTGACCTGGGTTAGTCGATACCAAAAACGAGACTGTGTCAAAACCCATTGCGCTAGGTGTTTTGTCGGGTGTTTGTTGTATATCAATCGCAAACTTGCCATTTTCCATTGATAAATTAGCCATGCTATCGCTAATTAGCTGATTAAGTGTATCAGCATAACGATGGCGACTTTCACTTAATAATTGAGCCGCTTGCTTGTATTGTTCAAGCGCGTCGCTAATTTCGCTTTCAAGTGCGCCAAGGCGGTCGCTGTTATAACTAATTGATGCTAATTCTTCTGCGATTGATTGATGGAACTCAACAAGTTCTTCAGGCTTAATGTGATGCTTACGCGCCAAGTCCATGATGCCTGTTAAACGAGTTTCTACATCGTCTAAACGGGCTGGGTCTAGATCTGTCATGTCAACATAACCACGGATCTCTCGGCTAGCTTCTTCGACTTGCACTGCGGCTTCATTTAAAAGCGTGGCGATACCCGTGAGGCTCTCATCATACCCTGCAAGTTCAATAAATTGCTGTGCACTGTGCTGTAGCAGTGAGCATGCACTTTGTTCATCAGCTTCATATAAATGCTGTAATTCACGCTGGCATGATTCTAAAATAGTTTGGCTGTGGCTTAATTTGTGATGCTCGGCTTCTATTTCTTCAAACTCACCAGGTAGTAAAGCAAACTCATCTAATTCGGCAACTTGATACTCAAGTAACTGCTTTTGCGCAGCTTGTTGCTGTTGTTGTTGCTCAAGCTGGTTAAACTCTTTTAATAATGCTTGATAGGCTTTGTAGCGCTCTTTAACATCAGCAAGCAATGTCGTGTGACCAGCATACGCATCGAGTAAATGCAGTTGATGATCAGATTTTAATAGATGCTGGTGGGCATGTTGACCATGAATCGATATTAAGTACTGGCCAAGCTCTTTGAGTTGTGCAGCAGTCACTGTGCTGCCATTGATGTAGCTTTTACTACGACCATTTTTGCAAATCACACGACGTAATAGACATTCGCCATCAGCATTCGATAACAAATGATGCTCTAGGAATTGCTGCGCTAAAGGAAGCGTTGAAATATCAAACTGCGCACAAATTTCTGCACGGTCAGTGCCAGGGCGAACGGCTGTTGCATCGGCTCGTTCACCTAAACACAATGAGAGTGCATCTATTGCAATTGATTTACCGGCACCTGTTTCACCGGTAATGGCTGTCATACCATGATGCCATTCCGTACTTAAACTACTCACAATGGCAAAGTTTTTAATTTCTAACCCAATTAACATACTGTTTATCCATCCAGCTAATTAACTGTTAATTTATACAGTGTTTTTGGGTTTTGCAAACTAAATTTGTATTTTAGGTTAATTCTGTGAGCTGTTCTTGTCGGTTTAAATCTTCAATCTCTTGGGGGGCAATACTTTGCTGGTGATCATCAATTGATTCTATAGAAGGGTAGAACTTGATAGTCTCAACCAATGAAGGGAATGTTTCTTGATAAAAGGTTTTATTAAACTCGATACCATTACGGGGCAGTTGCGCCATAAAATACTGTAAACGGTCTGCAAGTTGGTCGTGTTCAGCTTCACTCTGTAAACGACTTGCTTCTGCAATGACCGTATTGATAAATAGATCACTGATATATTCGAGCTGGTTCAAATTCTCTTCGTTATGTGCTTGCACGACGAAATAGTTACTTGTTATTTGATGTAAGCTGCCTATATTTTTAGGGCGAATGAGCTTGGCTTCACTAAATTCAATTAACTTGATTTTGAAGTCATTGTTGATTTCTTTTACGCGTTGATTGAAGCGCTTTTTTTCTGCTTCGATTGCTTTTTGACGATTACTTTCGATGATCCAGTAACAACCTAGCAAGGTGATCAGCAACAGTAGAGCAAGAAAAACGATATAGCCCATTTCGGATTAGATTCCTTAAATAATTACAGCTTTAAGTCTGAATATTTTGCGCTAATCACTTTGACTTGGCAATTATTTAAAGCAAAAAATGTGTTTTAAAATAACCGACTTCCCCAATTCAGTTTTTTTCTCAGAACATTGTAGTAAGAATAGTCTTTAGGGTGGATTAGCCGTAAACGTTTATCTGCTTTTTTTATCACCACTTCATCACCAGGTAATACTGCCAGCACCACATGACTGTCACAACTAACTTGTAAACTGTCTGTGTTTTCAAGGCTCAGTTTCAAACGAACTTCGTTATCGGCATCAACAACCAAAGGGCGACTTGAAAGAGTATGAGGAAACATAGGCACAAGTGATATTGCGTTCAGCTCAGGGGTTAAAATTGGCCCGCCTCCAGAAAGAGAGTATGCCGTCGATCCAGTAGGGGTTGACACGATTAAACCATCTGAACGCTGTGAAAAAACGAAATCGTTATTAATAAAGGCCTCAAACTCTATCATATGAGCGACTTTATCAGCATGAAGCACCGCTTCGTTTACGGCTGAATTTGCGCTTTTTAACTCAGCGTGGCGATACACTTCTACTTCTAACAGAAAGCGTTTTTCTTCAATATATTGCCCACTAAGAACTTGTTCTAAGCTGGCTTCAAAGCCTTCTGGGTTGAGGTCTGTTAGAAAGCCTAAATTGCCACGGTTAACGCCAATAACAGCAACATCAAAGCGTGCTAAAACTCTTGCCGCACCCAGCATATTTCCATCACCACCTACTACAATGGCTAAATCTGCCCGTTCGCCTAAATCGACTAGCTTGACTAATTGCTCACTGGGCACATCTTCAAGTTGTCTTCCTGTACGTTGTTCAACAAGCACTTCAAAACCTAATGCGAGCAAAAAAGTATGAAGGCGTTGTAGTGTGTTGGCTGCACCTGAGTGGTTTGGCTTGCCGATTAAGCCGATAGTTTTGAACGGAGAATCCATATTGTGTGCACTTAGCGATGTCATACGGATAGAGTACATTAAAAATTAAAGCTTTGAAAATACCTTGAAATAAACATGCTATGCCCAGATATTAACTGGCAAGAGATAAGATGTATGAATTTATGAAATTAAACCCTCGCGACCAACAAATTTTTTCAGCTGTGATGAGCCTCTACTGTAATGGTGAAGGCCAACCGGTAGCATCTACGCGCATTGCAAAACAAAAAGGCATGGCAGTGTGTTCTGCAACGATACGAAATGCAATGTCGAGACTCGAAAAAGAAGGGTTACTTTATTCTCCTCACACATCGGCAGGTCGGGTGCCAACGAATGCGGGCTTCGATTACTGGTTGTCGGAGTTTTTTGCATTGTCAGAAGTGGCAGCATATTGGCAGCCTGAACAATCTCAGTTAGTTGAGCTTGCACATGGTTTAAGTCAGCGTTACAAGGTGTGCTGTTGTGTTGGGTTACCTCAGGTCAGTTCGCAGTTAGTATTTCGAGTTGAAGTGTTAGATTTTGACGGCTCTAATTGGCTTATTCTATTAATAGACCGTGCAGGACAAAGTAACAATATATGCATTTCTAAGCCACAAGATGCCAGCGATACGGTTCGCTACCAATTTGCTACTTGGTTGAATACGGTGTTTAGTCAACAAACGCTTATGGAAGGTTTGTATCGTATGCAAGCGATGGCGAATACCGCTCCCTATAACTGCCATGACTCTTTAACGCAATGGACACGAGAGTTGAGTCAGAAGCTCGGTTCTGATAACAGCATAGTGGTCGGGGAAAATTATTTATATCGTCAAGTTGATTGCCAAACGAGCTTAAACATCGGGGTCTCGTTTTTGGACTATGTTGAAGATAAGCTGGCGTTCAGAAATGGCTTATCGGTATTAAATACCGAGCAATTACCTTTCACTGACTGTGATGAGTTAATGGTATTAAGTGTGCCGTACTTTAATAACCAACAATATCAAAGTAGATTTTGTGTTATTTGTCCAAAATCAGCACAAATTGAAGCAATCATCCAAGAATTTAAGTCAATCGGGTCACGTGCCTCTTGAATCTTTTGATTCTATCCCCATAATTACCGCAGTTGTAAAGAATTGGAGCATTTAAGCTATGTCAGAGCAGACAAAATCACCAGAGCAAGAAGTTGAATTAAACGAAGAATTTGAACAGATGCAAGCGGACGTTGATGCAGCTGTAGAAGCAGCAGAGCAAATGGAAGGCGAAGAAATGAGCCCTGAAGCAGAAATTGCATTACTGCATAGTGAACTTGAAGCTGCAAAACAGACTATTAATGATCAAAAAGACAGTGTTGTACGTGCTGCCGCAGACGTTGAGAACATGCGTCGTCGCGCTGCTCAAGATGTAGAAAAAGCACATAAATTTGCACTAGAGAAGTTTGCTAATGAGTTACTTCCAGTGATTGATAATTTAGAGCGTGCAATTGAATTTTCTGATAAAGAAAATGAAGAGCTTAAGCCTGTACTTGAAGGCATTGAGATGACAGTTAAGAGCTTTAATGACGCAGTTGCTAAGTTTGGTGTTGAAATTGTCAACCCACAGGGCGAGCAATTTAACCCAGAGTTCCATCAAGCGATGTCAATCCAGCCAAGTAACGATGTTGCACCTAATACGGTATTAGCTGTGATGCAAAAAGGTTACACACTAAACGGTCGTTTACTTCGCCCTGCGATGGTGATGGTATCGAAAGAAGCTGAATAAGCTTTAAAATATATAAAAAATGCCTGTTAATCACAGGCATTTTTTTTGATAAGTTACCAACCATTTAGCTCCTAGAATGATTAAATATTTAAGTCGATTGGTATCGTTTTCTGTGCCACAGCTGTACGAGTAAGATAAGTATCAGTGCACTGAACATCATCGCAGAAAATGGAATGGCACTTTGTGGATGAACAAACGCAAGGATAGGGCCGACTAAAGCACCACTGCCAAATCGAAGTGTACCAATCACCGCCGTTGCCGTACCTGACTTTTCTTCAAATTGCATCAATATTAATGAGTCTGCATTACTTGCTACAATACCTAAACTCATCATTAGTGGCGCTATTGCCGCAACGATAAAGTAAAGTGATAAATGCATCACACTGAATAACAGCAATGCCCCACCAGAAACAAAACCAATACCAAGGCCGATAAATAATAGCTTACGAGAACCTAAGCGTGGTACCAAACGGGTATTCATAAAGTTACCAAACATTAATGCTAAGACATTAAACGCAAACAGCACACCGAATAGCTGCTCATCAACGTTAAAAAAATCGAGGTAGACATAAGGTACTGATGTTAAAAAGCAGAAGAACGCAAACGAAGCAAACATCGAGCTGGCAATATCTGCTAATGCACTTTTACGTGAAAACACGGTTTTATAACTATTAAAAAATAGTGCAAAACCACGTTGTTGACTTTTAAAAATGGGGATATCTATTAAGTATATTTGTACTAAGGCTAAAATCGCAAAGCTGTATGACGCTAAAGCAATAAAAATCACTTGCCACGTTGAAATTCCCATGATCAAAGAACCCAAGGTTGGTGCGATAAGTGGTGCAACCATCATGATCATTGAAACATATGACATACCTTTGGCTGTATGCTCACGGTAGATATGGCGAATAATACCAGGAACAACCACTGTTGCAGCTGCACCTGTAAATGCTTGTATGGCTCTGAGCGTCCAAAACAACTCAATATCATCACAAAAAGCTAAGGCCAATGATGTTATTCCAAATAGCACTAACCCCACTTTTGCAAGTAGCCGCCTGCCCAGCTCATCTGCAATAGGCCCAAAAAATAACATACCTAAAGCATAGCCTGCCAAATAGATACTTAGAGATATCTGCACATTTGGCATCGTGGTCTGTAAATCGTTAGCAATAACAAGCATTGCAGGTAAATACAAATCAATCGCCAGTGGTGTAATAGCAACAATACTTGCGAGTAAAGGTAATAAAATGCGTTTATTTATCGAGTCAGGGGAAGGCATTGCATACTCATTAATCATTTAATAGGTCACTATTGTAGCAGCGTCGAACGCAGGGGTGAACTTAGTTTGCCTGCTAAGTAAAAGAATTAACTAAATAATAACAACTGAGTGGGTGATTGTTCATTTTCATATAAAATTAAGCAATGCTTTGCTATATTAATCAAAATTACACTAAGTATTTGAAGGATTAGTATGAAAAAGTTAGTTATGGCAGTGCTCGCTACGACTATTTTAGCTGGCTGTAAAACATCTCCAACGGGACGTACGCAAATTGCACTTTATTCAGACCAGCAAATGAGTCAAATGGGTCAAGCAAGCTTTGCAGAAATGAAAAAAACACAGCCGATTAACTCCGATCCTCGTGTAAATAATTACGTGAAATGTATTGCCAATGATGTCATTGCGGTACTACCTCAAGAATATGCTAACCAGTCATGGGAGGTGGTTGTATTTGAAGAGGACTCTGCAAATGCATTTGCATTACCAGGGGGTTACATAGGTGTGCATACCGGTTTATTAAAAGTCGCAACTAATCAAGATCAATTAGCGACGGTACTTGGCCACGAAGTCGCGCACGTTATCGCTGAGCACTCAAATGAACGTGTATCGCAAAACTCTCTTTTACAAACGGGCCTGCAAGTCGGTGGCGCAGCACTTGATATGGGTAATGTGCAGTATCGAGGTGAAATCATGCAAGCCTTGGGATTAGGAGCGCAATACGGTGTGGTACTACCATTTAGTCGCTCACATGAATCAGAGGCGGATATTGTTGGCTTAGATTTAATGGCAGAAGCGGGCTTTAACCCTGAGCAGTCGGTATCTTTATGGCAAAACATGAGTGCAGCAGGGGGCAGTGGTACACCAGAGTTTATGTCGACTCACCCGTCTCCTGGTAACCGTATTAAAGAGTTGCAAAAGCATATGCCAGATGCGTTAAAAGCCCAACAAACGGCTAGAGCAAAAGGCAAAACTCCTCAGTGTAAACTGTAATCGAAATAATTAAAAAAGCCTGCTGTTAATGATTACAGCAGGCTTTTGTTATTCTGTAATTGCTAGCTAATTAAAACGTCCACTCAACGTGCAGCTGTGGGACTGATTCAGTTGTATTTGTACCTAACTTGTTGTGCCAGTATTGCCACTCAAGGCCCAACAGTAGGGTGTTTTCTTTCATGCTCATTGCATGACCTAAATCCCACGTGATGATTGGCTGTGCTAATATCCACGCTTTAACGTCTTCGCCAAATTCATTTTCACGCTCAGCAATGTATTCAACATGGCCCGTTACGTTGAACTTTTGTGAGCCGATAGTAAATGGGTAGCCCCATGCAACATCAATCATCCAGCTGTTTGTTTCAGTCGGTGCACCACCACGTGCTGCGCCTTCACTGTCATCAATGTAAGCGGTAAACAAAGTAGATAAAAAACTAAACCCAGGTGCTTGCCAGCTAAGTTTTACACCAGGTAAATACTTTAGAACTTTTGAGTCACCTGCAGCGTTAAAACCTGCCGTTAAACCCACATCACTGATTGCGCCATAGGAAAAGTCACTACCTGATATTTTTGATAAACTGAAGGTTGAATACCACTCACCATAAAAATCTTTATCTTGATAGCCGTCTTGTAAGCCATCATCACTGTAGTCGATAAAAAAGAAGTTATCGCCGTAGTCATAGCCTGATGCATGCTGTAGCGATACCACAGTGGTATTTGATTCGGCTAGTGTGAACGGGTTTTTTTGATCGCCGTTATTAATGTGTAATTGTGTAGAGCTCCAGTTAGCGGCATAGCTCGAAGTACTTACTGCACAAAGCGCAGCAAAAGAAAGGATCTTTTTCAAGTTCATATCTCAATTTTGATGGTGTAAAGGGGTTATATACCCAAGCCACCTCAAGATGCAGAATTCAGCGTTTCACAGGCGCTTAATATCAAGGCGTTACTTTGCAAGAATGGCAGTCCCTTTTAAGAAGTAACAACGATGAGAGTGAGTGCCTGTGAAGCGCCCAAAGGGTTGGTTTAAAAGCGATTTATACTGCGTTATTGATTTTAACAATAGAACCACTATTACTTGCAATCAATGCCTTGCCTAAATCGCTTTTAATTCCAACTGAAACTCGCACTTTGAGGTGGTTTGGGTATATACAAGAGGATTATAGCAGATACGCCCATATTTGGGCGTATCGAGAGAAAAATTATTTAACTTATGCTTTATTTCGGCGTAAGCAAATGACTGCTATCGCAGTGAAAGCAAGAATAAAGCAGTAGTAAGATGAGGTAGATACTTGCCATGGGCTAATTTTGAAAGTAGCGCCGAGTAAAAGCGCTTGTGCGCCATACGGTAGCGAACCTTGTGTTACGCAAGCAAAAATATCAAGTAAGCTAGCTGAGCGCTTTCCTGTAATGTCGCCATCATCCGCTAATTTTTTCGCAATCGGGCCTGCTACAATGATTGATACTGTATTATTGGCAATACATAAGTTACTAGTCATAACGAGAGCAGCAATCCCTAATTGATCCGCAACTTTACGGTGCCACTTTGCAATGATTTTAGTGATTGCTTGAATTTTGTTAGCAATGTAATCAAGGCCACCATTAATGCGGATAAACTCAGAAAGACCACCAATAAACATCGATAGCAAGAAAATTTCCTGCATATCTGTGAAGCCTTTATAGATATCTTTAACAAAACTTGCACCTTCATAGCTGCCAGTAAAGCCCATGAGTGCAGCGAAGATAATACCGCTAAACAGCACCACAAAGACATTAAAGCCCATAACTGCTAGCACTAAGATAAAGGCATAAGGTAACACTAATAAAATGTCGAAGTCTTGCGTCTCTACAGCTTCTGCAGCAGGCGTTAAGAAGAATAATAAACCGATAGTTAATGCCGCAGCGGGTAAGGCGATTTTTAAGTTCTCACGGAATTTATCTTTCATTTCACAGCCTTGCGTGCGGGTTGCAGCAATGGTTGTGTCAGAGATGATTGATAAGTTATCACCAAACATGGCACCCGATACAATCGTACCAGCCATCAGTGATGGATCAATCCCCGTTTTTTGCGCAACTGCATAAGCAATCGGGCCAATGGCACCGATAGTCCCCATTGAAGTACCCATCGCAGTCGATACAACCGCAGCAATTAAAAATAACCCGGGGAGTAATAAAGCAGGTGGAATAAGTGATAAGCCTGCATTAACAACTGCATCGACACCACCCGTTGCACCGGCAACGGCAGAAAACGCACCGGCAAGCAGATAAATCAAACACATAGTGATGATGTTGCTATGGCCAGCACCTTTAATAAATGTTTCAACACTGTGGTTGATGGTATTTTTATTTAAAATAAATGCCAGCATGATGGCAGGTAAAATAGCCACTGGAGCAGGCAATTGATAGAAGGCGTAATCGACACCTTGAGATTGTAAGTATAAGCCAGCGCCTAAAAATAAGCCGACAAACACCAAAAGCGGCAGCAAAGACAGTTTTGCTTTTGTTTTATTAAATGATGGCTGCATCATATTCCTCGTTAGATAACCAATAACACAGCCAAATACTTCTTTTAGCTGTATTTAGTTGCCCGCATTATGAAAAGACAATGCTGTGCAACAGCGCCCGCAAGCCAAAGACCAAATCGGCGCAAAGGAAGAAGTTTAAATGTATAGATGGCTAAATGCAAAGACTATCTGTTATTATTGTTGTTATTTAATAAAATCTAAAATTAGCTCTGTATTTTTTATAAGCTAACCTGACTATTACATGAGTTTTCGATAAAATCCAGCCAGCTAAGAAGAATAGATAAGGTAATTACATGAACCGCATAGGTGTATTTGGCGCAAATGGCCGCATGGGACTTGCACTTTTAGAAGCTGTCTCAAAAAAAGATGACGCAACATTAACCGGCGCGTACGTGCGTAATACTTCGCCACTTATAGATATAGCGGTTAATCAATTAAACAGCGCTGCATCAGTGGATGTATTATTTAGTAAAGAAACAGACGTAAAAGATGCTGATGTATTGATTGATTTCACTTTACCAGCAGGAATGCGCAAGCACCTAAAAACAGCGCTCGAAAAAAATATCGCCATGGTCATAGGTACCACGGGACTTAATCAAGATGACATTGACGCCCTAAATGAAGCGGCGAAGCACATTCCGATTGTTTTTGCTCGCAACTATAGCGTAGGTGTGAATTTACTGCTTAACTTAGTGCAGACTGCGGCTGTGAAGTTTGGCGATGACATGGATATCGAAATATTTGAGGCTCATCATCGCCACAAAATCGATGCGCCATCAGGGACTGCATTGGCAATTGGTGAAGCGATTGCCGAGGCAAAAGGCTGGCAGCACGATGAAGTCGCGCGTTTTGATAGAAGCGATGACGAACACGCAAAATCGCAAAATGAAATCGGTTATTCGGTCATGAGGGGTGGAGATATAGTAGGTGAACACACCGCATATTTCGCAACTTCTGGCGAAAGGCTAGAATTAACTCATAAAGCAAGTTCAAGAATGACCTTCGCGTTAGGTGCAGTAAGAGCTGCGGGCTGGTTGAAAAATAAACCAGCTGGACTTTATGACATGCAAGATGTGCTTGACTTGAAGTAGTTTAGTTTCTTTTTTGGCAGTTTCAGTGAATTTTTCGTTAATAACGCTTATTTTCACTATTTTATTAATTAAGGTTAGATCTAAAAGCTAATTTACTGTAGAATAGCGCCAATTTGCCAAAAATTCATAAATGCGTGTTTCCAATCGCTTTAAACGGGCAGTAGAGCAAATGACTTTACTCCCGTTTTTTACTGTTAGGAGGTTAACTTGACTAAATCCGCTCTGTTAGTCCTAGAAGACGGCACAGTGTTTCGCGGTACTGCAATCGGCGCTGACGGCATGTCAGTCGGTGAAGTAGTATTCAATACGTCTATGACTGGTTATCAAGAAATTTTGACTGACCCTTCATACGCGGAACAAATCGTAACTTTGACGTACCCACATATCGGTAATACGGGTACTAACAGCGAAGACGAAGAAGCGGGTCAAATCTGGGCTAAAGGCCTAGTGATCCGTGATTTGCCACTGCTAGCAAGTAATTTCCGTAACGAGCAATCGTTAAGTGATTACTTAAAAGAACGCAATATCTTAGGTATTGCTGACATCGACACTCGTAAATTAACACGTATCTTACGTGATAAAGGCGCTCAAAATGGTTGTATCATTGCAGGCGACGAGTTAGATGAGAATAAAGCGCTTGAAGCTGCGCAAGCCTTCCCAGGCTTAAAAGGCATGGATTTAGCAAAAGTTGTCTCAACCAAGGAAAATTTTGAGTGGCGCGAATCAAGCTGGACGTTAGGTTCAGGCTTTAAAACGCTAGAAGCAGCAGACGAGAAGTTCCACGTTGTTGCTTATGACTTCGGTGTTAAACGTAACATCTTACGTATGTTAGTTGACCGTGGTTGTAAATTAACCGTCGTTCCTGCACAAACATCTGCAGAAGACGTACTGGCATTAAACCCAGACGGTATCTTCTTATCAAATGGCCCAGGCGACCCTGAGCCGTGTACTTACGCGATTGAAGCAATCAAAACTTTCCTAGAAACAGACACGCCAATCTTTGGTATCTGTTTAGGTCACCAATTACTTGCACTTGCCTCAGGTGCACAAACGGTGAAAATGAAGTTTGGTCACCACGGTGGTAACCACCCAGTTAAAGACCTTGACCGCAATGTTGTGATGATCACAGCGCAAAACCACGGTTTCGCAGCTGACGAAGCAACATTACCAGCGAATTTACGTGCAACTCACGTTTCATTATTCGATGGCACGCTACAAGGTATTCACCGCACAGATAAGCCTGCATTTAGCTTCCAAGGTCACCCTGAAGCAAGCCCAGGCCCACATGATGCGGCACCATTATTTGACCACTTCATCGACCTGATGCAAGCACGTTCTAACTAATTTAACCGGAGTAACAATGCCAAAACGTACCGACATAAAAAGCATTCTTATCTTAGGCGCAGGCCCGATCGTAATCGGTCAAGCTTGTGAATTTGACTACTCTGGTGCACAAGCGTGTAAAGCACTACGAGAAGAAGGCTTTCGAGTAATTCTTGTCAACTCGAACCCTGCAACTATCATGACTGACCCTGAAATGGCGGATGCGACGTACATCGAGCCAATTCACTGGGAAGTGGTAGAGAAAATCATTGAAAAAGAAAAGCCTGATGCAGTACTGCCTACTATGGGTGGTCAAACAGCATTGAACTGTGCGCTTGATTTAGATAAGCACGGCGTACTGGCAAAACACGGTGTTGAGTTAATCGGTGCAACTGCTGATGCAATCGATAAAGCTGAAAACCGTGAGCGTTTTGACGTAGCAATGAAAAACATTGGCCTTGAGTGTCCGCGTGCAGAAATCGCTCACTCAATGGAAGAAGCGCATGACGTGCTGAGCCGCATCGGTTTCCCATGTATCATTCGTCCATCATTCACTATGGGTGGTACCGGTGGTGGTGTTGCATACAACCAAGAAGAATTTGATGAAATTTGTGAGCGTGGTTTAGACTTATCACCAACAAATGAACTTTTAATCGATGAATCATTAATCGGTTGGAAAGAATACGAAATGGAAGTTGTTCGTGACAAAAACGACAACTGTATCATCGTATGTTCTATCGAAAACTTTGACCCTATGGGTGTTCACACGGGTGACTCAATCACGGTTGCACCAGCGCAAACTCTGACTGATAAAGAATACCAAATCATGCGTAATGCATCGATGGCGGTACTTCGTGAAATTGGTGTTGAAACAGGTGGCTCAAACGTACAGTTTGGTGTGAACCCAGTTGATGGCCGAATGGTTATCATCGAGATGAACCCACGTGTATCGCGTTCATCTGCACTTGCATCAAAAGCAACCGGTTTCCCAATTGCGAAAATCGCAGCGAAACTAGCTGTAGGCTACACGCTTGACGAGTTACAAAACGATATCACTGGTGGCAAAACACCAGCGTCTTTCGAGCCATCAATCGACTACGTTGTTACTAAGATCCCACGTTTTAACTTCGAAAAATTCGCAGGTTCAAACGACCGCCTAACAACACAGATGAAATCTGTGGGTGAAGTTATGGCAATTGGTCGTAACCAACAAGAGTCATTGCATAAAGCATTACGAGGTCTTGAAGTTGGCGCAACGGGCTTTAACCCAATTGTTGCTCTTGATGATCCCAAAGCAAAAGAAAAAATCATCCGTGAATTACGTGAGCCAGGTGCTGAGCGTATTTGGTACGTTGCTGATGCAATGCGTCACGGTATGAGCGTTGAAGACGTTTTCGAACTAACGAAGATTGATCCTTGGTATCTAGTGCAAATCGAAGACATCTTAAAAGACGAAGCAACAATCAGCGAAGTAGGTATGGCTGGTTTAAATGCTGAGTTCTTACGTAAGCTTAAGCGTAAAGGATTTGCTGATGCGCGTATCGCAGAAATTGCCGGTGTTTCTGAAGCAGAAATTCGTAAGAAGCGTCATCAGTTAGATATCGTGCCAGTATACAAGCGCGTTGATACCTGTGCTGCAGAGTTTAGTTCAGATACAGCTTACATGTACTCATCTTACGATGAAGAGTGTGAAGCGAATCCATCTGACAAAGATAAAATCATGGTAATCGGTGGTGGTCCTAATCGTATCGGTCAAGGTATCGAATTCGATTACTGTTGTGTTCACGCAGCATTAGCTTTACGTGAAGACGGCTATGAAACAATTATGGTTAACTGTAACCCTGAAACAGTTTCAACTGACTACGACACATCTGATCGTTTATTCTTCGAGCCAATCACGCTAGAAGATGTATTAGAAATCGTACGTGTTGAAAAGCCAAAAGGTGTTATCGTTCAGTACGGTGGTCAAACACCACTGAAACTTGCTCGTGAGCTTGAAGCGAATGGCGTGCCAGTTATTGGTACTTCACCAGATGCAATCGACCGTGCAGAAGACCGTGAGCGTTTCCAACAGCTTGTTGAGCGTTTAAACCTTCTTCAACCAGAGAATGCAACGGTTACTTCTTTAGAAGAAGCGATTGTTAAGTCTGCTGAAATTGGCTTCCCACTGGTTGTACGTCCTTCGTACGTACTAGGCGGTCGTGCGATGGAAGTGGTTTACGATGAAGACGATTTACGTCGTTACATGACAGAAGCAGTATCCGCGTCAAATGAAGCGCCAGTACTACTTGATCACTTCTTAGATAACGCAATCGAAGTTGACGTTGACGCTATCTGTGACGGTGAGCAAGTAATTATCGGTGGTATCATGGAGCATATCGAACAAGCCGGTGTTCACTCAGGAGACTCAGCGTGTTCATTACCAGCTCACTCACTAACTGCTGAAGTACAAGACATAATGCGTAAGCAAGTGACTGATATGGCACTAGAGCTTGGCGTAGTCGGTCTGATGAATACGCAGTTTGCTGTGAAAGACGGTAAAGTTTACTTAATCGAAGTAAACCCGCGTGCTGCGCGTACAGTACCGTTCGTTTCAAAAGCGACAGGTATCGCACTTGCTAAAGTAGCGGCACGTTGTATGGCGGGCCAGTCGCTGGCAA
The DNA here is from genome assembly GCF_021728035.1 of Pseudoalteromonas sp. L21. Lineage (NCBI taxonomy): Bacteria > Pseudomonadati > Pseudomonadota > Gammaproteobacteria > Alteromonadales > Pseudoalteromonadaceae > Pseudoalteromonas > Pseudoalteromonas sp. L21. The sequence goes on along the minus strand of NZ_JAKKCV010000003.1, from coordinate 28,837 downwards.
GCCAAGGTATTACAAAAGAAGTAATTCCTCCTTACTACAGCGTAAAAGAAGTGGTTCTGCCATTTGCTAAGTTCCAAGGTGTTGACCCAATCCGTGGCCCAGAAATGCGCTCAACGGGTGAGGTAATGGGTGTTGGTGAAACTTTCGCCGAAGCATTCGCTAAAGCACAATTAGGTGCAAGCAACACTTTACCACGCGGTGGTCGCGCGTTACTATCGGTACGCAACAGTGACAAACCACGTATCGTTGAATTAGCTAAAACCATGACAGCTTTAGGTTTTGAGCTAGATGCAACGGGTGGCACTGCAAAAGCGCTAGAAGAAGCGGGTATTGCAGTTCGTCGCGTGAACAAAGTATACGAAGGCCGTCCTCATATTCTTGATAGAATTAAAAATGGTGAATACAGCTACATTGTAAACACTACTGAAGGTCGCCAAGCGATTGAAGATTCGAAGGTGTTACGTCGTGGTGCGTTACAGCACAAAACTAACTACACAACGACACTGAACGCGGCATTTGCTAACTGTACTGCAAACCAAGCAGACGACCGTAGCAAGGTGACGTCAGTTCAGGAACTACATCAGCGAATGAACTAAGGAAATGTGCCAAGGGCGAGGCAATCGCCCTTGGGATTAAGTGAGAATAATATGCAATCAATTCCGATGACGGTTCGTGGTGCAGCATTACTGCGCGAAGAACTTAACGAATTAAAAACAGTTACCCGTCCTAAAATCGTTGCTGATATCGCTGAAGCACGTGAGCACGGTGATTTGAAGGAAAACGCAGAATACCATGCTGCTCGTGAGCAACAAGGTTTTTGCGAAGGCCGTATTCAAGAAATTGAAGCAAAGCTTTCAAATGTACAAATCATCGATGTAACTAAGATGCCAAAAACTGGTAAAGTTATTTTTGGTACGACAGTGACTATCGTTAATGTTGACACTGACGCTGAGGTTAAATACCAAATTGTGGGTGATGATGAAGCAGATATCAAAAACAACTTGATCTCTGTTAATTCGCCAATCGCGCGTGGTTTAATTGGTAAAGAGGTCGATGATGCCGTTACCATTAAAACGCCAAATGGTGAAGTAGAGTACGAAATCATTGAAGTTGAGTATATTTAGTAGCTTAACCAAGCATTGATGAAAACCGCAGTTTTATACTGCGGTTTTTTTATGCCTGTTTACTTCTGGTATATTATTCGGTACGTTGGCTGCTAGGTTCTTTACAAGAAGAGGTAATAGTGGTGAAAATTCAATATCCTAAAGCGCTATCTTTAGGCGATAGCATCGCCATTTGTGCTTTTTCTTCTGGTGTCGATAAGGCATATCATAAAAGATTAGATGTTGTACTCGAAGGGTTAAGTGCGAAGGGTTTTAATGTTGTTGAAGGAGACTGCTTACGTCAACAACACAATAGTGCAAAGGAGCGTGCGGCCGAATTGATGCAGTTTTTAACCGATGACTCGATTGCTGCGATTATGCCGCCTTGGGGAGGGGATCTTACCATGGAGATTTTACCTTTGTTAGATTTTAGCGCTATCAGTAACGCAAAACCTAAGTGGTTAGTCGGTTTTTCCGATATCAGTACGTTTGCTTGCGCACTCACTACGCGATGTGGCTGGGCTACACTGCATGGTGCCAATTTAATGCAGATTCATCCCGATGATAAAGATCCACACCTAGCGGCTTTATTTACCGCCATGGGTCTTGAAGAAACAGCATCCTTTAAGCAACTTGCTGCGCCTTTTTATCAGCAAGATCAGATTGATTACGCAACTAAACCTGATGCGAAATTCAACTACACAGCTGAAAGCCAATGGCGTTGTATTAACTATAAAGATAAGCGACAAATAGAAGTATCAGGTCGTTTGATTGGCGGCTGTATTGACACACTAGGCTTATTACTGCCTTCAAATTACTATGCATTGCATGAGTTTAAAAAGCAGTATGCACCGGAGGGATTAATTCTTTATTTAGAAAATGCAGAACTGAGTCCGATGGCGTTAGCACGGTGTTTATTATCTTTAAAACTTAATGATGTGTTTACTGATGTCAATGCCGTTATATTTGGCCGTAGCCCAGCAATTAATAACGACTGTTACTTTGATGAATATCAGGCAATTGAGTTAGCATTTCAAGGTAACTTATTCCCTGTTTTGACCGATGCTGATATTGGCCATGTTGCACCAAACCTTGCGTTGATCAATGGTGCATTCGCCACCATAACCGCAGATCTTTGTGAAGGTATGGCGACGAATGTTCAAATAGACACGGTGTTAAGTTAACTCAAAAGAGTTTAACTAAATAAACAGTACTCATACCAATGAGTAATGTCACAGAAACGCTCAATAAAGTGCCAAGCATGACATACTCAGTGAGCTGTTTTTCTTCGCTCGCTTTTAAATCACCAAAGCGAAAAATTGACTTTGCAGCGAGTAGGAATCCTACTCCTGCGTATTCCCCCATAAGTATAAAGCTTAACATCAGTCCTCGCTCTAAAAGGCCTATACTGTGGCCTGCCGCAGGGATGCTGCCAGATGTAGCAAAGCCTTGTGTTATTTTTTCAAGCATCATGCGAATAAATACTGAGCTTGGATTTAATACGAGTATGTAAGCACAGATAACAAAAAGCGTATCTATAGCAATCAGTTTTTGCCAAATAAGCGCATAAAATTCATCATAATCGGTTAACCACACAGCTAGCATCACCAGCACAATACTATGTGCAAGTTGATCAAGCAGAAAAGGAATGACCCCTTTATTGGAATAGGATTTTGCTAAATCAATGAGGAAGTGACTAAGCATAATTAGCAGTGTTGCGTAGACAACACGTGCAAGCTCACTCCAGCCATAATTAAACTCCCAAAGAGCTAAAATGATAAACGAAACAATGCCGTGCGTTAAAACATGCAAATACAGTTTTGTCGCGCGAAAGTGTCGGCTGTTTCGCTCATTAACCCAGCTCATTGGCTGTAGATAAAAGTCAGCAACTAAGTGCGCTAAAAATAGGGCGATAAGTAATAAGGTAAAGCTCATGCTATCAATCCTTTGAGTATTGTATGGCTGTACTTGATAAAACGTTCGACTAATTGGTACTGAGCAAGGTTTAGTAATTTGGTCACATTTTCTCTGCTTGTATTGAGCTCTTTTGCTAGTTCTGCGTGACTATTATTGCTTGCTGTAAGGTAATTAAATAAAGCATTCGCTTGTTTTTGGCTCATTTTTTCTAGCAATACCTCTATGAAGGCAATATTGAGTAAAAATCCTTCATCGAGATGATTATTTTCCACTTTTATTGTTAATAGCTGATGAGTCATATTATCTAAGCCTTGACCGGATAACGTATACGCACTTCCTGTGGCTGTTTTAATATCGGCGCGAGGATTCTCGACTGTGCCAATGGCCATACTTTGACGTAATTCATAGTTAGCTGCTTTCATTTGTAAATATAAGAGTATTGCTACATGACAGACAGATTCAGGTGTTTGTAGCTGTAATTGCAAAGCATCACCACGATAAATACTAAAACTACTTTCAAAGCGTTGAGTAATAAAACGTAAGCTTTGATCGAGTTGGTATAGCATTGCATCATATTCTTGTTGTGGGATTCTTTGTGATTTAATTAAATCCCCAGTGATCACTGCTATCATAGCGCATCCTCTTACTGTAACTAAAACTAGTTACTTGTCCAGATGTAACCAAATTTGGTTACTGTTGTTCATGTAACCAATTTAGGTTACTTTTGAGTGAATTACAAGTAAGTCGTGCTCCAGTAGCAAGATATAAATTATACAAGGTGTATTATGCAAACAATTGAAAAGCCGAGAATTGCTATTTTTGTCGACGTACAGAATATTTATTACACCTGTAAAGAAAGTTATGGAAAAAACTTCGATTACAACGCCTTTTGGGCAAGGATGCAGGAGCTGTATACAATTGATAGTGCTATTGCCTATGCAATTTATCGTGGCGATGAAAAGCAATCACAATTTCAAAATATTTTGCGAGCAATAGGCTTTGAGGTAAAACTTAAGCCATTTATTCAGCGCCGGGATGGCAGTGCAAAAGGGGATTGGGATGTGGGTATTACTATTGATATGCTTGAAAATGCACGTAAAGTAGACAAAATGGTGTTGCTGTCTGGCGATGGTGACTTTGCATTGTTATTAGGGCATCTAGCACACAACTATCAAATTTCTTGTGATGTGTATGGGGCAGAACACTTGACTGCTGATGTACTAAAAAATGCGGCTGAGAATTTTTACTGTATCGACGACGGATTGTTACTTAATAACCGCAGAGAATAGCAATAAATATTCCTATTTAAATAAATTGTTTAACTAAAGTATTATTTCGGCTAAGCTAATATGAACTAGACTCGTTCATAGTTACAGTAATATGCGCTTGGAATGGCTCTTTTAATTCAAATAAACAATAAGAACAAGACATACCAAGTAATTGCTAGGTCTGTTTCAAATTTCTTTTCTGTTAATAAAGCTTTTTAATTCAACAAATTAGAAATAATTATGAAAGTTATACGAATTTTTATGAAAAATGTAATGACAACGCTGTCATTTATTGTGTAACATTAAATCAACATGGGTTGAGATGATTTCGCATTCTGATAAGAAAAAATAGTGCGATTTATACAAAAACTAAACGAAGGTTAGGGGTCGTTAAATGATGGCGAAGAGTGTGAGTGAGGACCAATTGTTTATTGGTATCGATGGTGGCGGAACAAAGTGCCGAGCAACCATTTACTCTGTAAAACATGGCGTATTAGGGACAGGCTTAGGCGGTCCGGCAAATCCACTACATGGTTTGGAGCGCACACTTGAATCTATAATGGTCTCAACTCAATTAGCGTTGCGTGATGCTGGGTTACCGTTAGAGACGGTACACCAACTCTATGCAGGTTTAGGCCTTGCAGGTGTTAACTTGCCGAGCCTTTACGATAAAATTATGGAGTGGGAGCACCCGTTCAAACAAATGTTTTTAACGACTGACTTACATACGGCTTGTATAGGCGCTCATGAAGGCAGTGACGGTGCAGTCATCATCACAGGCACTGGCTCATGTGGCTTTTCTTGTGTGAATGGGCAAACCAGCAATTTTGGTGGCCATGGTTTTGCATTAGGTGACAAAGGCAGCGGTGCTTGGATGGGACTTGAAGCGATAAAAGCAACGCTGTTGGATTTAGATGGGTTAGGCTCAAAGACCTGTTTAACTAAAGTCATTACTGAACATTTCTCGGCTGATAACGCAATGGCTATTGTTGAGCAAATGTCAGGTCAACCATCTAGTAGTTATGCAAAACTTGCTCGCTATGTGTTTAATGCAGCAAATGAGCAAGATGCGGTGGCACTTGCTATTGTTAAAGACGGTGCAGAGTATGTGAGTAAACTTGCACACCGTTTATTAGAGAACAAACCACCACGTTTGTCTATGATAGGTGGTTTAGCAGAGCCGTTAAATAAATGGCTAGACCCTGATATCGCTAAGCTTGTAGAAAACCCAATTCAACCACCTGAAATGGGAGCGGTATATTTCGCACAACAGTCTGTGTTAGAACAAAGCCAAGAGGTAGCAATTTAATGACGATTTTTCATGCTCAGTCACTATTTACCGGCGAAGAATTTTTAAACGATCGTTATTTTAGTGTAGATAATGGGGTATTCACCTTAACTGAAGCAAGTACCGATGCGGTTAAGCTAGATGGGCTCGTGGTGCCTGGTTTTATTGATGTGCAAGTAAATGGTGGTGGTGGTGCATTTTTTAATGCAGAGCAAACCCCACAATGTTTGCACAATATTGCGAAAGCGCATGGTCGATTTGGTTCAACTGCGATAATGCCAACTCTCATTACTGATAAAGTAGAGGTGATGGCGCAAGCTGCTGATGCAACGGCAGAGGCAATTGCCCAAGCAGTGCCAGGTGTGTTAGGTATTCATTTTGAAGGCCCACATTTATCCTTACCTAAAAAAGGTACTCATAGTGAACAGTTTATAAGGCCTATTTCAGAACAAGAGTTTGCGATCTATGCACGTCAAGACTTGGGCATAAAAATGGTGACGCTGGCACCTGAAAATGTCAGATCAGAAGATATAACGCGATTAGTTGAATGTGGCGTGAAAGTAAGTATTGGCCACACTAACGCTGATTTTGCAACGACTAATAAAGCATTGGCCGCAGGCGCTGATGGTTTTACACATTTATTTAATGCAATGTCGGCATTTACCTCGCGAGAGCCTGGTGTAGTTGGCTCTGCCCTTTGGGATGATAACAGCTGGTGTGGCTTAATTGTTGATGGTCATCATGTTCACCCATCGTCAGCCAAATTAGCGATTCGTACTAAGCAACGCGGTAAAGTTATGTTAGTAACTGATGCAATGCCTCCTGTGGGCACTGACGATATGGAGTTTGATTTCTTTGACGGTCGAAAAGTTATTCGTACCGGTGACCGTTTAAATTCGACAACAGGCGAACTTGCGGGCAGTGTGCTTGATATGGCAAGTGCTGTACGCAATACCGTTAATACATTGGATGTGAGTTTAGCTGAAAGCTTGAGAATGGCGTCTTTGTATCCTGCACAATATCTTGGTTTGAACAAAAAGGGCCGTCTGGTAAATGGCTTCGATGCTGATTTTGTTGTACTTGATGAGCATCAGTATGTAAAAGCAACTTATATTGCAGGTAACGCAGTTTAGAACTTCCCTGTAAAAACCCCGCCGTTGTATCGCGGGGCTTTTTGTATTAAAGGTAATAAAATGACAACAACACAACCTACAAAAAAACGTTTAGCTTCTCTAGATGCATTACGCGGCATGGATATGTTTTGGATCTTAGGTGGTCAGTCAATATTTGCAGCACTTTTTGTGCTAACAGGCTGGACAGGCTGGAAGCTATTTGAAGCACATACAGTGCACAGTGAATGGCACGGTTTTACTTTTTACGACTTAATATTCCCGCTATTTATTTTCCTATCTGGCGTTGCGATGGGGCTTGCACCAAAACGCATTGATCACTTAAGTTGGGATGAGCGTAAAGTGTATTATCGCAAAGCTATTAAGCGCTTATTACTGCTTTGTTTTTTAGGTATTTTATATAATCACGGCTGGGGTACAGGCATGCCGATGGCGTTTGATGAGATACGCTACGCCAGTGTATTAGCTCGAATAGCCATTGCGTGGTTTTTCTGTGCCATGTTGGTTTGGCATACAAGCTTAAGAACCCAAGTCATAACAGCGGTATCTATTTTACTTGGCTACTGGTTACTGCTTAGCTTTGTGCCTGTACCAGGAGGCAGTGCCGGAGACTTATCTGCTGCTGGAAGTTGGAATGCATGGTTCGATAAGTATTTACTACCAGGGATTAGTTATCAAAATCGCGTTGTAGACCCTGAAGGCGTGTTGTCTAATGTGCCAGCGATTGTTAACGCACTTATGGGGGTGTTTGCAGGACAGCTTATTGCACGAGCACAACAAATTGGTGAATGGAAAATGTCTGGTGTGTTATTTATTTCAGGCATTGTTAGCGTAAGCTTGGGTTGGCTCTGGGATTTACAGTTTCCGGTAAATAAAGAGTTATGGACGAGCTCTTTTGTATTGGTGACCGTAGGGTGGAGCGCCATTTTATTAGCCGTGTTTTATGCTTTGGTTGATATATTGCCAGGGCAGCGAGTTGCGTATCCATTTGTTATTATAGGTGCTAATTCGATCATTATCTACCTAGCCTCGAGCTTAGTGAACTGGGGTTATGTAAGCCAAAGTGTTTTTGGTGGTGTTATTCGCGCGGTTCCTGATTTATGGCAGCCATTAATAGCCGTGGTAGCATTACTTGCTGTACAAATGCTTGTGTTGCATTGGATGTACCGTAGAAAAATCTTTGTCAGTGTTTAGTTAACGCTGATTGAAAACGTTATTTTTTATTCACTTTTACTTTACAAAGTCAAATCGAAAAGTGATAATGACAGCGTTGTCATAATGGTTATAACTACTGTACCGTATCCTGGCAGTGGTTTGATCTAAAACTCGATTCGATTGCACGTGGGGTCGGGTTTTAGATCCCATTTTTTTTCAATTTATAATTAGAGCTAATCAATATGCAAATAGTCATTCTTGATGATGCCGCACAAGTGGCAGCCTACGGGGCTAACATCTTTGCTAAACAACTTATAAAAAAACCAGCATCAGTACTTGGCTTGGCAACTGGCTCAACACCTGTTGCGTTATACCAAGAGCTTATCGCAAAAAATAAAGCGGGTGATATTTCATTTAGCCAAGCGACAACATTTAATTTAGATGAATACTTAGGTCTTACAGGTGAGCATCCGCAAAGTTATCGATACTTTATGAATGAGCAATTATTTAATCACGTTGATATTAACAAAGATAACACGCATGTTCCGCCTGGAGATGCAATCAACCCGTTAGTTGCGTGCAATGAATATGAGCAAAAAATTGCAGCATCAGGAGGGGTTGATGTGCAATTACTTGGTATTGGCCGTAACGGTCATATAGGTTTTAACGAGCCGTCTTCAGGTCTTACCTCGCGCACTCGGGTAAAAACACTTACCAAAGCAACCATTGATGATAACGCACGATTCTTTGACGAAGGCGAATATCAACCGCATTTATCAATCACTATGGGGATTGGGACTATCTTAGAAGCCAAAAAAGTAGTGCTATTAGCGACGGGTGAAAGTAAAGCTGATGCGGTACAGGCAATGGTTGAAGGTCCGCTCATGGCAAAGTGCCCAGCCTCTGCATTACAAATGCATAAAGATGCTGTCATTATCATTGATAAAGCAGCTGCAAGTAAATTAGAAGATTTAGCGTTCTACCAGCACATTGAAGCTGAGAACCAAAAACTACAAGCGCACCTAGCGACCTTGTAAAATTGTGAGAGAGAGCAAAAAAGCCCATTTGGGCTTTTTTTATGCCTGTTATAAATTGGGTTTATCATCAGCTTATGGTAGTTTTAGGGGGTAAATAATTTCAAAGGAACGCCATGCTGAATTACTCTCAAATGCCACTGGACCGTGCCTCTAATCATCGAAAAGATCCTAAGTGGCTAAAGGCGAAAATTAATTCTCAGAGTCGCTGGTTACTTGTTAAAAATAATCAGAGTCTATTTGTTAAAGGGTGCCCTGAGGTGTGTTACTTGCGCCTATCTCAGGTTGATCATCTTGATTTATCGAAAGGTATTTTACTTGGCCTTGACGAGCAAGGAATTGCTCATTTTGCGTTAGATGTAAGCAATGTGCCTGATTCACTTATTGACCCTGTTCTTGATGGTACTGAGTTTGTTGATATACGCAAGTTAGGCCCTCAAGTTGAACTAAAGCAAGGCTCGATTGCTGCACTTGCTCGTGGTCTTTGTTTTTGGCATGCAACCCATCGTTTTTGTGGTCGATGTGGCCATGAAAATAATATGGTTGAAGCAGGGCACTCTCGCCTATGTGAGAACCAAACGTGTCAGCATCAAACGTTTCCTCGCACTGATCCTGCCGTCATTATGATAGTGAAAAAAACTTTTTCAGATGGGATTGAGCGCTGTTTACTCGGTCGTCAAGCAAGCTGGCCTGAGGGCGTATTTTCAACATTGGCGGGGTTTGTTGACCCAGGTGAAACACTCGAGCAAGCTGTCGCCCGAGAAGTCATGGAAGAAGCTGGTATTGCTGTCACTGATATTCAGTATATAGCTTCACAACCTTGGCCTTTTCCATCTTCAATCATGTTCGGTTTTATGGCAACAGCAGTGTCAGAAGACATTCAGGTTGATAAAGATGAATTAGATGATGCTAGGTGGTTTAGTCGTGATGATCTTAATCAATTTGGCCAATGGCATGAACAGGGCAGTCACCTAAAATTAACCCGACAAGACTCTATTTCTCGATTCTTGGTTGAGCATTGGCGCAACCTGTAAACTAGATTGGAATAACGATGACAAAGACAAATAAAAATACTCAAATAGTGAGTGCAGGGCGTAAAAAAGCATATACCCAAGGCGTGGTGAATCCGGTCGTACAGCGCGCATCAACCGTGGTTTTCGACTCGGTTTCTGAGTTAAAAGAAGCCGCTAAAAAACGGGGTGATAAAACGCTTTTTTATGGTCGCCGTGGTACCACCACACACTTCGCACTACAAGAAGCCATTGCTGAACTTGAGGGCGGTGAAGGTTGCGCACTTTATCCATCGGGTGCGGCTGCAATAAGCAATGCGTTGTTATCGTTTGTGAAAACGGGCGATCATATTTTGATGGTTGATACGGCTTACGAACCAACTCGTGATTTTTGTGACAAAATATTAGCAGGCCTTGGAATTGAAACAACCTATTACCCACCAGGTATCGGTGCAGGCATTGATGAGTTAATAAAAGAAAATACCCGTGTATTATTTTTAGAATCACCAGGCTCGATTACCATGGAAGTGCAAGATGTACCCGCTATGGTCGCTAAAGCGAATGAGCGTGGTGTCATGACGATGCTAGATAATACTTGGGGTAATGGTCTGCATTTTAGACCGCTTGAGCATGGGGTGGACATTAGTATCCAAGCTGCGACTAAATATATTGTTGGCCATTCCGATGTAATGATGGGAGTGGCGGTTGCTAACAAAAAATACTGGTCAACACTGAGAGAAAACTCATATCTATTAGGCCAATGTACGTCTGCTGATGATGCATATTTAGCATTACGTGGCTTACGCACTATGGCTGTGCGTTTAAAACAGCACGAGCAAGCCGCCATTGAAGTTGCTAAATGGCTTGAAACACACCCATTGGTTGATCATATTCGCCATCCGGCCTTTGCGAGCTGTCCTGGTCATGAGTTCTTTAAACGTGACTTTGACGGGAGTAATGGCTTATTTTCGTTTGTAATGAAGCAAGGAAATCAACAAGCGATAGATGCGTTTTTAGATAGTTTGCAGCATTTTAAAATGGGCTTTTCTTGGGGCGGATACGAAAGTTTAGTTACTGCAAATTTAACGATGAAAGGGCTCCGCTCTGAAACAGGTTGGACGCAAGGCCCAGTGATCCGCTTGCATATAGGCTTGGAAGATGTAACAGATTTGCTAGCCGATCTAGATCAAGCTCTTGGTGTTTACGAGAACCATTTGTAGTTCAAAAGTTTATACTTTGTTACATAAGAGCCGCAATGCGGCTCTTTTTTTTCTGGTAATTCAAGCTGTTTCACCTTAGTGTAATTCCAATAATAATATTCATTAAGGATTGTGAGTGACGCAGTTACACCCTAAACGTCTTGCGCAAATTGCTCAATTTGAACTTGTACGACTATTTTTGACCAAACGTGGTTTGCTAGCGGTTGCTGCATTCGCCATTTGTTGGTTACTTATTTTACGCTATCCCATAGCTGAATCTGTGAATTTGATTAGCTCCCCTGAGTTTGCTGACTTTGCTAGGCAGGCGTTTGGTGCTATCGGTATCAGCCGGTTGCTAGATTGGCCTGAATCAGAGCTAGCGATGTACTGGCTAATCGCTTTATATAGCTTCCCTTGCTTTTGCTTGTTTTTATGTAGTGACCAAACTGTTGGAGACCGACAGCGTGGTACGCTACGCTTTTTGTCACTACGGGCAACCCGTTCAGAGATTATAATTGGCCGCTTTTTAGGGCAATTATTAATCTTAGCAGCATTGTTATTTGTTACTCTGATGGCAACGCTTGCTATGTTGACGTATCGTGAGCCAAGTTTATTTCTTTCTGGTTTTTCAAGAAGCCTGACACTCTTAGTGTTTCTGCTAATTACTGTAATGCCGTTTATTGCTTTAATGAGTTTTCTAAATACGTTTGCGCGCTCATCTCGTCTTGCATTTGTGTTAGCTATTTTATTTTTTGCTGGCGGCAATATTATTATTGGTTTGCTTACTTGGCAGCTGCCTTTACTTGACGTTCTATATTATTTATTTCCTGGCTACCAAATCGATGTAGTCGCGGGACAAAGAGCAGGCATGATGTTAGGGGTCGGTTTACCTGTTTTACAAACAGTTGTGCTGCTTGCGGTGGGTGAACGAATTTTTGCAAGGAGCTCACTATGACAGTATTAATTCAGGCACAAGGTTTATCAAAAAACTATGGAGCTAAGCGAGCGCTTGATAATGTCAGCTTTGAAATAAATAAAGGAGCGCCAGTTGCACTTGTTGGCCCTAATGGTGCTGGTAAAACAACCTTATTTAGTTTGTTATGCGGTTATATTTTACCAAGTTCGGGGCAGTTATCAGTGTTGGGCCACGCCCCAGGTAGTGCGGCTTTATTTGGTAAGCTTACGGCATTACCACAAGATGCACAGCTTGATCCGCGTTTTAGTATTGCGCATCAATTAAATTTTTATGGTCAACTGCAAGGTTTAAGTGGCACGGTTCGTAAAAAAGAAACAGCACGTGTTCTGGAACTTGTGGGTTTATCTGAAGTGGCTAAACAGCGCTCAGACGATCTTTCTCACGGGATGCGTAAGCGAGTCACAATTGCGCAAGCACTTATAGGTGAACCTGAAATTGTAATGCTTGATGAGGCGACTGCAGGTCTGGACCCTATCCACGCGCGTGAGGTTCGTGAGCTTGTGAGCTCTTTAAGCAATGAAGCCACATTTATTTTAAGCTCCCATGATCTAACCGAACTTGAGCGTTTATGTTCGCAAGTATTACACCTAGATAAAGGGGTATTGAGTGAGCATCAAGCGCGTTCTAGCACACAAGATAATAAGCATTATATAACACTACAATTGAATCAACGTTATGATGATGTAGAAGCTAAGCTTGCAAGTCTTGCCCAGGTGCATCATGTTTATATGAGCCAGGCAAAAGAATATGTCATTGAATTTGAGCAGACTGTCGAACCATTTGATATCAATCTATTACAGTTTTGTTATCAACAAGGTTGGCAGTATCGTCAACTAGTGAATGGTCACACACTCGAAAACCAAATTTTTCATAAGGAGAGTTAGTTATGGGTTTACTAAGTGGATTAATGGGTAATGCTAGCGAAGTTGATAATGATGATCTAGAAGAATTACTTGCCAACACGCTTATCGCGGGTGAAACAGTGCAAAAGGCCTATAAGGTTATCCGTGATATGTTTATCTTCACCAATAAAAGATTGATTATTATTGATAAACAAGGTGTTACGGGGTCTAAAGTGGAAATGCTAAGTATTGCTTACTCAAAAATTACTAAATTTAGTAAAGAAAGCGCGGGGCATTTTGATTTAGATGCAGAGCTGAAAATCTGGGTAGGGTCAGATCCTACTCCGATCAGCAAAGACTTCAAAGCAGGTGATAACATTAATGAGGTTTATAGAATAATTAGTGAGTTTTCATTATAATGCATTGAAAATAAAGTGATTTATAATATAGTTGGTGTTGAATTGAAAATTCGGGCCAACTTTTTCTTTACATTTGCCGACAATTTATTACAATTAGTTGATTAAAAACAAGGAGTTAGTTAAGTTCCCGTTCAGTTTTCTCGCGTTAGCATGTGCCCAACTTAGCCATTTGGCTAGTTTTGTAGCAATTAAAACAATGTTTATAGGGAAATCTGTTTATGAAAAAGTTAGCAGTTATTATTTCGAGTATGCTTCTTTCAACTGCCGCGACTGCTGCGGACAGTTATCAATCAATCAGCCACTTAGGGTATACGGACACCGATGGCAATGACACAGTAAGTGTTGATTCAATTTATTACTTTGCACCAAAGAACACTATGGGTCCTTACGACCAGTTTGAGTACATCAACAAAACGACTAACGTTTATGGTGCTTATTCAGACGATGATTTTGGTGATGTATTAGGCTTAGGTGGTGAGTACTTTGTAGAAGATTTTGTATTCGGCGCTGGTTACAACAACTATGACTCAGATTTTGGTTCAAGCACAGATGTATTTAACGTTTCTGCTGGTTACTTCTTCAATCCAAACTTATTATTAAAAGCGACTTTCGTTGACGTTGAAGACGGTGACAACTCAGTGATGTTTGATCTTAAGTATAACCACCAGTTAAACAGCACTGATTACATTGGTTTTACTTTAACTGCTGATGACGAGTTTGATTACCGCGCAGTAAATGCTAAATACTTCGTAGATCTGCAACAAGGTAACTACCTTACAGTTGAAGGTACAATCTCTGATACAGATGATAACGGTAGCTCATGGGAGTTAGGTTCTAACTACTATTTCTCTAAAGCAACGTCAGTATTTGTAACGTTTAACAAAGAAGATGATTACAGCTTTGGTGCTCAACACTTCTTCAATAAAAACGTTGGCTTAAAAGCGGGTTACGGTAACAACTGGGATGACTCAGATTACGATGCATACTTTGCTAACGTAAGCTTACAGTTCTAATCATTAATTTGATTGTAAAAAAGCCCGCATCATGCGGGCTTTTTAGTTTTTAGTATCTTACCATCCGCACTGACGGTCTTTATTTTGCTCATCAAGGTATTTTTGTAATGGCGCAAAGTAATCTAAGATTGCTGTTGCATCCATTTCTTCTTTCCCCGTTATTGTAGCAAGGGCTTCTTGCCATGGGCGACTTGAACCCATTGCTAACATCGCATTCAGCTTTTCACCAGCCTCTTTTGAGTTATACACTGAACAGCGATGAATCGCTTCTTTGTTACCAGCAATTTCACATAAACTTCTGTGGAAGTCGAATTGTAAAATATGCGCTAAGAAATAACGCGTGTAAGGGGTGTTACCCGGTACGTGATACTTAGCACCTGGATCGAAGTCTGCTTCGCTACGTGCGATAGGCGCTTGAACGCCTTGATATTTTTCACGTAGTTCCCACCAGGCTTTGTTGTAATTTTCGGGTGTTACTTCACCTGAGAATACTTTCCAGCGCCATTGGTCAACTAATAAGCCAAATGGGATAAAGGCGACTTTATCCAGTGCCATTTTCATTAATAGACCGATATCTTTTGATTCATCAGGCACTTCGTCTAATAAACCAATTTCTTTTAAGTAGTCAGGTGTAACAGACAGCGCAATAGTGTCACCAATGGCTTCATGGAAACCATCGTTCGCACTTTCTTGATAATAAATAGGTTGCGTGTTGTAGGCGCGCTGGTAGAAGTTATGGCCTAACTCGTGGTGAATAACAGAAAATTCCTCACCGGTACGCTGAATACACATCTTGATACGTAGGTCATCTTTGCTATCTATATTCCATGCTGAAGCGTGACACTGTACGTCACGATCTTGTGGTTTAGTGAATAGTGAGCGTTCATAGAAAGTGTCTGGTAATGGCGCAAAACCCATTGAAGTAAAGAACTTCTCGGCGCCACGCACCATTTTCAGTTCGTCGTAATCATGTTTTGCTAATAACTCTGTTACGTCGTAGCCAGGATCTGCATTTTCCGGCGCAACTACATCGTAGATATTCCCCCAAGTTTGTGCCCACATATTACCTAACAGATGCGCAGGAATTGGTTGGTCTTGAGGGACCTTATCTTCGCCATACTTTTCACCGAGCTTGGCACGAACATGGCAATGTAATGAATCATAAAGCGGTTTAACTTGACCCCAAATACGGTCAAGCTCTTTTGCAAAATCATCCGCTGGCATATCGTATTTACTACGCCACATAGCACCAGTATCTGCATAGCCAAGCTCTTTAGCACCTTCGTTAGTCAGTGCAACTTGCTGCTCATAAAGTGGGCGCATCGGTTTGGAAACTTGGCGCCAACCTTGCCATAAATCCAGTAGTTCATTGTAGTCGCGGCTTGTCGCCATTTTCGCGGTCATCTCGCCAAGGCTTAAGCAGCTACCATCTTCTTTACAGTACTTACCTTTACCATAAATACCACCTAGTTCAGCAACTAACTGTGAGAGTTTTGCTGTTTTTTCAGCATCCTGTGGGGCAGGCAAAGTTAGCGCTAGTTTTAGCTTGTCTAGCTTACGACGCGCATCGTAATCCAGTTCTAAACTATCGAATTTTGCAGCTTCATTAGCAAGACGAACAACAGCTTCGGTCATCTTACGATTAACCTCAGCTGATAACTCTGCAGTATCGTGCGTGATGAAGTTGGCATAAATCCACTCAGCGCGACTTGCTTCTAAATAAAGCGCACTTAACTCTTTTTCTGTATCGGCGATAAATTTAGCAGCATCTTGCGGTGTCACCTGACTTTTTTTGATTTCAGCCGTAGCTGTTTTGGTATTTGTAGCGTCATCATTACAGCCTGAAAGTGCAAGTGCACTGGCCACCATGAGAGCGCTCATACTGAGTTTAAATGGAGTCTTTTTCATAACATTCCCTAGAAGTTTATTGTTATTTATTGCCCCTGCATAATAGCAGCGTCTTGATAAACAACAAACTATGTAGATGAGAACAATTTACGAGATGTGGCTTACGTTGTATTTATTGCACGATCAGTCATACTTGAAGACAGTTAATTTAAATAAAAGGATTGCATAATGACGACCGTAATCATTCTGTTACTGGTTGCTGTGATTGTGAT
This sequence comes from Pseudoalteromonas sp. L21, assembly GCF_021728035.1. Classification (NCBI taxonomy): domain Bacteria; kingdom Pseudomonadati; phylum Pseudomonadota; class Gammaproteobacteria; order Alteromonadales; family Pseudoalteromonadaceae; genus Pseudoalteromonas; species Pseudoalteromonas sp. L21. Next base: position 12,363 of record NZ_JAKKCV010000003.1, on the reverse strand, counting down.
TTTTGCTGTAAAAGATATTCGCATTAATCTGATCACTCGACCAACGTTTAGTATGTTTAAAAAAGTATTGCCACCCTTATCACAAACAGAACGTGAAGCCATGGAAGCGGGCGACGTGTGGTGGGATGGTGAGCTATTTAGTGGCAACCCTGACTGGCAGAAACTACATAGTTTTCCTAAACCTGAACTCAGTGATAAAGAGCGCGCATTTATGAGTAAGCAGGTTGAGACGTTACTTGCTATGCTTGATGATTATCAAATTGTCCAAAAAGATAAAGACCTACCAAACGAAGTCTGGGAATATTTAAAGAAAGAAGGCTTTTTTGCGTTAATCATTCCTGAAGAATTTGGTGGTCGTGAATTTTCAGCCATTGCTAATTCGACCATCGTATCAAAAATTGCCACCAAAAGTTTAACTGCTGCGGTCACCGTAATGGTACCAAACAGTTTAGGCCCTGGTGAGCTACTGCTTCATTACGGAACTAAAGAGCAACAAGAGCGTTGGTTACCAAGCTTAGCTAAAGGTGATGATGTCCCTTGTTTTGCGTTAACAGGTCCAGAGGCAGGGTCGGATGCCGGTAGTATTCCCGATACTGGCGTTGTTTGCATGGGCATGCATAATGGTGAAGAAGTAATCGGTTTAAAGCTTAATTGGTCAAAACGCTACATTACCCTTGCACCAATTGCTACAGTGCTAGGTCTTGCATTTAAGATGTACGATCCTGATGGTCTGTTGGGCGATAAAAAAGAGTTAGGTATTACCTGTGCGCTTATTCCGACTGATCACGAAGGTGTGCAAACGGGTGAGCGTCATTATCCTCTCAATATGGCATTTATGAATGGCACAACCTATGGTAAAGATGTGTTTATTCCGCTTGATTGGATCATTGGTGGCGAAAAGGGGGCTGGTCGAGGTTGGCGCATGCTGGTTGAATGCTTAAGCGCTGGTCGTGGTATTTCGCTACCGGCACTCAGCACTGCAACAGGCCATCTTGCATCACGTATGACATCGGCGTATGCGACGGTAAGGCAACAATTCGGTGTGTCAATTGGCCAATTCGAAGGCGTGCAAGAAGCGCTTGCGCGTATCGGTGGGTTAACATACACCCTTGAATCTGCAAGGTTAATGACCGCTGGCGCCATAGATTTAAAGCTGAGTCCATCAGTAGTGACAGCCATTGCTAAGTACCATATGACAGAAATGGGTCGCACTGTAATGAATGATGCCATGGATATTCATTCAGGTAAGGGCATTCAAGTAGGTCCTAATAACTATCTTGCCCATGGTTACATGGGGATCCCTGTATCGATCACCGTTGAAGGGGCAAATATTCTTACTCGTAATTTGATGATTTTTGGTCAAGGTGCGACTCGTTGCCACCCATTTGTTTTAAAAGAAATGGCAGCCGCTGCAATGGAAGATCATGACCTTGCACTGAAAGAGTTTGACTCATTACTGCTACAGCATATTTTGTTTGCAACAAGCAATGCGGGTATGGCTTTTGTACATGGTTTAACACGCAGTTACTTTGCTAAATCTCCAGTGTGTGGAGTGACAAGTCACTATTACAAACAGTTGAGCCGAATGAGTCGAGGCTTAGCATTTTGTACTGATGTTGCTATGTTGGTATTAGGTGGCGAGTTAAAACGCAAAGAGATGATTTCGGCGCGTTTAGGCGATGTGCTGAGCCACTTATATCTTGCCTCATGCGTTCTGAAACGCTACGAGGATGAAGGGCGTCAACAAGCCGATTTACCGTTTGTTCAATATGCAGTAGAACATTCGCTTTATAGTATTGGCCAAGCATTTGACGGCTTTTTCAAAAACTTTTCGAACCCGATTGTTAACTTTTTACTGAAGCGTATCGTTTTCCCATTGGGTAACCATTACCATCGCCCAAGTGATGAGCTAGCACAGACTATGTGTGAGCACATGACTAACCCTGGTGTATTTAGGGACAGATTGACCCATTTATGCTACGTAGACGATAAAGCGGGAACTGGTGTAATGGAAAATGCTTTCTTAGCCATGATAGATACGCAGGAAGACTTTAAACAATTACGAAAATGGCAAAAAGAAGGCTCGATTTCCCGTAATCTAGAGCTTGAGGATGCTATCGTTGAAGCTGCTGAGAAAAACTTAATTAATGCAACCGTCGCTGAGCGTATGAGTGAAGCGAATGCGCTACGTAAGCAAGCAATCGCTGTGGATAATTTCGCGCCTGGTGAACTCTAATCAACGCATTAAAAAGCCTTGCTTAGCAAGGCTTTTTTGTCTTCACTTATCTAGCAAAAGGGTCGGGGTTAATTTTTTCAATATACCAATCACCTTTTTTACGTATCATTTTAACGCTACGCATATCATCAATTTTTTTGCCATTGAAGTAGCCAGTAAAAATAAGATTGATATTGGCTTTATCACCGTACTGCTCTCGCAAACTCATATTCGTCATGTCGACTTCGATCACGACTTCATCGTACTGCATATTAACCAAATTACGGGCAAACTGGTTAGCGGTACCATAAGATTTCATAATTCGCGCCATCTTTGGCGTTGCATATTGGGTCGCTAAGTTTAAATCTTGTTTATTATATAAAGCGTCAAAGAAGAGCGTCGCCGTTACTCCTGGGGTATTCTTTTCACCTTTCGGGGCATCTTCAGGTCCGCATCCGAGCAGTAGAACACTGCTTAGTAGGGCACAAATAAAAAGTATTTTTTTCATTGTTCATGGTTTAGAAAATATAATTTGCCTTTAGTGTGTGACTAAATAACTTTCTTGTAAAGGTGGTTAGGTGTTTTAGGTTGGTTTATTTTTATTTTATAATAAAAAAGGATGCAATATGCATCCTTTTTTATCTTAATTAAGCTATTTATTGAACAAGCTCTTTGTCACTGAATTCTTCAGCAAATAATGGGCTTGATAAATAACGCTCTGTCGCACTTGGTAAAATTACCACAATATTCTTACCTGCATTTTCAGGTTTTTCTGCAAGTCGTTTTGCCGCAACAACTGCTGCACCAGATGAAATACCTACCAAGATACCTTCATTTTTCATTAACTCATGCGCCATTGCAATCGCATCTTCATTTGATACTTGCTCAGCAGCGTCAACAACTTCTAGGTCTAAGTTACCTGGGATAAAGCCGGCACCGATACCTTGAATTTTGTGAGGACCTGGTTTGATTTCTTCACCTGCTAGAGTTTGGCTAATAACAGGTGAGTTTGTTGGCTCAACAGCAACAGATTGAACATTTAAACCTTTTTCTAGTTTAAGGTAGCGGCTTACACCTGTAATAGTACCGCCCGTGCCTACACCAGCTACGAAAATGTCGATTTTACCATCCATTGCTTCGAAGATTTCAGGACCCGTTGTTTCAAAGTGAATTTTCGGGTTAGCTGGGTTTTCGAATTGTTGTAAAAGAATGTATTTTTCAGGCTCACTTGCTTGAATTTCTTTTGCTTTTTCAATAGCGCCATTCATGCCTTTAGCGCCATCTGTTAAGACTAAGTTGGCGCCTAAAGCTTTTAATAGTTTACGACGCTCTAAGCTCATCGTATTGGGCATAGTCAGTGTCAATTTATAACCACGAGAAGCTGCAACAAAGGCAAGAGCAATACCTGTGTTACCAGATGTTGGTTCGATTAACTCTTTTTCTTTCGTTAAAACACCTGACTTTTCTGCTTCCCAGATCATTGAAGCGCCAATGCGGCATTTAACACTGAAGCTTGGGTTACGAGATTCTACTTTAGCGAAAACATTACCTGAGGTAACGCGATTAAGCTTTACAATTGGCGTATTGCCAATCGTTAATGAATTATCTTCAAAAATGTTAGACATAGTGTTCCCTTGGAAGCAATTTATCAATCGTGATCAAATAGCTTAGGCTACCGATCTGTAATAGTCACACTTTACTTCGCCAAATAAAAAACGAAAGTAAAGTTTGGCTATAACATATAGCGAATAGGCTTATAGCTTTTAGGAATAAGCCAAAAATCATCAGAGCTGCCACATAGTCGGGGGAGTTTTTACGCTTAAAGAATTAAGTGAGTGATGTGTTCGGCTTCTTCAAAAAGGTAATCACTCGGCATGTATTTAATGCAATCATTATAACTGAGATCAATTTTCAAATTAGATTCTTGTCAGTTGTGATGGTAAATTGCGCAATCAAACGTAAATTTGGCTGTTTTATAACAAAAGTAAATCAAAACGTGGTAAAAGATTACCACCTAAAAATTGAAGTGATCGTTATGAATTTAATTCTAAAGTTAATTGCTGGCATTGTTGCTGGTATCTTAGTGGGACTATATGTGCCATTAACAGGTGTTGAACTCCTTTATACAATAAAAGAAATAATAGGTCAGTTGATTACCTTTACGATACCGTTGATCATTTTATTCTTTATTGCATCAGGTATTGCAGGCTTACCAAAGGGCTCAGGTCACTTGCTTGGTAAAACAGTAGGGTTTGCTTATGGCTCGACTATTATTGCGGGCACACTTGCTTTCTTACTGGTTAGTACGATTATCCCGTTGTTTGACGGTGGCTTAACCTACGAAGCTGAAATTGCGACTGAAGTAGGAAGCTTTATCGATTTAGAAATTCCTCCTCTTATGGGGGTTATGACAGCCTTGGCTACAGCATTTGTGTTTGGTATTGGCATGAGTCAACTGCAACTTGATACATTAAAAAAAGTGTCGGACCAAGGACGCGATGTAATTGATGGCTTGTTAGCAAAAGTTATTATCCCTGCGCTTCCTTTTTATATTGCAGGTGTTTTTGCTGAAATGACCGTTGCAGGCACAGTCGTTGATACACTACAAACGTTTGGTATTGTCTTACTTGCTGCACTGATTATGCACTGGTTATGGTTAACAGTTTTATATGTTAGTACGGGTCTTTTATTAAAACGTAATCCAATAGAACTTGTAAAAAATATGCTTCCAGCTTATTTTACTGCTTTAGGGACAATGTCGAGTGCTGCAACGATCCCAGTTTCATTACGTGCGAGCAAAGCAAATAATGTAAAAGAAGATGTTGCAAACTTTACTGTACCATTATGTGCAACCATCCATTTATCAGGCTCAACTATTACGATAGTTACTTGCGCATTAGCCGTTATGTTTTTGTCACCAAATATGGATGTGCCATCATTATTCGGCATGTTGCCATTTATTATGATGTTAGGTGTCGTCATGATTGCAGCACCGGGTGCACCTGGTGGCGCAGTTATGTCAGCATTGGGGCTTTTAACCAGTATGCTTGGCTTCAATGAAGGCGCTGTTGCATTAATGATTGCACTATATTTAGCGCAAGATAGCTTTGGTACTGCTTGTAATGTTACAGGCGATGGTATTATTGCATTGTGGGTTGATCGCTTTAGCGAGAAAGCCTCGTCATAAAATTAATTTGCGAGACGATATTTGATTTATCGTTTCGCTGTTTCTGTGCTAATGTGGCACATTAAATTGTGCGAAAGCATATATTTGGGTTATTCGAGGGTGTTCCATTGATTAATGTACTTTTAGTTGATGACCATGAACTTGTACGGACAGGGATCAGACGTATACTTGATGATGTTCGTGGTTTTAAAGTGGTTGGTGAAGCTAAAACCGGTGAAGAAGCAGTACAGTTTTGCCGTCAAAATTCACCTGATATAGTGTTAATGGACATGAATATGCCAGGTATAGGCGGGTTAGAAGCAACGAAGAAAATCTGTCGTTATTGCCCAGATGTAAAAATAATCGTGCTTACTGTGCATTGCGAAGACCCATTTCCTAGCAAAGTGATGCAGATAGGTGCTCATGGTTATCTAACCAAAGGGGCAGGCTCAGATGAAATGGTGAATGCGATTCGTGCTGTAAATGCAGGTCAACGTTATATTGCACCAGAAATAGCACAGCAAATTGCACTTGCACAGGTTAGTGGTCGAACAGATGAAAACCCGTTTCAGAGTTTATCTGAGCGTGAGTTACAGATTATGTTAATGATCACTAAAGGTGAAAAAGCGCAAGATATCGCTGACCGTCTTAACCTCAGTTCAAAAACAGTGAATAGTTATCGCTACCGCATGTTTGAAAAGCTCAATGTGGGTGGTGATGTAGAGCTAACTCATTTAGCGATCCGCCATAAAATGATCGATATTGATAGTTCGCATTAATTTGCTCAATGTCTGATTTCGATTCTGCCCGCTTTCTTAAAACATTATCAAGCGAACCTGGTGTCTACAGGATGCTTGATAATGAAGGGCAAGTAATTTATGTAGGGAAGGCTAAAAGCCTAAAAAAGCGTGTCAGTAGTTATTTCCGCAGTAATGTTACTGATAGTAAAACCCGTGTCTTAGTAAGTAATATTTGTGGTATTGAAGTCACTCTAACTAATACCGAAACCGAAGCTCTATTACTTGAAAATAATCTAATAAAAAAATACCAGCCTCGCTACAATATTTTACTGCGAGATGATAAATCATATCCATATATTTTACTGACTGATCATAAACATCCACGCTTAGCTTTTCACCGCGGTAGTCGCAAAATTAAAGGTGAGTATTTTGGGCCTTTTCCCAGTGCAGGTGCCGTATCCGAAAGCTTGCGGTTAATGCAAAAGATCTTCCCTGTTCGCCAATGTGAAGATGCTTATTATCGAGCTAGAAGTCGTCCTTGCCTTCAATACCAATTGAAGCGTTGTTCTGCACCCTGTGTCAATAAAGTTTCAGATGAAGAATACAAGCAAGAAGTTGATTTTGTTCGTAAATTCTTACTGGGTAAATCACATGAAGTTATTGCTGATTTAATTGCCAAGATGGAGCAAGCCAGTAAAGAGCTGAAATTTGAATTAGCTGCAAAAGTGCGCGATCAAATAATGCTACTTAGAAAAATGCAGGAACAACAATCTATTTCAGGTAATCATGCTGAAATGGATGTTGTGGGCTTTGCTCATCTGAATGGTTTAAATGCAGTTCACTTATTAATGATCCGCGACCATAAAGTGCTGGGCAGTAAAACCTACTTTCCGAAAGTGCCAAAGGATTCAGGGCAAGAAGAAATTTTGACTTCTTTCTTAGGCCAGTATTATTTAGCGCCCGGTGCAACAGGGCGTATCGCCAAAGAAATTATATTACCGTTTAGTATTGAAGAGGGTGAGCCTTTAAGTGAGGCACTTACGGCTATTTCAGAGCGTAAAGTCAGTTTAAAAGTTGCTAATCGAGGTGAGCGGGCACAGTATCTAAAGCTAGCTAACAAAAATGCATTAAATAGCATCAGTGTAAAACAAAGTACCCAAGACTCAATTAATAAACGCTATGCGCAATTAAAAGAAACGCTACGTCTTGATGATATTAATCGCATGGAATGTTTTGATATCAGTCATACAATGGGTGAAAACACGGTTGCTAGTTGTGTTGTGTTTGATTCGCAAGGACCTAATAATAAAGAGTATCGCCGTTTTAATGTTACGGGGATTACTGGTGGAGATGACTATGCCGCCATGGAGTTCGCATTAAATAAGCGCTACAACAAAGTAGTCGACGAAGAAAAAATACCCGATGTTATTTTCATCGATGGTGGTAAAGGTCAACTGTCTCGTGCTGAACAGTATTTTGAAACGTGGCCGCATAATAAAATGCCACTGTTAGTGGGTGTCGCAAAAGGGACTAGCCGAAAACCAGGGTTAGAAACTTTACTCATAGATGGAGGACGCAAAACAATTCCACTTGATTCAGATGCGCCAGCTCTTCATTTAATTCAACATATTCGTGATGAATCACACCGTTTTGCTATTGCAGGTCACCGTAATAAAAGACAAAAACAGCGAACTCAATCACTACTCGAAGAGATTTCTGGGGTAGGGCAAAAGCGTCGTCAATCAATTTTAAAATATTTAGGGGGCATGCAAGGGGTAAAAGCTGCTAATATAGAACAATTAAAACAAGTTCCTGGGATCAGCCCTGAAATGGCTGAGAAGATATTTAATCATTTGCATGACAAGGCGTAGCCTTCATGCGAATATAGAAAAAAAGACATCTCCAAGTAGTTATGTGGAATATTCCAAACACACTCACAACCTTTAGACTTTTTCTAATCCCTATTTTTTTGGTGATTTTTTATTTGCCATTCTCATGGGCGTTTTTCGCAGCGGCATTTGTATTCTGGCTTGCGTCAATCACTGATATTCTTGATGGCTACTTAGCTCGTCGACTTGATCAGTCAACACCCTTTGGTGCTTTCTTAGATCCTGTTGCCGATAAAGTAATGGTTTGCGCAGCACTTGTAGCGCTTTCTAGTCACTATCAGAGCTTATATATGACAATACCTGCACTTGTTATTATCAGTCGTGAAATTGTTATTTCTGCACTGCGTGAATGGATGGCCGAGCAGGGTAAACGCGACAACGTGGCCGTATCAAATATGGGCAAATTCAAGACCGCCGCACAAATGCTAGCGATTATTGGCTTAATTTGGCAATTTGACACTTGGATGATCTACTTAAGTTATGGGCTTTTATATATTGCGACACTGTTAACGCTTAGTTCTATGTTGCAATATTTGATGGCTGCGTGGTCAGAGTTGACCAAAAATTGATCCTAAACGTCTAATTACACACCGTTTTAGATAAAAAATAAGCAAACAGTTCAAAACTGGCATTTTTTATATTGACGCGTTTAATAATCTCTGTAGAATGCGTCCGTGTTGAGAGGGCATAGCCCCCAAGATAAAGAAAGCGGCACTAGCTCAGTTGGTAGAGCGCAACCTTGCCAAGGTTGAGGTCACGAGTTCGAGCCTCGTGTGCCGCTCCAATTATCTAGCTTGGCGGAATGGCAGAGTGGCCATGCAGCGGATTGCAAATCCGTCCACCTCGGTTCGACTCCGGGTTCCGCCTCCATTCAACACTCCACGCGCTCTAAGAGCAACCCGATGCCCGGGTGGTGGAATTGGTAGACACAAGGGATTTAAAATCCCTCGTTCGTAAGGACGTGCCGGTTCAAGTCCGGCCCCGGGCACCATTTGTGGTTAACTGCAACACCAAGTGTAGTTTTAAAATTTTTTAGATTTAACCTTAGAGTTAATATGATGCGGCACTAGCTCAGTTGGTAGAGCGCAACCTTGCCAAGGTTGAGGTCACGAGTTCGAGCCTCGTGTGCCGCTCCATATTAGCTTTATCCACTTGCTTTAAATAGCAAACCCGATGCCCGGGTGGTGGAATTGGTAGACACAAGGGATTTAAAATCCCTCGTTCGTAAGGACGTGCCGGTTCAAGTCCGGCCCCGGGCACCATTTAAACTTAAATAGTTTATGGATGAAGAAAAAATTTGCGGCACTAGCTCAGTTGCCAGAACGTTATTACCGCAACCTCAAGGTTATGCACAAACGGACGAAATACTGACAGAAAAAAATTTGCGGCACTAGCTCAGTTGCCAGAACGTTATTACTGCAACCTCAAGGTTGTGCACCAACGGACGAAATACTGACAGAAAAAATTTGCGGCACTAGCTCAGTTGCCAGAACGTTATTACTGCAACCTCAAGGTTGTGCACCAACGGACGAAATACTGACAGAAAAAATTTGCGGCACTAGCTCAGTTGGTAGAGCGCAACCTTGCCAAGGTTGAGGTCACGAGTTCGAGCCTCGTGTGCCGCTCCAATTATTTGGAAGCGATAAGGCGGAATGGCAGAGTGGCCATGCAGCGGATTGCAAATCCGTCTACCTCGGTTCGACTCCGGGTTCCGCCTCCATATAATACTCCACACGCTCATATGAGCAACCCGATGCCCGGGTGGTGGAATTGGTAGACACAAGGGATTTAAAATCCCTCGTTCGTAAGGACGTGCCGGTTCAAGTCCGGCCCCGGGCACCATTTATATAAAATACCTCTTTTATATTTCTTTTAACAATCTCATCTAATTATTTTTTTATTGCCAAAATAGCTCTATAGTTTCCTAAGTCTTTTTTAAGTTCTACTGATTCAATAAATAGGATCAAGGAAAGATAATGGAGCAATTTAAACGGGGCTTAAATCAGTTTTGGGTTGGTGCAGTGTTTGGGGTTTGCTTAGCAATTTCATTAGTGCTTATTCCTATCGCAATTAATATGTCGAACATTAATGACGTACTTAAAATTCATGAAGTTAATGTGTTAGTTGAAAAAGTTTCGACTGTTTTCGATAAATCAGAACAGGCTATTGGTGATGCTAAAACAGCGTTGATCGACTTTGATAATGACGTAGTGATGGATATGCTGACTGCCGTACAATCTTATTAGCAACAAACACAGTGATTATTATCCTTTGAGCAAAAATAAGTATTAAAAGAGCAAATTAAAGAACAGCTTGCACATCAACTTAAAGATAAACTCAACGAGCAGCAGACGACATTCATATTGTCTGTCTTTGAAAAGTTAGCAAATACAAAAAAGGGAGCGCAAGCGCTCCCCAATTAAGTACTTATTAAACTAGATTATTTGCGCCACGCGCCTTTAGGAATTGTTTGATTCAGTTTTTTGTTTTGCGAAGGATCAAAAGTAGGTAACTTACCCGCTTTGCGTTGAGTGTTGTAATCCTTAGCTAACCAAATGACGACGCCAGACAACATGAATAGGGCTATTACATTTACAATAGCCATTAGCCCCATTGAAATATCCGCAAGAGTCCACACGATTGGCAACTCGCCAAGTGCACCAAACATGACCATACCAAGAACAAGTAATCTAAAAACTAACATACCAGCTGCATGATTATGTTCTAAGAATAATAAATTAGTTTCAGCGTAAGAATAATTTGCAACAATAGAGGTAAATGCAAAAAACAAAATTGCCACCGCAATAAAAGTTGCGCCCCAACTGCCAACATGCTCCTCTAGTGCTGCTTGTGTTAATGCAATACCAGTCACGCCTGAATCAGGTACCAATTGTTGTGATAATAAAATCAGTGCCGCAGTCGCGCTACATATGATGATGGTATCAACAAATACACCTAGCATTTGTACGTAACCTTGAGAAGCTGGGTGAGGAGGGTTGGGTGTAGCTGTCGCTGCGGCGTTTGCTGCACTACCCATACCGGCTTCATTAGAAAACAGACCACGTTTAATACCTTGGATCATGGCCTGCATTACACCATAACCAATAGCACCAGCGCCAGCTTGCTCAATGCCAAACGCACTATTTATTACATGCATAAATACATCAGGTAGTAAATTGTAGTTACTTATACAAACATAAAGAGCTACGAGGAAGTAGGCTAGAGCCATGAATGGAACAACCATTTCTGCAAATCGAGAGATTGTTCTTAACCCGCCGAAGATAATGATACCGGAGCCAAGAACAAGCGAGATACCAACTATATAATTAGGAACTCCAAATGCAACTTCAAAGGCTGCTGCAATAGAGTTTGATTGAACAGCATTAAAGACAAGACCGAAAGCTAAAATTAAGCAAAGTGAAAAAATAACGCCCATCCAGCGTTTGCCTAAACCGTATTCCATATAATAAGCAGGGCCACCTCGAAAGTTACCCTCTTCATCGACGGTTTTATAGGCTTGTGCAAGTGTACTTTCGGCAAAACTGGTCGCCATTCCTATTAGCGCAATCAACCACATCCAAAATATAGCCCCAGCGCCACCTAAATAAAGTGCAACGGCCACGCCTGCCATATTACCCGTACCAACTCGTGCTGCTAGGGAAGTACAAAATGCTTGAAATGAAGAAATACCTTCACCACATCCTTTGCGACTTTGGAACATCACTTTGACCATATGAGGAAATTGGGTGAATTGTATAAAGCCAAGTCGAAGTGTAAAAAATAGCCCCGCGGCTATTAATAGGTAAACCAGAATGTGGCCCCAGAGAAGGCCACTTATACTATTTATAATATCTGTCATTTTTTCTTGCCTTGTGAGCGAGTGGAATCTGCGGCGAAACTTACCATAACAAGAGAGGAGAGTTTAGTTATTCTGTTAAAAAACTCACGTTATCCACAGCTTGCTGTGTGTAACTTGTTTGCATTTGGTGGGTATCTGGTTAATTTAAAAATAATCAAAAAAACCTGCGAAAAGTGCTTGCGTAAAAAATCCATCTCCCTATAATGCGCATCCACTGACACGGCGGGCAGCAACGAAAGGCGCTGAACAAGGTGACAGAGAGTTAAGTAAAACTTCGGTTTAAAACGGTCTAAAAAGAAAGTTTGAAATTAAGTGTTGACTCGAAAAATTAAGGATGTATTATACGCATCCCTAGCGACAACGTCGCAACGTTCTTTAACAATATAAAGCAATCATCTGTGTGGGCACTCGTACAGATTGAGTTCTAACAGCAGAGTCTAGTTCGCTAGATGACGCAAACAAATTTAGAGTCTCAATTTCTTATGAGTGACTAT